>NZ_HG917868.1:0-1458932 GCF_000577895.1 Clostridium bornimense
TTTTTTTTATTAAATTAGACTGGAGGATATTACAATGAAAGTCCAATTAGATGATTTATGGGCTAAAACATTAGAAATTATGCAAAATGAGCTTACTGAAGTTAGCTTTAATACTTGGATAAAAAGTATTTGTCCTATAGAAATTACAGGCGACACTATAAAATTAAGTGTACCTAATGATTTCACCCGTGAAATTTTAGAAGGAAGATATAAGGATTTACTTATTAATGCAATTAAAGTTGCTACTAATAAAGAATATAAAATTGAATTTCTTATTGGTAGTGAAGAAGCAATAACTAAATCTGAGACTCCTAAACAAAATATTGTAATGTCTTCACCTGCTGATGGCATGCAAGCAGTTTTGAATCCAAAATATACATTTGATTCTTTTGTAATAGGGAATAGTAATAGATTTGCTCATGCTGCTTCTCTTGCTGTTTCTGAATCTCCAGCTAAAGCATATAATCCTCTATTTATATATGGAGGCGTTGGTCTTGGAAAAACTCATTTAATGCATGCTATTGGTCACTACATCTTAAATAAAAATCCCAAAGCTAGAGTTGCGTACATTTCTTCTGAAAAGTTTACTAATGAACTTATCAACTCTATTAAGGATGATACTAATGAAGAATTTAGAAGTAAATATAGAAATGTAGATGTATTACTAATAGATGATATACAATTTATCGCTGGAAAAGAACGAACACAAGAAGAATTCTTCCATACTTTTAATGCACTACATGATGCAAATAAACAAATCATTTTATCTTCAGACAGACCCCCTAAGGAAATTCCAACCCTTGAAGATCGTTTAAGATCAAGGTTTGAATGGGGACTAATAGCTGATATTCAACCGCCTGATTTTGAAACTAGAATAGCTATATTGAAGAAAAAGGCTGATGAAGAAAATTTAGATATACCTAATGATGTATTAGGTTATATCGCAAATACTATAAAATCAAACATTAGAGAATTAGAAGGTGCTCTTATTAGAATAGTTGCATTTTCATCTCTTACTAATAAAGAAATATCCGTTGATTTAGCTTTATTAGCTTTAAGAGATATAATCGCTAATAGAAGTTCAAAAGCAATTACTATTGAATATATTCAAGAAATGGTAGCGAACTACTTTAATGTTACTGTAGAAGACTTAAAATCTGCTCGCCGTACAAAAAGCATCACTTATCCTAGACAAATAGCTATGTACCTTTGCAGAAAAAATACCGATAATTCATTACCTAAAATAGGTGAAGAGTTTGGTGGTAGAGATCATACTACTGTAATTCATGCATATGAAAAAATATCTGATGCTTTAAATAAGGATAAAGATCCACTATTAAAAAGTGATATAGAATCTTTATCTAAAAAATTAAATAAAAAATAATCCACAACCTGTTTATAATAACTTGTGATTTAGTTGTGGATAAAATATAAACAATAATGTTATACTGAATTCTGTGGATAAAACATCTAAGTTAAGAACATATTTATCCACAGTTATTTTATGCCCAATAGTAGTATTTACAGTATCTCTGGGGTTTTATCAACATATCCACAGCCCCTACTACTACTACTATTATTATTTATATATACTTTTATTTAATTAATAAATAAATATAGTTGTGGATAAAAGGAGGTATTTCAATGAAATTTATATGTGAAAAAAATGCCCTTGTAGAAGGAATTTCAATAGCTCAAAAAGCAGTTACAGGAAAATCAACAATGCCTATACTTGGAGGTATTTTAATTAATGCTAAAAATGATACTCTTATTATAACTGGATCAGATATTGATTTAAGTATAGAAACAAAAGTAAAAGCAGCAGTTTTAGAAGAAGGATCTCTAGTTGTAGATGCTAGATTATTTGGAGATATTATAAGAAAACTACCTAACTCAGACGTAGAAGTAGCATCTATATCTGAAAATTCAATAGAAATAAAATGTGAAAAATCTAAATTTAATGTAATACATATGGATGCAGAAGATTATCCATCTTTACCATCAGTAGAAGGTAATAAGCAATTAAACATAGCTCAAAAATGTTTAAAAAATATGATAAAAGGTACTATATTTGCAGTTGCACAAGATGAAACTAGACCTATATTAACTGGTGTTCTAATGGAATCAAAGGATAAAACCTTAAATTTAGTTTCATTAGATGGATATAGATTGGCATTAAAAAAAGAAAGTATCGAATTCGATGACGAAGTAAATGCAGTAATACCTGGTAAAACATTAAATGAAGTTGTTAAGATATTAGGCGAAGATGATGATGTAACATTAACATTTAATGAAAATCATGTATTATTTACAATTAATGAGACAAGAATAATATCTAGGTTACTTGAAGGAGAATTTATAAAATATAATTCTATAATTCCAGAAGAACATAAATCAACAGTTATTGTGGATAAAAATATTCTTTTAAATTCTATAGAAAGAGCTTCACTAGTTGGAAAAGAAGGAAATACTAACTTAGTAAAATTTGATATAGAAGATGACACAATTGTTATAACTTCCAATTCTCAATTGGGAAATGTTCGAGAAGAAGTTAATATAAATTTGCAAGGTGACGGAATTCAAATTGCATTTAATTCTAAATACTTAATTGATATACTTAAAATAATGGATGAAGAAAAAATATATATGGAATTTACATCCGCTGTTTCACCATGTGTAATAAAAAATATAGAAAAAGATAATTGTACTTATCTTGTTTTACCTGTAAGAGTATCAACAAGATAATGAATAAGTATACAAATAAATGAATAAATGATTTTCCAATTTGTCTTTAGGCAAATTGGATTATTATTTAGAAAATAGAAAAGAGTGATATTGTGGAAGAAATTAAGATAACTACAGAATTTATTAAATTAGATTCATTTTTGAAATTTGCTGGAGTAGCATCACTTGGAACAGAAGCAAAGTTCTATATCCAAGAAGGCCAAGTATATGTGAATGGAGAAGTTGAAACGAGAAGAGGAAAAAAGCTTTATAAAGATGATGTAGTAGAATTTAATGGGGAAACCTTCAAAATAGTTTAATAAGCATTCATTGACAGTTTGTGATATAATATAAGGTGGATTTATGTATATAAAGAAATTAGCCATAAAGAATTATAGAAATTACTCAAACTTAAGCTTAAGTTTAAGTAAAAATGTTAATGTTTTTACAGGAGATAATGCTCAAGGAAAGACTAATATATTGGAGAGTATATATTATTCTTCTTTAGGACGATCTCATAGGACATCTAAAGATAAAGAACTTATTAAGTGGAATGAGAGTTATGGTGAAATAGTATTAGATGTTGCAAGAGAACGATTGGATAAAAAGATAGATATAAAGTTTTCTAGGGAAGGAAAAAAATCAATCACAATAAATTCTATTAGACTTAGAAAAATTTCAGAGTTAATAGGAGTTTTTAATGCGGTTATTTTTTCGCCAGAAGACTTAAAAGTTGTAAAAGAATCTGCATCTTTTAGAAGAAAATTTTTAGACATCGAATTAAGTAAGCTTAAACCTAAATATTATACGACTCTAGTTAGTTATAATAAAGTTTTAAGTGAAAGAAATACTATTTTAAAAACATACAATGACAACCTAGAAGAAATATTAGAAATCTATGATAGACAATTAGCAAAACTTGGGTCAGTTATAGTAAAACAGAGAATTTTATATTTACAAAAATTACAACAGTATGGAGAAAAGATCCATAGTGACATAACAAAGAACAAAGAAAAAATAAATTTTAGATATATTTCAGATCTTAAAAGTTATTCCAGTCTAGAAAGCGATTTATATGAACTTATTTCTAAAAATAGAAGTAGAGATATAAATAAAAGAATCACATCTAAGGGACCGCATAGAGATGACTTTCTAATAGACATAAATGGAGTTGATACTAGAGTTTATGGATCACAAGGACAACAACGTACTGCAATACTTACTATAAAATTTGCTTCATTGGAGATAATTAAAGAATTTATTGGTGAATATCCTGTGCTACTTCTAGACGATGTTCTATCAGAATTAGATGTAAATAGACAAAGTTTTATATTAAACTCTTTAAAAAATGTTCAGACTATAATTACATGTACAGGAATGGAGACTATAAGGAATTACCTTAAAGATGACTTTAAGTTATTTATGGTTAAAGAAGGAAGTATTGAAAAAATTATAGAAGAATAAGGAGGAGAAGTATGTTTCTTCATTTGGGAGAAAATGTAGTAGTACCAATAAAAGATATAATTGGAATATTTGATTTGGAAACTACTATGTATAGCGCAGATACTAACCAATTTTTAAGGCTTGCGGAAGAAGATGGATTTATTGAAAGGATAACAGAAGATCATCCAAAATCTTTTATTGTTGCAGAAGTTGATAAAAAAGCTAAGGTATTTTTATCACCAATATCTTCATCTACATTAAGTAAGAGAACCAAAATAGAATATGATGAACAATAAAGATAGTTAGGAGGATAGCTATGACAGAAAATAAACAATCTTATGGAGAAGATCAGATACAGGTTCTAGAGGGATTAGAAGCTGTTAGAAAAAGACCGGGAATGTATATTGGAAGTACTTCTGTAAGAGGATTACATCATTTAGTTTATGAAATAGTTGACAATTCAATAGATGAAGCTTTAGCAGGATATTGTGATAGTATAGAAGTTACTATACATAAGGATAATTCTATTACAGTTACTGATAATGGTAGAGGTATGCCAGTAGGTATGCATCCTAAGATGGGAAAACCTACTGTAGAAGTTATTATGACAGTATTGCATGCTGGTGGTAAGTTTGGAGGCGGCGGATATAAAGTATCTGGTGGTCTTCATGGAGTTGGTGCATCTGTCGTCAATGCATTATCATCCAAGTGTATTGTTACAGTAAAAAGAGATGGTCACATATGGAGACAAAGTTATGAAAAAGGGGCAGTAGTATCTGACTTAGAAATAATAGGGGATACTAATGAACATGGGACTACTGTAGATTTCATGGCAGATGATGAGATATTTGAAACTTTAGAATATGAATATGATGTATTATCTCAAAGATTAAGAGAACTTGCATTTCTTAATAAGGGAATAAAAATAATATTAAGAGATGAAAGAGAAGAAGATGAAGAAGGGAATGTTAAGGAAGAAGCATATCACTATGAGGGTGGAATTAAGTCATTTGTATCATACCTAAATAGAAATAAAGATCCTTTATTCCCTGAACCGATTTATGTAGAAGGAGAAAAAAATGATTGCTACGTAGAGATAGCAGTTCAATATAATGATGGCTATACAGAAAATATTTTTTCTTTTGCTAATAATATAGATACCATAGAAGGTGGAACCCATTTAGTTGGATTTAGAACAGCGATAACAAGGGTGTTTAATGAGTATGCTAGAAAATTTGGATTTTTAAAAGAGGGAGATAAAAATCTATCAGGTGAAGATATAAGAGAAGGTTTAACTGCTGTCGTATCAGTAAAGTTATCTGAACCTGAATTTGAAGGCCAAACTAAGACTAAGCTTGGAAATTCTGTAGTAAGAGGAATTGTTGATTCTATATTAGGAGAAACAATGCAAAATTTCCTAGAAGAAAATCCGGCTATAGGTAAGATTATATGCGAAAAAGCTTTAACAGCGGCAAGAGCTAGAGAAGCAGCTAAAAAGGCTAGAGAATTAACAAGAAGAAAGTCAGCATTAGAAAGTTCTACACTTCCAGGAAAATTAGCAGATTGTTCATCTAAAGATCCTCAAGAGTGTGAAATATATATAGTCGAAGGGGATTCTGCCGGTGGGTCAGCTAAACAAGGAAGAAATAGAAGATTCCAAGCTATATTACCTTTAAGAGGTAAAATACTTAATGTTGAAAAACAAAGATTAGATAAAATATTAGTATCAGATACTATAAGATCAATGATAACAGCATTTGGAGCAGGCATAGGAGAAGAGTTTGATATATCAAAGATAAGATATCATAGAATTATAATAATGACAGATGCAGACGTTGATGGTGCGCATATTAGAACATTATTATTAACATTCTTCTATAGATACATGAGAGATTTAGTTGAGGGTGGACACGTATTTATTGCACAACCACCTTTATACCAAGTTAAAAAAGGTAAAAATGAGAGATATGCTTATTCTGATACAGAATTAGAAGCCTTAGTTGATGAAATGGGTGGTAAAGATAACAATACCTTTATACAAAGATACAAAGGTCTTGGAGAAATGGATGCCCATCAATTATGGGATACAACAATGGATCCTGAAAAGAGAATATTACTAAGGGTTAATATAGAAGATGCTATGAAAGCAGATGAAATTTTTACTATCTTAATGGGTGAGAAAGTTGAACCGAGAAAAGAATTTATTCAAGAAAATGCTAAGAATGTAGTTAATCTTGATATTTAGATTAGAGAGGTGAGAACAGATGAATAACAACGAAGGAAAATTTCTGCCTGTTGATATAAGTGCAGAGATGAAGAGGTGCTATATTGACTATGCTATGAGTGTTATAGTTGGTCGTGCACTTCCAGACGTTCGAGATGGGCTAAAGCCTGTACATAGAAGAATATTGTATTCTATGTATGAACTGGGGCTTGATCCTAGTAAAGGGTATAGAAAATGTGCTAGAATTGTCGGAGATGTATTAGGTAAGTATCATCCACATGGTGATTCATCAGTTTATGATGCTTTAGTTAGACTGGCTCAAGATTTCTCTATTAGATATACATTAGTAGATGGTCATGGTAACTTTGGATCTGTAGATGGTGATAGCGCTGCAGCAATGAGATATACAGAAGCTAAGATGGCTAAAATTGCCGTAGAAATGATAAGAGACATAAATAAAGATACAATAGATTTTGGAGAAAACTTTGATGGAACTGAGAAGGAACCAATAGTTTTACCTTCAAGATTTCCTAATCTTTTAGTAAATGGATCTGCAGGAATAGCTGTTGGTATGGCTACAAACATTCCACCTCATAATTTAGTAGAAGTAATAGACGGAATTAATTATTTTATTGATAATCCTGATTGCACAATTGCTGAATTAATGCTTCATATAAAAGGACCTGATTTCCCAACGGCAGGTATTATAATGGGAATGAGAGGTATAAGAGAGGCTTATGAAACTGGTAGAGGTAAGATAATAGTAAGATCTAGAGCAGAGATAGAAGAAGAAAATGGAAGACATAAAATTGTAGTTACTGAGATACCATATCAAGTTAATAAAGCTAAGCTTATTGAAAATATAGCTGATCTTGTTAAGGATAAAAGAATTGTTGGAATATCAGATCTTAGAGACGAATCAGATAGAGAAGGTATGAGAATAGTTATAGAACTTAAGAGAGATGCTAATCCAAACATAATCTTAAATCAACTTTATAAACATACTAAAATGCAAGATACTTTTGGAATAATTATGCTAGCATTAGTTAATAATGAACCAAAGGTGTTGAACTTAAAGCAAATTTTAAGTCATTATGTCGACTTCCAAAAAGAAGTTATAAGAAGAAGAACTATTTTTGAACTAAAGAAAGCAGAAACAAGAGAGCATATCTTAGAAGGATTAAAAGTTGCACTTGATCATATTGATGAAGTTATAAATATAATAAGAAGTAGTAAAAATACAGCAGAAGCAAAGGAAAGACTTCAAGATAAGTTTAATTTAAGTGAAGCTCAGTCATCAGCAATTGTAGAGATGAGATTAAGAGCTTTAACAGGTTTAGAAAGACAAAAGATTGAAAATGAATTAAATGAGTTAAGAGAATTAATAGCTAAGTTAAGAGAAATATTAAGTTCAGAAGAATTAATATTAAATATTATTAAAGATGAACTTAGAGAAATTAAGTTAAAATATGGTGATGAAAGAAGAACAAGTATCGAACAATCATCAGATGATATTAATATAGAGGATTTAATTCAAGAACAAAATGTTGTCGTAACATTAACAAGAGATGGTTATATAAAGAGAATACCAGAAGATGCATATACTGCTCAAAAAAGAGGGGGCAGAGGAATAGTAGCTGGAACAACTAAAGAAGATGATATTATAGAAAATCTATTTGTTACATCTACTCATAATCATATAGTATTCTTTACTAACCAAGGTAGAGCATATAAGCTAAAGGGATATGAAATTCCTGAAGGTTCAAGAACATCTAAGGGTACTAATATTATAAATATATTAATGCTTAGACCAGATGAAAAAGTTGAAGCTGTAATTTGTATGAAAGAATTTAATCCAGATGATTATTTAATAATGGGAACTAAAAAAGGAATAGTAAAGAGAACATCATTAGATAATTTTAAAAATATAAGAAAGAGCGGATTAAATGCTATAACTTTAAGAGAAGAAGATGAACTTATATCAGTAAAGCTTACTAGCGGTAATGATGATATAATGATGTTTACATCAGAAGGATATTCTATAAGATTTAAAGAAACTGACGTAAGAGAAATGGGAAGAATGGCATCTGGAGTTAAAGGTATATCATTAAGAGAAAATGATAGTGTAGTTGCTATGGAAGTAGTAGATCCTGAACTTAAGGTATTAGTAGTTAGTGAAAATGGACTTGGAAAAAGAACAAATGTAGATGAATATAAAGTTCAATATAGAGGTGGTATGGGTATTATAACCTATAAGACTAACGAGAAGACAGGAAAAGTAATAGGAGCTAAGATGGTAAGTGATGATGATGAACTTATGCTTATTAACTCTAAGGACATAGCTATAAGAATAAATGCATCGGATATATCTGTTACTGGAAGAAGCACTATGGGTGTTAAGTTAATGAAGACTGAAGAAGAGGTTACAGTAATTGCTATAGCAAAAATAATAGCAGAGGATAAAGAAGAAGTAGAACAATTAAAGATTGATGAAGAGGTAACTTCTCCAGAGAATAGTGAAGATAATTAATATAAAGTGAGAAAACTACTGTATCTTATTTATAAAAGATACAGTAGTTTTTTATTATGTAAATAGTAATATGAATAAAATTAAGTTATTTACTAAATTTTATTTGTTAACTAATATATATTAAGATTAACACATATATTCCTACATAAGTTAATATATAGACGAATATATATAACAACTTGTTCTGGTGTATCAATGACAGTATATACAAGAAAAATAGAGAAAAATAGAGAATGAATTATATAAATTCATATAATAAAATATATATTTAAGTATTTTAATATTAAATTATATATAATAGTCATTGTCGCAAGCGACCAGTGAAAAAAACAACAAAGAAAAATAAAAAAAGTTGTTGACACAGATGGTCGAAAGTGATATTATAAAGAAGTCGCCTGAAGCGACAGATGATCTTTGAAAATTGAACAGAAGAAACATATAACCAGTTAATTCTTTAAATTGACTCATATATATGAAGTCAGCAAACTAGTACTAAGCTAGTAATCAAACTTTTTAAATTGAGAGTTTGATCCTGGCTCAGGACGAACGCTGGCGGCGTGCTTAACACATGCAAGTCGAGCGAACAAAGCTCCTTCGGGAGTGGAGTTAGCGGCGGACGGGTGAGTAACACGTGGGTAACCTGCCTTATAGAGGGGGATAGCCTTCCGAAAGGAAGATTAATACCGCATAAGAAGTAGAAGTCGCATGGCTTTAGCTTTAAAGGAGCAATCCGCTATAAGATGGACCCGCGGCGCATTAGCTAGTTGGTGAGGTAACGGCTCACCAAGGCGACGATGCGTAGCCGACCTGAGAGGGTGATCGGCCACATTGGAACTGAGACACGGTCCAGACTCCTACGGGAGGCAGCAGTGGGGAATATTGCACAATGGGCGAAAGCCTGATGCAGCAACGCCGCGTGGGTGATGAAGGTTTTCGGATCGTAAAGCCCTGTCTTTTGGGACGATAATGACGGTACCAAAGGAGGAAGCCACGGCTAACTACGTGCCAGCAGCCGCGGTAATACGTAGGTGGCAAGCGTTGTCCGGATTTACTGGGCGTAAAGGGAGCGTAGGCGGACCTTTAAGTGAGATGTGAAATACCCGAGCTCAACTTGGGTGCTGCATTTCAAACTGGAGGTCTAGAGTGTCGGAGAGGTAAGTGGAATTCCTAGTGTAGCGGTGAAATGCGTAGAGATTAGGAAGAACCCCGGTGGCGAAGGCGACTTACTGGACGATAACTGACGCTGAGGCTCGAAAGCGTGGGGAGCAAACAGGATTAGATACCCTGGTAGTCCACGCCGTAAACGATGAATACTAGGTGTGGGGGTTGTCATGACCTCCGTGCCGTCGCAAACGCATTAAGTATTCCGCCTGGGGAGTACGGTCGCAAGATTAAAACTCAAAGGAATTGACGGGGGCCCGCACAAGCAGCGGAGCATGTGGTTTAATTCGAAGCAACGCGAAGAACCTTACCTAGACTTGACATCTCCTGAATTACTCTTAATCGAGGAAGTCCCTTCGGGGACAGGAAGACAGGTGGTGCATGGTTGTCGTCAGCTCGTGTCGTGAGATGTTGGGTTAAGTCCCGCAACGAGCGCAACCCTTATTGTTAGTTGCTACCATTAAGTTGAGCACTCTAGCAAGACTGCCGTGGTTAACGCGGAGGAAGGTGGGGATGACGTCAAATCATCATGCCCCTTATGTCTAGGGCTACACACGTGCTACAATGGTGAGTACAAAGAGACGCAAAACCGTGAGGTGGAGCAAAACTCAAAAACTCATCCCAGTTCGGATTGTAGGCTGCAACTCGCCTACATGAAGTTGGAGTTGCTAGTAATCGCGAATCAGAATGTCGCGGTGAATACGTTCCCGGGCCTTGTACACACCGCCCGTCACACCATGAGAGCTGGTAACACCCGAAGTCCGTGAGGTAACCGCAAGGAGCCAGCGGCCGAAGGTGGGATTAGTGATTGGGGTGAAGTCGTAACAAGGTAGCCGTAGGAGAACCTGCGGCTGGATCACCTCCTTTCTAAGGATATATGTTTAGGGAGAACCTAAGCAAAAAGGTTTATGTCTTCTGTTCAATTTTGAAAGATCATAGAATCTTTCAAAATTATATGTTCGCTAGAAGCGAGCAGTACGAGGAAGCAAGGAACGAATGAGCGAATAATACTTATGTATATGAGCGAAATGAGTGACGTAGCTGACGAAGTAATGCGAAGCTTATAGTAGAGCAGATTGTTCTTTGAAAATTGCATAGTTACAATAAAGACTTTAAAATCTATTATAGATTTACTGATTTATATACCTATACTAATCTAGTAAAGATTGTATAGATTTATTCGCTAGAAACAAGCAGTACGAGGAAGCAAGGAGCGAATGAGTGAACAATACTTTTGTATGTGAACGAAATGAGCGACGTAGCTGACGAAGTAATGCGCAGTTTATAGTAGAATAAATGATAGGTCAAGCTACAAAGGGCGCAGGGCGAATGCCTTGGCACTAGGAGCCGATGAAGGACGTGATAAGCTGCGATAAGCTGTGGGTAGCCGCACATAGGCCGTGATCCACAGATTTCCGAATGGGGAAACCCACATGAGAAACCTCATGTATCCTTAAGTGAATACATAGCTTAAGGAAGGTAACCCGGGGAACTGAAACATCTAAGTACCCGGAGGAAGAGAAAGAAACATCGATTTTCTGAGTAGCGGCGAGCGAAACGGAAAGAGCCCAAACCAAGAGCTTGCTCTTGGGGTTGCGGACAGTTCATAAATACTTTGGAATTCTAGTCGAAGACAACTGGAAAGTTGCACCGCAGAATGTAATAGTCATGTAGGCGAAAGAACGAAAAAGTCAGAACTGATCCAGAGTACCACGAGACACGTGAAACCTTGTGGGAAGCAGGGAGGACCACCTCCCAAGGCTAAATACTACCTAGTGACCGATAGTGAAGCAGTACCGTGAGGGAAAGGTGAAAAGAACCCCGGGAGGGGAGTGAAATAGAACCTGAAACCCTGTGCCTACAACCGGTCGAAGCACCTTATGTGTGTGACGACGTGCTTTTTGTAGAACGAGCCAACGAGTTACGGTATGCAGCAAGGTTAAGTACTTATGGTACGTAGCCGAAGGGAAACCAAGTCTGAATAGGGCGACTAGTTGCATGCTGTAGACCCGAAACCGGGTGACCTATCCATGGCCAGGTTGAAGCGAGGGTAAAACCTCGTGGAGGACCGAACCACGTTGGTGTTGAAAAACCATGGGATGAGCTGTGGATAGCGGAGAAATTCCAATCGAACTCGGAGATAGCTGGTTCTCCTCGAAATAGCTTTAGGGCTAGCGTCTGGTAAATTAAGTGATGGAGGTAGAGCACTGAATGGGCTAGGGGGCCGCGAGGCTTACCGAACCTTATCAAACTCCGAATGCCATACACTTGTACCCAGGCAGTCAGACTGCGAATGATAAGATCCGTAGTCAAAAGGGAAACAGCCCAGACCGTCAGCTAAGGTCCCTAAATGTAGATTAAGTGGTAAAGGATGTGAGGTTTCTAAGACAACTAGGATGTTGGCTTAGAAGCAGCCACTCATTTAAAGAGTGCGTAATAGCTCACTAGTCGAGAGACCTTGCGCCGAAAATGTCCGGGGCTAAAATCTACTACCGAAGCTACGGACTCCTAACGGAGTGGTAGAGGAGCTTCCTGTATGGGCTGAAGTCGTACCGAAAGGAGCGGTGGACTGTACAGGAGTGAGAATGTTGGCATAAGTAGCGAGAATTGAGTGAGAATCTCAATGGCCGAAAATCTAAGGTTTCCTGGGGAAGGCTCGTCCGCCCAGGGTTAGTCGGGACCTAAGCCGAGGCCGAAAGGCGTAGGTGATGGACAATCGGTTGATATTCCGATACTACCAAATGACGTTATTACCAATGGAGTGACGCAGGAGGATAGGGTGTGCAGACTATTGGATGTCTGTCTAAGCACTTAGACATGTCTCTAGGCAAATCCGGAGACTAAGTTGAGGTGTGATGGGGAGCTCGTATGAGCGAAGTACCTGATTCCACGCTGCCAAGAAAAGCTTCTAGGGAGGAGTTTGGTACCCGTACCGCAAACCGACACAGGTAGATGAGGAGAGAATCCTAAGGCCAGCGGAAGAATTGCAGTTAAGGAACTCGGCAAATTGACCCCGTAACTTCGGGAGAAGGGGTGCCTACAGAAATGTAGGCCGCAGAGAATAGGCCCAAGCAACTGTTTAGCAAAAACACAGGTCTCTGCTAAAGCGAAAGCTGATGTATAGGGGCTGACGCCTGCCCGGTGCTGGAAGGTTAAGGGGATCACTTAGCGCAAGCGAAGGTGTGAACTTAAGCCCCAGTAAACGGCGGCCGTAACTATAACGGTCCTAAGGTAGCGAAATTCCTTGTCGGGTAAGTTCCGACCCGCACGAATGGCGTAATGATTTGGGCACTGTCTCAACTGCAAATCCGGCGAAATTGTAGTACCAGTGAAGATGCTGGTTACCCGCGATTGGACGGAAAGACCCCGTAGAGCTTTACTGTAGCTTAGCATTGAGATTTGGTATTGTCTGTACAGGATAGGTGGGAGACTAGGAAGCATGGGCGTCAGCCTGTGTGGAGTCATCCTTGGGATACCACCCTGACAGTACTGAATTTCTAACCGGAGGCCTTGAATCAGGTCACGGGACATTGTTAGGTGGGCAGTTTGACTGGGGCGGTCGCCTCCTAAAAAGTAACGGAGGCGCCCAAAGGTTCCCTCAGAACGGTCGGAAATCGTTCGAAGAGTGCAAAGGCAGAAGGGAGCCTGACTGCGACACTTACAAGTGGAGCAGGGACGAAAGTCGGGCTTAGTGATCCGGTGGTTCCTCGTGGGAGGGCCATCGCTCAACGGATAAAAGCTACCTCGGGGATAACAGGCTGATCTCCCCCAAGAGTCCACATCGACGGGGAGGTTTGGCACCTCGATGTCGGCTCGTCGCATCCTGGGGCTGTAGTAGGTCCCAAGGGTTGGGCTGTTCGCCCATTAAAGCGGCACGCGAGCTGGGTTCAGAACGTCGTGAGACAGTTCGGTCCCTATCCGTCGCGGGCGTAGGAAATTTGAGAGGAGCTGTCCTTAGTACGAGAGGACCGGGATGGACTGACCTCTGGTGTACCAGTTGTTCCGCCAGGAGCACAGCTGGGTAGCTATGTCGGGAAGGGATAAACGCTGAAAGCATCTAAGCGTGAAGCCCACCTCAAGATAAGATTTCCCATGACGTTAAGTCAGTAAGACCCCTGGAAGACTACCAGGTTGATAGGTCAGAGGTGTAAGTGTGGTAACATATTTAGCTGACTGATACTAATAGGTCGAGGGCTTGTCCAATGTATATAAAAAAGTTTATTGTAGCATGCAATTTTGAAAGAACAATATCTTTCAAATCTGGTGATGATGCCTCTAAGGGATACACCCGTTCCCATACCGAACACGATGGTTAAGCCTCAGAGGGCCGATGGTACTGCACGGGAGACTGTGTGGGAGAGTAGGATGTTGCCAGGTAAATATGGATCATTAGCTCAGTTGGTTAGAGCAACCGGCTCATAACCGGTAGGTCTGGGGTTCGAGTCCCTGATGGTCCACCATATGGGGGTATAGCTCAGTTGGGAGAGCACCTGCCTTGCACGCAGGGGGTCAAGAGTTCGAATCTCTTTATCTCCACCATAGAAGATAGAAGGAATTACAATTAGTGTAGTTCCTTTTATTTTTGTTTTTTGCATATATTTTAAAAATTATATAAATAAGTTGATTAAATATTAACATATCTTAAGAAAAAGTTAATTATTATAGATATATCCAAACAATTCAATATATTGTATTATATAAGGTAGTAATAAAAAAGAAAGAGGAGTAATTATGTTTGATTATATAGCAAATAATCTTAAAAAGCTAAAAGAAGATAAAAGTTTTATATTTATTTTACTTTCTATGTTTATAAAAACTATCTTATTTATAATGCTTATATCGGATTCTAAAGCATCTAAAATTAATTTTAAGCAATTATTTGTAGGTGTGCCTCAAATATTAGTATATATAGCTTTTATATTAATATTTATATCTTTTATATATCTATTTAAAAATAAAGGACGTATCATATATGTTATTATGTTAGATTTAGTTTTTTCTATTATTTTAATAGGAGATCTTTGGTATTATAGAGGTTTCGGATCATTTTTAAATTTATATATGTTTAAAATGACTTCTAATCTTGATAATTTAGGAGAAAGTATAGCATCTATGATAAGATGGGTTGATATTCTTTTCTTACTTGATATACCTATCTATATATGGATCATAAAAAAAGATAAAAATTCAATAATTAATAGGCAAATTAAGATGTTTGTATTTGTATTTGCTATAGGAATAGGATATATTTCTTATGGATATGTAAAAATAGACAAGTTTAATGGTGGTTATACAGGACAAAATTTATTTAAAGCAATATGGTCATCTAATGCACAAATGTTTAACTTAAGTCCAATAGGTTATCATATATATGATAGTTATAGATTTTATATAGATTCAAAACCATGTAAATTAAATGATAAGGATAAAGATAAGATTAAATATTATTATGATAGTAAAGAAAGCGGATTAGAGAAGACAGAGGACTTTGGAAAATTTAAAAATAAGAATTTAATAGTAGTTCAAGTTGAGTCTTTAGAAAACTTTGTTATAAATGAGAAAATAGAAGGAAAGGAGATAACTCCTAATCTAAATAAGCTATTAAAGAATTCATATTACTTCAGTAATTATTTTGAGCAAACTTTAAATGGTACAACTTCTGATGGGACATTTGTATCTAATACATCGATGTTACCAGTGAAAAGAGGATCTGTTAATTTCGATTATCCTAATAATACATATAATTCTTTACCTACGATATTAAAAAATAATGGATATAATACATATACAATGCATCCTGAGAAGGGATCTTATTGGAATTGGAAGGTTTCAGAGTTATCATTAGGATTTGAAAACGCATATGATATTTCTGATTTTAAGGAAACGGAATTTTACGGATTAGGGCTTACAGATGAATCTTTTTTTGATCAAGTTATACCGAAGTTAAAGAAAGAAAAAACTCCGTTTTATAGTTTTATGATAAGTATATCATCACATACTCCTTTTAATATGCCCGATGAGTTTGATAAATTAGGATTGAGTAAGGATATAAAAGATACTAAATTAGGTGGATATGTAACAGCAATATCATACACTGATTATGTAATTGGAAAGTTTATGGATTCATTAGATAAAGAAGGAATACTAGATAATTCTATAGTAGTATTTTATGGGGATCATGAAGGTGTCACCAAATTTTACAAAGATGAAATAGATAAAAATCAAGAGCTAGGAAATGATGCAATAAATAATGATAGACGTGTTCCATTAATTATTTATGATAAAAACCTTGAGGGAAAAGAAATCGAAACTTACGGAGGACAAGTTGATTTTCTTCCTACTATAAGTTATCTGTTAGGGATTGAAGAGAGCGAATATACAGATACGGCGATGGGGAGAAACTTATTAAATACAAATCAGAACTTTGTAGTATTGACTACTGGTGAGTATAGAGGAGATAATAAGAAAGAAAAGAAAGAAAAGATAAAAAGTTTAAATATTTCTGATATGATGATAAGAAGTAATTATTTTTGTAATGGAGAGAGGGGTAGATAATTATGAAAGATAGATGGCTATATATAATTACACCGTTCTTTCTTATAGTTCCTATTTTAACCTATGAAGGGGTAATTGGATGGATGATAGGGTTAATAGGCATATATAAATGTTATACCTATGAAAAAAGAAATATAGAAAGTAAAATAAAGAAATCTATACAATTATTATTGGTATGTTGGTTTCTAGGTGCTATGCATTATTTAATAGTTACTAATATTCAAGATATAGTTTTAAAGTTATTTATGTAAAAATATAAGGTGTCAATTTTGATGCCTTATATTATTATTAGGAGGATTTATGTTTTATAGAGTTAAGCAATTTTGGTGGAATATTACAGATAAAATGAATGATGATGATATAAATTTTGTTAATAATAACTTAAATGAAGATGAAAAAATATTATTTTATAGTCTGTCTAATAATGAACAAAAACATTCTGTTAAAGTATGCTATAATGCTTTGAATAAACTTAATAGATATGATATGCTAGATGAAAATAGTATGATAAAGATAGCTCTATTACATGATATAGGGAAGAGCTATAAGCATGTCAATGTCATAGAAAAATCTATATTTGTAATTTTAAATAAAATACTTCCAAAGTTACTTAAAAAGTTCATTAATATAAAATCAGTAAAAGTTTATTATGAGCATGGAGAAATGGGATATAACTTATTAAAAGATAAGAAATATAGTGAAGAAATCTTAGATGCAATAAGATATCATCATAGTAGCAGTAATATACGTAATAAGAGAAGAAATATATATATGGAAATACTTAAAGAAAGCGATGATGAATGTTAAGATGAATTCAATAGAAAGAAGACAAAATATAAAAGAATTATTAGGTACAAATCCTATTAAAGGAGCAGAATTAGCTCAAAGGTTTAGTGTTACAAGGCAAGTTATTGTAAAAGATATCTCTATATTAAAAGCTGAGGGGCTAGAGATAATATCAACATCATCTGGCTATATATTAAATAATAGTATTGGGATAAGAAAAGTAATAGCAGTAAATCATGATGAAAATCAAATAAAAGATGAACTTGAAATAATTATTAAATATGGAGGTGTCGTTGAAGATATAACTATAGAACATCCTTTGTATGGTGAAGTAACAGGAAAAATTATGATTAAGACATTACATGATATAGATATGTTTATGGACAAGATTGATAAATTAAATGTATCTGTTTTATCTAAGGCATCAGGAGGAGTACACTTACATACTATATATACAGATAATAAGGAGAGTATGGATAAGATAATTAATGAATTAATTAAGTCAGGTTATTTAATTAGTATATGAGGAGGAAGAGATGAAGAAAAAGTTATTAACGATAATTGCTATATTATTATTGGTTATTATCGGTGGTTTTGTAGGATTATCAAGTTTTATTATCGATATTCAATGGTTTAATGAAGTAGGATATACATCAGTATTATGGACCAGAATATTTGCAAGACTTGTTATATTTGTACCTATTTTCTTAATAATTTTTATATCTTTAAGTATATATGGCAATATATTAATAAAAAATTATAAGAAAAGTACTGCAATAAGAGAGATTAATAAAGAAGGGGATAAGAAGTTAAAGCGTATTACAAGAGGGATTATATTATTTGCATCATTAGTAATGTCAATTACATTAACTAGTGCATATTGGTATGATGCTTTAACATTTATAAATTCCACTGATTTTAATGTTACAGATCCTATATTTAATAAAGATGTATCATTCTATATATTTAAGTTACCATTTATAAATTCTATTTGCTCATTAGTGTTTAATATACTTATTTTAATGGTGTTGTTTACAGGAGTATTTTATTTAGTTACTAATTTATTGAGTGGTAAAAAGATAGGAAATATCAATCTAGAAAGCTTCTCAGCAAAAGATTTTATAACTACTAAAAATCCTTTAAATTCTTTTGCCGGAAAACAACTTGCAATAGTAGTTTCTTTAATATTTATTACTTTAGCTGTAGGATATGTATTAAAAGGTTACGGGTTAGTATACTCTGGTAGAGGTGTAGTTTTCGGAACATCATATACCGATAATACAATAAGTTTAAATTTTTATAAAGTCATAGCTATAGTATCGATAATTGCTTCGGTGATTGTCTTTATATCAGTTATAAGAGGCAGAATTAAACCGATAGTTTTTTCTGTAGTTGCATTATTTGCATTAATGATAGCGGAACCTATAATTGCTGAGTTATATGATAATTTATATGTAAAGCCAAATCAAAGAGACTTAGAAGCAAAATATATAAAAAATAATATCGAGATGACTCAAAAAGGATTTAATATCGATGATATAGAAGTGAAAGATGTTAAATTAGGAGATAACCTAGATGGGGATACTGTGTTAAAGAATATGGATACTATAAATAATCTAAAGATTAATTCATATTATCCTGCGTTAAAATTTTTTAATCAGGCACAAACATTAAGATCATATTATGATTTTCAAGATATTGATGTAGATAGATATGAGATAGATGGAAAAATGACGCAAGTATTTATTACACCAAGAGAAATAAATATAGAAGGGCTACAAGGTAATGCAGATAGTTGGCAAGGAAAACATTTATTATATACTCATGGATATGGATTGGCTATGAGTAGAGTAAATGCTGTTACTGACTCTGGGAGACCGGATTTTGTTATGAAGGATGTTCCAATAAATAATATTACAGATATAAATATAGATAATCCACGTATATACTTTGGAGAAAAGACTAAAGATTATGCTATTGTAAATACTACATTGAAAGAAACAGATTATCCTGAAGACGGTAAAGAAAATACGTATGATTATACAGGAGAAGCTGGTATAAAGTTAAATTTTATAAATAAATTATTATTTGCTATAAATAAAGGCGATTATAATATGATGATATCGTCAAATATAAATAGTAACTCAAAAATATTAATAAATAGAAATATTATCGATAGAGTTAATAAAATAGCTCCATTTCTTACATTAGATGAAGATCCATATCCAGTTATAACAGAGGGAAAAATAAAGTGGATAATCGATGCCTATACAACATCTAATTTATATCCATTAGCAGAAAGATATGATGGAATTAATTATATAAGAAATTCTATTAAGATTGTTGTTGATGGATACAATGGTAATGTAGATTTTTATATAGTAGATGATAATGATCCAATAGCGGCAACTTATTCAAAAATATATAAAGGATTATTTAAAGATATTAATGAATTATCAGAGGATATAAAAAATCATCTTAAGTATCCACAATATTTATTTGACTTACAAAGTGAAGTTTTAGGAAGATACCATGTTGAAGATGCAAATGTATTCTTTAGTAAGGGAGATTTATGGGATGTGTCTGAATTAGAATATGGTGTAGAAAATGAAGACACTACTGTAAAAGAGGGAGATTATGTAACATTTAAGTTACCAGGCGAAGAAAAAGAAGAAATGGTTATAGTTAATTATTTAAATCCAAGTGCTAAAAAGACTATGGCAGCTATCTTCGCTGGAAGAATGGATGGAGATAATTATGGAAAACTAATGTTACTGAGACTACCAACAGATACATCAATTGAGTCACCACAATTTTTTAAGAATACTGTGCAACAGGATACAACAATATCCAAGGAAATAACTTTATTAAATTCTAATGGATCATCTGTTGAGTATGGAGAAATATTAATAGTACCTATAGAAAATTCATTATTATATGCTATGCCGATTTATGTAGAGTCTACAGGGAACAATTCAGTACCAGAAGTTAAGAGAATAATTTTAGCCAATGGTAGTAAGATTGTTATGGGAGAAAATATAGATGATGCTCTTAATAAATTGTTTAATATTGATACAAGTAGTAATGAAACAGTGATTCCTCAAGATGAAAATGAGAATGTTTTTGAAAAGGAAGATGAAAAAGAACTAGCTAAGAAAGCTAGTGAAAAGTTTAATGAGATGATAGAAGCACAAAAAAATGGCGATTGGGCTAAATATGGTGAATTACAAAAAGAGGTTGGAGATATAATCTCAGAACTTTCTAAATAGAATTAAAAAATAATCAGTTTTTTAACTGGTTATTTTTTATGTTGTTGAAGTTATATTAATTTAGTGTAAAATTATATCTAGAGCTATGTTAATAGGAGGGAAGTATGGATTACGATGTTATTATCTTAGGTGGTGGTACTTACGGGTGTGCCATTGCATATGAGCTATCTAAATATAGCTTAAATATAGCATTAATAGAGAAAGAATATGATATTGTAACGGAGATCGATACCATAAATTCTGCTATAGTATACGATGGATTGCAAGCTAGATCTGATTTGATAGCGAGTCTTGAAGTTGAAGGAAATAGAGCAATTTATGATATATGTAAAAAGTTTAATATATCTTTAGAAAATAAAAATAGTATATTTATTGCATATAGTGAGGGTGGAAGAAAAGAATTAATAAGAAAATTCAATAAAGCTAAGGAACGTGGAATTTACAATATAGAGATAATAGATGGCAAGACAGCTATGGATATGGAAAGTACAATAAAAAAAGAACCGTTGATGGGAATACTATCAAGGAATACAGCAATTGTATCACCATATGATTTTGCAATAGCATTAGGGGAAGTAGCAGCTCAAAATGGAGTGAACTTTAGATTTGCAGAAACTGTTTTAAATATATCTAAAGTATCTAAGGAATTTTTAATTACTACAACAAAGGGAAAATTTAAATCTAAAATAGTGATAAATACAATTCCAGATAAAAATTATGATTTAGATAATGATTTGAGAGAAGAAGAATTTATAAAGCATAGAAAATGGTTAAATTACTTTACAATAGATACTCATAAGGAACCTGAAAATATAATAAGAGCTTATGAAGATGACATAAAAACATTAGTAGTTCCTACTAAACATAATGTACTGGCAGGAGTAATTACTGATGGAGAATTAGATACAGTTACAGCAAATCATCAAATTAAAAAATTAATTGTAGGATTAAGAACACAACATATAACATCTTTTCTTAGCGATAGTTATTATTCTGATGAAATAATAATAGATCAATCTAAAGAAGAAGAGGCTTATATAAAAATATCAGGAAAGAACTATGGAGAATTGACAATGACACCAGCTATAGCTAGATTAGTTAAGGAAAGAGTTCTAGATATTATAAAGTGCACTGAAAAGAAAGATTTTATAGATAAAAGAAGAGAAGTATATAGATTTACAGATATAAGTGATGAAGAAAGAAATGAATTAATAAAAATAGATAAGAGGTATGGTAAAATTGTTTGCTTATGTAACCTAGTAACAGAAGGAGAAATAATAGATTCAATCAGAAGGCCTTTAGGTGCACGTACTGTTGAAGGAGTAAAGAGAAGAACAGGAGCAATGATAGGTACATGTAAAGGATCATCTTGTTTAAATAGAGTTGTATCTATATTGGCAAGAGAATTAGATGTAAATGTAGCAGATATAGTTAAGGAGAGTCAAGGATCAAATATTTTAAATGGTAGAATGAAGGAGTTTGAGGAGATATAATATGGCTGTGGGGGTAATTGAAGTTAGGGATGACTTTACTTGTGATGGTATAGAATTTAAAAGAAGAGACGATAATACTAAAGAGGTATTTACATCGTTAGTAAGGCTAAAAGGATCTGAGGCATATAATGTATTGCCTGTTAAATCATCAGAAGAAATAGAAGTAGAAAAGTTTATCGAGATTTCTAAGGCTATAAGTAGGATATATGTAAGTATACCAGTTTCTGTTGGTGATGTTATATGTAAGAATATCTTAAATACAGGAATAGATATAATAGCTACAAAGAATATTGATCATTAATCTTTGAAATTATTGACAAAGAAAATTGATATAAATTATAATAATAGAGTGAATATAATAATTTATCCTGTGAAGAGAATAGTAACTTTATTGGAAGTCAAAGAGAGTCGATGGTTGGTGTAAATCGATACAACTAATATTGTGAATCCAACTCAGAGGAATTTACGAAGAGTAAATCGGGTCAAACCGTTATTTTATAGAGTGGGCTTTATGTCAATTAGGGTGGCAACGCGGAAACTCCGTCCCTTGTTAGGGGACGGAGTTTTTTTGTATATACATATTTATGTAAAAAATACAAATTATTTTAGGATAAGGGAGTAGGTTTAAATGTTAGATTTAAAAAGAATAAGAACTGATGCAGAGGAAGTAAAAAGAGCGTTAGGAAACAGAGGAGAAGATTTTGACGTCTCTATTATTGATAAAATAGTTGAATTAGATGAAGAAAGAAGAAAAATACTAGTTGAAGTTGAAGCATTAAAGAGTAAGAGAAATGCTGATTCAGCAAAGGTTCCGGCATTAAAGAAAGCAGGAGAACCAGTAGATGAAATATTTGCAGAAATGAAGAAAATTTCAGAAGAAATAAAAGGATTAGATGAAAAGGTATCAAAGATTAGTGAAGAAATAGATTATCATATGCTTAGAATACCTAATATACCAAATCCATCAGTTCCAGATGGGGCTTCTGATGAAGACAATGTAGAAATTAGAAAATGGGGAGAACCTAGAAAATTTGATTTTGAAGCAAAGGCTCATTGGGATATAGGTACAGGTCTTGATATATTAGATTTTGAAAGAGCTGGTAAAGTAACAGGATCAAGATTCACTTTTTACAAGGGACTAGGTGCTAGACTTGAAAGAGCCATAATAAATTATTTCTTAGATACTCATACTGAAAAAGGATATGTTGAAGTATTACCACCATATATGGCTAATAGAGCATCTATGACAGGAACAGGCCAATTACCTAAGTTTGAAGAAGATGCATTTAAGGTAGAGAATAATGGATATTTCTTAATTCCTACAGCAGAAGTACCAGTTACTAATATGTATAGAGACGAAATAATATCAGGAGATAAGTTACCTATAAAGCATGTAGCTTATTCAGCATGTTTTAGAGCAGAAGCGGGTTCTGCAGGAAGAGATACAAGAGGACTTGTTCGTCAACATCAATTTAATAAGGTTGAGTTAGTAAAATTCACAAAGCCAGAAGATAGTTATGATGAGTTAGATAAATTAACAGCAGATGCGGAAGCTGTACTTCAAGGTTTAGGATTACCATATAGAGTAGTAAGAATATGTAAAGGTGATTTAGGATTTACAGCTGCTTTAAAATTTGATATAGAAGTTTGGATGCCAAGTTATAATAGATATGTTGAAATTTCAAGCTGTTCTAATTTTGAAGATTTCCAAGCAAGAAGAGCAAATATTAAATATAAAGAAGATCCAAAATCAAAAGCTCAATTTGTTCATACGTTAAATGGATCAGGGGTAGCTATAGGTAGAACTGTTGCTGCTATATTAGAAAACTTCCAAAATGAAGATGGAACTGTAACAATTCCAGAAGCATTAAAACCATATATGGGTGGAAGAGATATTATTAAATAGGTAATAAAAAAATTAGACTGTAGCATATTATAAATGCACAGTCTTTTTTAATTCAAAAAACACAAATATAGAAAAGACTATTGCAAAATGGTAAATTAAAGAATATAATTAACATATGAACAGTTGTTCATATGTTAAAAAGGAGGGGTAGTATGAAAAGTATAAAAAAGACTTATATACTAGATGGATTAGATTGTGGAAATTGTGCTAACAAAATTCAGCTGGCTATATCAAAGCTAGATGGAGTTGAAAGTATAAATATAGATTTTTTAACAAAAAAGATGAAGATAGAAGCAAGAGATGAAAAGGTCTTAGAAGAAGCAAAGGCAACAGTAGTAAAAATAGAGAGTCATGTTAAGGTAAGAGAAGAAGGATATAAAATAGAACATGAAGGTTCCACATGTCATGATGGATGTTGCTCTAGGGATTCAAACGAAGAATCTCATAATCATCATGGTCACAATCACGAACATGATCACGGAAGTGAGGGCAATAATGAGCTTATAAAGATTGGTATCGCAGCAGTGATATTTTTAATTGCAATTATATTTAATAGTAATAGTTATATAAGTATAGCGTTATTTATAATAAGTTATATTATTGTTGGTGGAGAAGTGTTATTAAGAGCATTTAAAAATATATTAAGAGGTCAAGTATTTGATGAAAACTTCTTAATGGCTATAGCTACTATAGGTGCATTTTCAATAGGAGAGATGTCAGAAGGTGTTGGAGTTATGCTTTTCTATTCAGTAGGTGAGTACTTCCAAGGAAGAGCTGTTTCAAATTCTAGAAAAAATATAGCAGAGCTTATGGATATTAGACCTGATTATGCAAATTTACTTGTAGATGGTAAAGAAGAAAAAGTTTCTCCTGAGAAAGTTTCAATTGGAGATATAATTGTTATCAAACCAGGAGAAAAAGTTCCGTTAGATGGAACAATAACAGAAGGAAAATCTATGATGGATACATCTGCTTTAACAGGAGAATCAGTTCCTAGAGTAGTTGAAGAAGGAAATGATATACTTGGTGGATTTATAAATAAAAATGGATTATTAAAGATAAAGGTAACAAAAGAATTTAGTGAATCTACAGTGGCAAAGATTTTAGACTTAGTTGAAAATGCTAACGCTAAAAAAGCTAAAGCAGAAAATTTTATAACTAAATTTTCTAGATATTATACTCCAGTAGTAGTAATAGTAGCAGTTTTACTTGCAGTAGTACCACCGTTATTCTTTGGTAAAGTATTTTCTGATTGGCTTTATAGAGCATTAATATTTTTAGTAATATCTTGTCCATGTGCATTAGTAATTTCTATACCACTTAGCTTCTTTGGAGGTATAGGAGGGGCATCTAAGAAAGGGATACTTATAAAAGGAGGTAATTATCTCGATATATTAAAAGATGCAAATATAGTTGTTTTTGATAAGACAGGAACTATTACAAAGGGAAACTTTAATGTAACTAAGATTGAAAGTATTGATATAGATGATAGAGAGTTATTGAAATATGCAGCATACTGTGAAAGTTATTCAAATCATCCTATAGCACTTTCTATATTAAAAGCATTTGGAGATAATATTGATAAAGAAAGTATTAAAAATTATGAAGAAATAAGCGGACATGGGATTAAAGCAACAATATTTGAAAGAGAAGTTGCTGTTGGAAATGAAAAATTGATGAATAAATTAGGACTTGAAGTACCTAATATAAATGAGATTGGAACTATAGTTCATGTAGCGATAGATGGTGCTTATTCAGGATATATTTTAATTGCCGATGAAATAAAAGAGAGTAGTAAAGAAGGAATTAAATTATTAAAGAAGTTAAATATTAGAGATACAATAATGTTGACAGGAGATAATAAAGTTATAGCTGAAAATATAGCTAAAGAAGTAGGCATAGATAAGGTTTATAGTGAGTTATTACCTTCAGGAAAAGTTGAAAAGATGGAAGAAATTTTAGAAAAGAATAAAGATGGAAAGGTAATATTTGTTGGAGATGGAGTCAATGATGCACCAGTTCTTGCGAGAGCTGATATAGGTATAGCTATGGGTGGATTAGGATCAGATGCAGCTATAGAAGCTGCTGATGTAGTTATAATGACAGATGAGCTTACTAAAATTTCTAGTGCAATCAAGATATCAAGAAAAACTAAACAAATTGTAATAACTAATATAGTTTTTGCACTAGTAGTTAAAGGAATATTTTTATTACTTGGTGCTATGGGGATAGCAACAATGTGGGAAGCTGTATTTAGTGATGTAGGAGTATCAATAATAGCAATATTAAATGCTATGCGAGCATTAAATATAAAAGAATAACTTCTATTAAGGGTTATGTAGAAATTGTCTGCATAACCCTATTTTATTTAAAATTTTATTAAAAAATAAAAAAATGTTAATAATTATGATAGAATAAAAAAAAGAATATTTAGGAGGAACTGATGCAAGAAAAGAAAATTAACAAAAAATATATACTGATAGCTACGGTGATAATTGCTACTATTTGCATAGTATCGACAACAGTGATGATGAGTTTAAATAAAAAAAATAAATATCATTCATATATTAATAGAGCAGATTCTGCATTAAATAAAAATAGGTATGATGAAGCAATTAATTTATATAAAAAAGCGAAAGAATTTTCAAAGGAAGATGCATTAATTGATAATTCAATAAAATTAGCTAATATTATGAAGGAACAAGCAGAAGAAGAAGAAAAAAAGGCAAAGGAAGCGAGAGAGCAGCAAATAAAGCAAAGAGAAGAAGAAAGAATTGCATATCAAAAACAATTAGAAGAACAAGAGAAGAAAAAAGCTGAAGCTGAGAAAAATCAAAAATCAGAAGTAAATAATAAAGAAGAAGAGAGCAGTGAAGAAAAAGGTAGTATTACTAAAGGTGTAGAAAAGTTCTTTAAATCTTTATTTGGTAAATAAATATAAGGGGATAGGAAATTATTATGGGAGTATTAAAAAAATATTTTAAAATAATATTTATTGGAGTTTTAGTTGTTGTAAGTGTTTGTGGATGTAGTAATAATGAAGATGTTATTGAAAATATACCAGAGGATGAAGTATTAGAAAATATGAATGAAAATATTATAGATAGAAATAGTGAATTTTCTATTAAATACACTCAATCAACACAATCACTAAAAAATGCTATCGATGAATATACAAAAAAATTAGAAAGTACAGATCCATATTTAAAATCTTCAATAGTAAATTTTAAATGGCAAACAGAAGAAGAAAAAAACAATAAGGTAGCTAATTTCAATATCGAATATATAGAAAATAGTGAACAAGAAGAAGATATAAAAAGTAAGATAAATGACATATTAGAAAAAAATATAACAGAATCTATGTCAACAACAGATAAAGTTCGTGCTATTGATAGCTACATTAAAAGTAATGTAGATGTAGATGATGATTTAAATAACAGTAGTATATATAATGCTTTAGTAGAGGGAAAGACTAATAGTATAGGATTTTCTAGATTAACATATAGGATGCTTAGAGAGGTTAATATTGAGAGTAAGATGATAAATGGTAAGGTATATGGAAATAATCATAGTTGGAATTTAGTAAATATAGATGGTACATGGCTACATTTAGATATAACTGGTGATAAATTATTTAAGGGAAAATATTTCTTAATTACAGATGATGCTATTAAAAATATGGGTTACCATTGGGATTAAAAATAAAAAATAAAAAAATGAAAAAAAGTTGTTGACAGTGTAGTAAATATTATATATAATAAACTGCGTAGTCAACTTGGAGAGATGGTCGAGTTGGTTTAAGGCACCGGTCTTGAAAACCGGCGTACGTGTGAGCGTACCTAGGGTTCGAATCCCTATCTCTCCGCCATATGGAGTCCACCAATTAATTGGTGGACTTTTTCGTTTATGTTAATAAATAAAATTTAAAATATAAATTAATTGCATTTTAGAATTAAATACATATTAAGTGTAAAATATATTAATTTTTGATTTTATATAAAATCGAATCTATGTGAACTTGATATAAAAAATTTTAAAATAACTGTTGACATTATACAATTAAATTGTTAAAATAAAAAACGTGCCATACATGGAGAGATGGTCGAGTTGGTTTAAGGCACCGGTCTTGAAAACCGGCGTACGTGTGAGCGTACCTAGGGTTCGAATCCCTATCTCTCCGCCATTAATAATTTAATATTATTATAATTCGGAGATGTACTCAAGTTGGCCGAAGAGGCGCCCCTGCTAAGGGTGTAGGTCGTGAAAGCGGCGCGAGGGTTCGAATCCCTCCATCTCCGCCATAAAATCCATCAATTTATTTGATGGATTTTTTATTTTTTTGTAAACACTATAAACATATTATATACAGTATGGTAAAATTTATAATATAGATGTAAATAACTTATATATATGTGTGGTGATTATATGTTAAAAGGAGATAGACTTGTATTAAGAGAAGTAGCTAAGAAAGATTTACATACTTATTTACGATATTGGAGTGATGAAGATATATGTAAATTTGATGGAGGACTTAAGGAGATTCCAACAATTAATGATTTATATACCTTTTTTGATGCGATTTTTAGAAGCAAGAAAAAATATTTAAGTATAGATAATGAAAAAGGTGTAATAGTTGGATATGTGACTTATATATCAATGGAAAATGATGATAAAAGATATATAATAGGTATAACTATAGATAAAAAATTTTGGGGGAGAGGATATGGCACTGAAGCAATGATGGTTGTAATGAAATACTTATTTAATGAACTAGATGCAGAGAGTATATCATTAGAAGTATTATTAGAAAACGAAAGAGCTGGAAAGTGTTATAGAAACTGTGGATTTATAGCGGAAAAAGTGAAAGATGAAAAAATAATGATAGATGGAAAATGTAAAGATATATTAGTTATGAAAATGAATAGAAAAGAATTTTTAAAAATAGTGGATAAAATTTGAAAACATGAATATAATATATTATAGATTTGATTTTTTAATATAAATATGTTAAAATATTTATGCTTGCGGCGGTAGCTCAGCTGGATAGAGTAGGTGGCTACGAACCACTTGGTCGGGGGTTCGAATCCTCTCCGCCGCACCAGAGAAATAACTGGCTAAAATCTGAAACTTAATGTTTTAGATTTTAGCCAGTTTTTGTTTTATTATAAAAGTTTGTTAATATTTTTTCCGAAAATAACTATATATATATATATATTAACAGTAATACTTATTGTGTTTATGTATGTAAATTGTATGGAATGTGTAAGTATAGTTTATTTAGAAATCGTAATATATTTTAGTTATTATTTTATATTTTTAAATATATACTGAGTATGTACGTACAATATATGTACCTGCATATTTCCGAAATTTAGTTGTGAGTGTTTTAGATGTTTAAAAAACTTTTAAGTGGACAAGATATATTACTAATATATGAAATATATTAGGAGGATACCATGATAAGAGTTATGTGCGTCATAGATAGAGATGATTATAAAGCAATAGGATTGCATAAAGGATGGCATTATAACATTAAAGAAATGCTATATCCTAGTAAAATAAAGGTATGTAATGCAGTAGATGGGGTTGTAGTATCAGAGTGGATAGATTCAAGTGATTTTTTTATAGTGGGAACTAATATACCATTTGATGAAAAGGATAAATATTTTAATTTGGGATGCAGAGAATAAAACGATGCATCTTTTTTTATTATAAAATTTACATATTTTAAGGAGTGTTCGTCTTGTAATTAGGATAATACTATAATATATTAGATAAAAAGGAGAACAAAAGTTTGGTAAATTAATAGCAGTTTTAAATTTTGTAATATATAAGGAGAAGGTATGAAATATGAAACACATAAACTTTGTGGGGTTATTTCTTCATTTGCAGTAGGGAATATTATTTTATCAGACGTTCCAGTATTTAAAAGGGTGATTTTTTTAATAGTAATATCTATTTTTGGAGGTTTAGGGGGAACATTTCCAGATGTAGATGCTAAAAATAATAACTGGAATAAGATATTTGGAAGCATATTTAAATTTAGACATAGAGGAAAGATGCATTCATTAATTCCATATATAATAGTATATTTAGTGATTTATAATAAAATATTAAATAATGTTCATAATCATGAATTATTAATTTTATATATTATAGCGATATCGGGATTCTTAATAGGTGTAATAAGTCATTTAGCTTTAGATATAATAACTGTTAGAGGAATTCCGATATTATATCCATTTACCAAAAAAAATTATAGTATCTTAAATTTAAGAACAGAAAAGCATGATAAATATATAAGCTTTATATTAAAGATGTCAGTGGCGATTTATATATTTAATGAGGTAAAAAAGTACAAGTGATTGTTATGGAAAAAATATATATAATCCTGCGAAATACGAACTATAATTGTAAAAATTCAATTATAGTATAGGTATAAGTCTTATATTATGTTAAATTTGTCATAAATTATTTGTACTTACATAAAGGTTTCAGTTATAATTTAAGTAATAAATAAAATGAGGGGGACCCTTATGAGAGAAATATTGGTGCAAGATATAACTAATGCAGTTAAAGAAGCTTGTATAGAATCTAATTGTATATTAAAAAATGATGTTTATAGTGTTATAGAGCAAAAATGTAAAGAAGAGACTTCAGAGTTAGGTAAAGATATACTTAGTAAATTAATAGAAAATGCTGATTATGCTAAGAAAGAGAATATTGCTATATGCCAAGATACAGGTATGATGGTAGTATTTGCTGAGATAGGTCAGGATGTCCACATTATCGGTGGTTCTTTAGAAGAAGCTATTAATGAAGGTGTAAGGCAAGGATATGAAGAAGGATATTTAAGAAAGTCTGTAGTGGCACATCCGATAAATAGAGTTAATACCAATGATAATACACCGGCTATAATTCATTACAAAATAGTTCCGGGAAGAGGTTTTAAACTTAGATTGTGTCCAAAAGGATTTGGATCAGAAAATATGAGTGCACTTAAGATGCTAGTACCAGCAGATGGTGAACAAGGGGTAATAGATTTTGTATTACAAACTGTAAAAAATGCTGGATCAAATCCATGCCCTCCGATAGTTGTAGGTGTAGGAGTAGGTGGAACTATGGAAAAGGCAGCAATTATGGCAAAAGAAGCATTATCTATGAACTTAGATGATAAGAGTCAAGGTGAGTATGAAGAAAAGCTAGAAAAGGTTTTATTAAAGAAGATAAATGAGCTTGGAATAGGTCCACAAGGATTAGGTGGAGATACTACAGCCTTAAAGGTAAGAGTTAAGACTTATCCAACTCATATTGCAGGCTTACCAGTTGCAGTAAATATAAATTGTCATGTAACTAGACATAGTGAGGTGATTTTATGATGAAATTTCAATTGCCATTAAAATCAGAAGATATTGAAAAACTTAATGTTGGCGATATGATATATCTTTCAGGATATTTGTATACAGCAAGAGATGCAGCACATAAACTTATGATAGAAGCGTTGGACAGACAAGAAGAGTTACCAATACCACTAGAAGGTGAGACAATATATTACGCGGAACCATGTCCTACCAAACCAGGACATACATGTGGACCAGCAGGACCTACTACATCTGGTAGAATGGATAAATTTACACCTAGACTTTTAGACTTAGGACTTAAGGTAATGATAGGAAAAGGAAAGAGAAGTCCTGAAGTTATAGAGAGCATTAAGAAAAATAAAGCTGTATATTTAGTTGCTATAGGAGGTCTTGGTGCATTAATATCAAAATCAATAGAATCTGTAGAAGTTGTTGGATATGACTTTTTAGGAACAGAATCTGTTAAGCGAATGAAGGTTAAAGACTTTCCTGTGATAGTTGCTATCGATAGCATGGGAAATAATATATATCAAGAATAACTAAGTGAAAATATGGAGGCTTTAAAATGGACATTTTTCAAGAATCATTAGAATTACATGGTAAACTTAAAGGAAAACTAGAAGTATCATCAAAGGTTAAGGTAGAAAATCAAAAAGATTTATCATTAGCATATTCTCCTGGAGTTGCAGAGAGCTGCAGAGAGATACATAAGGATAAAGCTAATGTATATAAATATACTTCAAAAGGTAATTTAGTAGCAGTTGTCTCAGATGGTACAGCTGTATTAGGATTAGGAGATATTGGTCCTGAAGCTGCTATGCCTGTTATGGAAGGAAAAGCTATTTTATTTAAGGAATTTGGCGATGTAGATGCATTTCCAATATGCTTAGATACAAAAAATGTAGATGAAATAGTTAATATAGTTAAGGCTATAGCACCTACTTTTGGAGGAATAAATTTAGAAGATATATCTGCGCCAAGATGTTTTGAGATAGAATCAAGATTAAAGAAGGAATTAAATATACCAGTATTTCATGATGATCAACATGGTACAGCAATTGTCGTTTTATCAGCACTTATAAATGCATTGAAAGTAGTAGATAAGAAAATAGAAGATTGCAAGATTGTAGTAAATGGAGCAGGATCAGCTGGAAATGCGATAACATATCTTTTATTAGAAGCTGGTGCAAAGAATATAGTAGTTTGTGATAAAGAAGGAATATTAGATCCAGAAACACAAAAACTTGATGATGCAAAAGTTAAATTATCAGAAAATACAAATCCTAATAAGGAAAAGGGATTATTAAAAGATGCATTAGTAAAGGCAGATGTATTTATAGGTGTTTCAGCACCAGGTATAGTAAGTGAAGCTATGGTTCAATCAATGAATAGAGATGCAATTATCTTTGCAATGGCAAATCCTACACCAGAGATAATGCCAGATCTTGCAAAGAAGGCTGGAGCAAAAGTTGTAGGTACTGGAAGATCAGATTTTCCAAATCAAATAAACAATGTATTAGTATTCCCTGGTATATTTAGAGGAGCATTAGATGCTAGGGTAAATGATATAACAACAGAAATGAAACTTGCCGCTGCAAAAGCAATTGCAAGTCTTGTTAAGCCAGAAGAATTAAGTGCTGATTTTGTTATTCCACCAGCATTAAATAAAGAAGTTGCTGAAGTTGTAGCTGATGCTGTTAGAAAAGCTGCAAAGTAGAGATATAGAAATGGCTGTTGAAGAAGGATAAAACAAATCTTCTTCAACAGCCACTTTATATTTATATTAAGCTTTAGGCAACTCCATAAACGTGTCTAGTATGTAGTTTTTCTTTTTTATGTTTTAGTTTAATAATTTTAGCTACTCTTTTAATTATTATAGATGTTTGTAATTTTATATCTAATGTAATAATTATACTTAAGTTAATAACTAATGATATGGAATATACTAATAATGTACATAAGTTTATTATTATACTATTTGAATAGTTTGCTTTAGCATCTGTAGCAGTTACAGCTATTCTATTAGTATTAGTTAATGATAAATCAAAAGTTTTTGAGTCTCTTAGGGAAGAAGCTAAAAAATATGTATTTGAATCTAAAGTATTATCAATATTTTCAACATCTATTATTACAGATTTATTATTTTTTAATGATGATATTATGTTATTAGTTGAATTGGTTCTAATTTTTTTAATTAAGATATCATTTACTTCAAATGATATTATACCAAAAGCGATGGTAATCATAAGAGATAATGCCCAAAATTTAAATTTATTTTTCATAAAAGTACCCCCTTGTATCATCTCGAACAAGTGTTCGTATATTCTTATTATATCATAGCAATTTTTTTTAGCAATAGATTTATTGAAAAAATACGAACAAAAGTTCACGAGTTTTATTATATACTTAAATTTATTATAGAAATAAAAGATTTATGACAAATTTAAAAAACTTAAATTTATTAAGAGACTTAGATCAAATTATGAATTATGACTCTGCATTTATGATCTAAACTATCACTGTACACTATAAAAAAGAAATTGAGTCACAATAAATAAACATTGTGACTCAATTCATCTTTTATTTAGTTATATGATACAGCCATACTTCCCATAGCTGTCCAAACAGATTCAAATGTATTTATAGATACATAAGATTTTTGATTTGCTAAAGGATCATTAAAATAAAAATAATTTTCATCAAATCCAGTTAAAAGAACAGCATGTTCAGAAAAAGTTGCATGTATTGTTGTATCGTTTTTATTCCATGTAATAAAACTTGGCATAGTCCAGTCGGCAGTAACCCAAACGATTATTGGATGATCACTAGCAATATATTGTTTTAATGTATCTAATGATTCACCAGTGAGATCTACTCCTTGATCATCGGTATACTCATTTATTAAAGGAATTAGCGGTTTAGGATATACAGCATAACCTATACCAGTATTTCCAGATATAGATCCTACAAAACCATACTGAGGGTCTCCCCAAGATGTTATGACATCTCCAGAACGAATTATAGGTGTGGGATCCTTTTTTACTTCTTCAGCTAATGTCATTTTATCGACATCAATTCCTATGTAATTTAACATCATAGTAAGAGAGGTAATCTCACAGCCATTATAAAGTTCAGGTAATTGGCTTATTAAAGGAACATCTAATTTTTTCGAATTTGGTATTTCTATGGTATTAATAACTTCTTGCGAAACGTTTTCTTCGGTTTTATTAGTATCATTAGAATCTTCATCCTCTGAAGAAGAGTTAGAAATTAATGAGGAAGTAAGAGAAATATTACTATCTAGAATAATATTAATAATAGAATAGGTAGAAATCCATAGGAAAACTATTATAGAGATAAAACCTAATTTTTTTAAGAAGTTAGACGATTTTTTCTTCATAATAAGCACCTAATTTCATTAGTTTAATTAATTATATGTATTTTATACAAAAGTATTCCTATACTAACAAATGTATAATTATATTATAGCATATATACAATATAATGTATTATTAATTGACAAAAAACAGAGAAATCAATAGAATTATAATATCTAAAAAGGTTAAGTTGAGATAAAGGATTAAAGAGTACAATATAGATTAATAGCTGTGGTTAATTAAATTAGTGATTTAGGAGATATGAATATTATGGAAAAACATTTTAAGAATATTGATTGGAAAGACAATAGAAATCTAACAATGCTAACAGATTTTTATGAATTCACTATGATGAATGGATTTTTTAATAGTGAATTTAGAGATACAATAGGATATTTTGATATGTTCTTCAGAAAAGTTCCGGAGAATGGTGGGTTTGCTGTAATGGCGGGATTAGAACAGTTAATAAAATATGTTCAATCAATTCATTTTGATGAAGAAGATATAGATTATCTAAGAAAGAAAACAAATTTTAATGAAGAATTTCTAACATATTTAAAAGAATTAAAATTCACTGGTGATATATGGGCAATTCCAGAAGGAACACCTATATTTCCAGGGGTACCATTAGTAACTGTTAGAGCGCCGATAATGGAAGCACAACTTCTAGAGACAATGATATTGTTAACTGTAAATCATCAAAGTTTAATTGCCACAAAAGCAAATAGGATAGTAAGAGTAGCAGAAGGCAGACCAGTTTTTGAATTTGGTAGTAGAAGAGCACAAGGATATGATGGAGCAATTTACGGTGCAAGAGCTGCTTACATAGGTGGATGTGCTGGAACAGCTTGTACTGTAGCAGAAGAAATGTTTCAGTTACCAGCTATGGGAACTATGGCACATTCATGGATAATGTTCTTCGAAACAGAATATGATGCATTTAAGACTTGGGCGGAAACTTATCCAGATGATTGTTATTTATTAGTTGATACTTATAATGTATTAAAAAGCGGGATACCAAATGCTATAAGAGTATTTGATGAAGTGTTAAAACCTATGGGCAAGAGACCAAAAGGAATAAGAATTGATTCGGGAGATATAACATATTTAACTAAGGAATGCAGGAAGATGCTAGATAAGGCTGGATATGAGGATTGTAAAATTACAGTTTCAAATTCTTTAGATGAATACATAATAAAGGATGTAATTTCTCAAGGAGCAGTTATAGATTCTTTTGGCGTAGGAGAGAGATTAATAACATCTAAGTCGGAAGCAGTATTTGGAGGAGTATATAAGCTTGCAGCTATAGAAAAGGACGGAGAAATTATTCCAAAGATAAAATTAAGTGAAAATGAAGCTAAAACTACAAACCCTGGATTTAAAGTTCCATGGAGATTATTTGATAAGGAAACTGGAAATGCTATAGCGGATGTTTTAACTTTAAATAATGAGAATATAGATGATGATAAAGAATACGTGATTTTTGATGAGATATATACTTACAAGAAAAAGAAAATAAACAATTTTGTGGCAAAAAAACTTCAAGAACCAATATTTAAATCTGGTGAATGTGTGTATAAATGTCCTAGCTTAGAAGAAATTAAAAATTATTGTAAAGATCAGATTAATACATTATGGCCGGAACTTTTAAGATTTGAAAATCCACATAAATATTATGTTGATTTGTCTAAGGATTTATGGAAATTAAAATTTCAGTTAATAGAAAGAAATTCTAATTAAAAAGAACCCTTCGGAAGTATATTCAATAACTTCCGAAGGGTTTTGTACGTAGGGTGTACGTAAGATATAAGTATATTATATAAGAAAATTAATATAACTATCACAATAATACATAATGGCTATTTATAGTGTACGTACTATATACATAATTTATAATTTAAGTCCTATTGTTTCTCCCATTTTTACTTTTGTTTCTATATTTTTCTTTGTTTCGGATAATATATCATCATCTATTTTTACCTTATTTTTTTCTAAAAATAAAATTACTGTAGATCCACCAAATTTAAAATAGCCCTTTTCAGATCCCTTTGAAACTTTAGTATTAGGAGTATAAGTTTGTTTAATAGTTCCTACACAAGTTGCTCCTACTTCTATATATAAAATATCTCCGAAATTATCTGAATGTAACATAGACCATTCACGTTTATTTTTACAAAATAATTTTTTGATACCACCTAAAGCAATAGGATTTACGGAATAATAATATCCTTTAATTTTGTTATTAGAAGATATTGTTCCGTTATCAACAAAATGAAATCTATGATAATCTACAGGACATAATCTTAATACTAAGCAAGTCCCATTTTGATATTTGTCAGCTATAGAATCATCATTTATAAGTTCTTTAAGAGAATATGTGAATCCTTTAACTTGCACTATGTTTTCCAAGTCTATGTTTTCAAAAGCTAATAACCTTCCATCACCGGGAGAAACAAAATCATTACAATTCTTAGAAATTGGACGAGCGCTAGGATGTAATTTTCTTGTAAAAAAATCATTAAAACTTCTAAAATCCTTACTTTGTTTTATAGATTCATTCATATTTATATTATATTCATTAATTATATTATCAATTTTTTTTACACTTCTTTTGCTATCACAAAAGAATCCATAGAGTTTAGAAAAAAGTTTTCTTTTTAGAAATATATTTAAAAAACTTTTTCCTATAGGGCTTTCATATGTCCATTTTATATAATTTTCACCAAGGACCTTTTCAATCTCATAACTCTTTGATTCTCTGTTGTATATTTTAATCATAGAAAACCTCCTATTAGATGTATTACTAATTCTACTGCTTATAAAATTATATAATAATAAAGATAAAGTTTCTATGTAAATGTATTTTTAGGTTTAAATCGACAATATAAATGATATAATATATATATATGACTGAGGAGTCTAAATAGGAGGATCGGAATGAATAAAACGAAAAAGGCTATATTTGATGCAGCTATTGAGGTGTTTTCTCATAGTGGATATGACGGCGCAACTATGGATGAAGTAGCTAGCAGAGCAGGTGTAGCGAAAGGAACGCTATATTACCATTTTAAAAGTAAAGAGGAAATTTTTAAATTTATTATCAACGAAGGAATAAATATAATTAGTGAATCTGTAGAAGAAGAAATAAAAGATATAGAAGATCCACATGAAGTAGTAAAAACAGCAGCAAAATTACAGCTAAAATATATGAATGATAATAAAGATTTATTTAGAGTAATTATCAGTCAAGTTTGGGGCGATAGTGAAAGAAATGAAGAATTAAGAGAAGCTGTATCAAAATTAATAAACATAAGTACCAAAAGTTATCATGGAGTAGTAGATAAAGGAATTGTTAGTAAAGAGGAAGCGGAGATTCTTGGATACTCATTTATAGGAATTTTAGTATCTATAGCATTATATGATTTATTAAATGGTGAGGAATATGATAACGATGAAATTATAGAACATTTTTTAAAGTATAATGATATTCTACACATATTAAATAAATAAAATAATAATATATAATTGACAGTAAAAGAATCATGGTATAAAATTCTATTTGTAGAATAAGTAAGCACCCGTAGCTCAGTAGGATAGAGCAGTAGTTTCCTAAACTATTGGTCGCAGGTTCAATTCCTGTCGGGTGTACCAAGGTGTGGAGGAGGAAACTCAAACACACCTTTAATTTTTATATAAGGAGAATTTCATGGATTATATGAAAATAGCTTTAGAGGAAGCAAAAAAAGCATATAATAAAGGTGAGGTTCCAGTAGGTGCAATAATAGTTAAGGACGGAGAAATTATTGCCAAAGGTTATAACTTAAAGGAAACTCTTAATGATGTAACAGCACATGCAGAAATAAATGCCATTAGAAATGCCAGCAAAAAAATTAATAATTGGAGGCTTAATGGATGTGAGATGTATGTTACTTTAGAGCCATGTTTTATGTGTGCTGCTGCTATAGCGCAGGCTAGATTAAGTAGGTTATATATAGGAACATTTGATGAACGAATGGGCGGATGTGGGACCATAGATAATATAATTAATAGAGATGATATAAATAATCATGTTAATGTTATATGGCAATATGATGAAAGATGTAGTAATATCTTAAAAGAATTTTTTAAATGTAGAAGAAATGGAGATAAGTAAATGGAGCAAAATATAAAACCAGAAATTCTTGATAAAATAACGAAGGTTTGCTTATGTAAAGGAATTTCAAGGGCTACAATAAAAGAAGCAATAAAAAAAGGTGCTAGAACTGTAGAAGAAGTTAAGGAAGCGACTGGAGCTACTGTTGGTGGATGCAATGGTAAAAGATGTGCATATAAAATTGAGGAGTTACTAAAGGAATATTATTCTCAGTTCGAAGAATAGTATATTGTGCAATATTGTGGTATTGTTATATGCTTTTATAATATTCTTTATTGCTAATAAAATAGCTGTATCAAAATATTTTTGATACAGCTTCATTTTTTTATTAGATATTTTCTTTAATATCTTGTAAGCAAGAATGACAGATCTTCTTTCCTTTGAAGTTTTCAACATCTTTAACTTCTCCGCAGAATAAGCAAGATGGTTGATATTTCTTTAGAATAATTTCATCACTGTTAACATATATTTCTAAAGCATCCTTGATTTCGATATCTAAAGTTCTTCTTAATTCTATAGGGATAACTATTCTCCCTAACTCGTCAACTTTTCTTACAATTCCTGTTGATTTCATGTACTTTTCCTCCTAATATTTCTAAATTCGACAATTACCACATGTATAATAACATTACTAGCAATAAAAGTCAATATTTTATTAAACCACATTTAATAAAATTGCAAATTGTTATTTGATTAATAATTTTTGATAATAGTTGCAAACTAATATATAAATGGTATAATATATAAATGCAAACCATTTGCAATAAATCATTTGCAATTAACAATAGCAATTAGTGTGTTATTCATTAACATTATTTACATATTAGTTAAAAATTATACGTGAGGTGAAGAATATTGAAAAAAATTTTTTTAATTTTTATTACAACTATTATGATGGCGACGTTTATGGTAGGATGTGGGAAAGAAAGTGGAGCACAAGATAATGCAGACAATAATAGTGATACAATTAAGGTATTAGTATCTTTTCATGCTATGGAAGAATTAGTAGAATTAGTTGGGGATGAAAAAGTAGATGTAGAAGTAGTTATTCCAGAAGGAACAGAAGCACACGATTTTGAACCTACAACAAAAGATATCAAGGAATTATCTAAGTCAAAATTATTTGTTTATAATGGACTTGGAATGGAACATTGGGTAGAAAATTTCTTAAAGAATAGTAATGTAGAAGTAGTTGAAGCATCAGCTAATGTAACCACTATAAATAATGATGGCGTAATTGATCCTCATACATGGTTAGGATTAAAAGATGCGATTGTTGAATTAGAGAATATAAAGAATGCATTGGTCAAGATAGATTCTAAAAATAGTACTTATTATGAAAAAAATTATGAGAATGCCAAAAAAGAATTAGAGTCAATATATGATGAATATAAATCAAAATTTGATTCTATAGCAAATAATAAGTTTGTAACAGGTCATAAGGCTTTTGGATATTTATGTAGAGAATTTGGATTGGAACAAATAGCAATACAAGGCGTATTTGCAGAAGGTGAACCATCACCAGCTAAATTAGCAGAGCTTATAACATACTGTAAGGATAATAATATAAAGACTGTATTTGCAGAGGAAATTGGAAGTACTGAAGTAGCAGAAACATTGGCAAGAGAAGCTGGAGCTAAAGTTGAAACTATAGAAACCTTTGAAGGTGAAGGGGATTATATAGAAGGTATGCAAGAAAACTTACAAAAGATTTATGAGGCTCTTAAGTAGAATATAAGTGATTAAAAGGAAGTTGTCGCAAATATAGGGGCGACTCCTTTTAATATTAATAAATTTTATGTTATTAAAAAAATAGAAAAATGGAATTTTATATTAATTGACAGTTTAATCGCCCTATGATAAAATGAGGATACGTTTTAAATAAGTATGGAGAGATGTCCGAGTTGGCTTAAGGAGCACGCTTGGAAAGCGTGTGTTAGGGGAAACTCTACCAGGGGTTCGAATCCCCTTCTCTCCGCCAATGCCGTGCTAGATGGGGAGCTAGCGGTGCCCTGTAACCTGCAATCCGCTTTAGCAGGATCGATGTCTAACCGAGGCTTTATTACGTATAGTCTGACCTAGAAAAGTGATGTTGATAATTGGGTCCCACGCAACGGGAATTCATGAACCTCGTCAGGTCCGGAAGGAAGCAGCGATAAGTGAAACCTCTCGTGTGCCGTGGAAAAACCTGGTTTGAGTTAACTATCTAGGTAACGTATATGTAATACTGTCAGAGTTAGATGCACGGTTTTTGTATAATAAGATATTTTGAGAAATAAACTCTAGTTATAAACTAGGGTTTTTATTTTTATATATTATTTTAGAGATATAATATTATATATAAATGTTATAATTATAGTTATATGAGATAAGTAAAAGAGGTGAACTTATGGCTTATAAAGCTTTATATAGAGTATGGAGACCTCAAACTTTTAGCGAAGTAGTAGGTCAAAAACATATTACAACTACAATAAAAAATGCAGTAGATAGCGGAAGGATAGCTCATGCATATCTTTTATGCGGAACTAGAGGAACAGGAAAGACAACTACAGCAAAGATACTTGCAAAAGCAGTAAATTGTTTAAATCCTCAAGATGGAGATCCTTGTAATGAGTGTGAGATGTGTCAAAAGATATCTAAAGGTCTAGCCATAGATGTAGTTGAAATGGATGCAGCATCTAAAAATAAGGTAGAAAATATAAGAGATATAATAGAAGAAGTTCAAATTCCACCCAGTGAAGCAAAATATAAGGTTTATATTATAGATGAGGTTCATATGCTAACAATAGGAGCTGTAAATGCTTTCTTAAAAACATTAGAAGAACCACCTAAGAATGTAATATTTATTTTAGCTACTACAGATCCGCAAAAATTGCCTATTACAATTCTATCCCGTTGTCAAAGATATGATTTTAAGAGAATAAATCATAATGATATAAAAGAAAGGTTGAGAGAAATTGTAACGGATTCAGGTATACTTGCAGATGAAAATAGTTTAGATTTTATTTCTAGAATTTGTGATGGAGCAATGAGAGATGCTGTAAGTATATTAGATCAATGCATATCTATGGGAGATGGAGCAATTAGATATGAAGATGTATTGTCTATGGTAGGAATGGTTACTAATGATAAGTTAATAGAGTTAGTAGATCATATTATAGATAGAGATATTACAAAATCTATGAATCTAGTGGATGAGATAATTTTTAATGGAAAAGATGTAGGATTACTAATAAAAGAATGTATTACTCATTTTAGAAATTTACTTATGGTTAAGGTTAGTAATAATCCAGAAGAATTAGTTGATATGTCGAAGGAAAATATAGCACAACTTAAAGAACAAAGTAATAAAATAAGAACAGAAGAGATAATGAGATTTATAAACATATTAAATGAAGCTGATGAAAATACTAAGTGGAGTAAACAAAGTAGAGTATATATCGAAATTGCCATAATAAAGATGTGTAAAATAGAGTTTGATACATCACCGGAGATGATATTAGCAAGAGTAAATAAACTAGAAAGTTCTATAAGAAGTGGTGCAATAAATATAAATGCACAAGAAGGAAATGTGATATCAAATAAAAACAAAAAAGTTAAAGTAAATAAAACAATAGTTAACGAAGAAAAAAATGAAGAAGATATTGAAAGAAATTTATCTACAAAACTTACTTTAGATGATATTAAAAAGAAATGGAATGAAGTATTAGAATTATTAAAGGGCAGAAGATTAATGTCATTATATGCATATGTATCTCCAGGAAGTCCAACTTCATTTAAAGAAGGTATCTTAGATATAACATTCAGCCCTTTGTATGGGTTCGCAAAGAAAAATTTAGATAGTAATTTAGAACAACGTACTAAGGTAGAAGAAATATTTACAGAAGTACTTAAGGAGAAAATAAGGATAAGGTATATGTTAGATAAAGGTGAAGAAGAAAAGACTAAAGAACAACAGTTGAGGGAACTTTATGGTGATTCCATTGAGTTCATTGAAGAATAATATGGTATAATGATAAAATAAATAATAGTATTAAGTTTTAGGAGGTATTATTTTATGGCAAAGGGTGGGTTTCCAGGAGGCTTCGGCGGAGGAAATATGAATAATTTAATGAAACAAGCACAAAAAATGCAACAACAAATGATGGAGATGCAAAAAGCTATAGAAGAAAAAGAATTTGTGGCTTCTGTTGGTGGCGGAATGGTTACTGTTTCTGTAAATGGTAAAAAAGATATTCAAAAAGTTTCAATAGATCCAGAAGTTGTGGATCCAGAAGACGTAGAAACTTTAGAAGATATGATTCTTGGAGCTTTAAGAGAAGCTATGGCAAAAGCTGATGAAGAAACTCAAAGAGAAATGTCTAGAATAACTGGAGGAATGAATATTCCAGGAATGTTCTAATTGAGGTGAAATAAATTGGATTTTTATCCTATTGCAATAGAAAAACTTATAGAAGAATTTGCTAAGCTTCCTGGTATAGGATATAAAACAGCCCAGAGGCTTACATTACATGTTTTAAATCTACCGCAAGAAGAAGTAAATGCATTTGCAGATGCTTTGGTTAAAGGAAGAGGAACTATAAAATATTGCTCAGTATGTGGAAATTATACAGAAAAAGATCCATGTGCTATTTGTAGTAATCCAAATAGAGATTCTTCAGTTATTTGTGTAGTAGAGGAGCCAAAAGATATTATGGCTGTAGAAAAAGTAAGAGAATATAATGGAGTATATCATGTATTACATGGAAATATATCTCCTATGGCTGGTAGAGGACCTAATGATATAAGATTAAAAGAATTAGTAAGTAGAATGAATGGTGAAGTTAAAGAAGTTATAGTGGCTACTAATTCTACTGTTGAAGGGGAAGCTACAGCTATGTATATATCTAGAATATTAAAACCTTTAGAAGTTAAGGTTACTAGAATTGCACACGGGTTACCTGTAGGTGGAGATTTAGAGTATGCAGATGAAGTAACTTTATCAAAAGCTATAGAAGGTAGAACAGAAATTTAATAAAGATGAATACACCTCCTAGATTATGTTAATAATAACAATATAATCTAGGAGGTATTTTTATGGATTTTGGATTTGATAAAGTTTATAAAGCTGAAAAAATAAAGTATGAAGAAGAAAAAAGAGAAATAGTTGATTCAATTAATGAAGTTCAAAGAGATTTAGAAACATGTAGAGGTTTATTTGAAGATTCAACGGACTCATCATTATTAGAATTTGCAATTTATTATGAGGCTGCATTAAAAAATAAATATGATTATTTATTAAAGTTGGCAAAAATAAAAAATATAAATGTAGAATTTACTTATTACAACAATTTAGAAGAAATTTCTAATGAGTAGAGTTATATAGATATATGATGAAAGTCTTTTTTATTATAATTGTAACGAATTAATACGTTGTCAAATATATTATAAGTATAGCATTGTAATAGAAAAGGAGATTCTAAGATGGGAAATTGTTATACAGATGGTTTTAATAACGGAGGAACATCAGCAGCTCAAGCAGCTCAAGCAGCACAAGCTGCACAAGCGGCTCAAGCAGCTCAAATTGCAGCAGCAAGTGGAGCAGAGTTGGTTGGAGTTAATAATATAGAAATAGGAATACCTATTTATAGAGGACCAAGAGGATATAGAGGACCAGTAGGACCAATGGGACCGATGGGACCAATGGGGCCAAGAGGACCAAAAGGAGAACGTGGAGAAAGGGGACCAGTAGGACCATGTGGAGCTTGCGGAAGTTGTGGTAAATGTGGGCCATGTGGACCATGTGGACCAAAAGGAGAACAAGGACCAGTAGGGCCAAGAGGACCAGTTGGACCAGTAGGACCTATGGGACCAATGGGACCAATGGGGCCAGCAGGAGTAGCTGGTGTAGCAGGAGCAAGAGGACCAGTAGGACCTATGGGACCAATGGGACCAGCAGGTGCAGTAGGACCAGCAGGTGCAGTAGGGCCAAGAGGACCAATTGGACCAAGAGGAGCTATAGGACCAGCAGGGCCAGTAGGACCTATGGGACCAATGGGACCAGCAGGAGAAGATTCAAGTAGAGTTTGTTATTTAGGAATGGCTACTTTATTATCTGGTGTTAAAGATGCTGGATTGACAGTAGATATATTAACAGATGCAAATAGAGGAGAAGAATTCAGAAGATCAACAGTGACAAACGTTTTTGATGCTCTTGCAGAAATAAGAAGCATAGATGAGACAGCATTTATTCCGTTGAATAGTATTGCCGTAGTTAAAGGAAATGGAGTAGCAGATGTAGAGTTAGCGCCATTGCCAGAAGAACCAGAAAATGCAGTAGATAGTATAACTACTTTTTTAGATATGTTAAGACGTAGGAATGCATCTGTTGAGATAGAATTAAAGGTTCAAGGTGCATGTATAGAAGGCCCAATAACAAACGTTGGTAGAAGTATAGTTGTTATTGGAAAATGTACAGCAGTTTTAGTATGTCAAATTGCTGTGATAAAAGTTATAGAGAAAAATTGTTGTTGTTAATAAATAACGTAATAAGGATAAATATGTACTTAACGATAGATAAATTTTGTATTGTCACAAAATGAATATTATAGTAATAAAGAGGTTCTAACTAAGATTAATTAGATAGAACCTCCTTTGTTAAAGTGTATTGTGAGGACATAATTTAAGATATATGTGACATTAAATAGATAATTTAAAAAGCTACTATACCAGGTGTATCTATATATAAAAAACATAGTAAAATGAAGTAATATAGAGATAGATAAATATAAATTACTTAAAATAGATGTATATGTGTATAACGAGTGAATTTCGATGATATAATAATCCTTGTCGCTGCGAGAGAGCAGTGAAAAAAATAAAAAAAGTTGTTGACAAGATTCGATAGCTTTGGTATAATAAATGAGCGTCGCAAGAGAGCGACAGATGATCTTTGAAAATTGAACAGAAGAAACATATAACCAGTTAATTCTTTAAATTGACTCATATATATGAAGTCAGCAAACTAGTACTAAGCTAGTAATCAAACTTTTTAAATTGAGAGTTTGATCCTGGCTCAGGACGAACGCTGGCGGCGTGCTTAACACATGCAAGTCGAGCGAACAAAGCTCCTTCGGGAGTGGAGTTAGCGGCGGACGGGTGAGTAACACGTGGGTAACCTGCCTTATAGAGGGGGATAGCCTTCCGAAAGGAAGATTAATACCGCATAAGAAGTAGAAGTCGCATGGCTTTAGCTTTAAAGGAGCAATCCGCTATAAGATGGACCCGCGGCGCATTAGCTAGTTGGTGAGGTAACGGCTCACCAAGGCGACGATGCGTAGCCGACCTGAGAGGGTGATCGGCCACATTGGAACTGAGACACGGTCCAGACTCCTACGGGAGGCAGCAGTGGGGAATATTGCACAATGGGCGAAAGCCTGATGCAGCAACGCCGCGTGGGTGATGAAGGTTTTCGGATCGTAAAGCCCTGTCTTTTGGGACGATAATGACGGTACCAAAGGAGGAAGCCACGGCTAACTACGTGCCAGCAGCCGCGGTAATACGTAGGTGGCAAGCGTTGTCCGGATTTACTGGGCGTAAAGGGAGCGTAGGCGGACCTTTAAGTGAGATGTGAAATACCCGAGCTCAACTTGGGTGCTGCATTTCAAACTGGAGGTCTAGAGTGTCGGAGAGGTAAGTGGAATTCCTAGTGTAGCGGTGAAATGCGTAGAGATTAGGAAGAACCCCGGTGGCGAAGGCGACTTACTGGACGATAACTGACGCTGAGGCTCGAAAGCGTGGGGAGCAAACAGGATTAGATACCCTGGTAGTCCACGCCGTAAACGATGAATACTAGGTGTGGGGGTTGTCATGACCTCCGTGCCGTCGCAAACGCATTAAGTATTCCGCCTGGGGAGTACGGTCGCAAGATTAAAACTCAAAGGAATTGACGGGGGCCCGCACAAGCAGCGGAGCATGTGGTTTAATTCGAAGCAACGCGAAGAACCTTACCTAGACTTGACATCTCCTGAATTACTCTTAATCGAGGAAGTCCCTTCGGGGACAGGAAGACAGGTGGTGCATGGTTGTCGTCAGCTCGTGTCGTGAGATGTTGGGTTAAGTCCCGCAACGAGCGCAACCCTTATTGTTAGTTGCTACCATTAAGTTGAGCACTCTAGCAAGACTGCCGTGGTTAACGCGGAGGAAGGTGGGGATGACGTCAAATCATCATGCCCCTTATGTCTAGGGCTACACACGTGCTACAATGGTGAGTACAAAGAGACGCAAAACCGTGAGGTGGAGCAAAACTCAAAAACTCATCCCAGTTCGGATTGTAGGCTGCAACTCGCCTACATGAAGTTGGAGTTGCTAGTAATCGCGAATCAGAATGTCGCGGTGAATACGTTCCCGGGCCTTGTACACACCGCCCGTCACACCATGAGAGCTGGTAACACCCGAAGTCCGTGAGGTAACCGCAAGGAGCCAGCGGCCGAAGGTGGGATTAGTGATTGGGGTGAAGTCGTAACAAGGTAGCCGTAGGAGAACCTGCGGCTGGATCACCTCCTTTCTAAGGATATATGTTTAGGGAGAACCTAAGCAAAAAGGTTTATGTCTTCTGTTCAATTTTGAAAGATCATAGAATCTTTCAAAATTATATGTTCGCTAGAAGCGAGCAGTACGAGGAAGCAAGGAACGAATGAGCGAATAATACTTATGTATATGAGCGAAATGAGTGACGTAGCTGACGAAGTAATGCGAAGCTTATAGTAGAGCAGATTGTTCTTTGAAAATTGCATAGTTACAATAAAGACTTTAAAATCTATTATAGATTTACTGATTTATATACCTATACTAATCTAGTAAAGATTGTATAGATTTATTCGCTAGAAACAAGCAGTACGAGGAAGCAAGGAGCGAATGAGTGAACAATACTTTTGTATGTGAACGAAATGAGCGACGTAGCTGACGAAGTAATGCGCAGTTTATAGTAGAATAAATGATAGGTCAAGCTACAAAGGGCGCAGGGCGAATGCCTTGGCACTAGGAGCCGATGAAGGACGTGATAAGCTGCGATAAGCTGTGGGTAGCCGCACATAGGCCGTGATCCACAGATTTCCGAATGGGGAAACCCACATGAGAAACCTCATGTATCCTTAAGTGAATACATAGCTTAAGGAAGGTAACCCGGGGAACTGAAACATCTAAGTACCCGGAGGAAGAGAAAGAAACATCGATTTTCTGAGTAGCGGCGAGCGAAACGGAAAGAGCCCAAACCAAGAGCTTGCTCTTGGGGTTGCGGACAGTTCATAAATACTTTGGAATTCTAGTCGAAGACAACTGGAAAGTTGCACCGCAGAATGTAATAGTCATGTAGGCGAAAGAACGAAAAAGTCAGAACTGATCCAGAGTACCACGAGACACGTGAAACCTTGTGGGAAGCAGGGAGGACCACCTCCCAAGGCTAAATACTACCTAGTGACCGATAGTGAAGCAGTACCGTGAGGGAAAGGTGAAAAGAACCCCGGGAGGGGAGTGAAATAGAACCTGAAACCCTGTGCCTACAACCGGTCGAAGCACCTTATGTGTGTGACGACGTGCTTTTTGTAGAACGAGCCAACGAGTTACGGTATGCAGCAAGGTTAAGTACTTATGGTACGTAGCCGAAGGGAAACCAAGTCTGAATAGGGCGACTAGTTGCATGCTGTAGACCCGAAACCGGGTGACCTATCCATGGCCAGGTTGAAGCGAGGGTAAAACCTCGTGGAGGACCGAACCACGTTGGTGTTGAAAAACCATGGGATGAGCTGTGGATAGCGGAGAAATTCCAATCGAACTCGGAGATAGCTGGTTCTCCTCGAAATAGCTTTAGGGCTAGCGTCTGGTAAATTAAGTGATGGAGGTAGAGCACTGAATGGGCTAGGGGGCCGCGAGGCTTACCGAACCTTATCAAACTCCGAATGCCATACACTTGTACCCAGGCAGTCAGACTGCGAATGATAAGATCCGTAGTCAAAAGGGAAACAGCCCAGACCGTCAGCTAAGGTCCCTAAATGTAGATTAAGTGGTAAAGGATGTGAGGTTTCTAAGACAACTAGGATGTTGGCTTAGAAGCAGCCACTCATTTAAAGAGTGCGTAATAGCTCACTAGTCGAGAGACCTTGCGCCGAAAATGTCCGGGGCTAAAATCTACTACCGAAGCTACGGACTCCTAACGGAGTGGTAGAGGAGCTTCCTGTATGGGCTGAAGTCGTACCGAAAGGAGCGGTGGACTGTACAGGAGTGAGAATGTTGGCATAAGTAGCGAGAATTGAGTGAGAATCTCAATGGCCGAAAATCTAAGGTTTCCTGGGGAAGGCTCGTCCGCCCAGGGTTAGTCGGGACCTAAGCCGAGGCCGAAAGGCGTAGGTGATGGACAATCGGTTGATATTCCGATACTACCAAATGACGTTATTACCAATGGAGTGACGCAGGAGGATAGGGTGTGCAGACTATTGGATGTCTGTCTAAGCACTTAGACATGTCTCTAGGCAAATCCGGAGACTAAGTTGAGGTGTGATGGGGAGCTCGTATGAGCGAAGTACCTGATTCCACGCTGCCAAGAAAAGCTTCTAGGGAGGAGTTTGGTACCCGTACCGCAAACCGACACAGGTAGATGAGGAGAGAATCCTAAGGCCAGCGGAAGAATTGCAGTTAAGGAACTCGGCAAATTGACCCCGTAACTTCGGGAGAAGGGGTGCCTACAGAAATGTAGGCCGCAGAGAATAGGCCCAAGCAACTGTTTAGCAAAAACACAGGTCTCTGCTAAAGCGAAAGCTGATGTATAGGGGCTGACGCCTGCCCGGTGCTGGAAGGTTAAGGGGATCACTTAGCGCAAGCGAAGGTGTGAACTTAAGCCCCAGTAAACGGCGGCCGTAACTATAACGGTCCTAAGGTAGCGAAATTCCTTGTCGGGTAAGTTCCGACCCGCACGAATGGCGTAATGATTTGGGCACTGTCTCAACTGCAAATCCGGCGAAATTGTAGTACCAGTGAAGATGCTGGTTACCCGCGATTGGACGGAAAGACCCCGTAGAGCTTTACTGTAGCTTAGCATTGAGATTTGGTATTGTCTGTACAGGATAGGTGGGAGACTAGGAAGCATGGGCGTCAGCCTGTGTGGAGTCATCCTTGGGATACCACCCTGACAGTACTGAATTTCTAACCGGAGGCCTTGAATCAGGTCACGGGACATTGTTAGGTGGGCAGTTTGACTGGGGCGGTCGCCTCCTAAAAAGTAACGGAGGCGCCCAAAGGTTCCCTCAGAACGGTCGGAAATCGTTCGAAGAGTGCAAAGGCAGAAGGGAGCCTGACTGCGACACTTACAAGTGGAGCAGGGACGAAAGTCGGGCTTAGTGATCCGGTGGTTCCTCGTGGGAGGGCCATCGCTCAACGGATAAAAGCTACCTCGGGGATAACAGGCTGATCTCCCCCAAGAGTCCACATCGACGGGGAGGTTTGGCACCTCGATGTCGGCTCGTCGCATCCTGGGGCTGTAGTAGGTCCCAAGGGTTGGGCTGTTCGCCCATTAAAGCGGCACGCGAGCTGGGTTCAGAACGTCGTGAGACAGTTCGGTCCCTATCCGTCGCGGGCGTAGGAAATTTGAGAGGAGCTGTCCTTAGTACGAGAGGACCGGGATGGACTGACCTCTGGTGTACCAGTTGTTCCGCCAGGAGCACAGCTGGGTAGCTATGTCGGGAAGGGATAAACGCTGAAAGCATCTAAGCGTGAAGCCCACCTCAAGATAAGATTTCCCATGACGTTAAGTCAGTAAGACCCCTGGAAGACTACCAGGTTGATAGGTCAGAGGTGTAAGTGTGGTAACATATTTAGCTGACTGATACTAATAGGTCGAGGGCTTGTCCAATGTATATAAAAAAGTTTATTGTAGCATGCAATTTTGAAAGAACAATATCTTTCAAATCTGGTGATGATGCCTCTAAGGGATACACCCGTTCCCATACCGAACACGATGGTTAAGCCTCAGAGGGCCGATGGTACTGCACGGGAGACTGTGTGGGAGAGTAGGATGTTGCCAGGTAATATGGTTCACTAGCTCAGTTGGTAGAGCACATGACTTTTAATCATGTTGTCCGGGGTTCGATTCCCCGGTGAGCCACCAAAAGACTTAGATTAATATCTAAGTCTTTTTTTATATTTAAATTTTTTACAAAAAAATAAAAGGCCATTGTAAAATTGAGTATTTTACAATGGCTTATATATGGTATAAAATAGAAAGTTACTTTATGTTTATAGATGATGGAATAGAAATTGTATCACCAGATTTTATTAAGTTTTCATCAGATAATTTATTTCTAATTTTAATGTTATTAATAACATCATTTATAGCAAGGTTAGGAGCATTTTCTTTAGCTATAGAGAAAAGTGTATCACCTGATTTAACAGTATAATTGATATAGTTAAAATGAACGCCCTCTTTTGCTATATTTGTAGCAGTAGTTTTTGATTCAGTGTTATCTGATTCATTAATATTTTTATCATTAGTAGAATTATCTTCAGTAGAATTATTTTCTGTATTAAAGGTAGAATTTAAATCATTTATAGTTTTTGCTTTAGCATCTTCTATTGCAGAAGAATCATTATTTACTTTACTAGAGCTTTTAATATCCTTCTGTAGAGTTGAAGTAGCATTATTATAAATGACTAAGCCACCTATTAATACTAAGATTAATATTGCAGATAGTCCTATTACTTTTTTCTTATTCATATTCAATACCTCCCTTCATTTAAATAATTGACAAAAAAATATTTTATATACATATTTATGAGAAAAATTTGGTATAATCATATTTAATGTTATAATAATTTAATTACATATATATAGGAGGGATAAAGTATGGAGAATACTGTTTCAATATTGATGATAACACTTGGAATTGCAATTATAGGTGGTTCAATATTAATGAACAAGAAAAATAAAAAATTAGAAGGAAATGCAAATAAGGATATAGTTAATTATTTAAAGAAAAGAATTTTAATAAACATTATTGTTGGAGCTATTTCAATAATGACTGGAGCTATATTATTATTTAATTCTAGTCAAATAGTAAGCTTAGTATTACTTATAGTTTTATTTATAACTATAATAGTTGGATGGTCTATAGATTTATCATTAAGGAAGAAGATAAATTAATGAAGAGTAGAACGAGAAAAATACTTAAGTGGTTTCTAGTTGTAATTTTTATGCTATTTATATTTTATATGTCTAGTAGAGAAGGAGATAAATCTACAGGTGATAGTTCTGCTGTTATAAATTTAATTAAATTATATTTAGGTATTGATTTAGATATGATATCTAATGGGAATGCCTCCTTTATAGTCCGGAAGACTGCACATGCTACCGAATACTTGATATTATTTTTATTAGTTTACATGGCTGTTAAAGAATATGAAAATGTTGAAAGAAAAATTTTATTATCATTAATAATAACAATTTGCTATTCTATATCAGATGAAGTTCATCAATATTTTGTGCCAGGAAGAGAAATGAGAATATTTGATGTAATGATTGACAGTATCGGAGCTTCAATTGGAGCAATTTTATTAAAAATAAAAGATAGATTAAAAAAGATTCACTTATAAATTTTAGTGAATCTTTTTGTGTATGGATACATTTTAAAAATAGAAGACTATTAAGTATAATGAATAGTATATGACGGTATAGGAGGGGAAATATATGAAATATACTATAATGACACCAGGACCAACGGATGTAAAAGAAAATGTTATGTTTTCACGAGCAGAAAAGTGTACTAATCCAGATCTTGATTTAGAATTTTATGATTTTTACAAAGAAACTTGTGATAAGATAGGTAAATTACTTCATACTAAAAATAGAGTCAGGATTCTTTCTGGAGAAGGTATTTTAGGATTAGAAGCAGCATGCGCATCATTGACAGAAAATAATGATAGGGTATTAGTTATAGATAATGGAATTTATGGAGAAGGATTTAAGGATTTTGTTAATATGTATGGAGGAAATCCTATCTTATTTAAAGGCAATAGGGGAAAGGCTATAGATATTAATGAATTAAAGTTATTTTTAGATAAAGATAGTAATTTTAAATATGCAACAGTGGTACATTGTGATACTCCATCTGGTGTTTTAAATAATATAGAAGAAATATGTAAACTTTTAAAAAGTAAAGGAATATTAACAGTAGTTGATACTGTCTCTGCTATGATAGGGGAAGAAGTAAAAATTGATGAATGGGGTATTGATATAGCATTAGGTGGATCACAGAAGGCTATATCAGCTCCTCCAGGATTAAGTATCGTTACTATTTCAGATGATGCAATAAATGTAATGAAGAATAGAAAACAACCTATAGCGGGTTTCTATTGTAATTTATTAATATGGGAGAATTATTATGAGAATAAGTGGTTTCCGTATACGATGCCTATAAGTGATATTAAGGGATTAGCTACAGCTATTGATAATATATTAGATGAAGGAATAGAGAATGTTATAAGCAGACATAGTAATATAGGAAATGCTGTAAGAAAAACTATTATTGATGCTGGATTAGAATTAAATATAATTGAATCAGATAATTCCAATACTGTTACTGTGGTAAAGATACCTGAGGGAATATGCTGTAATAAGTTATTGAAAATATTAAGAGAAAAATATAATGTATTTATAGCAGGATCATTTGGATACTTGGAGAATAAAGTATTAAGAATAGGTCACATGGGAGAAAGTGCAAGGGTTGATAAAGTTGCATATACATTATTATCATTGGAAATGACACTAAAAGAAGTTGGATTTCAATGCAAAGTCGATTTAAGTAAAACATTTCTTAGTTATTTATAAAAATTATATTTTTATTAAAACAGAGGTTATTACATAAAACTATCTATAAAGTTTTGGGTAATAGCCTTCTTTGTTTCTTGATTTATAATGAAAATTAGAAATTATTTTTTATATTCATAAGATAATTTTAAATTATATATTCATATAACATGTGATTAATAGTAATTGAATAGAATATCGTTAATTATTAGTAAAGTCAGATAAAGTAAGAGAAATTTATATATTATATGATAATAGATAGAGGAAAACAACGATACACTAATCCTAGTGTATCAATATATGATATTAAGAGAAAAAGATAGAATATATAAAGAAATATAAGTATAAATATAACAAATAGCGATTTTTGGTATATTATTAAAAAAGTACAGTGATATAATAATCCTTGTCGCTGCGAGAGAGCAGTGAAAAAATAAAAAAAGTTGTTGACAAGATTCGATAGCTTTGATATAATAAATGAGCGTCGCAAGAGAGCGACAGATGATCTTTGAAAATTGAACAGAAGAAACATATAACCAGTTAATTCTTTAAATTGACTCATATATATGAAGTCAGCAAACTAGTACTAAGCTAGTAATCAAACTTTTTAAATTGAGAGTTTGATCCTGGCTCAGGACGAACGCTGGCGGCGTGCTTAACACATGCAAGTCGAGCGAACAAAGCTCCTTCGGGAGTGGAGTTAGCGGCGGACGGGTGAGTAACACGTGGGTAACCTGCCTTATAGAGGGGGATAGCCTTCCGAAAGGAAGATTAATACCGCATAAGAAGTAGAAGTCGCATGGCTTTAGCTTTAAAGGAGCAATCCGCTATAAGATGGACCCGCGGCGCATTAGCTAGTTGGTGAGGTAACGGCTCACCAAGGCGACGATGCGTAGCCGACCTGAGAGGGTGATCGGCCACATTGGAACTGAGACACGGTCCAGACTCCTACGGGAGGCAGCAGTGGGGAATATTGCACAATGGGCGAAAGCCTGATGCAGCAACGCCGCGTGGGTGATGAAGGTTTTCGGATCGTAAAGCCCTGTCTTTTGGGACGATAATGACGGTACCAAAGGAGGAAGCCACGGCTAACTACGTGCCAGCAGCCGCGGTAATACGTAGGTGGCAAGCGTTGTCCGGATTTACTGGGCGTAAAGGGAGCGTAGGCGGACCTTTAAGTGAGATGTGAAATACCCGAGCTCAACTTGGGTGCTGCATTTCAAACTGGAGGTCTAGAGTGTCGGAGAGGTAAGTGGAATTCCTAGTGTAGCGGTGAAATGCGTAGAGATTAGGAAGAACCCCGGTGGCGAAGGCGACTTACTGGACGATAACTGACGCTGAGGCTCGAAAGCGTGGGGAGCAAACAGGATTAGATACCCTGGTAGTCCACGCCGTAAACGATGAATACTAGGTGTGGGGGTTGTCATGACCTCCGTGCCGTCGCAAACGCATTAAGTATTCCGCCTGGGGAGTACGGTCGCAAGATTAAAACTCAAAGGAATTGACGGGGGCCCGCACAAGCAGCGGAGCATGTGGTTTAATTCGAAGCAACGCGAAGAACCTTACCTAGACTTGACATCTCCTGAATTACTCTTAATCGAGGAAGTCCCTTCGGGGACAGGAAGACAGGTGGTGCATGGTTGTCGTCAGCTCGTGTCGTGAGATGTTGGGTTAAGTCCCGCAACGAGCGCAACCCTTATTGTTAGTTGCTACCATTAAGTTGAGCACTCTAGCAAGACTGCCGTGGTTAACGCGGAGGAAGGTGGGGATGACGTCAAATCATCATGCCCCTTATGTCTAGGGCTACACACGTGCTACAATGGTGAGTACAAAGAGACGCAAAACCGTGAGGTGGAGCAAAACTCAAAAACTCATCCCAGTTCGGATTGTAGGCTGCAACTCGCCTACATGAAGTTGGAGTTGCTAGTAATCGCGAATCAGAATGTCGCGGTGAATACGTTCCCGGGCCTTGTACACACCGCCCGTCACACCATGAGAGCTGGTAACACCCGAAGTCCGTGAGGTAACCGCAAGGAGCCAGCGGCCGAAGGTGGGATTAGTGATTGGGGTGAAGTCGTAACAAGGTAGCCGTAGGAGAACCTGCGGCTGGATCACCTCCTTTCTAAGGATATATGTTTAGGGAGAACCTAAGCAAAAAGGTTTATGTCTTCTGTTCAATTTTGAAAGATCATAGAATCTTTCAAAATTATATGTTCGCTAGAAGCGAGCAGTACGAGGAAGCAAGGAACGAATGAGCGAATAATACTTATGTATATGAGCGAAATGAGTGACGTAGCTGACGAAGTAATGCGAAGCTTATAGTAGAGCAGATTGTTCTTTGAAAATTGCATAGTTACAATAAAGACTTTAAAATCTATTATAGATTTACTGATTTATATACCTATACTAATCTAGTAAAGATTGTATAGATTTATTCGCTAGAAACAAGCAGTACGAGGAAGCAAGGAGCGAATGAGTGAACAATACTTTTGTATGTGAACGAAATGAGCGACGTAGCTGACGAAGTAATGCGCAGTTTATAGTAGAATAAATGATAGGTCAAGCTACAAAGGGCGCAGGGCGAATGCCTTGGCACTAGGAGCCGATGAAGGACGTGATAAGCTGCGATAAGCTGTGGGTAGCCGCACATAGGCCGTGATCCACAGATTTCCGAATGGGGAAACCCACATGAGAAACCTCATGTATCCTTAAGTGAATACATAGCTTAAGGAAGGTAACCCGGGGAACTGAAACATCTAAGTACCCGGAGGAAGAGAAAGAAACATCGATTTTCTGAGTAGCGGCGAGCGAAACGGAAAGAGCCCAAACCAAGAGCTTGCTCTTGGGGTTGCGGACAGTTCATAAATACTTTGGAATTCTAGTCGAAGACAACTGGAAAGTTGCACCGCAGAATGTAATAGTCATGTAGGCGAAAGAACGAAAAAGTCAGAACTGATCCAGAGTACCACGAGACACGTGAAACCTTGTGGGAAGCAGGGAGGACCACCTCCCAAGGCTAAATACTACCTAGTGACCGATAGTGAAGCAGTACCGTGAGGGAAAGGTGAAAAGAACCCCGGGAGGGGAGTGAAATAGAACCTGAAACCCTGTGCCTACAACCGGTCGAAGCACCTTATGTGTGTGACGACGTGCTTTTTGTAGAACGAGCCAACGAGTTACGGTATGCAGCAAGGTTAAGTACTTATGGTACGTAGCCGAAGGGAAACCAAGTCTGAATAGGGCGACTAGTTGCATGCTGTAGACCCGAAACCGGGTGACCTATCCATGGCCAGGTTGAAGCGAGGGTAAAACCTCGTGGAGGACCGAACCACGTTGGTGTTGAAAAACCATGGGATGAGCTGTGGATAGCGGAGAAATTCCAATCGAACTCGGAGATAGCTGGTTCTCCTCGAAATAGCTTTAGGGCTAGCGTCTGGTAAATTAAGTGATGGAGGTAGAGCACTGAATGGGCTAGGGGGCCGCGAGGCTTACCGAACCTTATCAAACTCCGAATGCCATACACTTGTACCCAGGCAGTCAGACTGCGAATGATAAGATCCGTAGTCAAAAGGGAAACAGCCCAGACCGTCAGCTAAGGTCCCTAAATGTAGATTAAGTGGTAAAGGATGTGAGGTTTCTAAGACAACTAGGATGTTGGCTTAGAAGCAGCCACTCATTTAAAGAGTGCGTAATAGCTCACTAGTCGAGAGACCTTGCGCCGAAAATGTCCGGGGCTAAAATCTACTACCGAAGCTACGGACTCCTAACGGAGTGGTAGAGGAGCTTCCTGTATGGGCTGAAGTCGTACCGAAAGGAGCGGTGGACTGTACAGGAGTGAGAATGTTGGCATAAGTAGCGAGAATTGAGTGAGAATCTCAATGGCCGAAAATCTAAGGTTTCCTGGGGAAGGCTCGTCCGCCCAGGGTTAGTCGGGACCTAAGCCGAGGCCGAAAGGCGTAGGTGATGGACAATCGGTTGATATTCCGATACTACCAAATGACGTTATTACCAATGGAGTGACGCAGGAGGATAGGGTGTGCAGACTATTGGATGTCTGTCTAAGCACTTAGACATGTCTCTAGGCAAATCCGGAGACTAAGTTGAGGTGTGATGGGGAGCTCGTATGAGCGAAGTACCTGATTCCACGCTGCCAAGAAAAGCTTCTAGGGAGGAGTTTGGTACCCGTACCGCAAACCGACACAGGTAGATGAGGAGAGAATCCTAAGGCCAGCGGAAGAATTGCAGTTAAGGAACTCGGCAAATTGACCCCGTAACTTCGGGAGAAGGGGTGCCTACAGAAATGTAGGCCGCAGAGAATAGGCCCAAGCAACTGTTTAGCAAAAACACAGGTCTCTGCTAAAGCGAAAGCTGATGTATAGGGGCTGACGCCTGCCCGGTGCTGGAAGGTTAAGGGGATCACTTAGCGCAAGCGAAGGTGTGAACTTAAGCCCCAGTAAACGGCGGCCGTAACTATAACGGTCCTAAGGTAGCGAAATTCCTTGTCGGGTAAGTTCCGACCCGCACGAATGGCGTAATGATTTGGGCACTGTCTCAACTGCAAATCCGGCGAAATTGTAGTACCAGTGAAGATGCTGGTTACCCGCGATTGGACGGAAAGACCCCGTAGAGCTTTACTGTAGCTTAGCATTGAGATTTGGTATTGTCTGTACAGGATAGGTGGGAGACTAGGAAGCATGGGCGTCAGCCTGTGTGGAGTCATCCTTGGGATACCACCCTGACAGTACTGAATTTCTAACCGGAGGCCTTGAATCAGGTCACGGGACATTGTTAGGTGGGCAGTTTGACTGGGGCGGTCGCCTCCTAAAAAGTAACGGAGGCGCCCAAAGGTTCCCTCAGAACGGTCGGAAATCGTTCGAAGAGTGCAAAGGCAGAAGGGAGCCTGACTGCGACACTTACAAGTGGAGCAGGGACGAAAGTCGGGCTTAGTGATCCGGTGGTTCCTCGTGGGAGGGCCATCGCTCAACGGATAAAAGCTACCTCGGGGATAACAGGCTGATCTCCCCCAAGAGTCCACATCGACGGGGAGGTTTGGCACCTCGATGTCGGCTCGTCGCATCCTGGGGCTGTAGTAGGTCCCAAGGGTTGGGCTGTTCGCCCATTAAAGCGGCACGCGAGCTGGGTTCAGAACGTCGTGAGACAGTTCGGTCCCTATCCGTCGCGGGCGTAGGAAATTTGAGAGGAGCTGTCCTTAGTACGAGAGGACCGGGATGGACTGACCTCTGGTGTACCAGTTGTTCCGCCAGGAGCACAGCTGGGTAGCTATGTCGGGAAGGGATAAACGCTGAAAGCATCTAAGCGTGAAGCCCACCTCAAGATAAGATTTCCCATGACGTTAAGTCAGTAAGACCCCTGGAAGACTACCAGGTTGATAGGTCAGAGGTGTAAGTGTGGTAACATATTTAGCTGACTGATACTAATAGGTCGAGGGCTTGTCCAATGTATATAAAAAAGTTTATTGTAGCATGCAATTTTGAAAGAACAATATCTTTCAAATCTGGTGATGATGCCTCTAAGGGATACACCCGTTCCCATACCGAACACGATGGTTAAGCCTCAGAGGGCCGATGGTACTGCACGGGAGACTGTGTGGGAGAGTAGGATGTTGCCAGGTAGATGTGGCTCGATAGCTCAGTCGGTAGAGCAGAGGACTGAAAATCCTCGTGTCGCTGGTTCGATTCCTGCTCGAGCCACCAAGACAGTTAGTATTTTTACTAACTGTCTTTTTATTTTTTGTAATTATTATAAATATAAAAGTTAATAAAAAGTTATGCATATATTGACAAATATATATATAAATGATAATTTAAAAAGTAATATTGTGATAAATTAGGGGGTTATAAAATGATCAATAATCATGGGAAATTTGGCAAATATGGAGGCTCATATGTTTCACCTTTATTACAAAAAGCTATAAGTGAAGTAGAGGAGAATTTCTATAAATATATAGAAGATAAGAGTTTTATAGATGAATTTAATTATTATATGAAACAGTATGTAGGAAGAGAAAACCCATTATACTTTGCCGAAAGATTAACTGAAAAAATCGGAGGTGCTAAGATATATTTAAAAAGGGAAGATTTAAATCATACTGGAGCACATAAAATTAATAATGCTATTGGACAAGCACTTTTAGCAAAGAGAATGGGAAAGAAAAGAATCGTAGCAGAAACTGGAGCTGGTCAACATGGTGTAGCTACTGCAACAGTTTGTGCTTTAATGGATATGGAATGCATAATTTATATGGGTGAAGAAGATACAAAGAGACAAGCATTAAATGTTTTTAGAATGGAATTATTAGGGGCAAAGGTTATACCTGTTATTTCTGGAACAAGAACTTTAAAAGATGCGGTAGATGCAGCGTTAGATGATTTTGCTCATAATGTACAAGATACTTTTTACTTATTAGGTTCAGCAGTAGGTCCACATCCATATCCTACTATGGTCAGAGAATTTCAAAGTATAATTGGAAAAGAAGCAAGGAAGCAAATATTGGAGGCAGAAGATAGATTACCAGACTACGTTATTGCATGTGTTGGTGGAGGTAGTAATGCTATTGGATTATTCCATCCATTCTTTAATGACAAAAATGTCAATATAGTAGGTGTTGAGCCAGCAGGAAAAGGATTAGATACACCAGATCATGCAGCATCTATGTGTAAGGGTACATTAGGAGAGATTCATGGTTTTAAGTGTTATCTTTTACAAGATGAAAAGGGAGAAGTTGTACCAGTGTACTCTGTAGCAGCGGGATTAGATTATCCAGGAGTTGGTCCGGAACATTGCTACTATAAAGATTTAGGTAGAGCTGAATATGTATCTATAACTGATGATGAGGCAATAGATGCATTTTGTGAATTAAGTAGGACAGAAGGAATAATTCCAGCTATAGAAAGTTCCCATGCTGTTGCTTATGCTATGAAATTAGCAGCTACTTTAGATAAAGATAAAATCATTATTGTAAATCTTTCTGGAAGAGGAGATAAAGACGTAGTTCAAGTTAAAGATATTCTTAGAAAGAAGAAAGAAGTATAATAGAGGGTGTTATACTAAGATTCACAACATCAGTGTAAAGTGAAGATACTTTATGAAAGCTACATTTTTGTATAGCATTATTATAAAGTACGAATATAAAAATGCAATAAAACTATTTAAGCAAGATAGTATTATTTATTAAGTGTAATTAGAATTAAGATAATAGAAAGATAGCTGTTCAAATATGAACAGCTATCTTTTTATTTAAGTTTTTCTACTACTGAGTCTACATGTCCAGGAACTTTAACTTTTCTAAATTCATCTACAAGGATTCCATTTTCATCAATTAAAAAAGTGCTTCTTTCTATTCCATAACATACTTTTCCATAAAGTTTTTTTTCTTTCATTACACCATAAAGATTACATACTTTCTCATCTTTATCACTAAGTAATACAAATGGTAGAGAATATTTGTTTATGAATTTTTCATGAGAAGTTAAAGTATCTCTAGATACACCTAATATAACTGTATTCAAGTCACTTATTTCTTTATAAGCGTCTCTAAAAGATTCAGCTTCTCTACTGCATCCAGGAGTATTATCTCTAGGATAAAAATAAAGAATAACTTTTTTACCTAAGTAATCTTTTAGGCTATGAGTTTTGCCATCAGATCCTTCTAAAGAAAAATCAGGAGCTTTATCCCCTATATTTAATACCATATTATCCATAAATATATCACCTCTTATAAAATTTTACAAATTTTTATGTTTAACATTTTTCAAATATATATTAAAATATAACTATGTTAATAAATTTAATATTATATAATATTATATAATAATTATTATTTATTAGAAAGTATTACTATAAGATAAATTTGAAAAGGAGATTTTATGAGCAGTAAATCTACTACAAAAGGTTTTGCTATATTATCAGCAGGAGCAATGTTATCTAAAGTTGTTTCATTGGTATATATGCCATTTCTTACCTTAACGTTAGGGAAAACAGGTTATGGAAATTATGCATATACATATACTATCTACACGTTTATTTTTAGTGTAGCTAATTCAGGTATAAGTCTTGCAGTATCAAAAACTGTGGCGGAATATATTGCAAAAGGAAATAAAAAAGATGCTAATAGAGTTTTTAAAATAGCTAAATATTATATGTGCATATTTGGACTAATTTTATCAATAGCGTTATTTCTATTTGCAACTCCAATTGCAAAGTTTTCAGGTTATCCGAGTATTGCGTTGGCATTAAGATTTTTATCACCATCAATATTATTAAGTACCTTATTATCTGTATATAGAGGATATTTTCAAGGAACTGAAAATATGATTCCTACAGCTGTGACACAGATAGTTGAACAATTATTAAATGTTGTTGTTAGTTTAGCTTGTGCATTTGCCTTAAAACCTCTTGGGATAGATTATGCAGTAGCGGGAGCAACAATAGGAACAGGCGTGGGAGCTTTTATATCTTACCTTATGATAAGAAAAATGTATAAGAAAACAAGGCCAGAAAGGCTTTCTAACGAAGGAAGACGTGTAAAGAAGAGCGAAATTGTTGATAAGTTAAAGATGTATGCAACACCTATCGTTATAACTTCTGCATTAATTTATGGTGGAAATATTATAGATGGAAGTATCATAAAGGACTCTTTAATCATAAGTGGAGTTGCAGAGAAGACTGCAGAGGGTTTGTATGGTATGGTAAATAACTATCTTCAATTAGTTTTAGTTCCAATAACGTTTATAACTGCCTTAAGTCAGGCTATTATACCATCTATATCTGCTGCTATGGCTGTTGATGATAGAAAGTTAGTAAATCAAAGGGTAAATTTAGCAATTAGAATAACATTGATGTTAGCAATTCCGGCAGCAATAGCTTTTACATTACTAGCTAAACCTGTATATAGACTTATGTTTCCGGGATCATATGAGGGTCACGTTCTTATGTTAAGAGGAGCTATACTTATAATATTTTGGGGTATATATTTAATTGAAAATACTATACTGCAAAGTATGAATAAATTATATGTAGCTACAACATTTACTGTGCTTGGGATTATAATAAAGATTATATTGAATAGAACTATAATTCCTAGTATGGGCATTACTGGAGCGGTGATTTCAAATATAGTATGTTATCTTGTACCAATGTTATTGGCAACATTTTATATAAGGAATAAACTTAAGGTAAGTATACAATGGAGGAAATATATCACAAAGACAGGGCTATCTGCAATTTTTATGGCATTTTTCGTGAAAATTGTTTATAATTCAGTATACTATATAATTTCATTTTTTAGTGTAACTTTAGGAATATTCGTAGGTCTTGTCGCTACAGCAGGAGTTTGTGGATATATATATTTTATTACGATGGTTGCTATAGGTGGATTTACAGAGGAGGATTTTGAAGCTATTCCAAGAATAGTATTAAGATTTATTCCGAGAAAGTTAAAAGCTAGAATAAAATCATATTGACACTAAATAAAAATTTGATATAATTTAAACAAACCATATTGTGGAATAAAAAGGGAGGAATATTCTTATGAAAGAGTTAAAAAAGTGCATAATAAATTTTTATACTTTCTTTTTTAACTGGGGCTATTTTTATTTTAGCGCTAGATATTTTTGCTACCCAAAAAAGAATATTAGACTCCTAAATATGAGTGTATCTTTTTAGTGTATAAAATTTTAGTTAAGATAGGGAAGGTTCATTCAAATGAACCTTCTTTTTTGTTCATATAATAGAATTTAATGGAGGTAAGATTTATGATAGTTGTTTTAAAGCAAGATTCAGATGAATCAGATATAACAAGAGTGAATTCAAAACTAGTCTCATTAGGAGTGCAAACTCAAGTAACAGTGGGAAGTAGTGGAGTTGTAATAGGTTTAATTGGCAATACCAGTGTTATTAATGAGGAAGAGATTAAAGGAGATAAATCTGTTGAAGATGTAATTAAAGTTAAGGAACCTTTTAAAAAAGCTAATAGAAAATTCCATCCAGATAATACTATAATAGATATATGTGGAAGAAAAATTGGTGGAGAAAAGTTAGCGATAATTGCTGGACCTTGTTCTGTAGAGAGTCCAGAGCAGATAATATCAGTAGCTAAAAGTGTCAAGGATAGTGGAGCAGGATTCTTAAGAGGTGGAGCTTTTAAGCCTAGAACATCGCCATATGCATTTCAAGGTATGAGAGAAGAAGGATTAGAACTTCTTAAGATTGCAAGGGAAGAAACAGGGCTTCCAATAGTAACAGAGATAATGAGTCCATATCTTATAGACAAATTTATAGAAGATGTTGATATTATCCAAGTAGGGGCAAGAAATATGCAAAACTTTGAGCTATTGAAAGAGCTTGGTAGGGCTACAAGGAAACCGATTTTATTAAAGAGAGGTTTATCAAACACAATTGAAGAATGGTTAATGTCTGCTGAATATATAATGGCAGGTGGAAATGAGAATGTTATTCTTTGTGAAAGAGGAATAAGAACATTTGAAAAATTCACAAGAAATACTCTTGATTTAAGTGCTGTACTTGCAGTAAAGAAGTTGAGTCATTTACCAGTGGTAGTAGATCCTTCTCATGCAGCAGGTATGTGGTGGATGGTTGAGGACCTTTCAAGAGCGGCAGTAGCTGTAGGAGCAGATGGTCTTATAATTGAAGTTCATAATGATCCGGCTAATGCAAAGTGTGATGGGGATCAATCATTAAAGCCAGAAAGATTTGATAATTTAATGAAATCATTAAAGGATATAGCTAAGGCTGTTGGAAGAGAGCTTTAGAAATATTTAAGGAGTGTAAGTTATGGGGGACTTTAAGCTAAAAATCACCGTGGTTGGTATGGGGCTCATTGGAGGATCTTTAGCTATGGCACTTAGAAAACTTAATCCTATTAAATTATATGGCATTGATATAGATGAACATGTTTTAGAAAAAGCTACTTCAATGGGTATAATTGATAAAGGAAGTACTACTTTTACAGAAGAAATGGAAGATAGTGATATTATTTTAATAAGTATATATCCTAGGGGAGAAGTAGAATTCCTTAATAAATATATAGATAGGATAAAAAGAGGTGCTATAGTTACTGATACTACGGGATTAAAAGATGGTTTTCAAGAGGAAATCGTAAAGATTTGCAGTGGAATGGTAGATTATATTGGAGGACATCCAATGGTAGGTAAGGAAACTAACAGCTTTGAACACGCTTCTTTGGATATGCTGAAGGGAGGAAGTTATATACTGACTCCTAGCAGTAGTAGCAAGGTAGAAAATATTATGTTATTAAAAAGTATTGCCCAGGAAATAGGATTTACAACGATTAAAGTAGTTGATGGTAATACACATGATAAGTTGATTACCTATACATCACATCTTCCTCATGTAGTGGCAGTAGCAATGATGGAAAATGACTTAGCTACAATGTGTGATGGATTCACGGGAGGAAGTTTTAGAGATATTACTAGAGTAGCAAGGATAAATGAAGACCTATGGAGTGGTCTTTTTATGGATAACAAAGGAAATTTGATAAAGGAAATAGAAAAGCTACAAAAGAACTTGGAGGATATAAAAAGTCTATTAAAAAATAACGATGAAGAGGGATTGTATAAACTCTTAAAGAAGTCGAGGGTTAGAAAGGAGCAACAGAATGAGAAAAATACAAGTGAAGCTTCCTTGTAATAAGTATGAAATTCTAATAAAGAATGGACTTATACAAGATATAGGAGATAAGATTGCAAATATTTATACAGGAGATAAGATTGCTATAATAACAGATACCAATGTAGATAAATTTTATGGAGATATAGTAAATAATGCTTTAGAGGAAAAGGGATATGATACTCTAAAGGTAGTTTTACCGGCAGGAGAAAAGAGTAAATCAATGGATTCCCTTATGGCACTATATAATAAGTTACTAGATTTTAACCTAAATAGAGGTAATTTAATAATTGCCTTAGGTGGTGGTGTTATAGGTGATTTAACTGGATTCTGTGCTTCAACACTTTTAAGAGGAATACCTTTTGTACAAATACCTACATCGTTATTAGCTCAAATTGACTCTTCAATTGGTGGAAAGGTAGCAGTAGATTTACCAAGAGGTAAGAATTTAGTAGGCAGTTTCTATCATCCAAAGGCAGTATTTATAGATCCTAATGTTTTGCAAACCTTAGAGAGAAAGTTTTTAAATGATGGATTAGGTGAAGCTATAAAATATGGACTAATAAAAGATAGAGGTTTATTTGAAAAATTAAGTTCAATAAATAGTTATGATGAATTATTTGAAAACTTAGGAGATATAATATATGACTGTTGCGATATAAAAAGAGGTGTTGTAGAAAGAGATGAAAAGGACACTGGAGAAAGAATGATATTAAATTTTGGTCATACTATAGGTCATGCTATAGAGAAGATTCAAAACTATGAAGGATATTCTCATGGAGAGGCAGTATCTATAGGAATGTATTCTATCGCAAAAAGATGTGAGGATATGGGCTTCTGTCCTGAAGGAGTTTCTGAAAGTATAAAGGAAGTATTAGTTAAGTTTAATTTACCTTGTAGTATAGGTGATATTAAAAAAGAGGATATTGCTAAAGCAATATCAGTAGATAAAAAGAATATAGGAAAATCTATGAATCTAATTTTGTTAAAAGATATTGGGGAATCTTTTATTCATAAAGTTTCTAGAGATGAGATTGTAAATTTTATATAAAAGGGGGGCAATAATGTGCAAAAAGTTGTAATAAGTCCGACGGCATTAAGAGGCAGGGTTACAATTCCTCCATCGAAGAGTCTTGGGCATAGAGGTATAATATCAGCGGCTTTAAGTAAAGGAATTTCTAATATAAGCAATGTACAATATTCTAAAGATATAATTGCTACTTTAGAAATTATGAAAATGTTAGGCGCAAAGATAGAGAAAAAGGATAATAGCTTAGTTATAGATGGTACAGATATATTTTCTTGTGGAGATAAGGAGATAACACTACAATGTAATGAATCTGGTTCTACTATAAGATTTCTAATTCCTGTGGCATTAGTTAGAGAAGGACAATATGTTTTTCAAGGTAAAGGAAAGTTAGTAAGTAGGCCACTGACATCTTACTATGAGATTTTTGATGAAAAAGGAATAGAATATACTACTACAGAAGGTGGATTACCATTAAAGGTAAAAGGAAAGTTAAGTAGTGGGATTTATAAGCTTAGGGGTGACATAAGTTCTCAGTTTATAACAGGATTATTATTTGCCCTTCCTTTAGTAGAAGGAGATTCTGAAATTGTAGTTACTACGGAATTAGAGTCTAAGGGATATGTTGATTTAACATTAGATACTTTAAAGAGTTTTGGTATAGAAATAGAGAATCAAGATTATAAGATATTTAAAATCAAAGGAAATCAACAATATTCACCTAGAGATTATTATATAGAAGGTGATTACTCACAAGGGGCATTTTTCTTAGTAGCAGGTGCTATAGGAAATGATATTAAGTGTAAAGGGCTTAGAAAAGATTCTCTTCAAGGAGATATGGCAATTTTAGATATTTTAAAGGATATGGGTTGTAACTTTGAAGAAACGGATGAATATGTAAAGGCATTACCATCAAAGACAAAGGGAATAGATATAGATGTTTCACAATGTCCAGATTTAGTACCGATTCTTGCAGTACTAGCTAGTATGTCTGAAGGTGAAACAAGAATATTAAATGCAAAGCGTCTTAGAATAAAGGAATGCGATAGACTTAATGCTACAGCAGTAGAATTAAACAAGATAGGTGCTGATATAACTGAATTAGAAGATTCTCTTATTATAAGAGGGGTAAAGGAGTTTAAGGGAGGAGACGTTGATTCTCACAATGATCATAGAATAGTGATGGCTCTTTCTATAGCAGCAACTAGAGCAAAGGGTGATATTATCATTAATAATCCTATGGCAATAGAAAAATCGTATCCAAATTTCTTTGAGGATTATACGAAGCTGGGAGGGAATGTAAGATGAGTTCGATAATAGGTACTAAAGTAAAGATATCTGTATTTGGAGAATCTCATGGTGAGGCTATCGGTGTTGTTATTGATGGATTACCAGCAGGATATGATATAGATTTTGATAAAGTTTATGAAGATATGAAAAGAAGAGCACCAGGACAAGATAAGTTTTCTACACCAAGGGCGGAAAAAGATATGCCAAGGGTGCTAAGTGGTATTTTTAATGGAAAAACTACTGGGGCACCTTTGGCGGCTATTATTGAAAATAGTAATACAAAATCTAAGGATTATTCAGAGCTTAAGGTTAAAATGCGACCTAGCCATTCAGATTATCCAGCAATGATAAAATATGATGGCTATAATGATTATAGAGGTGGAGGACACTTTTCAGGAAGACTTACAGCTATGTTTGTATTTGCAGGAGCTGTTTGTAAGGAAATTCTTAAGGAAAAAGATATATATGTAGGTAGTCACATTAAATCTATAAGGAATGTAAAAGATTCTAGTTTTGATAAAACTAATATAACAAAAGAATTATTAGACGAACTTAGAGAAAATAGATTTCCAACATTGAATAAAGATGTAGTAGAAGATATGCAAAAAGAAATATTAGATGCTAAAAATGATTTAGATTCTGTTGGTGGTGTAATAGAGGCTGCAATTATTAATTTACCTGCAGGAGTAGGAAATCCTATGTTTAATTCTGTTGAAAGTGTATTATCCCATATGTTATTCTCAATTCCAGCAGTAAAAGGTGTTGAGTTTGGAGAGGGATTTAATATATCCACACTAAGAGGTAGTGAGGCTAATGATAGTTATTATATAGAAGATGGAAAAATAAAAACTTATACTAATAATAATGGAGGAATACTTGGAGGAATAACAAATGGAATGCCAGTAGTATTCTCTTTAGCTATAAAGCCAACGCCATCAATATCAAAACCACAAAAAACTGTTAATGTTGAAACTATGGAAAATGATATATTAGAAGTTCATGGTAGACACGATCCATGTATAGTGCAAAGGGCTGTACCGGTAGTTGAATGTGCTGCAGCTGTAGCAATATTAGATATATTACTTCAAGGAAAACAACAATAATTGGGGAGTGGTTTTATGAAGGAATTGCAAGAATTAAGAAATAGAATTGATGAAATAGATAGTAAACTTATAGAAATTTTTGAAGAGAGAATGAAAGTAGTATCTGAGGTAGGTAGGGTTAAAAGAGAAAATGGAATAGGTACTCTTAATGAGAAAAGAGAGGAAGCAGTAATAGAAAGAGGACGTTCTTTAGTAAAAGATAAGACTTATGAGGAAAGTACTATAAGTATGCTTAAATCTATTATGGCTATTAGTCGTTCTCATCAAAATAGTAGTAATTGTAGAGATAAGATAGATGCTATTGATAAGATTATGGATTCAGTAGTAGAAAAGAAAGATAAACCAAGAGTTGTTTATCAAGGTGTAGAAGGAGCATTCTCTTTTGAAGCATTAAAACAGTTCTCTAGTGATTGTAGTTATACTAATGTAGATAACTTCAGAGATGTATTTGAAGCTTTAGAAAATGGAGAATGTGATTATGGTATCTTACCAATAGAAAACTCTTCTACAGGGGCTATTAATGATGTTTATGATCTTATGAGGGAATATAAGACATATATTGTTGGAGAAGAATTAGTGAGAATAGAACAGTGCTTGTTTGGGGTACAAAGAGCAAAAATAGAAGATATAAAAGAAATATATTCTCACCCACAAGGATTCTCTCAATCATCTAATTTCTTATCTCAATATGGAGATATAAGATTAATGCCATATAATAATACAGCGATGGCAGCGAAGATGGTTAGTGAAGAAAATAATATTAGTAAAGCAGCGATATGTAGTAAAGCCGCTGGTGAACTATATGGACTTAAGTGTATTAAAGAAGGTATCAATAATTTAACTGACAACTATACTAGGTTTATTATAGTAGGAAAAAATTTAGAATGCGATAATGAATGTAATAAGGTATCAGTTATACTTACATTACCACATGTTAGTGGAAGCTTGTATGAAACATTAGCTCATTTTGCAAATAACGGATTAAATATGCTTAAGATAGAATCAAGGCCTACTGGGGATAAGGCTTTTGAGTATTTCTTCTATATAGACTTTACAGGAAATTTAGATGATGGTGTTACAAGAAAAGTTATAGAAGATTTAGCTTGTGAAAGTATAGATTTTAGGCTAATTGGTTGTTATAAACAAAGTTGCGACATGATAAAATAGGGGGCTTTTTTGTGAATAATATAATACTAATAGGAATGCCAGGCTGTGGAAAAACATCTTTAGGGAAGAAAGCTTCCGAAGAATTAGGATTAGAGTTTCTTGATTTAGATGATTATGTGGTAGATAGAAATGGTATGACAATAGAAGAGATGTTTAGTAGAAGTGAAGACTTTTTTAGAGATAAAGAATCTTCTGTAGTAAGGGAAATGACAGGGTACAAAAATACTATTATATCCACAGGTGGTGGAGTTATAAAGAGAAAAGAAAACATGGATGTGTTGAAAAGCTGTGGATATATTGTATTTATCCACAGAGTACCTGAAAAAATCATAGAAAATGTGGATACAGAAACAAGACCTTTACTTAAAGAAGGGAAGGAAAGAATATATAATCTTTATAGAGAAAGAAAAGATTTATATGTTTTATATTCTGACAAGATATTATATAACAATGATAGTGAAGAAGAGGCTGTGAAAAAACTTAAAGAAATAGTTAAAGAATATGGGGTGATAAAATGAAAATACTAGTTATCAATGGACCAAATTTAAACCTTTTAGGTGTTAGAGAAAAAGGAATATACGGTTCACAAAATTACTATGATTTAGTTAAGGAAGTTAAGGAAAAGGGAAAAGCGTTAGGTACTGAAGTAGAGGTTTTTCAAAGTAATTCCGAAGGTGAGTTAATAGACAAAATTCATAGTGCTTATGGGGAATTTGATGGGATTGTGATAAATCCAGGGGCATATACTCATTATTCTTATGCAATTTATGATGCTATTTTATCTGTAAGTATACCTACTATTGAAGTTCATATAAGTAATATTCATAAGAGAGAAGAGTTTAGAAGAAAATCTGTTATAGCTCCAGCTTGCGTTGGACAAGTGTGTGGATTAGGGTTTAAGGGATATGGATATGCTTTAGAGTATTTGGTAGATATGATCAGTGCATAGTGGTTAGTAACTTGTATAATGGTAGCTTTTCTTTTGGGGAGGCTACTATTTTTTTATTGGGTAATTCAGAATATAGATCGTATAATTGAGTCACAAGTCAAAGAGGTTGCAACATATATTAATATAATGGAGTTACACTGGAATAATATTTAAAAAGTTATAGTTATGAAAATAGTCGCTAATTTTAATAAATATATAAAAATATGATTATGTAAACTAAAAAATTATTTTTATATATGAAGTTGAAATTATATACCAACAGTATAGAGTATGTTGAAATATATGTAAATAGTTTAGCATAAATATAGTATTAAATATTTATAGTAGGAGTGTAATAAATGGATTATAATAAAATATTTACAGAATTTCGTGATGGTGTAACAGAAACATATCCTATTGAAGGGAGAAAGTATACAGTTACTCATTCTGATAAAACTGGTGATTTATTTGTAACCATTGGACTTAAATACGCAGAAGACAAGATAGATAAACTTAGAGATGAAGTGCTTTTAAAATGGACACATAGTAACGGAAAAATTAAATTAGTTGGAGAGGTATTAATTGATAACGATACAATAAAAAAGAGTAAGATTAGAAATATGCTTTTTAATAAGGAGATGCCATTGGCATTGCAAGCTATTAGATATGGTGATAGAAAATTATTTGAGGAGAATAAGAAGCTAGATGACATTGTAATTGAAATTAAGTTTATTTCAGAGCTTGAAGAATATAACAAAGTAAAAAACTTTGGAACTATGAAGGAATACAAAATATAAATTTTTATTATAATAGTAAAAATAAGAACTAAATGTGATATCATGGTATATATCTATAAAAATTGAAATTTATGGTGGGAAGAATATATGAAAATTAATAAAAAGGTAATGAGTATGATTTTAATAGTTATAGTGGTACTAGGATATTTCATTATAAGGGACAAGATATTTGTTAGTAATAACACAAAGCTATATAGTGGTATTGAAAATAACAATTTTAGTCTTATTGATGAAGCTTTAGTAGAAGGCTGTGATATTAATGAATTTGATCATATAAATAATGGTGAATCAAAGCCTATTTTTATAGCTATGAATAATAATAATGAAAATAATAGAGAAGTAGTAAAGTATCTTATAAAAAACGGGGCGGATGTCAATAGTTGTAGGGAAGATGGTACTTCTATATTGATGGCTATGGCTTCCGAAAATAATAATGAGATTTGTCAATTACTTTTAGATTATGGGGCAAATATAGAATATAGAGATAAAAATGGGTATACAGCTTTAGAGTATGCTGCTTCTGGTAGTGAGGATGAAAATAGGATTATGTCAACTATAGAATTATTTTTAGATAATGGTGGAAAAATAGGACCAAATACATTAGAAGCAGTTTTTAAAGGAAGGTCTATATATAATGATGGTGATGGTAAATATGCACTAGTAAACTTTGTACTAAAAAGTCTTCTAGATAATAACTATGAATCAGAATTGAAGCCTGTAGTAGAAGCAGCCATTTTAGGAGAAACAAATAAGGTTACATCATTAATTTGTAAAAATGATATAAATGAAGATGATAGAGATACAATTTTATTTTATACTGCTGCATTTGGAGATGTAGATACAATAAAGGTTTTACAAGAAAAAGGTGCAGAGCTAGAGGTTTGTAATAATTATGGTATGTCTATATTAACAATAGCAGCTAAGTATGGGAATATCGATGTTGTTAGGTATCTTTTAGATCAAGGATTAGATGTTAATGGTGGAGAGGGATATGTACCACCAGTAGTTATGGCAGCAAAAAATAATCATTATGATGTAGTTAAGTATCTTATAGAAAAAGGTGCAAATCTTGTTCCTAGTAGTGATTTTTATAATGTGCTTTATGAAGCTGCTAGTAATGGTAATGTGCAGATGGTAGATTTGATATTGAAAAGTGGATATCCTTTAGATGATAATTATTTGTTTTCAACAGCTACAAAAGTTATTAAAAATAGAAATACTAGTATAGTTCAATATTTATTAGATAATGGATATGACTTAAAAATTAAAAAAGATGGACAAAGTTTATTAGAATATGCTGATGATTATTATGTGGCTAAAGTATTAGTAGAAGGCGGGTTAGATATTAATGAATATAATAAATCTGCAAAAGATTTAAAAATGTTAGAGTATTTATTTGAAAATGGAGCATCACCAAATAGAATATTAGAAAATGCTATAGCTTATGGAAATATGGATATACTTAAACTTGCAATAAGGTATGATGCAAATATAAATTATATTGATGAAGATTCCCATATGAAAAATAGTCCACTTACACTTGCCGCTTATAGTGGTAGTAAAGATATAATGAAGAAAATAATTAAAAATGGTGGAGATATAAATTATCAAAATGCTGAAGGTACTACTGCTATTTTAGAAGCTACTAAAATGGGATGGACTGATTGTGTCAAATTATTACTAGAGTCAGGAGCAGATAAAAATATAGAAGATAATTATAACTTTGATGCGTTACATTATGCCAAAGAGAATAATAGTAAAGATATTATTAGATTGTTAGAATAGAAAGAGGCTTTCGCAATAGCAAATGAGAATTTGTAGGCGAAAGCCTTTTTTTAAATTCGCACTTCACGATTCACAATTGTAGTGGAAATTCCTGCGGAATTTCTAAGATTATAAGTGTAGTATCATTAGTTTCTTATAAAGACTTATTTTATAATTAAATATTGATATTGTAATGTTGCTTTATAGGGGACTAATAAAAGTTGTACTTTCATGTAGCTTAAAATATATATAATTATGAGAGAATCCCTTTTAAAGTCTTATGGAAAATAATAGATAATAGTTTTTATGTTTTTAAGAATATGAATTTACTTAAACATTTATTATGTAAACTAAATATTTATGAAAAAGCGTAGAAATGTACTTATAAACTTTACACATCTCTACGCTTTTATTTAAGCTGATGCTTTTTTATCTATTAAAAGATTGTAACCAAGACCAATTACGACAATTATACCGCCTAGAATTTTTCCTATAGATAATTCACCCATAGTAAAGTAGTCAATAACGATACCAGCAAATAATTGACCTACAAATACTAAAAGTGCCATATAGAATGCAGAAATTTTAGGTGCTATAAAGTTGGATAATGATATAGAAGCTACACCTACAAGGCCTCCTAAGTATGCAGTTAATGGAATTTTATTTAGTATAGATATTGATTCACTAAAAACTTCATTGCTAAATATTAATATTATAATGGAAAATATAAGTCCAGTTAAAAAATTATAAAAGGTGCTTTGATACATTCCTATTTTTGTTGATAGATTTGCATTTATAATTCTAGAGACAACTATAGATACTCCAGAGAGTGCTGCAATAAATAAGTAAAACATGATCAATCCTCCTAGTATATTGTCATAATAACTATTCCTATTGTTATTATTGATAGACCTATTAATTTCTTTTTGTTAAATTTTGAAATCTTTACATCTAATAATCCATAATGATCAATTATGATTGCAGATATTGTCTGTCCAAGTAAACTTAAAGCTATAGTTATAGAAGCTCCAACGGAGACATATCCTATATTAGTGAAAAGAACGGTGAAGACACCAACTATACCAGCGCTATATAGAAATATGGATTGGTTTTTATCGAAAATTAATTTTGACTTTGTAAAAATTAATACTAAAATTATTCCAATAAGTCCTATAAAATGGACAACAACACTGGAAGTATAATTACCTAAGTATACAGATAAGAGTCCATTAAAATAGACCATAAGTCCTATTAATGCACCTATTAATATTGATGCTAAGTTATACATATGTATTCCTCCTAAATAATTTAGTATAAATTTATCATAGATTTCTTGAACATTGTTATGACATATGTCATATTAGCTATAAAAGCTTGTATTTAATCTTAGAAAGGAAATAAACTAATGATAAAAATAGATGATGAAAATCTAAAGGATAAGTATATAAAAAAATATAACCTTGATAATATCTTTTCCAATGATATGAAAGAATATATGGAATTAATATTATTTGAGAAAAATGAATTTATATGTAGAGAAAATGAAAAGATAGAATATATTTTTTTCTTTGTAAAAGGAAAAGCAAAGGTATATATAGTACTACAAAATGGGAAATCATTACTTTTGTCTTTCTATTATCCATTTATGGTTTTAGGAGATTTAGAAATAGTATCTTTAAGTAGAGCTAGCACAAATGTACAAGTTTTAGAAGACTCTTATTGTATTGCATTACCTTTTTATAAGGTTAGAAATATTTTATTAGAAGATCCTAGATATTTAAGATTTACATGTAATTCTTTAAGTAAAAAACTTAAAAAATCAACTATTAATGGATCTATAAATTTACTATATCCTTTAGAAAATAGACTAGCTAGTTATATTTTAGCTACTAGTCAAAGAACTAATGTGGGAGTATTAAAGTTTAGTGGAAATTTAATGGAGATATCAGAATTATTAGGTACAAGTTATAGACATTTATTAAGAACATTAAGTAACTTAACAAGTAAAGGAGCAATAAGGAAACGAAGCAATTATTATGAAGTAATTGAAATAGAAATTCTTAAGGACTTAGCTTCAGAATTGTATAAATAACGTTAAAAAAACACAAAATATTGTTGAAATTGATATTAAGGAGTGTTGGATATGGATAAGAACCCAAGTATTAAGTGTACAGTACAACAATGTAAATATAATTCTGCAGCGGAATATTGTACTTTAAATGAAATTTTAGTAGGTACACATGAACAAAATCCTAAAGTTCCAGAATGTACAGATTGTAAGTCATTTGAATTAAAATAATAAAAAGGTCCAGCTTTGCTGGACCTTTTTATTATTTAATTACTAATTCTACAGGACAGTGATCAGAACCAAAAATTTCGTTATGGATATCAGCACTGACAAGTCGATCTTTTAAAGAGTTTGAAGTTAAGAAATAGTCGATTCTCCATCCTGCATTATTAGCTCTAGCATTAAATCTATAAGACCACCAAGAATAGGCACCTTCTTTATCTGGATAAAAATATCTAAAGGTATCAATAAATCCGTTAGATAAAAGGGTGGAAAATTTTTCTCTCTCCTGATCACTAAAACCAGCATTATTCCTATTAGTCTTTGGATTTTTTAAATCAATTTCTTCATGAGCTACATTTAAGTCACCACAAACTATTACAGGTTTATTTTTTTCAAGTTCTTTAATGTAATTTAGAAATGCATCTTCCCATGACATTCTATAATTTATTCTTGCTAATTTATCTTGTGAGTTTGGTGTATAAACAGTTATCATATAGAAATCTTCAAATTCTAATGTTATAACTCTACCTTCTTTATCATGTTCTTCAATACCAAGACCTAAGGTAACATTAAGAGGTTTTTCTTTAGTAAATATAGCTGTACCAGAATAACCTTTCTTTTCAGCATAGTTCCAATAATCATAGTAACCCTCAAGATTTAAATCTATTTGACCTTCTTGTAGCTTACTTTCTTGAATACAAAATATATCAGCATCAACATCTTTAAAATAGTCTAAGAACCCTTTTTTTACACAAGCTCTGAGGCCATTTACATTCCATGAAATTAATTTTTTCATATCGTATCTCCTTATTTTAAATATGTACTTAGTAAGATTATATTCTAAGTAATCTTAAAGATAAAGGGAATATTTTAAAATAAAGTATATTCCATATTTTAAAAATAAAATATGAATTAAGGAATATTTTTGATAAATAATAATGTTATATTAGATAATATAAGATATAAGGTGGTGATATAGTGATAGATTTAACATTATTAGGCTGTGGTGGCGGTATGCCTATGCCCAATAGATTTTTATCAGCTCTATGTATTAGTTACAAGGGGAGAAAAATACTTGTAGATTGTGGTGAAGGTACTCAAGTTTCAATGAGAATATGTAATTTAGGTTTTAAAACTATAGATGTTATTTGTATTAGCCATATTCATGGTGATCATATTGTAGGATTGCCAGGATTACTTGGCACTATAGGTAATAGTGGGAGAACAGATCCATTAACAATTATCGGACCTATAGGAATAACAGAGGCAGTAAAAGGGTTAAGGGTTATAGCGAATTGGTTGCCTTATGAGATTAATGTGATAGAAAATCCAAAAGATACGGTATTAGCCTGTAATGATGAAATTAAAATAGATACATTGGAAGTGGAACATTCCTCACCATGTATAGGATATAGTTTTTATCTTAAAAGGATGGCAAAATTTGATGTAGATAGAGCTATAGAAAATGGAGTGCCTAAACAGTTGTGGTCTAAATTGCAAAAGACTACTGAAGAAATAGAGTTTCAAGGGAGAATATATACTCCGGATATGATTAAAGGAGCTGAAAGAAAAGGAATTAAAGTTTCTATGATAACAGATACACGACCAATAGATGAAATAGTACCATTTATTAAAGATAGTGATTTATTTATATGTGAAGGTACATATGGAGATGATAAAGATATAGAAAAGGCAATTAAGAATAAGCATATGACTTTCCGAGAAGCAGCGACTTTAGCAAATAAGGCTAATGTAGAAAGGCTATTATTAACCCATTTTAGTACTGCTATGGATTCTCCGGAAAGGCATATTAGTAATGCTACAGCAGCTTTTAGTAATACAATTATAGGCGAAGATAGGTTAGAACTTCATTTAAGCTTTAAAGAATAATTAAAATGTTTTTTCAAAAGCTATTCGTTCACTATTATCTTCTAAATATATTATCCCACAATAAGTAAAGTTATTTTTAAGTAGAACTTTTTGCATAGCTTTATTATCTTTGTGGGTATCTATTTTTATGCTATGAATATTGTTTTTTAAAGCGAGAGCTTTGGCATTATCTAGAATAGTTGAAGATAGTCTCAATCCTTTATAATCATTAGATACAGCCACTCTATGAATAACGACATATCTATCATTAGTAAGCCAATTTCCTTCAATATGATTGTAGGTTGGCTCTGCTTCAAAAGATATAGACGCAGTAGCAACTATATTATCATCTTTAACTAATACATAAGAAGTTTCATTATTTACATCATTTAAAATAGTTTTTTCATTAGGATAGTTATCTTGCCATTGATCTATATTATTTTCTTTAAAATATTTTTGCGCTTCTTTTATAATAATCATTATATTATCAAGATCAGATTTTATAGCTTTTCTAAATTCCATATAAACTCCTCCTCAGTAAAATACAAATAGATTGTACCATATTGTATATAAGAGAATCATAAAGAAAGGATATTACTAAATTCTTAAATTACAATATTCTAGCTGAAGGTATTTTTTTAGCATTAGCAACTAATGTGAATAAACTACATAATAAAATACAATCTAGTAGAACTAGTAATCTCTTGTTTACGTTGAAAAAAATTAGCCTAATGAACTAACAAATTAGAGTTGATGGAAAAGTTGGATATAATGGTATTTCTAGTAGTACCAGAGAAGGAGATGAAAAAACACCAGCTGGAATACATTCATTTGGAACTGGGTTTGGAATTGCAGGTAATCCAGGTAGTAATATAGGATATAGACAAGTTACTGTAAATGATTATTGGGTTGATGATAGTAATTTTTCATATTACAATAAATGGGTTAATGTAACAGAGGTCGCTAAGGATTGGAATTCGGAAGAACATTTGATAGATGAACAAGTAGCTTATAAATATGGTGCAGTAATTAATTATAATACTAATTGTGTGCCTGGAGCAGGGTCAGCGATTTTCTTACATTGTATAAAGGGAAATGCTACAGGTGGATGTGTAGCGGTTCCGGAAAGTACAATGATACATTTATTACAATGTATGAATAGTGGTACTAGAATAGTAATAGCTACTAATAGTAGTACTATTTATAATTATTAAAAATAAAGTTGTTTCTTTTTGGACTTGTAATAACAGATTTATGAAAGTGCAACTTTCATTAGCATACTGTAAGACAATATTATAACATCAATATTTAACTATAAAATAAATGTGATGATACCAAGCTCTAGTATCATCACACTTACAATTCAAGAAATTCCGTAGGAATTTCCACCAAAACTGTGTACTGACATACATTTTATTCTCCAAGATAAGCCGCTCTTACCTTATCGTCATGTAAAAGTTCATCAGCAGTACCTTGTAGTGTTATACGTCCTGTTTCAAGTACGTAAGCTCTATCAGCAATAGAGAGAGCTTTATTAGCATTTTGTTCTACAAGAAGTATTGTAGTACCTGCTTTATTTATTTCTACGATAGTGTCAAATATATCATTTACTACTAGTGGTGCTAATCCCATAGATGGTTCATCAAGAAGTAACATTTTAGGTCTATTCATTAAAGCACGACCGATAGCTAACATTTGTTGCTCACCACCGGAAAGAGTTCCGGCATTTTGCTTGATTCTTTCTTTTAGTCTTGGAAACTTTTCAAAGACCATTTCATAGTCTTCTTCAATTGATTTTTTATCTTTTCTAAGGTAAGCACCAAGTTCTAGATTTTCCATAACAGAAAGGTTTGCGAAGATTTTTCTACCTTCCGGAACATGACTAATGCCTTTAGCAACAAGTTTGTGAGGTGCCATACCTGTTATATTTTCTCCATTAAATATTATCTCACCATTTTTAGGCTTTTCTAATGAAGAAAGAGCTCTAAGAGTAGAAGTTTTACCGGCACCATTAGCGCCTATAAGAGTTACTATTTCACCTTGTTTTACTTCTAAGTTTATTTTTTTTAGTGCGTGGATACCTCCGTAAAAAATATCTAAGTTATTTATTTTAAGCATTTACTGTGGCCTCCTCTCCTAGGTAAGCTTCAATTACTTTTGGATTATTCTTAATCTCATCTGGAGAACCAGCAGCTATTACCTTACCATAATCAAGTACAGTTATTTTATCGCATATGCCCATAACTAGCTTCATATCATGCTCAATAAGTAGTATAGATACATCATAAGTATCACGAATCCATCTTATTAAATCCGATAATTCAGCTGTTTCTTGTGGATTCATACCAGCTGCTGGTTCATCTAATAGTAAAAGTTTTGGTCCGGTAGCTAATGCTCTTACTATTTCTAGTCTACGTTGTTCACCGTAGGAAAGATTACTTGCTTTTTCATAACATTTATCTAGAAGATTAAATGTTTTAAGAAGATCTTTAACTTCGGAATCCATGTTAGATTCTTCTCTTTTAAATCTAGGTGTTCTTAAAATAGAATCTAGTAAATTATATTTAAGTTTATAATCATAAGAAATTTTTACATTATCTAAAACTGATAAATCAGAAAATAATCTTATATTTTGAAAAGTTCTAGCTATTTTCTTTGAAGTAATTATATAAGGTTTTAAACCTTGGATATCTTCTCCTAAGTAGGAGATTGTTCCGGAGGTTGGAGCATATACGCCTGTTAACATATTAAAAACAGTAGTTTTTCCAGCACCGTTTGGACCAATAAGGCCTACAACTTCTTTTTCACCGATATTTAGAGAAAAGTTAGATACGGCAACTAGTCCACCAAATTTTATTGTAAGATCTTTTACGTCTAACATGTTAATCCTGCTACTCAAAATATGGACAAATATATCCATTCCGAGATTTTTCCTTCTTCATCCTGTCTCATTTTGTTATAAAGAACTACTTTGATTTGGTATAACAGTCCAAAGGCGTAAATTCCGAACTAGCCATCCGTACATATCTATAAAATTTGTTTATGCTATTTTATAGATTTTAGCATCTTTTAAATTAAGACTAGCATTATAGTCTCTATCTTCAACATAACCACAATGACACTTATAAATTCTATCTTTAAGTTTTAAATCACTTTTAATAGAACCACAGTTATTACATAGTTTACTTGAAGGGTAAAATCTATCTACTATTCTTAGTTCAATACCAAATAGGTTGCATTTGTAGTTTAATTTATTTCTAAATTCATATAACTTTTGTTGAACAACTGCTTTGGATAAATGCCTGTTCTTCATCATTCCATTTACATTTAAGTCTTCAATAGTTATATAGCGTGGTTTTTGCTTAACTATTTCATAAATTGTTTTATTAATATAATCTGTTCTAATATTAGTAAGTCTTTGATGAATACTCTGTACTTTAACTATTTGTTTTTGAATATTTTGCCTAGTAGCATCTCCTTTCTTATTCTTATTTCTTAATTTTAAACTTTCATATTTCCTTGAAAGCCTTTTTTGTTCATTTTTTAATTTCTTTTCTAACTTTCTTATTTTTTGTGTTTTGTTAATATTCTTAAATTTTTGTTTATTGCTACATATAGCCAAATCTTTAACGCCTAAGTCAATTCCTATACCTTCGGTATACTCTCCACTTGGAATAGTCCAATCTGTATCTATAATAACTGATACATAATACCTATTATACTTTTTAGAAACAGTACCACTTATAACTTTTGCACCTACTGGAATATATCCATATTCCTTTAATCTAACATTCTTCAGTGTAGGTATCATGATTCTATGTCTATCTACTTTCCAATCGCCTTTATTATTTTTAGGAAAGTACAATTTAATATCGTCATTCTTTTTCTTTTTAAATCTAGGAAACTTACATTGACCGTTAAAGAATCTTTTATATGCAGTTTCAGCGTTTTGAATTGCCTTTTTTCTTGCTTTAGAACCACAATTATTTATCCAGCTATATTTTTCTAAACATTTAACTTTATTATTAATGTACTTGTCAAAATCATTAGCACTGATAAATGATTCTTTTTTATCAATAAAACCTTCTTTATATTGACTATATAGCTGACTGTTTGTGAACAAATAATGATTATATAGCCATCTACATACACCAATACTTTGATTAATTTTTTCTATCTGCTTATGAGTCGGCTTTATTTCTACTTTATATGCTCTTAGCAATTTTCTCATCTCTTTCCAGCGTCTTTGTGATTAAATATTATTATGTCTATTTTGTTTTCCATATATTCATCAATGAGTTTATTGCATATAAAGTTCTATATCTATCACAATGTTGTAATGTCTTAACACTTACACCAAATAAGTCAGCAAAATCTTTAGTTTTTTTATTATGTGTTTATTTGTCATTAATATAACCTTGAGTAGATATTATCGCATTTAAACACGTTTGTTTATGTTATTAATAACTAATTATCATTCCTTTGCTTTAGATTTCTTTTTAAATTTTTTAAGTACATCTGTTATTTCCATGTTACCAAATAGTCCCTTAGGTCTAAAAATCATAACAATTATCAATGCTAAAGAATAGAAAATCATTCTTAAGTCAGCAAAGCTTCTAAGTGCTTCTGGTAATATAGTTAGAACAATAGCAGCAATGATAGAACCAGAGATAGATCCCATACCACCAAGAACTACAAAAGTTAAAATCTCAATTGATTTCAAGAAGTTAAATGCTGTTGGTTGAATAAATCCATTTTGATGAGCGAAAAGTCCACCAGCAATTCCTGCAAAGAAAACAGAAACTAAAAAAGCCATTATTTTATATTTTGTAGTATTAACACCCATTGCTTCAGCAGCAATTTCATTTTCTCTAATAGCAATCATAGATCTACCTTTAGAAGAATGAATGATATTAGCGATAACAACTATAGTTAACACCATAGCAAAGTATACAAGAGTAAAATTAGTTTCACGAGGGATACTAGACAAACCTCTAGCACCACCAAGAGCATCGATATTTGTTATTAAAACTCTTATAATCTCACATATACCTAAAGTTGCTATAGCAAAATAATCTCCTTTTAATTTAAGAGTAGGTAACCCTACTAGGAAACCTATAACTGTTGCAAATAGTGCACCAATTATTATAGAAACTATAAATGGTATATTTGTTGTTGTTGATAAGTAGGCAGAAGTGTAAGCTCCAATTGCCATAAAGCCAGAATGGCCCAAGCTAAGTTGTCCTGTAAATCCAGTAATTAAGTTTAGAGAAACAGCTAAGATTACACTTATGCAACAAGAAACTAATATCCTTGAATAGTATCTATTAAGAATTCCAGAAGATATAAGAAAACTGAAAAATAAATATGCGCATATAATTAATGCAACCCAAGTAATGAGTTTTTTATATTTTTTCATTTATATCACCTACACTTTCTCATTAGATTTCTTACCAAGTAATCCAGATGGTTTAACTAGTAAGATGACTATTAGAATTCCAAATACAATTGCATCAGATAGTGTAGTTGAGATATATGCTTTTGTAAGAGTTTCTGTTAATCCAATAAGAATACCACCTATAAGTGCTCCAGGAATACTTCCGATTCCACCTAGTACAGCAGCTATAAATGCTTTAAGACCAGGTACAACACCCATATAAGGACCAACAGAGTTAAAAGCTAAAGAAACTAGAACACCGGCTGCACCAGCTAATGCAGAACCAATGGCAAATGTTGCGGAAATAGTAGTATTTACATTGATACCCATTAAAGAAGCAGCTTCTATATCATAAGAAGAAGCTCTCATTGCCTTACCTATCTTAGTTTTAAACACTATAAATTGAAGGAGAATTACAAGGATAATTGATACAACTAAAGTTAAAGCTTTTGATGTGTCAATTGATAGGCTACCAATATTGAGAACATTTGTACTTAATAATTTTGGAAAAGCTTTAGTATCAGGCCCTACTAAATATACCATTCCATTCTCTAAAAGAAGAGATACTCCTATGGCTGTTATAAGTAGTGTTATTCTAGGAGAGTTTCTAAGTGGTTTATAAGCCACTTTTTCAATTAAAACTCCTAGTAGTGCAGATGCCAACATTGATAATAATAATGTTGGAATTAGTGGAAGCTTTAGCGTTGATCCACAAAATATACCTACAAAGGCACCAATCATGTATATATCACCATGGGCAAAGTTAATTAAATTTATTATTCCATATACCATGGTATAACCTAGGGCTATTAATGCATAAATAGACCCTAGTGAAAGACCATTAGTAAGTTGTTGCAATAGTTCCATTTTAAATCCTCCTTCATAGATTATGGATTTATTTTCTTAACTAATGTTTGTTTTCCATCTTGAATTTTTATTACTGATACACTCTTTATTGGATTTCTATTTTTATCAAATGTAACATGACCAGTAATTGTATCTAAGTCAGTTTTTGCAAGAGCATCTTTTATTGCATCAGCATCAGTAGAACCAGCAGATTCTATAGCATTTGTTAATACTTGTAGAGTACTGTAAGATAAAGCAGCAAATGCATCTGGATCGGTATTATATTTTTCTTTATAAGATTTTACGAAGTTTTGTACATCTTCAGACTCATCTTCTGGAGAGTAGTGATTAACAAATATAGCACCTTCTACAGAATCTCCGCCAATTTCAAATAACTTAGGTGAATCCCAACCGTCACCACCAAGGAATTGAGCAGATATACCAGCAGTTCTTGCTTGATCAGTAATAAGTCCAACAGTATCGTAGTAATCAGGTAATACTAAAACATCAGGATTTAAGTTCTTAATTTTAGTTAATTGAGCACTGAAATCTTTATCACCGCTGTTATAAGAATCAAAAGATACTACTTCTCCACCAGCAGCTTCAAATTTTTTCTTGAAAGTCTCTGCGATTCCTTTAGAGTAATCAGAAGAAACGTTATATAATATAGAAGCTTTTTTCGCACTTAAATCTTCTGTAGCATATTTAGATAAAGTTTCACCTTGTAATGAATCTATATAACAACCTCTAAATACGTATTCTCCACCTTTTTTAGTTATATTAGGTTCTGTTGCTGTTGGAGAAATCATTGGTATCTGGTCTGATTTTGCTCTATCTGCTATAGCAGTACTTGAACCGGAAGTAACTGCGCCAAATATCATAGAAACCTCTTCTTTATTTACTAGCTTGTCATAAGCATTAAGCGCTTTAGTTGCATCAGCTTCATCATCTTCAAAAAGAAGTTTGATTTTTTTGCCATCAAATCCACCATTAGCGTTATACTCGTCTATAAATAATTCTGCTCCATTTTTAACTGAAGTACCATAACTTGAAGCGTCTCCTGTTAATGGTCCAATGCCCCCAATTAGAATTTCATCTTCAGATTTTTGCGATCCACATCCAACTAAAGATGTTAATGACAAGGTAGCTAATACTACCATTGATAGTAACTTTTTCTTCATAATAATTGCCCCCTTTTTATTAAAAATGAAAGAATAATAATATATAATTTCAAATCTAAAATTATTATAACACCAATATTATCAAAATAGTAACAATAATACAATATATACAAGTATTAAAAATGAAAATAATAAAAAAAATGAATAGTGTGTATAAATTTACAAAATAAAGAGATATAGCACGATTGCTATAAAATAAATATAGTGTTCGTTTACATAACAGGATGTTTTATTATAAAATTTAGTATAGTGGAACAATTAAATCCAATATTTTCAATAAATGATGAATTTGCAAGAAATGAAAGGAAAGACGTCATTTGTGAAATTAATGAAGGAGTATTGACAGTAATTTCTATAAAAATACATAGATGGAATAAAAGAGACAAAACAGTTATATAATATGTGATAATTAATTTTATTATGATAAAATTATAAACATGATTATAAAAATAAGTTTATTTATATAGAAGGTGTAGAAATGAGGAGTTCAGAAGAATTAAGAAAAAAATTAATTAGTATTGATGGAAGAGGATATAAGGCTTATAAGGATTTGGAAGGGCAATATAAGTTTAAAGATTATATTTTAAGTATAGATCATGTGCAAGGAGATCCATTTGCATCACCATCAAGAGTTAGGGTTATAGTAGATCAAAATGTAGCTAAAATACCGATGGAGCTTATTGATAAAAAATATAAGAATATAGCTGTTGCAGATTATATAACAAGAGAGTTTTACTCCAATATATATAAGAAAGGTGAAAGAATATTTGGATCTGGCAAGAGCGGGTTAATATCTATAAGTAAATGTACGCAAGAGGTTTTAGAGAGAACAGCTATAATTATAGATAGAGAGAAAATAGAAGCTAGATTTTATGTAGGGTTTCCTGCTAGAGGGAGAAGCGTACTTGCAAAGGAATTAGAAAAAATAATATACAATGTAATTCCTTCTATAGTAGAAAGTTCTTTAATATATAATAACTTAAATAAAAATCAACTTATTAGTAAAGTTAAATTAAGTGAAGATCAACAGTTTATAAGAGAAAAAATGAAAGAAGAAGGATTAGTAGCTTTTGTAGCCAATGGGTCCATATTACCAAGAGAGAGTGGAGTATCAGATAAACCTTTAAAGAGTGCAATACCTTTTGTATCACCAAAGACATTAGAGGTGGAATTTAATACACCTAATAAAGGTATTATAAAAGGTATGGGTATAAAAAAAGGAATAACAATTATAGTTGGTGGTGGATATCATGGTAAATCTACTTTACTTAAAGCTTTAGAAGTTGGAGTGTATAATCATATAAATGGTGATGGGAGAGAGTTTGTTATAACAGATGATACTGCATTTAAGATTAGAGCAGAAGATGGAAGAGCAGTAACTGGAGATGATATATCATTATTTATTAATAATATACCTAGCGGAAAGGATACAAAGAGGTTCTTTACGGAAAATGCTAGTGGTAGTACATCACAAGCGGCCAATATAGTTGAAGCTATAGAAAGTGGGACTAATGTATTATTAATTGATGAAGATACTTCCGCTACTAATTTTATGATGAGAGATGAATTAATGCAAAAGTTAGTAGCAAAAGAGCAAGAACCTATAACGCCATTTATAGAAGTTGTGAAACCTTTATATAGTCAAAAAAATATATCTACAATTATGGTAGTAGGAAGTTCAGGAGATTTTTTTGATGTGGCAGATTGTGTTATTCAAATGGATAACTATGAAGCTAAAGATGTAAGCGAAGAAGCTAAAAGGTTAATGAGAGGTGTAGTTTTATCAAGGATAGAAGAAAGAAATCTTAAGATAAATATAGATTTTAGCAGAAAGATAAAGAAAGGTACAATAGAAGCAGGTCATAAAGGAATAAAGATAAAAACCTTTGGTAAAGATGGTATAAGTATAAATAGAGAAGATATAGATTTAAGAGCAGTTGAGCAAATAGTAGATGGAGAACAATTGAATTCAATAGGATCTATTATGAAGTGGACTGAAGAAAATATTATGGATAGAAATTTAAAATTTGGTGAACTGGTAAACTTGATTATTGATACTATAAATGAGCGCGGATTAATATCTATGGAAAAAATGAAAGGTGGCTGGGGAAGTTTAGCTATGCCAAGGAAACAGGAGATAATGGCTGCTTATAATAGATATAGAAAATTAAAAATATGAGGATATAGAATTATTAAAGGATATTACAAGATTCTACAAAAATCTTGCAATATCCTTTTTTTGAGCGTAAAAACCATTTGTTTATACCAATAAATTAAAAGCCTACATAAAAAATACATAATAAAAAGGTATAAATAGGAAAGAAAAAGAAAAATGTAGAAAAAAGTAAAAAAAGGAGGATGCTATGAAAAAACTTAAAGGAAGTTTACTTAGTATTGTTATTACTGCTACGCTATGTTTAGGTATAAGTGGTACAGCAGATGCAGCAGCTTATAAGAATAAAGAATTTATCCTAAAACAACCAGATAATACAGAAGTAAAAGTAAAAATTACAGGTGATGAATATTATCAACATATAGAAAGTATTGATGGATATACCCTTTGTAGAAATGAAGATGGATGGATATGTTATGCTAAAGTAAGTGATGACAATTCAGAATATATTGCTACAGATAAAGTTTATACAGGAAAAAAATACGAAGCTCCATCTGTTATTAAAAGAATCTTAAGTAGTGCAGAAAAATTATCTAAGCATGAAAAAATAGATAAAGAATATATGGATGAACAAAGAGAAGAAGTAAAAGAAGAACTTAATGCAGAGGCTATAGAAGAAGTAGCAGAAGAAGTTATGAGTACAAGTGCTAAGGCAAAATCAAATTATACAGAAACTGAAACAATTAATGGATTAACACTTCTTATAGAATTCCCAGATGAAAAGAGTAGTGTATCAAAATCAGAAATAAATAATTTTTTTAATCAAACTGGGTATACAGGATATTCTAATAATGGATCAGTTAAAGATTATTTTTATGATGTATCAGGAGGAAAAGTTACTTATGAAAATACTATAACTGAATTTTATACCGCTAAAAATCCTAAATCTTATTATGATAATGTAAATGAAAGTGACTATAGTAAAGCTCTAGAATTAGTCAATGAAGCGTTAACTTGGTTAAAGTCAACAGGCTTTGATTTTTCAAAATTAACTACAGACTCTAATGGTATGGTAAAAGGTGTGAATATACTTTATGCTGGAAATGCTGATGCAGGGTGGTCAAAAGGTTTATGGCCTCATCAAGGATATATTCCTAATGCTTTTACAGCAGATGGTGCAAAAATTCAATTATATCAAATGAGCAATATAGGAAGTGAATTAGCATTAGATACTGTTTGTCATGAAAATGGACATCTACTTTTCGGATATCCGGATTTATATGACTATACAGGGAAAACTGGTGGATGTGGTATATATAGTCTTATGTCATTTATTTCAGATGCTAAAAATCCAGCACCACCAGATCCATATTGTAGAAATGTAATATCAGGATGGAATTCAGTAATAGACTTAAACTCTTATAGTGATGGATATAAGGTAACAGCAAATTCTAGTACAGATGGAACACAACCAGTATATAAATGGTCAGGAGAAAATTCAAATGAATATTATTTGATTGAAAATATTAAGAAGAGTGGAAGATACAAAAGTATGCCTGATGAAGGACTTATGATTTGGCATGTTGATGAAAACGGAAGTAATTCAAATCAAGAAACATCAAAAGCAAAACATTATGAACTTTCAGTTGTACAAGCAGATAATAAGATGGAATTAGAGAACAAAGTTAACTATGGTGCTGATGGAGACTTATTCCACTCTGGTTATAATGATACTTTTAATGATACGAGTAGTCCGAATTCTAAGTGGTGGGATAAAACTTCATCTGGATTAGATATATCAAATATAAGTGCTATAGGAGAAACTATGACTTTTGTTAAGTCAGGAAATAGTACAAGTAGTGGTACTGATAATGATAATAATACTACTGAAAATGATACAACAAATGATAGTGGTAATAATGATACAGCAGTAACTGATGATGGTAATATAGCAGCTAAAGCTACTGTAACAACATCATATTGTTCATCATGGGAAACTATAAATGCTTTAAATGATGGTTTTGTACCTGTAAGTTCTAATGATAGAAATCATGATGTTTATGGGAATTGGCCTGAAACAGATACTCAATGGGTACAATATAAATTTGATAAAAAATATAAAATATCTAAATGTGATTTATATTGGTTTAAAGATAATTTAGGAATAGATGTGCCATCTTCATATAAGATAAAGTATATGGATAATGGTAATTGGAAATATGTATCGAATGCAAAAGGATTAGGTGTAGATATAAATAAGTTTAATACAACAACTTTTGATACTATAACAACAGATACTATAGCAGTAGAAATGAATTCAAACAATGGATCATCTACAGGTATAGTTGAGTGGAAAGTTTATGGAGAAGTTGCTAATGGCACTTCAAAAGATACAACTACGTCAGATGATTCAAAAGATACGACTACAACAGATGATTCAAAGGACACAACTACAACAGATGATACAAAGGACACAACTACATCAGATGATTCAAAAGATACGACTACAACAGATGATACAAAGGATACAGTTACATCAGATGATTCAAAAGATAAAAATGGAAAACACTTTAGTATTAAAAAATTATTAGAGAGAATATTCAAGTTTTTAAAGTTGTAATGCTGATAATGGATATTAGAAAGAGATAAAATAGAATAATTTTAAGTTAGAGAGAAGCATAGGGTTTTTGGCCCTATGTTTTTTTATAAAAATAATGAAGGTTATTATATGAATTACTTTTATATGTATAGATGATATATCCAAAGGAATTATTTACAAAAACTACATAAAAACGACACATAAATGTCATATAAATAAATAAAAGGAAGAAAAAAGTCGAAAAGCATTAATAAGGAAGTGAGTAAGATGGATAAACGCAAATTAACTTGCATGGTAATGTCGGCAATAATGCTAACTAGCTCAATGGGAACAGTTACAGTATCTGCTCAAACAGAAACTAGAACTATAGCTGCATCAGTAACTAAGTCAACAGATATAACACTAAGCTCTATGCCTTCTGATTATAAATCTTCTATTGAATGGGTTTGGAATAATAGAATGGTTAAGGAAGGGTCAACTAATAGAAAAAATACAATTTTTGATCAAATATATGCAGGTAATGGGACACTCAATTATGTGGTACGTTGGCAATCAAATAAAAGTGTCACATTACAACAACGTAAGAACATAGCTAAAATGATTAGTAATCAGATTAATAATTGGGCTAAGTATCTTAAAGGTTATGATGGATGGCCTTATGATGAAATAGATGTAAATGTAGTAGGATGGGCATGTGCAGATGCTTCATTAATACTAGATAAGCAATCTGATGAAAAGGTATATACCGATTATATCAATGATGATTTAAGTAATTCAAATTCAAGTATTCCATCAAAATTACCAGTGGCACCTACAGAATTATCAAGATTTGATCATTTTGAAGATTCTAGTTATTCATATCCAGGAGGATTAGACAAACGTTTTGATATGTATTTATGGGGTACAAGTAATTTTGAAGGTGGAGCAGGTGGAGATTGGGGACAACGTGTTTCTGATGAGTATATCTTAAGTTCAGATGCTAATGGTGAAAGTCATATTATTGAACATGAGATAGGACATGGTTTTGGATTCCCAGATTTCTATGAAGATGCGGATAGACCACCAAGTGGATTCCCAACACATACTATTATGTGGGCTGGAGATTCTACTACTATAACAGAATGGGATAGCTGGTTATTACGCTATACTTGGAGTCAATTAAAGAAAGATACAACTAGATTCCCAGAAAAAGCAGTGGAAGATTCAACAACTAATAATAATACCGATACTAGCGAAACTACAAATACTACAAAGGTTACTAAAGTTAAAGACGGTGCATACTATAGAATAAAAAATGTAAATAGTGGTCAATATTTAGATGTTAAAAATGGGAAAGATGCAAACAAAACTAATATACAACAATATCCTGGAAACGGAGAAGATGCTCAAGTATTTAAAGCCGTAAGTACTGGTGATGGATATTATAAATTAGTATCACAAGTAGGAAGTGCTAAAAGGGTAGTAGATATTGAAGGAAAGAAAAGTAGTAATGGAACAAATGTAATATTATATAATGATAAAAATGCTAAAAATCAACAATTCAAATTTAAGCATTTAGGAGATGGTAAGTTTAATATAGTAACAAGAGCATCTAATGGAAAGTCAGTTATTGAAGTAAAGAATGCAAGTAAATCTAAGAAAGCTAATGTTCAACAATGGAAAATTAACTCTAATAAGTGTCAGCAATGGGAATTAGAACTAGTTAAAGAGTAAAATAATAGAAATGACAATCTTATGAAGATAAGATTGTCATTTTTATTTTTGACATATAATGATTGATGAAAAATGTCGAAATACGTATAATATATTGTGGGATATTATTTTACTATAATTAATGATGGAGAAGTATATGAAAAACTTTATAAGAAGAGTAGCATTATTTGAGTTATTAATTTTTGTAATTATGATAATTATTCAAAGCGATATTATTAGAGGGAAAGAAGTTTATGAAATAAACTTTCAAAAAATTAATGTTAAAGATGGGTTATCCAATAGGAATATAACTACAATATATCAAGATAGTATAGGATATATATGGATTGGAACTGCTCATGGGCTAAATAGATATAATGGACATGATATAAAGATATATAATAATGAAATAGGAAATGAAGAAAGTCTTAGTTCCAATTATATATCGTCGATAATTGAAGATGATAGTGGGAATATGTGGATAGGAACTAGTGGCGGATTAAATATATTAGATATAAAAAAAGATAAAATAACTAGAGTACCTAATAAAATCATTGATAATGAAGGTACTATTCATTTTAACATAACAGCTTTGTATAAGGACTCTAAAGGAAGGATATGGATTGGTACTGAATGTGGATTAAATATTTATGATACTGTGACAGGAGAGATAAGAGAATATACTACAGATGGAATAGAAGGAGAAACTTTAATTAGTAATTATATAACGAGAATAGAAGAAGATGATTACGGAAATATATGGATAGGAACTAAAAAAGGAATTAATGTTTTTGTGGAAGAAACAAATAAATTTGAAAGCAATACTAAAAAGAGGAATAAATATATATATGATATGGAAAATGATGATAACGGAAATATATGGATATCCACAAAAGATGGTGTTGTAAAATTTAGTTTCAAAAACCAAGATATTTATAATCAATATGATATAGATAGTAAATTTGGAATGCATATAAATCAAATAATGAGTGATAAAAATAATAATATTTGGTTTGCAACGGTAGAGGGATTAACTAAATATGATAAAAATACAGGTAAAAGGAGTGACTATAAAACTAGCATATATGAACCAAAATCTATTTCTAGTGATTATATTACATGTTTATTTGAAGACAAAGATGGTGTTATCTGGATTGGTACTGATAATGGAGTTAATATAATAAACTTAAGTCAGCAATTTAATTTATTAAATGTAGAATATTTAAGTAGTGAAAAGTTGAAAAATATAAGTGTGACGGATATATTTGAGGATAGTGATAGCAATTATTGGATAGGTACTAAAAATAGTGGTATAAGATTTATTAATAGTTTAGAAGGAAATGTAGTAAGTTACTATTATGATGAAAATAATGAAAATAGTATAATTAGCAACAATATACGATCTATTGTAGAAACAAATAAAAATAACATACTAGTAGCTACAGATAAAGGACTAAGTCTTATAAATAAAGTTACTGGAGATATAGAAAATTTTAGAATAGATGAAGAATATGATATTGATGTTAATATATTATATAAAGATGAAGATTATATATGGATGGGGACTAAAAATGGATTAATTTCTTACAATGAGGTCACAGGTGAGATTATAGAATATAAGTTAAATCTTGATACTTATGGAATATCAGCTGTTAATATAGTAGATATTTATCAAGATTCAAATGATAAAGATATATTATGGCTTGGTGGAGGGGTCGCTGGAGGACTAATAAAATTTAGTAAAAAAAATGGTGTAGAAGAAAGATATGTTAAGCATATAAATAGAAATTTAAAAAATTATGGAAGTGTAAATTCTATAAAAGGAGATAGCTTTAGGAATATTTGGATAGGGACAGATATAGGATTAGTTAAATTTAATGTTGATACAGAGGAGTTCTATCATTATACAGAAAAGGATGGACTTATAGATAATTATATTTATAGTGTATTATTAGATAATGACGAAAATATTTGGATGTCTACGGATAAGGGAATAAGCAAGTTAAATATAAAGACTGGTAAGTTCAATAATTATATTGAGGGCAACGAAATCTTTGTAGGGGGATTCAATGTTAGAGCAGATTTCAAGAGAAAAGATGGCTTAATATTTTTAGGTGGTTCTAAAGGTTTAATATTTTTTAATCCTGAAGATATTCTGGAAGATTCATTTATAGATAATAATGTTGTAATAGAGAGTATAACAGTTAATAATAAAAAGAATTATTTTGAAAAAGATTATATAAAATTAAAATATAATGAGAATAATATAAAATTTAATTTTTTTAGTCCAAACTATAAAAATATAGATAGTATTAAGTATGACTATATGTTAGAAGGTTTAGATGAAAAGTGGATATGTTGTGACTCCCAAAACAGTGTTAATTATACTTTATTGTCACCAGGAAAATATAATTTTAAAGTAAGAGCCACTGATATAAATGGAAATGTTAGTGATGTAACTAATGTTAAGATACTAATAAAAAGACCGTATTGGAGAACGCCGGTAGCATATATAATATATATTATAGTATTTTTAATTATTGTGGCATTTGTGTGGGATTATGTAAAGATATTAGAAGGTATGGTTAAAAAAAGAACTGCTGAGTTAAATATGCAATTACAACAAAATGATAAACTTTATAAAGAAATAATTAAAAATGAGAAGTTTAAAAATGCGTACTTTGTGAATTTATCTCATGAGTTAAGAACTCCGCTGAATGTTATATTATCTACAGTACAATTAGTTAATTTATTAAATAAAGATCAAGGAATCACAAAGGAAAAATCTTCAGAATATATGAAAATAATTGAGAAAAGTTCTAACACACTATTAAAAGTAATAAATGATATAGTAGATAGTTCAAAGATAGAAACTGGTAATTATAAAATTAATAAAGAAAGAGTGGACATAGTATATATTGTAGAAGAAGCTGCTCTTAATATGAGTAACTTTATTGAAGAGAAAGGAATTGAATTTATAATTGATCCTGAAATAGAAGAGAAAATAGTATATTGTGATCCTACTGAAATAGAAAGATGTACAATAAATTTATTAGCTAATGCAAGTAAATTTACACCAGAAGGTGGAAAGATTAATCTTTATATAAAAGATAGAGGCAATGAAGTAGATATAATAGTTGAAGATACAGGTATAGGAATATCAGAAGAAGATCAGAGTTTCATATTTAATAGGTTTTCGCAAGTAGAAGGCGTTGAAACTGTAAAATGTAGTAGTAGTGGTATTGGACTAACTTTAGTAAAATATTTAGTAGAACTTCATGGAGGAAGAATAAAGTTAGAAAGTGAAGTGAATAAAGGAAGTAAATTCATAATAACTTTACCGATTATTTAGATTAAAATTTCGAGATATATAAGAAAGAGAGTTTTAATAAGAGGCTGTCGCAATAGCAAATGAAAATTTGTAGGCGAAGCCTCTTTTTAGTGCACAGTGATGGTTGAAATTCTTGCAGAATTTCTGAAATTGTAAATGCGAAGTCACAGCCCATAATTTGGGCTGAGTTTCTTAATAAGTTTAAGTTTTCTAAATAGGTTATTACAGAGGGCTTATGCCAGTTGTACTGGCATGTCGCTTGAATTATGGGTTATTAAAATTCTCATGTAAGTTGTAGCTTGGAGTTATAACATAATTTTTTCATTTATAGTAAAAATTCTTTAATATTTGTATATAGCTCGTTTTATAGTACCATTAATTAGTTTTTCTAATTTTTTTATTATCTCACAGGGTTTTTCTTTCATTCCTGTTTTCATCCAAGAGGTCAAAAGTCCGATAAAAGCAAAAGTATAAAAATCTGCGATAAAACGTTTAGAATCATCAGCAATAGGATATTCCGTAGATATTTCATTTACTACATTTAACACAAGAGAAAAAACTTCGCTATGTAGAAAATCTTCAAGATGATCTCTTCCCATAGAATGAAAGGTATTCATGCAAAACTCTTTATTATCTTCAACATATTGAAATATTTTAAGAAAACCTTGTTGCCATGTTTCGTAGGTTTTATAGTCCAAAATACTACCTATAGCTTCTGTTTTGTATATCCATCGGAGTAGGTCATATATATCTTTAAAGTGATAGTAAAAAGTTTGACGATTTACACCACAATGAGCTACTATGTCTTTTATGGTAATCTTTTCGAGAGACTTTGTTAACATTAAAACTTTTAATGCATTAGCCAATTGTTGTTTGGTGCTGAGAGACATTTTGTACCTCCAATTTTATGTAATATATAAGTAATTATACAACTATTTTATGTATTATCGTGAAATTTTTATGATATATTATTTATATAGAATGATAAAACTCCGGAGGAAGAAAGATGAATATTTCAATAAATAAACAATATATACTAGATACAGCAAAAGAGATTTTAACCTTTGATAGTCCAACAGGTTTCTGTTTTGATATTATAAAACTTATAGAAGATAAAGTTAGACAGTTTGGATATGATTTTGAGACTACAAATAAAGGTTGCGGAATTATTACTGTGCCTGGAGGCAGCAATGAAAAAGTTATAGGATTATCAGCTCATGTAGATACTTTAGGAGCTATGGTAAGGTCTATAACATCGAATGGAACATTAAAATTTACATTGCTTGGAGGTCCGATAGTTCCTACGTTAGATTCAGAGTATTGTAAAATAAGAACAAGAGATGGGAAAATATATACTGGAACTTTTTTAAGTACGAGTCCTTCAGTTCATGTTTACGATGATGCAGCGAGTAAGAAACGTGACTTAGATAATATGGAAGTTAGAATAGATGAGGTTGTATCAAATAAAGAAGAAGTTGAAGCATTAGGAATATGCCCAGGTGATTTCATTTTTATAGATCCGAAAACTACTATAACAGAAAGTGGGTTTATAAAATCTAGGTTTATAGATGATAAAGGAAGTGTGTCAGCATTAATGGGATTATTAGAACTTATCAGTAGAGAAAATATAATTCCGAAATATACTACTAAAATATTTATATCTACTTATGAAGAAGTTGGACATGGATCATCGTATATACCACAAGACATAACAGAAATGATAGCTGTAGATATGGGATGTATTGGTTCTGATTTATCATGTACAGAATATGATGTGTCAATATGTGCTAAAGATTCAACAGGACCATATGATTATAATATGGTGACTAAACTTGTGAATTTAGCTAAAGATAATAATATTAGTTACGCAGTAGATATATATCCTAGATATGGGTCAGATGTAGGAGCAGCATTAAAAGGTGGAAATGATATTAGAGGAGCTCTTATAGGACCAGGTGTTCATGCTTCACATGGAATGGAAAGAACACATTATAGTGCTATTGAAAACACTATCAAGTTGTTATATTTATACTTAGTGTAACTGATAGTTATGTATGTTTAGGAGGAATTTTGAAACGAGGCTGTCGCAATAGCAAATAAAAATTTGCAGGCGACAGCCTCTTTTAGTGCACAGTGAGTTATAGTAAGCAAGTCCTTGATTTAAAATGTATTTTCACCACTAGATCCTCGTGTTAAAGATATATTTAGGTTTCCATTTTTACATCTTATCTCATCAATAAATTGTTTTTGATTAATTTCAGGCTTTATTGAAAGATCATAATTTATTTCAAATAATGATCCGAAATCTCTTGTTCTTATTCTAGAAATATTCCATGATGTAGTGTATCTATTAAGAATATCATCAAATATTCCATCAAAATTTAAATCTTCTGGGATAGTTATTTTTAAAGTCATCATTTTAGTTTTTGGTTCAGTAAATTTTGTGATATTTAATATGAACATAACTGCACATAATATCACTGTAAAAATAATAGCGTATCCTATATATCCCATACCACAAGCTAGTCCAACAGCTAAAGTGAAAAATATATAGGCAATATCTCTAGAATTTCCGGGAGCACTTCTAAACCTTATTATAGAAAAGGCACCGGCTAAACTGAAAGCTCTAGCTACGTTATTTCCTACTAGAAGAATTATTATTGATATTATTACAGGAAGCATAATAAGAGTTGTCGTAAAACCTTGTGAATATACTTCTTCCTTGTGTATTTTCATGTAAGATGCACAGATTACTACTCCTAGTATAATAGATGTAAATATTACAATTAATGAATTAGTAAAAGTAAAAGATTCTCCTGTTGTTGATTTTATTATTGTTTCTAACATGTTATTTCCCTCGCTATTATTATTTTATTATTTTTTTGTTTACAAAAGTTCATGTATTCATTGCCATATTTAGAAAAATGAGTGTTATAAATCTTTAATTCGGAAAATATTCTAGTTAACCATAGAGGAATTGAACCTAAGATTTTAACTTCCATTAGATATTCATCGTTAGGCAAAATTTTTTGCCCATACATACCAGATTGTAAATGGAGATCATGTCTCCTTGTAGTTATATTAGAATCAAATGTAATTCTAAAATCGGAATTATCTTTTCCGAAAAAAGCTATTCTTTCATATCCAATATAAACAGTGGGCTGGATTTTTGTATGAGATAGATAATAATGAATTTCTTCAATGACTTGTTTACTTACATAGTCATTACATTCAGGTTTTTCTTTAAATTTTAAGAAGTTTGTAGCTTCTTCTAGAGTTAATACAGCTCTACGTTTACTTACAATACCATTAATTTTCTTTTTAAGTTCTAGAAAAACCGTATCAGTATTTTTTTCTGGAATGGTATAACTTCTAAGTCTAAGCTTTTCTTTGTAATATGGCTTTGAGATAGAATGCCTTATTACATCACTGTTTTTCGTATCATAGTATATGTTATATATAGAGTAAGTATTATTAATGCAATGTTTATCGATATTCATATAATTAAGTAATTTAGGTATAAGTTGATCATATTGATCTTTACTTATAATAAATTTCTTTTCATATCGTTTGAATGACTTTATCAATAGAACCTCCTCACTTTCTATGTAATGTTAACTTTATTTAACATAATAGTTTTACAAAATATAGTTGTTGTGTAGGCAATTTAAAGATTATGTGAAGATTATTAAGGAATTTTATAGCTATTGTGGAGTTTGTATATGGTTTTTTGGTATATCCTTTATTTAGGTTAAAGATGATATATAATGAATTTATATATTTGGAAGGGGAAGATTTATGAAAAGAAAGTTTTTAAGTATTTTAATTGTAATTATGCTAGCCGTTTCTATTTCGGCATGTTCAAAAAATTCAGATAGTACGTCAGGGAATGATAATATTGTAACTACAGTAGATACATCATCAGATGTAGTTATAGATAAAGATAGTGTAGATACATTTATAAATTTTAATAATAATTCTATAAATGTAGAGGGGGATGGTACTACAGTTGATGGAAGTACAGTTACTATAAATTCAGGAGGTACATATTGTCTGCAAGGAACTTTAGATGATGGGCAAGTGATAGTAAACTCTGCAGATGAAGAAAATGTATACTTACTATTAGCTGAAACAAATATAACTTGTAGTGATAATGCTCCTATATATGTAGTGAAGGCAAAAAACACAATTTTAACATTGGCAGAAGGTAGTGTAAATTATATTACTGATGGAACAGAATACAAATTAGAAGATGCGAACTCTAATGAACCTAATGCAGCTATATATAGTAAGGATGATCTTACTATTAACGGAAAAGGAAGTTTAATAGTTAATGGTAACTATAATAATGGTATAACTAGCAAAGATGATTTGAAAATAACAGGAGGAAATATAACTGTTAATGCTACTCATGATGGCATTAGAGGAAAAGATTCAGTAAAAATTAAAGATGGAACAATTATAGTAAATGCTAAAGGTGATGGAATAAAGGCTAATAACAGCACTGATAGTGAAAAAGGATATGTACTAATGGAAAATGGTACAGTAGAAATTACTGCTGATGAAGATGGTATACAAGCAGAAGGAGATGGTATTGATGCTAATGGATCAGTTTATATTAAAGATGGAGTAGTTATAGTAAATGGTCCAGAAGATAACGGAAATGGAGCTTTAGATTATGATGGTACATTTGAAATAAGTGGAGGAACATTAATTGCAGCAGGAAGTACAGGAATGGCACAAAGTCCAAGTACAACATCTAGCCAAGGTGCTATAAATGTGATGTTACCATCACAAACAGAAGATACAATTGTAAGTGTACAATCAGAAAGTGGAAATGAAATAGTGACTTTCAAGCCATCTAAAAAATATCAATCAGTAATTGTATCTACACCGGATATTAAAAATGGATCTAAATATATCGTTTCATATGGAGGAAGTACAAGTAGCGATAATAAAGATGGATTATATACAAATGGATCATATTCTGGAGGTACACAATTAAGTAGTTTTACATTATCAAGTAATGTAATGACAGTATCTAAGAATGGCGCATCAGTTGGAGGAAATGGAATGAATGGCGGCGGAATGCCTCAAGGAGGAAGAAGATAAGGAGTTATTAAATTAAGAGTGCGACAGCTCATTAAAAATAACTTCTGCCCCTGTTTTAAAGTCATAATCTTTATTGTTATTTAGGGATTTTACTAGTGACCAACATCCGTTATACATTTTAACAACATAAATATATTTAATAAGTTTATCATAGTATGCTTCGGAGTAATATCCGAAGTATTTTTTTATTAAAAGTTTTCTAGAACTGTCTTCTAATAGCCATGCTATTGTGGCTAGGTCAAAGAAAATATCACCTCTAGCAGCAAATTCATAATCAACGATATATAAGCTTTTATCTGTTAATAAAATATTTGATGGGTTCAAGTCATTATGACATAAACCTTCCATATATGAATTTTTAACATGAGCTTCTATGATATCTAAATTTTTTAAAAGATCTAAAATATATGGAACGGTATTAAAAAAGTAATCTTTGTTAGAGAAAATTATTTTTCTTATTTCAGCAAAGGGATTAAATACATTTGTTGAAGTTAAGCTATGAAGAGTTTTAAGTTTTTTAGTTAATAAAGTTATAAAGGTTTCACTATTAGATTCTTTTTCTGTTGGCATTCTACCATCGATCCAGTCCATTAATAGATTTCTAGTTGAAGAATCGAAATATATAACCGATGGAGAGATATTAAGATCACTAGCTTTTTTTAATATGTTAGTTTCTTCATTAATATCATTATAGATATATGATGATGAAGAAATACGTACAAAATAATTAAAATTATTATAGGTTATTTTAAAATTATCATTATTTAAGCCTCCAATAGGAATTATAGTAGAAATATCGCATTTATTATGAAAGGCAGAAAAAAGTAAATTATTTATTGCTACATTCATGATGAATAATCCTTTCTTTATATATATAAATAATTATAAATATAAAAAATATCTTGTGTAAACTGACATAATGAGATTACACAAGATATTTTATTAATAAGATAAATTTTTATGACGTTCATTAATAAGAGGAGGAAGTAATGATGCTAATGAGCCTATTAAGATAAAAATAATTCCTAAAATCATATTTAGTGGAATAACTTCTTTTAGAATAATTAGAGCAAGTATAGGTGATAAAATTGGTTTAAAGAAAAACACTAAAGATGTAGTATTGGCTGAAGTTACTTCCATAGCTTTAAAATATAGAGCATATCCAATGCCAGTTACACAGATGAATACATATAAAACATTTGGAAGAGTATCAAGAGTATAGCCACTTAAAATAGGAATTTCAGCAAATTTGTTAAGATTCAAGCTTTTTAATACATCAGAGATAATATTTAAATGACTTAATAAAGAAAGAATTAGCATTTCTAAGCCTCCTAGTATAAAACTAAAACAAGTTACAACAATTCCTCCAAATTTAGCACAAGATTTTTTTCCTAGGACACCATAGATTGCAAATGTAATTGCAGCTAATAGTGTTAAGATTATGCCAGTTATAGATAATTTAGTGTTTAGTGGATTAATGATTACTATAATACCTAATAATTCTAAGACTAATGCAATTATATTATGCTTATAAATTTTTTCTTTTAACACTATATATGCAAAGATCATTACAAAGATAGGGTTGCAGCTAAATAAAACAGAAACGACAGAAGCTTTAGTATTCATTACAGCTAACTGATAAAAAGTCATACTTATTACTACACATGTAAGGCCAAGTAATGAAAAAGTCTTTATATCTTTAGGTGTAAGTGAAATTTTTTTTGATTTTAATGCTTTTAGGGCAAAAGGTAGTAAGATTATGCCGCCGATTAAAAATCTACTGAAATTAAGTTGGATAGGATTAAAATTCTCGGAAATAGTTTTTAAAGCAATTTCCATAGTACTAAATAGAAAAGTAGTAATTCCAATATAGATGAATCCTTTTTTCAATTTCAACACTTCCTATAAATTATATATTGTACAACAATATTATACATCTAGTTACAGATGTGTTAAATATTAAGTGAAGAGAAAGTAGCTGAGGCGTAATAGTGAATAGTTAAGGTTAATCTTCCTCGGCGTGGAAAATATTATAGTCCTGCGGACAGCAAAAGTATTTGAGAATAGTAATGAAAGTACAAATTTCATTGGTTCCATGTAAGACAGGAGTATAAATTTAATTCTAATTATGAAATAAGAATCAACAACAAAGTAATAACACTATATTTATAATTTCCACCACAATTGAGAATCGTGAATTGAGAATTGAAAAAGGGCCTCGCTCACGAAATTTAATAGTTATCGCGATAGCCCCTTATAACATCTAAATTACATCTTCAAGTTCAGAATATTCCTTTATAAACTTGTCCGCATTTAGTTTAATTTCTTCTCTTTGATATAGAGAAGAATCATCAGAGATAGCAACTACTTTCATACCAGCTTTTTTAGCACTTTTTACTGCTGGTAATATATCTTCAAATACTACACAGTTAGAAGGTTCTACACCTATAAGTTCAGCAGCTTTTAAAAATACATCAGGCTCTGATTTTGGCTTTCCAACTTCATCAGTTATAACAATAGCATCAAACAAATCATATATTTCAAATTTTTTAAGAGCTACTTCTAATAAAGGTCTACAATTGCTTGTAGCTAATGCAAGTTTTGTTCCGGAAGCTTTAAGATTCTTTAAAAATGTAGGAACGCCTTCTTTAACTTGTACATTTTCTAGATATTCAGTATAGGCCATTGTATTCCATTCTTCCATAATCTCATCTATGGTTTCTGGAAGTGAAAATGTTTTTTTAAAATATCTAGCACAATCTATAAAACTTAAATGTTCAATTTCCGATTTTAAGTTTTCTGGCATAGGAATATTTCTTTTCTTTAAATAATCTATATCAACCTTAAGCCATACCCACATAGAATCGATTAGAGTTCCGTCCATGTCAAATATAGCTCCTTGTATGTCTTTTAGCATCTTATCACCTCTATGGTAATATATCATAGTATAAATATATTTTCTATAGTGAAATAAATAGTACTATTATATGATTCACAATTCATAAAGGGCAATTTACAATTAAGGTTAATTTTCCATAGAGGGAAAATATTAGAGTCCTTCGGACAGTAATTGTGTTAATAAGCTTATGATGTCTCATTTATAACCTCAGAAATTCCGCAGGAATTTCCACCTTAATTGAAAATTGCGAATTAAAAAAAGAGACTGTCGCCTACAAATTTTCATTTGTTATTGCTACAGCCTCTTTGTAATTTATAAATTATAATTCAAGTCTTTCTTTAAGAGCTTCAATTAAAGATTCTTCACTAATTGCTTCTATTAATTCATCATCGAAGTATGCAACGTGAGATTGACCACACATACCGATGCAACCTTCATCTACATTTTCTTCGCCAACGATTTCTTTTAATTCTTCAATGTCAACATCTGAACAGAATGGACAAATTCTAATCATAATATATTACCTCCATAAATGACTTTTATCTAGTGTATTAGTTCACAAATATAATAGCCCCTTTCTAAATAAAAATCAACACAAAATTATATATAAAAAATATGGAATAAATTAAAGCTTAGGAAATAATAATTAATAATAAAAGAAATAAATTTTCAAATGTAATTGATAATTAGTTGCAATAAGAAAAAATAAGTGGTAAGCTAATTACATAGAGTTACAGTAATGGTTAAATTTTATGAAAAGAGATGATTAGATGTTATTACAAATTCTAAGTTTGTTATATGAAAAAGGTAACTTTTCAACTAGTTTTATATCAAAGGAATTGGGATTACCAACGGCTATGGTAGAGGATATAAAAAATAAGCTTATAAGCTCAGGATATATAAGACAAGCATCTTGTGATACATCAATGTGTGAAAAGTGTTCTTGTGGATGTAGTACTAAAATGTTAAATGACAAAATAAATTGGGAAATAACTGATAAAGGTTATAAAGTTTTAAAAAAGATGGAGGCATGATTATGAAAACTTTGGAGCAATTAAATATTGGAGATAAGATGATAGTTAAGAATTTAAGTAAAGAAAGCACAGTAAGAAGAAGACTATTAGACATGGGAATAACACCTGGAGTTTCTCTAGAGGTTACGGGAAAGGCTCCATTTGGAGATCCTATAGAAATTTTAGTAAGAGGCTATAAACTTAGTCTTAGAAAAAATGAAGCAGAAAGTGTAATGGGAGAATAGGAGATGATTTTATGATAATGCCAATGACTGCTGCAAAAGAAGGAAATATAGTACAAGTTAAAGCCATAGCAAAGAAAGATGGATTAACAAAGAGACTTTCGGAGCTTGGAATTATATCGGGAAATCATATAAAAATAATTAAAAATGATGGTAGAAGTTTAATTGTAGCTATTGAGGAAAGTAGATTTGCTTTAGATAATAATTTAGCTAAAGATATAATGATTGCGATATAAGATTAGATATGGAGGATGAGTATGAAGACTATAGCATTAGCAGGGAATCCTAACTGCGGTAAAACAAGTTTATTTAACATTTTAACAAAAGCAAGACAGCATGTTGGAAATTGGCCGGGAGTTACAGTTGAAAAAAAGGAAGGAATTTTAAAATATAAAGGAAAAGAATATACTATAATAGATCTTCCAGGGACATATAGTTTAGGGGCATATTCTGAAGATGAAATTATAGCAAGAAATTATATAATTGAAGAAAAACCAGATGTGGTTATAAATGTAGTAGATGCTAGTAATATTGAAAGAAATTTATATTTAACAATGCAATTGTTAGAAATGGGAACAAAAGTTGTACTAGCTTTAAATATGATGGATGAGGCAAAAAATAAAGAAATTGAAATTAATATAAAAGAAATTTCAAAAAGTTTAGGAATACCAGTAGTTCCTACTATTGCATTAAAAAATGAAGGTATAGATAAATTAATAGAAGCCAGTATAAGTGATAGTATAAATAGCTCTAATTTAGATATTAATTATGGAGATACTATAACTAATAGTATAAAAACTATTAAAGAAACTATAGATAAGTCAAAAAAGAGTACTGATATACCATCAGAATGGGCTGCATTAAAATTATTAGAGAATGATGATTATATAAAGAAGCAACTTAATGTAGAAGGTAATAAAGATTTAAAAAATATTTTAGATAAGTGTAATAAAGATATTGAAGATGATATTGGTTTCGAAGGTGAAATGGCTATTGTTAATGAAAGATATTCTGTTATAGGAGATATAGTAGCTAAATCTGTAGTAAGAAATGAAAGGCATAAAGAAACTATTACAGATAAAATAGATAAAGTTGTAACTAATAAATTTCTAGGAATTCCGATTTTCGCTTTAGTTATGTTTTTGCTTTATAAGATAACATTTTTTGCAGGGGCAGGACTTCAAGAGTGGGTTGATGGACTTATAGGAACATTAGGAGAGAAAGTAGTAGATGCATTAGCTTCTATGGGAGCTCCAGAATTATTACAAGGTTTTGTTGGTGATGGACTTTTCGGAGGAGTAGGAGCTGTAATTAGCTTCTTACCATTAATTATGGTTATGTATATATTACTTGGTATATTAGAAGATAGTGGATATATGGCTAGAGCGGCATATGTTATGGACAAGCTTATGAGGGCATTAGGTTTACATGGTAAAACTTTTGTATCAATGCTTGTAAGTGTAGGATGTAATGTTCCGGGAATCATGGCTACAAGAACTTTAGAAAATAAAAAAGATAGAATGATAGCAATACTTATAAATCCATTTATATCTTGTGGAGCAAGATTACCTATATATGCATTATTTATAAGTGCATTTTTTGAAAAACATGAGGCATTAATTTTATTTTCACTTTATGTAGTTGGAATAATAGTAGCACTTATAATGGGTAAATTATTTAGTAAAACTTTATTTAAGGGAGAACCATCGTATTTTGTAATGGAACTTCCAAGTTATAAACTACCATCAATAAGAAATGTACTTTTATTAATGTGGGATAAAGCAGGGGCCTTCGCTAAAAAGGCAGGAGTTGTTATACTTCCAGTTATGATAGTATTGTGGGCATTATCAAGTTTACCAGTAGGGGTTGAAGCAAATAGTGAAGAATCATTATTGGGTATTATAGGAAGTGCTATAGCACCAATATTTAAGCCAGCAGGTTTCGGAACATGGCAAGCAGGAATATCTCTTTTAACAGGAATATTAGCTAAAGAAACAGTAGTAGGAACTATGGGATTAATTTATGCAGGAGTAGAGGAAGGTGCAGGAGTAGTAGCTGCAATACAAGGAGTATTTACACCACTATCTGCTATGTCATTTATGGTTATGTCATTATTATATACACCATGCTTAGTTGCATTAGGAGCAATAAAAAGAGAAACAAACTCTTGGAAATGGACTATTTTCGCAGCGGTATATACTTTCGTAGTAGCATGGATACTATCAGTACTAGTATTCCAAATAGGATCACTTTTAGGATTCGCTTAATCAGAGCACAGGTGATAATTCACATTTTACATTTCACAATTCACAATTAAGGTTGATTTTCCCCCGGAGGGGAAAATATTATAGTCCTGCGGACAGCAGAAACAGTTGAAGGTAGGCAATGAAAATTTACATTTTCATATAGCAACTATACAAAGTACACTTATAATTGAAGAAATTCCATAGGAATTTCCACATTAATTGCGAATTGAAAAAAAGAGGCTTCGTAAACAAATTTTCATTTGTTATTGCTGAAGCCTCTTTTTTCTATTCCATATTTAAAATACTATCTATAGCATTTGACACTTCTTTTTTATGTCTATAATCATTAGTAGGAGATGTTGCGTAAGGTTGGTTAGTAGAATGAATACCGCTATTCATTACACCTTTTACATCGGAATTAATTAAGTAGGTTATATATAAAGAAAAGTTACCAGAGAAGAATTCATTAGCTCTATGTTGACCTTTTTCTAAGACGTCTTGTTGAATACTTATAGTTTTTTTAATTCGCAAATCTCTCAACTCCAATTCTGTAAAAAGCATCAGCATTGGCAAAAATATTTTTTTCTTCAATAACATCTGGTAAATATTTTCTTAATATATAGGATCCACCACCCATAAAAATATGCTTGGATATTTCGTATTCACGAATTCCAGCCATAATTCTAGTTATTATTCTATTAGCATGGGCACTTAAAATTTGTTCGATAACGTCACTACAATCTATATCTTCACCATCTTTATGAATAATCTTACTATTAATGATATCTTCAGCTTGAAGAATATCATAAGATACACCATAATTTGCTTTAATAGATTGAACAACAGTATCATAAAGTTTCAACATGCCTTCTTCATAGGTTCTATAATTTTGAAGAGAAAAATCGCTATAAAAAGCAACATCAACTGTCATACCACCAATATCAATAACAGTTATATTTTCCTTAAATAGATCTGGATATAGTATTACTCCTCCAGCAGATTGAGGGAAAACAAGACATTTTGTAATTTCAAAATTAATAGGCTTATTATTTAATGTCATAGAAACGCTTGTATTTTCTAGAGCATCAATCAATTGTTTCTTTTGATCTTTATAGTATTGGATAGGCAATCCTATAACCAATTCTATAGAAGTATCATGATTTCGTAGATTTCTAGCTATAGCAGAATATAGACATAGTCTAAAAATCGTATCATTAATTTTATTTAATTTTACTGAAAAAGAACCGACTTTTTCACCGATAGTATAATCTTTGCCTTCGAAAGATATTTTAGTAGAGTTAACATTAATATCTATAGCACCTTCATTTACTGTGCTTCGGAATATATCAAGTCCGTTTTCAGTACAAACCTTAGTGTGAGAGTATCCCACATCTATTCCCATTATCATCACTTTGTCCTCCTTTTGTACGTAAAAATCCTAAATGTAAAATATTTACAATTAGAATTATAATCTTTTGTAGGTTATTTGTCCATACAGAATGTGTAAAAAATTTCCAAAAGAATTTTATAGTAAAAGTTTTTTAAAAATCTTATATTGCAAAGTAGTCTTCGGAAAACTAAAATTAATATGAAATCTTATAGCATAGATGAAAGGATGATAAGATGTTAGATATGGAGAAATCTATGAGCTATGAAGAATTAATTTCTGGAGCTCCAGATAATCATAAAAGGTTAGTAAAAAGAATGTATTCTGGAGTGAAGCTATTTGAAGAAGGACTAGAAGATATAAAGAATATAAATATTCCAGTAGAAGTAGTTATTTTTACAGAGACAAGGTGTCAAGATTCTGCTATAGTTATTCCTTTTTTATTAAGATTATCAGAATTTAATGAAAATATAAATTTAAGTTTTTTTAGAATGAAAGGAAACGAAGAGATATTAGAAAAGATGTCTGGAGATAAAAGAGTACCTACTATATTGGTATTAAATAATGATGGCGATGTACTTAGAAAGTATGTAGAATTACCTAATAGGGTTAAATATAAAATTAAAGAAAGTGATGGAAGAGATAGAAACGTTCTTGTAAGAAAAATGAGAATGGGTAAATTTAATGAATATATACAAAAGGATTTAATTGAACTTATAACTGGAATTAATTACAAGTATATGGAATTATGATTAATTAACAATCTTGAAAGAAGTTCTTGTGGAGTTTTTAGAATTTAGATTGAGATATTAATAAATAAAATTTTATATGATCGCTAAAAAATTTATATCCTTACTATTAATAAACTGGGACTGAAGCACAATGAACTGCTCCCTGTCAAGTAGACAGGTGAAATAATAAAAATATTTAATATAGCTAATCACTTTTGTGGTTAGCTATATTTTATGCTACAGATTTTAATAAATACTCCCTATATTCTAACGGAGTCATAGAGTTGAGACGTTTTTGATATCTACGATTATTGTAATAATCTATGTACTCTATAATTGCTGCTTCTAATTCTTCATATGAATTAAATTTCTTTAAATAATACATTTCTGATTTTAACATACCCCAAAATGCTTCCATTGGACCATTATCAATACAACGTGATACTCGTGACATACTTTGAATCATATTAGCTTCTTCAAGCTTTTTCTTAAATGTTTTTGAAGTATACTGAAAACCACGATCACTATGAAAAATAGGCGTAGCCTGCGGATACTCCCTACGGGCAATATCAAATGTTTGAAACACTAGATTATTATTATTTGAATGCCCAATTACAAAAGAGACAATACTCTTATCAGAAAGATCTAGAATTGCACTTAAATATGCTTTCTTTCCAATACCATACTTCATTTCCGTTACATCTGTGAGCCACTTTTCACCAAATTTATCTGCATAGAAATCTCTATTTAGAATATTATCAGCTACAGTTTCAGGTGTAGATTTTTTATAAGTTTTTCGTTTTCTACGACATACTGACTTTAGATTAAGAATACACATAAGCCTATAAATTCTCTTTGGATTTACATGAAAATCATTTTCACGATTTAATTTTATAGTCATTTGTCTATATCCTAATATTCCGTTTATTTCTTCATATGATTCTTGTATAAGTGATAATAACACCTCATTAAATTTTTCATTCATACTTACTTTGCGATTCGTCCATTTATAATATGCGGAGCGTGCAATACCGGCTATTTCACATAATTCTTTAATAGAAAAAGATTTTTGCTTATGCAACTCTTGTATTGCTAAATAGATAAATTCATTTTTTGTTTTACTTAAAATCGCCTCCTTTCTATTTCGTCTAACTTTTTTAAGAATTCTATCTCCATCTGTTGTCTACGATTTTCGGCTTCAAGTAATTTGTTTTTCGCTTTTAACTTTTCTATTTCAGACATTTCATCGGCAAGCTTTCGCTTTCCACGTTTATCTAATAGTGCTTCAATGCCATTGGTTTCATATTTCTTAATCCAACTATATATTTGTTGATATGATATTTGAAATTTTTCTGCTGTTTTAGCGTAATTTTTATCATTTTCTATATAATACTTTACAATCTCAATACGTTCATTATAAGTTGTAGTTCTACCTTTAGTCATAATTGCTGTCCCTCCAACTCCAGAAGATTTTAGTTTATTATGACTATTATATATTGAAATCCATCTTTGTAGTTGCGTTTTTGAACGTATTTTATATTTTGCACAAATTTCATCTTGAGAATATAAATTTGACAAATAAGCTTCTACTGCTTGTAATTTCAATTCTTTAGAATAGCCCTTATATCCTTCCATCGTAAAGGCTTCCGCGCCTATACTATTGTAGTTACGAATCCATTGACGAAAAGATTCTAAGGCAATCCCCAGCATAGATGAAAAATGACTCATACTATTTTTACTTTTTAGATATTCCTCAACATATTTAACTTTTTCTTCAGCACTAAAATTACGTTTTTTACACATAAAAAAATACTCCCTCTCATGATAGACATTTTAATTATTTTATGTGTCTACCATAAGGGGAGCATATCACAATTTGATTTATTTTATTGTGCTTCAGTCTTCTTTTTTGCTTATATTTAGTTTAACTCAAAAAAATTACGAAAAATATTGCATTGGAAAATACTATGTGATATTATTTAACAGAACTGTAAAATAAAGTAAATTATATTATGTTAAACAAAGTAGCTACTGTTTAAATATATTTTTTATTTTTGAGGGGGATATGTTATATGAAAAAAAAGAAAGTTTTAGCAGGAATATTAGGAGTTGTGATGGTGGCAGGAGTTGCAACATCTTTTGCATACTTTACAGGTAAGAATGATGGTATTGGTAATGGGGCTAATGGTAAGTTACAAAAAATTCAAATTACTAATGGTAATGTTGTTGTAAAAGCAGAAGTAGAAAATAATGGTGCTTCTGATTTTCAATGGTCTTATGATGTAGCTAAACATTCAGGTGCAACTGTAGAAAAAGATGCCAGCCCAGATATCAATGCAGTTAATAAGACTCCAGATTCAAATGGAATAGAAAGAGCTGTTATTGGTTCACCAGTTACAACACCAGTACAATTTACAAGACCGGGAGATGCTTTAGTATTAGGTGTTCCAGGAAAAAATGGTGAAGAATCTGGATTACGTTTAATAAATGAAAGTAATTTAACAGTTAAGATGCAATTAGTAGTAAAGAATGATGCTGCTGCAAAAGCTGAATTAGATAAACTTACTGCAGCAGGTTGGGAGTTATATGTTAATGATGCAAAGGTTGATCTAACAAGTGAATCAGCAGTAGATTTAGGGGTTGTTGCCAAAGGTGGAGAGAAAAATGTAGATGTTAGATTTGAATTACCACTATTAACAGGAAATACAAAGCAAGATAAGAGTACAGCATCAACAGCAGATGCAGGATTTGATCTTAATTCAATAGTTGAATTACAAGCAACTCAAGAAAATAATCCAGGATGGTCAGAAGACGGTGAATAGTTTCTATAAATGATAGGTCGTTGCACAATTTAGTGCATATTAGCAGTATATTGTGCAACAATGCCTATATAGGTAAGGTGAGATATGAGTAATATGTTGAATAAGACAAAGAAAATGTTATTACTGTGTATTGTCACCATTTGTGTAATTTGCTTTACTTCGGCAGGAGTTCTTGGTAGTGAAGATGACAATTATATCTATAGTAAGGAGAAGGAAGGGGTTTGGAAACCCAGTGATATAGTTAATAAGACCTTTACTATAGATAATATATGGGGAGAAAAGTGTTATCTTCAAGGAATCTCTTTTAAAAGAAGTTATATAAGTGATGTAAATAGTGGCAAGGTATATAGCTTTGATGAAGCTAAAGAAGAAGGCATTTTAGATACAGAATACAATATTAATATTGCCAAGGAAAATAAAAATATCTATAGTGGCAAAATATCTGATCTTGCAGATAGGGATATAAATTTTGAAGAACCTATTTTTATGGATATAAACTCTAAAGTGGATTTTAATATGAATATATCATTTAATAGTCTATCAGGAAATGAATTTCAAAATAAGAACTATGAATATATATTATATCCCAATGCATTCACTGTTGCTGTAGAAAAAGATAATGTAATTACTAAGAAGTTAACTAAGACAGGTTCGATTTTTAATAAGCAAACTTTAATTTTAGAAGCCTCAATTTTGATAATTATGGGAGTGATATTTGCAAAGATATCAAAAATCAATAGGAGAGGTGATAGGGTTTGAGTAGAAAGAAGGTCAAAATAGTATTATTATTAGCATCCATTGTTTTACTTGGATTATTGGCATCTAGTAGTTATGGTTATTTTAACGGAGAGGCAGAAGCTAAAATACCGACACTAGAAGTTGAGTATAACAATAAGAAATAAATTATATAATTATTGTTTTTAGTAATTATATAAGGGGTGATTAGAAAATTGAAAAAGGGGAAGTATGTCATTTTAAGCATCATGATAGCTTTTATACTGACAGTAAGTATTAGCTATGGTTATTTTAATGCCAAAGTAAATATAAGTGGCAGTGATGGCAAGAAAATAAATAGTCTTCATATAACAAATGGGAATGCTAAAGTTGAGATAGATACATCTAATAGTAGTTGGAAGTGTGGAGGGAATAATATTGATGGGAGCATATTGAACCCTACCGATGGCTTAGACGTAAGTTATGAAGGGGTAAAGATTATTAATAAGTCTAATCTAACTGCTAATATGGATTTAAGTTTACTATTTAAAGGGGAGAAAATAGGCGGTACAGAAGAGGGAAAGCTTAATATACCAGAAGATGATATTGATGTAGATGATAGGGAGGATACTGCTGGATTTGATTTATTGGTAGGCGACATAGATAATTTAGGTTTTGGATATAACAATATAGATCCATTTACGCAAATTACACCAGTTCACAGTTTGGATGTTTATCCAAGGTATAACGATGCGCAAGGAACTGATAGGAAAATGGCGACAACTGGATTTTATAACTTAATAAAGAGAACTAAAAAAGGCAATTTAGGGAACAAGTGGAGTTCTATATTATATACGGCAAAACCAGGTATAAGTTTTGGAGAAAATGGAAATTGGAGAACTGAACAATATAAGTGGCCATTAGTATGGGATACTAAAAATCCTGGTGGAAGTTGTTGCTTTGGTGGATATTTTTATGAAAAAGAAGATGGTACTTGGACAAAGGAAAGTAAATTTTATGATGATTATTGGCAAATAGATACAAATAAGATAGGAAGACTTATTGAAGACAATGGGGAGGTATTTTTTGACGGATATACTAATAGTACGTTAGGAAGCAAGTGGAGTCATTGGTTAAATGGAGTAAACTGGGGAGATTTACAGAAGGTAGAGCCAGTGAAGTTTGTTTATAGCGATAAAATTGAAAAAGGTAAGAAAGTATCAAGTGCAACAATTCAAGTAATGTTTGATGATGTTCAACCAGAGCCATCAGAAGACTTTATAGAATATAAGAAGAATGATGGCGATTGGATTGTATCAGCATATTCACCAAAATCAACAAATAAGTATCAAGTTACTTTAGAAGTAGAAGGTAATCCAGATTACCCAGCTGTTAGAGTTCAAGAGTTTGAGGAAATAATAAATAATATAGACCAACATGGACCAAGAGCAAATTTAGTAACTTTTGAGGTTCCTAAAAGATTACTAAAGTATATAGAAAATGGTGGTGATGGACTACTATTAAAAGTAGATGATCCTAGAGATGGTACTATATATACAGGCATGGTAAATGAAGATGGATCAATAGTAGGTAAAAATTATGATGGAACAGAAATAAAAAAAGGTGATATAGCCGGTGGAGATTCATATGCTATAGACTTTGCCAAAGTAATAGTAAATAAAGATATAGATAGATCATCTAATATAAAAGGAAAAGTTACAGACAAAGAAGGAAACCCTATAAAAGGTGCGATAATAACAGGTAGTGGTATAGAAGGATATGTTACTACTGATGCAAATGGAGAATATTTCATAGAAGATGTAGCACCAGGACAAGTTATATTAAAGGTTACTCATCCAAGTTATAATGATAGAATGTGCACAATATATCATTTAAATGACAATGAGACAGTGACGTTAAATATAGAGATGTTACCTAAAGGTACAAAACCTATAATAAGCGCAGAAACTAAGTTTACTGGAAATATAATAGTCAATAGGTATAAAGAAGGTAGTGATACTGCTATAGGAGAGCCAATTTCTAAGGAAATAAAAATAGTTAAGTCAGGGGAAGAGTATTCTATAGAAAATACAGCCTTAAAAGTAGAGCCAGGATATTATTATAAAGTAGACTATAAATTAAAGTTAGTATCTCAAGATAAAATAGACATTATAGCAGACAACTTTAAGTTAAAGTTTGATAGTTCAATAAAAGCAAAAGTAACGCAAGAAAATAATCCAAATTGGAGTGAAAGTGGAACTTAAAATATTATAAGGATGTAGAAACAATCTTCATTTAAGTAAATGGAGGTTGTTTTTGTATATAAATACAAATTAGTACATAGAAGCGATTGTTTATAGCATAAATTGCATTTGAATACTAAAAAATCGTATTACAACAAAATGCAATATTCAATGAAATAGAAGGAGAGAACTCTGGTATTAAGACAGAAGATGTAGAAGAAATAAAAGTAGTTGAGGAGCCTAAGATAGTTGAAGAACTCACAGAAAAGAGAACAGAAAATACAAAATATTTTCTTAAGGAAGACGGAAGTACAGAAGTAGCTATTTATAAGGATCAGATTCATTATGAAGAAGATGGACAGTGGAAAGAAATAGATAACACGCTTAAAGATACTATTGCAGAAACAGAAGATAATAAAAAGATAGATGCTATAGGAAGTGAAAATGGAGACTTAAAATTTAATTTTGCTAAGGATTCTGATGCAGAAAAGCTTGTATCTATTGAAAAGGAAGGATATGAGCTAAGTTGGAATTTAGAAGGAAGTAAAAAAAAGAAGTTAGAGGAAAAGAAAGTAGATAAAAATGAAGAAAAGAAGCAAGTAGATGAGTTAATAAAAGAAGCAGTAGATACTACAATAAATAATGATAAAAAATATGAAAATATAACGGAAGAAAATAAAAAGGAAGTTAAGGAAGTCTTAACTTACAATGAAAATATTAAGACTTTAGAGAATAATTCTAATACAATAAATTATTCAGATATATTAGATGATGTTACTCTTCAATATATACAAGGGACTACATCATTAAAAGAAAATTTAATAATAAATAAGAAGATTGATACCGAGAAGTTTCAATTTAATATAACAGCTAAAGGTCTTAGACCTGAGTTAAATGAGGATAATACAATTTCTTTCTATTCAGATAATGAAGAAAAGAAAGAAATATTTTTGATGAATTCACCGTATCTTATTGATGCTAATGGAGAGTCAACTACAGATGTGAAGGTTGAGATTAAAGGTGAAAATGGTAAGTATACTCTTATTTTAGAACCTAATAAATCGTGGATAAATGATAAAAATAGAGCTTATCCAGTTACATTAGATCCAGTAGTTTCAACATCCACTGATATAAGAGATATAGAAGATAACTCAGTTCATAGTAGATGGGATGTAGCTAATACAAATTATTATAATACAAATCCATTAACTATTGGTAAAGCTGAAAAGGATGGAAATGATATTTCCAGGGCATTTATTAAGTTTAAGTTACCGTCAGAAATAACATCAGCAGAAATGGTACTTAAAGCTCAACTTAATTTAGCGTTGTGGTCTAATAGTGATGGAAGATCCCAAATTAATGTTCATAAAGTATTAAACAATTGGGATACAAGAAATATAACATGGAACAATCAACCGGGATACAATAGTAGAATTGAAGATTATGCTATGGTAAATGGCAGTGGAGGAAGTTGGTATAGTTGGGATATAACTTCTATAGCAAAAGAGTGGTTTACGACAGGTAATAATTATGGTCTACTTTTAAAAACAGAAGGTGATGGTGGTTATTATCAAGAATTTATATCTTCTGATGTAACTGATCCTAATGTTGTAGCAGGAAGACCTTTGGTACAATTTCAATTTATTAATGCTTGTGGACTAGAGTCGTATTGGACATATACTACACAAGATATAGGTAGGGCGGGAACAGGTTATGTTAACAACTATAATGGTAACTTAACTTTAATTCATGATGATTTATCAATGAGTGGAAATAGATTACCTATTAGCATAAATCACGTATTCAATAACTATGAAAGAACAAAAAATATTGGTTATGGAAGTGGTTTTAGATTAAATTTAGCGCAAACTATTGAACGTAAGCAGTACGGTAGTGATTGGTATTATGAACATGTTGATGAGGATGGAACAAAACAGCGCTATAAAGACGATGGTGGAACAACACTTAAAAATGAAGTACAAGAAGAGTTAACCCTAACCAAAAATTCCGATGGCACATTTACTATAAAAGATACAGAAGATTCAAAAATGAACTTTAAAGATGGTAAGCTTGTTTCTGTGGAAGATAGCAATGGAAACAAGATGACTATAGACTATTGCGATAATAAAGTGTCAAAGGTTACTGACGGATCAGGAAGAGTAGTGACATTAAAGTATAATGGGCAAGGCTTATTAGGAGAAATAGTTTATCCAGATGGAAGAAAGAATACTTATGAGTATTCAGGAAATTCCTTAACGAAGATTACATATCCCGATGGAAAAAGCAGTAGTTATGAGTATGAAGGGGACAACAGAATAATGCATGCTACTGACTATACTGGTAATAGAATAAGATATGTATATTACAATACATCAACATATAGAATGGGTATAGCTATAGCAAATAATGTTTCTGGAGAAGAGAATAGCAGAGTAAATTTTCAATATGGAAATAACTCAACGAAGATAACAGATAATACAGGAAAGTACTCTTGTTATCAATTTGACAATACAGGAAAGACAATCTCTATAAGAGATGATGAAGGAAATGCTAAGTATTATAAATATGGAGCTTCAAGTAATAAAGGTAAGATAACAGAAGAATCTAAAATGCAGAAGTCGGTTATAAATTTACTTGGAAACCCAGGAGCTGAGATAGAGCAATGCTGGGAGTTTACTAAAGATGGAGGAAGTGGTTCTGGAGAGTATACTACAAGTGAAAAATATGACGGAAGTAAGAGCTTAAAAATAACAAAGACAGACGCAGTTTCAAGACAATATGTTCAAGATTTACCAGTGGGGATGGAAAAAGGAAAAGCATACACATTTTCTGCTTATGTAAAGACAGATAACATAGTTGCGACAGGAAATAAGGGCGCTGGTCTTGCGATTTATTATTTAAATAAAAATGGAAATTATGAAGAGGTAACATCTGATTTTATAACAGGAACAATGGATTGGCAAAGAATTCAAGTAACCTTTACTATACCAGCTGATGCAAAAAGTAATCATCTTATTGTTAGACCATTAGTGCAAGAAGCAACAGGAACAGCTTATTTTGATAACCTACAATTAGAAGAAGGGGAAGTTGCTAATAGATTTAATTATATAGCTAACAGTGGATTAAATGGTGTTAATGCATCTTGCTCAGGTCTAACACCGGATTTTTGGCAGGGTGATAATTTGGAAGTCGGTAGAGATGGGTTAATAGAATGTAGTGATGAAGACCATCCAGAAGGCTTAAGTAAATCTATTATGCAGGTTTATACTAATGCAGATCAAATAAAAAGATTTAGATATGGAACAGGTATTAAGGGTAAAAAAGGAGATTCTATTGTATTTAGTTCGTGGTTAAAGGCTGCAACGGTGCCACATGGATTTGTTAATATATCAGCGGTATTTATATCACCATCAGGTAATACTTGGAATAGCCTTAAAATAAATAATGATTGTGATGATTGGCAATATGTTAGTGATGTTTTTATAGCTCCAAATGATTATACAGATATACATATATATGCGGAAGTATCTAATCAAGTTAATCCAATATATTTTGATGGAATACAGCTATTCAAAGAAGAATTTGGAGATAGTTATACTTATGATGACAAAGGTAATGTAGTATCAGTAAAGGATGTTTCAAAGGAAGAAAATACTTTTAAGTATGATGGAAATAATAATTTAATTAAAACAACAACGCCGCAGGGAACAAGTTTCAATTATAAGTATGATGACAAGCATAAATTAGTACAATCTAATGATTTAAAAATTAGATATATAAGAGATACTTTAGGTGGAAATACAGTAAACACAGATAATACATGGATGGAAATAAAGGCTTTGGATGAAAAGGGTAATAATATTGCAAAAGGTAAAAAGGTAACAAGTAATGAAAAGGATGCAGTAGGAAGTCGAGCAAATGTTGTAGATGGAGATACGGGAGGATCATGTTATCAGACGGATTCAACAAATTCAACAACAATAAGTTGGGTTCAGATAGACTTAGGTAAACGATATAGTATAGAAGAAGTTAAAGTATGGCACTATTATGATGGTAGAATTTACAACAATACAAAGACAGAAGTGTCTGAAGATGGAGAAACATGGTATACAATTTTTGATTGTGAAAAAGACGGAAAATATTCAGAAACAAAAGAAGGAAGAACTTATAAGGTAGCAGATGCAGTACCATCAGAGACTATAGATACAAGTAGTTTTAAGGTTAGATATATAAGAGATACATTAGGTGAAAACACAGTAAATAAAGATAATACCTGGATGGAAATAAAAGCGTTAGATAAGAATGGTAATAATGTTGCAGAAGGAAAGATTGTAACTAGTAATGAAAATGATGCAGTAGGAAGTAAAGCAAATGTTGTAGATGGATATATAGGGGGGCAATGTTATCAAACAGATTCGACGAATTCGACTACAATAAGTTGGGTTCAGATAGATTTAGGTAAAAAGTACGAGTTAGAAGAAGTTAAGGTATGGCATTATTATGATGGTAGAATTTATAATAATACAAAGACAGAAGTGTCAGAAGATGGGAAGACTTGGTATACGCTTTTTGATTGTGAAAAAGACGGAAAATATTCAGAAACAAAAGAAGGAAGAACTTATAAGGTAGCAGATGCAGTTCCATCGCAAAATTCAAAAAGTGAAGATTTGCAAGTTAGGTATATAAAGGATACATTAGGAGGCAATACAGTAAATAAAGATAATACTTGGATGGAAATAAAGGCTTTAGATAAGGATGGCAAAAATATTGCACAAGGTAAGGATGTAATAAGTAGTGATAAAGATGCTGTAGGAAGTAGATCAAATGTCGTAGATGGAAATTCAGAAGGTCAATGTTATCAAACAGAATCAACATCAGTTAGTTGGGTTCAAATAGATTTAGGTAAGAAGTATGATATAGAAGAAATACAGGTATGGCATTATCATGATGGTAGAATTTATGATAATACAAAGACGGAAGTATCAGAAGATGGAGAAGTATGGTATACAATTTTTGATTGTGAAACAAGTGGAAAGTATGTAGAGACAGCAGAAGGAAGAACTTATAAGGTATCAGATGCAGTATTATCAGATAACACTAGTGAAAATGATATTTATAGTATTAAGTATGATAAATATGGAAATCCTATTAAAACATCGATAGGAATGGGTGAGAAAAGTATATCATCATCATCTAGTTACACAGCTAGCGGAAACTATATGTCTTCTATGACAGACAGTTTTGGAAATACCGTTAGGTATGATTACGATGAAAATAGAGATGTATTAAATAGTGTAACTGATGCCAAAGGTAGTACTACAAATTATGAATATGATAGTTTAAATAGAGTAACTTCTGTAAGTAAACAAGTTGGAAGTGAAACTATATCTAATTCATATACTTATAGCAATGATAGATTAGAATCTATTTCTCATAATGGTTTTTCTTATAGATTTGGTTACGATAAATGGGGAAATAATACTGATGTATCTGTAGGAAATCAAAAGCTTATAACTAATGTCTTTGAAGACAAAACAGGTAAGTTATTAAGTTCAACTTATGGTAATGGGCAAAAGATAACACCAGTTTATGATAAGAATGATAACTTAATTGGAAGAGCTTATAGTGGAGATAATTTAGGAACTATAACTTATAGTGGAAATGTTGAAGGAGTAGGAAATAAAACAGCAGTAGGAAATAATTCTGTACTAGGTACAATTGGTGAATCAAAAAGATTAGAGTCTTTAAATATAAATATGTCTGGTATGCCAAGTGGTATGAAAATAAAATATCAAGCTTGCATAGAAGGACAAGGATGGCAAGATTGGGTTTATGGTGGACAAGAAGCTGGAGCAGCAGGAAAAAACTTAAAAATGGAAGCTGTAAGAATTAAACTAGAAGATGCACCAGAAGGTTATATTGTACAGTATCAAGTTAATATGGAAGATAAAGGATGGGTGCCAATTTCTCAAGATGGAGAAGTGGCAGGATTAGAAGGCAAAGGAAAAAGAATAGAAGCAATAAAGATAGATCTTGTTAAAGTAAGAAGTAAAAGTATTTATGACAATAATGGAAATGTTGGAGAATATAGAGATTATGTTAGTGGATTAAACTACAAATATAGATATGATTTGTCTAATAGACTTAGAAAAGTAGAAGAATCTACAGGTGCTTTTACTGTTATAAACTATGATAATAAAAATAATGTATCATCAACAGTAGAAACAAGAAATGGTGTAAGTTATGATACAACATATGGATATGACGAAGATAATTATATAAATAATATAACTTATAACAGAAATAATAAAGAATATTCTCAAAAGTTAGCCTATGACGGATTAAACAGGGTAACAACAAAGACAAATATAATGGAAAGTGACACTTCAAGTACTGTAGGGACAGTAACCTATCAAACTAAAAGTGATGGACAAGGATGGCAAGGTAAAAAGACTAATGGAACTATAGCAGGTTCATATGGTAAAAATATTTCGCTTGAAGGAATAAAAATATCAATAAGTGATCTTCCATCAGGAACAAAGGTAAAATACCAAGCACATTGTGCAGACATTGGATGGCAAGATTGGGTATATGGCGGAGCTTTAGCAGGAACAGATGGAACTGGAAAAAGACTAGAAGCAATAAAGATACAATTAGAAGGAGCACCATCAGGATATAGCATAGAGTATAAAGCATATGTAAAAGATAAAGGATGGCAAGAATGGGTACAAAATGGTGAAGTAGCAGGAACAACAGGAGAATCTTTAGCAATGGAAGCAATAAAGATAAGGGTTGTAAAATCTGGAGTTTCTAGCAGCAAAAACTTTACTACAAAATATACATATGAAAAAGGAAAAGCAGAAGGAAGCGGAAGTGTAGTATATCAAAGTAAAGGTGTTAATGATTCATGGCAAGAAAATAAAACAGAAGGTGCATTATCAGGTACTGTAGGTAAATCAAAGGCACTAGAAGGAATAAAAGTTTCACTAAAAGATATGCCATCAGGAAGTAGAGTAAAATATAGAATTTATGATAAGGATGGAGCATGGAAAAATTGGGTATATGATGGTGCATTAGCAGGATCAGAAGGAACAGGAAATAGGCTAGAAGCAGTACAAATAGAACTAGAAGGAGCGCCAGAAGGATATTCTATAGAATATAGAGCACATGTAGCAGATAAAGGATGGCTATCTTGGGTAGGAGAAGGAGATACAGCAGGAACAACAGGACAAGGTAAAGCAATGGAAGCTCTTGAAGTAAGACTTGTAAAAACAGGATCATCAGAAAGTACAAGAATAGCTTCAATGGATAACAACGGAAAGAAAATAAGCTATACTTATGATGCTAATGGCAATATAGAAACTATTACAGAAAACGGCAAGACAATAAAATATTATTACAACGAACTAAACGAAGTAGTAAGAGAAGACAACCAAACATTAAATAAAACAATAACTTATAGTTATGACCAAGGTGGAAATATTCTAAACAAAGTAGAATATCCATATACAACAGGAAATCTAGGAACAGCATCTAAAACAGTAGGATACACCTATGGAGATAGCAACTGGAAGGACAAGCTAACAGCATTCAACGGAAAAGAAATAACATATGATGAAATAGGAAATCCATTAACTTATGATGGATATAAGTTCACATGGGAAATGGGAAGACAATTAAAGTCTATCTCTGGTAATGGAAAAGAAATAAGTTACAAGTACAATGACAGCGGAATAAGAACAGAAAAAACAGTAAATGGAGTAACAACAAAATATTATCTATCAGGAGATGCAGTAACACTCCTAGTGATAATGGAACAGATAAGATATACTATACATATGCTGGTTCCGTCGATCTAATATCTATGAATCTAAATGGAAAAGAGTACTTCTACATAAACAGAGTTCTTAGTCTAAGGAGAAATTTTAATTTCTACTTAGGCTTAGAAATCGTTATCCAGGAGTGTAGCAACCGTTCATCCACAAGGTGGATGTTACGGATGCTAGCTATCGGATTAGAAATGTACAAAATGATGTAATAGGACTACATGATAGTACAGGAACAGTAGTAGTAAGTTATAGTTATGATACATGGGGAAATATAGTATCAATAACAGGAAGTTTAAAGGATAGTGTAGGTAAAAAGAACCCATATAGATATAGAGGATATAGATATGATGAAGAAACTGGAATGTATTATCTGCAAAGTAGATATTATAATGCAGAGTGGGGAAGGTTTGTAAATTGTGATAACATAGGCGGAAAAATAGGTGAACTAGGAACTCACAATGCATTTAAATATTGTTTTAATAATCCAGTAAATATGAGTGATGAAAGTGGTCAATGGCCAAAGTGGATGAAGAAAGCAGCTAAGGCAGTGAAGAACGTAATAAAAAAGGTATCTGAGTCAAAAGTTGTTAAGACGGTAGTTCAGAGTGTAATAAAATCAAAAGTTCTATCCTCACCAATATTAACAGCAATATCATTGGTTGCAAAGACGATAGGAAAGGTTAATAAGAATAGAGGGACTATTACGATACCTATTTTATCAGTATCGGGAAATGCAATGGCATCAGTTAAAGGAACATTAGTGGTAACTGGAGATACAAGAGGAAATATAGCGTTGCAAGTTACAGGTTCTGGGGGAGGATCTATTGGAAGTCCATCTCTTAATCTGAGTATATTAGGTTCACCGACGTTTACAAATGCAGATAATTATAAAAATCTTAATGGGTGGGGAGCTGAAGTTGGAATATCAGCACAAGCAACACCATTTTCTATTGATGCTAGTTATGCAATTATACCAAGATCCAATGGTAAATCATATAGTGGATTTAGTATAAAACCAGGCTTTGGAGTATCACCGTTAGAAATAGGATTTTCTGAATATGGTGAGGCTGGATTTACATATACATTAGGAGTAATAAATATATACGATGGGACAATAGATATTTTTCCAAAACAATAGAAATGGGGATAAGAAAAATGAAAAAAAATGGTTTTAATAAAAAGCAATTCATAATATTTAATATATGTATAGTATCTATGCTATTTTTAGTTATTATAATATATATTCTATCGTTTTATAAAGGGAGAAGCTTACCACGAAATATGAATTCAAATATAAGAGATGATAAGGAAGGAATGTTGTATGGCATTAATGGAATAGATGTTGATAATGATAAAAATGTTTATCTAGGAGTTAAGAATAAAATAAATGTATATAATAAGGAAGGAGTATTTATTTACTCGTATGTTATAAATACTTTAGGTTCATATAATTTTAATATAGATTTAAAAAATCAATTATTGCAAATTAAGCTTGATAGAGATGATGAAATATTAAAGTATAATTTAAATGGAGATTATATTGAGAAAGAAAAAAATGAGGAGTTAATATTAGGAAAGTCAAATGTTAAACTTGACGATGGGAGTATATATAAGTTAACTAATAAGTTGTTTTTTACAAAAGTTATTGGAAAAAATAGTGTAGGGGAAATTATATATTTATATAATGCTCCTATTTGGATTGTATTAGAAAAAAACATGTTGTTGTTGATATTAGGTATAATAATTATAGAAGTAATAATTGTATGTATTTGTGTAGGAAAAAGAAAAGATTTGAATTTTCAGATAAAATTTAAACTATGAAATTAGATATAAGCAGGTTTAATTACTAAATTTTTCATTATTCCACATTAATTTAAAATGTTGATAAAATATAAAAGATAAGAAAAGAGATAGAAGATGAAAGTTTTCTATCTCTTTGATTTTAGGAAAATAATTAAACAACGAAATTTAACCAAGAAATATTATATATAAGAAATATGAGACAAGAAAATAAAATATAGAATATATTGTAGAAAATGACATAGATAAGGTATACTATATCTATAAATCTAAAAGGATAGTGGATGTAAAAAGAATACATATAGATAGATTATATTAAAAGGGGAAAGTTTATGAAAAACGAAACGAAGGCTCAAATTATAGGAGCGAGCATAGGTGGAATAATAGCTATATTAGGATTAACTTTTATAGATGAGGTTAGTATTATGATAATTTTAGCAGCTGAATTAATAATTGCTGTAATAATTAGATTTATATATTTACTTGTGAAAAAATTGAAATTTGGAACAGATATAGATATAGTATTAGAGATATCTATATTGATTTTAGGAATATGTGAACCATTAGCATATATTCTTAAAAATTATGGATATGGAGAAATTTGCGTAATTATAGCTATAATTTCTGTTATGCAATTTCTAATAGTTAAACCTAAAACTAAAACACATAAAAAGTACATAGAACAACAGGAAAAAGCAAAAGAAAAATAGTACATAATTTAAATATAGGATTTTTTTGATGTTAAATGAAAATGAATTAGTTAATATTTATAGGCGATAGAGATGTATGAAATATATATAAATTCAATGTTGATACTTAATAATAAATAAAAATGGACAAACTAACTGTCCATTTTTATTTTTAGTTTCATAATATCATAGTAGACTTATTTAATTTTCAATGAAAGATACTCTTTCAATTGCCTCAACTCTAAGAATTTCTGTCTTACTAACACCTTTTTTATCGGTGTAAGTAAACTTGATCCACTCATCGTCAGCATCTAATATAGTACATTCTATTTCCTTTTTAGAAACTAGTGTTAAGCCTATATCGCTTACTAATATACATTTTTTGTTTATAAGTTCAGATAAAATTTTAGACATAGATTTTTCCCCTCTCAAATTTCTTTCAAGTTTTTTTATTTTTGATTCTATTTTTTTTATCTTTGCTGGATATGAAGAATAACTCATTATAAGTATAAATGCAATAAGCCCTAAATACTCCAAAACAATCTCTCCTTTAAATGTAATTATTTAATAATAATACTCTATTATACATAATTTGTGAATTATAATTTCGGTAAATATGTAAATAAAATTGAGTTCATATAAATATTAGAAGATATCATTTTTTAATCCCTTTAGTTACCTATAAAACTTGAGAAAATAATATATTAATCTAATTAAGCTTAGATTAATAACATATTGATTAAGAAAATTATATGCTTTTATGAATATTTAGGAATATAATATATAACATAAATGTAAGATAAAGCTTGACAAAATAATACAGGAATATTATAGTATTCTTATCGGGTTACTGTGTATTTGAAGTATGTTCTAGTAATGGAGGATTGAGATATGGATATAGATTTTATAAAAACATATTATCCAATGTATATTGATGCAATGATTTTAACAGTAAAGATTGCTTTTATTGGGATATTACTATCTATAGTTATTGGTATTCTTTGTAGCATAATAAATATTATGAAAATTAAAGGATTAAATACAATTGTATCTATATATATTGAACTATCAAGAAATACGCCATTATTAATACAATTATTTTTTTTATACTTTGGATTTCCGAAGTTAGGAATTGTATTAAGTTCTGAAAGTTGCGGAATTATTGGACTAGCATTTCTTGGAGGAAGTTATATGGCGGAAGCATTTCGTTCGGGAATCGAAAATGTGTCAAAGGTTCAATATGAATCAGCATTGAGTTTAGGAATGACAAAAGTACAGATGTTTTCTCATATTATATTACCACAGGCATTTTCAACTTCAATTCCAGTAATATGTGCTAATATAATTTTCTTAATTAAGGAAACTTCAGTATTTAGTGCCGTTGCTTTAGCGGATTTAATGTTTGTCGCTAAAGATTTAATTGGAATATACTACAAAACTGATGAAGCATTATTAATGTTAGTAATAGCATATCTAATTATTTTGCTTCCTATTTCTATAATATGTTCATTAATAGAGAGGAGGGTCAGATATGCAGGATTTGGGAATACAAGTACTATTTCAGGGCAATAACTTTCTAAGGTTATGTGGAGGAATATTGGTATCATTAAGAATAGCACTAATTTCAATGATTTTTTCAATAGGCTTTGGAATATTATTTGGAATAATAATGACTAGTAATAATAAGATAATTCGTTTTATATGTAGAATTTATCTTGAAATTGTAAGGATAATGCCACAACTTGTATTGTTATTTTTAGTGTATTTTGGTGCAGCTAAGCATCTAGGTGTGAATCTTTCTGGTGAAGTGGCATCTATAATTGTATTTACTTTTTGGGGTACAGCAGAGATGGGAGACTTAGTAAGAAGTGCACTTATTTCAATTCCTAATCATCAATATGAAAGTGGTTTTGCACTTGGGATGACTAAGAAACAAGTATTTATTCATATTTTGATACCACAAACTATTAGAAGATTGATACCGTCAGCGATGAATCTATTAACAAGAATGATTAAGACTACATCTTTAGTAGTACTTATAGGGGTAGTAGAAGTGGTGAAAGTTGGTAAGCAGATAATTGATGCAAATCGTTATACTATTCCAAGTGCATCGCTTTGGATATATGGAACAATATTTTTTATGTACTTTATAATATGCTTTCCATTTTCAAAATTATCTAAAGTATTAGAAAGGAAGGTAAAAGATTAGTATGAGCGATAAAATATTAGAGGTAGAAAATTTAACCAAGTCATATGATAAAAGCAGACCAGTTCTTAACAATCTTTCATTTTCATTAACAAAAGGTGAAGTTGTAGTTGTTATAGGACCTTCAGGATGTGGGAAAAGTACTTTTTTAAGATGTTTAAATAAACTAGAACCAATAGATTCTGGTGTTATTAAGTTAAATGGCAAGTCTATATCTGAAGATGAGAAGAAAGTTAATGAAATTCGTGAAAAAATAGGTATGGTATTTCAAAGTTATGATCTATTTCCGAATATGACTATAATTAAAAATATAACTTTGGCACCTACTTTAGTTCAAAAGAGAAAAAAAGATGAAGTAATAAAGGAAGCTGAGGAGCTTCTAGATAGGGTAGGACTTTTAGAAAAGAAGAATGTTTATCCAAGACAATTATCTGGAGGACAAAAGCAAAGAGTAGCAATTGTACGTTCACTAATAATGCATCCTGAAATTTTATTATTAGATGAAATAACAGCGGCATTAGATCCAGAAATGGTAAGAGAAGTACTTCAGGTTGTGTTACAGTTAGCGAAAGAAGGAATGACTATGTTAATTGTAACACATGAAATGGAGTTTGCTAAAGCAGTAGCCGATAGGGTGATTTTTATGGATGAAGGAAATATTATTGAAGAATCATCGCCGGATAAATTTTTTACTAATCCAAAAACAGAAAGAGCAAAACAATTTTTAAATACATTTAGCTATGAAAATTGATTATATAAAATTATTTACTATAGAAGGGGGAATTATTATGAAGAAAATAATAGGGTTATTATTGGCGGCTATATTTACTATTGGAGTTTTAGTTGGTTGTGGAGGATCTAGTAGTGAGGAAATAAAATCAGGAACAGCTAAGGCTAGGTCGTTAGATGAAATAAAGAAGTCTGGAAAAATTAAAATTGGTGTATTTAGTGACAAAAATCCATTTGGATATGTTGATTCTAAGGGTGAAGTTCAAGGCTATGATGTAGAATTCGCAAAAAGAATTGGTAAAGATCTTTTAGGAGATGAAAATGCAGTAGAGTTTGTTTATGTAGAGGCAGCAAGTCGTGTAGAATATTTAAAGTCTGCTAAGGTTGATATCATTTTAGCTAATTTTACTGTAACTGATGAACGTAGCGAACAAGTGGATTTTGCTCTTCCATACATGAAGGTAGCATTAGGTATAGTATCACCAGATAATGCATTAATTACTGATGTTAATCAATTAAAAGATAAGAAATTAATTGTTGTAAAAGGAACAACAGCAGAAACTTATTTCTCTGAAAATTATCCTGATATAAATCTAGTAAAATATGATGAATATCAAGAAGCGTATGATGCATTAATAGATAATAGAGGTGATGCATTTGCTACAGATAACACAGAGGCATTAGCATGGTCTAACAAGAATGAAGGATTTACAACAAGTATTGAAAGTATTGGGGACATAGATACTATTGCTCCAGCAGTACAAAAAGGTAATACTGAATTATTAAATTGGATTAATGATGAGATAAAAGCATTAGCTGAGGAGAATTTCTTCCATAAGGATTATGAAAAAACATTATTACCAGTGTATGGTGATACAATTGATGCGGAAAAATTAGTTGTTGAAGGTGGAGAAGTATAATAAAGGTATACTTATTAAATTAGAAAAGTAAAAGGAGCTTTCGCTACAACAAAAGTTGTAAGCGAAAGCTCCTTTTTTATTATTATTCTTTAATTTATAAAAATAAATAAAATTATTTAGAAAAATGGTTCATATTATCATCACTATATAATGTAATAACTTGAAGAAAAAAGAAGAATAATGTATAATAATGTAAAAATGGGAGGTGGCTTGAAATGATTAAAAGTAAAAGACTTATGGTTGTTGTTTTTGCAGTATTAACAATATTAAGTATTTGTGATTACGTAGAAATAAATGAAAAATCAATATTCGGGTTAGCAATAGGAGCTTTAATCATAAGCATATCAACATGTTTTGAATTGCCAGAAGATGTTGAAAAAATGAGATATGAACAGTGTAAAAATACCAAGTTTGGTAAGGTACTTGCCAATAAAAATAGAGTTATTCAAGAAGTGCTATATTATGTGGGATTTATAGTAATGTTTATAATATTATTTGTGAAGCCTGATACAGTGATAGATGCTGCAATAAAAAACTTTAATATAGCTACTATAATTCTATTGGCTATAACAATAAATTTTTTATCTATGTGCATAGCAGATATAAATACAAGAAGAATAAGAAGGTATTATACTGGTGAAAAAGCACAAGAAGATAAAAGAAAAGCGAAAGAAAAAGAAGCGCGACTAAAAGAAAAAGAAGAGAAGAAAAATAAAAAGATTGAAGAACGAGAAAGAAAGCAAGAAGAAAAGAGAAGAAAAAAGATAGATAAGATAAATCAAAAACCTTTAGATGGTGAATGATGATATATATTAAAAAGTAAAGAGGCTATTGCAATAACAAATGAAAATTTGTTTGCAGGCCTCTTTTTTTAAAATTCACAATTCACAATTAAGGTGGAAATTCCTACGGTATTTCTTGAATTATAAGTGTTGTGTCATAAATTTATATAATTTATGTTTATAGTGATTGAGTATAAATATTTTCCACTAACTCTTCAGTAGCTTTAACTGGTGCTAGACCTAAAAGTGAGTCTAAGCTAGGTGTGTTAAATGAAAGATCTACTAATTTCTTCACATCGTTTTCTGAAAAACCTAAAGTTGTTAATGTATCAGTTACACCTACTGATTGTAACCAAGTCTTAACTTTTTCAGCGGCAACTTCAGTTTCATCAGCAGTTCCTTTTAAACCAGGAGCTATTGGCGCAAGAACTTCAGCTAATACTTCTGGTCTAGCAGGGTATATAGCTCTTATTACTGCAGGTAGAATAACACCAAGTCCTAAACCATGAGATAAATCTGGCTTTACAGCACTTAATGGATGTTCAAGAGCATGAGTTAAATGAAGCATACCATTATCAAAGCATGTTCCTGCAATCATTGAAGCATAAGTTAAATAATATCTAGCTTCTAAATCTTCTCCATTTTCTAAAGCTTTAGGTAGGTACTTTGCAACCAGACTAACAGTTTCTTTTGCAAGTAACATACAGTAAGGGCTTGCAACAAGAGATGTGCATGCTTCTATTACGTGGTTAACAGCATCTACTGCGGTATATGAAGTTTGATTTTTTGAAAGACCTGTCATAAGTTTTGCATCATCAATTGAATATAGTGGATAGCAGACATCATAAGCTATAGCTGGTTTGTAGTCTTTATCAAGAAGACTTACAACAGCAAATCTATTAACTTCACTACCAGTACCATGAGTAGTGTTGATAGCTATAATAGGTAATGCCTTTTCTGGAGCAAATTTTAATTCATATAAGTCAGACGTACTGTGTTCTGGATAACAAGACATAATTGCAACAGTTTTAGCTGAATCTATAGGGCTTCCTCCACCAATCCCAATAACAGCTTGTGCCCCAAATTCTATAGAAAGTTTAGTTGCTTCATCACAATCATATGAGTTAGGGTTCGGAGTGATTTTATTAAATAGTACGTATTCAATTCCATTATTTTTTAATGCTGGTTCTACATGATCCCAAGCACCATTTTTTATATAAGAAGATTTACCTGTCAAAAGGATAACCTTTTTAATACCTTTGTTAGATAGTTCTTTTGCGATATCATTTATTTTTGATATTGCACCAACACCAAGATATAAGTTTGTTTTAGTTCTAATTTCACTAATTTCAGTTATTGATATAGACTTTTCCCACATAAAAAAACCTCCCTAAAAAATTTATTAATTATATTCTAATCCAAATATATGGAAAATTCAAATAATTATCATAAAAATACAAAATAATATAGAAAAGGAATGTTTTCTGTCTTTTTCTTGATAAAAGCGGATAAAATAAGTATAATATCTGTAATCATATTATAATAATTGACATAGTAGAATAGTAGTAAGGGAGAAGTTAATATGAAACAGAGAGAAGGTTTTTCATCAGGACTTACAGTATTCTTAGTAACATTAAGTTCAGCTGTAGGTTTAGGAAACATTTGGTTGTTTCCATATTTAACAGGTAGTAATGGAGGAGCGGCATTTATACTTATATATTTATTATGTATAGCCATTGTAGGATTGCCTGTTATGCTTTGTGAATTTTTTATGGGAAGAAGAACGAAGAAAAATATAATAGGAGCAGTAACAACATTATCAAATAAAAAAGCATTTAAGAGTATTGGATACTTAGGAATGGCATCAACAGCTATGATAGCATTTTTCTATGCAGTAGTAGCAGGTTGGGTATATTCATATGTATTAAAATCTATAACTGGTACTTTTAAAGGAGTAACTAATACAGAAGTAAAAGAGATTTTTACTAGTTCCACTACATCAATTTTTCCTCCAGCTATATGGGTATTTATAGTATTAACAGTAGTATCTATAATTTTAATTTCTGGAGTTAAGAAAGGAATTGAAAAAGTAACTAAGGTTTTAATGCCGATATTACTTATATTATTAGTTATTTGTGTAATAAAATCATTAACATTATCAGGAGCAAAAGAAGGAATAGAATTTTTATTTAAACCTGATTTTTCAAAGGTTAACATGGCTGTAGTTGTGTCAGCTTTAGGATTATCATTTTTTAAACTATCTTTAGGGATGGGAACAATGACTACTTATGCAAGTTATTATACTAAAGATAGTAATTTATATGGAAATGCAGCTAAAGTTATAATTTCAGATACTTTAGTTTCATTATTAGCTGGACTAGCTATTTTCCCAGCAGTATTTTCTTTTGGATTAGATCCAAGTTCTGGACCATCATTATTATTTGAAACAATTCCACTTATATTTTCAAAAATACCAGGTGGATCAATATTAATTGTTGCATTCTTTTTAACAGCAGCTTTTGCATCTACTATGGCTTTAATATCTATGATAGAAGTTCTTGTAGCTTATTTTACTGAAGAAAAGAAAATGGATAGAACAAAAGCTGTTATTATAATTGTAAGTGTAATATTTATTGTTTCAGCAATAACATCTATGACAGTAAGTGGAGGGATTTTAAGCAAATATCCACTATTTGATACATTTGATAAATTAACATCTAGTATATTATTACCATTAGGTGGGTTAATAATAGCTATATTTATAGGATGGTTTGTGAATAAAAAAGACTTTTTAGATGAATTATCTAATGAAGGTGCTTTAAAGCAAAATATTACAGCAGCAAAAATTTCTTATATAATAATCAAATTTGTGACTCCTATCTTATTGATTATAGTATTTTTGTCATCTATAGGAGTTATTTGATAAAAAGGACATACTATTAAAAGACAGTTGAACTAAAAGTTTGACTGTCTTTTTTTTATTCATGTAATAAAATGGTAAAAGTTATCGAAGAAAGTTATATTTTTACCGTTGAAATAGCGCAAAAATAATTATATAATTTACCAATAAAGGTAATTATTTATTATTGGGTATGGTGTTATGAAAAAGTTTTTAAGAGTATCAGGTAATATAATTTTTGCATTAATAATAATTTTAATTGCAATAGGTCTTATAGGAAATTTATCAGCAAAATCAGATAAGGTATACAATATCACAAAATATAGAACTTATATAATTGTAAGTCCTAGTATGAAGCCAACAATTGATCCTGGTGATTTGATTTTTGTAAGGAAAGTTAATGTAGAGAAGATAAAAGAGGGAGATATTATAACTTTTAATAATGAGGATATCGTTGCAACACATAGAGCTATAAAAGTTGATGATAAGACAATTACAACTAAGGGTGATAGTAATAATGTTGAAGATTATCCCATAGACAAAAAAGAAGTAATAGGAAAGTTTATTTTTGCCATTCCTAAGATTGGATATATTTTTTCTTTTGCAACATCTTCAATAGGTATGGTGACAATAGGGTGCATAATCATATTTATTTTCATATATGATTTTATTTTTAAAGACAATAAAAAAAGTAAAAACAATTAAGAAATTAATTGTTTTAAATTTTAGGAGGAGTTTTTATGAGAAAGAAAAAGATTATTGCATTATTATTGGGAACAACAATAATAGCAGGAATAGCAACATCATTTGCTTACTTTACTAACAAATCAAACAATATAACCGATGCAGATGGAAAAGCACTACAAAAAATTCAAATTACTAATGGACAAGTTCAGGTATTAGCACAAGCTACTTCAGAAGGAGAAAACTCATTAGATTGGTCATATGATGTAGCTAGATATAGTGAAATGCCAGCAGGAGTAAAAGTAACAGATGCAGATTATGAAGCAAAGAATGCTAGTCCAGATATAAATGCAACAGAAAAAGAAACAGTAAATGGATTAAGTAGAGCTAAAATAGGTTCACCACTTCCAGCAGAAATAAAATATACAAGACCAGGAGATGCTATAGTTTTAGGAACAAAGAATAAAGAGGGAAAGATAGGTTTAGAAATTAAAAATAATAGTAATTTAACTATTAAAGCACAATTAAATGTTCTAAATGATGCTGCAGCAAAGGCAGAAGTTAAGAAATTAACTGATGCTGGATGGGAGTTATATGTTGAAGGTAAAAAAGTTGATTTAGCAGCAGGAATAAAAATTGATTTAGCAGCGATAGCTGGAAAACAATCACAACTTGTAGATGTAAGACTTGAGTTACCATTAGGTACTGGAAATACATATCAAAATAAAGCAGCTGGTACAAATGTTGAAGATGGTTTTGATATAAGCAAGATATTTGAAATCAGAGCAACTCAAGAAAATAATCCAGGTTGGAATGAAGATGGATCTGGAGTGGATGGAACAGGAACTGTTACAAATCCAATACAACCTTAATAGAAGGTGAGAAATTACAAATCAATATTTGTGTGTAACATATCTTTATTTGAGGAGGTGAACTATGAGTAAGAAAGTACCTGGCATAATAAAAATTTTACTGATTATGTTAGTTATAGTTGTAAATCCTACAATAGTGAGGGCGGAAAATACAAATATATATAGTACTGAAGAAGATGGCGTTTGGAGGCCGACAGATAAGATAACGAAGAATTTCGTTATAAAAAATGTATGGAAAGAAAAATGTTTTTTAGAAGGTATAAGTTTTAATAGAACCATAATTAAAGATATTGATACAGGAAGAGGGTATTCTGTTGAAGAAGCTACTAAAGAAGGAATATTAGATGATGAATATAATGTAACTATTAATATGGGAGAAGAAATATTATATTCAGGAACAATAAAAGAGTTAGTGAAAAAAACAGTGATGTTGGACAAACCAATATTTATGGATTTAGATTCAACAGTTAAGTTTTCTATAGCTATAGATTTTAATTCAATGGCAGGAAATGAACTTCAAAATAAAAGGTATGAATATATTTTATATCCTAGTGCATTTAAAGTAGAAGAAGATACTAATATAGATATGCCAACTTTTATTACTCAAACAGGTTCTATCCTTAGTATTTCAAATTTGTTCATAGGCTCATTAACGATGGTTATTTTTGGAATATTATTGATGATGTCTAAAAGATATAGAAGGGGTGACGATGTATGAGTAAGTCTAAATTTAAAATAAAGATTTTAATACTCTTAACATCGATAATTTTTATGGGGTTTTCTTTAAACTCTAGTTATGGGTATTTTAGTAATGAATCAACTTCAAAAATAGCTACATTAGAAGTAGAATATGATAAATAAGTTATATAATTTATTTATTATATGAGAGGTGATGGTAGGTGAAGGGAAAGAAAGTTGCTATTACCATCATGATTATTGCATCAGTTTGTACTATTAATATAGGATATAGTTATTTTAATTCTAAAGTAAAAATGAAAAATTATAATAGTAATTCAATTAATAGGATGTATATAACTAATGGAAATAGTAAAGTTGAGATAAACACTGCTGATAGTAAGTGGCAATATGCTAACAGCGAAGATGTTGAAGGTAGCGTAGTTAATCCAGAGGATGGATTAGAGGTAAGTTATAAAGGAGTAAAGATAACAAATAAGTCTAATTTAACATCTAACTTAAATTTAAATTTAACTTTTACGGGAGAAAAAGTAGGCGGAACAGAAGAAGGAGACCCTAATATTTCCGATGATGATATTGATGTAGATAACAGAGAAGATATGATGGGGTTTGAGGTATTGGTAGGCGATATAGATAATTTAGGATTTGGGTATAATGGATTAGATCCATTTAAAGAAATAATGCCGGTTCATAGTTTAGATGTATATCCTAAGGATAGTGAAGATGTACAAGGAACAGATAGAAAAATGGTAAATACGGGATTTTATAATTTCTATAATAGAACTAGTAGTGGTGGCTTTGGTAATACATGGAGTGTGTTGTTATATACAACTAAAGCAGGACTTACTTTTGGTGAAGATGGAACCTGGAAAAATAGTAATTACAAATGGCCATTAGAATGGAAAACTATTAAGCCACAAAGTGGATATGGTTGTAGTTTTGGTGGATATTTTTACAAAAAAGAAGATGGAAATTGGACAAGTGAAAGTAAGTTTTATGATAAATATTGGGGTATAGATACCAGTAAAGTAGGCGATTTAAAGGATGATAATGGAGAAATATTTTTTGATGGGTACACTAATACAACTTTAGGACATCACGAAACTCATATTTTTAATGGAGTAGATTGGGGTGCTATGCAAAAAGTTGAACCATTAAAGTTTGTTTATAATGATAAAATTAGTGAAGAAGATAAAGATAAAAAGGTGTCTAGTGCTACTATTCAAGTAATGTTTGATGATCTTCAACCGGAGCCATCAGAAGATTTTAAAGAATATAAAGCAGATGATTCAGAATGGAGAATATCATCTTTTTCAGCGAAATCTAGAAATAAGTATCAGGTTACTTTAGCAGTGGAAGGTAACGAGAATTATCCAGAGGTTAGAGTACCTGAATTTGAAGAGATAATTAATAATATAGACCAGCATGGTCCAAGAGGCAATCTAGTAACTTTCGAAGTACCAAAACGACTTTTGAAATACATAGAAAATGGTGGCGAAGGATTGTTATTAAAAATTGATGATCCTAGAGATGGTACTATCGTTGGGAAAAACTATGATGGTACAGAAATTAAATTAGGAGATGTGGCTAGTGGTGATTCTTATGCAATAGATTTTGCAAAAATAACTGTTAACGGAACTGTAGATAGAAGTGCTGGTATAGAAGGTAGAATTCTAGACAATGAAGGGAATCCTATAAAAGATGCAGTTATTACAGGAAGCGGAATAGAAGGACAGGTGACAACTGATGAGAATGGATATTATTACATTGAGAATGTAGCACCGGGTCAAGTAATATTGAAAGTTACTCATCCTTCATATAATGATAGGGTAAGCACAATATATCATGTTAACTCTGGAGATATAGTTACATTAAATATAAATATGCTGCCAAGTGGAAAAGATCCAATAATAGTTGCAAAAACAAAATTTACAGGTAATATCATAATAAATAAATATAAGAAGGGTAGCAATACCGCTGTAGGGGAATCAATAGTTAAAGAAATTAAAATAGTAAAATCTGGAGAAAAGTATTCTATAGAAGATATATCATTAAAGGTTGAGCCAGGATTTTATTATAATGTTGATTATAATTTAAAGTTATTTTCAAAGGGTAATATAGATTTTGTATCTCAAGATGGATTTAAGTTGAAATTTGATAGTGAGTTAAAGGCAAGGATAACGCAAGAAAATAATATAAGTCAGTAAAGAGAGAAGAGTGAAAAGTTATGACTATTCACTCTTCAATAATTATAGGGTCGAAGTGCAACATTGATGTAGTGTACTTTGGCCTTTTTATATATAGAAAAAATTTTTTCTTAAAAATTATATAATATATGGAAAAAATAAAAATAGCTATATTTATTATAAAATTGTGAAAAAGAAAGAATATTAATGCTATTTGTAGCATTTTATTAAGAGTTATTTTTAGTAAAAATGTGAAAAGAATTAGTTTTGAATAGAAATTTAAATAAATTTAAATAAATATAAAAACTTTTCCGAAGAAATAATGAAGCAAAACCTTGAAATAAGTAGAAAATAATTATATAATTTACCAAAAGATACATTAATATATAATTCTATATTTTGATGTGATTATATGAGAAAAAATGTAAATGTTATCATTGGTTCAATTTTCATTATATACACAAATAAGAGAAGGTGAAGTTATGAAAAAAGTTATTAAAGTTTTTGGTAACCTATTGTTTATAATAGCGGTATTTATACTATTGATAGGGCTTATGACTAGTTTATCTAGTAAGTCAGAAAAAGTATATGACGTAATAAAGTATAGGTCGTATGTAATTGTAACTCCTAGTATGAAGCCTACAATAAATCCAGGAGATATGATTTTTGTAAAGAAGACTGATGCAGATAAGCTAGAAAAGGGAGACATTATAACATTTAATAAAGATAATATTGTAGCTACCCATAGAATTGAAGAGATTAGTGATGACAGTATTATTACTAAGGGAGATAACAATAACCTTGAAGATACGCCTATTAATAAAAGTGATGTAATAGGAAAGTTTGTGTTTTCAATACCAAAGATAGGATACATAATTTCCTTTGCAATATCGCCAATTGGATTGGTAACTATGGGTTCTATTATAGTATTTATTTTTATATATGATTTCATTTTTAGAGAAAAGAAACAAAAGTAATAGGGGGTTGAAATTATGAGGAAGAAAAAAGTTATTGTATTGTTGCTAGGGGTAATAATGATAATAGGAATAGCGACATCCTTTGCGTATTTCATAAATAAAACAAATAATATTACAGATTCTGAAGGAGAAACTCTTCAAAAAATCCAAATTACTAATGGTAAAGTTGAAGTAACAGCACAAGCTACCAATGATGGTACTGTTGCTCATGATTGGTCTTATGATGTAGTAAGGAAGAGTAATGCTGCATTACCAACGGATGCTACAGAGTTAAAAGAATATGAAAGAAAGAATGCTAATCCTGACATAACAGGAGTTGCAAAGACAACATATGATGGGGATACTAGTGGACTTGAAAGAGCTACTATAGGAGCTCCATTTACTGATAATAATATTCAATACACAAGACCTGGTGATGCAATAGTACTTGGAACTACAAATGAAGCTGGACAAACTGGTTTATTAATAACTAATAATAGTAATATAACAATAAAAGCACAATTAAATGTAGCCAATAATGAAGCAGCGACTACTGAGGTAACTAAATTAAAAAATGCAGGATGGAAACTATATGTAAATGATGCTGAAGTAAATATGGAAAATCTAGCTTCTGGTGCACAAGTTGATTTAACAACATTGGCATCATCAAAGTCGCAGTTAGTAAGTGTTAGATTAGAATTGCCACTAACTACAAAGAATTCTTATGAAAAGTCAGTAGATGGAACTGCAACTACAGTTGATTATCAAGGTGGAACTGTCACTGATTTAAATATATCTAATCTTTTTGAAATTAGAGCAACTCAAGAAAACAATCCAGGATGGAATGAAGATGGAACAGGTGACGATGGAACTGGAAGTATAAAGAATCCAATACAACCATAATAAATTAAATAGAATATTACTTGTAAAACCATAAGCATAATAATCTTATGGTTTTACATACATAATGAGGTGAACTATGGATAAAAAGATTTTGCAAAGAATAAAACTTTTTATAATCATACTTAGTTTATCAATGATTAAAGTTGTAAGCGTAAAAGCTGAATTAACAGATATATATAGTACTGAGGAAGATGGGGTATGGAGACCTACAGATAAGATTTCTAAAACTTTTAAAATACAGAATATATGGGGTAAAGAGTGTTATTTAGAAGGGATAGAATTTAGTAAAAGTTATATTAAAGATAATGATATCAATTATAAATATAGCATAGAAGAAGCAGAAAAAGAGAATATATTAGATAATGTATATAATGTAACTATCACATATGGTGAAGAAGAAATATATTCAGGAACTATGGATGACTTAGCTAATAGGACTATAAATTTCAAAGAGCCTATATTTATGGATTTGAATTTTGTGGGAGAGTTCTATATAACTATAGAGTTTAATAATCTAGTGGGAAATGATTATCAAAACAAGAGTTATCAATATATTTTAAAACCAAATGTATTTGTAGTAATGATGGAAAATAATGTGGATGATAGTTTGTTGGTGTTAACAAAAACTGGAGAAATTATTAATAAAAATACTTTAATTATGGTAGGCATATTAACGGTAGGTGGAGGAGTAGTGATATGGTTTAAGATTTGAGAGATAATTATGGGAGGGAAACAATGAAGGATAAAAAGGGGTTTATTGCGATAATTTTAATATTAATAATTCTTATAGCTATTGTTGTTCCTAAAAGTTATGGATATTTTAATGATAATAGAAGCGAAAAAATAGATAGCCTAACTATAGATTATAAGGTGGAAGAACAATGAATAGGAGAAAGTATAAACTAGTATTAATAATGGCGTTATTTATAATTTTCATTATGAGTATTTCTATAAGTTATGGATATTTTAATAATAAATTCCATGGGATACAAGGATTAAATGGTTTATTACAAGGTATAGATATAGAGAATGGCAAGGAATCCATTGTTGTAGATAAGAGCGAAGCAAGATGGTATGGGGTAGATGGAGACACTATAAGTAATCCAGAAGAAGGACAAGAGTTAGAGTATAAGGGATTGAAGATTATTAATAATTCTAATTTAATTTCAAATGTTCAGGTTAATATGAAGTTTAATGGAGTAAAAGAAGGTGGAACCACAGAGGAGAATGATGGCGGTGGTACAGTTGGAGAAGTTTCAGAAGAACCATCTGGATTTGATGCTGCTGGATTTGAAATTTTGGTGGGCGATGAAGATAATTTTGGATATGGATATGGAACAACAAATGTATATAAAGGAGAGATAACGGAAGGTCATTCTTTGGCAGTATTTCCTCAATTGAATGATCCCGATGGAACTGATAGAAAGATGGTGACAACGGGATTTTATAATTATTACAAAAACATACCGATAACTTCAGATAATAAAGATTACACAGGAGGATTGTCACTAGTAGCTTATACTAAAAACTCTACAGGTTTAACATGGAAGTGGTCTAATAGTAGTGAAAGTAGCAAGAAAGCAGATGATAACTGTCAGTGGGATGCTAGTTTTTATTCAATTTATTTTAAACAAGATGGAACATGGGGAAAAATGAGTAGCTTTGAAAATGATAGTACAAAGCTAGGATGTTTCACAGCGGTAAATGATGAAATATTTTTTGATGGGTATACACAAAGATCTATAAGAGGATGGACATCATCAAGTTCTTGGACAGATAACTCTGATAAAATAGATTCTAAAAATGTAAACTGGAGATATTTGCAGCCAGTAGAACCAGTGACAATAAAATATGATGGGAAGATAGGCGATGAAGAAAAAATTAATAGAGCAGTTATAAAAGTAATGATAGATGATATAGAACCAATGCAAGATGATGCTACAATAAAAAACTCATTAAGTTCTTCTGTTACTGATGAGAGTTGGATGGATATGTATGGCTGCAAAAAATCAGAATGGTATTTAAGATTTTCAGCGAAATCCCGTGTAGTATATAAGGCAACTATACGAGTACCTGGAGATGATGAAATGGGAGAATTTGTGGAGATAGAGGAATGGTCTGATACAATTAATAAATTAAGCCAAACAGGAGCTAAATCCAGCATGATTACATTGGAAATTCCACAGAGGTTTTATAAGTATATAAGGAAAGGTAGCACTTCAGGAAAAGGAATACAAATAAAAATTGATGATGATAGACAAGGTATAGCTTCTGGAGATTCCTATGCTATAGATTTTGTTAAATTAATAGTAAATAAAAGTGCGGAGTATAACTGTACAATAAAGGGTACAGTTTATGATAGTGATACTAAAAAAGTAATTCCATATGCATCAGTTATAGTAAACGGTATAGAAAAAGCCAAAGCTGATGCCAATGGATATTTTGAATTAAGTGATGTTGAACCTGGACAAGTAGTTATATCAGCAGAACATTTAGCTTATAATAAAGGCGATAGGTTAATATATAATATCACAAGTGGTACAGAAGCAAATGTAACATTATATTTATCTAAAAAGGAAACACCTAGTATTATGGAGCCACAGCTTAAATTTACTGGAGAGGTTACAATAAGAAAATATGATAAGGGTTTAATAGATCCTTTCAAGAGTTTTAAGTTGAAGTTTGATAGTAATATAGATGTTAAAGTAACTCAAGAGAATAATGCTGGATGGGAGGAATAGTGGTCAGTGCACAATGCACAGTGATGGTGGCTTTTCCATAGGAAAAGCATTGTAGTCCTGCGGACGGCGAGTGTAGTTGGGGTGGGTCAATTGCGTATAAATATCATATGTGAAGGTGTAGCTTTCATTACCTTAATTAAGCTAAAAATAGTGTACAGTAAATGATAAAAATTTGATAACAACACTTAAGTATAATAGCTTTATATATAAAAAATTAGTTAATGCTAAGGAGCTTATAAAATTACCACAAATAAGCAGTAATTTTATTTTAATGATAGAGGCCTAGTACATTTATGTACTAGTTTTTTTTATCTAAAAATTCTTATTTAAATATATGGGTTTAATAAAAAAACTTAATTTTTAATAATGAACTAATTTGTAATATATTTCAACAATTACTGAATATATTTAGAGTAAAGGGGGTGCAGTTCATGGATTTTAAGGAGTTTATAATAAATGATCGTGAACGTCACAATAAAGAAAAATTTGAAGGTAGCTTTTTAGAGTATTTGGATATAGTAAAAGAAAATCCTGATGTTGCAAAACTTGCACATAAGAGAATGAATGATATCATAACTAGTCAAGGATATGAAGTTTTGAAACCGGAAGAAAATCCAAGAATAAAAAAGATATACGGTAATGAAATTATAAAAAGATACAATTTCTTTAAAGATGACTTTTTCGGAATTGATAAAGTATTGATGAAGCTTATGAATTATTTAAATTCTGCATCTATGAAGGGTGAAGAAGCTAGACAAGTATTGTATTTGGTAGGACCTGTAGGTGCTGGTAAATCCTCTTTAGTTGAATCATTAAAAAAGGCATTAGAAAGTGCAGATAGGATATATGCAATTAAAGGATGTCCTATGCATGAGGAACCATTACACCTAATTCCTAAACATTTAAGAAAAGAATTTGAGGAAAAATTGGGAGTTCAAATAGAAGGAGATTTATGTCCAATTTGTAAGTATAGGTTAATGCATGAATATGGTGGTAAGTATGAGGACATGCCTGTAACAACTAATAGTTTTTCAATAAGATCTAGAAAAGGTGTAGGGGTAGTACCACCAGTAGATCCGAATAATCAAGATACATCTATACTAACAGGTTCTGTAGATATTTCTAAAATGGATTTATATGCTGAAGATGATCCAAGAATATTCTCTCTTAATGGAGCTTTTAATGTAGGAAATAGAGGCATAGTAGAATTTATAGAAGTATTTAAGAATGATGTTGAATATTTGCATACTATAATCACTGCTACACAAGAAAAATCAATACCATCTCCAGGTAAAGGTTCAATGATTTATTTTGATGGTATAATTTTGGCTCACTCTAATGAAGCTGAATGGAATAAATTTAAATCAGATCATACCAATGAGGCTATATTAGATAGAATAGTAAAAATAGAAGTACCTTATTGCTTAGAATTAAATGAAGAAATGAAAATATATGAAAAGATATTGAAAAAATCAAATTTTAAAGCTCATATTGCACCGCATACTATAGAAACAGCGGCAATGTTTGCTATTCTTTCAAGATTAGCATTATCTGCCAAGGCTGATCCTATGACAAAGCTTAAGATTTATAATGGTGAAGAAATTGTAGAAAAAGGTACAACAAAGAGAATAGATATAATGGAACTAAGAGAAGAAGCTGGACCAAGAGAAGGTATGAAAGGTATATCAACTAGATTCATTATAAAAGCTATAGATAATGCATTATCTAATTCAGAACATGATTGTATAAATCCACTTAGTATAATGGAAAGTATTATTAAGTCTGTAAAAGAGTTAGATATTGCTGAAGATGAAAAGAAAAGATATTTAGGACTTGTCCAAGATAATATAAGAAAAGAATATAATAAAACTTTAGAAAAAGAAATAACAAGAGCATTTATACATTCTTTCAGAGAACAAGCAGAGTCATTATTTAATAATTATCTTGATAATGCTGAAGCTTATGTTAATAAGACAAAAATTAAGGATGGATCAACAGGAGAAGAGTTAAATCCTGATGAAGAATTTATGAGAAGTATAGAAGAACAACTTGGAATATCTGAAAGTTCAGCTAAAGGATTTAGGTCTGATGTAACTTCATATATGTTCTATGTTGTAAGAAATGGTGGAACAATAGATTATACAACTTACGAACCATTAAAAGAGGCTATAGAGAAGAAATTAACTATGTCTGTAAAGGATCTTTCAAGAATTGTAACTAAATCAAAAGTTAGAAATAAGGAGCAAGATCAAAAATACAATGCAATGGTTGCAGAAATGATTTCTAATGGCTATTGTCCAAACTGTTGTGATGTAATTTTGAAATATGCAGCAAACAACTTGTGGAAGGATTGATAGACTATGGCCATATTCAAAGATCATAGTTCAAATCCTGTAGACCATGATAGATCCATTGAAGATAGGAGAAGACATAGGCAGTTAGTTGAGAAATCTATAAAGGATAATTTAGGAGATATACTTTCAGAGGAGAGTATTATTGGTGAAACTAAGAATAAGAAATTTAAGATTCCTATAAGAGGGCTTAAGGAATATCAATTTATATATGGAAAAAATTCTGGTGGTGTAGCTAGTGGTACTGGTGAAGAAAAACGAGGAGATAAAATTGGGAGTGAGAAGGGGGGAAAAGGAAAAGGACCAGGTAAGGGTCAAGGCGCTGGCAACGATGAAGGGGAAGATTATTATGAAACAGAAATAACCTTAGATGAAGTTTTTGATTATTTAGCAGAAGATTTAGAATTGCCTCATATGGATAGAAAAAAATATTCAGAAATCATTACGGAAAGTTCTTTTAAGAAGAAAGGTTATCAAAAACATGGCATTAATCCAAGATTAGCGAAAAAAAAGACTGTTATGACAAAAATTGAAAGATTACAGTCAAAGAAAAGAGCTCTTAAAGAAGCTAATATTAATGAAGAAATAGATAGATTCCCTTTTATAGAGGATGATCTTAGATATTATAGGGTAAAGGTGCAACCGAAAAGAGAAAGTAATGCGGCAATAATATTTGTAATGGATGTATCTGGATCTATGGATAATACTAAGAAATATTTAGCTAGGTCATATTTTTATGTACTATCAAGATTTATAAAAAATAAATATAACAATGTAGAAGTGGCTTTTGTTGCTCATTCTACTACAGCAAAAGAAGTAGGAGAAAATGAATTTTTTCATAAAGGTCAATCAGGGGGAACTTATATATCATCAGGGTTGAATAAAGCATTAGAAATAATAGAAGAAAGATATGATCCAGCTATGTGGAATTTATATACATTCTGTGTGTCTGACGGAGATAATTGGAGTGAAGATAATGATAAAACTATAAAAGCAGTAAAAGATCTTTGTGAAGTCTGCAATCTATTCGGATATACAGAAATTTTACCTATAACCTATGCAACGACAATGAAATATAAATTAAATAACGAAATTAAAAATAAAAATTATTTATCTGCATCAATAAAACAAAAATCCGATTTATGGGTTGCATTAAAAACCATGCTGAAGAAAGAGCTAAAGGAGGAATAGCATGGACTATACAGTAAAAGATTTAGAAATGTGGAATGATAGAATAGAGGAAGTCGTAAGGAGTGTAAATTTAGATTATTATCCCCAAGAATTTGAGATAATAGGTTATAAAGAAATGATTGGCTACGAAGCTTATGTAGGGATGCCTTCAAGATATCCACATTGGAGTTTTGGAAAAGCATATGAAAAAAATAGGACTTTATATAGGTACAATTTAACAGGACTACCTTATGAGATGGTAATAAATTCTAATCCTTGTTTAGCTTATTTAATGAGAGAAAATACTTTGCTTCTGCAGATTTTAACAATGGCGCATGTATATGGTCATAATGATTTTTTCAAAAATAATAGATTGTTTAAAGAAGGCACTGATGCCAATAGGACAATTGAAATGTTCAAAGTACATGCTGATACTATAAGAGATTATATAAACGATCCTTCTATAGGCTATGAAAATGTAGAAAGAGTTTTAGATGCTGCTCATTCGTTGAAGCTACAGACATCAAGAGCTGTTGGAGAAAAAAGAATAGATGAAGAGGAAATAAAAAAGAGAATAATGGATAATTATCTAGAGAAGACAGGAAGTTATTCTATTTTAGACGGATATAAGGAAATTCCAGCACCAGATATATATAAAATACCATTATCACCAGAGGATGATTTATTGTACTTTATTATTAAGCATGGCGATTTAGCTGAGTGGGAGAAAAATATACTATCTATAGTAAGAGATGAGACATTATATTTTATACCACAAATAGAGACTAAGATAATGAATGAAGGATGGGCATCTTATTGGCATTATACAATATTAAAAAATTTAGAATTGCCAACAGGATTACATTTAGAATTTATAAAGAGACATAATGATGTAATTGCACCTATAGTGGGAGGATTAAATCCTTATTTCTTAGGTTTTAAGATTTTTGAATATCTAGATAAAACTTATGGAAGAGAAAAAATATTTGAAGTAAGAGAATGTGATAGAGATTCATCGTTTTTAAGACGATATCTAACAGAAGAGTTATGTGCGGAATTTAACTTATTTGAGTATGTTAGAAAATCAGGAGATATATATGTAAAGGAAGTTGCAGATGAATCTGGATGGAAGGAAATAAGAAATTCTTTAGCATCAAATTGTGGTATGGGATCTGTACCGTATATAAGGGTATATGATATGAACTTAAAAGATAAAACATTAACATTAGAACATGTTTATGATGGACGAGAATTACAACTTTCATACACTGAGGGTACATTAAAATATGTTCAAGAGTTATGGGGATACAAGGTAAGAATGAAGACAGTCATTGATGGAAAAGAACTATATATTGTTTGTGATGAAAATAAAAAGCTTATGGTAGCTGAGATTTGAATAATGGAGTTGTCGCAATACCGAATAAGATTCGTGAGCGGGAACTCTTTTTTGTAATTCGTATTTCACATTTCACAATTCTCAATTATGGTGAAGAAGTAAGAGTGAATAGTTACTGATACTAAGCAAAAAAACATAGATTATTCTACATAATCTATGTTAAACACTTAAATTCTAAGAAATTCCGCAGGAATTTCATCAATAACAGTGCACTGATAATTATGCACTGTATAAGGAAGAACTGAAGCATAAGGCTATAAAATTCATTATGCAACAGTTCTGCTAATCTTTACTTAATAATATCTATATTATAATAATCAAGCCAAACATTTAATCCAACGAGATAAGCTATAAGTTGTGGTCCTGTCATTAATTGACCAAACCAAGGTGTCTTGTAGGAGGAACCTTTTGAATCAATGATTTCTTGAATTTTATTTTTATTTATTATTTCTAGTATAGGTGAATTAGGATTATCGATGATATTACTTAACATAGAGCAGACCTTATTTGTATAATCTGGATGATAAGTTTTTGGATAAGGACTCTTTTTTCTATATATAACATCGTCAGCAAGGATGCCTTTAAGAGCTCTTCTAAGTAAACCTTTCTCTCTTCCGTCAGCAAATTTTATTTCATAAGGTAGGTTAAATGCATATTGAACTAATCTGTAATCTGCGAAAGGAACTCTAGCTTCAAAGGAGTTACTCATACTCATTCTGTCTTTTCTATTCAATAGATTAACCATAAACCATTTAATATTTAAATAGAATAACTCTCTCATTCTGTAGTCCATAGGACTTTCGTTATCTAGATGAGGGGTTTCGAATAAGGTTTTCTTATAGTGATAGTAAGCAAATCCATCTAAGTCCAAAGATTGCAAATCATCGGATAATAATGTTTTTCTATCATCTACAAAACGTGACCAAGGGAATGTTGGATAATTAATAAGCTCACTTCTAGTAAACCAAGGATATCCTCCAAATAACTCATCGGCGCATTCACCAGATAAACCAACAACGAAATTTTTTCTTATTTCCTTACAAAATAAATATAAAGAAGAATCTACATCAGCCATTCCAGGTAAGTCTCTTGCTATTATGGATGGGATAAGTGCTTCTGCTAGTTCTATATTGTCATTTACAACAGTAATGTGATTAGATCCGATATCTTTTGAAACTTTTATAGCCCAAAATTGATCAGAAGTAGGTTGATACAAAGATGATTTGAAGTATTTATCATTATCTTTATAATCTATAGAATAAGTTGTTAGAGTTTTGCCATTTTCTCTAAATGTTTTTGCTGCTATAGCTGAAATAGCGGAAGAGTCTAGGCCACCAGATAAAAAGGTACAGATAGGAACGTCACCGACTAATTGTCTATTAATTGCATCTATTAATAGGGATTGTAAGTGTTCTGTTGCTTCATCTAAAGACTCAGTAAATGGCTCTGGAGTGACTTTCCAATATTCTTTTAATTCTTCTTTGTCCTTACTTATTATAATGTAATTAGCGGGTGGGACTTCTTTTATACCCTTAAGAACACCACTTCCAAGAGCTGTAGCTGGACCAAGGGCAAATAACTCTAATATTCCTTCTTTATCCAGTACTCTGTTAACTTTATTATTAGCAAGTACAGTTTTTATTTCAGATCCAAAAATAAATGAGTTACCCTTTTTGGCATAAAATAATGGTTTAACTCCAAGGGGATCTCTTACTAAAAAAAGACTTTCATTTAATTTATCCCATATTGCAAAGGCAAAGATACCATTAATATGATTTAAACAATTTACTCCCCAATGTATATAAGATGTTAATAATACTTCAGTATCAGAATAAGAGTTAAAAGAATAACCTTCTTTTATTAATTCAGATCGTACATTTTCAGTATTATAAAGTTCTCCATTGTAAACAATAGTATATTCATTAGTAGAAGTTTTTTTAGTCATAGGTTGCAGACCACCTTCTGGATCGACAACAATAAGTCTTCTATGACCTAAAGTACAGTGAGTGTCGATATAAATTCCAGATGAATCAGGTCCTCTTTTTTCTAAAGTTTTTGTCATATCTTCTATAGTTTTAATATTAGAAGAGGAATTTAGATTCTCTCTATAATTAACAACACCGGCAATTCCACACATAGTAAGTCTCCTCATATAAAAATTAGTTCTATTTAGTATATGATTTTTTAATGATAAAGGTTAAGAAAACATTAATTATATAGAGGTTATTAGGCACCCAGTATCGGGTGTATCATTATAAGAAAAAGAGAGAAAATTAAAGAATAAGATAGTATTTATATAATATATCTAAAAAAATGAATTGTTTTTAGAATATATTATGTTAAGTTTGAAATATAATAAGTCTTGTCGCTGCGAGAGAGCAGCAACGAAAAAGAAAAAAGTTGTTGACAAGTGATAAAAGCTTTGATACAATAAATGAGCGTCGCAAGAGAGCGACAGATGATCTTTGAAAATTGAACAGAAGAAACATATAACCAGTTAATTCTTTAAATTGACTCATATATATGAAGTCAGCAAACTAGTACTAAGCTAGTAATCAAACTTTTTAAATTGAGAGTTTGATCCTGGCTCAGGACGAACGCTGGCGGCGTGCTTAACACATGCAAGTCGAGCGAACAAAGCTCCTTCGGGAGTGGAGTTAGCGGCGGACGGGTGAGTAACACGTGGGTAACCTGCCTTATAGAGGGGGATAGCCTTCCGAAAGGAAGATTAATACCGCATAAGAAGTAGAAGTCGCATGGCTTTAGCTTTAAAGGAGCAATCCGCTATAAGATGGACCCGCGGCGCATTAGCTAGTTGGTGAGGTAACGGCTCACCAAGGCGACGATGCGTAGCCGACCTGAGAGGGTGATCGGCCACATTGGAACTGAGACACGGTCCAGACTCCTACGGGAGGCAGCAGTGGGGAATATTGCACAATGGGCGAAAGCCTGATGCAGCAACGCCGCGTGGGTGATGAAGGTTTTCGGATCGTAAAGCCCTGTCTTTTGGGACGATAATGACGGTACCAAAGGAGGAAGCCACGGCTAACTACGTGCCAGCAGCCGCGGTAATACGTAGGTGGCAAGCGTTGTCCGGATTTACTGGGCGTAAAGGGAGCGTAGGCGGACCTTTAAGTGAGATGTGAAATACCCGAGCTCAACTTGGGTGCTGCATTTCAAACTGGAGGTCTAGAGTGTCGGAGAGGTAAGTGGAATTCCTAGTGTAGCGGTGAAATGCGTAGAGATTAGGAAGAACCCCGGTGGCGAAGGCGACTTACTGGACGATAACTGACGCTGAGGCTCGAAAGCGTGGGGAGCAAACAGGATTAGATACCCTGGTAGTCCACGCCGTAAACGATGAATACTAGGTGTGGGGGTTGTCATGACCTCCGTGCCGTCGCAAACGCATTAAGTATTCCGCCTGGGGAGTACGGTCGCAAGATTAAAACTCAAAGGAATTGACGGGGGCCCGCACAAGCAGCGGAGCATGTGGTTTAATTCGAAGCAACGCGAAGAACCTTACCTAGACTTGACATCTCCTGAATTACTCTTAATCGAGGAAGTCCCTTCGGGGACAGGAAGACAGGTGGTGCATGGTTGTCGTCAGCTCGTGTCGTGAGATGTTGGGTTAAGTCCCGCAACGAGCGCAACCCTTATTGTTAGTTGCTACCATTAAGTTGAGCACTCTAGCAAGACTGCCGTGGTTAACGCGGAGGAAGGTGGGGATGACGTCAAATCATCATGCCCCTTATGTCTAGGGCTACACACGTGCTACAATGGTGAGTACAAAGAGACGCAAAACCGTGAGGTGGAGCAAAACTCAAAAACTCATCCCAGTTCGGATTGTAGGCTGCAACTCGCCTACATGAAGTTGGAGTTGCTAGTAATCGCGAATCAGAATGTCGCGGTGAATACGTTCCCGGGCCTTGTACACACCGCCCGTCACACCATGAGAGCTGGTAACACCCGAAGTCCGTGAGGTAACCGCAAGGAGCCAGCGGCCGAAGGTGGGATTAGTGATTGGGGTGAAGTCGTAACAAGGTAGCCGTAGGAGAACCTGCGGCTGGATCACCTCCTTTCTAAGGATATATGTTTAGGGAGAACCTAAGCAAAAAGGTTTATGTCTTCTGTTCAATTTTGAAAGATCATAGAATCTTTCAAAATTATATGTTCGCTAGAAGCGAGCAGTACGAGGAAGCAAGGAACGAATGAGCGAATAATACTTATGTATATGAGCGAAATGAGTGACGTAGCTGACGAAGTAATGCGAAGCTTATAGTAGAGCAGATTGTTCTTTGAAAATTGCATAGTTACAATAAAGACTTTAAAATCTATTATAGATTTACTGATTTATATACCTATACTAATCTAGTAAAGATTGTATAGATTTATTCGCTAGAAACAAGCAGTACGAGGAAGCAAGGAGCGAATGAGTGAACAATACTTTTGTATGTGAACGAAATGAGCGACGTAGCTGACGAAGTAATGCGCAGTTTATAGTAGAATAAATGATAGGTCAAGCTACAAAGGGCGCAGGGCGAATGCCTTGGCACTAGGAGCCGATGAAGGACGTGATAAGCTGCGATAAGCTGTGGGTAGCCGCACATAGGCCGTGATCCACAGATTTCCGAATGGGGAAACCCACATGAGAAACCTCATGTATCCTTAAGTGAATACATAGCTTAAGGAAGGTAACCCGGGGAACTGAAACATCTAAGTACCCGGAGGAAGAGAAAGAAACATCGATTTTCTGAGTAGCGGCGAGCGAAACGGAAAGAGCCCAAACCAAGAGCTTGCTCTTGGGGTTGCGGACAGTTCATAAATACTTTGGAATTCTAGTCGAAGACAACTGGAAAGTTGCACCGCAGAATGTAATAGTCATGTAGGCGAAAGAACGAAAAAGTCAGAACTGATCCAGAGTACCACGAGACACGTGAAACCTTGTGGGAAGCAGGGAGGACCACCTCCCAAGGCTAAATACTACCTAGTGACCGATAGTGAAGCAGTACCGTGAGGGAAAGGTGAAAAGAACCCCGGGAGGGGAGTGAAATAGAACCTGAAACCCTGTGCCTACAACCGGTCGAAGCACCTTATGTGTGTGACGACGTGCTTTTTGTAGAACGAGCCAACGAGTTACGGTATGCAGCAAGGTTAAGTACTTATGGTACGTAGCCGAAGGGAAACCAAGTCTGAATAGGGCGACTAGTTGCATGCTGTAGACCCGAAACCGGGTGACCTATCCATGGCCAGGTTGAAGCGAGGGTAAAACCTCGTGGAGGACCGAACCACGTTGGTGTTGAAAAACCATGGGATGAGCTGTGGATAGCGGAGAAATTCCAATCGAACTCGGAGATAGCTGGTTCTCCTCGAAATAGCTTTAGGGCTAGCGTCTGGTAAATTAAGTGATGGAGGTAGAGCACTGAATGGGCTAGGGGGCCGCGAGGCTTACCGAACCTTATCAAACTCCGAATGCCATACACTTGTACCCAGGCAGTCAGACTGCGAATGATAAGATCCGTAGTCAAAAGGGAAACAGCCCAGACCGTCAGCTAAGGTCCCTAAATGTAGATTAAGTGGTAAAGGATGTGAGGTTTCTAAGACAACTAGGATGTTGGCTTAGAAGCAGCCACTCATTTAAAGAGTGCGTAATAGCTCACTAGTCGAGAGACCTTGCGCCGAAAATGTCCGGGGCTAAAATCTACTACCGAAGCTACGGACTCCTAACGGAGTGGTAGAGGAGCTTCCTGTATGGGCTGAAGTCGTACCGAAAGGAGCGGTGGACTGTACAGGAGTGAGAATGTTGGCATAAGTAGCGAGAATTGAGTGAGAATCTCAATGGCCGAAAATCTAAGGTTTCCTGGGGAAGGCTCGTCCGCCCAGGGTTAGTCGGGACCTAAGCCGAGGCCGAAAGGCGTAGGTGATGGACAATCGGTTGATATTCCGATACTACCAAATGACGTTATTACCAATGGAGTGACGCAGGAGGATAGGGTGTGCAGACTATTGGATGTCTGTCTAAGCACTTAGACATGTCTCTAGGCAAATCCGGAGACTAAGTTGAGGTGTGATGGGGAGCTCGTATGAGCGAAGTACCTGATTCCACGCTGCCAAGAAAAGCTTCTAGGGAGGAGTTTGGTACCCGTACCGCAAACCGACACAGGTAGATGAGGAGAGAATCCTAAGGCCAGCGGAAGAATTGCAGTTAAGGAACTCGGCAAATTGACCCCGTAACTTCGGGAGAAGGGGTGCCTACAGAAATGTAGGCCGCAGAGAATAGGCCCAAGCAACTGTTTAGCAAAAACACAGGTCTCTGCTAAAGCGAAAGCTGATGTATAGGGGCTGACGCCTGCCCGGTGCTGGAAGGTTAAGGGGATCACTTAGCGCAAGCGAAGGTGTGAACTTAAGCCCCAGTAAACGGCGGCCGTAACTATAACGGTCCTAAGGTAGCGAAATTCCTTGTCGGGTAAGTTCCGACCCGCACGAATGGCGTAATGATTTGGGCACTGTCTCAACTGCAAATCCGGCGAAATTGTAGTACCAGTGAAGATGCTGGTTACCCGCGATTGGACGGAAAGACCCCGTAGAGCTTTACTGTAGCTTAGCATTGAGATTTGGTATTGTCTGTACAGGATAGGTGGGAGACTAGGAAGCATGGGCGTCAGCCTGTGTGGAGTCATCCTTGGGATACCACCCTGACAGTACTGAATTTCTAACCGGAGGCCTTGAATCAGGTCACGGGACATTGTTAGGTGGGCAGTTTGACTGGGGCGGTCGCCTCCTAAAAAGTAACGGAGGCGCCCAAAGGTTCCCTCAGAACGGTCGGAAATCGTTCGAAGAGTGCAAAGGCAGAAGGGAGCCTGACTGCGACACTTACAAGTGGAGCAGGGACGAAAGTCGGGCTTAGTGATCCGGTGGTTCCTCGTGGGAGGGCCATCGCTCAACGGATAAAAGCTACCTCGGGGATAACAGGCTGATCTCCCCCAAGAGTCCACATCGACGGGGAGGTTTGGCACCTCGATGTCGGCTCGTCGCATCCTGGGGCTGTAGTAGGTCCCAAGGGTTGGGCTGTTCGCCCATTAAAGCGGCACGCGAGCTGGGTTCAGAACGTCGTGAGACAGTTCGGTCCCTATCCGTCGCGGGCGTAGGAAATTTGAGAGGAGCTGTCCTTAGTACGAGAGGACCGGGATGGACTGACCTCTGGTGTACCAGTTGTTCCGCCAGGAGCACAGCTGGGTAGCTATGTCGGGAAGGGATAAACGCTGAAAGCATCTAAGCGTGAAGCCCACCTCAAGATAAGATTTCCCATGACGTTAAGTCAGTAAGACCCCTGGAAGACTACCAGGTTGATAGGTCAGAGGTGTAAGTGTGGTAACATATTTAGCTGACTGATACTAATAGGTCGAGGGCTTGTCCAATGTATATAAAAAAGTTTATTGTAGCATGCAATTTTGAAAGAACAATATCTTTCAAATCTGGTGATGATGCCTCTAAGGGATACACCCGTTCCCATACCGAACACGATGGTTAAGCCTCAGAGGGCCGATGGTACTGCACGGGAGACTGTGTGGGAGAGTAGGATGTTGCCAGGTAAGGTGTGGCTCGATAGCTCAGTCGGTAGAGCAGAGGACTGAAAATCCTCGTGTCGCTGGTTCGATTCCTGCTCGAGCCACCATTAATGGCGCTATAGCCAAGCGGTAAGGCCAAGGTCTGCAAAACCTTTATTCCCCGGTTCAAATCCGGGTGGCGCCTCCATAAAGTAAGCAATTTTATTGCTTACTTTTTTTATTTTATAAAATAATAGAGTAGTTATTGAAGAACAGGATCTAAAATAACTATTTTACCTAAAGTAGAGTCAATTCTTGCCTTAGCTCCTATTGGTAATGTTAATTTGGGATAAGAATGTCCAGACATAATATGATTAATAGTTGGCTTTTTTAGAGAAAAAATTTGAGTTTCTAGAACTTCATCTAAAGTAAAGCTTCTATTATAATTAGATAAACCACAACCTTTAAATTGTCCTAGTATAAATCCAGAGCATTCAGATAATTTACCTGATAAGTTTAATTGTGTTAGCATCCTATCTATTTTATAAGGAGCCTCGCCTATTTCTTCTAAAAATAAAATTTTCCCTTTAGTATCAATCTCATAAGGTGTTCCTAGGGTAGAACATAATAAGCATAAGTTTCCACCTATTATAGATCCTTCAGAAATTCCCCGTACAGAACATTCTACTGGTAGATAGTATGGATTATTTAGTGTATAGGGATAAGTAGATTTAGTTATTGTTTCTAGAAAAGAATTAAGAGTATATTTTTCTGAAATATTAGATGTTAACATTGGACCATGAAAGGTTATTAGTCCTGTTTTTTGATATATGATATTTAATAATGTAGTAATATCGGAGTATCCCATAAAGATCTTAGGATTTGCTTTTATTATATCAAAGTCCAAGTATGGGAGAAGTCGCATTGTACCATATCCACCTCTTATACATAAAATCATTGATACTTGGGGATCTAAAAACATATTCATTAAATCTAATGCACGTTCTTCATCACTGCCAGCTAAAAATCCTGTTCTTGAATATATAGATTTGCCTAGCTTTATTTTAAATCCAAGTGTCTCTAAGTGTTTTATACCTTTATCAATTACATTACGATCTTCAGGGCTTGCTGGTGACACAATGCCTATTGTATCACCAGGTAATAATTTATTTGCAATCATTTTAAAATCCCCTTTAGAATTATTTAAACATTCCTTTTTTATGAAGTATATATGATACTGCAAGAGTAGAGATTATTATTAGTGAAAAAATTATTCCAAATCCGTTACCAGCTTTTATATCAGAGAAAGGCAAACCGGTAACATTCATTCCAAATAAACCAGAGATTATGTTAGGAACAGTTATTACGATTGTCACAGAGGTTAAAAGCTTCATTACAGTATTTAAGTTATTAGATATTATATTCGCTGTGGTGTCCATTGTTGCTTGAAGGATATCACCATAGATAGAAGTCATCTCTATTGCCTGACGAGTTTCAATCATGACATCTTCAAGGACATCTTTGTCTTCTTCATACTTTTGCATAATGTCTAATTTCATTATTTTTTCAAAGGTAACATCATTTCCTTTTAACGACGTTGAAAAGTATACAATAGAGTTCTGTAAAGATAATAATTGCATTAAAATCTTGTTACTCATAGATTTATGAAGTTGACTTTGAAGCATAAGAGATTTTTTGCCAATTTGTCTTAATGATAATAAATAATATGATGAAACTCTATAAAGTATTTGTAATATAAAGCGAGATCTTTTAAATGTATAAAAAGTTTTAATTTTTTCATTTATAAATCCAGAAAGAATTTTAGAATTTTTAAGACATACTGTTATAATATAGTCATTAGTATGTATAATACCTAATGGATATGTATCATAGGTTAAAGTATTTTCTTCTACTTCAGTGAAAGGAATATCCACTATAAATAGTATATTATCGTCTGAGGTTTCTATACGTGAACTTTCTTCATCATCTAATGCCGCTTTTAAAAAATCCATGGGAACTCCAGTTTTTTTAGATGTTAATATAAGCTCCTGTTCATTAGGGGCTATCAAATTAATCCAACATCCAGGTTCAATAGTATCCATTTTTACTAAGTGAGGGGATGATTCAGATAGGCTTTTATATATTAGTATCATAAGCACATATCCTCCATTAAATTTTATAGTTCTTACTTAGTATATTATATAACAAAGAATTTATAGATATAAAGTTAAATTTTAATACTGTTACTGCCGAAAAGAAAAGGAAAAAGAAGAACTGATGAAAGAAATATAAATGAAATCATTTCCATAGGAGAAATTGGGTCTAGATAACTTTATAAGAGGAAATAGAGTAGTGGAAAAATAAGTATTAAGCTAGTATAATCTTTTTTATAATCTGTAAAAGTAAAGGAAAGTGTAATGAGGGAATTATGAATAAGGAAGTTATTTCGAAAAGGCCTTTGCCTTTAATTTTATTATGGATATTTATATTAGTAAATTTATTAGCACTTAAAGAAGTTATAGAGTTAAGTGACTTATCAAAAGTAATTGAAGAAAAATATTTAAATTATGGTATTGCAATTATTTTAATTTTAGTTGCTGTAGATTTTATAAGAAGGTGTAAAATAAAATATAAGTATTTTCTTATCGATAATAAACTTGTTATTCATAAGCTAAAGGGGAAAAGCCATTCTGTAGAAGAAGTAGTTGACTTTAAAGATGTACATTTTTTAGGTAAAAAATGTAACTATAAAAATAAAGTTAAAGCAAGAAGAACAACTAATTATTTATCTCATTACTGTAATACTAATAGATATTTGTGTGTTTATAAAAAAGATGGTGGATATAAAAAGTTTTATTTTCAACCTACAAAGAACTTTATTAAAAATATAGAATGTTGATAACATTAAAAATATAGAAAAGAGGATTGAGGTACGATGAATTTACATTGTGCCTCAGTCCTCTTTTTATAGTGAATAAGTAAGAGTGAATGGGGAATATTGAATTTCCAAAAAGGCTCCGCTATGAAATTTAACCATTATTGTGACAAGCACTTTTTTTGTTTTCACTATTTAATTCCAACAGACTTTCTCTTAATAAGTCTTCTCTTTCTATTATATCTAATCCAGTATAAGCAAAAGCTTCAATAGCCTTTAATACATTTTCTTTTGTATATTCAGAGGTTGTGGCTTTAACAAATTCATTTGAATATGGATTTATAGATGAATCTTCACATATTGAAATAAAAGGTCGTATAGTTGGAACTATATGAGAAACAGATCCAAGGCTAAGGCTTAAGTGAGTATCTCTAGGAGGATCTATTTTAATAAGACCACTTTCTTTTAAATTATGTGAAAAAAGTCTTGATATAGTGGCATTAGTTTTTAACTCATCACTAGGCATTTCATGATAGTGTATATCACTTTTTACATTCATAAGTTTTGAAGTATATTTAACAAATTCATGAATTTTACTTTCTAATTCTTTTAGTACAGACATCTTACGTGCTTTTATATAGAACGTTATGCTACATCTTATTTGTGAAATATGTGGAGTAACTGGAGAATTCATAGATATACTATTTATATAACATTCTTCTTCAAAAGAGTTAATAATAGTGTCTAAACCATTTAAAGTGAATAAAGATGCTGATAATGGGGAATAATATCCTTTAGTTTTATAAAAATTTTCAATGCTTTCATAGTTTATTTCTATAGGTAGTGAGGCCATGGAGCTGGCACTTTCAGCTGTTACAACATGTGGACATGGAGACATTACTATATCGATATTTTCAAAAGCTCCTTCTTTTACCATTATTGCTTTTGATCCACCTTTAAGTTCTCCACTGCATCCTATAACAACTACAGATCCATGTCCAGATGATTCTATAGCATTAGCTAATAGTAATGCTGCACCTATAGAGATTGTAGAATTAATATGATGAGCAAGTAAGTCACCATCTTCTTTAGAAACATCGTAGTCACAAGTTAAACATATTCTAGGATGCTCATTACCGAATTCTGCATAGAATGAATTTGGTATATCCAAATAATTATTTGTGATTTTAAAGCCATGATTTTTTAGTATATTAGATAAAAATGAACTAGTAGAAGTTTCTTTATAACTTTCTTCTCCGTTTTTTAATATATAATCGCTGATTGAAAATATTTCATCAGTTATTGTTGATAGATAACTAAGCATTTGTTGTTTCATAAGAAGAATCCTCCCGTAAAAATTATACTTATAGTATTACCTATATTAATATAAATAACCCAATAATATTTTTACAATTTTAAATAACTATTGAAAAAATAATATTTAAATGGTAATCTAGGAAACGTAATAAGAAAAGGAGAACATTTTGTATGGGGTATAAAAATATAGCAAAACAAAAACGTCAGAAGATGAGAAGAGTAAAGGTGCTTTCAGTACTTATACTAACTACCATTGTTACTGCAGCAATTTGTTTCAAATATATAATTTTAGATGAAAAAAGACTTACATCAAAAGTTAACTTAAATGAAGAGGCAGAAGTAGTAAATACAATGAGTGATTTTAGTTACATATCTGAGCAAAAAACAGAAGCTCAAATGAATAATGGAGATAAGTTTGATTTTACATCTAAGTATGGAATTGTCGTATCTATAGATCAACAAAGAGTATATGTATATGAGGATAGTAAGCTAATTAAATCTATGTTATGTGCTACTGGGGTAGAAGGTAGTGATACACCAGTGGGGAGATATAAGATAATAGCTAGAGCAAAGAGTTTTTTTTCACAACAGTATCAGCAAGGAGGCTACTATTATCTACAGTTTATGGGAGATTTTCTTTTCCATTCAGTGCCATTTGGACCTGATGGAAAGATAATACCAGAAGAAGAAAATAAGCTGGGATTTAAAGCATCTCATGGATGTGTTAGGTTATCATTAGATGATTCAAAATGGCTTTACGATACTGTACCAAATCAAACAGATGTAGTAATTTATTAATGACAAAAGGGTTCTGAAGCATAGTATTAATTTATTGTGTAACAGGATCTTTCTTTTATATAAAATATTTCAATATATTCATGTTTAAGATATTTGTGAATAATTATAATATTGAACCTTCTAAAAAGGATTGATAAAATGAATAGATCGTATTGTGTAATATGTAATAAGGAATGCAAAGAAGGAACAAAGATTAACAATGACATTATATGTGACAAATGTCTAGAAAAATTGGCACATGTATCTTTAGACACATGTATATATGAGTATTACAAAAATAAGATAAAAAAAGTTTATAAGCAAGGAGAAAGAAATATTGATTAAGTTACCATTACTAAATGAGCTTATAAAATACCACAAAGAGGATAATTTGATTTTATCAATGCCAGGAAATAAAAGTGGGATAGGTTTTTTAAGAGACGAAGTTGGTCAAAATTTTATAAATAAATTAGGATATTTAGATATAACAGAAGTAGATCCATTGGATAATTTACATTGTCCAGAAGGAATAATTAAGGAAGCTCAAAATCTTTTAAGAGATTTATATGGATCTAAAAAGGCTTTTTTTATGGTTAATGGAAGTAGTGGAGGTAATTTAGCGTCCATATTTAGTGCGTTTAAGGAAGGAGACGAAGTATTAGTAGAACGCAATTGTCATAAATCGATATACAATGGACTAATTCTTAGAAAATTAAAGGTTGTTTATATAGATTCAGTAGTTGATGAAAAAAATAATATTAGTTTACCACCAGATAAGAAAAATATATATGAAGCTTTAAGTAAGGCAAAAAAGCCTAAAGGAATTATATTAACTTATCCTAATTATTTTGGGATAAGTTATGATTTAGAAAAAATTATAATGGATTTGAGGGGGAAGGGTGTTAAAGTTATAATTGATGGTGCTCATGGAGCACATTTTGGCTTTAATGATAAATTACCTAAATCTTTAGCTAGTTTAGGTGATTATGTAGTTTTAAGTGCACATAAGACATTACCAGCACTTACACAAGGTGGATTTTTATTAGTTAATAATGATGAAGATAATATTGAATTTTATATAAGAGCATTTATGACAACATCGCCATCGTATCTTATTATGGCATCATTAGATTATAGTAGATATTATTTAGAAAAGTACGGAAAAGGTGATTATGAATCTTTAATAGCTATCGCTACTAAGTATAGAAATAAAATTAATAAGTTAGGTAAGGTATATATATTAGGAAAAGAAGACATGATGTATGGCTATGATATAGATATAACTAGATATGTTATGGTATTACCTAAAAAATATAGTGGACATAAGTTGTTGAAATATTTGAGAACTTCAGGGATACAGGGGGAGATGAGCACACCTAATACTGTGGTATTGATTTTATCCCCATTTCATGGTGAATGTGAATTTAACAAATTATATTCAGTATTAGATAATCTAAATTTTGATGATATAATTAGTGATGAAAAGTATATTAAGTATAAGTATAATATACCTATTAAAAAGCTAGAGCCTTATCAGGTATTTGATAAGAAAATTAAAGTTATAGAATTAGATAATGCAATTGATGAAATTGCTGGAGATGCAATTATACCATATCCACCAGGTATTCCATTAGTAGTTGGTGGAGAGGTAATAACTAAAGAATGTATAGAGATAGTGAAAAATTACTTAAAAGGTAACAAGCAGGTTATTGGAGTAAGTAACAATAAAATTAGTATAGTGGAGGAATAGCTGTGGCAGGATTATTAATAGCTTTAGAGGGACCAGATGGATGTGGAAAAACTACACAGATAGAATTATTAAAGGACAGGTTAGAAAGAGAAGGTTATGAGGTAATTGTAACTAGAGAGCCTGGTGGAACAAAAATAAGCGAAAAAATACGAGAAATATTATTAGATAATGATAATAATGAGATGGGAAGTTGTTGTGAAGCATTACTTTATGCTGCATCTAGAGCACAATTAGTAGAGGAAGTTATAAAACCAGCGTTAGCAGAAGGTAAGATGATTATATGTGATAGATTTGTACATTCGTCATTAGTATATCAAGGTATCGGTAGAGGACTTGGTATTAAAGAGATAGAGGGTATAAATAGCTTTGCTTTAAATGGATTAAAAAGTGATTTAACTATAATGATAGATATAGATTTTGAAAAAGGATTAGATAGAAAGAGAAATCAAAAGAAGTTAGATAGACTAGAGAATAGTGGAAATGATTTTCATAAAAAAGTTTATAATGGATATCAATATATAAAAAATGAAATTAAGGATATCGAAGTGGTAGATGGAGCTATGTCAAAAGAAGAAGTACATGAAAAAATATTTTCACTTATAGAAAATAAGATTAGATGAAATTGTAGCAATAGTGATAATATATGTTAAAATAGATATTAAGGAGTAACTTAAGGGGGAATATCTATGAAACTTATTATTTCTATAGTTCAAGATGATGATGCCTTAGATTTAGTTGAGGACCTTACTGAAAAGGGCTATGGTGTAACTAAACTTGCTACTACTGGAGGTTTTCTAAAGTCAGGTAATACTACTTTATTAACAGGAGTAAATGCAGAAAAGGTAGATGAAGTTATCGAAGTGATAAAAAGTAGATGTAAGACCAGAGAAGAAGTAATATCCGCTATGACACCAGTAATGGGGGTATCTAGTAACATGATGCCATATCCAGTAGATATAAAAGTAGGTGGTGCAACTATATTTGTTGTAGATGTGGATAAATTTGTGAAAATTTAACGGAGTAATTATGATAATAGGACATAATACAATAAGAGAACTGTTTTTAAAAGCAATAAAAGAGAATACTTTATCTCATGCATATCTTATTGTAGGAGAAGATGGAATAGGAAAAAGCATATTAGTTAAAGAGATAGCATTGAAGATATTGGGGAAGACAAGAGATATAGATTATGTTGATTTAATTAACTTTCGTAGTAGTGGTAAATCTATAGGAGTAGATGAAATTAGAAAGTTGATAGTTGAAATTAATAAGAAGCCTTTTGAAGGAGATAAAAAGGTAATTATAATTCATAATTGCGAGACAATGACGGAAGCAGCACAAAATGCATTTTTGAAGACAATAGAGGAACCGCCAATAGGTGTATATATTTTCTTATTATGCGAAAACTTAGCTAGTATTTTAGATACTGTGAAATCTAGAACTTCTATTTTTAGATTAAATAGATTATCAAAAGAAGAAATAGAAGAGTATATACACCAAAATTATATAGATATATCTGATGAAAAAGAAAAGATGTTGATTTCTTTTAGTGATGGAATCCCCGGTACTATAGATAAATTAGTTAAAGATGAGGAGTTTAATAATATAAGGGATCTAGTTCTCGATATATTGTTAAATATAAAAAATATTGAAAAAAGCAAAACTTTTGATTATACAGATAAGATGTGTAAATTCAAAGATAAATGGGAAGAAGTCTTAACAGTTTTTTCATCATATATAAGAGATATTATGGTTTATGGAGAAACTTATTCTACAGAGAATATTATTAATCTAGATAAAATAAGTGATATTAAGGATTTAAAAGGGAAATATACTTATTCAAAACTTATAAAGATTCTAGATATAATAACATATGTAAGAGAAAATTTAGAGAGAAATGTAAATATGGAAGGAATATTCGATATTATGTTGATAAAATTGCAGGAGGTATAAAAAATGGTTTCGGTAGTGGGAATACGCTTTAAAAAAGCTGGCAAAGTGTATTACTTCTCACCAGGTGATAACTTAGTTAAGGAAGGCGATAATGTTATTGTTGAAACAGCTAGGGGTATGGAATTTGGAACATGCATAATAAGCAGTAGAGAAGTAGATGAAGATAGTATTATATCTCCATTAAAGTCAGTAGTTAGAGTAGCAACAAAAGAAGATTTATTAAAATATGCCGATAATAAAAGAAGAGAAAAAGAAGCTTTTAATATATGTTGTGAGAAAATAGCTAAACATAAGTTAGTTATGAAGTTAATAGATGTTGAGTATACATTTGATAATAATAAAATAATATTTTACTTTACTGCAGAAGGTAGAGTAGATTTTAGAGAATTAGTTAAAGATTTAGCTACAGTTTTTAGAACTAGAATTGAACTTAGACAAATTGGTGTTAGAGATGAATCAAAAATGGTAGGTGGATTAGGGCCATGTGGAAGACCATTATGCTGTGGAACATTTCTTACAGACTTTGCTCCAGTATCAATAAAGATGGCTAAAGAACAAAATCTATCATTAAATCCATCTAAAATATCAGGAATATGTGGCAGGTTAATGTGTTGTCTTAATTATGAGCAAGAAACATATGAAGAGACAAGAAAGATTATGCCTACTGTAGGATCTATAGTAGAAACTCCATATGGAACAGGAGAGGTTATGTCTAATAGTCTTGTTAAGGAAACAGTAACTGCAAAGTTCATGAGAGCAGAAGGTGATGGTGAAGTTATAGAAGTACCTATAACAAAATTAAAATTAGTTTCAGGATCATATGAAGGAACAGTAGATGAAAAAGATATTAGAATTGAAGTTGAAGATGAAACTGATGCAAAAGCGTTGAAGGAACTATTTAAGGGTGACTAGGAGGTAATTAGCATGAAAGGTGTCCTTAGAGTTCACAAAATAGATAATGTAAATAAATTAAAAAGAGATATAACATCTATTGAAGGTGTTATAGCATTATATATATCCAAGGAAAGTGAAGAAGTTACAGTAATATTTGATGAGTATTTTACTACATTAGAAGATATTATCGATAAACTGGAAAATGATGGGCATATTATACTATAAAAAACTTTCATAAATATAGCAGACGTGCTAAAATAAGATAGTAGGAGAATATAGCTTTTAGTTTTAGGAGGTGTTTTAAGAATGGCATACAGAATTAATGAAACATGTGTTAGTTGTGGTGCATGTGCAGCAGAATGTCCAGTAGGATGTATTTCTCAAGGAGATAGTCAATTTGAAATTGATGAATCAAGTTGCATCGACTGTGGAAACTGTGCAAATGTTTGTCCAGTAGGTTCACCAGAGCAAGCATAATACTTATTATAATAAATAAGATAAAAGAGGCTTTCGCATTGACAAATGAAAATTTGTAGGCGAGAGCCTTTTTTAGTGCACAAGTATGATGGCACAAGGCACATGTATGGAAGAAACTCCTTTGGAATTTCTTGGATTGCAAGTGTTAAAGTTTGGGGTATAGAATAGATTAGTTTTCTTAAGTTAGTCACATTTGATATAGAAGTCATTACGGAGGAGCATGAAAGTTGCACTTTCATGAATCATGGATTAAGAATTATAATATAATTTTTGTATCTATAGTAAATATGAAAACACTTTGCTGTCCACAGGACTATAATAAAATTCCTCCTAAAGAGGAATTTTCACCTTACTTGTGCCCTGTGCCATGATAAAAGGAACTATAGCTGATAAATTCTCATTTTTTAATGCGACAGCGACCACCTAAATTGTGAATTATCTCATGATAGTTCCTTTTATTTTTTTATGTTAAAATTATATGATAGATATACTTTATAATTTGGAGTGATGAAATGAGCTTTATAAAAGAAGATGAGACTTTAGACGATTTGCAGCTAAAGGGGATACAAGTAATACAAAAAAAAGATGCTTTTAGATTTGGAATAGATGCAGTATTATTAGCTAACTTTGCTAATATAAAAAAGAAACATAAAGTCATGGATTTCTGTACAGGAACAGGAATTATACCATTTATTATAGCGGGAAAGACTGAATGTAATGATATAAAAGGAATAGAAATACAAGAAGAGTTTGTCGATATGGCAAATAGAACAGTGGAATTTAATAATCTTTCAGATAGAATAAATTTTTATTGTAGAGATTTAAAAGATATAGACTTTTTAAAATCGATTGATAAAGTTGATGTTGTTACAGTTAATCCTCCATATAAGCTTCAAGGATCAGGAATAATAAATATAAATGATAAAAATGCTATAGCAAGACATGAGATACTATGTAACTTAGAAGATGTTATAGTGGCATCAAAGACGGTACTTAAAGATAATGGTAGATTGTACATGATTCATAGGCCAGATAGACTTTGTGATATATTTTGTATTATGAGAAAGTATAAAATAGAACCTAAAAGAGTTAAGATGATTCATCCTACATATAATAAGGCACCTAATATTGTTTTAATTGAAGGCCAAAACTTCGGAGGGAGTTTTCTTAAATGGGATGAACCGTTGTATGTCTATGAATTAGATGGTAGTTATACTAAAGAGATAGATAAGATATATGGAAGAGGTGAATAACATGAATGGAAAACTATATATAGTAGGAACACCTATAGGAAACTTAAAAGACATAACACTTAGAGCATTGGAAGTATTAAAGAGTTGTGATTTAGTGGCAGCGGAAGATACGCGAGTAACTATGAGGCTTCTAAGCCATTTTGAAATAAAGAAGCCACTTATTTCATATCATAAATATAATGAAGAAGGAAGAAGCGAAAATATTTTAGATAAAGTTAAGGAAGGTCAGATTGTTGCCTTAGTATCAGATGCTGGAATGCCTGGGATATCAGATCCAGGAGCTGTTATAATAGAGAAAGCTGTAGAAGAAGGAATTGATTTTGAAGTAATACCTGGCCCAACAGCAGTAGTGACAGCATTAGTAAACTCAACATTAGATACTACTAAGTTTGCATTTAGAGGATTTTTCCCTAGAGAAAACAAAGAAAGAGAAGAGATATTTAAGGAAATTGAAGGATATAGAGATACTATTATTTTTTATGAGGCACCACATAGGATAATATCAACATTAGAATTTCTTAAAGATAGAATTCCAGGTAGAAGAATGGCTCTAAGTAGAGAACTAACTAAAGCATATGAAGAGACTATAAGAGGAACTGTAGAGGAAGTATATAATAAGATATGTGATACTGGGGTTCGTGGAGAGATTGTTATATTAATAGAGGGAAAAAGTGATGATGAAATAGAGAAAGAAAATAGAAGTAAGTGGGAGCACATGACCATTGAGGAGCATATAGATTATTATATAGAAAAAGGTAATAGCAAAAAAGAGGCTATAAAAATAGTAGCAAAAGAAAGAGGAATTAGTAAAAGAGAAGTGTATGCTTATTCATACTAATAATATATAGGCTATTGTAAGAGAAATAGGAAAAGATCTTGCAATAGCCTATTTTAATACTAAACAGGTATCTCCTATAGAGTAGATTTTTTGACAAATTATTTTAAATAATATAAAATTATACTACAATATATTACAAATAGAGGGCGTTTGAAACATATACAAGTAAAAAATTAACATAATTTAAATAGGCAATGGGGGAGGAGAGTTAGTATGAAAGTCAAAATAGTATCATTTATCTTGGTTATAGTTTTAGTTAGTGAACTATTTATTGGTATTAAACCCATACAAGCTACACCGAATGATACTAAAAATCAATATGTTGAAGCGATAATGAAGGTCGAGGAAGCTAATGACGAAGTAAGAAAATGTGATGAAAAGATTAGTCAATTGATAGTAGAACAAAATGATACAAATAGTAAAATAGAAAGTATTAAAGTTGAGATAGAAAATAAAGAAAAAGAAATCGAAAAGACAGAAGAAACTATTGTCGGAGATGCAGAAGAGTTAAAGAAAAGAGTAAGAACTACATATAAAAATGGTAATGATATTACTTTAGATATTGTATTTGATGCAAAAAGCTTTTCGGATTTATTATATAGAAGGGAACTAATAAGAAATATAACAGGATATGAAGTAAGAGCTATAGATAGAACTAAAGAGGCTAAGAAGACTTTAGTTAATTGTAAGAAAGACTTAGAAAAAGAAGTTGAGAATTTATCAACGCTAAAAGAAGACTTACAAAAACAAATTGAGTCTATACAGGCAGAAAAAGTTGAGCACGAAAAAGTTAAGACAGAGGCAGAGGCTGTAAGTAAACAGTATGCGGAACAATTAAAAGTTATATATGGAGAAATAGAATCTAAGGCACAAATTTTACAAGCACAAATTAGTGCAGGGGTAAAAGTGACATCTACAGGAGAAACTGTTAGTGAAACTGCATTAGCTATATTAAAAGAGGCAAATAATCATTTAGGGAAGAAATATGTATGGGGAGCAACAGGACCGAATACTTTTGATTGTTCTGGTCTAACGCAGTATGTTTATGGTAAGTTAGGAATATCGTTAACGAGAACTACCTATACACAGGTAAGACAAGGGCAATATGTAGCGCCAAAGGATGTGCAACCAGGGGACTTAGTATTTTTTGGGTCTATAAGGTCACCACACCATGTTGGAATATATGCAGGAGATGGAATGTTTATTCATGCTCCTCAGACTGGTGATGTAGTTAAATATTCAAAGTTAAGCTATATGCCGGATTATACGCAGGCTAGGAGAATAATAGGATAGGGTATAGTGATTTTAACTTTTGTTAAGATAAAGGTTTTATACATAATATAAGAAAAGCTCAGGCACAGAATAAGTGTGCTTGAGTTTTTTTATTTTTTTAGAAAACTTCATTTTATCTTTATAAAATTGTATAATAATTACAATAAAGTAAAATATATGGATAGGAGGGCGGGTTTTATTTATAATTTGGAATTGAGGTAAGAGTAGGGATGGGAAAAAGAGAGATATGCTTAGTGATAATGGCTACAATGATAACATTTGCAAATGGAAAGATAATAGTAAAGGCAGAGCCTAGTATTGAAGAAAAACGAGAAGCATATGAGACAGCTGTAGAGGAAGTTGAAAAGTATAGCGATGAGATAAAAAAGATAGATAATAAGATATCGGTTCTTATGGAGGAACAAAAAGAAATTGAGATAAAGATAGATGATAAGAAAAAAGATATAGAAGATAAGAAAAGAAATATACAGGAAGAGAGTATAGAGTTAGAATATAATGAAGAAACTTTTAGGAAGATGATAAGATCAACTTATAAGTATGGAAAAGATGAAGTTATTAGTATGGTGGTTGAAGCTAAAACTATTGGAGATTTTATAGAGAGAACAGAGGTTATTAAAGGCTTATCTAAATATCAAGAGAACTTAGTGAATAATATAAAAAATAAGAAGGCGTTATTGATATCCGAAAAAGATACAATTGAACATGATGTAGAGAATTTAAATTGTCTAAAAGATACATTACAAGATAGTATAGAAGAAATAGAGGATATAAAAGAGGCTGAAGAAGGATATTTGTTAAAAGCAAAGGAAGTAAAAGAAAAATATCAGGCTGAATTAGCCCTTATGGAAGAAGAGACTAAAAACGATTTGACATTAATGAAAGAGAATTTGAAATACGATAATGAAATAACTAATAAAACTGTTTTAGATATTTTAAATGAAGCTGACTCTCATATAGGGAAACTATATGTATGGGGGGCGACAGGACCGGACACTTTTGATTGTTCAGGATTTGTGCAATATGTGTATGGTAAGGTAGGAATAGAACTTACGAGAACGACATATACGCAAGTAGCAGGAAGAGGTACTTATATTCCTAAGGGAGAGGAACAACCAGGGGATCTAGTGTTTTTTGGTTCTATGACAGAACCACATCATGTTGGAATATATGTAGGAAAGGGAATGTATATACATGCGCCACAGACAGGGGATGTAGTGAAGTATTCTAAGTTGGCATATTCAAAAGACTATTGTCAAGCGAGAAGAATTATAGAAAATTAATATTATATAAATAAGAGGCTGTTGCACTAAAAATTAGAGCACAGTCTTTTGTTTTGATTTTAGTTTAAAATGATAAATTGAATAGTTTTTTTGTAAAAAGTAATATAATAATATAAATATAAAAATAAATTTTAATATTTTTTTATTTTTATTTATGGAAATAAAATCATGAAAACTATTTCAAAATAATGACAGTAAAAGCAAAAAGTTGGACAAGTAATTTTTGGAAAACATTATAGTACTTACTGATATAATTAGATTTATGGGGGTGGAGCTGGTGGATAGATATGCATGCAAATAAGTACAATAAACGATTTATTATTACATATAAACCATAAAATGGGACATGGTATTACCAACTTCTTAATAAAGGGCAAAATATTTCTTCATTTTATCTTCACACAAAAAATTAATAATGTAAAAGAAGAAACAAGAAACATTAAGAAAAAATTAAGATATATTATAAAAGAAATTTAAAAATATATGTAATTAAATAAAAAAAATTAGAGATATATGATATTTAAATATGATTTAAATATTTTGGAATGGGGGAAGAAAAATGAAGAAGAAAGGTATATGCTTAGCTTTAGTTGTAGCGACGTTAGCGATGACTACTAGTATTGGAACAGAAGTAAAAGCGGATCCAACATTAGATAGTGCAAAAAGTCAATATTCAGAAGCGTTACAAAAAGTTGAAGCTGTAAACGAACAAGTAAGAAAGTTAGATTCTGAAATCAGTGCATTAGTGGACAAGCAAAACACAACAGAGAAATCTATTTCAGAAAAACAAGATGAAATCGCTAAGAAGCAAGAGGAAGTGGAAAAGACTAAAGCTGAATTGCAAAAAAGTGAAGACGATTTCAAAAAAAGAGTACGAGCTGTATATAAGAACGGAAATGATGTAGTAATTAACGTTTTAGTAGAATCAAAATCAATGGGTGATTTATTAGAAAGAACTCAAACTGTTAAAGAAGTTTCTAAGCGTGAAAAAACTATAATGGAAACAATGAAAACAGAAAAGATTGAACTAGAAAAAGCGAAAGCAAAAGTTGAAGAAGAAGTTGTAGCTTTAAATTCATTAAAGGATGAATTACAAAAGCAAATAGAAGAAGTTAATAAGCAAAAGGAAGAGCAACAAGTTGCTTTAGCTGAAGCAGAATCTGTTAAAAATAAATATGCTACAGAGGTAAAAGCTATTGAAGATGAAATGGCGGCAGAAGCAGCTAGACTTCAAGCACTAAGAGCTCAACAAGCAACTGCTACAATAGCACAAGCTTCACCAAGTACACCATCAAGAGGACCAGAATCAACTACAGCTACTGCAGCAGCAGTTTTAGCAGAAGCTGAGAAACATTTAGGTAAACCATATGTTTGGGGAGCAAAAGGACCAAATTCATTTGACTGTTCAGGATTTGTTCAATATGTATTTAGACAAGTTGGAATAAGTGCTCCAGCGCCAACATATACTCAAGAAAAATTAGGTACATATGTTCCAAAAGGACAAGAACAACCAGGAGATTTAGTTTTCTTTGGACAAGTTGGTAATACTCATCACGTCGGAATATATGTAGGCGGAGGTATGTATATACACGCACCACAAACTGGAGATGTTGTTAAGTATTCATATCTATCAGGTTCAAGAGATTATAGTTTTGCAAGAAGATTATTAAATTAATTTTATGAAAAAAGAATATTTTGAATAATTATAAGACTGTCGCGCTAATAAATTAGTACGACAGTTTTTTTATTGATAATTGTGGCGAGATTGTTCTGTTAATTTCTTTTATATATAATTTCAGTAAGAAAATTTAGAGGCAACATAATAAATTTGACATATAAAGGATAATAAGATAAACTTATATTACATAAAGTGACAAATAGGCATAAAATTTGATTTATATTTATAATATGTAACAAATACTACATATTATCTACAAAACAATATGAGAAATTTATAAAAAGATATATTTTACTATATGGTAGAAAAATAGGGGTATAAATCTTATAGGGGGAATAAGTATGAGAGTGAAGAAATGTTATGTAGTGTTAAGTTTGATTCTAATAGTTAGTTTTATATCACCACAAAATATAGTCAATGCTACACCGAGTAAAAGCGAAACACAATCTCAATATGATGAAGCGATGAAAAAAGTAGAAGCTGCAAATGATAAGATTAGAAAATGTGATGATAAGATTAATACATTACTTACTAAGCAGAAGGAAACAGAAGCAGCTATAGATGCAAAACAAAAAGAAATAGCAGATAAAGAGGCAAATATAAATGAAAGTTCTAAAAATTTAGCTGATAAAGAAGATGACTTTAAAGATAGAATTAGAAATACATATAAAAATGGAAATGACACTACGTTAAGTATAATATTAGATGCTGAAAGCCTTGGAGATTTAATAGAGAGAAAAGAGATTGTTAGAAATGTATCTCTTTCTGATATAAGAGCTATGCAGAAGATAAAAGAAACTAAAGATAGCTTAGATGAAGAGAAAAGAAGCCTTGAAAAGGAGGTATCAGAATTAGATACACTGAAGAATGACTTACAAGGACAAATAGATACTATTAACACTGAAAAGGCAGCCAGTGAGAAGGCTAGAAAAGAAGCAGAGGCATTAAAAACTAAGTATGCAGCTGAATTAGAGGCTATTAATAAGTCTATTGCAGCAGAAGCACAACAAATAGGTGGAACTACTAATACAGGGACAGCAACAGTGTCAAACGTATTAGCAGAGGCTAAGAAGCATTTAGGAAAGCAATATGTATGGGGAGCTACAGGTCCTAATACTTTTGATTGTTCAGGGTTCACTCAATATGTATATAAAAAATGTGGAATTAGTCTTACAAGAACTACTTATACTCAAGTCAAAGGAATTGGAACTTATGTGGCACCTGGAAATGAAAAACCAGGAGATTTAGTTTTCTTTGGATCATTAAAATCACCACATCATGTTGGAATATATGTAGGAAATGGTATCTTTATTCATGCACCACAAACTGGAGATGTAGTTAAGTATACAAAGCTAATTTATATGACTGATTATACACAAGCAAGAAGAATAATATCATAATGAATAGATAAAAATAAAGCTATGCTCAAAAGAGCATAGCTTTATTTAAGAATAATTTCAGATGAAATTATTTTGAACCTAATTCATTAAGGCAACTAGTACAGATATTTTTACCTTTGTAGTTTATTACATCTCTAGCATTACCGCAGAAGATACAAGCTGGTTCATATTTCTTTAATATTATTTCTTCGCCATCAACATATATTTCAAGAGCGTCCTTTTCAGCTATATCTAATGTTCTTCTTAATTCAATTGGAATAACGATTCTTCCTAATTCATCGACTCTTCTTACAACACCTGTAGATTTCATATTTATCTTCCTCCTATAACAGTTATCGACAAAAATATATCTTTAAGTAATAACAAAATAAGTTAACTATAAATTTTTATTTTGTAATAACCGTACGTATTTTAGTATTAAATGTACCGATAATATTATTTTATATGGTAAAGCAATGCAAGTCAATACATTTATATAAAGTTAAGTAAAAAAATGGGTTAAACAAAAATAATATGTTTTTATTGTGAATTTGGTATATAGAATGTCGATTATATGCCTAATTAGGTATATAATTATAATAAATATACTTTATGGAAGGGGTAGTTTAAGTTATGAAAATAAATATATTAGTTGTTGATGATGAAGTCAGAATAAGAGATTTACTAGGAGCATACCTTACAAAAGAAGGATATAATATTTTTTATGCTAGTAATGGAAAAGAAGCGTTAGATATCTTTAAAGATAATATTATAAATTTTGTTATATTAGATGTAATGATGCCAATAATGGATGGTATAGTGGCATTAAAAGAGATGAGAAAAATAAAAAATGTTCCTACGTTAATGCTTACAGCAAAGAGTGAGGAAGAGGATATGTTACTTGCGTATGGTATAGGAGCAGATGATTATGAAACAAAACCTTTTAGTCCTAAGGTCTTAGTTGCAAAGATAAATGCAATGATAAAGAGAAATTATAATGTAGAATCAGAAGATTTAGTTATAGATGAAGAAGGACATAGGGTACTTGTTGATGGAAAAGAAGTATCACTGTCAAAAACTGAATTTGATTTACTTAAATATTTTGTTGCAAATGAAGGAATTGTTTTAAGTAGAGATAGAATATTAGATAAAGTATGGGGATATGATTTTGAAGGCGATTTAAGAGCTGTAGATACAGGGATTAAGAGATTAAGAGAAAAGCTAAAGGATAAGGCAAGTTACATAAATACCGTCAGAGGGGTAGGATATAAGTATGAAAGAAAAGAGGAGAATTAGAGATAGTATTGCTAAAAGATTATTTTTTATGACAAGCTCTATTTTTTTAGGGATAACTATTTTTAATGTATTACTTCAATGGCTATTCTTTGAAGGTTACTACAATCATCAGAAAAAGAATTCTTTGGAAAAGCAAGTGCAAAGTTTTAAAAGCGAATATGAAGATCAATATACAGATATAGATTTAATGCAGATGATGAGGGAATATCAACAAAAATATTCTATTACAATAGCTGTAGTTGATAAGAATGGATCCTATACTATGCCTTCTACACAAGTACCTAGGGTAGATAATGAACGGTTACAATTAATAAGAAATATAGTTATATGGTTTCAGGACGATCCTGTAGGAAATAGGTTTATTAAAGAGTCTAAAGAATCTAAATATGAACTTAACACTTTGGCATATGTAACTACAGGAGAAAATGATGAGTATATTATAGGAATAACATCATTAGAACAAGTTAATGAAGCATCAGGGATTTCGTTACAATTGAATCTTTATTTTGCCATAATATCAGTTGTAATACTTACAGTTATATCAGTATTATATTCTAATACAATATCAAAGCCGCTAATTAAAATTAATAGAGTGGCAAAAAAAATTGCAAAATTAGATTTTAGTGAGAAATGTGTTGTAGAGAGAAATGATGAAATTGGCAGTTTAAGCGAAAGTATAAATATAATGTCTAATAATTTGGAAGAAGCATTAATGTCGCTTAGAAGGGCTAATGTGAAGCTTAAAGAGGATATAGAAAAAGAACGTCAGTTAGAAAAAATGAGAAAAGAATTTATAGCAGATGTATCACATGAATTAAAAACTCCAATTGCATTAATTAAAGGATATGCAGAGGGAATACAAGATGATGTATTAGATAAAGAAGAAGCTGTTAAGATAATTATAGATGAATCAGATAAGATGACTAAATTAGTAATGGATATGATTAATTTGTCTCAATTAGAGAATGGAACTTTTAAGATGAAAAAAGAAAGATTTAATTTATCTCAAACAATAAAAGCTGTAGCAGATAAATCAAAAGCTTTATGTTATGATAGGAAAATTACCGTTAAAGAAAAAATAGATGAAAATCTTTATGTATATGGTGACAATGTAAGATTAGAGCAAGTTCTATTAAATTACTTATCAAATGGAATAAGGCATTGTTATGATGAAGGAGAAATAATAGTTACAGCCACAAGAAAGGACAATGATGTTTTAGTGGAGGTAGAGAATACAGGTAATCATATAGATGATAGTGATATAGAGAAGATTTGGGAAAAGTTTTATAAAGTAGATAAAGGAAGAAAGAGAGATGGAAGTACGGGGCTTGGACTTTCTATTACTAAAAATATAATAAATGTTCATGGTGGAAACGTAGCTGTAGAGAATACAGAAAAGGGAGTAAAGTTTAGTTTTATTATTCCGTATAGTAATAAATAAAATATTCATAATATTGACATGAAACTGACACAGAAAAGAGTTAATATATTATTGTAAGGTAAATCCTTATATACTTAAAACCTGAATTTTTGAATATATTGTGTCCCAGAAAGAGGGGTGTAACGTGAGTTGCACCTCTCTTTCGCGTGGGGATATATCAGTGCATGGCACAAGTATGAGGGCACAAGGCACAGGTATGGATGAAATTCCTGAGGAATTTCTGAAATTTTAAGTGTTTAGTTGAATGATATAAACTAGGATAATCTCTTAACTTGTGCCTTCTAACCTGTGTCCTACATTGTGTCATAATAAAAGTAGCTATTGCTAACAACTTTTCATTTGTTAATGCGACATTCTATTAAATTATAAGTGTGGAGTTATAATAAAAAAGCTATCGATCACGATTATATGATCGATAGCTTTTAAATGGTTATATTAGATTATTGTTAATATATAAATAATGGTTGATTATACATAAAGGTTAATATCTATTGAATATCTAATGTAAGTGTCATAGTTTTTCCAGAACGATTGATTTCTACATCAACTTTATCTCCAGAAGAAACTTTTCCTTTTGCTTTTTGTAATTCTGATGTACTGCTAATTTCTGTACCATTAAATTTTGTTATTACATCATTTGCTTGAATACCACCATTAGCGGCAATTGATCCAGCAGATACTTGAGAAACTAAAACACCATGATCAATTTGAAGATATTTTAATTGAGTTTCAGTTAAATTTTGTATACTTACACCTAGTGTTACACTATTATTAAGTGGATTTGCAACTAAATCATTAACTACATCTACTACAGCTGTTATAGGAATAGCAAATCCCATTCCAGATACACTAGAATCTGATATTTTAGCTGTATTTATACCAATAACTTTTCCATATGCATTAATTAATGGACCGCCAGAGTTACCAGGATTAATAGCAGCATCTGTTTGAATATAATTCTTAATTCCGTCGCTATCTTCTATACGTCTATCTTTTGCTGAGATAATTCCAGAGGTTAAACTATTTAAGAAAGTTTCACCAAGAGGACTACCAATAGCTATTACTGGTTCACCAACAAGGACATCAGCTGAAGCATCTAACTCTAACACAGCGGGCATTTCTATATCACCAGATATTTTAAGAACAGCTACATCTAAATCAGAGTCATAATTTACTACAGTAGCATCTGCAGTAGTTTTATTAGAAAACATTACGCTAATCTTAGAAGCACCTTCAATAACGTGATAGTTAGTTAGTACATAACCTTCTTCGCTGAATATAAAACCAGAACCAGAACCACCTTGAACTTGGAATTGATTTAAAGTTAAGTTTTGAGTTGTGATACCAACAACAGCAGGACTTACTTTATTGTATATATCCGGAATAGATACACCGCCAGTAGTTGAAAAAGATAGTTGTTCAGTATTTGTAACAGTTTTTACGTTATTTGAGTTTCCAGAAGATGTTAGATTATTAGTTATTAAACTAGATGCAACTCCTGAACCAGTACCAACTACAGCTGATATTAATACACAAAGTGCTATAGTTTTTCCTAGGCCTCTTTTTGGTTTTTTGTTATTGTACTTGTTAGTGCCATTATTGTTGTTATTGTTACCATTATGCACGCTTGTGAAAGGTACATCTTGAGCAAAATCTGAATCAGAATCTTTCATTATGAAATTTATGTCATCTGAATTCATGCTAACTGTGTCGTCTATGTTATTGGATGAATTATTGTTATTTGTAGAAGAAGTATTATTATCATCTTGAAAATTATTAAATTCGTTCATATAAATTACCTCCTAAGGTTCATTTCCTATATCGTATGAGTTTATTTTATAATACTTCTATGACATTTATGTGTCACACTATTTAAAATTTTATTTAATATACGTGAGTATTTTTTGTATATATATTGAAAGATAAATATAAAAAGTGAAACTAAAAATGTTATAATTATATCTCTTCTAGATAGATACTCTAAAGATTCTATAGGTCTAAGGTAATATGGTAATGAACTAGATATATTAATAAAATAAAATAAAAGTATAGATAGAAAATTACTAATTATAGAAACTATTACAAATGTCACGTTACTTAGTGAAATAAATAAATTAACATAGCAAACTGATATAGTTATAAGTATTAAAATTAATGTTATTACACTAAATAAAATAGAAACGAATTTACCTTGACCATAACTATAAATTAATGAAGTATTGATATCATAGATAGATGATAATCTACTGCTATTTGTATCAGTATTAAGTAAAAATAAATCATTAGTATTACCATCAGATGATAATGGAGATGATATTATCAATCCATTATTTAAATTTGTTAATCTGCCTAAAGTATATGGAGCCATATAGTCTTTTTCTATAAACCCTACTATTTCAAATTTGCTTCCATTAATATGTATAGTATCTCCTAAGTTAAAGTATTTTTCAAAAGTAGATCCTAGTAGTACAGTATTTTTATTAAAATCTAAATTGCTGCCTTTAGAAAGTTTTACAGATATTGCGTTATAAAATTCTTGTGGAAAATATAACATTTTAGTTGAGATTTCATTTTCTAAGTTACTAGAGTTATAATCTTCGGTAAAATTTAACTCATCTTTTAGTTGTACTACTTTATCATAAGATAATGTAGTAGAAAAGCTACCAGTATAGTTAAGTGTTGAAGTTGATGAAATAATATTCTCTTTTAAGTCATCTGTAAGTGAAGCTGAAGAATAGTAAATATCACTATATTTATATTCATCAACAGATTTTGTAAATTGAACTCTTGCATTTAAATATGTTAATGAACTAATTAAAAAATATCCGTTGCAAGTTAACATTATAAAAAATAGAGACAATAATACTATTGGTTTAGCTCTAAAGAATATTTTAGAAATTAATATTGATACTAGAGCTATAGAAAATATTAGTAAGACAACATAAGGTATAAGTCTATCTATGTATGGTGTTTTTACTTGATTAGCTTTAAATTTGTAATAATCTTCACCATAAAAGCTATAGTCAAATTTAATATTTTTAAATGTAGATTTTAAATCTTTTTCAAAAGCTTTTATAGAATCTGGAAGAGTATTAGAACCTCTAACAGAAAGAGATATTATAGGTTGAGATTCAAAAGCTTTTTGAAACTCTTTAGGTGCGCTATGTAGTGAAAAGTATATACCACTTCTGTATTTATTATAATAAGTTGCATTAATTTCATACACATCGTTATCTAGTGGAATATGCTTTAGGTACCAAGAATCGGTATCTTCTCCGACAAAAGCGAAAAAAGGTTTATTAAAGTTATCTATAGAACCTTCTTTTAGGGTTCCAAGATAAGTTTTACTATTTAATATTCCTCTTAAGTTTATGTAGTCAGAATTAAAGTGAGAACTCTCATAGCTTAAAGATAATTCCACACTATAATTTGATAAATTCTTTTTTAGAACATTATAGAGTTTATCATAACTAATTTTTTCTTCTGGTGCTAGTGTACAAATATAATTATATTTATAATTCCCTGAGGTTGCTTGTTTAATTTCTTCGTCTAATATTCCATAAGAATTTACTACCTTGTTTACTGATGTTATTAGAGAAGCAATGGCAATAAGCAACAACAGAAAAGTAAATTTGCTTTTTTTCATATTAATCCTCCATAGTTAAAAATAATTTATTACAATTATATCATTTATAAAAAGAAAAGCCCACAACTGACTAAGAGTAGTGGACATCATATTATACCTTTAATTTTTTTATTGAATTTATTATAGATTTTGAAAGGATAGTTAATATTAAGACTGCTACTGATGAAAGTGCTATAAATCCACCAGGGGCACCATCAAGGTAAAAAGATAGTACTAGTCCTAAATTTACATCTATTACTCCAAATATGATAGAATATATAAAAGTTTGTTTAAAACCTTTCTTTAATTGTAATGCAGTTGCTACAGGAATAGCAATTAAAGATGAAATAACTAGTATACCAACAATTTTTATAGAAATTGATATTGTAAGTGAAACTAATAATATAAATATATAATTGAGAATTTTTACTTTTATACCAGCTATTTTAGCTCCATCTTCATCAAAGGTTATATATACTAGAGAATTAAATAGAAAGAATAAAATTATAAAAGTTACAATACTTAATATACCTATAATATATAGGTCATTAGGAGTTATAGTTAATATACTTCCAAATAGATAAGAATTTATATTTGTTTTTGTCTTACCAGTAGAAATTAATGTTATAGCTATACCTACACTAAAGGTGAGGATTATTGACATTATAAGGTCTCCATATTTTTTTAGGAATATAGATAAGAATTCAATAACTACACCAGAAACAGAAGTAAATGCAATAGCTGATAATACAGGATCTACACCAGTTGCTATACCTAAGGCTATACCTGCAAAAGAAGCATGTGCTAAAGTATCTCCCATAAGAGAATATCTTTTAAGTACTAAAAAAGTTCCGATAGCGGGACAAATTAATGAAATAAGTATACCGCCAATTAATGCATATACCATAAAATCATATTGAAACATAAATTAATCCTCCATACTTAAGGCAGTATATTGATCTAAGTTCAAAAATCTACCCTTACCATTTTGTATTTGATATATTTTAGAAGAGTTTTCCTTCGTTGCTTTTAAATTATGTTCTACGGATATAACTGTTATATGTTGTTCTTTATTTAGAGTTTTTATTAATTGATATATTTCAGTTTGACTTTTAACATCTATACCAGTAGAAGGCTCATCTAAAATAAGTAAATCTGGATTTCCCATTAAAGCTCGTATTATAAATATTTTTTGAGCTTGACCTCCTGATAAATTTGATATTAGTGAATTTTTGTAACTATTCATATTAACAAGAGCAAGCATATCATCTATAATAGATTTATTTTTTATTTTTAAAGTTTTTCTATGGATATTTAACATTTCAAAAACTGTAAGAGGGAAATTAGTATCGAGATTATTTAGTCTTTGAGGTACATAAGCAATATGCTTAGCATTGATAGCAATAGATCCCTTATACCCTTTTAATAAACCTAAAATTATTTTGGTGAAAGTACTCTTTCCGCTACCGTTTTCGCCTATTATAGTAACATAATCCCCTTTTTTTATATTAAAGTTTATATCATTTAATATATATGGGGGAGTATTAGAATAAGAAAAATATAAATTATTTATTTTAATCAAAACTAGCCCTCCTGGAATTTACATATATAATTATAACCATATTTATTCATAGTAAACATATTATAAACTTACTATATGATATTTGCAAATAGTTTGCAAGTGTATCTACATATATTTATATTAATATTGGATAAAATAAAGAATGATAGGAAAAAAAGAAATTCCATAAAATGTAAATTGCAAAAAGCGAAGTTATCCCCAATTTGAAAAGAAAATATAGAAAATTGAAGGAATTTATTATGAATAATCAATAATTTTAACAAGTTATACACAGGGGGGGTGTGGATAGTGTGGATAACTTTCAGTATATTAAGAGATATTAGAAAAAAAGCCATGAAAATAATAACAAGTTATCCACAGAGTTATGCACTTTATTCACAAATTCATGTGTGGAAAGTGGGAATTTATAATTTATGCAAGTTAAAGATATAAATCTTGCAAAAATATAAGGACATGTTGTCGAAAGAAAAAAATGGAAATGCTATTGAAATCGAACATCTGTTCGTATATAATGGTAATGCAAGGAGGAGATAGTATGAAAATAGATTATATTGAAGCATTAAAATCTATGATAGCAATAATACCATTATATAAAGATGGAGAAGGTAAAGTAACAATGATAAAAGTAGAAAATGGAGATGAATATTTAACTAATGTATCTATTAATAAAGCTCTTAGAGATTATTTTGCTTTAAATTTATTATCGCTTACAGCAGTGACAGCTAAAAGTGAAAAGATACTTGATAAAAAATCATTAGTACCGTTAATAAATAATAATGAAGTTATTATACCTATAAAGACAATAAAGCCTTTAGTAAAAGGTGATAGAGCATTTGGATACATAAATTATTCGAAAGTAAAAGAAGTTAGAAACGGCCTTATCATTTTTAAAAATGGTGAAGAGTTGCCTTATATAGATAAATATGAAACTGTTAAGAGAAGAATCGCGGAGGGGGACATCTTAGTGAAAGCATGGTGAAATTTACAGGGCACAGTATGATGGCACAGGGCACAGGAAAGGTTAATTTTTCCCTGTGGGAAAAATATTATAGTCCTGCGGACAGCTAGTGTGGCTCGGATAAGGCAATGAAAACATGTGCCTTGTGCCCTGAAACCTGTGCCCTGAGCACAACAAACTTTTCTGTAATTGTGAATTATAAAAAGCTATCGATTACTTATAACGATAGCTTTTTTTATTCTTATTTATACTTTTCAAGTTCTGCATCTAAATCAGATAATGATGAATTGTTAGTAGTAGATGATCCAGAAGGATTTTTATATTTTTCAAGTTCCGCATCTAAATTAAGTTCATTTAATGCTGCAAATTCATCATCTAGAGAAGGTGTTTTTAATTCTCCAAGTCCTTCTGCTAGAGCTTCTTTACGAGCAATGTTTCTCTCAATATTATCTAAATTAATTTTATTTGATTTAGTGTTAACATTAGCTACTATTTCATTTACAGTTTTTGAAGCTTCTGCATTAGCATATCTTGCTGCAGCTTCATCTCTATATGCTCTTGTTTTATCTAATTCTTTTTGTAATTCTAACAATTTACCTTTTAAAGTTTCAGCTTTTTCTCTAGCTACAGTTTGTGCTTGAAGAAGTGAGTTATAATTATTTTCAGCTTTAATTTTTTCAGCTAAAGCTCTTTTTGCTAAATCTTCATTTCCTTTTGAAAGAGCTAATCTTACCTTGCTATCGTAGTCATCTACTTCAGCTTTTGCTTTTAAAACTTTCTTTTCAGTTTCACGAGCATTTCCGATTACTTGTGCTGAAGCAATTTTAGCTTCACTTAAACTTTTTTCCATATCCTTAATTTTTTGATCTAATAATTCAATTGGATTTTCGATTTCGTCTAATTTTGAATTAACCTTTGCTTTAAACATAGTTGAGACTCTTGTGAATACTCCCATAATGCGACCTCCTGATAATTTATATTTTCATTATAATTCAATTCCTTTTCTTTTGTATAGCAAATATTCCAATTTTACAAAATATTTAAAATAAGTAGTTCATAGAAAAATACTATATTTATACAATAAAAGATTTTAACAAATATATCAAGTATGAAATATAATCCTTTTAAGTGATTATAAGTGATTTATTAAAGGGTAATTATTACTGTATAATTAAATCTAACTATAGCTTTAATTATCTTTAAATTTCGTAGTTATTACTTATAAATAATGCTAGCAAAGTAAAATAGAAAAAAGTCTGAAGTACAAATTTATTGTGCTTCAGGCTCTTTTTATAAGGCTATATTAAAGAATTTTCGTAGCTATCAATAGCATAATCAAAATCTTCTCCATTTGTAATTTCACCATAGTCTTGACCTTTTAATGTATAACTTAGGTACATGACCATTTTTTGACCGGTATTAATGTTTTCCATAAGAATATATCTCTTATCATTTTTTATATCTTGTACTATACCTAGTACATTAAAGTATTCTATAGAATTTGTATTATTATTTTTAAGATCTAGTTTATATGTGTTGTTAAAAATAGCAACAGATGTACGAACCTTATCGCAAGAAGCTATTTTACCTTCATTAATACAGCTATCGCAACTATCAAATTCACAAGTATCAATACAAGAAAAGCATTTACAATCTGTACATTGTTTTAATGTTTTTAAAGTTTTTGAGTTTTTTGATTTATATGACTCAATTAGTTTTAAATTTGTATCTTTAGCAGAAGACTTCTTAAAGAACCCTTTGGATTCAACGTCTTTTTCTGCAGCGGTTAATATATCTAGATATTCTCTTATAAGTTCTTTATTTTTAAAGAAGAATCTCTTATTTAATTGAGACTTATCTATAAAAGGTTCTATTTTATCTATAGCATCATTAACATCTAAGTATAATGAGCTGTATAAGCCTTTTTCTTTTTCTACTAACTCATCAAATTTATCCATAAAACATACACTCCTATTTTCTAAATTTTTTAATAAAGCTCTTTATTATGGCGATAATTATTATTAGGAATAATATATTTAATAATATGCTAAGGAGAGAATATCCATAGCGTCCGCCGATGCGAGTTCTACCTATAGGTAAAGGAATAGGTAAATAAATATATTTATTATAATTGTTGTAGTTTCCTTTAGTGGAATTATTATAATAAGAACTACTTTTACCATAGCTACCGGTACCATAGAACCTTGGAGTAGATGATGTATTATTAGAGCTTGTATTTTCATCATCATTAGTATTATCATTATTAGTATAAGAACCAGTAGACCAATTTTTCTTTGAAGAATTTGAGCTACTGTTACTAGAGTTGTCTGAGTTACTGTAAGAACCAGTAGACCAACTCTTTTTTGAAGAAGAGTTACTACTGCTATTGCTACTACTATTAGAGTTACTATAAGAACCGGTAGACCAACTTTTCTTTGAAGAAGAACTAGATGAACTTGAAGATTTTGAATAAGAAGATGAACTTGAGTAGGAAGATGATCTACCACGGGATCCATAGCTTCTACTTTTAGCAAAAACATCTTCAGCAAATGAAAATGATATGGTGATTGAAACCATAAAGCATATTAAAATTTGTACAATTTTTTTCCAACTTGAATTATTTATTGTATCCACCCCCTAGAACAATAGTGATAATTTAATTATATATAGTTAGTAAAGGTATATGCAAATAATACTAGCTAAAATATGTTAATTTGATAATACATTAAAACTATATAGAAATCAATACTATATTAAAGGGTTATATATATAATATTCTCAAAAAATTTTTTTTGAGAAAAGTCTTTTTTATACCTTGTAATACATTAAGATAAACACTATAATATATATAATAAATGGATATTTTAGAAATGAATATAGGGGTGAAAATATGAGCGGATCTTCTTTTGATATTTCAAGAATAAAAGAATTATCAAAACAAATAGCTGAAAGTAATATTATACCATATACAGATTTACCAGAGTATGATTTGTTTTTATCACAGGTTATAGACTATTTAAATGATAGATTTCCGGGAGAAAAATTTACTAATAATATAGTACAAAATTATATAAAGAATGATGTTATATCTAAACCTGAAGATGGTAAAAAGAGAGGATATACAAAAGTACATTTAACAGAACTAGTGCTACTAAGTTATATGAGACCTGTTCTTACAACTGAGGAAATTAAGAAAGTATTTAGTCTTGCTTTTAATGAGATAAACGATAGATCAGATGATATAATATCTTGGGAAAATGCGTATAAGACTTTTACTGAAATCCAAAAAGAAAGCTTTGATGATTTTATACAAAAAGAGTTTTTAGATAGTAATAAATTAGATGGATTAATGGAAGGCTATAATTTAAATGGTGAAGAGCAAGAGAAAATAACAGTATTTCTTATTGTAATGACTTTAATAGCTCAAGCTTCTGCTATTAAAAAATTAGCTCAAAACATAGTAGAACAATATAGTAATTATATTGATGATAAAGATAATAAATAAAATTGTAATATATAAATAAAAAATGCAGTGAAGTTAGTAATAATAACTTACTGCATTTTTTTTAGTGTTATATCAGAATTAAATAATCGTATAGAATTATAAAGGTTTATATTACTAAAGCATTTTTTAGAAGAAGTTTTTACTAAAACATTGTCTAGATGGTTATTTAAATATTCACTACTTATTATGATATATTTAGTAACATAAAAATTTTCAGATAGCCATGTAGAAATTTCTTTAGATTTACTATAAAAATTACGATAATTATATAAAGTGGGTGTAACTGATATAAGTGAATCCAATATTCCATAATTGCGAAAATTTTGAAGGATAGATTGCCAGTAAATGTTATTAGGGTTTTTCATTCCAATTTTCCAGCTGGAAGAAATAACGATTTTGCTATTTGTAATTTCTATAAGTTTACTTAAGTTAGTCATAGCTTCTGGATTAAATAAAAAGGTATTTGATATAAAAGGTGGATTAGTATCAATTAATACGCCATTTATATCTAAAAAAATTATATTCATAAATGATCTCCTTTAGATAGTTTAAAATATTTGTCATAAATAAGATTATTGACAAATATTTTATAAATATAACAATTTAGTAGATTATTTTTTTAATAAACAAATGTAAAAAATATAATAAATAGTACTGGAAAAGTAAAAAGAAATACAGTACAATTTAATTGTAAAATAATGGTTAAGAATTGGGGGAATATATTCATATGAAGAATAAAAAAGTGTGGGTGATATCTGCAGCATCATTAGCGGGGATAATAGTTGTTGTAGGTATTTTTACAGCATATATATTTTCAAGAGTTAATAAATATAATTTATTAGTTTATCCAAAAATAAAGGTACATGGTGTAGAAATCGGGGGAGAAAGTAAAGAAGAAGCTAAAAAAATTTTGAATGAATATTTTTCAAATGAGATAAATAAAAAAATAATAAAGATAAAGGTTGGAGATAAAGAGTATAATTTAAAAAGTGAAGATGTAGATGTTCAAGTATCTATTGATGATACTGTAGAAGAAGCATATGAGTATGGAAAGAGTGGTAGCACAATAGATAAATATAAAAATTTAAAAAAGGAAAAGGAATACCCAATTAAAGTTACGTTTGATGAAAATAAGGTTAATGAATATTTATCAACAATAGAAAAAGAAGTGAATAAGGATGCAACGGATGCAACTATTGAATTAAAAAATGGACAATTTATAACTAAAAGTGGAGCTGACGGATCAAAATTAAATATTGATAAGTTAAGTAAAGATGTCACAGAAGAATTAAGTTCAGATAAATTTGATGGAGAAGTGGTTATTGAAGCAGAAGTAGAAGCGGTTAAGCCTACTATTAAAGAAGAGGATCTTAAGACTATAAATACGAAAATTTCGTCTTTTAGTACAAACTTCGGTACATCTGTAGATGGTAGAGTGACAAATATAAAATTAGCTACAGCAGCTATAAATGGTAAAGTTGTGATGCCAGGAGAAGAATTTTCTTATAATGAAGTAGTAGGAGATACAACTGCAGATAGAGGATATCAAAAAGCAGGAACTTATGTTGGTAATAAAGTTGTCGAAGGATATGGTGGAGGAATATGTCAGGTATCTAGTACATTATATAATGCTATTATGGGAGCTAATATAAGGTCTACAGAAAGATTAAACCACAATATGCCAGTATCTTATGTAGGAATAGGGTGTGATGCCACTATAGCTTATGGATATATAGACTATAAGTTTAAGAATACACTAAAACATCCTATTTATATATCATCATATACATCTGGGTCTATATTAACTTTTGATATATATTGCAATGAATCTGATTATGATCCTAGTACAACTTATAAGTTAAGAGGTGAGCAAACAGGTCAAAGAAATGGAGATAAATATACTGTTAATAGTTACTTAGATACTTATAAAGATGGTGTTCTAGTAGATTCAGAGTATATATCTACAGATACTTATAGAGATCATGAATAAATTTATTTGAAATTGCCAATAATTGTAGATAACTTAAATATAAGGAGGCTACAATTATTGGCATTAATAATAGTGTTTTCAGTATTATCATTTATCGGTGCGATGATAAGTACATTTTACTATCATAAAGAAGAAATAAAAGAAATTAAACTTATAGAATGTGGTATTAATCCTTTGAGGTGGATAGTATTTATATTAAGTATTTTAGGAATAATAAGATTTATATATTATGTTATTGATATAAATGCTATTTATGAAGGACTCATATATATAATGATCATTACTTTAATTTTATTAAATGTAATAAATGAAGATATCATTACTGGACTTGGTGTAGCAACAATAAGTTTGCATGATGGTTGTATATATAAAGTAAAGTGGAGAGACTTAGAAGAGTGGAGCATACAGAATAATAAATTATATATTAAAACTAGTAATAGTTCTAATATTAAAATTAAGTTTCCAAGAAGAAAAAAGAAAAATATGATTAAAATACTTAGATATGATCTTAGACTTTGTGATAAAGAAAAATAAAAAAGGCTGGAGCGCAATAAATTAATGTTGTGCTCCAGCTTTTTTTAAGCTAAAGTAATTTCCTTAACTAGTTGATCCATAAGATCTGGAACTGTAGTGATTTTATCTATCCTATAGGCATTTTCACCACAGAAAACTAATCCATCATCAATATCACCCTTAACAGCATTTATAAGAGCATTAGATATGCAGTATGGCGTTGTTGATGGTTTGCATGGTATTAAGCAATTATAACATTTAGGAATTTTCATATTTTCATTAGAAATTTTTTTAATAAATTTGTTTATTATAGCTCTTCCAGGCATACCAACAGGACTTTTTACTATAGAAATATCTTCTTTTCTACTATTAACATATGCCATCTTAAAATTTATATCAGCATCACATTCTTCTGTAGCTACAAATCGTGTAGCCATTTGTACACCATCAGCACCTAATTTAAGATATTTTGCAATATCTTCACCAGTAAAAATACCACCAGCAGGTACTATAGAAATGTGTTTATTATATTTTTCCTCATAAGGTTTCTTTAATTCTATAATATCTTTTATATATTGATCAAAGTCTATAGAATCTATATTATCAAGATCTTTAGTTGAAAAACCTAAATGGCCGCCAGCTTTTGGACCTTCGATTACAATCAGATCAGGTGCGACGTTATGTTTTGTATCCCATGCTTTAAGTATAACTCTAGCAGATTTTGGAGTTGAAACGATAGGCGCTATCTTAGTATCTGTTCCTTTTACTAGTTTAGGAAGATGAAGAGGAATTCCGGCACCAGAAATTATAAGATCAACTCCTGCTTCTATTGCAGCAGCTACATGTTCAGCATAATAATTAGTAGCTACCATTATGTTTATACCAACAATACCTTTAACAGCTTTTTCTTTTGCTATTCTTATATGTTTTTTTAGAGCAGTTAAGTTAGCAGCTAAAGAATCACTTTCAAAATTATCTTCATTGTATCCTATTTGAGCTGTTGAAATTATACCAACACCACCTGCCTTAGCTACGGCACCAGCAAGAGATGAAGAAGAAACACCTATACCCATTCCGCCTTGGATTATAGGTATACGAGCTGTTAAGTTTCCAATTTTCAAACCTGTAAAGTCCATGATCTAAATCCCCTTTTATTGTAATTTTATTTTGATAGTCAAAATAACTATATGGTAACTATATTATACAATTTATCCAATGTCAATTAATAAAATATCAATAAAGTGTTAATAATCTTAATAAGGATATAGAGAGGTTAAAAATACAGTGATAGTAAATACATTAGTTGAACAGAAAATTAACCTAATGTATAATATATGAAAGTATTAATTATTAAAGGAGATAAAAAATGACAAATAAAATTTTAGCTCAAATAGACGATAAAGTTATTACAGAAAGTGAAATAGACAGCGCATTAAAGCAATTGCCACAAGAACAAGCAATGTATTTTAATACTCCAGATGGAAGAGCACAATTATTAGAACAGTTAGTTAATTTTGAAGTGTTTTTAAAATATGCTAAGGAAAATAACATAGAAGAGGAAGAAGAGTTTAAAACTCAATTAAAGAGAGTTAAAGAAGAAATATTAGTACAATATATGTATTCAAAAATAATGAGAGAAGCTACTGTAGAAGAAAAAGAATTAGAAGACTACTATAATGTAAATAAAGATACATTTACAGAAGGGGAGTCTGTTAGAGCTAAGCATATATTAGTTGCTACAGAAGATGAAGCACTTAAAGTAAAAAAAGAAATTGAAGAAGGATTATCTTTTGAAGAAGCAGCACAAAAATATTCTACTTGCCCATCAAATGTTTCAGGTGGAGACTTAGGATTTTTCCATGCTGGTCAAATGGTACCTGAATTTGAAAAAGCTGCTTTTGAAGCTGAAATTGGAGATGTTACAGAGCCAGTTCAAACTCAATTTGGATTCCATTTAGTAAAAGTAGAAGAAAAGAAACCAGCTGTTGTAAAATCTTTCGAGGAAGTTAAAGATGTAATAAGAAAAAATATTTTAACTGATAGACAAAGATATAAAGTTGCATCTAAAGCTGATGAATTAAGAAAAGCTTATAATGTAACAATTAATCAATAATTATAGTAATGTAAGAGGCTGTTGCACGGGTAGTGTGGCAGCTTTTTTTACGACACAAATTAGGGCACATGGCACAAGGCACATGGCACAGGTGTGGAAGAAATTCCTACGGAATTTCTTGGAACATAAATGTTAAATTTGGGGGGATAGAGTAGGTTGGTTTTCTTAAGTTAGTTGTATTTGATACAAAGGTCGTTACAAGGGGATAATGAAGGTTGTACCTTCATATAGCTTGAACTGAGATTTCAGGATTTGTAGTAAATGTGAATTGCAAAAGTTGATCTAAGTTAACTAACAAAAATACATAAATTACAGAATAAATATAAGTGAGAATAAATTTTTTTGAAAAGTATATTGACAAATCCCCATAGCTTTGGTAAGATAAACAAGTCGCCAAGAGGTGGCACAATGATCTTTGAAAATTGAACAGAAGAAACATATAACCAGTTAATTCTTTTAATTGACATTATATAATGTCAGCTAGTACTAAGCTAGTAAATCAAACTTGGAAGAGTTTCGTATTCGCTAGAGACAAGCAGGACGAGGAAGCTAGGAGTGAATGAGTGAACTATACTTTGTATGTGAACGAATGAACGACGACGCTGACAAAGTAATGCGTAGTTTATAGTAGAATACTAATACAGAATTATTAATTAATTCGAAGGAACTTTTTAAATTGAGAGTTTGATCCTGGCTCAGGACGAACGCTGGCGGCGTGCTTAACACATGCAAGTCGAGCGAACAAAGCTCCTTCGGGAGTGGAGTTAGCGGCGGACGGGTGAGTAACACGTGGGTAACCTGCCTTATAGAGGGGGATAGCCTTCCGAAAGGAAGATTAATACCGCATAAGAAGTAGAAGTCGCATGGCTTTAGCTTTAAAGGAGCAATCCGCTATAAGATGGACCCGCGGCGCATTAGCTAGTTGGTGAGGTAACGGCTCACCAAGGCGACGATGCGTAGCCGACCTGAGAGGGTGATCGGCCACATTGGAACTGAGACACGGTCCAGACTCCTACGGGAGGCAGCAGTGGGGAATATTGCACAATGGGCGAAAGCCTGATGCAGCAACGCCGCGTGGGTGATGAAGGTTTTCGGATCGTAAAGCCCTGTCTTTTGGGACGATAATGACGGTACCAAAGGAGGAAGCCACGGCTAACTACGTGCCAGCAGCCGCGGTAATACGTAGGTGGCAAGCGTTGTCCGGATTTACTGGGCGTAAAGGGAGCGTAGGCGGACCTTTAAGTGAGATGTGAAATACCCGAGCTCAACTTGGGTGCTGCATTTCAAACTGGAGGTCTAGAGTGTCGGAGAGGTAAGTGGAATTCCTAGTGTAGCGGTGAAATGCGTAGAGATTAGGAAGAACCCCGGTGGCGAAGGCGACTTACTGGACGATAACTGACGCTGAGGCTCGAAAGCGTGGGGAGCAAACAGGATTAGATACCCTGGTAGTCCACGCCGTAAACGATGAATACTAGGTGTGGGGGTTGTCATGACCTCCGTGCCGTCGCAAACGCATTAAGTATTCCGCCTGGGGAGTACGGTCGCAAGATTAAAACTCAAAGGAATTGACGGGGGCCCGCACAAGCAGCGGAGCATGTGGTTTAATTCGAAGCAACGCGAAGAACCTTACCTAGACTTGACATCTCCTGAATTACTCTTAATCGAGGAAGTCCCTTCGGGGACAGGAAGACAGGTGGTGCATGGTTGTCGTCAGCTCGTGTCGTGAGATGTTGGGTTAAGTCCCGCAACGAGCGCAACCCTTATTGTTAGTTGCTACCATTAAGTTGAGCACTCTAGCAAGACTGCCGTGGTTAACGCGGAGGAAGGTGGGGATGACGTCAAATCATCATGCCCCTTATGTCTAGGGCTACACACGTGCTACAATGGTGAGTACAAAGAGACGCAAAACCGTGAGGTGGAGCAAAACTCAAAAACTCATCCCAGTTCGGATTGTAGGCTGCAACTCGCCTACATGAAGTTGGAGTTGCTAGTAATCGCGAATCAGAATGTCGCGGTGAATACGTTCCCGGGCCTTGTACACACCGCCCGTCACACCATGAGAGCTGGTAACACCCGAAGTCCGTGAGGTAACCGCAAGGAGCCAGCGGCCGAAGGTGGGATTAGTGATTGGGGTGAAGTCGTAACAAGGTAGCCGTAGGAGAACCTGCGGCTGGATCACCTCCTTTCTAAGGATATATGTTTAGGGAGAACCTAAGCAAAAAGGTTTATGTCTTCTGTTCAATTTTGAAAGATCAGAAAAAACTCCTGAAGAATAAATTCTTCAGGAGTTTTTTATTATTCTCTTAAATAAATTTTATTTTCATCTAGAGTGGTAGTAAGCTTGTTAGTAAAAAAATTATAAATAGTTTGGCTAATATCTTTTGCAAAAAACGAGAATATAGTAAGTGTTGATATTAGAACTATGGCTACTATTAAATATAGATAATTATGAATTTTAATATTATTTTCTATGATACGAGGATTTTCTTTTATATCAACAGATGTAGAAGAGGTCTTTTTTGTTTTCAATGATTCTTCTAATAAATTATTATCCATGATTAAGTATCTCCTTTCAATTTTTGAATCAGTAAAAAGTGCATATTTCTTAATACATATATTAGATAAATCAAAACCTCAAAATGTTATAAATAATTTTTTAAAATCAATAACTATAATTTCAGCACATGGGATAATAAATTAATATAAGTATGAAAAGTACTAGGAGAGAGGAATGATGAAAGAACTCGGCACATTACAAATAGAAAAGGTTGGAAAATAAAAATGCATTAGTGTATAATTTAGGTATATTTTTACAAATTAATGTTGGAGAGCTAATAGATAAATAGGAATTTGCTGGGATGTGTAAATCAGAATTGTTAATTTTATTTTTGAAGTGGAGGAGTTTCAATGAGTAGTTTTTTAGAACAACCTCAAAATTATTCATATACCAGATTCGAGCTTATTTTGGGACAATATAGGCATGTTATGTGGCATGTAGGACTTTCTTCAGCAATAACCTTTTTGGCAGATGGACATGGAACGAAATATACTGGATTAGTTAAATTTGCAGCACCAGATATAGAAAATTTGGAGGTTGATTATGAAAAAATGGTATGATGAGGAGTATGAATTTGAAATTGAGGTAACTGGGTTTCTTCACAGTGACCATACAGAACGGTACTGTCGAAATGGCGAGGAAGTCGGGGATAAGTATACCTGCACCTATGGCTGTCCTATAAATTCGGATGGACAGGGTATCTGTTCCAAGGTTATGATGATTATGTTCCCAATTATGGAGTCAGTCAGAAGTGGAGGAGATTTAGAGAACATTGGGGGTAATGATAAGTATAGTAAGGATATTGTATGCCCAGATGGTTGCGTCATGTTTAGGCTAACGGCAAAGAAACTTGGCAATGATAATTTTTATAAAGGGAAATTTTTTGATTAATTTTGATTTTTATTGTGTTCAGTTTAAAGATAAGCCTAAATATTCTAATTTATATAACAGTAAAATGTTACGTAAATTAAAACTAAAAACTAGTATATATTATAGCTTCTGAAATTGGTTAAGAAATAAAAGTTGTTATAGATGAAATAGATAGTTGGGCTAAAACTGTTTTTAAAACTGATAAGATATTTAGAAGGAGATCCTTTGTATTATGCTCATTTTAAGGTTATTTTAAAATAAAGAAAAAAATATTAAAAATAGTGTTGACATATTACGAATTAATTTATATAATGATATTCGTTGCTGAGAGCAACAGAAAAAAATAAGTTCGCTAGAAGCGAGCAAATTGTTCTTTGAAAATTGCATAGTTACAATAAAGACTTTAAAATCTATTATAGATTTACTGATTTATATACCTATACTAATCTAGTAAAGATTGTATAGATTTATTCGCTAGAAACAAGCAGTACGAGGAAGCAAGGAGCGAATGAGTGAACAATACTTTTGTATGTGAACGAAATGAGCGACGTAGCTGACGAAGTAATGCGCAGTTTATAGTAGAATAAATGATAGGTCAAGCTACAAAGGGCGCAGGGCGAATGCCTTGGCACTAGGAGCCGATGAAGGACGTGATAAGCTGCGATAAGCTGTGGGTAGCCGCACATAGGCCGTGATCCACAGATTTCCGAATGGGGAAACCCACATGAGAAACCTCATGTATCCTTAAGTGAATACATAGCTTAAGGAAGGTAACCCGGGGAACTGAAACATCTAAGTACCCGGAGGAAGAGAAAGAAACATCGATTTTCTGAGTAGCGGCGAGCGAAACGGAAAGAGCCCAAACCAAGAGCTTGCTCTTGGGGTTGCGGACAGTTCATAAATACTTTGGAATTCTAGTCGAAGACAACTGGAAAGTTGCACCGCAGAATGTAATAGTCATGTAGGCGAAAGAACGAAAAAGTCAGAACTGATCCAGAGTACCACGAGACACGTGAAACCTTGTGGGAAGCAGGGAGGACCACCTCCCAAGGCTAAATACTACCTAGTGACCGATAGTGAAGCAGTACCGTGAGGGAAAGGTGAAAAGAACCCCGGGAGGGGAGTGAAATAGAACCTGAAACCCTGTGCCTACAACCGGTCGAAGCACCTTATGTGTGTGACGACGTGCTTTTTGTAGAACGAGCCAACGAGTTACGGTATGCAGCAAGGTTAAGTACTTATGGTACGTAGCCGAAGGGAAACCAAGTCTGAATAGGGCGACTAGTTGCATGCTGTAGACCCGAAACCGGGTGACCTATCCATGGCCAGGTTGAAGCGAGGGTAAAACCTCGTGGAGGACCGAACCACGTTGGTGTTGAAAAACCATGGGATGAGCTGTGGATAGCGGAGAAATTCCAATCGAACTCGGAGATAGCTGGTTCTCCTCGAAATAGCTTTAGGGCTAGCGTCTGGTAAATTAAGTGATGGAGGTAGAGCACTGAATGGGCTAGGGGGCCGCGAGGCTTACCGAACCTTATCAAACTCCGAATGCCATACACTTGTACCCAGGCAGTCAGACTGCGAATGATAAGATCCGTAGTCAAAAGGGAAACAGCCCAGACCGTCAGCTAAGGTCCCTAAATGTAGATTAAGTGGTAAAGGATGTGAGGTTTCTAAGACAACTAGGATGTTGGCTTAGAAGCAGCCACTCATTTAAAGAGTGCGTAATAGCTCACTAGTCGAGAGACCTTGCGCCGAAAATGTCCGGGGCTAAAATCTACTACCGAAGCTACGGACTCCTAACGGAGTGGTAGAGGAGCTTCCTGTATGGGCTGAAGTCGTACCGAAAGGAGCGGTGGACTGTACAGGAGTGAGAATGTTGGCATAAGTAGCGAGAATTGAGTGAGAATCTCAATGGCCGAAAATCTAAGGTTTCCTGGGGAAGGCTCGTCCGCCCAGGGTTAGTCGGGACCTAAGCCGAGGCCGAAAGGCGTAGGTGATGGACAATCGGTTGATATTCCGATACTACCAAATGACGTTATTACCAATGGAGTGACGCAGGAGGATAGGGTGTGCAGACTATTGGATGTCTGTCTAAGCACTTAGACATGTCTCTAGGCAAATCCGGAGACTAAGTTGAGGTGTGATGGGGAGCTCGTATGAGCGAAGTACCTGATTCCACGCTGCCAAGAAAAGCTTCTAGGGAGGAGTTTGGTACCCGTACCGCAAACCGACACAGGTAGATGAGGAGAGAATCCTAAGGCCAGCGGAAGAATTGCAGTTAAGGAACTCGGCAAATTGACCCCGTAACTTCGGGAGAAGGGGTGCCTACAGAAATGTAGGCCGCAGAGAATAGGCCCAAGCAACTGTTTAGCAAAAACACAGGTCTCTGCTAAAGCGAAAGCTGATGTATAGGGGCTGACGCCTGCCCGGTGCTGGAAGGTTAAGGGGATCACTTAGCGCAAGCGAAGGTGTGAACTTAAGCCCCAGTAAACGGCGGCCGTAACTATAACGGTCCTAAGGTAGCGAAATTCCTTGTCGGGTAAGTTCCGACCCGCACGAATGGCGTAATGATTTGGGCACTGTCTCAACTGCAAATCCGGCGAAATTGTAGTACCAGTGAAGATGCTGGTTACCCGCGATTGGACGGAAAGACCCCGTAGAGCTTTACTGTAGCTTAGCATTGAGATTTGGTATTGTCTGTACAGGATAGGTGGGAGACTAGGAAGCATGGGCGTCAGCCTGTGTGGAGTCATCCTTGGGATACCACCCTGACAGTACTGAATTTCTAACCGGAGGCCTTGAATCAGGTCACGGGACATTGTTAGGTGGGCAGTTTGACTGGGGCGGTCGCCTCCTAAAAAGTAACGGAGGCGCCCAAAGGTTCCCTCAGAACGGTCGGAAATCGTTCGAAGAGTGCAAAGGCAGAAGGGAGCCTGACTGCGACACTTACAAGTGGAGCAGGGACGAAAGTCGGGCTTAGTGATCCGGTGGTTCCTCGTGGGAGGGCCATCGCTCAACGGATAAAAGCTACCTCGGGGATAACAGGCTGATCTCCCCCAAGAGTCCACATCGACGGGGAGGTTTGGCACCTCGATGTCGGCTCGTCGCATCCTGGGGCTGTAGTAGGTCCCAAGGGTTGGGCTGTTCGCCCATTAAAGCGGCACGCGAGCTGGGTTCAGAACGTCGTGAGACAGTTCGGTCCCTATCCGTCGCGGGCGTAGGAAATTTGAGAGGAGCTGTCCTTAGTACGAGAGGACCGGGATGGACTGACCTCTGGTGTACCAGTTGTTCCGCCAGGAGCACAGCTGGGTAGCTATGTCGGGAAGGGATAAACGCTGAAAGCATCTAAGCGTGAAGCCCACCTCAAGATAAGATTTCCCATGACGTTAAGTCAGTAAGACCCCTGGAAGACTACCAGGTTGATAGGTCAGAGGTGTAAGTGTGGTAACATATTTAGCTGACTGATACTAATAGGTCGAGGGCTTGTCCAATGTATATAAAAAAGTTTATTGTAGCATGCAATTTTGAAAGAACAATATCTTTCAAATCTGGTGATGATGCCTCTAAGGGATACACCCGTTCCCATACCGAACACGATGGTTAAGCCTCAGAGGGCCGATGGTACTGCACGGGAGACTGTGTGGGAGAGTAGGATGTTGCCAGGTAAATATATAAATGAGATATATAATAATGAATTAAGTTTCTTTATTATATATCTTATTTTTTTCTTTTTGTTTTAAATTCTTTCTTCCATACTATATTAAAATCAATATTTTTTAATAGAATATAATATTAAATAAGTATTAGCAGGATATTTTTCTTGTAAAGTAAATTAAAACGTCTTAAAATATTGCATAAGGAAGGGGGACTAACGATGAAAGTATCAGATTATCATAAACAAGGTTATAATTGTGCAGAAGCAATGATAAAAACATATAATGAAGAGCATGGAACTGATATACCTGTAAGTTTAGGAAGTGGTATGGGAAGCGGGTTTACATCAGGAAGTTTATGTGGAGCTATATCAGCGGCAACTATGATTATAGGTTATTTAAAAGGAAGAGAAGAGAGTACAGAAGGCAATATGGCTAGAGGATATACAAAAGAAATGATGGATGCCATCATAGAAAAATATAATACACATCTTTGTAGAGATCTTAAGGCTAATAAAATAACTTGTGAAGAAATAGAAAATTATACTTATGATCTTTTAGTAGATATATTAAAGTAAGTGTAATAATTTACATAGTATTAAAATCTTCTATAAGCTAAAACTTATATTGATAGCTTTATAGGAGGTGGAAAAAATGACAAAAGAAAAGAAAACAGCAGAGAACAATCAATGGTCAGGAGAACATAAATGTTGTTGTGGACATAAAAAAGAAAAGTCTGCCACAGATAATCAATGGACTTCTACTAATAAGAATTAATAGTATATTGATTTTAAACTTAGCTTATAGTAACATATAAGAAATGAAGGGGTGTCTCATTATAAGATTGAGGCACTTTTTTAATTAATTATAAAAAGATATACACATAAAATATATAACTTATGATAAAAATGTGGATAAGTACATAAAATTCATATTGGATTGTGGATAAGGGAGAACAATAGATGAAAGAAGATAGAATTGTAGAAAGATTTTTAGAATATGTTCAGATTGATAGTGAAACTAAAAACGAAGGTGAGTTTGCTAAAAGATTAAAATTAGATTTAGAAGCATTAGGTTTTGAAGTTTATGAAGATGATGCTGGAAAAAAAGTTGGGTCAAACACAGGAAATTTAATTGCTACTTTAAAAGGAGATAAAGATGCTGAAACTATAATGTTTAGTTGTCATATGGATACAGTATCTCCTGGAAATGGAATCAAACCTGTGATTAAGGATAATGTTATATATAGTGATGGAACTACTATATTAGGTGGCGATGATAAAGCTGGAATAGCAGCTTTATTAGAGGCTGTAGTTAAAATAAAAGAAGAGAATATAAGTCATGGTGATATTCAATTTATCTTTACTATAGCAGAAGAAGGTGGATTGTTTGGATCTAAAAATTTAGATTATTCTAAGTTAAAAGGAAATAAATGTTTTGTATTAGATAGCGGTGGGGATATCGGAACAATAGTTACTAAAGGTCCAGCGCAAGATAAAATATCTGTAGTTATAAAAGGAAAGCCAGCTCATGCAGGAGTTTGTCCGGAAGAAGGAATAAGTGCTATAGAGATAGCAGCAAAAGCTATTAGTAACATGAAGTTATTAAGGATTGATGAAAACACTACAGCTAATATTGGAAAGATTACAGGGGGCGTTGCTACTAATGTAGTGTGTCCAGAAGTGACAATAGAAGCAGAAGCAAGAAGTACTGTTATAGAGAGCCTAGATTCGCAAACAGAACATATGGTTAAGACTTTTGAAAGAGTGGCAGAATCTTTTGGAGGAAGCGTTGAAGTTAATGTTGAGAGAATGTATGGCGAATTTGTAATAGAAGAAAATGAAGAAATCGTTGATAAAGCTAAAAAGGCAATTAAAGCTTTAGGAATAGAGCCAATAGTTACATCCACTGGTGGTGGTAGTGATACTAATATATTCAATGGAAATGGAATAGCAGCTGTAAATCTTTCTAGTGGGGAGAGAGCTCCACATACATTAGAAGAGCATGTATATATTGATGATTTAAAATTATTAAGAGATTTAGTTTTAGAGTTAATAAAAGAGTAGTTTTATAAAAAATGGAGCTATCGCTGATGAGTTTTTCTCGTTTATTGCGATAGCTCCATTTTTCTATTCATTATTAACTAAATTATCAGAAACATTTTTAATAGTATCAACTTGCATTGCTATTTCTGTAAATTCTCCTTGAAGTTCCTCAAGGTTTGAAGTCATAGTATCTATAGATAAGTTTGTAGATTTATTTATTGATTTCAATTCATTCATATTTGATTTAATTGTGTCGCCTTGAGTGTTTAATATAGACATTAGAGAGTTTATATCTTGTACATGATCAACCATAGCATTTTGCATAGAGAATACTTCATCAAAATCAGAGTGAGAATTTGATATTGAATTAATATTAGTATTTACTATATTGCTAGTAGAATCAATAGCCTCTACTACAAGAGAAACATAATCTGTAATGTCAGATAGCATATTTTTGATATCATCAGCGGCTTTATTAGAAGATGATGATAAATTTTTAATCTCTTCAGCAACTACCATAAATCCTTTTCCGGACTCACCAGCACGTACAGCTTCGATAGAAGCATTTAAAGATAATAGTGTAGTTTGTTCTGCTATTCCGTTTATTAATGTTACAGCATTAAGTATTTGCTTTGTTTTTTCTTCTAAAGAAAGAACTTTATCTTTAGAGTTAGCAGTAGAATCTTTAATAGTACCTAATTCAGATATTACGTTAGAAAGATTCTCTCTACTTCTATTAGTTATTTCAGTAATTTTCTTATTATGCTCATGTATGTCTTTAGTCTTTTCTAAAGTAGTATCTATATTATGTATAATTTCATTTATAGATTTATCTGTAGATGAAATAGCATTTATCATATTATCAGAATTTGTGTTTACAGTTACAACAAAATTATTAACTTCTGCTAAAGCTCTATTTGATTGAGAAACACTACTATTAAGAGTAGTGATAGACTCTGCAACTTCATTAGCCAGAATATTTGTATTATCTAAAATAGATGCAATATTATTATTTAACTTATATGCTTTTATAAGTAGGTTGCTAGAATTTTTACAATTTGATAATAGTAACATTCCTATCATAATTAATTGAATAGTAAAATAGACAGAGTACATCATAGCAGAGTGTAATGAGTTATCTAAAAAGTTACCTGTATCTATAAATGGTTGGAAGAAAGTAATAATAATCATAGCTATAGTATTAAAAACTAAAAGATTTCGTGCAAGTTTAAAATCGTAATACAAGCAAGCTATTGATGTTGGTAATATTAGTATGTATGGTACAGAGATCCAAGTAAGGAAAAAAGCAATAAGACAAATAGCGTTAATTGTATAGATAGTAATCCTTTTATAGTATTTTTTATCAGGTGAAACCTTATAGTATACTAGTGGAATAATAATAAGAAAATATGATGAGAAATATACTATATCGTATATAGAAAAATCAAATAAACTTTTTTGTGTTATAAAAAATATAAAATTTAAAATAAAAAGTATCGCGCCTACTTTGCAAATTTTATTTAGTTGAATATCGATTTGTTTATCATTTTCTGAAAAAATATTATTTGTATTCATATTGTGCCCCCCTTAAAATGCATAAAAAAACATAAAATAAAATTTAAATATATTCAAAATAACAATATAGTTATTATATCGTTAAAATATATAATAACTTGAATAAGTTCTTTTATATGTAAACGGTATTAATAAATAATTAACTAATATACTATTGAATTAGAGAATATATATATTTATAATAAAGTAATAAGATAGTTAATAAGAAAAATATATACCTTATAAAGATAGTGATGAGAAATAGTATCTTTAAATGATTCTTTTAGAGAGCTGAAGATGGTGGAAATTCAGTAGATAGTTTAGAGAGAAGCAGTCTTTGAATCTCATGCTGAGAACTAGAAAAGTTTTTCTAATGTAGGCATTGACGTGATCCTCGCGTTATAGAGGATGGATTATTATAATCTAGCTGAGTGAGCAGTAATTTTATTGCTTATTAGGGTGGTACCGCGAAGTAAACCTTCGTCCCTTTTTGGGATGGAGGTTTTTTATATTATATACGACAGGGGGCAATTATAATGGAAGAAATCTTAGAGATTTTAGAGAAGAATAGTAGATATACTGATGAACAAATTGCTGTAATGGTTGGTAAATCAGTAGAAGAAGTAAGAGATGCAATAAGAGATTATGAAGAAAAAAGTATAATAGCAGGATATACAACTCTTGTTAATTGGGAGAATACAGGTAAAGAAACAGTTACAGCATTAATCGAAGTAAAGATCACACCTCAAAGAGGAGAGGGTTTTGATAAAGTAGCTGAAAGAATATACAAGTTTCCACAAGTAAAAGCTTGTTATTTAATGTCTGGTGGATTCGACTTAACTGTTATAGTAGAAGGTAAAACTATGAAGGAAGTGGCTATGTTTGTTTCAAGTAAACTAGCAGTGCAAGAACACGTATTAAGTACTGCCACTCATTTTGTTCTTAAGAAATATAAGGATCATGGTATGATGTTTAAAGAAAAGAAATTAGATGATAGGGAGGCTATATTTATATGAGACTAGAGGATATGATTTTAGATAATGTAAAAAATATGCCTCCATCAGGCATAAGAAAATATTTCGATATGGTAAATGAAATGGAAGATGTAATTTCTTTAGGGGTAGGAGAACCTGACTTTGTTACACCTTGGAATGTAAGAGAGGCTGGAATATACTCTTTAGAAGTAGGAAGTACACATTACTCATCAAATGCTGGATTTATTGAATTACGTGATGAGATATGCAAATACTTAAATAGAAGATTTAATTTAAAATATGATCCAAGAAGTGAAGTATTAGTTACTGTAGGTGGAAGTGAAGGCATAGATGTAGCACTTAGAGCTTTAGTTGGGCCAGGAGATGAAGTAATAGTTCCAGAGCCAAGCTTTGTAGCTTATAAGGGATGTACAGCTTTTACTGGTGCTACAGCTAAGGTTTTAAATCTTAGAGCTGAAGATGAATTTAAATTAACAGCTGAGAGGTTAGAAGAAGCTATAACAGAGAGAACTAAAGTAGTTATAATACCATTTCCAAACAATCCAACTGGGGCTATTATGACTAGAGAAGAGCTTAGGCCTATAGTTGATGTTTTAAAAGATAAAGATATAATTATACTTTCTGATGAAATATATGCTGAACTTACTTATGGAGAAAATCATGTATCTATAGCTAGTTTCCCAGAAGTTAGAGATAAAACACTACTTATTAGTGGATTTTCAAAAGCTTATGCAATGACTGGGTGGAGACTTGGATATATATGTGGACATCCTGTATTAATGGATGCTATTAAAAAGATTCACCAATATGCACTTATGTGTTCACCTACTACAGCACAATATGCAGCTATAGAGGCACTTAAAGGTGGCGATGATAGTGTAAAAGAGATGGTAAAAGAGTATAATAGAAGAAGAAGGGTATTAGTAGATGGTTTTAAAAAATTAGGACTAGATTGCTTTGAGCCTTTAGGAGCATTTTATGTATTTCCATGTATAGAATCTACTGGTATGACATCAGATGAATTTTGTGAGAAACTTCTTATGAGCGAGAAAGTACTTACAGTACCAGGTAATGCTTTTGGTGAATGTGGAGAAGGATATATAAGGGCTTGTTATGCATCATCTATGGAAAATATAATGGAGGCATTAAAGAGAATAGAAAGATTTCTTGAAAAAAATAGAGATAAAATAGAATAGGGATGTTGAATAACTGTTAACGAAAACTTATAAAAAATTATGAATAAGTGTTACGTTTTGCAACTTTTTACGAATAAAGGGGATTGAAATTATAGATACTACTGAAAGATAAAATATTCAATAAAGCCAAGAAAATGGTTAAGGAGTTGCTTTATTATGATAAAAACATTAAAAGTAATGTTAATTCCTAATAATAAACAGAGGTCTAAATTATTTCAATCGGCAGGCGTAGCCCGTTTTGCTTATAACTGGGCATTAGGTAGAGAACAAGAAAATTATAAAGATTGTGGTACTTTTCTATCTGATTATAATTTAAGAAAAGAATTTACTAAATTAAAAACACAGGAAGAATATAAATGGCTTAATGATTATTCTAATAATATAACTAAGCAGGCAATTAAAGATGCTTGTTTAGCTTATAAGAGATTTTTCAAGGGACAGTCTGGTTTTCCCAAATTTAAAAGCAGAAGAAAATCAAAAACAAGTTTTTATATGGATACTGATAAAATCCAGTTTACAAATAAAAAAGTTAAACTTGAAAAAATAACATTAAGCAGAAAGAAAAATAAACAGAAACTTAATTGGATAAGACTTGCTGAAAAAAACAGAATACCAATAGATAGCAAGTATATTAATCCAAGAGTAACATTTGATGGTGTTAACTGGTGGATTAGTGTCGGTATAAAGTATGCCGATAATACAGAAGTACCAGTAAATGATGGTCTAGGAATTGACTTAGGAATAAAGGACTTAGCAATATGCAGTGATATTGATAAACCGTATAAAAATATAAATAAAACTGAAGAAATAAGAAAATTAAAAAAGAAAAAACGTAGGTTACAACGTAAGATATCAAGAAAATATCTAATAAATAAGAAAGGAGAAAGTTACTGCAAAACAAGTAACATTATGAAAGCTGAAAAAAAATTATTAGAACTTAATCATCGATTAACAAATATTCGTCATAATTATTTACATCAAACAACTACTGAAATAATAAACCGAAAACCAAAGTTTATTGTTTTAGAAGATTTAAATGTAAAAGGTATGATGAAAAATAAGCATTTATCAGAAGCAATTGCAGAACAATGCTTCTATGAGTTTTATAAACAGATTGAATATAAATCATCATGGAACAATATTAAATTTATAATTGCAGATCAGTTCTATGCAAGTAGTAAAACGTGTTCATGTTGCGGATCAATAAAGAAAGACTTAAAACTAAGTGATAGAATTTATAGATGTGATAATTGCAATACTGTAGTTGACAGAGATAAGAATGCAAGTATTAATTTATATAATTATGGTAAATCAATAGCTTAGTTAGCTAAACAACACTATTGATGTGTACCGATACGTTAGTTGGGAATTTACGCCTTTGGAGTATCATACCAAATGTGAGTAGTTTTAGATATTTATTTATTATGAAAGCAGATACATTGAAAAAGGAATGAAACGTAAGGTTTTATATAATTTTTATAAACTTTTATAAGTTTTCAGTAACGGAGAATTTGTGAATTGGTTAAATAAACTTGAGAGAAAGTTTGGTAAATATTATATTCATAATTTAATAACGATAATTGTGGTTATGAATGCTATAGTATATTTTTTAGCATTAATAGGTGGAGAATCAGCAAATATGTCAAACCTTATGTTGGTGCCTCAAAAAGTTATGAATGGTGAGATATGGAGGCTTGTAACATTTATTTTTATACCACCAAATACTACACCTTTATTTATATTACTTAATTTATTTTTCTTCTATTATGCAGGGAAAGGTCTAGAAGAAGCATGGGGTGGATTCAAGGTTAATGTATTTTATCTTGTAGGGATGATTTTTACAATAATTGCATCATTTATAACAGGATGGCCAGCATGGAGTGATGGATTACAATTAATGCTTATAATAGCATTTGCACTATCATATCCTAATATGGAAATTTTATTTTGGGGTATTATACCATTAAAGCTTAAGTATCTCGCAGTTATAGATATAGTATTTCTTTTAGTAGAATTAAAACAAATTCCTTTCGTAGGTTATGCTATAGTGGAAATAGCGCCATTATTAGCAATTCCAATATTCTTTGGTGGAACTTTAGTTACAAATATAAAATATCAGAAAAAGAAAAATAATCGTAAGAAGAGTAACTTAAAAGTTATAAAAGGATATACTCATAAATGTACTATTTGTGGGCTAACAGATATACAAGATCCAGATATGGATTTTAGATATTGTTCTAAGTGTGAAGGAAAGCATTGTTACTGTAGTAATCACATTATGAATCATGAGCATATAACTGCGAAAGATAAATTAAAATAGAATCTATGTTGGGGGAAATATTATGTTGGATTCAGCCAGAGAGTTAATAATTACAGTTTTAGCTGTATTAATCGCGATATCTATGCATGAGTTATCTCATGGTTATGTATCGTATAAATTAGGAGATCCTACACCTAAAGAAGATGGGAGATTATCTTTAAATCCTTTTGCCCATCTTGATATAATGGGAACATTATGTCTTATATTTTTTAATTTTGGATGGGCAAAACCTGTTAAGGTAAATCCTTATTACTATAAAAATCATAAACTTGGCATGGTTTTAGTGGCAATTGCAGGGCCAATTATGAACTTTATTATTGCATTTCTAAGCATTATGGGAGTTGGCATAATTATAAAAATCTCCGATGGACAGTTAGGAAATATATCATATAACATATATGTATTTTTACAATATTTAGCTCTTATAAATATTGGTCTGGGGACTTTTAATTTAATTCCTGTTCCTCCATTAGATGGATCAAAAGTTTTAGGAGCAATTATACCAGAAGATAAATATTTCTCATATATGAAGTTTGAGAAGTATGGATATATTGCATTAATGATATTACTTTTCATAGGAGTTTTAGATGTACCACTAGGATATGTGAGAGAGTTTATTATAAATGGAATGATGGGGTTAGTTTCATTTATATTAGGAATGTAAACAAATTGTAATAACAGGATAAATTTAGTTGTTATTTTTATAAAAATGTATTAAGATATAATCATAATATTAAACGGCGATGATGCTATTAAGTTTTTAATAGCATCATTTTTTGTTTTTTGAAATATTTTTTGTGTTATAAATAAAATTTATGTGGGGGTATTGGTATGGAGGATGTGAAGATAGTAGCAGTACAGTATAAATCAATATTAGGAAATATAAAAGAAAATGTACTTAAGATTAAGAATATTATAAAGAATATTATGAAAGAACAACCGGATTCAAGACTTATAATATTCCCTGAGTTAGCATTATCCGGATATGATTGTTTTGGAGATATGAAAAATATAGCGGAGACAATAGAAGGAGATGCTATAAATGATATTTGTGCTATTGCAAAAGAGGAAAAAGTATCTTTAATAGTAGGTTATCCTGAAAGAGATGTTTATGAAGATAAGATTTATAATTCATTAATTTATATAGGAAAAGATGGCATAGTACAAGGTAATTATAGAAAGATAAATTTATTGCATAATGAAAAGAAGATTTTTTATCCTGGTAACAGTTGTAAGGTTATAAAAACTGAATTTGGAAAGCTGGGATTATTACTAGGATGGGATGTGATTTTTTCTATGCCATCGAAGTATTATGCAGAAGAATCAACAGATTTTCTTATTGTGTCTGCTGCATGGGAAAAGTTATATTCTAACCAGTGGAATTTTAATATGAAAAATAGAGCAGAAGAAAATTCCTGTGCCGTTATCGGCGTAAATACTATAGGAAGTTGTGGTGATATAAGTCTTCTTGGAAGAACCCTATTTGTAAATTCTAGAGGTAATTCAATAAAAGTCTGTGAAGATAAAGAGGATGTATATATTTCTTATAGTTTTAAGATAAAGTCTATGTCCCATATTGATATAAATAACGAATTTGATTCAGAAGAGTTTTCAGAAGAGGCATATATGGACGAGATTATAGAAATATAGGCAGAGCACAGGTAACAAGGCACAAGGCACAGGGAATAAGTAATATTTATAAATAAAAAAATAAGGTATCTTTCTAGATTTAGAAGATGCCTTATTTTATCGTGGTTGCGGGGGCAGGACTTGAACCTACGACCTTCGGGTTATGAGCCCGACGAGCTGCCAACTGCTCCACCCCGCGATATTATATAATTAAGTTACAAGAATTATTATAGACCTATTGAATTGATAAGTCAAATATAATTTCTTTAAATATCTAAATATTTTGAAAATTATTATATAATTATTGAGTTTTAAATAATATATATTAATATTTTAACTTCAAAAAATGTTATAATTGATATATTATAATGATGTCATGGTTAATATATATTATAGATAGGCAATTAAGGAGGGACTAACATATGAATAGTCTTACTAGTGATGAGATGACTATAAAAGCAGATGATTTAGATAAATTAATAGATAAAATTAATCTTATTGATATAAGAGAAGATTATGAGTATGATGAAGGTCATGTAAAGGGTGCTAAAAATATACCAATGAATGATTTGATTCAGGAACCAGAAGAATACTTAGATATCAATGAAAAGTATTATATAATTTGCCATTCAGGAAGAAGAAGTGATTTTACTTGTAGAATACTTAGAGACGCTGGATATAATGTAGTGGATGTGTTATACGGTACAGAAGGATATCCAGGAGATTTAGAAATAGAATAGTTTTAGGAGGAGATATGTTATGGCTATAGTATTAAGTGGAAAAGAGTTTGATAATGAAGTTTTAGAAAGCGAGGGAGTAGTATTAGTAGATTTCTTTGCAGAATGGTGTAATCCATGTAAGATGTTAGCTCCTATTTTAGATGAAGTAGCAGCAGATATGGAAGGAAAGGCAAAGATATTTAAGGTAGATGTAGATGAAGCAGGAGAATTAGCTGATAGATATGATATTACTACTATACCACACTTAATAATTTTTAAAGATGGGGAAGTTGTTGAAGAAATAGGAGGATTCCATCCAAAAGAATCATTAATAGAAAAATTAGAAGAATATTGTAAGTAAAAATTTCTTATAGGGATATGAATATGAATATGAGTATGAGTAATAGATATGATATAGCTATAGTAGGTACTGGTCCAGCAGGATTATCAGCTGCTATAAATGCAAAAATAAGAAATAAAAACATCATATTATTTGGTACAAGAAATTTAAGTAATAAAGTAATGAAAGCTCCTAAAGTTAATAATTACTTGGGATTACCTAAAGTAACAGGTGAAGAGCTAAAGGATACTTTTTTGAGTCATATTGATGATATGAATATTAAAATAACAGAGGAACGAATAAATAATATATATGCCATGGGAAAATATTTTAATTTAATGGCTAATGACAAGGTCTATGAAGCTTCCACTGTTATATTAGCTACAGGGGTAGAATTTAGAGCTCCACTGAAAGGAGAACTAGAATACTTAGGAAGAGGAGTCGGTTATTGTGCCACTTGTGATGCACCGCTTTATAGAGGAAAGAAAGTCACAGTTATTGGGTATAATAAAGAGTCTATAGAAGAGACAAATTTCATAAGTGAAATAGTAAGTGAAGTAAATTTTGTACCAATGATAAAAGGTGATTTAAATTTAAAGGATAATATTAATATAATAAAATCAAGGCCAATATCTATCGAAGGGGACAGAAAAGTAAAAAAATTAGTTTTAGATGATGGTGAGATAGATACTGATGGGGTTTTTTTATTAAAAGATAGTATCGCACCAGGACAACTTGTCCCAGGTTTAGAAATGGAAGATCAGTATATTAAAGTTAATAGAAAAATGGAAACAAACATAAAAGGATTGTATGCTGCTGGAGATATAATTGGGAAACCATATCAATATATAAAATCAGCTGGTGAAGGACAAGTAGCGGCGTTAAATGCCGTAAGTTATTTAGATGAACTTAAGAATAAATAATTTGCAGTATAAAGTGAATTGCGGTTTTAAAATGGAGCTTCGATAACAAATTTTCATTTGTTATTGAGACAGCTCCATTTTTTTATTTATTGAAGTAGAATTTCCTATAATTGAAAATTACTACTTAATAGAATATAATCTAGTTAGGGAAAATCTAAAGAATCATAGGGGGATTATCTAATGAAGGAATGCGCAAAGGAATTTATTGAGTTTTTAAAAAGTAAGGGATTTGAAATAAGAGTAAAGGAAGAAGAAAAAACAATAATTGTAGGATTTATTTCTGCAATTGATAAAGAGAAGAAAGTTTTTTTTACCATTGTATTTGATGAAGAGGATTACAGAATATTAATACAAGGAGCAAAGTTCCTTCCAAAAATAAAAGAAGAGAGAAGACCTCTTGTATATGAAGCTATAAATATAGCTAATGATACAGGATTAAACTACAAATATACAACTACAGAAGATGAAGTGTTCATTGATGGATATTACTTAATAAGAATTTTAGATAACTTCAATATTAATATGCTTAATAGAATTATTATAGAAATGCAAGATCGTATCAAAAGTGATTACGAAATATTTATGAAAGTAATGAACTAAGGGGGGGTGAGTATTATGTTATGTAAAAACGCAGAATTATTTTTAGAAGAAGCAAAAAGAAGAGGAATAGAAGGAATTGAAGTTAAGGAAGAAGAACATAATTTACAAAGAGCTATGTTTTATCAAGACTTAGATAATGGTATAGAAATGAGAAACATGGTTATATTTGATAGCAATAATGATGTAGTAGTTGTAAGTGGTATGGACTTTGTAACAGGGGTAAATATGGAAAAGAGATATATTATTTATGATGTATTATCTCAATTAAATAGGGTTATAGATAACTTTACATATATATTGAAAAAGGGTCAAATTGTAATAGATTCTACTTACTTAGTAGGTGGCGGAGATAATTTCGACGCAGCTATACTATTTGATATACTTATAAAGATGAAGGCTATTGTAAATAGAGATGCTATTCATTTGATTAAATTAGCACATTAGGATGTTTGAAATAGGATATAAATAATTAGAAAACTATATTAACATGTGACTTTAAGGATATGTTGATATAGTTTTTTTATTTATATATTTTTAGGAGGAGAATTTATGAAAGTAAAATTTACAACTTTTCAAAGGGTAATAGATGGGGAAGGTGATTAGGTAATAATGTTAGGAAATTTATTAAAAATGTGGTTTATGTTATTGGATGGAAGGGTTAGACAGATAAAAGATATTGCGAGAGAATTAGAGGTAAGTGAAAGACAAGTAAAAAGATATAAAGAAGAATTAGCAGTTTATGTTGATATTGAATCTATAACTGGAAAGTATGGTGGATATAGATTAAGAGAAACATATATTCCATTTAAAGGATTATTAACAGAAGAAGAAACAGAATTGTTGAGATATTATATAGATTCATTAGATAGTTTTCCATTAGAAGAAAAAGATAAAATCAATAAAATTATAGGAAAAATAAATTATTCTATATTAAATAAAAATGATAATGTATCAAATTTTAATGAGATTATTCCATATTCAACAGTAAGAATGATGGATGAGAATAGGAAAAATTTAATATCTGATATATATAAAGCTATTGTTGAAAACAGGGAGGTAGATATAACTTATAAGAATAATAACGGGAAATGTACAAAAAGAAAGGTACAACCATATAAATATATAACCTATAAGGGAGAAAAATATCTTGTTGCGTATTGTTTGATGAGAGAAGATATCAGGTATTTTAAGATGATAAGAATACAGTGTTACAAGCTGTTAGATTCTATATTTAATAGGACGATAGATATAGATAATGTTATAAATCAAGAAATACACAATAGTGTAGGTATATTTGGAGGTAAGGAGTATAAATTAGTTTTAGAAGTTTCACCTCCTATGGCAAATACAATTAGTGAGAGAATATGGGTGGAAGATCAATGTGTAGAAGAGTTAGAGCAAGGGGAAATACGATTTACGGCAACAATGAAAGGTGGTCCAGAGATTATATCATGGATTTTAAGTATGGGAGATACTGTTAAAGTAATAGAACCACTAGAATTGAAAGATGAAATAGGAGAAAAGTTAAAAAAGATGATAAGAAATTTATAAAAGTTATAATTAGTGACATTATATGTCATCAAACTATGATAATATAAAATTATCAGCAAGGAATGCAGAGAAATCAGAAGAAAGGAGGAGGAGTAATGAGAATTAGAATTGTCGGAAGGGTGAAAGATGGAATAATTCCTATAGGATATAGGATGATGATTGTTAGTTTATTAAAAAAGGCAATAGAGAAAGGAGATAAGGAGTATTTTAATAAGTTATATTATTATAACGAAAAAAAGAATAAAAAAATAAAATCATTTTGTTTTGGTACGTATCTTCAAAATTTTATGTTTGAAGAAGAGGGGATTAAAGTAGACGGAAAGATAAATATCACAATTTCTACCCCAGATTATATGTTAGGAGTATCTATGTATAATGGACTACTAAAGTTAAGTACATATAAGTATAAAGATAAATATGAGTTTATAAAGGAAAAAGTTATTTTAGAAAAAGAGAAGATTATAAGTGATGAACATGTAGTTTTAAAAACACTTTCGCCTATAGTAATGAAAGACAGTGAAGGTAAAAAGGTTGATATTGATAGTGAAAATTATGAAAAGGAATTAAATTATATATCAAATATAATATTGGAATCTTATAGGGGATATGGTTTAAAAAGAAAGCTTGTATTTATACCAGTCAATATGAAAAAAAGTGTAGTTAAAGAAGAAATTGCTGGATTTACAAAGGAAATAAATAAAAGATATATATACATAAATGGCTATTCAGGGATATTTACTATGGAAGGTGATGTAGAAGATTTAAATTTACTTTTGCAGTTAGGTATAGGATTTAGGAGAAGTGAAGGATTTGGATTAATTAGTTTGGTTTAAGGGGGTGAAAAAGTGAGAATTAATAATTCAGATAATTGGTTTTATAAAGCTGGAATAGTAGGATTTGATAGGATAATTAGGTATAATGAAGACTTTTGCAACCTAGATTCAGGGTTATATAACTATGTAGTACATGATAATTATATAGAATTTGATGAGAAGTTATTAGAGAATTTTCATAAATATTATTTTAATTATTTTTTTGGAAGATATAATTCAGCAAAAGATCAAGAAGAAAAAATTAGATTTTACATAAGAAGATGTGAAAAGGAAGATAAATTTAAAGACAATTTAGGGAAAATAAGAGAATTAGTTAAGAACAATAATAAAAAGATTAAAAAGTTTGAGGTAAAAGAAGTTAATAGATGTCTAGAAATACAGAAAGAATTAGGCATGGTTAAGAAATATAGTGAAAAAAATAAAGTTGAGGAATTATTAAATGAATACATTGATATATTGAAAGATAATTATATAAATACGCAAATTACATTAAATAAATTTAAATCAATACTATCAAAAAGCTTTTTTGGACAAGTTAGTTTTTTAAATGTTTGCAATAATTCCAAAACATTAGCTCAACAAGAAGATATATTATTTAAAGATTATATAGATCCTATATTAGTAATGTGCAAGTTAAATGAAATATTAAAAAAGAATGATGAAGAAATGTTAAGAGAATTTATTGAAGAATGTTTATTGAAAAATAAGCGTAATGGAGAAATTGAAAAGGTTTTAAAAGATTTTAAGAAGGGGTTATTTGGGAAAATACGCAAAGAAAAAGATGCAATGAGTATATTTATGCAATATAATTCTTGTTCTATGTGCGGAAATGAAGTAAGTATAGGAAGTAATTATTATGAAGGAAATTTTGTACCATTAGCTATAAGTAATGAAAATGCTGAAAACATGTATTGGAATTTTAATACGAAACATCCTATATGTTCTTTATGTAAGTTAATTTTGTTATGTACATCTGCAGGAATGACAGATATATATAAGGGTTACTTAGATGACAAATATGATTATAATAATAAACTATATTATGGATTTATTAGTATTGATGGGGATTTAAGAGATGTAATAAAGCAAAATAATAACTTAGCAAATAAAAAAGATAAGGATAGTAAACTTCAAGCATATATTTTAGATAGTATAGCAGAAAAAGAACAAATTAGTAAATGGCAATTAGACAATATATTATATATTGAATTTAATACAGATTATAGTTCCAAGAATACTAAGATGAATTATCTAAATATACCTAGATATTTAGCAGAATTTTTGAAAAGTAAAAGTGAATTATTATATAAAATAAAAGATAAAAAAGTAAGGGTAGAGATATTCGATGCAATTTTGAAACAAGTAGATTTAAAGCATCTAATTGATAAATTTTTAAGATCAACACTACAGGAAAATGAACAATATGTAGTTAATGTATTTCCTATAATAAAAGTCAGAGTATATTTGAAATTATATAAAGGAGAGTGTGATATGGTTGATAAGTTATATGATAAAAAATTAAATTATGTATATATGCAGGGCCGTGAAGTAGGAGGCATATTAAAAAGTAACAGTCAAGAAAATAAGATACTTGGATTAAGTTATAGACTTTTGAATGCAACAAAAGCTACTAACAAAAAAGAGTTTATGGATACTGTTATTAGAATCTTTATGTCAGTAGAAAAAGAAGTGCCTATGATATTTTTAGATGTTATAAAAGAAGGAAGCTTGGAGTTTGAAGATATATCCTATTCATTTATATCAGGGTTAACAAGCCAAGATAGTAAAATAAAAGAAGGAGGAGAAAAATAGATGAGTAAATCAATAAGTTGTAGTGTTATTTTTCAAGCGCAAAGTTTAAATTATGGAGAGAGTATAGGGAATATCTCAGAATTAAAAAAATTAACAAGAGGAGATGGTAATTTCTATTCAATAGCTACAAGACAAGCAATAGGATATGATATAAGAAGAATTGGAAAAGAGATTTTTGGATGGAATCTGTATACTGTAGATAAAAGTAAGGGAACAATACAATTTAAAAATGAATATACAATAAAAGATTCTATTGAGATGGATCTATTTGGATATATGAAAACTGAGAAAAAGGGTAAGAATGGAGATGGAGGATCAACAATAAGAACTGCTGTAGCTAGATTATCAAATGCAATATCATTAGAGCCGTATAAAAGTGATATGGATTTTTTAAGTAATAAAGGATTAGCGGATAGGATAGGCGAACATCCTAACTTAGCCAATATTGAACAACACTTAAGTTTTTATACATATACAATAACAGTTGATTTAGATAGGGTTGGGGAAGATGGAGAAATATCACTTTTAAGTAAGGAAAAAGCTAATAGAGTAAATCAATTATTAGATATATTGAAGATATTAAATAGAAATATTAGAGGAAGGCAAGAAAATCTTTCACCGTTATTTATAATAGGAGGTATATATAGTATAGCGAATCCATTCTTTTTAGGAAGAATAAAACTTAAAACAAATGAAGGTAAATATAATATAGATACAAAACTATTAAAAGATACATTAGACATGACAATATTAGATTGTAATGTTAGAAAGAATACATCAATTGGGATAATTTCTGATATTTTTGGGAATGAAGAAGAAATAAAAAATATTGTAGATACTTCTTTAGGCATAGAAGATTTTTTTGAAGGGTTAAAAGAAAAAGTAAATCAATATTATGAGGTATAATGATATGAAGTCTTTAAAGATAAAAATTTATCAGGAAACAGTGTGTTATAAGAAACCATTTGCATTCAAGGTGACTGAAACATATCCATTACCACCATATTCAACAATAATAGGTATGCTTCATAATGTAATGGGGGTAAGATCAGGAGAATATATTCCTATGGATATTTCTGTACAAGGAAGTTATGAAGAAATTTTCAATACATATAATACGACCATGTTTTATAAGAAAAAAAATGTAACATCTATGCCTATGAATGTTCATTTATTGCTAGGAGTTAATTTAATAATTCATGTTTTAGCTGAGGAGAATATTCTTCTTCAAATTATAGATGGATTCAAAGACAGTAAAGAATCATTTACATTAGGAAGAAGAGAAGATTTAGCAAGATTAGATTCAATAAAATTAGTTAACTTAGAAAAAAGATATATTAGTAAGTTCTCTGGTGAAGAATATCGATTGAAAAATAATGCTTATATACCTCAAAAATATAACTATAGAGTTAATGGAATTACTTATATGTTAAATAAAAAATATACAACTTTAAATGAGTTAAGAAACTGGGAAAAGGTTGAAGCTATATATGTAGAAAAAGGAGAATTAATAGATCAAGAATATTTGATAGATGATGATATTATAGAACAAGATATTGTTTTTTTGGGTTAATAATGTGCTGTATATACAGCACATTATTTATAATCAAGGGGTGATATAAATGAAGTTTTTAGCAAAAACGATACCGGAAGTTGAAACGTTAAGAGAACATACGGACAGGCTCTTAGAGGAATTCTCCAGATTAAAAAATATTTATGAGGATAATATTAATGACATTATTAGAAAATATATAGATCCAAGTGATTTTTGGTGTATTTTAAATATGTGTTGTGAGTATCATGATTATGGTAAGGCTAATAAGCAATTTCAAAATAAATTACTAAGGATATTAAATAAAGAGCAGATTGAAAATAATTTAGAAGAAATTCCACATAATTTTTTATCGCCAGGGTATTTACCAATCAGTTTTTTAGAGTATGTAAAAGAAAGATATCCTGATGATATTTTGTATATAATCATACAAGCTATTGCATATCATCATGAAAGAAATAAAGAGCCTGAATATACTAATATAAAAAGATGTATAGAAGAAGATTTAAAAAAGAGTTTGTTAGAATTAAGTGAAAGTATGAATAAAAGTATTAAAGATATATCATCATGGTATGTAAAATATATTTCGTATAACGAAAGAATTAAAGCTTCTAACCAATATTATGAGTTATACATAATTTTAAAAGGACTTTTACATAAGATTGATCATGCAGCATCAGCACATTGTAAGATAGAGGAGGTCGCTGATAGAGGAGTAGGAGAATATATTGAGGACTATATGAAGAAAAATAAGTGGATATTTAGAGAACCACAAATATTTGCAAAGGAAAATCAAGACGAAAATTTAGTAATAGTTGCCTCAACAGGAATAGGAAAAACAGAAACAGCATTACTTTGGATTAATGATTCTAAAGCCTTTTTTACGTTACCATTAAGAGTAAGTATAAATGCTTTATATAGTAGAGTGAAAGATGATATAGGATATGATTATGTAGGATTAATACATTCAAGTGCATTAGAGTATTTGGAGGATAATAGATATGAAAATGCTGATTTGCTATATGAAGAATCAAAGTTATTAAGTAAAAAGTTGAGTTTTTCTACAATAGATCAAATATTTAAATATCCATTTAAGTATATAGGATATGAAAAAGTTTTAGCAACATTATCATATTCGAAGGTTGTTATAGATGAAATTCAAGGGTATTCTCCAAGCATAGTAGCTGTAATTTTGTATGCGATAAAACAATTAAGTGAAGTGGGTGGTAAATTTTTAATAATGACAGCTACTTTACCAAGGATATACAAAGATAAGTTATACGAATTTGGCATTGAATTTAAAGAACGTAGTTTTATTTCAAAGATAAGAAGACATAGAGTTTCCTTGAGAAATGATGAAATAGTAAGTGCAATAGATGAAATTGAGGAAAAAGGAAAGATGTCAAAGGTATTGGTAATAGTAAATACTGTTGATAAGGCGATTGAGGTTTATAATAAATTAAAAAATAAAAGTAATGTAAAAGTATTACACTCATTATTCATAAATGAGGATAGATCTAGATTAGAAAGAGAAATAAAACAATTTACGGAGAAAGAAAATAGTGACAATGGTATATGGATAACAACTCAGATAGTGGAGGCATCCTTAGATGTAGATTTTGATTATTTGTATACTGAAATGAGTACTTTAGATAGTCAGTTCCAACGCTATGGAAGATGTTATAGAAAAAGAAGTTTAGATAAAAATCAATCTAATATATTTATTTATATAAAAAATATATCGGGAGCTGGGTCTATATATGATAAGGATATTTTAGAAAAAAGCATTAATGCATTATATGAATATGATGATAAGGTTATAGAAGAAGATGTAAAAGTTAAAATGGTAGATAAAATTTATTCTAAAGAAATGTTGATGGGAACAGATTATTATAAGGAATTTATTAACGCTTGCAGATATCTAGAAAATGTAATACCGTATGAAACAACTAGCAAGGAAGCTCAGAAGATATTAAGAGATATTACTTCTATAAAAGTAATACCTGAAGATATATATAATGAAAATATAGAATTAATTGAAAACTTCAAGAATAGCTATGGAGATAAAAGGAGAGAATTATCAAATAAGATAGGCAAAATTAGTGTTAGCATACCTTTATATAAAATCAATAAATTTAAAGGAATTAATTCTGAGATTAAAATAATAGAAATTGAAGGATTAAGTAATTATAGTACAATTAATGTAAAATACTCGCATGAAGTTGGAATTTTGCTAGATGAATTAAATGATAATATTTTTTAATGGGGGATAAAATTGAAAATTAATTTTGATGATTTTAAGGTACAAGGTATAAAGTTTAATTACTATTTCATATGCAAAAGAAAGTTATGGCTGTTTGATAAAGGAATATGTATGGAAGAGAATAGTGATAGGGTACTACATGGGAAAATAGTACATGAAAATTCATATAATAAGTTTCCAAGTAAAGAGAAATTAATAGATGATATGATAAAAATAGATGTACTTGAAGATGACAATATAAAAGAAGTTAAGATATCAAGTAAAATGAAAAAAAGTGATAGGATGCAGTTATTATATTATCTATATTATTTAAAGCAATTAGGCATAAATAAATCAGGTACTTTAAATTATGTTAAGGAGAAAAAGGTTGAAAAAGTTTATTTAACTAAAAATGATGAGATAGAAATAGAAAAAATTCTATTAGAAATTAAAAGATTGTTGCTAGAAAAGAAACCTCCTAAGATTGTGAAATTACCATACTGTAAAAAGTGTGCATATTATGAATTTTGTTATATAAAGGAGGAAGAGTAATGGCGAGGGATTATTATATTTTTAGTAATGGTAGATTAAAAAGAAAAGATAATACTATTTATTTTTTAGATGTTGAAGGCAATAAAAAGGCAATTCCAATTGAAGATATAGAACGTTTACATTTATTTGGAGAGGTTGATTTTAATACAAAATTTCTAAATTACATTTCTAGATATAGCATTTTAATTAGTATCTATAATTATTATGGATTTTATAGTGGCAGTTACTATTCTAAAAAGAAAAATGTATCTGGAATGTTAATAGTGGATCAGGTTAGGGCATATGATAAAGATGAATATAGGTTATATTTTGCAAAGTCTTTTATTGACTCTGCTATACATCATATGTTAAGAAATATAAGAAGGCATAGGTATAAAACGGAGGAATATATAAAGTCAATTGAAGCGGAAAGAGTATTGATGCTTGAAGCAAAGACTATACAAGAAGTTATGGGGGCAGAGGGAAGAGCAAGAAAAAATTACTATGAATCATTTAATAAGTTTATTAAAGAAGAATTTTATTTTGAAAAGAGAGAAAAAAGACCACCTAAAGATCCTATTAATGCACTTATATCCTTTGGAAATAGTCTTATGTATACAACAGTTTTAGGTGAAATATATAAAACACCTTTAGATCCAACAATTAGCTATTTACATGAACCATCTACAAAGAGATTCTCATTAAGTTTAGATATAGCAGAAATATTTAAACCGTTAATAATAGATTCAATTATATTTTCATTGATAAATAAAAAAATAATAAAGAAAACTGATTTTGTTTATGAAGGAGATATTTGCTACCTTAATGAAATGGGTAAGAAAAAATTTATAAAAGAATATGAAAATAAGTTATCTACTACTATAAAGCATAGAACGTTAAATAGAAAAGTTTCATATAAATCGTTGATAAGATTAGAATGTTATAAAATTATTAAGATGCTAATTGGTGATGATATATATAAACCATTGAAAGCGTGGTGGTAAAAATGTTTGTTATATTAACTTATGATGTAGGAGAAAAAAGGGTAAATAGAGTAAGAAAAACATTAAAAAAATATTTAACATGGACACAAAATTCTGTATTTGAAGGTCAGATTACTGAGGCAAAGTTACATAAATGTTTAGCTGAAGTTAATAAAAGTTTAGATAAAAATGATGATTCATTATATGTTTATATGGTTGGGAATATACATAATATAAATAAACAAGTAGTAGGGAAAGAAAAAAATTATGACGAATTATTTTTATGATTTTGCAGTAAATGTAGTTTTTAATAAAATTAATTCTAAGTCAGTAATACCAGCGACTTAAGAGGTAATAGTAAGTAATTACAAAAAACTTATTACCGATTTACTGCAAAAAATATATTTTATTGATATAATAGAATTACGTAAAGTATTGATAATACTGGCTTTATAGCAAGCACTAAATTGGGCTTTTATCTTAACTATGAGGAATGTAAATATTAAAGAAAATAAATTTATAAGTCGTAAGATAAGACTTTTATCTTAACTATGAGGAATGTAAATATATTAGTTCAAAATGCGTAGATATTTATTTTTATTCTTTTATCTTAACTATGAGGAATGTAAATCGTTTAGGTGCTAATGAGATTAGAAGAAGTTATACAACTTTTATCTTAACTATGAGGAATGTAAATTTTATTTACCTTTTAGGCTTGTATATGATTATTCTATGCTTTTATCTTAACTATGAGGAATGTAAATATAGATAAATGAGATTTCCCTGCTCCAGGATTACCTCTTTTATCTTAACTATGAGGAATGTAAATTTAGATAAATATAAAGATGATGTACCAGAAGAGATTCTTTTATCTTAACTATGAGGAATGTAAATATTGTATACAAATACAATATACAAACTATACAAACACTTTTATCTTAACTATGAGGAATGTAAATATTACTGTGTTTCTATCATTCTTTGTAAAATTAATCGCCTTTTATCTTAACTATGAGGAATGTAAATACAAATTGGAGGGTATGAATATGAGATCAATATTACCTTTTATCTTAACTATGAGGAATGTAAATCTTAATTTGAAACCACACTATTCTATTGAAACTTTAACTTTTATCTTAACTATGAGGAATGTAAATTGTAAGTATGCCTTGTTGTTCATAATTAATTACTGCCTTTTATCTTAACTATGAGGAATGTAAATGAGGATATACAATCTCAAATAGATAATAATGCTACGGCTTTTATCTTAACTATGAGGAATGTAAATTCTAGTAGCATTGTTACTATAGTTCTTATTGTCTTTCTTTTATCTTAACTATGAGGAATGTAAATGTGGCATCAATATATCCTGTTTTTATTGTATCTTTACTTTTATCTTAACTATGAGGAATGTAAATTACAATCTTTTTTATATATTCCGTAATATATTCCATTCTTTTATCTTAACTATGAGGAATGTAAATTTGGGAAATGCTTATGGAACTTTGGTATGTTTAGGTCTTTTATCTTAACTATGAGGAATGTAAATTCTATAGTAAAACCATATTGATATTCTCCATAATATCCTTTTATCTTAACTATGAGGAATGTAAATTATAGTGCTGATGTAATAGGCAATATAGACAACAGTCTTTTATCTTAACTATGAGGAATGTAAATATATGAAGCAATTCAAGGTACTGAAGACAACTCATTCTTTTATCTTAACTATGAGGAATGTAAATTTCTACAAGAGATACTTATAAATTTTATGGTGTGGCTACTTTTATCTTAACTATGAGGAATGTAAATATTAACACTTATATAATATCATACATTGTAATACTTTCTTTTATCTTAACTATGAGGAATGTAAATAGAGAAACACCAAGCGCAACTTTAACTATTGAATCACTTTTATCTTAACTATGAGGAATGTAAATAAGTACGAAAAAGACACAGAATAATCAAACGAACCACTTTTATCTTAACTATGAGGAATGTAAATTTGATTTTTAACCCCTCGTGTTTCACGACCCCTTTACCTTTTATCTTAACTATGAGGAATGTAAATTTTTCAGTAAGTACTTTTGTATATTTACTTGTCATACTTTTATCTTAACTATGAGGAATGTAAATTAAATAGAATTAATATTCCTAAGGCTGTATCCCATGCTTTTATCTTAACTATGAGGAATGTAAATTCTAAAATGGTTTTATATGCATTAGTAAAATCGTTTGCTTTTATCTTAACTATGAGGAATGTAAATAAAAATGGTTGTTCTTCTATTAGACAAACTTTTAATCCTTTTATCTTAACTATGAGGAATGTAAATTCACCAACACTTTTGCTATATACAGATTCAAAATACCTTTTATCTTAACTATGAGGAATGTAAATTTTAAAACACTCCTAACTTAAAAACCTTCTTAACTTCTTTTATCTTAACTATGAGGAATGTAAATTTATCTGTTTCTATACTTATTATTTTATTGTTCTTATCTTTTATCTTAACTATGAGGAATGTAAATTTTTACATCTCACCTTTCTCTATTTTGTATTTATTACTTTTATCTTAACTATGAGGAATGTAAATGTTATAAGCATATCTATAAATAATTTACTAGATAGACTTTTATCTTAACTATGAGGAATGTAAATTGATTTACTAGGGTTTAGAAGGCTATATAGATTATCCTTTTATCTTAACTATGAGGAATGTAAATCCAACTAGTTTGATTGGATTATAACAAGTGTTTCCAGCTTTTATCTTAACTATGAGGAATGTAAATTTGTAAACAGGTATTTGTAACCGTTTATCAAAAATACTTTTATCTTAACTATGAGGAATGTAAATCTAGAGCTGTATTGATGTCCTGCGTAGTTATTACCCTTTTATCTTAACTATGAGGAATGTAAATTTGTAAGTTTCAGTGGAATCTATTGATAAAGTGTGAGCTTTTATCTTAACTATGAGGAATGTAAATTCTATTAATTCGGCATCTCCTGTAGTCGAACCACTACTTTTATCTTAACTATGAGGAATGTAAATATGGTTTCGTTTGTAGCAATGATTGTTTTTTCTACTATTCTTTTATCTTAACTATGAGGAATGTAAATATCAAATTACCCAAACACCCATTATGTCGTTGTACTCTTTTATCTTAACTATGAGGAATGTAAATAAGTTGTTAACTGGTTTAATCAACTTTCACCGGCAGCTTTTATCTTAACTATGAGGAATGTAAATTTAAAAGCACTCGGCATCAATATGTCAGTTGCTAATCTTTTATCTTAACTATGAGGAATGTAAATTAAGAACGGAAAAGACGTACAGGGTGCTATTTTGAAACTTTTATCTTAACTATGAGGAATGTAAATTGTGTTAATATTCATGAGTTAATTATAAAATAAAAAACTTTTATCTTAACTATGAGGAATGTAAATCCAGGTATTGGAAATGGTGTAAAGGCGGCTATGCCAACTTTTATCTTAACTATGAGGAATGTAAATTCATAAGTTTGCATAGAATAACTATAAGTGCCATCACCTTTTATCTTAACTATGAGGAATGTAAATTTCCACTTGTTCTTCTTGCTTTGGAACGTTGTTCTTCCTTTTATCTTAACTATGAGGAATGTAAATCTCTCTATCACTTGGCAATTCATGCATAAGATTTTTTCTTTTATCTTAACTATGAGGAATGTAAATTAGTCTAATTTAACTTTTATTATAGATTTTTCCATAACTTTTATCTTAACTATGAGGAATGTAAATACGAGATTATAACACGTTTTAATTTTTAATGTCAAGGCTTTTATCTTAACTATGAGGAATGTAAATGGTAAATAAAAGAAATTACTTATAGTATCCAATTGACTTTTATCTTAACTATGAGGAATGTAAATAATACTAAAGTGTTTTCTAGTATACTAAAAAAACTTGCTTTTATCTTAACTATGAGGAATGTAAATAAGTATTCTAAAAACTTCTCTTCATCTGTTTCTGTTTCTTTTATCTTAACTATGAGGAATGTAAATGCGGGTAAATCTGTATCAGTAGGAAGATACATTTTACTTTTATCTTAACTATGAGGAATGTAAATATAAATGATGTAGAAAAAGTTGAATATGAAGGTCTTGTCTTTTATCTTAACTATGAGGAATGTAAATCTCTTTTTTTTTATGTTGTGGGGTGGGGGGTCCCCACGCTTTTATCTTAACTATGAGGAATGTAAATTTGATTTAACATCTATTGAAGATAAAAAAGAGCGTCTTTTATCTTAACTATGAGGAATGTAAATACTATAATACAGCGAGAAACTTATCTAAAAGTCATTCTTTTATCTTAACTATGAGGAATGTAAATAGAAAAAAGAGCCAGTTGTTAGGAATAATTGTATTATGCTTTTATCTTAACTATGAGGAATGTAAATTGGTTGGCATACTGTTCTTTAAGGTCTGATATTATTCCTTTTATCTTAACTATGAGGAATGTAAATGCCAATAAATTTGTTTCTTTACCTATCTCTCGATAAGCTTTTATCTTAACTATGAGGAATGTAAATAAAACAGCTATAACAAACTTTATCATAACTGTTAACCTTTTATCTTAACTATGAGGAATGTAAATTAAGAATAACTACAAATGGGTTGATAAGACAGAACAACTTTTATCTTAACTATGAGGAATGTAAATAAACATAAACATGTAAAAGTAGCTGTGCCATCATCATCTTTTATCTTAACTATGAGGAATGTAAATTAGTTGCATATGCAACATCAGAACCTAAAGAAGTTTTCTTTTATCTTAACTATGAGGAATGTAAATTCATCATAATTATTGTTGTTAGGTGTTGTATTACTCTCTTTTATCTTAACTATGAGGAATGTAAATTACACATAAGAAGAATAAAAATAGCCGCCACCAGTTACTTTTATCTTAACTATGAGGAATGTAAATATTACTATAAACTTAGTATCTATACCCTGTTTTTTGCCTTTTATCTTAACTATGAGGAATGTAAATAAATCCATACTCTTTTGAGTTGGCTTGTTGTAACTACTTTTATCTTAACTATGAGGAATGTAAATTCACCTAACACATCATAAGCTTGTGATCTAGTTAAGCCTTTTATCTTAACTATGAGGAATGTAAATAGATCATCGAGAATTATTAAATCTGCTTTAGTAATGCTTTTATCTTAACTATGAGGAATGTAAATTAGATGAAGATGTATATAAGAAACTTTGTGAACTTGCCTTTTATCTTAACTATGAGGAATGTAAATGGTTTGTAATTCTATGTAATTAAATTCTTTATCTATCCTTTTATCTTAACTATGAGGAATGTAAATCTAAAAATCAATATCTTCAAATCCTACATTGTACTTCTTTTATCTTAACTATGAGGAATGTAAATTAGTGTTTTTTGTAATATTCTCTAATGCAATCTTCTACTTTTATCTTAACTATGAGGAATGTAAATGATACAGAGGTTAATGTATCTTATAAAGAAGATTGGTCTTTTATCTTAACTATGAGGAATGTAAATCTAGTATCAGAGGCCGGGAAGAATATTAAATTATAAACTTTTATCTTAACTATGAGGAATGTAAATTTTACTATGTTAATACCAATCTTACTCCAATCCACCTTTTATCTTAACTATGAGGAATGTAAATTTAGATTCTAAATATCCTTCTTTAAAAGGTGTTTTTGCTTTTATCTTAACTATGAGGAATGTAATACAAAAGACACAATATTTTATTATGTTACTTCATATTAATTGAACTTTTGATTATTTAATAATGTAGTTTTTTGATTAATTTGTTCTCTTAAATAACTTTTTAAATTATAAGAGTTTCCGATATATTTTTTAGATAACAATTTTAAATATATAAAAACTCCAGAGAACAATTAGTTCCCTGGAGCTTTCTTTATAATGTTATCTCAGTTGTATTTGTTTCAGTTATTTGTGCACTATCAAGAGCGATAATATCGCCACCTTTGAAAGTGAATACTGCCTTTTCTTTAATTAAGTTCATTACTTCTTTTACTTTAGTTTCATCAAGATTTTCTTTAACCTTAGGTACATTGATAGAAACCTTTGAACCAGTCTCTGTTATAAATTTCATTACTAATGACTTCATTTATAAGATCCCCCTTTCTATTTAACAAGTAAGCTTTCATCAATAATTGCTGCTTTTGATAGTGAACCTTCTTTTAGTTCAGCATAACTATCTACTACAGCTGCAACGTCGTCTAAGTTTGCATCTACCTTAAGATTTGGTAATGTAACCTTAGTTGTAGACTCCTTACCATTTTCATCTGTTGTTAAAAAAGATAATTGAATATTTTTATTTGTTTGAACTGTTGTTGCCATGTTCATCACTCCTTTCACTCTTTATATATTCATATTAGGAGAGAAGCTGACATTTTTAAAAAGGGTTTAATTAAATTTTATATTATAGTAATTGAAAGAATATACTGTTTTTAAATGTGCAAAAATTCGACTTAAATTGATAAAATAGGAAAAATAAAGTATAATAGAAATTATATTACAGAATAGTTTTGATAATTTTATAGTTTACAGTAAAGTTGAAGGATGAGAGTTTTGATATGAATGATAGAAAAGGATTAGTTGTTATTAAAATAATATCAATTATATCGATTGTGATTACTATAGTATATACATTGACGGGGTTTGTTAGTGGTAATTGTGAAGATTTATTAATTAGTAAAATACAATCCATTGTTAAAGCTGAAGATGATGCAGCTGATGAAGAACTAGATAAGGAAGTAAAGAATGTTACTTTAGCAGATGAAGAGGAAGATACAGAATACCAAGATGAAGAAGATATAGAACATGTTGAAGAAGATGTAGAAGATGATGTTGACATTGAAGAGGAAGAAGAGTGTACGAATACAGAAGAAGATGAAGAAATAACTGAGGAACCTGTAAATAATAATGAAGATACCGAAGATATAGAGGAAAATACTGTGGAAGTTAGCAATGTTACTGTAGATAATGAAAACAAAAACACTATAGTTGATAGTAAAGTTGAGAATCCCACAGAAGTTAATGTAGAACAAGTAACTTATCCTAGAATAGTTAAAAATAGTGATGGTACAATAGCATTATTAAGATCACAACAGGAACAACCAATTGCTATTGTATTAGATGAGTATGTTAATGGATTTTTGGAATTTAATTATAATTATTGTGTAATTACAGCACCAGAAGTTGAGTATTCTATTGAATTTGAATGTAATGGAAATGTAGAAGTTGCAGTAGGTACAGGATCAACCAATGTATATAGACGTTATGTTAATAGAAAAGTTAAAAATAATGATAAGCTAAATATTAAGTTAACAGCGAAGATAAATGGTACAGAAGAAAGTACGTCATTTCAAAGAACAATTAATCGAGGAATCTTTGGATTTAGATGATTATAAATAAAAGATAAATGTATAGGCGCTATGAATAGATGCCTATACATTTGTTATATAATGCTGTTTGCAGAATTTTTTAATCTGAAATAGTAACAGCTTGTCTACCTAAACTGATCCATCTATTTTCAAATATATCTTTATCCACAGTGTATTCAGTTCCTGTGTATGGGTCATTAATAATAACTTCATTTTCATTAAATCCCACTAAAAGCACAGCATGTTCTGGAATAATCCATTCTATAGTTTCATCACCATTAGTCCAATAAGAACCAACAGAGGATTCTTTCATATTTATAGTTACCCAAGTTACTACAGGATATCCATTTGCAACAGTACGAAGCAGTTTATTAAAAGAGCATCCGGTAATATCTTTACTTTTTCCATCAGTATACTGGTCAATTAAATTTGCAATAGGTTTATGATATACACCATAGCCATCGCTAGAAAAAGGATCTCCTATAAAATATTCATTAGGGCTTGCCCCTTGTAGAGTACCATCTACATATGAAGGTACATCGGCTTTTTCGATAGATTCACCCAATTCTTCTTTATCCACATTAACTCCATACCAATTTAATAACATTGTAGTAGATGTTATTTCGCAACCAGTAGGCATTTCGGGAAACTGATTTAATGTATCTATACCTTCTATTTTATATTCACCAGACGGCATGGCAGAAAAAATATTTTTATTTGAGGTTTCACTATTGGAATCATTATATATAAGTGATATAACTCCAATAAGAACCATTATAATTGAAATTAAAATTGAAATGATTTTAATTTTTCTCATATGTTACCTCGCTATATTTTATTTATTCATTAGTATAAATAGGGAATATGAATTTTTAGTGGATACTATGTGTCTATAGAATGTTTTATGATATAAGTATATAGAAAAATATATTTTGCATAGTAAAGTACATTAAAAAGATATAATTAGAAATTACATAATACAAAATTATGAAAGGGGGATGTAAAGTGAAAGGACGGCAACATGTATTAATAGGAACTACAGCTACAGTTGCCACTGGAATAGGTCTTATTTGCAGTGGTAGTAGTGTAACGAATTTCATTCCTATAGTTATAGGTGGAATAATAGGTTCATATATTCCGGATATAGATAGCCATAAATCTAAGGCAGCACAAATATTTAATAAGTTATTTGTAATACTTATAGTGGTATTAGCAATATTATATTGTTTAGGTATAACTTTAGATTTAGAAAGGTTTATTGGGGGGTTAGATGCTAATGATCCAAAAACTCTAGCAGTATTGATATTTGCGGTAGTGACGATATTAGGGAAATTATCGCCACATAGAATGTTTACTCATAAGTGGTTTGGTACTATGCTATTTTGTTATAGTGTATATTTGATGGGCAATATGTATTTTACAATAGGATTTACTACTGGATATATATTGCATATAGTAGCTGACACTATGACTAAAAACGGAAAATACTTAAAGTTTTTTCAATTCAAGCTTCCTTGTAGGAATTCTAAAAATAAGTTTGATATTAGCTGGTAGTTAGTTATAAAGATCCTCACCTTTTGGATATACAGCGATATAATTTCCAGTGTTTTTTTCTACATATATCTCAACAGATTCATCGGTTTTTATATAGGCAAAAAAATCTCCAGGAATAGCTTTAGCTTTTGGGACATTTTGAAATGTAGAGGCAATTTTTTGCTCAGCGATAGAATGACCGGAATCGGTGATTTTAATATAAGTGTTATAACTTATTGCTTCGGAGAATCCAGAAGTACTATCAGCTAATAAAATAGAGACATTATTATGTATCAATTTAGCATTCATTTTGTCTGTAGATTTTTTTGCTTCCATAGTCATCTTAGAATATTTAGGAATAGCAATGGCAGCCAGAAGAGCTATAATTGAAAGTACTATTATCAATTCCATTAATGTATATCCAGATTTTTTCTTATTGTTTTTTAACATAAAGAATCCTCCTTGAAAAAGTTGTTATTACAATATTGATAAATGTTTAAAATAATTTAACAATTATATATAATTATAACAAAATATGTGTTAAAAGTTAATTGTGAAGAATAAATATATGTAGAAAAACAAATATTTTTAAATATACTTAAAAATATTTTAAAATACTATAAAGTAGGAGAATGATAATGGGAGAGGTATCCGCTGAGAATGTATTTAAACCAGGATGTTTTTCAAGATATACTTATGTATGTAGACATGCACCTTGTATAGAAGAAACTTATGAGGATAAGTTAGAACAAGATCTAAAGGTATCTGGATGCTTGATATCTATAGTGGGACCATCAAAATCAGGAAAAACATTATTATGCGAAAAGGTGGTAGAAAACAATAGATTAATAGAGATATCTGGAATAGACTTTGATGAAGATAATAATCTGTGGAAAGTGATTTTAAAAAAGTTAAACTTTACATTAGAAGAATGGAATAAAGATAAAATTATAAATTACTTTAATAAAAATAATTTAGTTTTATTATTGGATGATTTTCATTATGCATCTAAGGCTACTCAGTTGAACATAGCAAAGCAACTAAAATATGCTTTAAATAAAGAATTAAAAGTCATAGTTATATCTTTACCATTATTGACAGATGAGGCAATAAGAAAAAATGTAGACTTAATAGGAAGACTAATACTTATAAATGTTGAACCATGGAAAGAAAAAGAGCTTCAATGGATAGCTATAAATGGATATAAAAAGTTAGACATGAATATATCGCGAAAGAATATCAGTAATATGGCTACTGAAAGTTTAACATCACCACAACTTATGCAAAGTATTTGTTTAAATCTATATTTTCTTATAGCTAATAGTAATATAAAAAATGAAGATATAGGAGATAAGTTATTAGAAAAAGCATATAAAATAACTACTTTGAATTTTGACTATAAAGATGTAATAAAAGCTCTTAGGGAAGGAATTAGATCAAGATTAAATACTAGAGAGACATATATGGTTAGTGGTGGAAAATATCTAAATAGTAATGAATTGGTAATAAATGCTATAGCATTAAATCCTCCAAAGATGATTATGACGGTAGATGAATTATTTTTAAGAGTTGATAGTATAATAATAGATGACAAAAAAACTATAAAGTCAGAAATAGAAGCAACTCTTGCTAAGATAGTAGAAATGCTAAAAGTAGAAGATCCATTATATCAAGTAATCAGTTATGATGGAATTAATTTAGAGATTTTAGATCCATTATTTTTGTTTTATCTAAGATGGAGTGGAATGTAAAAAATAGCTGTTGCATGAAAGTGCGCAGCTTTTTTTATTGTGTAGTATAAATAATAGCTTGATATATTTATAATTTGTATATTAATTCAAATTAGTTATTGGTAAAAAATTTATATATGTTATAATTCTAATAGTTTTTAACGATGAGAGGTGAGATAAGTGAGGATAGAGGATTTTGAAGATATTATTATAAAAAAGGTATCTCCAATTGTGAGAAGCGGTGGCAAGGAGCTTTACAAAAAGGGACTAGTGAAAAGTATAAAAGGTAAAAGATTTGAAACTTTTTATGCTCTTTACGGTGTAGTAGAAAGTGAAAATAGAATAAAAGAATTTAATACATATATGAAAATTAATTTAGTTAATGGAAATATAGATAAAGCTAGTTGTGGTTGTGATAATTTTAAAAGACTGTCTAGGGGAAATAACTTTTTTATTTGTAGTCACTTAGTAGCCACAACAGAGAAATTTTTGGTAGCAATGAAGAAAAAGACAGGAGTGAATCCTTCAAAAAAGGTTAATAAAGATAATACTATCTTGAGAATCCTAAGGAAAGTAAGTAATGACAAGATTTTATATGAGATAAGAACTTATTTAGGAAAAGACAAAATTGTAATAAAAGATAAAAATTTAAGAGACTTTTTAGAGGTAAATATAGATAAAAAAATAAAGTTTACTTATGAATATTTAGAAATTAATACAAAGATAATAAATAAACCATTACCATTGTCCTTTACAATAAAAGATGATGAAAAAAATCTTATAGTTACCACCCATAAAAAGATGCCTATTTCCCTTACAGAAAAGAATGATGTGTACTTTTTTAATAATGAAATTTATTTGCCACCTAAAGATCAAATAGATAACTATATAGATACTTATAATGATGAAAAGATATATCCTAAAACTATAAAATCGTATAATGAAATATTAGATAATCTTAGTAAAATTTCTTCTAATATAATTATAAAAGAATCAGTACGAGAGTTTGCATCAGAGTATTATAAACCAGAATTCTTCTTATACAAAGAAGAGAATAAGATATATTGTACGGTAAATATTTATTACGGAAATAAGAGAATAAATATTTTAGTAGATAGCAATGATGTTATAAGAGAAAAGAAAAAAGAAGAAACATTACTGATAAAAATTTGTGGTATTGGTTTTGTAAGAAAAGGAGAAAGACTAGAGTTTATTGGTGATGATGAAGTGTTATTTGATATATTATCGTCAAAAAATGAAGGTATACATAAATTGGGCAAGGTAATCTTAGGAAAAGCTTTTAAGGAAAATGGAGTATATAATTATTGCAATATTAATGGAGAAATAGTAAAGGATGATGATAAATATATTTTTTACTATAGCATTGACGGCATGAATAATGATGAAATATTTTCTGCTTATGAAGCTTATAAAGAGGGAAAAGAATTTTATAAAAGTAACAATGGTGGATTTATAAACTTTAGAGATAAAGGAGTTAAAGATTTCTTTAATTTATTAGGAGGACTAGGGATAAGTGTTGGCAGCAATGAGATAATTGTTGATGAAGATAAGGAAATTTATATTAGTGAAGCTGTTACTAACCTTCCTATGATAAAAGGAAAAGAAAATTTACATAGAGCAGAAGAAATATTAAGTGAGGAAATAGAAGTACCACAAGGTTTTAAGGGCAATCTAAGAAATTATCAAGTAGAAGGTTTTAGGTGGTTTAAAGGTCTAAGTAAGCTTGGTCTTGGAGGAATTCTTTCTGATGAAATGGGGCTTGGAAAAACTATTCAGACTATAGCATTTATATTATCAGAAAAGGGAGAAAAATTTATAATTGTTGCGCCTACATCTCTTATATATAATTGGAAAAGTGAACTAGAAAAATTTGCAGAAGGCCTTAAGGTAGCTGTCGTTCATGGAGCAAAAAGAAAAGAAATTATAAAGAATATACAAGAATATGATGCGCTACTTACTTCTTATGGAACTTTAAAAAGAGATATTGAACTTTATAAAGATATAGAGTTTGGATATTGTATATTAGATGAAGGACAAAATATAAAAAATCCTGATGCAGAAAGTACGAAAATAGTGAAAGCTATAAATAGTAAAAATAGATTTGTACTGACAGGGACTCCAATAGAAAATAATTTAATGGAACTTTGGAGTATTTTTGATTTTATTATGCCAGGATATTTATTTTCTAAGGAAGTATTTAAAAAGAAATTTATTTTTAATAATGATGTAGAAACTTTAAAATTGCTTATAAACCCATTTATATTAAGAAGAACTAAAAAAGATGTAATAACAGAATTACCAGATAAAATAGAAAAGAAAGTCTTTGTAGATATGACAGCAAAGCAAAGTAAGGTTTATAAGGATTATATGAAAGATGTATTATCGACATTACAAAATTATGGTGATAACAAGATAGAGATTTTTTCATATCTAACTAAGCTTAGACAAATATGTTTAGATCCATCTATTATTATAGAAGATTATGAAGGCGGTAGTGGAAAAGTAAAAGCAGCATTAAAATTAATAAAAGAAAGAGATGGAAAGATACTGTTATTTTCACAATTTACATCTATATTAGATAAATTAAAAGAAGAGTTAGAAGGTGCAAATATAAAATATCTTCATTTAGACGGTAGTGTCGCTGCAAAGCAGAGAATAAAAAGAGTAGAAGAGTTTAACAATGAGGAATCTATAAAAGTATTTTTAATATCACTTAAGGCAGGGGGAACAGGGTTAAACCTAACTTCGGCATCTACAGTTATACATTTTGACCCATGGTGGAATCCAGCAGTAGAGGACCAAGCTACTGATAGAGCTCATAGAATAGGACAGAGAAATGTTGTAGAAGTTATTAAGCTTATAGCAAAAGATACTATAGAGGAAAAAATTATTCAGTTGCAAGAAAATAAGAGGCTTCTTATAGAAAATGTTATTAGTGGTGAGCTTGGTGAGGGTGATTTATTAAAGAAACTTTCCGTTGAAGATATAAAGGAGATATTTAGGGAGAATAAGTGAATATTATAGAAAATAATAAAAAAAGTAATGTAACTTGGTGAAGTTATGTTACTTTTTTATTTTAACGATATTTTTGGTAAGCTAAATACAAAATATTACATTTTTTTAATGATATCCATTATAAAATATAATATGTAATGTTATAAAATGTAATTTTAAAAATAGGGAGGGAAAATATTGAAAAAAAACAAGTCTAAAAAAATTGCTATTAAAACTAAACAAATGATAGCAAAAGTTTTAATTATAATTTGTTTAATAACTAATATTAATACAAATTATATAGTTTTAGCTCAAGATGAAAATACAAACACTGAGATTGAATCAGCAATAGAATGGTTAGAAACTAATCAGAATGAAGATGGTACTTGGGGGGACAGTATTCAACAGATAACGACGTATCAAGTTCTGGATGTATTGCAAAGTGAACTGGATAGTGAAAAGAGTTACAAGGAAGGTTTAAAATGGGCAAAAGAACAAGAAGAATCTACAGTAGATTATCAAGCAAGGCGATTAATGATAAAAGAATTAGTAACAAAAGATAATATTGAAGACCTAATAAAAAACCAAAACGAAGATGGGGGTTTTGGATTAACAGATCTTTATGGAAGTGATGTAGTAGATGCTAATCTTGTATTAACAGTATTACTAGATCAGAATGAACAAGAAGTAGATGTTGAGAATAGATTAGTAAATTATATACTTAATCATCAAAACGAAGATGGTAGTTTTTCTTATTTTGAAGATACAACAGAAAGTGTAAAACTTACTGCAGAAGTTATTATTGCATTAAATAAATTTAGTAATATATGTGAAAATAATTCTTATAATGTGCAGCAATCAATAAGAAAAGCAGGAGATTATTTATTGAGCAAACAAAATGACAACAAGCTTTGGGGAGATTCATTAGAAGATATACGAGCCTCTCTTAAAGCTTTTTCAGCAGTACTTAATACTGAAGGGATACAAGAAAGTTCATATATAGAAAAAGTAGTTAGTGGACTTCAATTAGAAAATGGAAGTGTAATGAATGATGCATATGCTACAGCACTTTATATTGAGTTAATGAAAAAAATATCAGAAATACCTAAGGCTGAGATAGATTCTATCAATATCTATAAAAAGGACAATGCAGATAAAACTTTATGTAAGAGTTATAAAGCATATGAAGATATGACAATAGAAGTAGCTGCTAATTATGATGAAGAAAAAGCAGAAGTTAACGTTTTTATCTTAGATGAGCATGGGGGAGTAGTTTTTCAAGATAATAAGTTAAAAACAGATTGGGAGGTAAAAAATCAAAGCCCAGGACAATATAGAGTTGTTGTACAAATAATTGATTCTAAAAGTAGATATATAATATCTTCTGCCGAAGAGAATTTTACAATTGAAGAAAGTGTACAAGTGGATAATTTTGAAACATTAATTGATTGTGATTCTACAATGGTGGGTGAACCTATAACTATTAATACAAAGGTTGCATTTGATAATTTATCTAATGTAGATGTAAATCTTATATTAAGGACTCAAATTTTGAAAGGTGATGTAGTAGTTAAGGAAGATTCAAAAATACAAGAACTTAGCAAGAGTAAAGAAAGTTATGATGTTGAGCTTATGACATTTGAACCAGAAGTTACAGAACCTGCTACATATACTTTTAAGGTAGAAGCAATACAAAATGATAATCTAGTAGGTAGTAATGAAAAAGAATTTATTGTTTATGAAAGACTTTCTAATACTGGTGTTTATATTACACAAGATAAGGATAAAGAAAAACTTTATCCAGGAAAAGATAATTTGAAGTTGAATTTTCATTTAAAAGGATTAAAAGAAAATGATGAAAAAGTTATGAGTTATAGATCATTTTCAGTACTAGCCGCTCTTGCGGATGAATCAACATCATCATTTGCTTATAGCGGAAATATTATGTCTAATGAATATATAGAATTTTATTTGAATGGTAGAGGATATACATTAGGAACTAAGGAAGGAAATCCTGAGTATATTTCAGATAATAATAAAAATTTACTTTATGGACATCCAGGAAGTGGTACAAGTTATACTACTGTAAATATTGATGATAATAAATATATATATTCACCAAATGTTCAAGGGGTAACTCCAGATTTATCTGAAGGTAGTGTAACATCGGTTGAAAAGATTGGAAATGTTAAGATAAAACAAAAGTTTGCCATTGTTAATAATTCTAATACAGGTAGAAATGATATGGTTGAAATACGTTATATTGTTAAAAATGAAGATACAGTAAGTCATAGTGCAGGATTAAGAATAATGCTAGATACTATGTTAGGATATAATGATGCAGCACCTTTTAGAGTTCCAGGAATAGGGGCATTAAGCTATGAAAAGGAGCTAGTGGGAGATAAAATTCCACAGTATTGGCAAGCATTTGATAACTTAAGCAATCCATCTGTAGTAGCTCAAGGAACTTTTTATAAAGAAGGAATGATAAAGCCTGATTTAGTACAGTTTATGAATTGGAGTAGAGTTAATAGCTATTCATGGTATCTTACTCCTACAGGAAGTAGTACAGGGGATAGTGCAGTGACTGTCTTTTGGAATCCTACAGAATTGTTACCGGGAGAAGAAAGAGAGTATGTAACTTATTATGGAATTGGAGAGTTAAATTCAGATATTAGTGGAAGTTTAGTAGCAAGTATTACTGGTGCTTCGAAATTAGAAGCTACAGAAGAGGGATATGATCCTAATCCATTTTTAGTAACTGCTTATGCATATAATATGGGACTTGAAGAGATAGGGAATGTTAAAGCACGTGTTGTTTTACCAACAGGACTTAAATTGGCTGAAGAAGAAAAAGAAACTCATTTATTTGGAAATATGGGTGTAGGAGAGGAAAAGCAAACTTCTTGGAATGTAGTAGCAGAAGATTCTTTAGTGGATAAAACTTTAACTTATTCTGTGGTATATAGTGTAAATGGAGTAGATATTAAGACTATAAATAGAAACGTTTTTGTTCCTAAACAAATTAATAATATAGCTGGACGAGATGTAGTATTAGAAACTGTTATACCATCATCAGAATTCAAGATTAATCCAGAAAAAGTAACACCGGCACCTTCTGAAATTATTGAAAAAGAAGATGGAAATCAATTATTACGTTGGAATTTTGACAAGATTGATATTGATGAAGTTATAGATTTACAAGTTGAATTAAATGGAGAAAGTCTTATATCAGAAGCTAAGTATGTAGTAACTAAAGATACTACATTAAGTTATACAAATAGAGAAAATGAGAGAGAGACTCGTAAGCTTAAAAATATGTCAGTAGAAGTTAATAAATATGAATTGGAATCAGAAATTACTACAGATAAGAAAGAATATACAGCAAACGAGAACGTTATAATTACAAATAAAACTAAGAATCTTCATGATTATTCTATGAATTTGACTGGAAAGGTTACAATTTATGATTCAAATAATGAGGTAGTGGAAGTTTTAGACAATAACATTGAATCTATCTGGCAAGGGAATGAAGAAAAAGAAGATAATTATACTTTTAATACAAAAGAATTGCTGATGGGAACATACAAGATAGAGGTTCAATGGTTTGAAGGAAGTAAAATTATACAAACTACAGATGCTTATTTCAATATTAATAAAGATGGAAGCATAAAACACAATGTTTTTGTAGATAAGCAACAATATAATGCTAATGATGTAGTTACATATACAAATAAAATAAGTAATACAAGCATTAATTGTATAGAAAAAGGACTAACATTAGAAACAGTAATTACAAATGAACAAAATGAAGTCGTAAAAAATGAATTAGTTTCATTAGAAGATATACTGTCTTCAACACAAGTAACTAAGAATGGTACATTTAAACTTAATGATAATAAAGCTGGACAATATAAAGTAACTGCAACAATTTATTTAGATGATAAGAAAATAAGTGAAGAAACAACATTATTTGAGGTAATATCTACACAAGAAAATTTATTTGGAGTAAAAGGAAACTTAAAGGTATTAAATTCTATAATTACACCAGCAGAAGAGGTATCTTTTGAAAGTTTAATAGAGAATACTGGAAATGAAAATATTCACAATATGCCTCAGATTATTAGAATTATTCAAGTTGGTACTGAAAAAGAAATGAAAAAATATCAATGGGAATCAAATGTTGAAGTAGGTAATAGCGATAATAAGACATTTACATGGGGTGATAAATCTATAGAAGCTGGTGACTATATTATTCAATATGAAGCTATTAAACCTAATGGCGAAACTAAGTTAATAGCATCTAATAACTTCACTGTTAAATATATTGAAGATGATTTTGAAAAAGAAAATGATTTATGGAACTATATGGGCACTGCACATAGAAGTGATGGTGGTTATGCTGTACTAACAGAAAATAAAAATCATGAAAATGGAGCAATGTGGTTAAAGCAAGGAATATCATTGCCTTTTGTTACGACCTTTAAATACAAAGCTGGTGGCGGAACAGGAGCAGATGGATTTACATTTATGTTTGCTAAAAAAGCAAATGAATTAGGTAATGAAGGTAGAGAAATGGGCTTTAATACAGGGAACGGATATGCTATTGAGTTTGATAGCTTCTATAATAAGTTCCATGGTGAACAAACTTCTGTAAATAGAGCACATATAGCATTAGGAAAAGATTTATTATCAACAGGAAATAAGGGAGAGATAATAGATTCATTAGCTATGAATGTAACCGAAGAGGTAGCAAGTAAGTTAAGTGATGATAACTGGCATGATGTAGAAGTTAGAGTTACAGAAGACGGAGTACAACTTTATTTAGATGGTGAGAGAGTATTAGTTTATAAAGGAAAATTAGATACTACTTATGATGGATTTGGATTTTCATCAGCTACAGGTACAGAAAATAACCATCATTATATTGATAATGTGATTATAAGAGAAAATACAGAAATAGCACTAGAAGACATAAAAGATGATTTTACAGAAACAAATAGTAAGTGGGATTATCTTGGTAGTGCCTATAGAAGTGATGAAGGTTATGCGGTACTAACAGAAAATAAAACATGGCAAACAGGTGCAATGTGGCTTAATGATGTGGTTTCAGCACCATTTACTAGTAAATTTAAGTATAAAGCAGGCGAGGGTAATGGAGCAGATGGCTTTGTATTTATGTTTGGTAAAGAATCTAATAAGATAGGTGCTAGTGGTGGAACATTAGGATTTTCAGAAGGTAATGGTTATGGTTTAGAATTTGATAGTTTCTACAATGGAAGCAGTGAAAATATCAACAATAATAACAGACATATAGCTTTATTTAAAGATAAGCTAACATCTACATTAAAAGTTAATGCTACAGATGCTATAGCCGCTAAAGTAAGTGATAATAAGTGGCATGATGTAGAGGTAAAAGTTAAGACAGATGGTATTGAAGTATTTATTGATGGCGAAAGTGTTATGACTTGGTACGGAAAAATTGATAAGACTTATAATGGATTTGGTTTTGCAGCAGCTACAGGAGATTATACTAATAGTCACTTTATTGATGATGTTGAGATAAAAGAAGATGTTGAGGAGATAACAGAAAATATAAAAGATGATTTCAGTGCAGATACAGGGTTATGGAACTACATGGGAACTGCAGCAAGACTTGAAGATGGATTTGCAAGAATAACACCAAATGAAAATTGGAAGAATGGTGCTATGTGGCTTAAAAAGGAAACAACAAATAAATTTACTACAAAATTTAAGTACAAAGCTGGTGAAAGTAGTTGTGGAACTAATAGTGATGGATTTACTTATATGTTCTATAAAAATCCAAATCAATTAGGTAATACGGGAGAAACTTTAGGAGTACAAGCTGATAGTGGATATTTTATAGAATTTGATAGTTTTTATAACGGTAGCAATTCTGAAAAGATAGGTAAAAATTCAGCACATATTGCATTAATGAAAAATAGTACAAGTGGAGAGGTACTTCAATTTAATAATGATGATTCAATAACTTCAAAGATAGCTGATGGTCAATGGCATGATGTAGAAGTGAGTGTAACTAGTGAAAGTGTACAAGTATATGTAGATTCTTTACTTGTAATTGACTATAAAGGAACACTAGATACTACTTATACGGGAACTGGATTCAGTGGAGCAACTGGGGGATACAATCAAAATACTTTTATTGATGATTTTGAGATAGACATAACAAGATAACTTAAAAATGAACCATATTGTATGGAGAATAGAATAGTCTATTCTCCATGATAAAAGAAGGGAAGGGAAATATGAAAGATAAGTGGAAGGTTACTTTTAAATCTATTGCATTAACATTAATAGTAATTATGACTATAAATTGTAGTTCACCTGGTGAAGTATGGAGAGAAATAAAAAGTAATGCTAATAAATTATGGGGCGATAAAGAAACATTAACTACTGTAGATAGGACAAAACTAGGCAGTCTTCAAGAAACAGTATCTGCTAATAAGGAAAAAAGTAAAGAAGCTATAGAAAATGATAATTTAGATGAGAGTAAAAAGCTTTTAGAGGAAACTTTAGAAGCTATTGAAAGTAATGAAGATAAGATAAATAAAGAATTTAAAAATATTGAAAAATACTTAGACAAAAATAATTTAGATGTAGCTAAGTCTAGATTAACAGAGGTAAAGAATCAGTTTAAAGACTTAGTAAATAGTAAAGACAAAATAGAAGAAGCTATAAATAGTGATGATAAGGATAAGATATTAGCAGTATTAGATGATGAAAGTATTTTTGGAAAAGATGAAAATACATATAAATCTTTAGGTGATGATGCATTACCTCATAATAATGAAGAAGCAGTATATGTTACAGAAGAAGCTACTGCAATTAGTAATGATGCAATTGAATATTCTTTAGACAAAGATACTGATGATAATGAGGAGTATTTAAAAGAAACTCTAGATACAAAGATAACAGAGGTTATAAAGAAAAAATCTGATGAATTAAGTGATAATCCATTAGATATATATAAGTTTGTAAGAAACAATGTAGATTTTGAAGCTTATGCAGGCTCTAGAAAAGGTGCGGCAGGAGCGTTGGAACAATTAGCTGGTAATGATTATGATCAAAGTTCACTTTTAATAGCATTACTTAGAAGTAAGAATATACCTGCTAGATATGTAACAGGAACTGTAGATGTATCTGTAGAAAATGCAATGGTATGGACAGGAGCAGAAACACCAAAAGTTGCAGCAGATATGTTAGCATCCATGGGAAATAAAACTACAGCTATTACTAGTGGTGGAGAAATTGTAACTATAAGAATAGAACATGTTTGGGTAGAAGCTTATTGTTCATTATGTGAATATAGAGGACAAGGTGAAGTCACTGATGAAAAAGAGTGGATACCATTTGATCCATCATTTAAGACGTATAAAAAAGTAGAAGGAACTATAAACTCAGTAGAGAAAGATATTGAAACAAGTGATATTGCAGATGACTTTTATTATGGTGGTGTAAAAACAGAAGATAACTTTGGAGTGAAGAATATATATAATGATGATTTAAAATATGCTGCAGATGATATAAAATCTCAACTTGAAAAGTATATAAATGAAGAAACTCTTGAAGGAAAAAGACTAATTGATGTTGTTGGTGGATTAGAAATAATTCCTGAAGAAATAGATTTATTGCCATTTAGTATTCCTAATACTTTAGTATCAATAGATAGCAGAAGTAGTGAAATAGATAATAATAAGAGAGAAAAAGTAAGTATAGAAGTTAGTGATACCTATGGTATTGGAGGAGAACTTTCTTTAAATAAGACTGCTGTAGAGTTATATGGTAAGAAATTAACATTAAGTTGGATTCCAGCCACAGATAGTGATGAAGAGATAATAAGTAATTATGGAAGTGTTTTTGATACACCTGCTTACCTAGTTGAAGTTAAACCTGTAATAAAGGCTGATGGAGAAGTTATAGCAGAAGGGTCAGCTATAGGTTTAGGACAAGTGGAAAACTTTAGTATAGTTTTAGATAGAGTAGGATTATCTAGTCAAAGTGTTACCGCTGTATTAACAGCAGGAGGATATTATGCATTAGGATTAGATTATGGTGCAATATCTGAAAATGAAATAACTAATATACAATCAAGGATGAAAGAAGCAGAGGAGAATGCAGCTGAAAAAGACTATTATAGTGACGAAGTTGCCGGAGAAATTCTTAATGGAATAATTAAGAGTTATTTTGGTGAACTAGACAGTATGAATAAAATATCAGCAGAAATGAGTGGGGTAAAAGATACAAGATGTTTAAGCTTTGGTATATCAGGATTTAAACCTACAGTAAAATACTTATACGGTACACCGGTAGATTTAAAATTAGGTTCTGTTTATGTAGATATTGGAGGAGATGCACATTCTGTAGTAAGTAGAGATGGAGATAAAGAAAAAGAAAAAAGTTACATGATAAAAACAGGAATGATAGCATCTGCAATGGAAAGTTCAATAATAGAGCAAATGTGTGGACTTCCAGCAGTATCAACAGTATCAATATTAAATAAGGCAACAGAACAAGGAGAAACATTATACTCAGTAACTAAAGAAAATGTAAATGAAGTATTACCACTTTTAAATGTAGGCGACTATGTAAAAAATGAAATAGTAAATGTGGTGAATTCAGGAAAAGAAGTAACAATACCTAAGAATGAAATTAACTATTATGATTGGACAGGTTCTGTATATATAGTAATGGACAATGACACTGGAGCAGCTGGATATATGATTGCTGGTGGATATGCTGGTGGAGAAGGTGCTAATGATTTAAGTAGTGTAAATGTATGGGAAGTATTTGAGCATTTTATAGATGGTTTTACGGAAGGAATAAAGGGAGCAATACCATTTATAATAATAGGTACTATTGTAGCAATAATAGCACCAGAAATTGTTGCAGTTGTAGCAACTATATTATGCTATGCATTTATAATATCATCCATAGTTTCATTTACAGAATTAACAATATTATATGCAAAGGGAGAATATACTACTCAGGAATATTTAAATTTTGTAGCAGAAATAGAGGGAATGCTTTGTAGTGGACTAGCTATGGAGAAGGTAATGAAATCTAGTCTATATAAATCTATTCAAGAAAAATTTACAAATACATTTATAAAGACGTATAATGTAAGTAAGGAAACAGTAAGTAAAGTATGGGATAGGTATGGTAAGAACAAGGCAGATAGTTTATTAGGAAAAATAAAATCAGCAAAAGAAGCTGGAGCCACAGAAACTGAATTAATAAAAGTGACAGAAGTATTAACAGCAGATCAATATTCTAAATACTTAGAAGTAATGGAAAAGGTATATTCTAAGGGAGAAATAGAAGCAAAGAATATTGATAAAGCAAAAGATAGTGCATTAAGAGATGTTAAGAATGAGAAATTAAGTGTTGATGAGATTTATGAGAATGCTGTAAAAAGTAGTATTAGCTCTGTAACTGATATTATTAAGGCAGTTGAAAATGGAGATATCGTTTTATCAAATAATCTTCAAAAGGGTAATTATGGTGAAATGAAGATGGACGTATATTTTGAAAGTCAAGGTTATGATAGAATTAGCATAGATAAGGTTACTGATTTAAATGAACCGACACATCATGGAATTGATGGAGTTTATTATAAAGCAGATGGAGAACCTAAATATATAATTGGAGAGGCTAAGTATGGTAGTTCTACGTTAGGAAATACAAAAGACGGTAAGCAAATGAGTAGTAATTGGATTGATAAAAGATTAGTAGATGCAGTTGGAGAAACTAATGCAGATAAAATTATTATGGAAAAGATGCTTAATGCAGATAATATAAAAAGTCAATTGGTACATATTTCAGATAAGGGAGAAATAACTATAAGCATTTTAGATGATGAGGCAAATATAGTAAAGTAATTTTGGAGGAGCATTATGAGAGATAATATTAAGGACATAAATTATTTTAAAAAAAAATATCAATCAGAGAATAATAGGATTGAAAAGTTTAAAAATGCTATTTTAGAACTAGATAAAACGAATGTTAATGGAATTAAAATCGGCAAAATACATCTATCAAATTTATATATGAATTGTGTTAAGTTAACATATTCAATGGGATATTCATGTGATAAGGTCTTTGAATATTATGTGGAATATTTAAAATATTATACTGATGTATGTTTATCAAACGATAGCATATATGACATAATAGATATTCTTTCAATTGGAGTTCTATTTATTAAAAAGAAAAATATTTTTATTGAATATTTAAGAAGGATTATGAAAGACTCTTTTATAGAAGATGGGTTGATAATATGTCTTTTTCAATATTTAGAGAATGGGAAAATACAAAAGGAAAGGTCACAATTTGATTATTTTAATGATTTATGTGTAACTAATGAAAAAGAAATGGTATTAATAAATGAATTAAATAAATGGTATCATGAGCATTATGATGCGTATTGGTATAATTCTCATAAGTCAGTAAATGATACTTATTGTGGGTATTGGTGTTTTGAAGTTGCAGCTTTGGCTAAAATTTTTAATGTTGATGACACTTGTTTAAAAAGTAATAAATTTTATCCATATGATTTAGCTCATTATGAATTAATATAAAAGTTTAACAAATTGAATGATTACATAATAAGGTCAGAGGTGATAGCTTCTGGCTTTGTTTTTTGTACGATACATGAATTTAAGAAAATATGGCTTAAGGTATGGTAAAATATAAGTTAGATTATTAAGTGATACAAAAGAACATATGAACGCAGCTACAAGAGAATTAAAATGTAAGAAATATAATGTAACAAAGGAAACCCTAACTAAAGTATGGAATAGATAAGGTAGATAGTTTATTAGGAAAAATAAAATCATCAAAAGAAGTTGGTGCTACAGAAACAGAATTAATAAAGGTAACATAAAAGTTAACAGCAGATCAATATTCTAAATACTTAGAAGTAATGGAAAAGGTATATTCTAAGGGAGAAATAGAAGCAAAGAATATTGATAAAGCAAAAGATAGTGCATTAAGAGATGTTAAGAATGAGAAATTAAGTGTTGATGAGATTTATGAGAAGGCTAAGAAGGCAAGTGAGAGTGGTAGTAATTCTATACGAGATTTGACAAGAGATGAAGCAAGAGGTTTTGTAAAAGGATTACTGAATGATAATGGTGAAATCAATTTGGAAAGTTTACAAGCAATTATTCCGGATGATGTACCGAATACATTTGTACCAACAGATACAATAAAAGATGGAGGTAAATATGAATTCACTTTAGCGGATGGACAAAAGGCTATTATTCGTTGGCATGAGCCGGATCCTGTTGCAGCAGAAAAATATCCAGGGTGTGCATCAGGAAGCAGAAAATGTTTTAGAAGAATATGTGAATGAGAAAATTTCGAAGGAACAATTCTTGGACATAGTCAATATATTAACTGATAGACAAGTTATGAGTTATGAATTGTTAGAAAACAATATTAAGGTTAAATTAGATAATACCATTTCAGATATGTGGAATACGGAGAACTAAAATGAAGTGGATATTATTCTTTCAATTGTAGTGAACTTGGGCTTGCAAAACTGCTACAATAAAATTAAGAAATCTATTGTTTTGTGTAAAAATATGGATGAAGATATTTTCCAAGAGATATGTGATACAATAAAAGAGGATGGTGAGGATGTTTTGAATCCATATAGAAGTTTGGAGAAATATAAATAATATGTTTATTACTCCTAGCGGAATAGAAAATTGACAGAAGTTATCACTCCAACTGGAAATAGAATACACATGGAGTATGACTGTTGTAATCGCCTTTTGAAAAAGGAACAAATCTAACGTGGTGGAAAATATCAAAATATAATGGATATGTATGTGAATTATAAAAAGTATATGTCAAGAGTAGTAATGAAGCTATAGATGAGTTGTTTATAAGTAAATTAATTCACTTAATTAAGTAAAAAGACCATAAAGCACTAAAAACAAAAGTATAAAATAGTTGAATAAATAATCTAATATATTTTAAAATATGAACTTTAAGGGCAATAAGAAAATTTAAAAAGATTAATGTTTCAGTAGTTGGAACATTAATCTTTTTTGATGTACTGAAATATTTTAAAAGCTAAGATAACTAGGGTTAAAAACCATTGTAAGTTGATAAGCTAGGAAATCCTAGGGTCAATAATTACACTTTTTAGATCATTTTATAGATGGGTTCAAAGAAGGAATAAAGGCATAAATACTATTTATAATACTAGACTATTTGAATTTTGTGGTAGAAATAGAGGGAATGCTTTGTAGTGGACTAGCTATGGAGACAGTAATGAAATCTAGACTATATAAATCTATTCAACAGAAATTTACAAGTACATTTGTTAAGACGTATAATGTAAGTAAGGAAACAGTAACTAAAGTATGGAATAGATATGGAAAAGATAAGGTAGATAGTTTATTAGGAAAAACAAAATCAGCAAAAGAATCTGGAGCCACAGAAACTGAATTAATAAAAGTGACAGATGTATTAACATCAGAGCAATAAAAAACAAGTAGTTTAGGAATTAAAGAAAAAGAAATATTAAATATTATTTTAAGTATGTTGAAAGAGTCAATAGATAATAAATATAAGGTTTTTATTTTATATAGTTAATAAAAAGTTTAATAAAGTGATGGTTAGGGTGTAAAGTCAGGAGTGACAGCTTCTGGCTTTATTTTTGTAGGATACGTAAAGTTGTAAAAATATAGTTTACAACATAGTAGATAGATTATAAAGTTAGTATATATGGTACTTATATGGGGGAGGAATATATGAAAGAAAAATTAGAATATTTGAATAAATATCATAAAAATGTTTGTCTTATAAATGAAAATGTAGATTTGTTAGATGAGATACCTAAAAAGTGGAAATCTATACTTAATAAAACTACCTTAGATGAAAAAATTAAAGATACTATCTCTATATGGGAGGAAAATATATTTCCACAGCTTAGCAATACAATTAATTATTTAAAGAATAATTTAGTAAATATAGAATTAATAAAATATGGAGAAAGATATTCTTTGTTATATAGTATTAAATCAAAAAATAATAGGATATTATATTATGAAGGTATTCTTTCAAATATTGATATAAATAAATTGAAGATAGATTGGACTAAGGTACCAGAAGCAATAAAAAGATTTTATGAAAATATACATAATGGTTTTTTCTATTATGCTAGTGAAAGTATGGGACTTGTACCCATAGAAGGTGTAAAATATTTTGGAGAAGATGAATGGGGTATATTAGATGAATTAGAAGAAGATTTAGGAATAAATTTAGAAACAACATTTGCTACATTTAATTCAGGTATGGGAGGGTATGTAGCAACTGATTTAAATAATTGTGATAATGATAATGCTACAGTTTGGTTTACTTCTAGTCAACCTACATACAAGATGAATTTTTGGGATGTTGTTGATGAGTGGATAGTTATTGGGTTTGAATAGTATTAATTTAAGATATAGTTTTCTCTTTATGATATTAAAAAGTGACATATATAAGTAATGAGATAATATGAAAATTGAATAAGTTAATTAAAGTAATAAGGTCAGGAGTGAGAGCTTCTGGCTTTATTTTTGTAGGATACATAAAGTTGTAAAAATATAGTTTACAACATAGTAGATAGATTATAAAGTTAGTATATATGGTACCTATATGGGGGAGGAATATATGAAAGAAAAACTTGCTTTTGTTGTTAATTTTAAAATTAATATTTAAAAAGGGATTATAAATTTCATTTATATAATATATAATCTAATAAAATAAATAATATCAAGAGTTTGCTACGATACAAATATGCTGTATTAATTTAGTTGAAGGGATAGAAATATATGAAACAAATATTAAAGTTTTGTTATAATGTTATTACTATATTTCTTGTAGGAATTGTACTTTTATTTGTTTATTATATTGCAGAGGATTTATTAGGTAATAAAACTAATGAAATTATATCACCAGCAGAAAGTGCAAAAATAGTAGCACAATTCTATATATATGGTGATAAATCTGGAGTAAAAGAACTAGGGATGAGTGATGAGGATATACAGACCGCATTGCAAAACGGCAAGGAAGAAAGTATAAAAGTAATGAAGAACAATCTAAATGGACTAGGATATTCTGTAACCTATGATCAATTAGATAAGTACTATAATGCAATTATAGAGGCATCAAAAAAGTTGACGGTGAAGACGAAACTTATTTCTCAAGATGAAAATATAGCTATAGTAAGTATAAAGGTTAATAGTATTCCTTTTACGGAAATAAGTTATAAAGCATCATATAAGGTTGAAGAATCATTGGGAAATTCAGAAGGTAATGAAGAGGATTATATAGAGTTAGAATCTAAGGTATATATAGAAAGTTTTATAGAAGAACTTAAAAATATAGAACCGTCTGAAGATTTTAACCAAGAGGAAGTTGCTTTTACTAGGGCAGGAAATGGTTGGTTTCCAGCAAATAATGATATGTTTGCAGCTACTATAGATAACTTAATAACTAAATAAGCTAGAGTATAAAAAATGATGGGGGAAGATAATTTGTCAAAGAAAAAAGTAAAGAAAAAAAGTAATAAAAATTTAAGTAGAAATAATTCAAATATAGAAGTTAAGAAAGAAAAAGTATTTACAAAGGAAAGAGTAATATCAGCTGTTATAGCTATATTTTTAATTTTTACATTGATTCTTTCATTATCATCATGTATGGGTACGGTGTCTCTAGAAAAAAGTGCAAAGCTCTTAGCTGAATACTATGTAAAGCATGATCAAGCGGCTCTTAGAAAGCTTGGTGCTAGTAGTGAAACTGCAAAAGAAGGAATTGAGACAGAAAAAGAAGAAAGAAAGAAAGAGATACAAAGTTCATTTGCGCGAGCTGGTGTTGAAGCTAGTGATGAACAATTAGAAAAAATATATAAAGCTCAAATAAAAGCTATTAAGAAAGTTACTATTACGACAGATACAGTTTCAGAAGATGGAGATACTGCTGAAGTTAAAGTATCAATGAATTATATAGATGTAGAAGCGATAGATGAAGCGGCAGCGGAAGAAGCTTTTAAAGATATAGAAGAAGGACAAAGTAATAGTGATGAGCTAAAGAAAGAATGTCTTGAGAAGTATGTTGATAATATAGTAAAAGGCTTAGAAGAAGCAAAGCCATCTACAGAAAAAAATGAAGCTATTTTTACATTTGAAAAAGGTGCAATGTCTTGGATGCCAGAGGAAATGGAATTATTTACTGAAGGCATTGATTCGTTAATGATTAAGTAGAGCTACTTTTAAAATACTGCAAAATAATTTAATTATTTTGCAGTATTTTTTTATAAAGAATTAAGAAAAACTAAACAAAAATAGAATTTACATAAAGAACAGTAAAAATAATAAATAAATGTACGATATTAACAATAAATAAAAAGGAAGGAAGATGATTTGTGAAAAATATTAAGAAAATTAGTGCATTACTTAGTATTATTATGGTATCGGTTTTATTAACTTCATGTAAAATAACATTACCTAAAATTAAAAAAAATTATACTCCAGAAGAGAGTATGAAGGTTTATATTGATGCAAGTTGCCTGAAAGAAAATTCTGATACAGTTGATTTTATAGGATCAGAAGAAGAAAAAAATGCATTATATGTTAGTGGCAAAATTAAAGTAAAAAATAAGATAATAGATGAATTAAGCAAAGAAGGAGTTAGTGCTTCAGATAAGCAAGTAGAAAAAATATATGAAGCAGTTTTAAGAGCTGTTAACAAAATTGATTTTAAAATTGAGAAGGTATCGGAAGAGAATGATGTAGCACAAGTAAAAATTACCTGTAATTACTTAGATCTTAGCAATATACAAAATAATGTGAATCAATATGTAGAAGAAGAAAGAAAAGGGGCAATATTGCAAGATGAAGATGATGTAATAGATTTAGCTATTAATGCATTGATAAGAGGTTATGATGACAGTCAGCTTTCAGATAAGACTTATGAAGAAATATTTGAGATGCATAGAGAGGGAAGAAGATGGGCAATTAATGATGAGGATAAATTTTATAATGATATAATGAATCTTTGTATTAGTGAATAGATATTTTAAGTTTGCATATCTTTTCATAGTATGTTATAACATAATAGTAATAATTAAATACGGACAGTTCGTTAAGACCATCCTGTCCTTAAACAAAACTAGGCAAATAATTTTAACTTAAGAATTAAGAGTTAAGGTTTATTTTGTTATGCTAGTTTTGTGTAATGAAATAAACCTTTTTTATTTATAAGGAGTAGTTAAAAATATGTTTAAATTAAGAAGTGAAGCACAATTTGATATGGCACATTACCTTAGTGGATATAAAGGAAAGTGTGCTAATATTCATGGACATAGATATAGATTAATAGCAACTTTAAAGGCAGAAGAACTTCAAAAAGAAGGTCAATGTCGTGGTATGGTAGATGACTTTACTAATTTTAAAAATGCACTTAGAGATATCGCAGAAAGTTTTGATCATAAGCTTATAATTGAGGACAATGAAGACGGTAGAGCTTTAGCAAAACAGCTAGAAGTATTACCTAACAATTTTAATATAGTATTTGTACCATATAGATCTACGGCAGAAGAAATGTCTAGAGATATATTTAACAAATTAAAAGCGCAAGGTTTTCCTATATATGAAGTAGAGCTATTCGAAACACCTACTAACAGTTGTATATATTCGGAGGAATAATATGTTTAATATAATAGAAAAGTTTTTATCTATAGATGGGGAAGGACCAACATCTGGACAGCTTGCAACTTTTATAAGATTTCAACATTGTAATCTAAGATGTACTTGGTGTGATACAACTTATTCATGGGATAAAGAAAATACAACAGAGGTTCTATCAGCAAAGGAAATTTATGATTATATAAAAGCTAATGGAGCAAAAAATGTTACACTTACAGGTGGAGAACCACTTATTCAAGAAGGTATAGATGAACTTTTAGAACTTTTAGATAATGACAAGGATTTATCTGTTCATATAGAGACTAATGGGTCTGTAGACATAGCTTCTTTTAAGGCAAGACATAGGGGTGGAAATATAAGTTATATCGTAGATTTTAAACTACCTAAGAGTGGAATGACAAAGAAGATGAATTTAGAAAATCTGAAAAATATAGAAAGTACAGATGTTTATAAGTTTGTAGTAGGAAGTAATGAAGACTTAGAAATGGCTTATAATATAATTAAGGATTATGATTTAACATCAAAATGCTTAATATATTTTAGTCCTGTATTAGGTGAGATTGAAATGGATGAAATAGTAGAATTCATGAAAGACAAGAAGTTAAACAATGTTAGATTACAAGTTCAGCTTCATAAGATAATATGGCATAAGGATGCCAGGGGGGTATAGATAACTATGGCTAAAAAGATAGATACAAATAAGATCCAGGAATGTATAAGAGAAATTATTATAGCATTAGGTGATGATCCCAATAGAGAAGGATTATTAGAGACACCTAAAAGAGTAGCAAAGATGTATGAAGAAGTTTTTGAAGGTATGAATTATACTAATAAAGAAATTGCCGATATGTTTGGGACAACTTTTGAAGAAGAAGATTATGTTGGTGAGACATATAAGAATATGGTAGTAGTAGGTAATATTCCTATTCATAGCTACTGTGAGCATCATTTAGCACTTATGTATAATATGAAGGTTACTGTAGTTTATATTCCTAAAGACAAAATAATTGGTCTTAGCAAAATTGCAAGAATTGCAGATATGGTAGGAAGAAGACTACAACTTCAAGAACGTATTGGTAGCGATATAGCTGAGATAATTTCTATGGTTACAGAAACAGAGGATGTGGGAGTTCTTATAACTGGAGAGCATAGTTGTATGACTGCAAGAGGGATAAAGAAACCTGGAACTCTTACAACAACAACAACTTTTCTTGGAAAATTCCAAGAGGATGATATGTTAAGACAAGAAGCTTTATTAATTATGAAATAGGAGTGAGACGTATGAATAAAAAAGCGGTAGTTGTATTTAGTGGTGGTCAAGATTCTACTACATGTTTATTTTGGGCACTTAAAGAGTTTGATGAAGTAATTGCAGTTACTTTTAATTATAATCAAAGACATAGCTTAGAAATAGAATGTGCTAAGAACATTGCAAAAGAGTTAGGTGTAGAACATCATATCTTAGATATGGCACTATTAAATCAATTAGCGCCAAATGCTCTTACTCGTAATGATATAGAAGTAAAGGCAGGAGAAAATGGCAGCTTACCATCAACTTTTGTTGAAGGACGTAATATGCTTTTCTTAACTTTTGCTGCAGTTCTTGCTAAAGTTAAGGGTGCAAAGCATATTGTAACAGGAGTATGTGAAACAGATTTTAGTGGATATCCTGATTGTAGAGATGTATTTATTAAGTCACTTAATGTAACACTAAACTTAGCCATGGATTATGAGTTTGTTGTACATACGCCATTAATGTGGATAGATAAAGCACAAACTTGGGAAATGGCAGATAGCTTTGGAAAATTAGATTATGTTAGAGAAAAAACACTTACTTGCTACAATGGTATTATTGGTGATGGATGTGGAGAATGTCCAGCTTGTAAGTTAAGAAAACATGGTCTTGAAAAATACTTAGAGAGTAAAAAGGAGAAATAGAACATGAGTCACAGCGGAAGACAAGGATCAGAATTAGATGGAATAACTCTTTTAGGAAATCAAGGAACAAAATATGATTATGGATATAATCCAGATGTATTAGAAACTTTTGATAATAAGCATCCAGACAATGATTATTTTGTAAAGTTTAACTGCCCAGAGTTTACAAGTCTTTGTCCAATAACTGGTCAACCAGACTTTGCTACAATTTATATAAGTTATATACCATCAATTAAAATGGTAGAAAGTAAATCATTAAAATTATATTTATTTAGCTTTAGAAATCATGGTGATTTCCATGAAGATTGTATGAATATAATAATGAAGGATTTAATAAAACTTATGGATCCTAAATATATTGAAGTATGGGGTAAGTTTACTCCAAGAGGCGGAATAAGCATAGATCCATATTGCAACTATGGAAAGCCAGGAACTAAGTTTGAAGAAATGGCAAACTATAGAATGATGAATCATGATATGTATCCTGAGAAAGTTGATAACAGATAGGAAATCAGTGAACAGTTCACAGTAATGGATGAAATTCCTACGGAATTTCTGAGATTATTAGTTTAGTATAAATATTTGTTTTATATTAAAAATAGGTGGTATAACACGGTCTTACATGGGCTAATGAAAGTTTCACTTTCATATAGCTTGATGTATATTTGTACGGAGTGAAGGAGATAGTTAAAGTTTATATTAGCATCTGTTATAGTTAAGTAGTGGTGGATTGCAGGTGACAGATTATAGGGAAAATTAACCTTCACTAAAAAGGAATTGAGGCACAATAAATATTGTGCCTCAATTCCTTTTATATTTTTAGTCAGCATATGTAATATTCTCAACTAATTCTATGATTGAGTTAGAAATCTTATCTAATTTTGAATAATCTACTACATCAGATGTATCTTTTTCACTATGAATCACTTCTTTTATATTTTCTTCTATTATACATATTGATTTCATTTCTGGTCTCTTAAATGAATCACTATCAGATCTTCCTAATATTTTATTATCTAATGTTACTTCTAAACCATTGTTTTCTAACGATTCTTTCATGAATTTATTTAAATTGTTATAACCTTTATTATTTAAAAAGGTTATTTTTCCGCCGTTTATATAACCTACTGAATCTATATTTATATCTATTAAATTATCATACTTGCCTATTATATCGTGTACAAATTTACTACTTCCCATCCTCCCTGACTCTTCGCCATTAAATGCGGCAAAAACTATATCAAACTCAGGATTTTCTAATGAATATGTATTCTTTAAAATTTCTGCCACTTCTAATAAAACTGATACTCCTGAAGCATTATCAATAGCACCTTTTATTATTTTTCCGTCTTGATATCCTATATGATCAAAATGGGCAGAAATAATTATAGCATTATTAGATTTACCATCTATTTTACCAACTATATTATTAGAGGTTGTATTATACTTATGTTTATATCCATTATTAAAAAGTGAATTTAATCCTATATCTCTAAACAATTTATCTATATACTCCTCTGTTAATTTATTGCCATTACTGCCTATAGCTCGTCCTTCAAACTCATCTGATGTTAAAGTTTCAATTATGCTTTTTTTATCAATTATTTTAGCTTGATAATTTTCATTTAGTACTTTTTTAACGTTAGTTAACTGTATATTTTTTATCGATGCGTTAGTATTTGTTTTACTTACGCAAGATATTAGTGGCAGCAGTAGAATTATCGTAATTAAAAGTAATACGAATCTTTTTTTCAAATAAATCTTTCCTTTCTAATAGTGAATTATATATAAATATATGAGAACACTACAGTATAATATGAAGATAATAATTTATAAGGAGATATAAGTGTTGATAGAAATTAAAAAGAGTGATGAAATTGATAATTTAATAAATGAAAATATAATTACAGTTATATATTTTACTGGTACTAGTTGTGGTGCTTGTGAGGTTATAAAGAAGAAGATTAAAGAAATTTTGAAAGAGTATTCGAATGTTAATTATTATGAGGTAGATGGAGAGAAAAACGTGGATATAGCGGCAAAGTATGGGGTATTTTCATTGCCGATTTTATTACTTTTTATTGAGGGTAAGGAAACTATAAGGATAGGTAGAAATATTGATTTTTTAGAGTTTGAGAGAAGTGTAGAAAGATATAATAGTTTATTATTTGGAAAGGAATAAATTATATTTGCAATATTGATTTAAATATTTGGAGGTACTTGCTTTAGAAAAATGGATTTAATACGAAAAAGAACTTATAAGATAAAACTGTGTGTGAATATAAGGGAGACTTTTTATGAAGGTTGGAAGTATTGATGGAACAAATAATAATCAAATGCAAATGAGGATAGGAACTGATCAGGATAATCAATTACAAGCAATTGAAAAACAGATTACTGATGTTCAAAATCAAATTCAAAAAATATCGGAAAATAAAAATATGTCTGATGAACAAAAGGCGGAAAGAAGAAAAGAGTTACAGCAACAACTACAAGATCTAAATAAGCAGCTTATGGAAAGAAAGATTGAGATTCAGAAAGAAAAGAGAGAGAAGAATGCAAAAACTAACGGAAGTAATAATAACACGAATTCGAAGGATACGACGGAATTTTCTGTAGAAGGGCTTATTAGTGCAAGTAATGCTATAAAACAGATAAAGACTACTAACACTGTTAAAACTTCAATAGAAGGAGAAGCAAGAGTGTTAAAGAGTGAAATAAAGATGGATAAAAGTAGGGGAGTTAATACAGATAATAAAGAATCAAGGCTCGCTAAGGTAAATGAAAAGGTAAGTGATATAACAGAAGATATTAATAAACAAATTGAAGACATTAATGGTACTTTAGATAAGGTTGAGAATAAAGAAAAAGAAGAAAATAATGATGAGAAAAAAGATGATGCAACTGGAGTGAATTTCATAGATTTAGAAGAGAAAATAGGATATCATTCAATAGATGTTAAAGCATAATAAGTGAAATATGAAGAGGTTAAGTATATCATATGTAGAATCGATAAATATTAATGGGACAATATTAAAATAATTATGAAAAGACTGAAGTAATTTATATAGCTTCAGTCTTTTATTTTATAGAGAAAAGTAGGAAATGATATAAGATGTTTTGTAATATATATAGCTATTATACTTAAGTGTTGTTGGAATACTTTTTAATGAAAATACTTAAAGTACTTCTCAAGTAGCTCTGGTCCTGCTATAATTTCTCGTCCTATAAATAATGTACGGTCACTTTTGGTTTTTATTTGCCACTTTACTAGAGTTATTAAACCGTTGACTATTTCTAAAGAAGTTATGCTGTGAGGATGAACACAACTTCCATCATTGAAATAAGGTGCATGTCCTAATGAAGGGAACATTGGTCTATGTGTATGACCACATATAAGCATATGTTTTTCTTTTTCTACCCAATTTGTAAGTTTCCTAGCTACCCGTTCTTTTTTTACATAATTCTTTGCGGCACTAGTAGGATCGTTAACACCAAATATTTCCAATGGCTTCCAAAGATAGCGAACTAAAATCTTACTGAGCCAACCAAACTTATCATTAAATATGTCACCTTGATGTCCATGTATTAGAAGAATTTTTTCATCAGTTTCTTGATGCCTTAAAACAAGTCCTTCATGAACTTTTATTCCAGGAAATAATGGTACCTCTGTATTTTTGATTTCATCGAAACAGGTAAATAGGTTTTTCTCTAAGAATTTAGTAGTTTTTTTTGCTTTATCATGGTTTCCATATATTAGATAAAGTCTATTAGTATTAAAAAATTTAGATAATATCCAATATATATCGTAATGTTCCTTTACTATGTTACAAAGTTTATTATTTTCCCAAAGTTCATCGCCATCTCCTAGTTCAATATAAGTAAAACCATGCTCGTAGTAATATTCTAATGCAGAAAAGTAGATGTTTTGATTTTTAGAAAAATTATCTGAAAGACCACCGTCTCCACGGTGACAATCACTTATGAAAACTAATTTAGAAGAGTTGTTAAATGTAATTTCTTCTGAAGAATAAAAGACTCTAGAAATACGATTCACTATACTCATAACGCCTCCATACATAACTAAAAATATTTGCCTATTAATTAGAATATACCTTTTTTCCCAATGTGAGACAATTACTTTTTGAAATAATATCCATTATATGTAATAATTATTTTAAGTTAAATTTATTATTATAGATAATGAACTTATATAAATCTATATTTATTCATAAAATTAATATCTTTTTTCATAAATGAAAAAATAAGAAAAAAATAGCGAATAGGAAATGAAAATCCTATTATGTGAAAAATTGTAGATTTTTCATATATTTTTTATATATAATTACAAACGAGGTAAGAAAAAATTACAGATTTGAGTTTTAGCAAATAGGTATAAAGGGTATAGAGAATTAAAAAATGAGCTGTTGAACAATAAATCAATATTGTTCAGCAGCTTATTTATGTTTATTTTGAAAAATTATACCTATATTCCAAAGGTGTCATATCCACAAACTTTTTAAATATTGTGCTATAGTAGCTTTGATTATTAAATCCGACAGCTATAGATATTTCAAGTAATGATAATGATGAATTTTGAAGAAGTTCTTTACTTTTTTCTACTCTATAATTATTTAAGTAATTTACAAAAGTTGTACCAGTCTTATTTTTGAACACGCAACAAAAATAACATTTATTAATATTAAATTCTGAACAGATATCATCCATAGTTATAGATTCAGCATAATTTTCTTCTATATAATCAATAGCTCTTGAAACTATAGGAGAAGTAATATTAGGTGAATTTACATTTAATATATTTGTTATTAAAGATGTTAAATGATAAAGACATTCGGGATTAGTTACGAAGTTTGCATTAGAGTCTGTTAAATTATATGGTCCTATGAGTAAAAACATAGGCTTTTTATTATCGTAAAATAAGATTGTAGTAATAGCGATATCATCTTTATAGTCTAGTTGCACACTAGAAGGTTTAAAATTTAGTTTCTTTAGGTCTTCTACTACATTTAATTCATTAAACAAGTTTTTTTCTTTTTTTCCATAGCATCTATTATATATCATTGAAAAATTATTATCTAATATGGCGATAGGAAGGTTAAAAAAATTAAAGAAATCTGTTATTGATGATAATGAGGTATTCATAGAATCTCCTTTCATGGTTTTATTTTGATAAATTTATTAAATATAATAAAAAAACATATAAATATATTTAAAAAACTGTGGTAAAAAATATGATATTATATTTATCGTAAGTGAAAATCAATATCATTAGAAAAAAGTATTTATTTTTTTTCGTATTAAATTGATAATGAATATCAATTACAATTATCTAAGAAAAATATATAAAAGTCAAATATAAACTTATTATTTAGGGGGAAAATATTTATGATAAAAAAGAAGCTGACGAGTATTTTATCTGCGATTATGATTTCTATGGCGGTATTAACGACAAATGTACAAGTTGTTAATGCACAAGAAGTGGTTAAGGTTTCAAATACAGTTACAAATTTAGAAGATGGAAATTATACAATAAAAAATAAAACTTCATATGGATCAGATAGTTCTCATGGTGAAGAAATGGCAAGAAAGATTATCGGAGAAGAAAGTAAAATAAAAGTTGAAAATGGGAAAATCAATGTTACATTGACATTAAATCAACAACTTTATCCAATGCTTCAAGATATAGAAGTTTTATTAGATGGTGAAAAACTAGATGTAGAAGAAAATGCGGAAGAAAGAACACTTACTTTTACAGTTCCATCAATAGATTCAAAAGTTGTAGTGAGTGTAGGCGTTAAGGGTATGGATCATACTCAAGAATTTGGAGTTGAAAATGATACAACAACTTTAAAGAAGGTAGAAGAAGGTACAGATTTAGAAGATGGAAACTATACTGTGAAAAATAAAACTTCATATGGATCAGATAGTTCTCATGGTGAAGAAATGGCAAGAAAGATTATCGGAGAAGAAAGTAAAATAAAAGTTGAAAATGGGAAAATCAATGTTACATTGACATTAAATCAACAACTTTATCCAATGCTTCAAGATATAGAAGTTTTATTAGATGGTGAAAAACTAGATGTAGAAGAAAATACGGAAGAAAGAACACTTACTTTTACAGTTCCATCAATAGATTCAAAAGTTGTAGTGAGTGTAGGCGTTAAGGGTATGGATCATACTCAAGAATTTGGAGTTGAAAATGATACAACAACTTTAAAGAAAATAGAAGCTGAAGGTGGAGATGTTGACAATAGTACTGGAGAAACTAAACCAGAAGATACAACTCCAGAAACAAGTAAGCCTGAAGAAAGTAAGCCAGAAGATACAAATACTGGTGCAACTACAGAAGGTGAATCAGTAGTTACTAAAGTTTACACAATAGAAAATGATGTTATTTATGATAATCCTATTGGATATCAAATGGCAAGAAAGTATTTAAATAATGTATCTAAAGTAGAAGAGACTAATGGTAAATATGTTGTTATATTAACTTTCACTGGTGCTGAATATATGAACAATCATGAAGTATATGTAAATGGTAATAAAGTTAATGCAACAATTACAAATAATAATGATGAAGTTATAGTTAAATTTGAGGTTGCTAGCTTAAATGAAGATATAAAGGTAAGTACATATGTAGTACCTATGGGAAGAAATGTTGAGTTTGGTGTAGCACTAAAAAATGATACACTTACTTTAATTGATACTATTGTATCAGCTGGAACAAATGGAGGAAATACTACAGGGGATACTACAAGTGGTGCTACAAGTAGTGGATCAAATACTACGACTACAGGAACTGGTACAAGCACTAGTATGACTACTAATGAAGCTCCAGTTGTAGTTAAAGGAAAGCTTTATTCAATCAAGAATAATGTTACTCATGAAAGTGAAACTGGAGTATCAATGGCTAGAAAATATTTAGAATCTACATCTTATGTTGAAGAAGTAAATGGTAAATACTATGTTACATTAACTTTCACAGGAAAAGAATTCATGCAAAATCATGTTATATATGTAAATGGTAAAAAAGTTAATGCTACTATAACTAACAGTGGTGATGCAGTAAAAGTAAGATTTGAAGTATCAAAATTAAGCGATTCTATCAAAGTTAAGACTTATGTTGTGCCAATGTCTAGAGAAGTTGAATTTGGTGTTGAATTATTAGAAGATACATTAACTTTCATTAAAGAATACGATGTTGAAAATGAAACATTACCTCAAACAGGTAGCCCAATAAGTGCTGGAACAGCAGCTACTTTAGGTACAATACTTTTAGGGGTAGGATTTGCTTTAATTAAAAGAAGATAGTTTTTAAGTGTACAGTGAAAGCAGTGTACAGTTAAAGTAGTGGCAAAGCACAAGAGGGAGCTGTTGCACAGAGAATGTGTGGCAGCTTTTTTTTAGTCAGTGCATAGTTAGAGCAGTGCACAGTGATTGAGAATTGTGAATTATAGAAAGGATATTAATTATGAAGATTTTTGATAAAATAAGAGGTTTAATTTTAGGAATTTTTGCAGTAATATTAACGTTTAGTTTTTCTAATGTAGTTTATGGAAGTGAAGAAGTTGAAAGTGGAATATATGAATTAAAAAATAGTGTTTATCATGAATCTGATGTAGGAATGTCTATGGCTAGAAGTTACTTAGATGAAACTATGCAGGTAAAGATTACAAAATCAGAAGTAGTATTTACTATTGGTTTTTCAGGAACAGCGTACATGAATAATTATAGAATAGCTATTGACGGTGCAGAGGTTCCTGTGGAGATAGTAGAAGAGAATAGTGAAGCTGGTACTATAAAGTTACAGGTAAAAGCATCTTCTAAAGATGTGGACATGAAAGCAAAGATATATGTTGATCCAATGGGAAGAGATGTAGAATTTTCTGTAATTCCTGATTATGAAAATATGACTTTGATAGAAGCGATTGAGGAAGAACCTACTGTTGAAGAGACTGTTAATAATGAAGAAAGTAACAATAATGAAGAAGATGAAGCAGTAGTTGCAGAAGAGGAGAATAGTGAGGTTGCAGAGAAATCAAATAGCACATTAACTGTTGTTATTATAGCTGCAATAGTAGTAATAGCTATTGGTGTTGTGGCATTAAAAGTTAAATTGAAAAAGTAGTGGAGTGAAATAAAAGATGAAATATAAAAAAATAAGTAGTCTACTTATAGCAGTTTTAACATCAATTTCGTTAGTTGGATGTGGCAATAATAGTGGTAAAGAAGCTGAAAATTCAACAGGTGGGGTCGTAGCTACATCGGTAGCAGTTACTGAAATTTTAGATGCTTTAGGGGTAGATATAATAGGGGTACCTACTACATCTTATGAATTGCCTGAAAGTACAAAGGGAGCTACAGAAGTAGGGAACCCTATGAGTCCAGATTTAGAGATTATTAAATCTTTAAATCCTAGTGTTGTAGTGTCTGTAGATACGTTAGGTTCTGATTATATAAATCTTTTTAAGGAAAATAATATTCCAAGTGAGTTTGTATCTCTTGAAAGTTTAGATGGGTTAAAAAATGCTATAGATACTTTAGGTACACGTTTTGATAAAAAGGATAAAGCAGATGAGCTGATAAGTACTATAGAAGAGAAGGAAAATAGTTTTAAGAATTTAGAAAATGGTGAGGGGAATGATGTTCTTGTACTTTTTGCAGCACCAGGATCTACAATGATAGCTACACCAAAGTCTTATATAGGTAGCTTAGTGGAGATAGTGGGTGGTAATAATATAGTACAAGATGATACTAGTTCTTTTGTAACTTATAGTAAGGAAGAAATATCAAAGTTAAATCCGGATAAAGTTTTAGTTATGATTCATGCTATGCCAGATGAAACAAAGTCAGCATTAGAAAAAGAGATTAAGAGTGATGCAGCATGGCAAAGTATAGAGGCTATAAAAAATAACAATATTGTATACTTAGATAATACTTATTTTGGAATGAGCGCAAATCTTAGAGTCGTAGAAGGTTTAGATATATTAAGAGAGATAGTTGCTGGAGAATAGTGATGAAGAAAAAAAGATTAATATTTATTATAGCATCGTTAATATTTTTAATAGCAATGATAGTGGTATCTTTAAAATTGGGTAGCTTAGAGGTTACTTATAGTGAGCTTATTAAAGGTATACTATTAGGTAGTAATGAAGGAAATGTAGGTATAATTAAAGATTTAAGAATGCCAAGGGTAATTATTGCAGTATTAATAGGTGCAAATCTATCTATAGCAGGGGTATTATTGCAAGCGGTAATAAGAAATCCGTTGGCGGATCCATATATAACAGGAATATCTTCAGGTGCTTGTGCTGTAACGGTATTTTTTATGGTATTTGTACCAGGGGTTATAACATTAAGACCGCTATTTGGATTTTTAGGTGGATTAATAAGTTGTACTATTGTATATTTTATGGCCTTTAATAAAGGGCTATCACCTATAAGAATAGTTTTAGCAGGTGCTGCTTGTAATGCATTATTAGGTGGATTTTCTTCAATGTTTACTATTAGTGCCGGACTTGGCTCTGCAAATATTCAAAAGTGGATAATGGGGAGTTTGGCTACAGTAACATGGAATAATGTATTTATATTAGTTGTTTACTCAATTATAGGTATTGTATCAGCATTATTATTAAGTGGAAAATGTAATATATTAATGCTAGGAAGCAAAAATGCTAAAAGTTTAGGGGTAAATGCTGATTTATATATGATATTAGTAACATTGGCAGCGGTATTTTTGGCTAGTATATCAACAGCTATAGCAGGAGTTGTGTCATTTGTTGGACTAGTTGTACCGCATATTTGTAGAATAATAGTTGGCTCAGACCATAAATATTTAATTCCTTTTAGTGGAGTTATGGGAGCAATACTAGTATTGTTTTCAGATACTATTGGAAGAGTTATTATGGCACCATATGAAATACCAGTGGGAGTAGTTACTGCTATAATAGGAGCACCATTCTTTTTATATTTACTAAAAAGGAGTGACTTAAAATGATAAAGGGAAATGGTATAAAGTTTACTTATGAGAAAAATAAATCATTTATAGAAAACTTAGATGTAAATATAGAAGAAGGAAAAGTTACTACAATACTTGGTCCAAATGGTAGTGGAAAGTCCACATTATTAAGTATACTTTGTGGATTAAATAAAATAATTCATGGAGAAGTGTGGATAAACGATAAAAATATTAAAAAGTTAAATTATAAAGCACTAGCTAAAGAAATTGCTACAGTGCATCAACAAAATTCAGTTCCTGAGGATATAACTGTTGAAGAGTTAGTATCATATGGAAGAACTCCTCATAAAACATATTATAGGGGCAATGATGATGAAGATACAAAAATAGTGCAGTGGGCTATAGAAAAGACAGGTCTTGAAAGTTTAAGGAATAAGGCTGTTATGAGTATGTCTGGTGGGGAACGCCAGAGGGTATTTATAGCAATGGCGTTAGCACAAAAAAGTAAGGTGCTATTTTTAGATGAGCCAACTACATATTTAGATATTTATCATCAAATGGAAATATTAGAGTTAGTGAAAGAGTTAAATGAGGAATATAATTTAACGGTTGTTATGGTACTTCATGATATTAATCAGGCTATGAAATATAGCGATAACATAATTATTATGAAAAAAGGAAAGATTGTTGATTATGGTAAAGCAACCGAGGTAATTAATATGAAATTACTTAATGATGTTTATAATATTGGTGGTTTTATAGGGGAACATGAGGGTGAAAAATATTTTATTCCTTTAAAGTTATAGACTGAAATATTGGGATAACAACACTTAAGTATAATAGCTTGATATATGAAATAAAATGTATATGCTACGAGAAAAGAAAAGGCTTTGCAAAGATATGAATTTATCTATTGCAAAGCCTTTTGATATAAAAGATTTAGTTAGAACCTTCTTTTTATAAATACTCCACTACCTATAGTTGTTAAAATTGATGCAAAGATTAAGAGTGTTTTAGTATTTATAGGGGAACCTGTTTGAGTTAGGCGTTTTGAATTATTTTTATCATTGTTAGTAGTAGTATTGCCTGTGTTAGTAGTATTAGTAGTCTCAGAACCGTTGTTCTCTGTAGCATTTATAGTAGTAAATTTATTATAGCTGTATGCAGTCATATTATTGTCATCATATACAGATAATCTATACATATCTCCATCTACTTCATATTTTTCCTTAAACTCATTATTTTCTAGCTTACAAACTATTCTTCTACCATTTACATCTTTTAGAATCCATAGGTTACCATCTTTATCGGTAGAGAAGTTTATAATGTCTTCAGTATACTTTTTATCTAAAGTAATCTGTCCGTTTTTATAGGTATAACTATTAAATTCATTATCATAATTTGCAATATATATATGATCATCTACCACAAAAATTCTACCAAACATACGTCCATCAATTGAAATTTTATTTATTTTATTATCATTTACTATTAGTAAATTTATTACATTATCACAGTATTCAGTAATGATCAATCTATTTTTATTATCAAAACTTATAGATAGTGGATGATTACTTATATATTGAAAAGCATTATTGTAAATTCCAGTGAAGTAATAGTCAGAATTATTTTTTTCCGGCATGAAGACGAAATTAGTGTACTTATTGCCATTTAAATCATATTTTTCTTCAAAAGAAAAGGAATCTACAGTATTGTTGTCATAGTTGTAATTATATTTTGCATTTATTTTCTTTATACAATTTTCTTTTATTTCATTAGTTCTTACTTTTGCATCTTCGATACAATAGTAACCAGTAGTAGAGTCATCAAAGTTATAGAAGAATTCTGTGTCATATTCTAGAGATGGGTTACTGGCTTTAAAGTGAAGTAGATTATTTTCTCTATTGATATAGTAAATAGAATATCCAGGTATATTACTATAAACTTTTTCTTTATTGTTGTTTTTTAAGCTATATAGATCAAAGTATGATTGTGGTTCTAAACTATAGTTATAATTATAGTTATAGTTATAATTATAGTCAGTATTATCAGTGAAAGTAAAAGTAAGAGCTTTATCTTTATATTGAACCACTTGTACTATATTATCTAGAGTTGAATAATATAGGTATTTTTTTATACTGATTTCTTGTGCGTTTACTATATTGAAGCCTATAGGGATTGAGATGATTATTAAATACGCCATTATCATACTTAATAGTTTGATTAATTTTTTCATTTTAAGTCCTCCTCATTTTTAACGAAAAATATTATTTATTAATGATTACAAGAATTATTATAAAAACATGTTATTACCAAAATTACAGAAATTGTTTCCAAGATATTAACAGATAAAAAATATTTTTACAAAACTAAATTTTAAATGTAAGAATAAAAAATGGGCATTACAAAGAATTTGGAATTCTATGTAATGCCCTTATACACAGGGCTATATTAAAATTTTTATGTGAGTAACTACATCTATTGTTAAGACTGATTAAAGTATTGAGAGTACTTTTATCTTTATTAAGAAACTAATTTACAACTTATTTGTATTATATAGGTTATTATAATTTTATTTATTATATATGGTAGTGAATGTACTATTTTTATAATAATTATAATTGTATCTATAATCATAGACGTCATTATAGTTATTATTGTTACCGGAACAATAGTTGTAATTATAGTTATAAGTGTTATCAGAACAATAGTTGTAATTATAGTTATTATTGTTGCAGTAATTATAGTTATAATTGTTGCCATAGTTATAGTTATAATTGTAGCTGTAATTATAGTTTAGATTTTTTAATGGATTCCAATCTTTTGCATTTGCTACATTTAAACCTGTAAAAGCTGATAGAGTTACAAAATATGTTACTAACATACTTAATAATTTAAATAATTTCTTCACTTTATACTCCTCCAATTGTATTTTTTTGATAATTTTACAAACAAATAAATTATACATATAAAATATTTCCAAAAATGACAAAAATATTTCCAAAGTGTTAACATATAAAAATATTTTTATAAAAAACTAAATATAATGATAATAGTTCTCAATATCGTTAAAGATAAATTGCATAAAAATATTTAATATTATAAGGAACAAAAGAAAATCAGGGGTGTAAATATGAAGAAAATATATATGAAAATAGTTTTAGATATAATTATGGTAGTGATTTTATTAAGTTTAACTAGAATAAAGATAACAGGAATGTTTTGGCATGAAGTTTTAGGAATCGTTATTTTAGGTATATTTATTATTCATGTATGCAGTAACTTAAAAACTTTTAAGGCTATGCATAAAGGTATGACAAATAAAAAGCTTACTGGTAAAGCTAAATTTAGTCATTGCTTAAATGGAACATTATTTTTACTAGCTTTAATTGCTGTTATAACAGGAATTTTAATTTCATACACAATTCTAACTAATATAACTATCGCAAATAGAGATATTGTTGCTATAGTTCATAGATTATCAGCAGGTTTGCTATTTATTGGAGTTATAGTTCATATTGTTTTACATAGAAAGCATATTAAAGGTAAGGTTAAAAAAGCAATTGGAAGATAAAATTAGTAAGTAGAGAAAACTGTTGAATAATAAGGAGAGAAATAAAACATATGATGATAAATAAAAGGTTGATAAACCTATGTAGTGAGTCAAAAAAATATATTGCTTTAACTATTTTTGTTAACTGGTTAGCAGTTATATGCAATATATTAATAATACTATTAGTTGGACAATTTATAAATAAAATGGCAGCGGGACAAAAATTAGATCTTACTGATAATGGTCTAATAAATGCTATGTCTCAATTTAATTTAGTAGGGAATATATCACTTTTAATAGCTGTTATAGCTATATTGGTTTTATTAGCAATAAGATACACATGTAATATTTTGTACGCTAAATTTTCTAATGAGGCGTCAGCTGGAGTTAGAGTTAAGTTAAGAGAGCTTATATATAAGAAGTTATTAAGACTTGGCGGAGGATATAGTAATGTTGAAAGTACATCTTCAGTAGTACAAGTTACTGTTGAGGGAGTAGAGCAATTAGAAATATATTTTGGTAAATATTTACCACAGTTTTTCTATTCACTTTTAGTACCGGTAACATTATTTGTATTTATTAGCTTTATTTCATTAAAAGCAGCATTAGTATTTATACTTTCAGTACCACTAATACCAATTTCTATTATTGCAATTATGAAGATAGCCAAGAGAATTTTAAAGGATTATTGGAAAAGCTATTCTGATCTTGGTGGGACATTTTTAGAAAATCTTCAAGGATTAACAACTCTTAAGGTTTTTGATATTGATGAGGAAAGACATAAAAAAATGAATGAAGAAGCTGAAGGGTTTAGAAAAATCACTATGAAGGTTCTTAGCATGCAGCTTAACTCTATAACTATAATGGATTTAGTAGCTTTTGGTGGAGCAGCTGCTGGAACAATAATGGCATTATTCCAATTCAGAAGCGGAGAATTAGCTATTGGTAGCTTAATTGTAGTAATATTACTTTCATCAGAATTCTTTATACCACTTAGACTTTTAGGTTCATACTTCCATATAGCTATGAATGGAATGGCGGCATCAGATAGAATGTTTGGAATTTTAGATGCTGAGGAAAGAGAAAAAGTTACTTGTAGTAATAATGAAATTAACTTTGATAAAGTAGCTGTAGCGTTGGAAAATGTTCAGTTTAGCTATGATGGTGAAAGAACAGTTCTAAAGGATATTAATATGAATATCACTGAAGGTGGAGTTGTGGCTATTGTAGGAGAAAGTGGTTCTGGTAAGAGTACTATAGCATCTTTAATTTTAAATAATTATAAAGTTACAAAAGGAAGAATATTATTAAATAATGAAGATATAGAAAAAGTATCTTTAGATGATATATATGAAAATATAGCATTAGTTTCTACTAATAGTTATATATTTAATGGAACTATATTGGACAACTTACTTATGGCTAAGAAGGATGCTAGCGATAAGGAAATAAAGGAAGCATTAAAGAAGGCTAGATTATACGATTTTGTGGAAAGTTTAAAGGATGGATTAAATACTAACGTTGGTGAAGGTGGTAATAATTTATCTGGTGGACAAAAACAAAGGCTAGCATTAGCTAGAGTTATTTTAGCTAATAGAAAGATGATAATTTTTGATGAGGCTACTTCAAACATAGATGTTGAAAGTGAAGAAGCTATTTGGGAAGCGATATATGAGCTTTCTAAGGATAAGACTATTTTAGTAATATCACATAGATTAGCAAATGTGAGAGACGCAAAAAATATTTATGTTATGAATAAGGGTTCATTAGTTGAAAATGGAACACATGAAGAGTTATATGCAAAAGAAGGATATTATTACGATATGATAAATAAACAAAATCAATTAGAAGAAATAAGGGAGGCTATATAAGATTATGAAAAGAAGATCAGGCTTCCAAATAATGAAGAGATTAATAGTAGAGTTAAAACCTCTTGCTCCTATTATGTTAATAACTATAACAATGGGGATATTAGGATTTTTAGCCGCTATAGCTATTGCTAGCTTTGGGGCTATAGCAATAGGTGCATATATAGGTGATATAACATTTATATCTTTTACTGGTGCTATGGTAGTTATGGCAATTTGTGCATTACTTAGAGGGTTCTTAAGATATGGTGAACAATTATCAGGTCATTATATAGCATTTAAAATTCTTTATATATTAAGAGATAAGATATTTGCTCATTTAAGAAAATTAGCGCCAGCTAAGTTAGAAGGTAAGGAAAAAGGAAATCTTATTTCATTAATTACATCTGATATTGAGCTTTTAGAAGTATTTTATGCTCACACTATAGCACCGATTGCTATAGCTATCGGAACAAATACAATAATAGCAGTAATATTATTTTTAATAAATCCATGGTTTGGAGTATTGTCAGTAATATTTTATTTAATAGTAGGTTTTGTTATACCTTATGCTTCTTCAGCATTAGCGAAAGAGGCTGGAGTAGAGTATAGAAATATGTTTGGTATAAGCAATAACTATATTCTTGATTCTTTAAGAGGGTTAAAGGAAGTATTATTATTTAAAAATGGCGATAAGAGATTAGAAAAAATAAATGAAAATTCTTATAAGTTAAATAAGAGTCTTGATAAAATCAAAGAACATGAAGGTATTATTAGAGCAATAACAGATTTAGTTATAATGATTGCTATTTTAACTTTTGTAGTAGTTGGATTTGTACAATATTCTAAAGGTGATCTTTCACTTACTATGACATTGGTAGGGATAGTAGTTATAGCATCATCTTTTGGTCCTGTTGTAGCTTTAAGTAATCTTTCTAATACACTACTACAAACTTTTGCTTGTGCAGAGAGATTATTTGCACTTTTAGATGAAAAGCCACAAGTAGAAGAGGTTGTAAATGGTGAGGAGATTTCTGGAGAAGTAATAGCATATGATAATGTAACTTTTGCTTATCCAGGTAGAAGTGAAAAAGTATTTGATGAAACATCTATAGATATAAGAAAAGGTGATAAAATTGCCTTAATTGGTGAAAGTGGTATAGGTAAAAGTACTTTTATCAAACTTATTATGAGATTTTGGGATGTAAATAAGGGGAATGTTAATTTAGATAATATTAATATTAAAGATGTAAAAACAAAATCTCTTAGAAAAGTACAAACTTTAGTTAGTCAAGAAACATATCTTTTTAATGAATCTATTGAAGATAATATCAAGGTTGGAAAGTTAGATGCAACTAGAGAGGAAGTTATAGAGGCAGCTAAGAAGGCATCTATACATGAGTTTATTACAACACTTCCAAAGGGATATGAAACTAAGGTAGGGGAACTAGGTGGTAATGTTTCTTCTGGAGAAAAGCAAAGAATAGGTTTAGCTAGAGCCTTTTTAAGAGATGGTGAGGTATTAATTTTAGATGAACCTACAAGTAATTTAGATACATTAAATGAAGGGGAAATCTTGAAATCTATTAAAGAAAATTGTGAGGATAAGACAATAATATTGATATCACATAGAAAGTCTACTACAGCAGTATGTAATAAGGTGTATAAGTTAGAAAATAAAAGGTTAAGGTTATCGGAGGATATATGGGTAGAATAGATAGGGAAAAGAAGACAATAAAACTGATGATAGAGATTTATTGTAGAAAAAAACATGGGCATAAAAAGGGAGAGTTATGTGAGGAATGTAGTGAACTTTTAGAGTATGCCCATAAGAGACTTAGCTACTGCAAGTTCGGGGAGAATAAATCCACTTGTTCAAGGTGTCCAATCCATTGCTATAAGAAAGATATGAAGATTAAAGTTAAGGATGTAATGAGATTTTCAGGTCCAAGACTTATAATTTATAATCCAGTGGAATTAATAAAACATGCATTAAATAAGTAATGAGGTTAGGTATGAAAAGAATAAAAAAGTTTTTTTATGTAACAATTGGATTAATAGCATTTGTATTAGGTTCTATAGGTGTAGTACTACCAGTATTACCAACGACACCATTTCTACTATTGGCATCAGTGTGCTTTGTTAAAGGATCAGACAGATTTAACAATTGGTTTGTGAATACTAAGATATATAAAAAGCATCTAGAAACGTTTGTTAAAGAGAGAGCAATGACATTGAAACAAAAGATAACAATACTAGCGTTTGCTGATACTATGATAGCAATACCATTTATTATTGTTGATAATTTAATGATGAGAATTACTTTAATTTTAGTAGTTTTATTTAAGTTGTATTACTTTATATTTAGAATAAAAACAATAGATCCTAATGAAGTCGGGGCAGAAGGATAAGTAGTATGACTGTTGCATTATGCAACAGTCATTTTTTTATTCTAGGGACGATGTTATTGGTGTTTTTGTAGATTAATGTCTATGTTATAAATGTGAAAATTATGGGAAAATTCATTAGTATTAATTAAGAGATGTAGCAATATGATTATGTAGAATTTAAATGTTGTTTATGCAGATCATTAATGAGTTAATGTAATATAGTACATTGCTAAGTATTTATATCACAGGGATATAGTGATAATTGCATAAATACAATAATACAGGTAGTAGTATGTTAATGCAAATTTGTATCTAATATAGAAGATTAAAGGGTTATAGAAGGTACGAAGTGTAGTATTAATATTAAGTAGTGCATTAATTAGAATTAAGTATCACGTAATTATATTAGTGAAGAGGTTAATTGCAATTAATGCATATTGGAGTAATTTAGTAATAACGGGGAGAGGTATATATGAGAGAGGTAAATTTATTTTGGAATTTTGATAATACATTAGGATATAGAGGTGGAGTCTTTATGATGATTCAAAAGATGTATTAATTAAAGCTAGGGAAAATGGATTTTAAGATTAAGTCTCTAAGAAAAATAAGTGTTATGATTATAGTGAATATCAGAAATTTTATTTAAAGATATTAATGAAAAAATAGAAAACTATTGCAATATGGTATTATATACTATATAATGAATAATATAAGGTAAATAATACTGTATAAACACTTTAAATTTACCTTTTAAATAAAGGGGGCTCATTATCTATGATATATAAAATAAATTTAATGGTGAAAAATGCTAATAACTTTGACAATATAAAAGGTCTATTTGAAAGTAATATATTTAGAAAATGCAATGCATTATCTGTTACATTAAGAGACGAGGTTGCAGATGTTTCAAAAATTAATTATTGCAGAGATTTAATTAAAAATAACACTTCTATATTTTCTAATTTTAGAGGAAATAATTTGCTTACTACTGCTACCAATTTATCTTTAGAAGCTTTTCCAGAAGAAGCATTGAGAGAGGTAATGAAAATTTATGATAAGTTAAAAAGTGAATTTTCAGGAAGTCAGTATTTAATTTTAACAGCATGGGTAATTTATAATGCAAAAGAAAGAGTTACTTATGATGATGCCATTAGAAAAATGAGAAAAGCTTATGACATAATGAAAAAAAATCATTTCTTTTTGACAGGTAGTGATGATTATGTTGCAGCGGCTATGATTGCAACAACATCAAATAATATAGAGGAAACTTTAGAAGAAATTGAGGAATGTTACAATATATTAAAAGCTAATGGTTTCTGGGGTAACAATAATCTTCAAGCTCTTTCTCATATTTTATCTTTAGGTAATGGATCTGCTAAAGAAAAGTGTGAAAAAGTAATACTATTAAATAAGACGCTAAGAGAAAAGAAGATATATATTAAAAATTATGCTTTACCTTTGCTTGGAGTTATTACTTTTGTTACAAATGACTTTGAAGATTTTTTAAATAAATATATGATGACTATAAAGGAGTTAAAATCTCATAGTGGATTTGGAACTTTTTCATTAAATTGTGAAGTAAGGAATATGATTGGAGCTTCTTTAGTTTGTTCAAAATATCTTGATGAATTAAAAGTAATGGATATTAATAATGATAAAATAATTGAAACTACAAATAATACTGCATTAACTATAGTCATTGCTATGCAAGCAGCAACAGCGGCAGCTTGTGCAAGTGCAGCAGCTGCTGCTTCAGCATCATCAAATTAATAAATAAAAAAGTAGTGTGATTGTTATTCACACTACTTTTTGTTTAAGAAACAAATTTTTCAAGTTCAGTATCATATAAAGTTTCTTTTTCTAATAATTCTAATGCAAGAGAATCTAACTTATTTTTGTTTTCACGTAATAATTCTAAGGTCTCTTCATATAGATTATCTAAAAGTTTTTTACATTCCTCGATAACAGGATTTCCATAGCTTCCATAAAGAGAACCGACGCTAGAAAGCTTAATAAGGCCAAGGGTATCTCCCATTCCATATTCAGAAATCATCTTTAAAGCTATATCAGTAGTCTGAGAAATATCATTTTCAGCTCCTGTAGATATATTTTCTTTTCCAAAAATAATTTCCTCAGCAGCTCGTCCTCCAAGTAGTACTTTAATTTTATTTTTCAGATAATTCATTTTGTGGTAATTCTTATCCTCAGGGATGGTTAATGTATAACCGCCAGCACCCTTAGTAGTTGGAATTATCGTTATTTTAGACACTTTATCTTTTGGGAGTAAAAGCATTGATACTAATCCGTGACCAGCTTCATGATAAGAGGTAAGAAGTTTGTCTTCTTTACTTAGATAGCTTGTTTCTTTTTTATCGTATCCAGCTAATGTAATAGAGTAGGCAGCTTCTATATGTTTATTAGTTATAGTATCACTATCATCTTTTGCTGCAAGGATAGCACTTTCATTTACCAAACTTTCTAGTTTTGCGCCTGAAAAATAGACTGTCTTCTTAGCAATATCTTTTATATCTAAGTTATCATGAGGCTTGTTTTTTAAATGAAGAGAAAGTATTTTTTCTCTAGCATTTACATCAGGTAAAGAGACTTCAATGTGTCTATCAAATCTACCAGGTCTAAGTAATGCATCATCTAGCATATCAAGTCTGTTTGTAGCAGCAATTACTACGATACCTTCTTCTTGTCCAAAGCCGGACATTTCTGTTAGTAAGGCATTAAGAGTTTGATCACGTTCATCATTATTTCCGCCACCTTTGCTATTACCTCTCTTTTTACCAATAGCATCTATTTCATCTATGAAAATTACAGCTTTTCCATGAGATTTTGCTTTTTTAAATAAGTTTCTTATTCTAGCAGCACCAACACCAACATAAACTTGTACAAAGTCGGAGCCACTTAATGCATAGAATGGAACACCAGCTTCACCAGCAACTGCTTTTGCAAGTAAAGTTTTTCCGGTACCTGGAGAGCCATAAAGAATAACACCTTTAGGCATTCTTGCACCATATTTTTGATATTTTTCTGGGCTTTTAAGAAAATCTACAATGTCCATCAAACTTTCTTTAGCTTCATCATTACCAGCTACAGAATTAAAATCTAAAGCAACTTTTTTATTTTTACTGAAGTCCTCCATGTCCATGGATGTCATCGAACCAGAACCGCCACGAGCTTTAGCTATAAGCATAAACATTATAGTTAATAGTGAAACGACAAATATACCAGAAGGTAGTGTCTTTATAAGAGGAGCAACAGTTTCATCTTTAACTTTTATGTTATTTAATAATAATGTTTCTTTTAAGTTATCAGTTTTGGGGTTATCGGTAGAATATTTTTCACCGTTGTTTAGAATTACTGTCATATTAGGTGATGTATCCATTATTACTGTAGATATATTGTGTGAATTTAAATCTTCAGTAAAGTTTGAATAACTTTTATTAATAGAAGTAGTAGTATTAGAAGCAATTATTATCATAAATATTAAAGACAATATTGCTGTAAATATAGGAATAAGAATATAATTCTTTTTTATTTTATTCATTAAGTACCTCCTAAAAAAGTTTTATAGAGCACTTGAGATGTATTATACACTTTTAAAATAGAATGTCTAATATTTTTCATAAGTTTTTCCAAGGGAAGTGATGGATAAATAGTTAGAGTAAATGTAGTAAAAGGTTATGTATAAAAATGTTGAAAATAGAAAAATATAGGAGTATATTTAATTATGTAAGGAAGGAGAAAAGTATGAAAGAGAAAATTATGAATCATATTACTAAATTTAATAAAAAAGTAGTTATAGGTATAATTTTTTGTATTATGATTATGGTATTATTTGTGATTATGTTTAATGTTAATAATAAAGAGATAAAGGATACTATTTTAGTTAAGGCTGAAAAAAATAATAGTGAATATATAGTAAAAGAAATAAAAAAAGATGAGGTAGTAGTAAATAGAAGTGAAATAAAAGCCGTTGAAGAAGAAATTAATAATGAAGATGTATCAACAGATAAACAGGAAGAAGTGGTACAAACTACTAAATCAGTTGAAGTTAAATCTCAACAACAGACTGAGATTGTGCAACAGTCTCAGCAAGTGCCTAAACAAACTACCTATGTAAGTAATAATTTTAAACTTGCTATAGACTTCCCCTCAAATTGGGAAAATCTATATACTGTTGTTGAGGATGGAACTGAATTAAAAGTATGTTTAAAGGGTGTAACAGAGGGAGATGGATTATTTTTCTTAATAACTAATGACTTAACAGATTACTCCAATGGAGATCATTTGGACAGAGTAGGGGGAAAGAGAGAGATAATTTCTAATGGAATTACTTATAGAATAGGGTCATATACGGGAATGTCTATAAGTGATACAGATCCTAAATTTCAATTATATTTACAGTTATATAATGATGTATCATCTATAGTAGATACAATTAGGGCAATTTAACGATAAGGCTTTTGCATTAGTTTATAATTACATTGCAAAGCCTTATTTAATATTGAAAAATTATAAGAAATAATATAAAATAATAATAAACAATAACAAACAATAAAATTATCTAAAGAGGAGATAAAATGAATAAGATAAAATTTGTTGCTACAGATATGGACGGTACATTATTAAATAGTAATAAGGAAATACATGAAGAATTTTATGAAGTTTTTAAAGAAATGAGAGAGAAGGATATAATTTTTGCAGCAGCTAGTGGAAGACAATATTATAGTTTATTAGAAACCTTTGATAATATAAAAGATGAGATGATGTTTATTGCTGAAAATGGAACATTTGTTGTATACAAAGGAAAAGAAATAGTTACAAATTCTTTAGACAGAGATTTGGCTCTGGAACTTATTAATATTGGTAGAAAGATAGATGAAAGTTACGTAGTTTTATGTGGTAAGAATTCTGCATATATCGAAAGTGATGATGTTAGATTAGTAAATGAAGTATCAAAATACTATAAGAGATATAAAATAGTAGATGATATAACTAAAATAAATGATGAGATATTGAAGGTTACTATATGTGATTTCAAAGGATCAGAAGAAAATAGTAATAATTATTTTGTAGAATACAGAGATAAGGCACAAGTTACGGTATCAGGAGATATATGGCTTGATATAACTGCTAAAAATATTAATAAGGGGGTAGCCATAAAAGAAATACAAGAATTATTAGGAATTAAACATGAAGAGACAGTAGTATTTGGTGATTATTTAAATGATTTAGAAATGATGGAGAGTGGATATTATAGTTACGCTATGGAAAATGCCCATGATGATTTGAAGAAGGTTGCAAGATTTATAGCGAAGAGTAATGATGAAAACGGAGTAGTAGAAGCTATAAAAGAACTTATAAGATAAGTTGAGGTGATAAGTTTGTTCAATTATGTTGGAGATATAAGTACTATATCTCATTATATAATTACAAAGTTTTTAGAGAATAAAAATGTAGCTATTGATGGAACTTTAGGTAATGGACATGATACAGATTTTCTTAAAGATAATTTTAAAAAAGTGTATAGTTTTGAAATACAAGAAGAACCTTGTAAATCTTATATTAATAAAAATATAAAAAATGTTAAGGTAATAAATGATTCCCACCATTTATTAAAACAGTATGTTAAAGAACCAGTTGATTGTATAATGTATAATTTAGGATTTTTGCCTGGTGGTGATAAGAAAGTTACTACACTACATGAAACTTCTTTAGAGAGTATAAAGGCTGGACTAGAAATTTTAAATTCTGGTGGAATCATGACTATTTGTTTATATAGAGGTCATGAAGAAGGTAGAGAAGAGGAAGGCTGTATTATACCATATCTAAAATCATTGCCTAAAAACAAATATGGAGTTATGGAGCATTGTTTTTTAAACAGAAGTGAAGTAGCACCTATTCTTTTAGTGGTTGAGAAAAAATAACATATATTTTGCCAGAAGAAAATTTTAGAGATTGATAAATTTATATATAGTAATAGAGAAGGGACTGAAGTTATTGGTGATAAAACTTTAGTCCCTTATTTTTATTAGTTAAGTTTTTTTATTTTATCTATTAATTGAAGATATTGATTATTTAATGCATCTTTTTTAGATAAATCTTTTTCTATAGAAAGAAGTGATAAAATTTCTGATATTTTATTTTTTAAGAGCATTTTTTCCTCTAGAGATTTTCGCATTGATACATCAATATTTTTACTAGATGATTCAATATATTCTTTATAAGAACCGTGGAAATCTTTGATTCTTTTATCTTCTATAAATATAAGGCGGTTACAGATGTTTTCAACAAATTTTATATCATGAGAAACTAATATCAGTGTTTTATTCATATTAGAAAGTGCAGTTTCTAGGCTTTCAATAGATTTTATATCTAGATAATTTGTTGGTTCATCAAGGATTAATAAATTATTATCACTAAGAAGAATCTTACAAAGTGCTACTTTTACTTTTTCTCCACCGCTTAATGATTCTATATTTTTATAGACCACATCACCTTTAAAGCCGAATCTATCTAAATTAATTCTTATAAAGCTTTCATCATAAGAAGAATCTAATTTTATATTGCTTAAAATACTTGTATCATTATTTAAGATCTTTTGATTTTGATCAAAGTATCCTATTTTAACTTTACTATTTATTTTGATATTTTCATTAGTATTTTTCATAATTTCTTTTAATAGAAGTGTTTTCCCACAACCATTATTACCAAGAATACCGAGCTTATCACCTTTTTTTATGGAGAAATTTATATCTTTTATAAGCAGCTTAGACGAAGCATATAAATCATAATTTTTTATTGAAATAGGTGTTTTAGTAACTAAGTTTAAATTTTCTTGAACAGTTATTTTAATTTCTTTTGGAGTAGTAGGTTTTTCGATAACTTCCAAATGGTCTATTCTTCGTTCAATATTTTTTATTGCATTATCAATTTTCTTTTTTCCTTTTTGCCCACCCATTTTGCGATGAAGTCTTGCTTCAGAGTTTCCCATACGTTTAGGAGTTTTTTGAATTCTATTTTCCAGATTCTCCTTAACGGCAATAGCATTTTCTAGTCTATTTTTTTCTTTAATATAAGAGTTATATTCTTTTTCTTTTCTTGCAAAATCGGATTTTTTAAGATTTAAATAATTTGTGTAATTTCCTGGATAGACAGTGATTTTTCCATTTTCAATCTCTGCAATTTTACTACAAAGGCTATCTAAAAAATCTCTATCATGAGACACTAAAAGTAAAGCTCCCTTATATTTTTTTAGTGTACTTTCAAGATTACATATAGTTTCTCTATCTAAGTTTGATGTTGGTTCATCAGCGATAAGTAGCTCTTTATTTTCTTTTAAAGCGTTGCTTATTCTAAATTTGACTTTTTCACCACCAGAAAGATGATCTTTATATTCTTTAGGTGTAGTTATATTTTTATTAAATTCATTTTTGGATAACCTATCAATGAAATCTTCATTTTGGCTTATATATGAATAACTATCAGTTAAGAAAATACTACCATCATCAATAGTAATTAATCCTAAAATTGATTTTATAAGAGTTGTTTTTCCGCAGCCATTTTCTCCAATTAAGCCTATTCTATCCCCAGATGAAATCTCAAAGTCATTTATATCTAAAATTAATTTATCTTCATAATATTTTTTTAGTTTATCTACTTTAATTAATAACAAAAAAATCCCTCCTTAATATTTAGGAGAGAGTAAAATTGCGCAAAAAATGGCATTATAGTACAATGTGCAATTTACTCTCTAAAAACAAACACAACAATAATACCTTTTAATAAAGGATTAAAAAATTTTATTGTGTTTAAATCTAAAAAGAAATTACATTCTCATTGTTCCAAATACCTCGTAACTTTCATAATATTTTTCTTTATTATACCATATTATTATGCTCAATAAAAAGCAATATGATTCTTCTTGAATAAGATACTATTTAACAAATGGAAAAAATAGAGCTATTACAATTAGAATTTTATAGTAGCTCTATTTTATTAATTATTTCAATAAATCTTTTACATAGTTAGGTAGAGCAAAAGCACCTAAGTGTAAGTCGGTATTATAATATTTAGTAGCTAGTCCAAGTTCGTTCCATTTTGTAGCATTAAAATCTTTAGTAGGGTGTAATTCTTTTGATGCAAAGCAGAAAATCCAATGTCCAGATGCGTAAGTTGGCATATGATATTGATATGCTTCACAAATATTGAAGATTTCATTTAGTTTAGAGAATGATCTAGTCATTTCTCTAGCATTGTTTGGATAGTAAGGGCTTTCACATTGATTAATTAATATACCTTTTTCAGTTAATGCATTATAGCAGTCGGTATAGAATTCTTTTGTAAATAGACCTTCTCCAGGACCTATAGGATCTGTAGAATCTACAATGATTAAATCATATAGATTTTCTTTTCCTTTTACAAATTTTATTCCGTCTTCAAAGTATAAATTTACTCTTGTGTCATCTAATTTATTTGATGTAAATGGTAGATATTCTTTAGCAACATCAACTACCATTTTATCTATTTCTACCATATCTATTTTTTCAATTGTATTATATCTTGTAAGTTCTCTTACAGTACCACCGTCGCCGGCACCAATAACAAGAACATTTTTAATAGTAGGATTTACAGACATAGGGACATGAGTAATCATTTCGTGATAAATAAATTCATCTTTTTCTGTTATCATTGTCCAGTTGTCAATAACAAGAACTTTTCCAAATTCATAAGTGTCTAATACATCTATTTTTTGAAAGTCACTTTGTCCAGAGTAGATATGCTCTTTAACTTTCATAGAAAATTTTACGTTGTCAGTTTGGTTTTCTGTATACCATAATTCCATATTCATAATATTCACCTTATCCTCCTATTTTATAGTTCATTTCAATATTGTCGTAACAACCATTGCTGAATGTTCTAATTTTATCTACTAATCCTCTAGCAACTTCTGTAGATTCACTTCGTTCTGATTTAAGAACTTTTTCTAGATATTTAAATCCATCCCATGGATTAACCTTATTTCCGCAAGTAAATAAGTCTACAGACGCAAAGCCGAATTCAGGCCAAGTGTGAATAGTAAGATGTGATTCCTGGATTATTACAGCACCGCTGACACCCCAGGGATTAAATTTATGAAAACAACTTTGTACAATTGTTGCTTTAGCTTCAATTGCCGCTTGCTTCATATATTTTTCGATAAGTTCATGATCTTTTAGAATCTCCTTATCGCAATTATAATATTCCACTAAAATGTGTCTACCTAATTGTTCAATTTTCATTAATAAATCCCCCCATAAATTAAAATTATTTCTATGCAACAGATAGATATTTTAAAAGTAAAAAGCCACTACTCATAAAACCTCCTAAAAATTAATAAAAGTTTAGCATTAATAAACTTATTGTTAATAAATATTAAATTATTATCGTATAATATTTTAACAGGAAAATTATTACTAGTCAATAATTTTAAATATTTATAATATATTGTTTTTCTTCATAAAAGTATATATAATAAGATGATAATGTAAGAAAAAAATTACAAAGGTGGTATCAAATAACATGTTTGGAGTTTTAAAAAGATGGTTAATAGGAAGACCATTACAAAGCAAGTCGATTAATGATGAAAAATATTTTATAAGAACAGGACTTCCAATACTATCTAGTGACGCAATTTCTTCAGTGTCTTATGCAACAGAAGAAATATTATTAGTATTAGTGCCAGCCATTGGTGTAATGGCATTTAAATCAATGTTGTGGGTATCTCTATTCATAATTGCATTATTATTTTTACTAGTTTTTTCTTACAAGCAAACTATAGAACATTATCCTAATGGTGGAGGCGCATATATTGTAGCTAAAGAAAACCTGGGAGTAATTGAAGGAGTAACAGCGGGAGCATCATTATTATTAGATTATATTCTTACTGTTGCTGTTAGTATATCTGCGGGAACGGCAGCTATTAGTTCTGCATTTCCAGCTTTGGCCAAGCATAATGTAACTATTGCAATTATATTATTAATAATTATGACTATTATAAACTTAAGAGGAGTTACAGAATCGGCAAAGGTTTTTGCTATTCCTCCTTATGCATTTATATTAGGTATACTAATCATGATATTAGTAGGAATATATAGGTATTTTACTGGGGACATAGTTGTAAATGAAAATATTGAGAGCATCAAAGGAACTTATGATGGTTTATATATGCTATTAATATGTAAAGCATTTTCATCAGGGTGTTCTGCATTAACAGGAGTAGAAGCTGTTAGTAATGCTGTTCCTAACTTTAGAGAACCAGCAGTTAAACATGCTAAAATTACATTAATGCTATTAGCATTGATAGTCTTAACATTATTTCTAGGTATATCAGCTTTAGATCTAATTTATAAAGTAGCACCTAAAGATGGAATGACAGTATTATCATTAATAGCTAATGCTGTATTTGGAAAAGGATTTATGTTTTATTATATACAAGTAACAACTATGTTGATTTTAGTACTAGCTGCTAATACAGCATTTTCAGGATTTCCATTACTGTTAAATGTAATTAGTAGAGACGGGTTTGTGCCTAGACAGTTTTCTTTTAGAGGAGATAGATTAAGTTATTCAAATGGAATAATAGCATTATCTGTGATATCAGGAATATTAATAGTTATATTTAGAGGTAGTACTCATAAATTAATTCCATTATACTCTGTAGGGGTATTTATATCATTTACATTATCTCAATTTGGAATGTTTAGAAAGTGGTTTAAAGATAAAGAAAAGGGTTATAAACATAAATGTATTATTAATGGAGTCGGTGCTTTAGTTACAGCATTAACTGCAGTGATAATCGGAATTAATAAATTTACTCATGGTGCATGGATAGTTATTATTGTTATTCCATTATTAATTATGGCTATGTTAAAAATAAAGAGACATTATGATGGTATAGCAGATGAATTAAGAATATCAGATGAAGAGATTGAGGCTATTAATTTTGAAAGAGATAAATATAAAAATAAAGTTATAGTTCCTATATCAAGCATTAATGTAGCTACTATAAGAGCTTTAAGATATGCAAAAACTATATCTGACAATGTAACAGCATTTTATGTGGGAATAGATGAAGATGGAATAGAGAAGATAAAAAAGAAATGGAAACTTCTAAATGAAGATATTAAATTAGAAATAAGATATTCACCTTATAGAAAAATAATAGAGCCACTTATAGAATTTATAGATGAAAATCAAAAAGATTATAAAAAAGGTGACATGGTTACATTAGTAATGTCACATTTTTCAGTAAGAACATGGTGGCATATATTTTTGCATAATCAAACTAAGATATTTATAGAAAGAGGGTTACTTCGTAGAAATCATATAGCAATTACTACGGTACCATTTAAGTTAGAAATTTAAAAAGAAATAAGAAACTAGGCTTATACTATAGCCTAGTTTTTTATTTTTCATTAAATCTCATACAAATAATCAAAGATGATATATTATAGGCCTTTGCGCGAATAATGTAAAAAAACTAAAGAAAAAAGCGGAAAAAACGAGAAATAATATTGAGAGGAGAATGAAAAATGAAAAAGGTTGAAAGTATATCAAAAAAAATATTTTTATCAATAGTAGGTTGTTGTGTGTTTACAGCAACAATAATTACTTTATTTATGAGTTATGTTAGTAAAGATATAATAGAGCAAGAAGCTGAAAAGTATTTATTACAGATGTCTATTAATAAAGCGAAAGAAATAAATGAAGGCTTAAGTAATATAGAGGTGGTAGTTAATAACATTGAAAATCTTGTTAGAAGTACAATGGATTTAAATCAATTAGATGTTAGTGATGAATATATAAAGGAATATGTAGGTACATTAGATACTTATGTAAAAAATACTGTAGAGGATAATAAAAATTTCTTAGGAACAGCTATTATAATAAATCCAGAACTTACATCAGAAGCTATACAATTAATTTATGAAAGAGATAAGGATAGCGATAAAGTAAGTAAATTAAGTAAGTTCTCAAAAACAGATTTTAATGAAAATAACAAAGAAAAGGATATGAGTTGGTATTATAATCCTGTTAATAGGAAAGAAGCGATATGGAGTGATCCACATACTGATGATAGTTCTGATAGTATGAGAATAGCATATACCAAACCTGTATATATTAAAAATACACTTATTGCAGTAGTAGCTGTAGATTTATTTTTTGATGATTATAAAGATATAATAAATGAAGTTACTGTATTTAAAAGTGGATATGCATTTTTAATGAATAATGAAGGAAATTTTATTGTAGATAAAAATCATACTGAAAAAGAAAATATAAAAAATGTGTACTCAAGTAATGTAGATTTGTTAGAAGTTAATGAAGAAGCTATAAAAGTAAAACGAAATGATGAAAAATGTATTGTGGCATTTTCAAAATTATACAATGGAAACATAATGGGAGTAATAGCAGAAGAAAAAAATGTGTTTAAAATAATTAATATGGGAATCGTAGTTTGTGTCATTATAACTACTATATTGTGTATACTTGTTTCTATTTTAGCGATAGTAATAGTAAGAAAGATAAGTAGACCTATTGAGTTTTTAACAAATTTATTAAGAAAAAAAGCTGAAAATTTAAATTTTGCAGAAAATGATGAAGAGAATACTGAAAATACTTTTGAAGGTGAAGTTGCTATTATGAATGATGCGTTAGTAGAACTAACTACAGCTATAAGAACATCACTTATTGAGGTCAAAGAATGTTCTGATAATACAACTAAACAATGTGATAATTTATATAGTGCAACAGAAGTATTATCAGATACTGCTAATGGTATAAATGAAGTTATGATAGAGTTAGCTAAAGCAGCAGAGGAGCAATCTAATGATGCGCAAAATGGAGCAGAGAAGTTAGAAAGTTTAACAGGAAAGATTGAAGAAATAATTGAAGTAACAGAAGGTGTAAAGAAAGAATTTAATGAATCTAAAGAAAATAATAAAAAATGTAGTAGTTCAATTACTAGGTTAGTTAGTGATATCGAAGCTACCATAGAAATAGGAAATAACACTAATAGGAGTATAAATGAATTAGCTAAAAAATCAGACATGATTGGTGAAATAGTTTTAACTATTAATAGTATATCAGAAGAAACTAATTTATTAGCATTAAATGCTGCAATAGAAGCATCAAGAGCAGGAGAGGCAGGAAAAGGCTTTGGTGTTGTTGCTGATCAAATAAGAAAATTATCTGAGCAAACAGCAGATGCTACAAAGCAGATAGGTAATATAATAAATGAGATAGTTAAAGAAATTAACAATACTAAAATTAATATGGAAAAATCAACAGACACTATTGATAATATGAACAATTCAATGAATGAATCAAAAGAGGTTTTTGAAAATATTGAAATGTCATTTGTTAAATTAACTGGTGAAGTTGAAAATTTAATTGAAAATGTTAATTATATTGATAAAATTAAAGAAGATGTAACAGCATCAATTCATGGAGTTATTGCGGTATGTGAAGAATCAGCAGCAGCAACAGAAGAAACATCAACGACAGTAAGTGAGCAGTTATATCATGTAAAAAATATTAAATCAGTTGCAGATGATTTAAGTAAAGTAGTTAAAAATTTAGAAGAGACTGTAGAAAAATTTATTATTGAATAAGTCTAAGTGCTGGCAAAACTTAAGTAACATAAAGTTTTGCCAGTTTTGTTTTTTATAAGATATAGTATTATTCATCTCAATATTTCATCTATATAAATATAATGAACATATACTTTTAAGTTATTAACAATATGATAAAAATTTAATAAAAAACAAGATAAGGTGTTGATTTATTAAAAAAATAAGCATATAATAATCAATATAGTAAAGAAATTGCAAATTTATAAATACTATGATAAAGAGAGTAAGTTCATTGATAAGTTGTAGAGAGCAGATGATGGTGAGATATCTGTACGAGTCATGAATGGAAGAACACTTTGGAGTAGCTAACCGAAATTCTTATATAATGGGAAGAGTAGACTTAGACGGGATCACGCCGTTACAAGTGAAGGGTATCGAGTAAAATCTGTACCTTTGAGCTGGACTTTTATAAGTCAAATGGGGTGGCACCGCGGTATGTTAAAATCTCGTCCCTGTATATATCTATATGGTATATACAGGGATGAGATTTTTTTATTATGTAACAAAAATAAAAAAGGGGGCTAATTATATATGGAAAGAGTGTATATTAAAGATTTAGAAGTTTCAGAGGAAGAAGTGTTACTTAGAGGTTGGGTACACAAAATAAGAGATTTTGGTCATATTGCATTTATAATGCTTAGAGATAAATCAGGGATAATACAATTAGTATGTGAAAAGGAACAAATAAAAGGATTAAGATTAGAAAATTCCATTGAAGTTGTTGGTTTAGTTAAGGAAAATGAAAAGGCTTCAAAAGGAATTGAAGTAGAAGTTTCATCTATAGAAATAGTAGGGAAAACTTATTATGATAAATTACCTTTTGAGGTTCAAAGCTATAAAAATAAAACAGGTCTTGAAACTCAACTTGATCATAGAACAATAAGTCTTAGAATTCCTAAAGTAAAGGCGATTTTTAAAGTTCAAAATGAGATAGAAGAAGCTTTTAAGGGTTATTTTAAGAGTCATGATTTTGAACAAATTCATACTCCTAAAATTATAAACTCAGGTACAGAAGGTGGATCAGAAATGTTTACTGTTAACTATTTTAACAGAAGAGCCTTTCTTGCACAAAGTCCACAATTCTATAAGCAAATGATGGTAGGAGCAGGTTTTGAAAAAGTATTTGAAATAGGTTATGCATATAGAGCAGAGCTTCATAACACATGGAGACATTTAAATGAATATGTAAGTTTAGATGTAGAGATGGGATTTATTAAAGATGAAAGTGACTTAATGGATGTAGAAGAAGATTTCTTAAGATATATGTTTGAGCATCTAAAGGAAACATGTAGTGAGGAATTAAAACTTTATGGTGTTGAAGTTCCAGAAGAACTTAAGATTCCAAGAATTCCACTAGCAGAAGCTCAAAAGATGTTACTTGAAAAGTATGGCAAAAAATCTCCAGTAGGTAATATAGACCATGAAGGAGAAGCATTACTTCATAAATATATAAAAGAAAAATATAATAGTGATTTTGTATTTTTAACAGAATATCCAGTAAGTAAACGACCAATGTATACTATGGAAGATGAAAAGAAACCAGGCTTTACAAAGAGCTTTGACTTAATTTATAAAGGTCTAGAGATAACTACTGGTGGTCAAAGAATTCATGATTATGAAATGTTAAAGGAAAGAATTGTAGGAGCAAAAATGAAGTTAGAAGACTTTGCATTCTATTTAGATACATTTAAATATGGAATGCCTCCTCATGGTGGATTTGCTATAGGTCTTGAGAGAATTACAATGAAGGTATTGGAATTATCAAATATAAGAGAAGCGGCATTATTCCCAAGAGATATAAAGAGATTGACTCCTTAAAATAATTGTTAGAGGTGAATAAAATGAAGGTAAGTATAGATGAAGTTAAGTATATAGCTAAGTTAGCTAAATTAAGTTTTTCAGATGAAGAAGCAGAAAAATTTGCTGGTGAATTTGAAAGTATATTAGATCAATTTCAATATTTAAGTGATATGGATTTAGAAATAGATGTCGAAATAGAAAAAGAAAAATTAGAACCAATTGTAAGAAAAGATGAAGTTAAAGAATTTGATTGTAAAGATTTATTTAGAAATGTTAAGGATATGCAGGACACTTATATTAGAGTTCCTAAAATTATTGAATAGGGGGCAAGAATAATGGGTATAGCGGAAACTATTGAAAAAATAAAGTCTGGTGAAATAACTAGTGAATCACTAGTTAAAGAATATATAGATACAATTAAAGAGAAAGAAGATACTATAGGCGCTTTTATAACTCTTTGTACTGATGAAGCATTAGAAAGAGCTAGGGCGATAGATGAAAAGATAAAGAAAGGTGAATCTACAGGAGCTTTAGCAGGAATACCTATTGCAATAAAGGATAATATTTGCACAGAAGGTGTTAAAACTACTTGCGCATCAAAAATGCTTGGAGATTTTGTACCACCGTATGATGCAACTATAATAAAAAAGATAATTGCAGAGGATGGAATTATTATAGGTAAGACAAATATGGATGAGTTTGCAATGGGGTCATCTACAGAAACATCAGCGTTTAAGAAAACTTTAAATCCTAGAGATATTACTAGAGTTCCAGGTGGATCATCTGGTGGTTCAGCAGCAGCAGTTGCATCAGGGATGGTGCCTATCTCATTAGGATCAGATACTGGTGGATCTATAAGACAACCTGCAGCTTATTGTGGTGTTGTAGGGCTTAAGCCAACTTATGGGTTAGTATCAAGATTTGGACTAATTGCTTTTGGATCATCTTTGGATCAAATAGGACCATTTACAACTTCTGTAGAAGACAGTGCTTATATGCTAAATATATTAGCTGGAGAAGATGATTTTGATTCTACTACAACTAAGGGGTTAGAAAAGAAAGATTATACTAAAGCTTTAGAAGAGAGCATAAAGGGAATGAAGATAGGAGTTCCTAAGGAATTTTTAGCAGAAGGACTAGATGAAGAAATAAAGGCTTGTATGTATAACAGTATAGAGGTTTTAAAGTCATTAGGAGCAGAATTAGAAGAAATTTCTCTTCCTATATCTAAGGATGGACTTGCTGCATATTATATTATTTCTTCATCAGAAGCAAGTTCAAACTTATCAAGATATGATGGAATAAGATATGGATATAGAACTAGTGAATTTAATTCTGTAGATGAACTTATGGAGAAAAGTAGAACTGAAGGATTTGGAGATGAAGTAAAGAGAAGAATTATGCTTGGAACTTATACTTTATCTTCAGGATACTATGATGCTTATTATAATAAGGCAGAAAAGTTCAGAAAAAAATTAAGATATGAGTTAAAAAAAGTATATGAAAAATATGATTTAATATTATCACCAACATCTCCAGTATTACCATTTAAGATAGGTGAAAAGAATGATGATCCTGTAGCTATGTATTTAGCAGATATATATACTATCAATGTTAATTTAGGAGGAAATCCTGCTATATCACTTCCATGTGGAGTAAGTAAAGAAGGATTACCAATAGGACTTCAATTGATTGGGGATCATTTCTCAGAGGAAAAAATATTTAAGGCAGCTTATAGCTTGGAAAAAGCATTAGTTCTAGATTTATAGGAGGGGACAGAGTTATGAATTTTGAAACAGTTATAGGATTAGAAATCCACGCAGAATTAAAAACTAAGACAAAGATATTTTGTTCTTGTTCTACAGAGTTTGGAGCAGAGCCTAATGCAAATACTTGTCCAATATGTATGGGGTTACCGGGGACATTACCAGTATTAAATGAAGAAGTAGTTAATTTAGCAATTAAGGCAGGAAAGGCACTTGGATGTGATATAAATTTATATAACAAAATGGACAGAAAAAACTATTTTTATCCTGACTTACCAAAGGCATATCAAACATCACAATATGATATTCCAATATGTTCAAATGGATTAGTAGAATTTAATTATGAAGGTAAAGATGTAAAGGTTAGATTAAATAGGATTCATATTGAAGAAGATGCTGGAAAACTTGTTCACGTTGAAGGCGAACCAATTTCATTAATAGATTATAACAGAGTTGGTGTACCACTTGCGGAAATAGTAACAGAACCAGATATAAGATCAGTTGGTGAAGCTGTTGCATTTATGAAGGCTTTAAAAGGAATATTAGAATATGCTGAAGTATCTGACTGTCGTATGGAAGAAGGGTCATTAAGATGTGATGCTAATATATCTTTAAGACCAGTAGGACAAGAAGAGTTTGGAACAAGAGTAGAACTTAAAAATATTAACTCTTTTAGAGAACTTCAAAAGGCATTAGAAAAGGAAGAAAAAAGACAAAGAGAATTATATCAATTTAATGAAGGTCATAAAGTAGTTCAAGAAACTAGAAGATGGGATAGTGGAAAAGGAAAAACTATTCCAATGAGAACTAAGGAAGAGGCTCATGATTATAGATATTTCAGAGAGCCAGATCTTGCACCTATTATAATAAGTAGTGAACAAGTTGAAGCTATAAAAAATAGTCTTCCAGAAATGCCAGATGAAAAGAGAGAAAGATTTTTAAAAGAATATTCATTAAGTGAAAAAGAAGTAGATATTCTTATAGGGGATAAGGGCCTTGCTACTTACTTTGAAGTGGTTGTAGATAAAGGAGCAACACCAAAGATAGCAGCAAACTGGATTTTAGGAGATATCCTAAGAATATTAAAAGAAAAGAAATTAGAATCAAAAGATATAGCTGTTTTACCAGAAAAATTAGCAGAACTTATTAAGGTTATAGAAGCTGGTAAGATAAGTACTACTGCTGGTAAGGAAGTATTAGATGAATTATTTGTTACTGATGATGCTGTAATGGATATAATTGAAAAGAAAGGTCTTATGCAAATAAGTTCTTCTGATGAGTTAGAAAAAATGGTGTTAGAGGTAATAGATAATAATCCTAAGTCAGTAGAAGATTTTAAGACGGGAAAAACTCAAGCTGCATCATTCCTAATGGGTCAAGTTATGAAAATGAGCAAAGGAAAAGCAAATCCGAAGTTGGCTAAGGAAATGATTGATAAAAAACTTATGGAAATTTAGAAAGTGGGACAGTAAAAAAATCACGATTAGCAATTCACGATTCATAATTATAGAGCAACTTATTTAAGTCGTTTTTTAAACGGTGATAATAAGTTGCTTTTTAAATTTAAGTTATTTTTAAGATTAGGTACCATACTTATTATTAGTGGAGTAATTTTTAATATTTTATTGAGAAGTATTTTAATAGATAGAATGGAATCTACTTTAAAAGAATCTATGATGCAGATAATGAATAGTACTTCTGAATCGGTAAAGTATAGGGTATTATCTAATCCTAGTAAAACTAATGAAGAATATATCGTTAAATACTGAGTGTAATATACAAATTAGAGGCAATGATAATGTGATACTTTCGGACAACACTACTAAAAAATTTAGTAAGGATATTGATAGTATTAATTTAAAATCTCAGAAAAATGCTGTAGCAATGTCAATTAAGTATAGTAATTCAAATGTATATGGAATATTATCTTATCCTATATATAATCTTTTATTTTGATTAATACAGAAGACGATATAATCGTTAAAATGTACATGCAATATACATCTTAAAATTGGATTAATTTTAATAGGGTGAAGTTTATATACGTGATTAATGAAGTTTTCTCGCGAAAAAAATTATAGTATTGGACAAGTAATTTATACTAGGTTGATGAATAAATTTTATAGAAGTTATAATAACATAATTAGAGAAATTACATAGGAATTTCTTTCATAATGATGCACTGAAAAGAGGGCTTTTGCTTATAAAATTTATTGCGATAGTCATATTATTTTTTAATTTTATATATTTTAGTTATATAAATTATGATACAGTATTTTACTGCAAAGCTAATAGATTAAAACGATATGTATAATACCTAAATAAAACTAAAAAAATATAAAAATATTATAAAAAGCTATTGATAACAAATAATAATTATTATATAATAATAAATGTGAGTAACGAATGAAAACAAAATGTAAAAGCACAAAAGATAAAAATAAAGATTTAATTGAGATATATAAGTATAATAAAAATGTTATGGAGGGAATTTAGTTATGAAAAAGTTTATTTGTACAGTATGTGGATATATTCATGAAGGGGATGCAGCTCCAGAAATGTGCCCAATTTGTAAGGCGACTGCAGATAAATTCCAAGAGCAAGCAGGAGAATTAAAATGGGCTGATGAACACAGAATCGGAGTAGCAGCAGGAGTAGATCCAGAAATATTAGAAGGATTAAGAGCGAACTTTACTGGAGAATGTACAGAAGTTGGTATGTACTTAGCAATGAGTAGACAAGCTGATAGAGAAGGATATCCAGAAGTAGCAGAAGCATATAAGAGAATTGCCTTTGAAGAAGCAGAACATGCAGCAAAATTTGCTGAATTACTAGGAGAAGTAGTAGTAGCAGATACAAAAGCAAACTTAGAAGCTAGAGTTGCAGCAGAGTATGGAGCAACAGAAGGTAAGAAACAATTAGCAACACTTGCAAAACAACAAAATTTAGATGCTATACATGATACAGTTCATGAAATGTGTAAAGATGAAGCAAGACACGGAATGGCATTCAAAGGATTATTAGAAAGATACTTCACTAACAAATAATTAAAAAGATACAAGTGAAAGATTTGGTTTATATATATATAATTTAAATAAGAATATTATGGAGGAAATTTAGTTATGAAGAAGTTTATTTGTACAGTATGTGGATATATTCATGAAGGAGATGCAGCACCAGAAATGTGCCCAATTTGTAAGGCCACTGCAGATAAGTTCCAAGAGCAAGCAGGAGAATTAAAATGGGCTGATGAACACAGAATCGGAGTAGCAGCAGGAGTAGATCCAGAAATATTAGAAGGATTAAGAGCAAACTTTGTTGGAGAATGTACAGAAGTTGGTATGTACTTAGCAATGAGTAGACAAGCTGATAGAGAAGGATATCCAGAAGTAGCAGAAGCGTATAAGAGAATTGCCTTTGAAGAAGCAGAACATGCAGCAAAATTTGCTGAATTACTAGGAGAAGTAGTAGTAGCAGATACAAAAGCAAACTTAGAAGCTAGAGTTGCAGCAGAATATGGAGCAACAGAAGGTAAGAAACAATTAGCAACACTTGCAAAACAACAAAACTTAGATGCTATACATGATACAGTTCATGAAATGTGTAAAGATGAAGCAAGACACGGAATGGCATTCAAAGGATTATTAGAAAGATACTTCACTAACAAATAGTTTTAATATTATATAACCTATTAAAAAGATAAGGCTCTCGCAATAACAAATGAAAATTTGTAGGCGAGAGCTTTTTTAGTACACAGTAATGATTGAAATTCCTATTACATATGAAGAAGTGAGATATGGAAATAAGACAGTATATGATAAACAGGTAGCTTATTTAAAAAAGTTATTAAATAAGACAAAATAAATGGTTAATTTAAGGTGATGTACTAATATATTTGAAGAAAATGTTTTAAGGAATTTTTGCATCTTAATAAAAAAGGTTGAAAAATAGGAATTATACTAATTGAAAGTAAATATGTGGATATGATATATTATTATTAGTGTCTTATAAATTAGGAGGAAAAAAGTATGCAAAAAAATTCAGGGTTGGCTATTGCATCTATGATATTAGGAATTATATCAATAGTATTTTCGATAACTTTTATATTTGCTTTTTTAGGTGTAATTTTGGGAATAGTAGGATTGGTTTTGGGCATAGTAGGAAGATCACAAATACAGAGATCACAAGGAGAGATAAATGGAAGTGGTATGGCACTAGCAGGAATAATATGTTCTTCTGTATCATTAGGCATAGTAGTATTAATGTGCTTGGGATGTGCTGCAATTTTAAAAGTTGATGATTCAATGGACTATTATTATCTAAAATTAATTTTAGGTGGAGTTTAGAAGAACCTTTTTAAGGTTCTTTTTTATTTATAGCTCTTTCTCTCCTAATAGAGGTAAAATTATATTCATATTGATTTCTTATCACTATTTAATATTTGGTAACCATATGTTCTATTTATACTAGTATTATAAATAATGTATATAAAGTTGAATCAGATAATCAGTTTGCTCAACCCAAAGAAGGAAATCAATTTTTAGCTGTATATTGTACTTTAGAAAATATTTCCGATAAAGATCAAGTAGTTTCGTCTATTATGATGTTCAAAGTTGTTGATAGTGTATGTACATAAAAGTATGTTTAAAAATATAATAACTAAGTAAATACAAATTATTACAAGTCACTTGATTTTAAAGATAAATAAGTGTATTATAAAAACATGTGAATATTAGTTGTAATGATAGAGGTGCGATGTTTAATAGTACCATTATGGAGGTAAGCGCTATGAAGTAATGGAAAAGGAATCATCGCCGAAGTGTATAGTTAATGCTTTAAGGACTATATTGCTGGGCTTGCATAAAATATATGTAAGACTGTCACAGTGTTGTGGAGTGCTATCCGAAGTAGTTAATTTTTCATGTATTTCAACATGAATTAATAGCCGTGGATTTCTCCAGGGCTTTTCTTGATATAAAAATGTACCTATAGCATTTAATTACGCTAAATATTTAAACTAATTTTTAGGGGGAATTCATCGTGAAAAAGAGATTAAGAGTAGGTATACTTGGGGCTACAGGTTTTGTTGGACAAAGATTAGTTACATTATTGACAGATCATCCATATTTTGATGTTACTGTAGTAGCAGCTAGTGGTAGAAGTGCAGGAAAAAGTTATGAAGAAGTGGTAGGATCAAAATGGAAACTTGATATACCTATGCCAGAATGGGTAAAACCAATGGTTATAAGAAACCTTAATAATATAGAAGAAGTTAAGGATGATGTTGATTTTGTATTTTGTGCAGTAAATATGGACAAAAATACTATAAAGGAATTAGAAGAAGCATATGCAAAAGCTGAAATTCCTGTCGTGTCAAACAATTCAGCTCACAGAATGACAAAAGACGTACCAGTAATTGTTCCAGAAATAAATGCATCTCATTTAGAAATCATTAATGCACAAAGAAAGAGATTAGGAACAAAGAGAGGGTTTATAGCTACAAAGCCTAACTGTTCAATACAAAGCTATGTACCACCATTAACAGCATTATTAGAATTTGAACCAACAAAGGTAGTAGTTTCTACTTATCAAGCTGTTTCAGGAAGTGGTAAAACTTTAAAAGAATGGCCTGAGATGGAGGATAATATCATTCCATTTATCGGTGGAGAAGAAGAAAAGAGTGAACAAGAACCATTGAAAGTATGGGGCCATATTGAAAATGATGAGATAAAATTTGTTGATGGTATAACAATATCAGCTCAATGTATTAGAGTTCCAGTATTAGATGGACATTTAGCAACTGTTTCTGTTTCATTTAAGAAGAAACCAACTAAGGAACAAATTTTAACTAAATGGGCTGAATATTCAGGAAGACCTCAAGAACTTGAACTTCCATTAGCACCAAAGCAATTTATTACTTATTTTGAAGAAGAAAATAGACCACAAACTCATTTAGATAGAGATATAGAAAGAGGAATGGGAATATCTGTTGGTAGATTAAGAGAAGATACTATATTTGATTATAAATTTGTTGGACTTTCCCACAATACATTAAGAGGAGCAGCAGGTGGAGCTGTTTTAATGGCAGAATTGCTTTATAGAGAAGGCTATTTAGAATAGTTTTAAGAAAAATAGTGAATAGGTAAGAAATCAAAAGTTTCTAATAATGAGCTGTTGCACGAAAGGTGTGACAGCTTTTTTAGTAAGTTTGATAATCAGAGGACTGGAGCATAAAGTTTTTTATTATATGATAGTACTTTGTTATTTTATTAAGAATTATATGATACAATAATGTAAAATAATTCAATAGAAGGAGTATTATATGAGAAGGCTCACAAGAAAGAAAAGACATAAAGAAAAATTATCAACTGGGATTATTAAGATTTTTGTATTAATATTATTGCTAATCATTATAGCAACAATAGTTGGTTATATATTTGCAAAGGTAGTATAGAAGAAAATATAAAATGATTTAGATGATCTTATAGAAGTAGCAAAGAGATTAGGGGATAAATCTCAGGAAGTGATTAGTTATATAAAACTCTATAATTGGAGTTATTATAGCAAAATTAGAGGTGTTGACTTTAGAAATTTGTATTCAGCAGTACAAGATTTATAAGAAGCGTATATTTAGTTGGAAGTATAGATAATATCGAAGTAGATAATACTATATAAGATTGTATTATGTATATAATTGTAAGATTTATGTAAGAATAACGACAAATGTCCCGTGTATATCAATATACATAAAACAAAGAAAAATAGAGAAATTTTAAGTATTCTTATGATAAATATCAAAAAAAGAACAATTGATAAATTTTTTATATAAAACAGGTGCTATAATAAGTCTTGTCGCTGCGAGAGAGCAGTAACAAAAAAGAAAAAAGTTATTGACAAGATTCGATAGCTTTGATATAATAAATGAGCGTCGCAAGAGAGCGACAGATGATCTTTGAAAATTGAACAGAAGAAACATATAACCAGTTAATTCTTTAAATTGACTCATATATATGAAGTCAGCAAACTAGTACTAAGCTAGTAATCAAACTTTTTAAATTGAGAGTTTGATCCTGGCTCAGGACGAACGCTGGCGGCGTGCTTAACACATGCAAGTCGAGCGAACAAAGCTCCTTCGGGAGTGGAGTTAGCGGCGGACGGGTGAGTAACACGTGGGTAACCTGCCTTATAGAGGGGGATAGCCTTCCGAAAGGAAGATTAATACCGCATAAGAAGTAGAAGTCGCATGGCTTTAGCTTTAAAGGAGCAATCCGCTATAAGATGGACCCGCGGCGCATTAGCTAGTTGGTGAGGTAACGGCTCACCAAGGCGACGATGCGTAGCCGACCTGAGAGGGTGATCGGCCACATTGGAACTGAGACACGGTCCAGACTCCTACGGGAGGCAGCAGTGGGGAATATTGCACAATGGGCGAAAGCCTGATGCAGCAACGCCGCGTGGGTGATGAAGGTTTTCGGATCGTAAAGCCCTGTCTTTTGGGACGATAATGACGGTACCAAAGGAGGAAGCCACGGCTAACTACGTGCCAGCAGCCGCGGTAATACGTAGGTGGCAAGCGTTGTCCGGATTTACTGGGCGTAAAGGGAGCGTAGGCGGACCTTTAAGTGAGATGTGAAATACCCGAGCTCAACTTGGGTGCTGCATTTCAAACTGGAGGTCTAGAGTGTCGGAGAGGTAAGTGGAATTCCTAGTGTAGCGGTGAAATGCGTAGAGATTAGGAAGAACCCCGGTGGCGAAGGCGACTTACTGGACGATAACTGACGCTGAGGCTCGAAAGCGTGGGGAGCAAACAGGATTAGATACCCTGGTAGTCCACGCCGTAAACGATGAATACTAGGTGTGGGGGTTGTCATGACCTCCGTGCCGTCGCAAACGCATTAAGTATTCCGCCTGGGGAGTACGGTCGCAAGATTAAAACTCAAAGGAATTGACGGGGGCCCGCACAAGCAGCGGAGCATGTGGTTTAATTCGAAGCAACGCGAAGAACCTTACCTAGACTTGACATCTCCTGAATTACTCTTAATCGAGGAAGTCCCTTCGGGGACAGGAAGACAGGTGGTGCATGGTTGTCGTCAGCTCGTGTCGTGAGATGTTGGGTTAAGTCCCGCAACGAGCGCAACCCTTATTGTTAGTTGCTACCATTAAGTTGAGCACTCTAGCAAGACTGCCGTGGTTAACGCGGAGGAAGGTGGGGATGACGTCAAATCATCATGCCCCTTATGTCTAGGGCTACACACGTGCTACAATGGTGAGTACAAAGAGACGCAAAACCGTGAGGTGGAGCAAAACTCAAAAACTCATCCCAGTTCGGATTGTAGGCTGCAACTCGCCTACATGAAGTTGGAGTTGCTAGTAATCGCGAATCAGAATGTCGCGGTGAATACGTTCCCGGGCCTTGTACACACCGCCCGTCACACCATGAGAGCTGGTAACACCCGAAGTCCGTGAGGTAACCGCAAGGAGCCAGCGGCCGAAGGTGGGATTAGTGATTGGGGTGAAGTCGTAACAAGGTAGCCGTAGGAGAACCTGCGGCTGGATCACCTCCTTTCTAAGGATATATGTTTAGGGAGAACCTAAGCAAAAAGGTTTATGTCTTCTGTTCAATTTTGAAAGATCATAGAATCTTTCAAAATTATATGTTCGCTAGAAGCGAGCAGTACGAGGAAGCAAGGAACGAATGAGCGAATAATACTTATGTATATGAGCGAAATGAGTGACGTAGCTGACGAAGTAATGCGAAGCTTATAGTAGAGCAGATTGTTCTTTGAAAATTGCATAGTTACAATAAAGACTTTAAAATCTATTATAGATTTACTGATTTATATACCTATACTAATCTAGTAAAGATTGTATAGATTTATTCGCTAGAAACAAGCAGTACGAGGAAGCAAGGAGCGAATGAGTGAACAATACTTTTGTATGTGAACGAAATGAGCGACGTAGCTGACGAAGTAATGCGCAGTTTATAGTAGAATAAATGATAGGTCAAGCTACAAAGGGCGCAGGGCGAATGCCTTGGCACTAGGAGCCGATGAAGGACGTGATAAGCTGCGATAAGCTGTGGGTAGCCGCACATAGGCCGTGATCCACAGATTTCCGAATGGGGAAACCCACATGAGAAACCTCATGTATCCTTAAGTGAATACATAGCTTAAGGAAGGTAACCCGGGGAACTGAAACATCTAAGTACCCGGAGGAAGAGAAAGAAACATCGATTTTCTGAGTAGCGGCGAGCGAAACGGAAAGAGCCCAAACCAAGAGCTTGCTCTTGGGGTTGCGGACAGTTCATAAATACTTTGGAATTCTAGTCGAAGACAACTGGAAAGTTGCACCGCAGAATGTAATAGTCATGTAGGCGAAAGAACGAAAAAGTCAGAACTGATCCAGAGTACCACGAGACACGTGAAACCTTGTGGGAAGCAGGGAGGACCACCTCCCAAGGCTAAATACTACCTAGTGACCGATAGTGAAGCAGTACCGTGAGGGAAAGGTGAAAAGAACCCCGGGAGGGGAGTGAAATAGAACCTGAAACCCTGTGCCTACAACCGGTCGAAGCACCTTATGTGTGTGACGACGTGCTTTTTGTAGAACGAGCCAACGAGTTACGGTATGCAGCAAGGTTAAGTACTTATGGTACGTAGCCGAAGGGAAACCAAGTCTGAATAGGGCGACTAGTTGCATGCTGTAGACCCGAAACCGGGTGACCTATCCATGGCCAGGTTGAAGCGAGGGTAAAACCTCGTGGAGGACCGAACCACGTTGGTGTTGAAAAACCATGGGATGAGCTGTGGATAGCGGAGAAATTCCAATCGAACTCGGAGATAGCTGGTTCTCCTCGAAATAGCTTTAGGGCTAGCGTCTGGTAAATTAAGTGATGGAGGTAGAGCACTGAATGGGCTAGGGGGCCGCGAGGCTTACCGAACCTTATCAAACTCCGAATGCCATACACTTGTACCCAGGCAGTCAGACTGCGAATGATAAGATCCGTAGTCAAAAGGGAAACAGCCCAGACCGTCAGCTAAGGTCCCTAAATGTAGATTAAGTGGTAAAGGATGTGAGGTTTCTAAGACAACTAGGATGTTGGCTTAGAAGCAGCCACTCATTTAAAGAGTGCGTAATAGCTCACTAGTCGAGAGACCTTGCGCCGAAAATGTCCGGGGCTAAAATCTACTACCGAAGCTACGGACTCCTAACGGAGTGGTAGAGGAGCTTCCTGTATGGGCTGAAGTCGTACCGAAAGGAGCGGTGGACTGTACAGGAGTGAGAATGTTGGCATAAGTAGCGAGAATTGAGTGAGAATCTCAATGGCCGAAAATCTAAGGTTTCCTGGGGAAGGCTCGTCCGCCCAGGGTTAGTCGGGACCTAAGCCGAGGCCGAAAGGCGTAGGTGATGGACAATCGGTTGATATTCCGATACTACCAAATGACGTTATTACCAATGGAGTGACGCAGGAGGATAGGGTGTGCAGACTATTGGATGTCTGTCTAAGCACTTAGACATGTCTCTAGGCAAATCCGGAGACTAAGTTGAGGTGTGATGGGGAGCTCGTATGAGCGAAGTACCTGATTCCACGCTGCCAAGAAAAGCTTCTAGGGAGGAGTTTGGTACCCGTACCGCAAACCGACACAGGTAGATGAGGAGAGAATCCTAAGGCCAGCGGAAGAATTGCAGTTAAGGAACTCGGCAAATTGACCCCGTAACTTCGGGAGAAGGGGTGCCTACAGAAATGTAGGCCGCAGAGAATAGGCCCAAGCAACTGTTTAGCAAAAACACAGGTCTCTGCTAAAGCGAAAGCTGATGTATAGGGGCTGACGCCTGCCCGGTGCTGGAAGGTTAAGGGGATCACTTAGCGCAAGCGAAGGTGTGAACTTAAGCCCCAGTAAACGGCGGCCGTAACTATAACGGTCCTAAGGTAGCGAAATTCCTTGTCGGGTAAGTTCCGACCCGCACGAATGGCGTAATGATTTGGGCACTGTCTCAACTGCAAATCCGGCGAAATTGTAGTACCAGTGAAGATGCTGGTTACCCGCGATTGGACGGAAAGACCCCGTAGAGCTTTACTGTAGCTTAGCATTGAGATTTGGTATTGTCTGTACAGGATAGGTGGGAGACTAGGAAGCATGGGCGTCAGCCTGTGTGGAGTCATCCTTGGGATACCACCCTGACAGTACTGAATTTCTAACCGGAGGCCTTGAATCAGGTCACGGGACATTGTTAGGTGGGCAGTTTGACTGGGGCGGTCGCCTCCTAAAAAGTAACGGAGGCGCCCAAAGGTTCCCTCAGAACGGTCGGAAATCGTTCGAAGAGTGCAAAGGCAGAAGGGAGCCTGACTGCGACACTTACAAGTGGAGCAGGGACGAAAGTCGGGCTTAGTGATCCGGTGGTTCCTCGTGGGAGGGCCATCGCTCAACGGATAAAAGCTACCTCGGGGATAACAGGCTGATCTCCCCCAAGAGTCCACATCGACGGGGAGGTTTGGCACCTCGATGTCGGCTCGTCGCATCCTGGGGCTGTAGTAGGTCCCAAGGGTTGGGCTGTTCGCCCATTAAAGCGGCACGCGAGCTGGGTTCAGAACGTCGTGAGACAGTTCGGTCCCTATCCGTCGCGGGCGTAGGAAATTTGAGAGGAGCTGTCCTTAGTACGAGAGGACCGGGATGGACTGACCTCTGGTGTACCAGTTGTTCCGCCAGGAGCACAGCTGGGTAGCTATGTCGGGAAGGGATAAACGCTGAAAGCATCTAAGCGTGAAGCCCACCTCAAGATAAGATTTCCCATGACGTTAAGTCAGTAAGACCCCTGGAAGACTACCAGGTTGATAGGTCAGAGGTGTAAGTGTGGTAACATATTTAGCTGACTGATACTAATAGGTCGAGGGCTTGTCCAATGTATATAAAAAAGTTTATTGTAGCATGCAATTTTGAAAGAACAATATCTTTCAAATCTGGTGATGATGCCTCTAAGGGATACACCCGTTCCCATACCGAACACGATGGTTAAGCCTCAGAGGGCCGATGGTACTGCACGGGAGACTGTGTGGGAGAGTAGGATGTTGCCAGGTAGGTTAAAATAAAAGCATTGAGATTATCTCAATGCTTTTATTTTTTTACATTTATGTTGGAAAATTATACTTTGACTAGAAATATAACTAAAAAGGTAAAAGTATGTTATAATAAGGTTAAAAATGTTTATTTAATTAATTTATTATATTTATAGGATGGAGTAATAATATGATAAATGGTATCAGTGGTATAGAGGAAATAATTGAAGGATTAGAAGTAAGGCCACGTTATATATTAAATATAGAAAAGTTAGTTTTCTTAAAAAATAAGTGTAAAACAATTGTAAAGAATATTAATGATGATAAAGAATTATTTAAGATATATTATTTAATGGGATTATTGGAAAGAAGTTTCGTAGAATATGAAAAAGCTATAATAAAATTTAAAAAAGCTTTAGAGTACGCATGGAAAATTGATGATAAAATTTGGTGTGCTAGGAATTTTGTTAATATAGGAATGATATATAGTAAGATTAAGGATGATGAGAATTCTCAAAAATATTTAAAATTAGGATTTGACTTAATAAAGAATCATGATGATTTAGATGAAACATTAATCATACATATTCAATCTATATTAAAAAATAAGTATGAAAAATATAACAAGGATAAATTGGAAAAAGAGTTAGAGCGGTTATTTGACTATATCAGTGAAGGTAATAAAAAAGAATATGGATATTATTGTATAATTATAGGTACAAGATACATAGAATTACTAAATAATTATACTATGGGTATGAAGTGCTTATTGAAAGCTTTAGAGATAGCTGAAACTTATAAACTTATAGAAGTAAAATGTATAGTTATGTATAACATAGGCGTTAGTTATTATGATGGAATGCATAAATATAAGGAAGCAATAAGATATTTAGAGCCAATAGTGTATAATTCTCAATATGAATTCATGGATATTAATTTAAGATGTTCATCAGCAGTAACATTGGTAGAATCGTATATATATACTAATGAATTTCAGAATGTAGATTTTTGTATAAATTACATAATTAACAATAAGGCTAAACTAAGTAAATTCGTTAAAGATAGTATAGAAGCAATGATTCTATACTTAAAGGCATCTATAGGATTTGCAAGAGGAGATAACTTCAATGAAGCATTGAAATATGCAATGAGAGCACAAGAAAGTTACAATATAAATGTAGATACCTTTGCATTTAGCCATTTTGATTTTAATTTAATTATGCTTATAGGAAAGATATATTTTGCATTACAAGACTATGAAAAATCTATAGAGACGTATAAAGAAGCTATTTGCATAGGTCAAAGGTGGGGACACTCATATGAAATGAAGGCATATGAAGCATTAGCAGATTCATATGAAAAAATCGAAGACTATAATAATGCATTAAAATATTATAAGAAATATGATAAGTTATTTGAAGAATATGCTGAGATGGAGAATATGGAATTAGTTCATAAAGAATTTGAAAAGGTAGCTATGGATGAAAGAATAAAAGAATTGTCAGAAATTAATGAAATCATAGAAAGAGAATTGTATGTAGATTCATTAACATCTTTGTTTAATAGAAAGTATTTAAATAACGTCATAAAAGATAATGGTGAAGTTCGTAGAATTTCGGTAATGATGTTAGATATAGATTATTTTAAACTTTACAATGACAACTATGGGCATATAATGGGTGATGAAGTTTTAGAAAAGGTGGCTAAGACTATTAAGTCATGTTGCAATGAAGAAAGTGATAAGGCTATAAGATATGGTGGAGAGGAATTTTTAATATTATCATATACTGAGAATGTTAATTATATTGAAGGATTGAGAGATAAGATAAAAGAAAGTTTATATAGTGTGAATATTGAACATAAATATTCAAAAGTTAGTGATAGAGTTACTATAAGTATTGGTATAAGTAATGGTGTTACTAATAATAAAAATGATTATTTAAGATTAATTGAGGAAGCGGATAAAGATTTATATAACGAAAAGAGACATCGCAGTTTTAAGGATGGTATATAGATATTACTTTAGGGGGAAATATGATAGAGTATAAATTTATCGAGGAAAGTATAGATAAGGTACGTAATTATGGTAAATTTCCTTTAAAATTTGAAGAGTTAAATTCTATAAAGAAATCTGTAAATGAGTACATCAATTATATTAAAAAAGGTACCTTGTTTCATGAACAATCAAAGTGCTATTTCCTTATAGGATTGATTAATCTTATAGTTAAAGAAGATGAGATGGCATTAGAAGACATAAAAAAAGCTATTACTTTATTAAGTAATAGTGATTTGGCAGATACAGAGTATGAGGCTGTTTTGAAGGGTTATTTATCTATAATCTATTTTCAGCAAGGTGACATAATAGAATTTGAAAAATCATTTAAAGAAGCAGAAGAAAAATTTAAGATATTAGCTTCTTATGAAGAATTACTTAATTTATATTTAATGATAGTAGAATTACTTTCTAGAAAAGAAGAATTTTATGATGATATAAATAAGTATTTAGAAAAAATACATAAGATAGTAAGTGATAGTGAAGTAGATAATCTAGATCTTTGTTATTATACATTAGGTAAAGTAAATACTCTTGTTTTTAATAATATAATTGGAGCTATTTTTTATTTAACACAAGCTCTTGATTTTGCTGTGAAGCACAATAGTATTCAATTAGAGAGTAGAATAAGACGTGAATTAGGTGAATGTTATAGAATTGAAGGTAATGAAGAAGAGAAAATAAAGGTATTAATACCTTTAATAATGGATGATAAGTATAATGGACTGGATATTGTGTACAAGTATTGTATCGTAGAAAATATAATAGAAGCTTTTTTAGCAACAGATAAATTAGAAAATGCTAATAAACTCATTGAATATATGGAAGAAAGTTATATAACAAATGAGTCATTAGAAAAGGATCATTGTACTTTTTTATTGATTGAATGTAAGATTAGATACTTAATAAATAAAAGAGATGAAGATCAGGATATAAAGCTATTATATAGTGAGATGAAAAAAGTATATCATAGGATAAAAGATAAATGTTTTTTTAGTAATTTAGATTATCATATGACTAATCTTGAAGGAGATATTTATTTTTATTTGGGGGAATATGAAAAATCTTTTGAAATTCATAACAGGTTATTAAAGTATAGCATTGACAATGGAAATAAAAGATTAGTTATAGAGTATTATGGTAAAGTGTCAGCAGATTATGAGAAATTAGGCGATATAAAAAATGCAAGTAAATTTTTAAAAAAGAATATTAAGATGAAAAAAGAATGGTATGAAAATCAAAGTGATCTTTATACACAAATACTTTTAAGAGAATATGATATTAATAATAAAAATAAGGAAATATCTAAATTAATGTCTATGAAAGAACGGTTGACAGATATTCGTAATATGGATGGAGTAACGGGGATATTTAATAGAAGATTTTTAGAAGAAATTATAGAGGGAACGACAAGTGGTGAAGAAATTTTAAAAGAGGTATCTATATTAATGATAGATGTCGATTATTTTAAAAAGTATAATGATAATTATGGACACCTTAAAGGTGATGAGGTTTTAAAGAGTATTGGTGATATTTTGAGGAGTGTATGTAATACGGAAGAAAAGATAGCTATAAGATACGGGGGAGAAGAGTTCCTTGCTATTCTTTATAATAAAGATTATAAAGAGTCTATAGAAATAGCAGAGGAAATCATAAATAAAGTAAGAGAAACTAATATAGAACATAAGTATTCTGATATAGCAAATATTATTACAGTATCAATAGGAATAGCTACAGCATCGATATTTGATTCATATATAGAATTAATTAGAGAAGCAGATGAAGCTTTATATATAGCTAAAAATAATGGGAAAAATAAATATATACATCTAAAAGATAATCGTTGATAAATATTATAAAAAATTATTTTTATTTAATTTATTATTTAACAATTGAACAAAGGAAGAAAATGAAGTAGATGAGTTGTAAAAGTGAATATAATAAAACGATTAAAAATATAGCAAAATATTTAATGATAGGTACAATCGTATATATATGCAGTATATATATACGATTATTTACTTGGGACTATAAAGATATGATCAGGATGGATATACTAGGAGATATTGATGGTGCCAATATAGCAGTAGGAATAATAGCGATTTGTTCGTGTGTTTTGTATTATTACATATATAAAGAAACGGAATTGTTTTTGCTGATATTTGTATATTCATCAGTATATATGCAATATGTTATGCAATGTATCATTGATAATAATATATTTATTGAAGTAAATTATTATGTACATATGTTGTTTTGTTTTATATTTAGAATAATATTAATTTTAATGGCAATTAACTCTGATAGCAAATTGGTGAAGAAAGTTACAAAAAATAAGAAATTATTTTTAATTATATCTATACCAGCTATAATATTAATTAGTATAATAGATTTAAAATTAAGTGGAATTTATAGTGAATTATATGTAAAGATTGTTGTAAATATACAGCTTCTATTTAGTATATATTATTATTATCTATTATATAAGGTGTATGAGATATCTTTAAGGAAGAATAGATTGATATATACTATTTTTACATCTAGTCTTGGAATTTTAAATATAGCTAGACCTATATTCATTATAGGTACATTAGGTATAGTAGATATAAAATTGATTTCATCACAGTGCAAATATATATCATTTATAAGTCTTATACTATTATTTATAGGATTGTGTATGGATGTAATGATAACTATAAAAAATGAGAAAAAATTGTATAGTGAAGTAAAGAGTAAAGAAGATATCTTTAATACTATAACTGGAAATGTTAAAGATATGATAATAACAACAAGAAATGAATGTATACGTTATGTAAATAGTGAAGTAGAATTAAATCTTGGATATAAGAAGGAAGAAATGATAGGAAGAAAAATTTATGATTTTATTGATAGTGAAGGATATGTAATAAGTGATGAAGATGATAAGACAGAGTTTATAGAGCAAAGATGGAAGTGTAAAAATGGAGATATATTTATAACAGAAACTATGGCTAATAAGATTGTAAATGAAAAAAAAGAAGTTGTAGGCAAAATTATTGTAGCTAGAGATAACATTTTTGGAGAAAAAGTTAGGAATTTAGAGAAGAAGTATAATGAAGTAAAAGAGCTAGAAGAAATAAGAGGACAATTTTTTGCAAATATATCACATGAACTTAAAACACCTATAAATATTATATATTCTTGTATGCAGTTACTAGAGAACTACAAAGGCGATAATGAAAAGTTTATAGAAATATATAATAAATATGAATTTACAATAAAACAAAATTGCTATCGTATGATAAGGTTGGGAAATAATTTAGTGGATATAACTAGAATAGATTCTGGATTTATGAATATGAATTTTATAGATTATGATATTGTAAATTTGGTGGAAAATATTACTTTATCTGTAGTACCCTATGTAGAAGAAAAAAAGATAAATATAATTTTTGATACTTATGTTGAAGAATTAGAAATAAAGTGTGATCCAGACAGTATTGAGAGAGTGATATTGAATTTATTATCAAATTCTGTTAAATTTACTAATAGAGGAGGTAATATATTAGTATTTATGGATGCGGATGAAGAATTCGTAACAATAAGTATAAAAGATGATGGTATAGGAATTCCAGAAGAAATAAGAGATAATATTTTTGAACGATTTGTACAGGCTGATAAATCATTTAATAGAAGGAACGAAGGAAGTGGAATAGGATTAGCATTAACTAAATCCCTTATAGAATTACATAATGGAAAAATAAGATTAAAATCTAAAGAAGGCGTAGGAAGCGAATTTATAATTAAACTTCCTAATATAAAATGTAATACAAGTAAACAAGAAGCAAGAATCAATATGGAGAGCAATCCAATAGCAGATAAGATTAATATTGAATTCTCGGATATATATGAGCTTTATTGATAGATTTAGTATGGGGGATATATGAATAAAAAAGTAAAATGGATGAATAAAGTATTAATATTTATAGGTTGTATATTTGTAATATATTATTTAGCTTTAAGATTTTTTTATGGTAAGATAGCTTTTTCTGAAACTTTTTTTATTGTAGGAGTATTACTTATTGCTTATAATAGTATTTCTTTAAAGAAAGAAATAAGCATATGGGACAAGATCCCTAAGATTTTTAGAAGCAGTGTATTTATTTTATTTTCTATTTGTTTAGTGATATTTTTATTTGTTGAGTGCATAATAATATACAATGGTTTTGTACATGATAAAGGAAAGCCAGATTACGTTGTAGTATTAGGAGCAGGACTTAGAGGTAGTAGGATTACTACAGCATTAAGATGCAGATTAGATGCGGCAGTAGAATATAATAAGTTATATCCAGAAGTACCTATTGTAGTATCAGGAGGACAGGGACCTGATGAGGATCTAAGTGAAGCAGAGGCAATGAAGAACTACCTTATTACAAATGGAGTTAATGAAGAATTAATAATTGAGGAAGATAAGTCAACTAATACATATGAAAACTTTAAATTTACTAAAAGAAAACTTAAAGAAATTGACGATAAAAAGAATATTACTATAACAGTGATAACGAATAATTTTCATATGTATAGAGCTAAATTATTGGCTGAAGATATAGGATTTAAGTGTTTAAGATATCCTTCACCTGGACATAAAGCATTAGCTGTAAACTTTTATGTAAGAGAGTTTTTTGCTGTTATTAAAGCTATAGTATTTGGATATTAATAATAGGGTTGAAGCACAAAATTAATTTATTGTGCTTCAGCCCTATATTTTATTTAGAATTATGTATGAGGGTGATTATAATGTATATGATATAATTTATATACAGCGAATTTATGGGGGTCAATTATGATGAATAATAAAATATTAATAATAGAAGATGATTCAGATATAAATGATCTTTTAAGTGAGATTTTATTAAGAGAAGGATATGAAGTAACAAAAGCTTATTCAGGAAGTGAGGGTAAGCTTTGGATAAATAGCAATGATTATGATTTAATATTATTAGATTTGATGTTACCTGGTGTAACTGGAGAAAGTCTTATAGAAGAAATTAGAAAGGTAAAAGTTATGCCTATAATAGTTATTTCAGCAAAGATAGGCAAGGAAGATAAAATAAATGTGCTAAGATTGGGAGCAGACGATTTTATAGCTAAGCCTTTTGATATTGAAGAAGTGATAGCTAGAGTAGAGGCACAACTTAGGCGATATACTAAGTTTTCCACTAATATAAATACTAACGACAATATCACATATAAAAATCTATATTTAAATAGAGAATCGCATGAGGTATATGTAAAAAATCAATTAGTAAATCTTACTTTAAGAGAATATAGTATTTTGGAGTTACTACTTACTAATCCAAAGAAGGTATTTACTAGGACTAATATTTTTGAAAGTGTTTGGAAAAGTGAGTTTTTAGGTGACGATAATACCGTTAATGTACATGTTAGTAATTTAAGATCTAAATTAAATAGTTTTGATAAGGATACAGAATATATACAAACAGTATGGGGGATAGGATTTAAGCTTAAGGAATAAACTTAAGATTTTCTTAATGTTTTCTTTAATTGGTCTTATAAGTTTATATTTATAATTTTGTTATAAGGTCAAGGAGGTAAGAGAATGAAAGAAATAGTATTAAAAACAACTAAACTTTCAAAGGTGTATGGAAGTCAAGTTGCAGTTAATAATGTAGATATGACAATACGTAAAGGTGATATATATGGATTTATAGGAAAAAATGGAGCTGGTAAAACAACATTAATTAGGATGATAGTAGGTTTAATTCATAAAACTAGTGGTGACATAGAAATTTTAGGTACTACAGAAGGTGCAAATATAAATGAAGCTAGAATGATGATAGGGAGCATTGTAGAAACCCCTACATTTTATGGATCAATGACAGCAAAAGAAAATTTAGAAGTGTCAAGACTTGTAAGAGGAATTGCCGGTAAAAAAGAAATTGATGATGTTTTAGAATTAGTAGGACTTAAAGATACAGGGAAAAAGAAGGTAAAGAATTTTTCTCTTGGAATGAGGCAAAGACTAGGAATTGCCAATGCTCTTCTAGGTAATCCTAAGATATTAATTTTAGATGAGCCCGTAAATGGATTAGATCCAGTAAGTATAGTAGAAATTAGAGAGTTGTTAAAAAAGATTAATAAGGAAAGAGATATAACTATATTAATTTCAAGTCATATATTAGGAGAATTATCAGAGCTAGCTACTTGTTATGGTATTATAAATAATGGTAATCTCATAGAAGAGATTACAGCAAAAGAGTTAAATGAAAAATGTAGACAGTATATAGAGGTAGCAGTAAATGATGCTAAAGAAGCTGTAGTTATTTTAGAAGAAAAATTAGGAATAATAGAATATGAAGTATTATCAAATAACTTAATTAAAATATACAGTAATTTAGATAAATCTGGTGAGATAAACAGCATTTTGGCAACCAATGGAATTATAGTGGAGAGGATATTCTTAAAAGGTCAAAATTTAGAAGAATATTTCTTAACTAAAATTGGGGGTGTAAAAAATGCTTAGAATATTAAAGGCAGAGTTATTTAAATTAAAGAAAAATACTACTTTTAAAGTATTATGTTTGATTATATTATTAATGTCTTTTTTTACTATGGGAATCACAAAGATAATGAGTAGTGAAGGATTTATTGATTCCATTACAAAAGAGATGTCAGAATCAGAAAAACAAATTTTTGAGCAACAAATGCAGGCTATTCCAAATCAAGATAAAGAGATAAAATTATCAACGAATATGGGAATGACTCTTTCTGGAGAGGATCCATTTCATCCTACAGGGAAGGAAGTATTTTATCAATCTTTTGGAACTGGTATTATAGAAATATTTATTGCTGTATTAGTAGGTGCTATGGTGGCAAAAGAATATTCACAAGGAACAATTAAGAACACACTAGCTTATGGTGTAAAGAGATACAAATATTATATTGGAAAAGTTCTAGCAATTTCTATTGGTGTAATTTTGTTATTAGCAATTTTAGTTTCAGTATCTACAGTAGGAATATGTATATTTGAAGGATGGGGTGAAACTTTTGATTTTGGTGAAGTCCTAGAAATTCTAAAGGTATTTGGATTAGCGTCATTAGCAACGATAGCTGTTACATCTCTTATGATGTTGTTAGCAACAGTATTAAAAAGTAACGGATCAACTATCGGAATAGGTATTGTATTATTTTCTGTAATACCAATGTTTTTAGGAATGGCATATGGAATATATGGGTGGTTAGACAATATTTTTAAATTTATCCCGGCATATACTTGGGCAACTGTAGTGAGTTCGTTTGCTAATAATGGAGATTTATTAAGAGCAGCGGTAGTTTCAATAGTTACTTTAGTTATAGCAATTTTGGTGGGAGTTTGTGTAATTAACAAACAAGATATAAAATAAGTGTATTAATTTAGATTTCTTTAAAATAACAACACTTAAGTATAATAGCTTTATATATTGCATTTAGAGCATAATTTTAAAAGTTTAAATTTTCAATTATAGGAGGGAAAGATGAATCTTATATTATTAATAATAATATTGATTTTATTAGCCATTATTATTGGGTATAAAAGAGAAATTAAAAATATGAGTAAGCAGATAAGGAATAGTAATGGCTATTTAACTCCAATAAGAATATCTTCTATAAATAGAGAAATAGAAAATTTAGCGATAGAAATTAATAATTTATATAAAAAAAATCATGAATCGAATTTAAGGGTTAAGGAAAATGATGAAAATCTTAAAGAGAGCATCGCTAGTATGGCTCATGATTTAAGGACTCCTCTTACTTCTATAATGGGATATATGCAGCTTATTGAAAGTGATAGTGTAAAAGAGATAGATAAAAATCGGTATATAAAGATAGTAAAGAAGAGAACAGAAAAATTAAGTAACCTCATAAATTCTTTTTATGACTTATCAAGAATAGAGTGTAATGAGTATAAAATGGATTTAAAATTAGTAGATATCAAGGAAGTATTTTGTGAAGTTTTAGCATTATTTTATGATAATTTTTTAGAGGTAAATATAGAGACAACAGTAGTTATTGATGAAAAAGTTCCTAAGGTTATTGCAGATGAGGGATCAGTAAATAGAGTTTTTTCCAATCTTATAAATAATATATTGAAATATAATAGTGGAGAAGTAAAGTTTATAGTAAAAGATGAAGAAAAGTTTGTAGTAACAACATTTATAAATGATGCACCAGGTTTAAATAACGGAGATATAGAGAAAATTTTCAATAGATTTTATACTGGTGATTTATCGAGAAGTGATAATAGTACAGGGTTAGGATTATCTATTGTAAAAGCTTTGATAGAAGAAATGGGGCATGAGATTAAAGCATCGTTGGAAGAGGGAAAACTAATAATAAATATATTATGGAATAAATAGAAAGGGATGTCGCATTAAAAAACGAAAATTTGTGAGCGATAAATTCTTTTATTATGGCACAGGTTAGAATGCACAGGGCACAAGTAATGTGAAAATTCCTCTTTAGGAGGAATTTTATTATAGTCATGCGGACAGCAAGGTGTTCTCACATTTACTATAAATCCATATATTCACCAAGATATATGAAGGTGCAACCTTCATTAGCCCACTGTAATGACTTTTATAGTAATTGTTATATAAGTAAAAGAATAGCCTAACTTATATCATTCAACTAAGCACTTAAAATTTCAGAAATTCTTCAAGAATTTCATCCATACCTGTGCCCTGTGCCCTCATACTTGTGCCCTGTATGTACCTTTCATTTGCTCTATTTTGCTGAAAAAGCTGCCGCACTTCTTTGTGCGACAGCTCCTTTTTTGATTTTATATAGAAATTTTAACCTTTTTTATTCGTTTTTCATCTACTTCTTCTACTTTAAATAGGACATTGTTATATTCAATGGTGATATCTTCATTAGGTTTTGGTATTCCCCCAATTTCATTAATAAGAAATCCGCCTACAGTATCAGAAATATCTGATTTTACATTTATATCGAGGTAGTTATTTAAATCTACAAGAGAGAGTAACCCATCAACAATGAAGTTATTATTATCGATTTTACAGAAGTAATGATTTTCTATGTCAAACTCATCATCTATATTTCCCATAACTTCTTCTATAATATCTTCAATGGTTACAATTCCAGAAAAACCACCATACTCGTCCACTAATATAGACATATGTTGTTTTGAATCTTGTAATTCTTTAAAAAGAACATCAATATTTTTTGTTTCTGGAACAAAATAAGGTTTTCTCATTATTTTTTCTAAGTTTATGTTATCAAATCCATAATTATATGCTGCTTCAAATATATCCTTAAGATATACAATACCAATAATGTTATCAAGATCATTTGAGTAAACTGGTATTCTTGAATATTGCTCTTCTAACAATTTATCAATGAATTCTTTGATAGGAATATTAATGTCAATAGAAAATGTCTCAGTACTAGGAGTCATAATTTCTTTTGCCATTTTATCATCGAATTCTATGATACTATTAATCATATCCATTTCGGTCTCATTAATAACACCTTGCTCTTGTCCAACTTCAACAAAAGAACGAAGTTCTTCACGAGAGACGCTATCTTCTATAGCATTTTTTTCTATCCCAGTAATTTTAACAAGAAAGTTAGTTGATAAGGAAAGAAATTTTACAAATGGTGAAGCTATAGTAGAAACTATCATTATTGGCTTTACAGAAAACATTGCTAAAGATTCCGCATTTCTAAGAGCAATTCTTTTTGGATATAACTCTCCGAAGACTAATGTGATATAAGATAAAATTATTGTTATACCAATTAGTGAAATTTGATTGCTATAAGGAATATTTACAGATTTTAAAATTTTTGATAAATGACTTGATATTCCTGTTGCAGCGGAGGCACTAGAGAAAAATCCTGCAAGAGTTATTCCTACTTGTATTGTAGCCAATAATTTACTTGGATCATCAGTAAGATTTAATAGTAGTTGTGCTTTTTTATTGCCTTCATTAGCTAAGAGTTTTAATTTATGTTTGTTTACTGATACGATAGCCATTTCTGCTGATGCAAAAAAAGCATTGATTAATGTTAGTATAACAACTAAAAGTAATTGTATAGCAATATTACTCGTCGCGCTAGGGTCTGTTTCCATTTTTTATACACCTCTTTTAATTAATAAAATAATAAGACAATTATACCATAAAATGTAACGAAAGTGGATAAAATAATAATCTAAATTTGTGTTATAGTATAATAAGACAAGTAAATTTACTAAAGAAGGCGAGGAATGTTTATGATAAAGCTTATTGCATCAGATATGGATGGAACTTTACTTGGAAGTGATCATAAAATATCAAAAGAAAATTTAAAAGCTATAAAAATGGCAGAAGAGAAAGGCATAGATTTTGCTATAGTAACAGGAAGAAAATATGAAGATGTTGAACCATTTTTAAAAGAAGCAGGATTGAAGTGTCAATGTGTAGTTATGAATGGTGCCGAGTATCGTGATTATGATGGTAGCATAATAGAGAAAGTATATATAGATAAAATAAAGGCAAGAGAAGTTATAGAGAAGGTAAACAAAAAAGGTGTAGCATTACAAATATATACCAATAAGGGGATGTGGACTACAGAGACAAAAGAACAGGCATTAGAAGATACTGCTCATATGCTTGAAATTTTTATGAATATATCCTTTGAAGAGGCATTAAAAATAGCAGTTAATCATCCAGAGTATACAAGTTTAAATTATATTAGTGATTTAGATGAATTCTTTAATAGTGATGTTGAAATAGCAAAATTTGTTGCCTTTTATGATAGTGAAGAAACTACTAATAAAGTTAAAAAGGAATTAAGTGATATTGAAGGAATTGCAGTATCAGGAAGTTTTCATAGAAATATAGAGATAAATAATATAGAAGCACAAAAGGGACTTATTTTAGCTAAGGTAGCTAAAAAATTAGGTATAGAAAAGGATGAAGTTATAGTTCTAGGAGATAGTTTTAACGATTATTCTATGTTTAAAGAATTTCCTATATCCTTTGCTATGGGAAATGCAATTGATGAAATAAAAGCAATAGCAAAATATATAACAGATACTAATTATAATGATGGAGTTGCTAAGGCAATTTATAAAGTAATTAATGAATAATAACAATGATTAAAGAGACTGAAGTAATACTGAATTTTACAGTATGAACTGCTCCCTGTCAAGTAGACAGGTGAAATAATAAAAATATTTAATATAGCTAATCACTTTTGTGGTTAGCTATATTTTATGCTACAGATTTTAATAAATACTCCCTATATTCTAACGGAGTCATAGAGTTGAGACGTTTTTGATATCTACGATTATTGTAATAATCTATGTACTCTATAATTGCTGCTTCTAATTCTTCATATGAATTAAATTTCTTTAAATAATACATTTCTGATTTTAACATACCCCAAAATGCTTCCATTGGACCATTATCAATACAACGTGATACTCGTGACATACTTTGAATCATATTAGCTTCTTCAAGCTTTTTCTTAAATGTTTTTGAAGTATACTGAAAACCACGATCACTATGAAAAATAGGCGTAGCCTGCGGATACTCCCTACGGGCAATATCAAATGTTTGAAACACTAGATTATTATTATTTGAATGCCCAATTACAAAAGAGACAATACTCTTATCAGAAAGATCTAGAATTGCACTTAAATATGCTTTCTTTCCAATACCATACTTCATTTCCGTTACATCTGTGAGCCACTTTTCACCAAATTTATCTGCATAGAAATCTCTATTTAGAATATTATCAGCTACAGTTTCAGGTGTAGATTTTTTATAAGTTTTTCGTTTTCTACGACATACTGACTTTAGATTAAGAATACACATAAGCCTATAAATTCTCTTTGGATTTACATGAAAATCATTTTCACGATTTAATTTTATAGTCATTTGTCTATATCCTAATATTCCGTTTATTTCTTCATATGATTCTTGTATAAGTGATAATAACACCTCATTAAATTTTTCATTCATACTTACTTTGCGATTCGTCCATTTATAATATGCGGAGCGTGCAATACCGGCTATTTCACATAATTCTTTAATAGAAAAAGATTTTTGCTTATGCAACTCTTGTATTGCTAAATAGATAAATTCATTTTTTGTTTTACTTAAAATCGCCTCCTTTCTATTTCGTCTAACTTTTTTAAGAATTCTATCTCCATCTGTTGTCTACGATTTTCGGCTTCAAGTAATTTGTTTTTCGCTTTTAACTTTTCTATTTCAGACATTTCATCGGCAAGCTTTCGCTTTCCACGTTTATCTAATAGTGCTTCAATGCCATTGGTTTCATATTTCTTAATCCAACTATATATTTGTTGATATGATATTTGAAATTTTTCTGCTGTTTTAGCGTAATTTTTATCATTTTCTATATAATACTTTACAATCTCAATACGTTCATTATAAGTTGTAGTTCTACCTTTAGTCATAATTGCTGTCCCTCCAACTCCAGAAGATTTTAGTTTATTATGACTATTATATATTGAAATCCATCTTTGTAGTTGCGTTTTTGAACGTATTTTATATTTTGCACAAATTTCATCTTGAGAATATAAATTTGACAAATAAGCTTCTACTGCTTGTAATTTCAATTCTTTAGAATAGCCCTTATATCCTTCCATCGTAAAGGCTTCCGCGCCTATACTATTGTAGTTACGAATCCATTGACGAAAAGATTCTAAGGCAATCCCCAGCATAGATGAAAAATGACTCATACTATTTTTACTTTTTAGATATTCCTCAACATATTTAACTTTTTCTTCAGCACTAAAATTACGTTTTTTACACATAAAAAAATACTCCCTCTCATGATAGACATTTTAATTATTTTATGTGTCTACCATAAGGGGAGCATATCAGTATACAGCAGTCTCTTATATTATAATATTAACAAGTATATGATAGGTGTTAAAATAATTAAAAATATAAAATTATACTTAGTAAACTTCTTAAGATATGTAGTAGATTCATTACTAAATTCTTTTGAGTATAGCTTATATGAAATAACACTAGCTAATGATGCAATTAAGGTACCTAAACCACCAATATTTACAGATAATAAAAGTTCCTTATAGTAATCTGTAAATCCAGAAAGTAACATTGTTGCAGGTACATTACTAATGAATTGACTACTGATAATTCCTCCAATATATGTGTTTAATCCATTATTTAATATATTACTAATAAATATACGTATAGTTTCTATTGAAGATATATTCCCTATGAATATAAAGAAAGCTACAAAAGTTATTAATAATGAATAGTCTATTTTTATTAATAATTTTTTATCAAAAATAACAGTAGTTATTATGGTCATAACAAAAACGATTTTGTAGTTAATTAAGTGAAATACAGATAAAAGTATTATTATGAATAGAACAAAGAAAATAATACTTAAGCGTTTATTTTTAATAGTTACTTTTGATACTTTTACATCTAATTTATAGTTTTCTCCTTTTAGTGCAATTATAATAAGAAGAATTAAAGATAATAATGTTAAGGGAAATGTAATTTTAAAAAATTCTAGTGGTGATATATTAAAATATGAGTAAAGAAATAAATTTTGTGGATTTCCCATAGGAGTTAATGCACTACCTAAATTAGATGCAATTGTTTCAAGAACTATGATTTTTATTGGATTTATATTAATAGATGAACATATTATCAGAGTTAATGGTACAAAAGTTATTAGAGATACATCGTTAGTTACTATCATAGATGAAAAAAAACATATAGAAAGTAAAGCTATAGTAAGGTTTTTATAGCTTGAACAATTTTTTATAAATATAGATGCAATATAGTTCATAATATTAAATTCTTTAAATGCGGCAATAACTATCATTAAATTAAATAAAAGTATAAGAACTTTAAAATCTATATAACTTAATTTTGGTGTAGCAAAAAATGAAGTTAATATTGCTAAGATTGCTGCAATGAAAAGAACTAATTCGTTTTTTATATATTGAATTACAGAATTTATTTTCATAATGTACTCCTTTTAATATTAAATCTATCAATGATTTTATAGTATATTAATAAAATTTTCAAATTTAGGCACTATATTTTAGTATTGCATACAATAAAACATAAGTAATAATTATAGGAAAGGTTATGAATAAGGTTATTAGATGTTTAAGGTCATTAAAAAATAATATATATATAGGTGCTAAAAGGAAATCAGATGATATTGCATATAGCGGTGATTATGGCGAAGAAATTACAATAAAGGCTAACTCGAAAAATTATTATAGTAGTACTAATTATTTTATCTTTGTTGATTTAAAGAATTTCAGAACTAATATTTTTATAAGAAAAAATAATAAATGGGTTTTAGAGAAAACTTATTTATGTACAATTGGAAAACCATCAACACCAACTATAACAGGAGATTTTAAGGTAGGGGCAAAAGGCCTTTACTTTGGTGTTGAAAGAGGATATAAATGTTATTATTATACACAGATTAAAGGAAACTATTTATTTCATTCTATAATATACAACTTAGATGATACAGTAAGAGATGGACGACTTGGAATGAAGCTGTCAGATGGATGTATAAGACTTGCAAAAGAAAATGCAAAATGGTTATGGGATAATGTTGGGTTTGGAAGTGCAATTCATATAGAGTAATAGTGCACAAGTATGATGGCACAAGGCACAGGTATGGATGAAATTCCTGCAGAATTTTTTGAATTGTAAGAGCTTAAGTTAGGGGTATAGAATAGATTAGTTTTCTTAAGTTAGTTGTATTTGATACAAAACCATTACAGGATCTAATGAAGGTTGTACTTTCATATAGCTTGGACTAAAATTTTAAGATTTATAGTAAATATGAAAATACTTTGCTGTACGCAGGATTTATAATATTTTCCCCATAGGGAAAATTAACCTTACTTGTGCCCTCTAACCTGTGCCTTACCTTGTGCCATGATAAAAGGAACTATTGCTTATAAATTTTTATTTACTAATGCAACAGCCCCTATAATTTTTATTTTAGTTATTTTTTTTTATGTATTGTTGTGCCTTATTAATCATTTCTTGAGCGTCGGTGCTTATTTCGCTACCGAATTTTTTTGCATCATTTTTTATTGTATGACCTAAATTAGACATGGCACTTGCTGTAGAGTGAGTTGCTGACTTAGCATCTTCAGCTATATCAGAAGTAAATTTTTTTAAATCATTTTTAATGTTATCCATATTAGGTTTCATATTTTGATTATCCATATTACCATCTCCTTATAATATAAAATTAGTTTCTCATTATTTTATAGAAAATATACTAAATAGATATTAATTTATTTAAAAAGAAGGGGATGTATCATAAAGGAATGTGGCAGCTTTTTCAATCAAGGCATAGTGTTAGTGAATAAGTAAGAATTAATGTGAAGAGTTAAGGATGAAATTCCTGAGGAATTTCTTAGATTATAAGTGCCAAAGTTGGTGGACTAGAATCTATGTATTTATAGTAAGTATAAAACAACACTTAAGTATAATAGCTTTATATATGAGCTGAACATATAAATATATCACCATAATAAAAATTACATCTTCATAAAGTTTCGCTGAAGTTTCTGAATTTATAGTAAATATGAAAACGGCTTGCTGTCCGCAGGGCTATAATATTTTCCCCACAGGGGAAAATTAACTTTCATTATTCACCATTATCATTCACTCTTACTTATTCTCTACTATAATTTACCTGTGCCATACCTTGTGACATAATAAAAGAAGGTATCGCTAACAAATTTTCATTTGCTAATGCGACACCCTTTTTAAATATAAGTTTATTTTTCTACTACAGGTTTCTTTATTATACCAAGTATAAACATTGATACTACAGATCCAACAGCTAAGGCGATTAAGAATCCGAAAGGATTACTTATAACTGGAACTACAAATATTCCACCATGAGGAGCTCTAAGACCACATCCGAATGCCATTGATAAGGCACCAGCTATTGCTGATCCAGCAACAGAAGCAGGTATTACTCTTATTGGGTCAGCTGCTGCGAAAGGAATAGCTCCTTCTGTAATAAATGATAATCCCATGATATAGTTTGTTAATGCTGATTGTCTGTCACGTTTACTATATTTACTTTTAAAGAATGTTGAAGATAATGCAATTCCAAGTGGAGGTACCATACCACCAATCATAACTGCTGCCATTATTTCAAATTGTCCTGAACTTAATGCTGCTGTACCAAAAACATATGCAGCCTTGTTGAAAGGACCACCCATATCAATAGCCATCATACCACCAAGTATTGCACCAAGTATTATTTTACTGCTAGAATTCATACTCATTAAGAAGTTATTTAAAGCGTTATTTGCTGCTGATACTGGAGGGTTAATTAAGAAGAACATAATTGCTCCAATTCCAAGTATACCAAGTAGTGGATAAAGTAATACAGGTTTAAGACCTTCTAATGATGCTGGAAGATAAGATAGTAATTTCTTTAATAATACTACTAAATAACCAGCTATGAAACCTGCGGCTAAAGCGCCTAGGAAACCGGAACCACCATCTTTTGCAATCATTCCACCAACAAAACCTACAGCAAGTGCTGGCCTATCACCGATACTCATAGCTATAAATCCAGCTAATACTGGAAGCATAAATCCAAATGAAATATCACCAGTTTTCTTTAAAAATGCTGCGAAAGGTGTATTAGAACCAAAGTTAGAAGGATCTATTTCATAATTATCAAATAAGAAAGCAAGAGCTATTAGTAAACCACCACCAATAACAAAAGGTAGCATATGAGAAACACCGTTCATTAAGTGTTTATAAATCTTACGACCTATACTCTCATTATCAGAAGATTCACTTCCACTGTTATCGTTTCCATTTGAGTGATGATAAATTGCAGCATTTCCATTAGCTGCTTTAGTAATTAATTCTTCTGCTTTATGAATACCATCGGCAACCTTAGTTTTAATAACTTTTTTTCCATCAAAACGTGCCATCTCAACATTTTTATCAGCAGCGATAATAATACAGTCAGCATTTTCAATTTCTTCTTTAGTAAGAACATTTTTAGCGCCACCAGAACCATTAGTTTCTACTTTAATTGATATACCTAAATCTTTTGCTTTATTTTCAAGACTTTCTGCAGCCATAAAAGTATGGGCAATACCAGTAGGACAAGCAGTTACTGCTAATACTCTATAACCTTCTTTTGATGGTTGTTTTTCTTTAGCAGGTTCATCGAATTTTTCACGCTCTTTTTTATCAATAAGTTTTAAAAATGTTTCTTTATCTTTTGCATTTATAAGTGACTGTCTAAATGATTCATCCATCAATATTGTAGATAATCTTGATAATACTTCTAAATGTACATCATTGCCACCTTCAGGAGCTGCAATCATAAAGAAAAGGTGAGCAGGTGCACCATCTAAAGAATCATAATCTACACCTTTTTTAGAGACTGCAGCTGCAAGACCAGCTTTTTTTACTGCGGCAACTTTAGCATGAGGAATAGCTATACCTTCACCTATTCCTGTAGTGCTAAGAGATTCTCTAGCTAATATGCCTTCTTTATATGCTTTCTTATCATTTAAGTTTCCTGCTGCATTCATTAAGTCAACTAATCTGTCAATTGCTTCTGATTTTGAGTTAACATTAAAATTAAGATCAATTCCATTTTTATTAAGTAAGTCAATAATTCGCATATTTTTCACCTCGTAAACTATTTATATATCATTAAGTTGTTCTAACAACTGATACACCTTATCTTTTGTGGCTAAGCCTTCAGAAAATGCGCTAGCACTTCCAGTGGCAACACCCATTTTGAAAGCTTCTTTGAAATCATTAGTTTTTATAAAACCGGCTATAAAACCAGCAACCATAGAGTCGCCAGCACCGACAGAATTTTTTAGTGTACCTTTAGGAACTTCACTAAAATATATTTCTCCAGTACTTGTAATTAATATGGCACCATCACCGGCCATAGAAATAAGAACATTTTCAGCACCCATTTTTTGAAGCTTTTTACCATGAGATATTATTTCTTCTTTACTAGTAAGTTTAGTATTAAAAATTTCTCCTAGTTCATGATGATTTGGTTTTATTAAAAACGGTTTATATTTTAAAACATTTAAAAGTAAGTCTTTTGTAGCGTCTACTATAAATTTGATTCCCTTACCTTGTAGTCTACTCATAATATTTTCGTATGTGTCAGAAGGAAGAGAAGTAGGGATACTACCTGCCAGTACTAATATATCTCCATCATTCAGTGAATCTAACTTTTGGTTAAGGTGTAATATATCTTCAGGTGTAATTTTAGGGCCTTGACCATTGATTTCAGATTCTTTGCTACTTCTAAGTTTTACATTAATTCTAGACATACCTTCTTGTAATTTAACAAAATCACAATGAACTCCAAATTTTGATACACGTTTTGATATTTCATCACCAGTAAATCCTGCTATATATCCTAATGCTTCATTATCAATCCCAAGATTTTTTAAGACTATAGATACATTAATTCCTTTTCCACCAGCAAAGATTTCTTCATGGTTAGTTCTATTAACCATGCCTTCTTGAAAACTATCTACATCAACAATATAATCTAGGGAAGGATTTAAGGTAATTGTTTTTATCATAGTTATTCTACCTCCATTACATTAGTAAAATTTTTAAAGTTATTAGTACATTTAGGGATGATCATTATTGCATCATCTATATTTGCAAATGTAATAAAACTATTTTCATTAAATTTCGACTCATCGCAAAGTACATAACTTTTATTACACCTGTTTATAGCTTCTGTTTTCACTAGAGCTTCATTTATATCCGGTGTAGTATATCCGCTTTCAGCTGTAACACCATTAGTTCCAAAGAAGCCTTTAGTAAAGTTATACTTTTTTAGACTGTTTACAGCTTCTATGCCGATAATAGCTTCAGTAGTAAGTTTTACTTCTCCACCTAATATAAGAGTCTTGAAGCCATTCTGTATTAATTTTTTTGCATGAACTATACCATTAGTTACGAATACAACATTTTTAGCATCTATGTAATCAATAATTAGTTCAGTAGTAGTTCCAGCATCGATATAAACTATATCTTCATCATTAATAAGAGATGCTGCGTACTTAGCTAGTTTTTGTTTTGTATTAAAATTTAATTCTTTTTTTATATTAACTGTAGTTTCTTCTTTAAATTTAGTATTTGAAATTATAGTTGCTCCACCATGTATTTTTTTTAAAAGTCCTGATTTGTGAAGAGTATTTAAGTCACGTCTAATAGTTGATTCTGAAGCATCTAGTAAAGTGACTAACTCCGTTACTGTAATGGTAGATTGCTCTTTTAATTTCTCAAGAATAATTTCATGTCTTTCTTCTGTTAACATTTACATCACTCCCTGGTTATATAATAATCAAAATAAATCAAAAAATCAATAGTAATAATCAAAAATAATCAAAAACAGTCACAAACAATCAAAAAAATACTGTTGCAAGTTATTATTATATGCAACAGTAGACTATATTACTCTTCAGAATTAGGAACTAATTTTCTTATATTTTCTATTAAATCAATTTTTTCACTATATTTTAGCTCTATTCTATAAATAAAATTCATCCATTTTTCTACAGAATTTAGAATTTCTATATATATGTATTGAATCTTTGTAATGTACTTTGTTATATCATCGTATGAGTTATCATTATTCATTCTTAGTAGAAGTTCAAATACAGATATATAATAATCAATTATTTCTATAGGAAATCTTTCTTTTAAGTGATCTGCAAACTTATCTAACACTTCAAAATCGTTATCTTCTGGAGGGGTAGTTTTAGCATTCTTTAATATTTCTATAATGTTATCGTAAAGTTTTTCATAAAGACATATTTGTAAATAGTCTTCTTTTGTATTGATACTAAATTTTACAATATTAAGTAGACTAGGACGTATGCTAATAAATTCAGCTTCATCCATACAGTCTTTTATTCTTTTATATTCCTCAAAATAATTCTTTTTATATGGAATTTTAAAAGCAGAAATTAATAATTGTATATAATCATACATGTTGCCAGTAGTTGAATAATAATGCAGTGTCTTATCAACTATATTTTTAGTAATATCCATATGATTAAAAGATTCTTTAGCTAATTTATTTAATTTTTCTTCTTCTCCGTATTTTATATAGGAATTTAAAAGATAATTATATATATCAACTATTGGTTCTTCATTATTAAGTAGGGCTTCTTCGCAAGCTTCTATAGCTTTATCATTTTGATGTGTATTTATATAATATTTAGCTAATTCCCAAGAGGTCATTCCAAATTTTTCTCTTTTGATTCTTAAGAACTTTTCTTCATTATTTAATTTGTCTTTGTATATATTCATTATAAATAAATAATCGTTATCGGTAGGGTTTTTCTCTAGTAAATCTACAGTTTGAGTCCATAATTTTGAATTAGTACATAAGTTAGAGAAAAAGTCTAAAAAAGTATCTTTTATCGTATCGTTTAACTTGTTGTAATATACAAAGATTTTATTTATTAATTTTGATTTACAAGTATCATCAATTTCATTGTTTGATGATATTAGAGTTAAAGAATCTATTATACTAAAGAATTCAGATAAATCGTCATCAGAGTAATCAGTTTTATTTTCTAATTTAGAAAGAAGCCTAGAAAGTATGTCCCATTTTTCCCATAATAATCTTTGAGGAGATTCATCTACTATAGTTTTAGGTATCATAGATATTGAAGATGTATGAACTAAAGAAATAGGTTGTTTATTTGATTTAGTATTTTTTTGAATCCAGTCTAAAATTAAATTATTAATATTGCTATCTATTTCAGAAAGATAAAATATTAAAGATTCTAAATCGGTTTTATTAATGATGGAAAGTTCACTTTTTAATAATTTTTTCTCCAAAGATAACAACTCCTTATAAAAAATTACAATCTAATAATATTATACAATAAAATAACGTAAAAATATAGGAATTATTAATATTAATGGGAATTTATAGAATTATCTATAAAGTTTTTTATACAGTTTAAGGTTTCTTCATTTATTACATGTTCAATTTTTTCGGTTTCTTCTAAGATAGAATCTTTCACGCCTAAAATAGATAAAAATTTGAAGATTGTATTATGCCTTTTATATAGATATTCACCATAATGTTTTCCATAAGTAGTTAATTTTATAGTACTATATTTTTCATATTCAATTAATTTTAAAGCACATAATTTTTTTACCATATTATTAGTAGAGGGAGCTGTTACATTAAGAGAATGTGATAATTCGCTAACTCGTGTGTAGCCTTGATCTAATGAAAGTCTATAAATCATTTCTATATAGTCCTCCATAGATGCTGTTATGAGATTATTGTTGAGATATGTGTTAAAAGTATAGAATGTATTTTTATCGTCCAATGATATCACCTCAAAAATATAATTATAGATATATATATTTTTATAAGTCTTGTAGTAGTACATAAATATAGTAGTAAGTGAATGGTACTACTTTGAAAATGTGTAACGATATTTTTTTATTATGAATAGTATATAGTGAGTAATAAAAGTTAGATTAATCTAACAAATATACTTATGAATTTTATGTTTTATGGAGGAAAATAAAATGGAGATGTTATCAGAAATAGGGGCAGGGGAATCAGCTGTAGTTACATCAAATGAAGCAGGAGAATTATTAAAAGAGCGGTTACTGTCTCTAGGATTAACTAAGGGAGCAGTTATAGAAGTACTACGGAAAGGGCCTAAAAATAATTTGACAGTTTATAGAATTCGTGGAGCCATGATTGCACTTAGGAAAGAAGAATCTTCGTTAATTAAGGTTTCTTTGGCTAAGTGATTATATATTAATTATCTTAGGAGTGATACTGTTGGGGTTAACAGCTCAATCAACTAAAAGTACAGCTATGAAGGATATATTTAATATCGAAAGAAAGTCAAATCAGTATGTTATTGCACTGGCGGGAAATCCAAACACAGGGAAAAGTACAGTTTTTAATTATTTAACTGGGCTTCATCAACATACGGGAAATTGGCCAGGAAAAACGGTGGTTAATGCAAGAGGAGAATTTAAATATAAAGGTAATGAATATGTTCTGGTAGATTTACCAGGGACATATTCATTACTTTCATCATCTATAGATGAAGAGGTAGCAAGAGATTTTATTTGTTATGGAGATTATGATGCAGTAATAGTTGTAACTGATGCCACGTGTTTAGAGAGAAATTTGAATCTGGTATTTCAAGTTATGGAATTAACAGATAAAGTTATTACTTGCGTAAATCTTATAGATGAAGCTAAAAAGAAAAATATTATTATAGATAAAGAGGGAATAGAGAATGAATTAGGTATTCCTTTAGTATTAACTGCGGCACGGCAAGGTGAAGGAATGGATGAGTTAAAAGATATTATAGAAAAAGTAGCCTTTAATAAAATAAATACTAAGCCTAATAATGTTATTTATGATGATGATATAGAAAATATGGTATTGGAAACATCAAAGTTATTAGAAGAGTATGGGTCAATAAATAAGAGGTGGATATCGTTAAGGCTTTTGGATAGCCAAGTTAATATCTTTGATAAAATGGATGAATTAGGGGAAAAGTTCAATAGTAATGTTGCAAAAGAGATACAAGGTAAATTAGATTATAAAATAGATAAAGTTAAGCTTAGAGAGAAAGTTTCTAAAATAAACTATGATAAGGCAAATGAAATAAAAGAGAAGTATGTAAAAGAAGATATGAAAAAAATTAATAGAGATAAAAAAATTGATGATATTGTAACATCAAAAAGATGGGGAATACCATTAATGTTATTGTTATTAGGAGTTATCTTTTGGATAACTATACAAGGAGCTAACTATCCTTCAAAGATATTATCAGATTTACTATTTGGTTTACAAGATAAGCTAACAGATTTATTTAACTATTTAGGAGCACCAGATTGGTTACATGGAGTATTAGTTCTTGGAATGTATAGAACATTGGCATGGGTAGTATCTGTGATGTTACCGCCTATGGCTATATTTTTTCCGTTATTTACGTTATTAGAAGATTTAGGATATTTGCCTAGAGTAGCTTTTAATATGGATCATTTGTTTAAAAAGGCATGCGCTCACGGAAAGCAATGTCTTTCAATGTGTATGGGATTCGGTTGTAATGCAGCGGGAGTAGTTGGGTGTAGAATAATTGAGTCACCAAGAGAAAGAATGATAGCGATACTAACTAATAACTTTGTACCCTGTAATGGAAGATTTCCAACACTTATAGCAATAGCAACTATATTTTTTGCAACGACTGCTAATGTTTTCACTAATTCCATTATACAAGCTTTAGCAATAGCAATAATTATAGTCATAGGTATAGGAATAACATTGTTAGTATCCTATATTTTATCAAAGACTTTGTTGAAAGGAATACCATCAAGTTTTACTTTAGAGTTACCTCCATATAGGGTACCTAAGATAGGAAGAATTTTATATAGTTCAATTTTAGATAGAACATTGTTTGTCTTAGGAAGAGCAATTGCTGTAGCAGCGCCAGCAGGTGCTATAACTTGGATTTTAGCCAATATTTATATTGGCGATGCTAGTATAATGGCTCATATTGCTAATTTTCTACAACCTATTGGAGAGTTTATAGGATTAGATGGATTTATATTAATGGCTTTTATAGTAGGTTTGCCAGCTAACGAAATTGTTTTGCCTATATTATTAATGGGATATCTAGCTACAGGATCTATGAATGATTTCTCAAGTTTAGATTCTCTTAGAACAATTTTAGTGAATAATAACTGGACTATGCTCACAGCGTTAAATACTATGTTATTTAGTTTACTCCATTGGCCTTGTGCTACTACGTTGTTTACTATAAAAAAAGAAACAGGAAGCAAAAAGTGGACTATAATATCTTTTATATTGCCTACGGTAATAGCTTTTGTAGTATGCTTTTGTACCAAAACAGTATATAATTTTATATTTTAGAATTATATAGATTATATGATATTTTATTAAGTGAAAATTTATAACTTAGATAACAACAGTTAAGTATAATAGATTTATATATTAAGGGGCTGTCGTAGTAGCAAATGAAAATTTGTAGGCGAGAGCCTTTTTCAGTGCACAGTGATGGTTGAAATTCCTGCAGAATTTCTTCAATAACTATTGAACATTTGCTCTTATCTATTCACTAGTATACCTTAATTGTGCCCTGTGTCTTCTAATCTGTGTTTTGTGATTAAATTAATATTTATACGGAATTATATAAAATAAAGTATTAAAAATAGGACTGAAGCACAAAATTTATTTTGCTACAGTCCCATTGTATTTTTATAAAATCATACATATAAATAATTTGTCATTGTTATATACATATTAGCAGTAATAGCAATTTCCGCAATTATGGCAATGATGATGATGTTTTTTCTTTTTCTTCTTCTTTTTTTTCTTCCAATCTTTACATTTCTTATATTTCTTTTCAGTAATATCTTTTTCTTTATGGTGGTGATGCTCAGGGCAAGGTGGACAAGGCGGACATTGAGGGCAAGGTGGACATTCTGGACACTTTGGACATACTACATTATACTCATTAGATGCTTTACTCTCTTGTATAGGTGGATTAGAAGTATAAATATAAGTGTTAGGTGTAGTATTTGCAGGAGTTTGAATGCAAGCAGGACAAGAATGAGCATGTTGCACTTCTATATCAGCACCGATTAAAGTAGGTCTTGTGTTAGAGGCATCAGAATTTATATCTCTATTATCATCGTCAACAACATATTTACCAAAGTAAACATTTTTATATTCTTCCATCATATCATCCCAAGTATTTTTATTGACTACTCCATTAGCATCGAGATTATCTTCTAATTGAAAAACTACTAAATTTTCACGAGTCTTTTCACCAAATTCACCATCAAGTATTAAAGGTTTAATTTTTGAATTATCTTTATGAATTATATTCAAAACTTCTTGTAATACTTTAATCCAATTTCCTGAATCACCTATTTTAAATTCTATATTAGGATATTCATAGTATAGTTTTGGAGTATTAACATTATTTGTAGAATCTAATTTGGAGTAAACCTCAAAAATCATATTCCAGGTAGCAGGTCCCACTATTCCATCTGGATATAATCCAAAATATTTTTGAAAAGCAATTACGGCAGCCTTAGTCTTTGGACCAAAGTATCCATCTGCAGATATATCTGGAATTACATTATATTTATAAGAGATTGAGGAAAGATAAGATTGAATCCTCCTTACATCATATCCTTTACTACCTTCTTTTAATACATATCCAGGATATTCTGGTGGTTTTACTATGCCTTCTTCTAAGTTACTTTCTATACTTTTAAAAGTATTATATATTTTATCCCAAGTTTTTTTACCTACAATACCATCGACTTGAAGATCAAAGGCATCTTGAAAATCTTTTACTACATTTTCTGTATCAATTCCAAATATGCCGTCAATTTTTACTGGAGAAATATCTTCATAATAAGCAGAAATAGTACTTAAAAAGTATTGAAGTTGTTTTACAGTTTCACCAGTGGAACCTCTTTTTAATATTCCAGGATAAGTGATAGTAGAAGGAAGTTGTTCACCTTCAGATTCTAATTCTGCTAAGCTCTTTACAGCAACATAGATAGAAGAAATTTTATACCAAGTTGCTCTACCGATTATTCCATCAGCAGTGAGATTGAATATTTTTTGAAATGCTTTCACAGATTTTTCTGTGTTTTCGTCAAATACACCATTAACGGGATAGATTTTTGGTATAGCAGGATAATTATCGCTAATTCTATTTAGTTGTATTTGGATAGTTTCAACATCGGCACCTTCTTTACCAAGTTGTAATAATTCTCCAGGATAAGATTCTAGGCTGCCTTCTACAGTACTAGTTCGTCTTAACTCAATATCATTTCCATAGTAATGTCGAAGAATTTCTAGTGCAGAATAATTTTGATTTGCTAAATCTACTGTTCCCCATTGAGAGAGGCCTTTGCAAGTTACTGTTGATCCATTACAATACTTAGCAAATAAAGGCTCTTCAAAACCTATTCTTCCTATATAGACATTGAAAAGAGCGTCAACTATTTTACTTATATTATCAAAAATATCTCTATTTTTTACGAAATATTGATCATAAGCTGTAGAATTAGTAATTTGAAAACTATACCCTTTATTTCGATACCATTCGGTATAGATTCTATTTAATGCAAAAGAAACTTGGCAATTAATATTTGATATTAATGCTTCAGTAGGCCAAGTTGGATAAATTTCACTAGAAGCAACGTTCTTAATATAATCTATGAATGGAACAGTTACATCTTCGGCATAAGAATTAGGTGAACCTAAGTGTACAGTAATATATTGAGGAATATATGGTTCTTTTAATACATAAGTGCTAGTAGGAGGTGGTCCTACTTGTCTATTAGGTATATCTAAGAGTAATGCATTTTTAGGTATATCTATTACTTCAAAATTGTCTACTCCTTTTGCACTTGGTATCATTGCTATTTTTTGAAGGGTAGTTATGCCATCAAAAATTTCTACTCCATGAACTATAATATCTTTAAATCCAGTACTTCTAACATGAATATCATATGTTTCATAAGGGACTAAGTCTTTAGTAGGTTTTAGAGATAAATCTTTATCTTTTGTTTCTAACTTTATATAAGATGTTTTACCATCAATGTCTACGTTAAAATCTGATTCAGCAATAGTTATGCCATTAGCTATTTTTTTTATCGTAACAGTAGCAGTAGTCACTGGTCTAGCTTCTCTTCCGATGTAGAGTTGGACTTGAAGTCTTCCTGAACCCATAAAAATCTCCTTAAAATTGTTACCTTACTGTTTATAATATGAAAAATATAAGGTAGGGGTTCGTAATAACATTATTTTAAAATAATGATAATGCATATGTTGAAAAATAATGAATGTAAAAATATTATAAAAAATAACAAAAAATAGTTGACTAAAATGAAAAGGAAGAATATACTAAATCCTATAGGAAAACAAGAATTAAAAGGAGCGGTATTATGATAAAAATGAATTGTTGTCTTAAAAGGTGTAAATATTAAAATAATTTTATTTTGCAATAAAACCAAGTAAAACGATAGGAATGAGGTGTAAATATGAAATTAAATTCAAAGTTAATTCACGGGGGAGTAGATGGAGATAAAACTACTGGATCAGTAAATGTACCTGTATATTTAACATCGACTTATAAGCAACCGAGATTTGGAGAGAATTTAGGTTATGAATATTCAAGAACAGGAAATCCGACAAGAGAAGCAGTAGAAAAGCTTATAGCAGATTTAGAAAAGGGGATTAGAGGTTTTGCTTTTGCGTCAGGAATGGCAGCAATAACAGCAGTATTAAATTTATTTAAAAGTGGAGATAAGATTCTTATCAATGATAATTTATATGGAGGAACTTTCAGAGTAATAGATAAAATATTTAGTAATTTTAATCTTACTTATGAAATTGTAGAAGATTTTAATAATTATAATTTTGATAATGTAGACGAATCTGTAAAAGCTGTGATTATTGAAACTCCTACAAATCCATTATTAACTATAACAGATTTAGAAAAAGTTTCAGAAAAAGCAAAGAAAGCTGGTTTATTAACAATAGTAGACAATACTTTTATGACTCCATATTTACAAAATCCATTAGATTTTGGAGTAGATATCGTAGTTCATTCTGCTACCAAATATTTAGGAGGACATTCAGATACTGTAGCAGGATTAGTAGTTGTAAATAGTGAGGAGTTAGGTAAAAGACTTCATTTTATTCAAAATTCTACAGGGGGAGTATTACCACCATTCGATTCATATCTATTAATAAGAGGAATAAAGACTCTTTCAGTTAGATTAGACAGACATCTTGAAAATGCTAGAGCTATAGTTGAGTTTTTACAAGAGCAAGATGCTATAGAAAAAATATACTATCCAGGCATAAAAGAACACCCAGGTTATGAAATAAATAAAAAGCAGGCAAGAGGAGCGGGAGCTGTAATTTCATTTGCTTTAAAGGAAAACTATGATTTTAAAAAGTTTATAGATTCTCTAGAATTAATAACTTTCGGGGAAAGTTTAGGAGGTGTAGAGTCATTATTATGTCATCCAGCTACAATGACCCATGCAGCACTTCCAGAAGAAGCAAGAGAAGCTTTAGGAATTAACGATAGACTTTTGAGATTATCAGTAGGAATTGAAGATAAAAATGACTTGATTGATGAGTTATCAAGAGCTCTTAAAAATAGCAAAAATTAAGTTGTTTTTTAGTGATTTATAAAGTATGAAGTCGTAATATTACAAAAATTAAAATAGAAGGTAATATAGCTATTATTATTTTAAAACCAAGTAATTCTATAGGAATAGGGGGGTAGAATTATGGACAAATTTCAAGAGTTAGAATTAAGACATCCATGCTTTAGCAAGAAAGCTCATTTTAATAAGGGGAGAATACACCTTCCTGTAAGTCCATTATGTAATATTCAATGTAAGTTTTGTAAAAGAGGTTTTAATAAGTTTGAAGAGAGACCGGGGGTAACAAGGAAGATATTAAAACCAGAGGAAAGTGTAGAAATTGTGAGAAAGGCATTGGAACTTTGTCCTGAAATATCAGTTGTAGGAATAGCAGGTCCAGGAGATACTTTAGCAACAGATGATGCAATAAATACTTTTGCTGCAATAGGTAAGGAGTTTCCAGAATTAATAAGTTGTTTAAGTACCAATGGATTAGAACTATATAATAAAGCTGAAGCTATAGCAAAGGCTGGTGTAAAGACATTAACAGTTACTGTGAATTCGGTAAATCCTAAAACACAAAAAGATATAATTTCTTATATAAATGTCGATGGTAAAAAGATAATAGGAGAAGAGGCAGCAAGAATACTAATAGATGCTCAATTGCGTGGAATAAAGAAGATTTCAGAATTGGGAGTAGTAGTTAAAATAAATACTGTATTAATACCTGGCTTAAATGATGGAGAAATTGAGGAGATAGCTAAGACCACAGCAGAGAAAGGTGCAAGTATTATAAATATAATACCGTTAATACCACAAAATGAATTTTCGGACCATAGAAGACCTACTTGTGAAGAAATTGAAAAAGCACGAAGTGATGCAGAAAAATATCTTAAGGTATTTAAACATTGTAAACATTGTAGAGCTGATGCTTGTGGTATACCAGGTAAAGGGGTAGATATTTCAAAACTTTTATATGATATTCAAGTTGAAGAGACTTTTTCACATGGTTAAAGAATAGAAGGAAAGGTGTAATGATATGGGTGAAAATTATAGAATCGGGACAATAGCAATAAAGGGTGGATATAATCCAAAGGGTGGAGAACCAAAAGTAGTGCCTATTGTACAAAGTGCTACTTATGAACAAGATGATCCAGAGTTTGTTGCAAAGGTATTTAATTTAGAGGCAGATGGATATCTGTATGGAAGGACAGGAAATCCAACGGTTACGGCATTAGAAGAAAAGTTTGCAGAGCTTGAAAAAGGTGTTGCAGCGGTAGCCACCGCATGTGGACAAGCAGCTGTAGTTTATTCAATATTAGCTTTAGCTAAGGCTGGAGATCATATTATAGCTTCATCGGCAGTATATGGAGGAACTTATAATTTATTAAAGATAAATTTACCTAAGTTAGGAATAGAGACAACTTTTGTAGATCCCGAAGCAAGTAAAGAAGAAATTTTAAAGGTAGCAAAATCTAATACAAAAGCAATTTATGGAGAGACTATTGGGAATCCGGGTTTGAATGTATTAGACTTTGAGAAGTTTGCAGCTGTGGCTAAGGAATTAGATATACCATTTATAGTGGATAATACAATAGCGACACCTTATTTAGTGAATCCTATTGATTACGGAGCTAATGTTGTAGTCCATTCTACTACTAAATATGCTAATGGCCATGCTGATGCATTAGGGGGAATTATTGTAGATGGAGGTAATTTCAATTGGGATAATGGCAAATTTCCTGAATTTGTAGAAGAAGATCCAAGTTATCATGGAATAAGTTTTGTAAAAAATTTTGGGAAATCAGCTTATGCAACTAAAATACATTCAACGTTGATTAGAGATTTTGGAGCTATTCCGGCACCGGTAAACGCATTTTTAACTAATAGAGGATTGGAAACATTGCATTTAAGAGTACAAAGACATAGTGAAAATGCTTTAAAGTTAGCGAAATATTTAGAAAGTCATCCTAAGGTATCATGGGTTAACTACCCTTATTTAGAATCAAGTTCTCAGTATAATAGAGCAAAGAAATATTTAAGAGGTGGTGGAAGTGGAATTTTGACTTTTGGATTAAAAGGGGGAGAAGCTGTAGCTGGTAAGTTAATAGAAAATTTAAAAGTAACATCTTTAGTAGTAAATTTAGGGGATGTACGTTCATATATAATTCATCCATGGAGTACCACTCATGCACAATTATCAAGTGAGGAAAAAATCAAAAGTGGAGTGTTACCAGACCTTCTAAGAGTTTCTGTAGGAGTTGAGGATATCAATGATATTATTGAGGATTATAGTGAAGCTTTAGAGAAAATATGATATATGGAGGGAGATAAATGAGAATTAATTTAGAGCATCCAGAGGTTCAAAAAAGAGAAGAGAGGTTGAATTCTATAAGTGGATTTGCAGGTACTGCTAGAGAACTTTGTGATAAGTCTAATAGTGGTAGATTATGTGATAAGAAGCGTAGTTTTAGTCAATGTTTAGGTTGTAGTTCAGGTAACGCTATATGTCAGAGCATAATGATTCAAGATACAGTTACTATAAATCATGCACCACTTGGATGTGCTGGGGATTTTGCAGATTTTAATTTTACTAATAGGGTAAATAGAGGGTTTAGAAATTTAGAGATAAAAAATTGTAGAGCTATTAGTACAAATTTAGAAGAGAAAGACACTATTTATGGTGGAGGAGAAAAGTTAAGGAAAACTATTGAGTTAGCATATGAAAGATATAATCCAAAGGCTATATTTGTAACAGCTTCTTGTGCATCAGGAATTATAGGAGATGATATAGAATCAATAACAAATGAAGCTGAGGAGAAACTAGGTATTCCTGTTGCATATATTTCTTGTGAAGGATTTAGATCTAAATTATGGACCACAGGATTTGACGCAACATTTCATGGAATTTTAAGAAAAGTTGTAAAACCACCTGTTAAGAAACAGGACGACCTAATAAATGTAATAAACTTCTGGGGAAGCGATATATTTACCGACCTATTTAAGAGACTTAATTTACGACCTAATTATATAGTCCCATTTTCAACAATAGAGCAATTAGAAAAAATATCTGAGGCAACAGCAACAGTACAAATCTGTCCAACTCTTGGAACTTATTTAGCAGCAGGATTAGAGCAAGAATACGGAGTTAAAGAAGTAAAGGCGCCAGTACCATATGGTCTAAAAGGAACAGACAATTGGTTTAGGGAACTTGGAAAAATAACTGGAAAAGAAAAAGAAGTAGAAGAATTAATAGCAAAAGAAAAAGAAAAAATTGCACCTAAGCTTAAAGAATTAAGAGAGAAGCTTAAGGGAAAAAGAGCTTATGTAACAGCAGGGGCAGCGCATGGTCATAGTATAATTGCTCTTTTAAAGGAGCTTGGATTAGAAGTTACTGGAGCCGGGATATTTCATCATGATCCTAAATATGATTGTGATGGTGGTGCCAGAAATAAATGCTGTAATGGAAGCACTGAAAGTTTAAATCACGTAGTAAATACTTATGGAGATGTACCTAATTTTCACGTCTGCAATAAGCAAGCGTTTGAATTAGTAAATAATTTAAATAGAATAAAGCCAGATTTGTTAATTGCTAGACATGGTGGAGTTTCAGTATGGGGAATAAAGCTTGGAATTCCAACATTGTTAGTTGGTGATGAACAATTTGGATTAGGTTATCAAGGAATAATAAATTATGGAGAAAAAATTCTTCAAATATTAAATACAAAAGAATTTTCTGAGAACATTGCTTCTCATTCATTATCACCATATTCAGATTGGTGGCTTAGTCAGCCAGCAAATAAATTTATAGGGGGAAAGTAAGATGGTAAAAGCGGTAGAACAACCTAGACATTTTTGTACTTTAGGAGCACAACAAACAGTAGTTGCAATAAAGAAATCAATACCAATACTACATTCAGGCCCTGGATGTGGTGTGAAACTTTTCCGTGGATTAAGTACAGATTCAGGATATCAAGGTATAGGGTATGGTGGTGGAAGTACTATACCTTGCACAAATACTACTGAGAGAGAAGTAGTATTTGGAGGGGAGAAAAGATTAAAAGAAGTTATAGATGGAGCATTTCAAGTTTTAAATGCTGATTTGTTTGTAGTATTAACAGGATGCACAGCTGATATAGTTGGTGATGATATTGGACAAGTAGTTAGCGAATATCAATATGAAGGTAAACCAATAGTGTATGCTGAGACTGGTGGATTTAAGGGAACAAATTTAAAAGGTCATGAGATAGTAATTAAAGCTATTGTGGATCAATATGTTGGAGATGTTAAGCCTAATGTAGAAAAAGGTCTTGTAAACTTATGGTCTGTAGTTCCATATCAAGATCCATTCTGGACAGGAGATTTAGGTGAAATTAAGAAGCTTTTAGAAGGTATAGGACTTAAGGTAAATATATTTTTTGGACCAGATTCAGAGGGATTAAGTGAATGGAAGAGCATACCTAATGCACAGTTTAATTTAGTACTTCATCCATGGGTAGGTATAGATACAGCTAAACATTTAGAAAAGAAATATGGAATACCATTTTTGCATTATCCTACGTTACCAGTAGGAGGAAAAGAAACTACTAAATTCTTAAGAGAAGTAGGTAAATTTGCTGGTATTGATGAAGAAATAGTTGAAAAATTTATAAGAAAAGAAGAAGAACGCTACTATTACTATATAGATAGAGCAGCAGACTTCTTTGTAGAATTCCGTTATGACTTGGCTAGTAGTTTCTACAATATAAATGAAGCAGCATATAGCCTTGGTATAAGTAAGTTTTTGATTAATGAATTAGGTATTTCACCAGGGGTTCAATATATTACTGATGATACACCAGAAAAATATCAAGAATTAATAAGAAATGAGTTTAAAAATATATCACCATATAAGTCAGCAGAAGTAAATTTTGAAGTTGATGGTGGAAAAATTAGTGAAGAAATAAGAAAAGATATAGGTAACAATAAACCTATTATTTTAGGAAGTAGCTGGGATAGAGATTTAATTAATGAACTTGATGGCTTTGGGCTAAATATTGCCTTGCCAGTACAACATAGGTTAGTTATGAACAAGCACTATGTTGGATATAGTGGAGGATTAACTTTAACAGAAGATATCTATACTGCTATATTGGATACCTATAAATAGGGGGGGGAGATTATGAAAAAGAAAATATTAGCTACAGTATTAATAGCAATACTATCAATTTCTCTTACTGCTTGTGGTAAGAAGGAAAATGATGATGAAAATAAAATAGTTATTGGTGCGGTATTAACACCGCATTCGGAAATACTAGAACAAGTAAAACCTAAGTTAAAGGAAGAGGGAATTGATCTAGAAATAAAAGTATTTGATGATTCTAGTCAATTAAATCCGGCATTAAAAGATGGAGAAATAGATGCCAACTATTTTCAACACAAACAATATTTGGATTCTGTGGCAGATGAAAAAGGATTTGATTTTGAAGTAGCAGGAAATATTCATGTAGAGCCAATTGGATTATATTCAGATAAAATAAAATCTTTAGATGAATTAAAAGATGGAGATACTATCGTTGTTCCTGAAGATGCATCAAATGAATATAGAGCTTTCTTACTTTTAGAAAAATATAATGTAATAAAATTAAAGTCTACAGCAAGTAATAAAACAGCTACAGTAAACGACATCGAAGAAAATCCTAAACATCTAGTATTTAAAGAATTAGATGGATATCAAATTCCAAGATCACTACAAGATGTAACAGCAGCTATAATCAACACAAATGTTGCATTACAATCTGATATTGATACAAGTAAAACTATTATAAAAGAGGGATCTGATTCACCTTATGCAAATATAATTGCAGTAAGAAAGGGTGATAAAGATAAAGAAAAAATAAAAAAATTAGTAGAAGCATTGCAAAGTGACGATATAAAGAAGTTTATTGAAGAAAAATACAATGGAGCTGTTATACCAGCATTTTAGCGATGTAACAATATTGGGGTGAGGATAATGATAAGTATAAGAAATATTACAAAAACCTTCAATACTCCATTTGGAAAAGTAGATGTACTAAAAGATGTAAATTTAAATATAGAAAAAGGAGATATCTTTGGAATAATAGGCTTCAGTGGAGCAGGAAAATCAACATTAATTAGATGTTTAAATTGCCTTGAGTCACCAGATGGTGGAGAAGTTTATATAGGAAATAAAGAAATATCTTCATTAAGTAATAAAGAATTACGAAGTGCTAGAAAAAAGATAGGAATGATATTTCAACAATTTAATTTACTAGATTCTAGAACTGTATTTGAAAATATAGCTTTTCCATTAGAAATAGCTAAATATCCTAAAAATAAAATAAAAGATAGGGTTGAGGAGTTATTAAAATTAGTTGAGCTTACTGATAAGAGAAATGCGTATCCAGCACAGTTAAGTGGAGGACAAAAACAAAGAGTTGGTATTGCCAGAGCTTTAGCTAATGATCCAGATGTATTATTAAGTGATGAAGCTACATCAGCATTAGATCCACAAACAACGTATTCTATTTTGAAATTATTAAAAGATATAAATAAGAAATTAGGACTAACTATTATTTTAATTACCCATGAATTAGAAGTTATAAAATATTGTTGCAACAATGTAGCAGTATTAGAAGATGGAAAGATAATAGAGAATAGAGATGTGGAATCATTCTTTGCAAATCCTACTAGTGATACAGCAAAGCTTTTTCTTAATATTACAAAACAACTGCAGAATTGTACAGTAACAGTAGGTGGTGATGGAATATGAGTCAATTAAGTGAAGTTATTCTTAAAGCATTAGAAGAAACAATGTATATGGTAGTGATAGTAAGTATTGCTACGATTATATTAGGTACTTTGCTAGGCATAGTTTTAGTTACTACACAGAAGAATAATATATTATCTTCGCCTCAAATAAATAAGGCAATAGGAACAATAGTTAATATATTAAGATCTTTTCCTACTATTATATTGATAATAATTGCATTACCATTATCAAGATTAATAGTTGGTACAACAATAGGAAAAGAAGCGGCAGTAATACCTATAACTATAGGAATGATACCATTCTTAAGTAGAGTTGTTGAGAGTAGCTTAAAAGAAGTAGACTATGGAAAAATCGAGGCGGCTATAGCTATGGGAGCTAATCCAATTCAAATTATATCCAAGGTGTTGATACCAGAAGGATTACCTTCTTTAATAAGAGGCTATACTCTTAGTATTATTTCTATAATAGGATGTACAGCTTTAGCAGGTTCTATAGGGGCTGGTGGACTTGGAAGCGTGGCAATAAGATATGGTTATCAAAGATTTCAAACAGATTATATGATTGTTACTATTATTATTTTAGTAATTTTAGTACAAGGGATACAATTGATTGGTGATGTAATAGCTAAAAAAATTAATAAGAAGAGATTTAAACTGAATTAAAACCTAGTAAGTCTATAGTAAAATGAGAGAATGCGTAAAATTTAGGAAATTAGCTGAGACTGTACAAAGTGGTGAAGTAAGAGAATTTATTAAAGAAAAATATGATGGCTCAGTTATACCGGCTTTCTAAGAAAATCTAAAGGGGTGATGAAAGTGAAATATAACGTAGCAGTAGCAAGTAGTGATGGAAAGTTAGTAAATAGGCATTTTGGAAGAGCAGAGAAATTTTATATTTACGAAATAGCAGATAAAACTTTTTCTTTTATAGAGGAAAGAGATACTAAGGCTATTTGTAATGGTGGAAGTCATGAGGAATCTGATTTTAATTCTACAATAGAGTTATTAAAGGATTGTCAGATAGTTATAGTTAGTCAAATTGGATATGCTGCAGAAAAGTATATAGGAGAGAGGGGGTTAGTGGCTTTAGAAATTCCGGGTTTTATTGATGAGGTTTTAGAAAAATTATCAAAACGAGTTAATCTGATTTTCAAGGGGGTAAAGTAATGACTGCAATAAAAACACCTAATAAATATGAAAATCAATGGGGAATACTGAAAAACTCAGGAGATTATATAAAAGAAATAAAATCAAGAAAATAAAACTGTTATAGAAGAGGCAATATTAAAAGCTGATGCTATAGGAGGAGATTCTTAGAAATTAAATTAAAGGGGATGTTAGGGTGAGCAAGATTAATCTTGATATTACAGAAGTTGAAAGTCGTGAACAACGATTGGGTACAATCATTGCTTGGGATGGTAAAGCATCAGATTTAGCAGCACAATCAGCTTATGAAAGGAGAGGTTCTGGCTGTAAAGGTAGAGGTTCTGGATGCAAACTTTGTGAAGTAAAAGGCCCTTTTAGTCAAGGATCAGTTTGTAGTGAGCAGATGGTAGAGTGTCAGGCTGGAAACGTAAGAGATGCTGTTCTTATTCAACACGCACCAATAGGTTGTGCAGCTGGACAAGTACCTTATAATTCAATATATAGAAATGGATTAAAGCTTAGAAATCATGATGTTGAAAATATAAGAATAATTTGTACCAATCTTCAAGAAAGTGATATGGTTTTTGGAGCACTAGATAAATTAAAACAATCTATAAATGATGCTTTTGAGAGATATAATCCGAAGGCAATATTTGTATCTACAGCATGTGCTACTGGTATTATAGGAGAAGATATTGAAAGTGTAGCAGTTGAGATGGAGAGTGAGCTTGGGATACCAGTTATACCACTTCAATGTGAAGGCTTTAGATCTAAACACTGGAGTACTGGATTTGATGCCACACAACATGGAATATTAAGACAAATTGTAAAAAAGAATCCTAAAAAACAAGAGGATTTAGTTAATGTAATAAATCTTTGGGGATCAGATGTATTTACTCCAATGTTAAAGGAATTAAATCTTAGAGTAAATTACGTAGTAGATTTAGCCACAGTAGATGATTTAGCAATGCTTTCAGAAGCAGCAGCAACAGTTGGATTTTGTTATACATTATCTTCATATATGGCTGCAGCATTAGAGCAAGAATTTGGTGTTCCAGAGGTAAAGGCACCACAACCTTATGGATTTAAAGGTACAGATGCTTGGCTTAGAGAAATAGCAAAAGTAACACATAGAGAAGAATTAGCAGAGGCGTATATAGAAAGAGAACATAAGAGAGTTGCACCTAGAATTGCGGAGTTAAGAGAAAAACTTAAGGGAGTAAAAGGATATGTAGCTACGGGTTCAGCTTATGCTCATGGTCTCATAGTTGTATTAAGAGAACTTGGTATAGAAGTTAATGGTTCTTTAGTTTTCCATCATGATCCTGTTTATGATAGTGGTGATCCTAAGCAAGATTCGTTGAGTCATCTTATTAATAATTATGGTGATGTACCTTCTTTCAACGTTAGTAATAGACAACAATTTCAACTTTATGGTTTCTTAAAAGAAGTAAAGCCTGATTTTATGCTTATTAGACATAATGGATTAGCACCATTAGCATCAAGACTTGGTATACCAGCAGCACCACTTGGTGATGAGCATATAGCTATAGGATATCAAGGAATTATTAATTTAGGAGAGGCAATTTTAGATGTTCTTGCGCATAAGAAATTCCATAATGATTTAAAGGAACATGTTAAATTACCTTATAAAAAGTGGTGGCTTGATCAAAAAGACCCATATATTTTAGCAAAGCATCCTGAACTTATAGAAGATTATAAAGATGATTATAAAAAGAATGTTGAAGAGGCGTTATAAGGGGGTATAAGTGTATGGCAATTATTAAAGATAAAAATGGACAAACTAATTCTATTAATCAAGTTAGATATGGATGTGCAATTGGTGCTTTATATAGTGTTGCAGCTATACCAGGAGCTATGCCAATAACTCATTGTGGACCAGGTTGTGGAGATAAACAGTTTACAAGTATTGCTTTTTATAATGGCTTTCAAGGTGGGGGTTATAGCGGTGGTGCTGTGGCTCCTAGCTTAAATGCCGGTGAAAATGAAGTTGTATTTGGAGGAGAAAATAAACTTAGAGGACTTATAAAATCAACGCTTAAGATTATGGATGCGGATTTATTTGTAGTGCTTAATGGATGTATAGGAGAATTAGTTGGTGATGATGTAGGTTCTGTAGTTGGAGAATTTCAAAAAGATGATATACCTATAGTATATGCGGAAACAGGAGGATTTAAAGGAAATAATTATATTGGTCATGAATTAGTGGTAAAAGCAATTATTGATCAATATGTTGATAAATTTGCAGAAGACAAAGATAAAGAAAAAGGGTTAGTTAATGTATGGTCACTACTGCCTTTTCAAGATACATTTTGGCGTGGTGATTTAGTAGAGATTAAAAGAATATTAGAAGGTGTAGGATTAAAGGTCAATATATTATTTGGGTCAGGTTCAGGTGGAGTAGAGGAGTGGAAGACTATTCCTAAGGCTCAATTTAATTTAGTTTTATCTCCATGGTTAGGTCTTGATATTGCAAAACATCTAAAGAAAAAATATGATCAAGAATTTTTGCATATACCAGTAGTACCAATTGGAGCAAAGGAAACAACAAGGTTTATTCGCGAAGTTGTAGAATTTGCTGGTATAGATAATACAAAGGCTGAAGAATTTATTAAAAAGGAAGAAAAAGAATATTATTATTATTTAGAACATTTTGCTGATTTCTATGCAGAATATTGGTGGGGGTTACCTGCTAAGTATGCAGTTGTAGGTGATAGCGCTTATAATTTAGCATTAAATAAATTTTTAGTAAATCAATTAGGATTAATACCAGGAAGACAAATAATAACTGATAATACACCAGAAAAATATAGAGCTAGTATAGCAAAGGAATATGAAACATTATCTGATGATGTATCTACTACAGTAGATTTTGTTGAAGATGGATATATAGTAAATAAATTATTAAAGGAAACGGATTTTGGACATAAACCACCGATTATATTTGGGACAACCTGGGAAAGAGATACAGCTAAAGAGTTAAAAGGACATATTGTTGAGGTTGGTTTTCCAGCATCTTATGAAGTAGTTATATCAAGAAGTTATATAGGATATAGAGGTGCCTTAAGCTTACTTGAAAAAATATATACCACTGCAATAAGTGCCAGTGCATAAAAATTATAAGGAGATGACAATAATGGCTGAAAAAAAATTAAGACAAATTGCGATTTATGGAAAAGGAGGAATCGGTAAGTCTACTACAACACAAAATTTAACAGCTGGGCTTGCTGAATTAGGTAAAAAAGTAATGGTAGTAGGATGTGATCCTAAGGCAGATTCTACAAGATTATTATTAGGTGGATTAGCTCAAAAAACTGTACTTGATACATTAAGAGATGAAGGGGAAGATATTGAATTAGATTCAATAATGAAAATTGGTTATGGTGGAACAAAGTGTGTTGAATCTGGTGGACCAGAGCCAGGAGTAGGTTGTGCAGGAAGAGGAATAATCACTTCTATAGGTATGCTTGAAAGATTAGGAGCATATACAGAAGAATTAGATTATGTTTTTTATGATGTATTAGGTGATGTTGTTTGTGGTGGATTTGCAATGCCTATTAGAGAAGGAAAGGCTCAAGAAATCTATATAGTAGCATCAGGAGAAATGATGGCACTATATGCTGCAAATAATATTTCAAAAGGTATTAGAAAATATGCCAATAAAGGTGGCGTAAGACTTGGTGGAATTATATGTAATAGTAGAAATGTAGATAGAGAATTAGAACTTTTAGAAGCTTTTGCAAAAGAACTAGGTACACAACTTATTCATTTTGTACCAAGAGACAATGTTGTTCAAAGAGCAGAAATTAGAAAGAAGACAGTAATTGACTTTGATCCAGAAGCTAATCAAAGTGATGAATATAGAGAACTTGCAAGAAAGATAGAAGAAAATGACTCATTTGTAATTCCAAAACCTATGACACAAGAAAGATTAGAAGAGATTTTATTGGAATATGGGTTATTAGACTAAATCCTTAAAAGAAATATAGAATAATTAATAATAAAAACTGTTTCATTAATTTATGAGGCAGTTTTTTTATTTATTAATAATGGATGTATATAAATAATGTTTACAAAATGATTTTTAAATTCTTTATATATAATGAATTAGCTAATTCAAAAGAAAAAATAAGGAGTATTTTTTATGAAAATAGAACAACAATTAATAGATTCAGATAAATATAAGGTAAAGTGCCCATATAGTATGGAGCCTATAGGTATATGCATACATAATACTGCTAATGATGCTAGTGCTCAAAGTGAAATAAACTATATGAAAAGTAATAACAATTCAGTAAGTTTTCATATAGCAATTGATAATAGCAAGGCTATTCAAGCAATTCCATTTAATAGAAATACCTGGCATGCTGGAGATGGTTCAAAGGGTAAAGGAAATAGAAAGTATATATCAATTGAGATTTGTTATTCAAAGAGTGGAGGAGACAAGTTTATAAAAGCAGAAAAAAATGCAGCAAAGGTAACTGCTCAGTTATTAAAGAAATATGGATGGACTACATCAGCAGTTAAAAAACATCAAGATTTTAGTAATAAATATTGTCCTCATAGAACTTTAGACATGGGATGGAGTAGGTTTGTAAATATGGTTAAAAAGGAATATAACGGGAATAGTAATGACAACGTATATAGAGTAAGAAAGAGTTGGGCAGATGAGTCAAGTCAAGTAGGAGCTTATAGTGTACTTGCAAATGCCATAAAAAAATGCGATGAACATAAAGGATATTCAGTATTTAACGGTAATGGAAAGAAAGTATATCCAAAGTCTGTAACAATGTATAGAGTAAGAAAGAAATGGTCAGATGAATCGAGCCAAATAGGCGCATTTAAAGAATTAGATAACGCTATAGAATTATGTGACAAAAATAAAGGTAAAGGATATTCAGTATTTGATAATGATGGACTTGTAGTATATTCTGCATAAAACCTTGATGTATATTACGATAAGTTAAGAATAGAGTAATTTTTTAATAAGGTATATGGACTGTTGAAAAACTGATTTTTAGTTAGTTTTTCAACAGTTTATTTTTTATTATGAATATACTAGTTAATTTCTTAAGAAATTCTTACAAACAACGTACAATAATCTGAAAAACATTTATTTATGCTATAATTTAGAAAAAACCTTATAGGAGGAACAGAATGGGGAAGTGGTTTAAAAAATTATCATTACTAACTATGACAATAATCATTTTGTGTACAATCTTTAGACCTTATGATGCAAAAGCAAGTAAAAGTTCTAAGGTGGAGATTAATGCAACTTATGGAATTGAAGGAAAATATAAAGGGTCATCCTCTATTCCTATAAATGTTGAGGTTAGCAATACTACAGAAAAAGATATTAAAGGAACTGTTGAAATAAGGGTAAATTCTGATTATGGTGATACATATGATGCCTATGCTAAAGAAGTAGTTTTAGGCAATGGGAAAACAGAACATATAACAATACCAATAAATTTAGGAGAAGAAAATAAAAAAGCTACAGTAGTATTTCTGGAAAAAGATAAGGAAGTAGCAAAGAAAAAAATATTAATTGATTCAGGCAGAGTATTAGATTATGACTTATTTATGGGTACATTGACTGATGATTTTAATGGAATAAGTTATCTTAGCGATATGAATTTTGAATATGATAATAATAAATTTGGAGATGTAGGAACTGGAAAGGTTACTAATGTTCCATTATCACTAGATCAATTAGGTGGTAATATTGGAAACTTTGAAGCACTAGATGTGATAGTAATAAATAATTTTTCTATTTCAAAACTACAAGAAATTCATTATAAAAATTTAGAGAATTGGGTTAAGAATGGTGGGACCTTAATTATAGGGACTGGAGTAAATGCAAGTAAAACTGTAAATGGAATAAGTAATCGACTATTAGATTTAACAGTAGGTGGTAAAGAAGATAAAAGTATAAATATATTAGGTAATAATCTAGTAACTACAGTTGCTAATTTAAATATTAATAATTCTAATAAAGAATTAGAATCTGATAGTGATACATTAATTTATTCTGTAAAGAAGGAAAAAGGACGTATATATGTAGCTACTTTTGATTTAGGAACAGAACCAATAACATCATTTCATGGAAATAAGGAAATTTGGCAAAAAATCTTAATTGAAGATTTAAGTAAAGAACTTGAAAATTATCAGATGTATGGAGGATATTATTACAATAGTTCTTCAAATAATATTCCAATGAATAAAGAAATAAATTTTACATTAATTGTTGTAGTATTCTTTATTTATGTATTAGTGATTGGACTAGGAGCATATCTTATTTTGAAAAAAATTAAGAAAAACGAGTATTTATGGATAGCGATACCAGTACTATCTATAGTATTTACAGTAGCAATATACGGTTTAGGAAGTTCTACTAGATTTAAGGATATTATACTTAATCAAGTAAATATAATAAATGTAGATGAAGATGGAATTGGTACAGTTAAAGGAAATATAGGTATAGCTAATAAAAGTAAAGATGATTTACTTGTGGAAGAGGTAGAAGGGACAAGTCTTGATTATGTTACCAATAATTATGGATATTATGGGGATACAAGTAGTGAGCCAACAAAATTAGGTGTAAAGACAATATATAAAAATGAAAAGGCATTTTATGAATTTAAAGATAATGGAGCATTAAACCTTAGAAACTTTTCGATAATTGGTAGAGAAGAATCGGTAGGTAAATTAGAAACAAAGCTTAACTATGTAAATGACGGTATATCAGGAACTATTAAAAATAATTTAGGATGTAATATTGAAAAATTATTTGTTATCTCTGGAAGTAGTATATGGGATTTAGGAGAAATGGATGAGGGCAAGGAAATTGAAATAAATAAAATGAAAAGTAGTTATAATGGCGGCCTTGAACAGTATTCATATGATATGACTAATGATTATTATATGGGGAATAGAAATGATAATAAGTATAAGAATCTATTTATTAACTCGCAAATACTAACTTCGTTATCTCAGGAATTAGACAATAGTGGTGTATATTATATTGCTATTACTGATAAGGAAATAGATTATGGTTTCAATTTTGATAAGAAGAAATTATCTAAATATGATATAACCACAATGATAGGACAAGTAGATATAGAATTTAAGGACGAAAATGGGAACTTAAATTATCCAGCAGGATATTTCAATATGGATATTGTCACTATGAGTCAAGGTATAAGTATTGATAGAGGATCAGTAATTTGGGGAAATGGGACAATTGAAATGGACTACAATATAGATAATAATGTAAATGTACAAAACATAGGTTTTTCTATACCAAGTAGTAATTATTCTTATAATAATAATGAAGAAATTGAGATTTACAATAATAATACAAGTAAATATGATAAATTTGAATTGAAAACTGGTAAAATATGCGACATTAGTGATTTTAAGAGTTATTTAAAAGATAATACTATAAGAGTGAGAATAATTGCTAATCAAGAAGAAGGAATGACTATTCCACAAATATCTGTATCAGGGAGGGAGAAATAATGCTGTCTATTAAAGGATTGGAAAAGACATATGGAGATTTTAAAGCATTAAATGGTTTAGACCTTACGATAAATAAAGGTGAGATATTTGGCTTTATTGGCCCTAATGGTGCAGGGAAAAGTACTACAATGAAGATAGTATCAGGATTATTAACTCCTGATAGTGGTGAAGTTTATGTAGATGGTATAGATGCTATAAAAAGAAATAAGGAACTAAAAGAGAAAATTGGATATATGCCAGATTTCTTTGGAGTTTATGATAATTTAAAAGCTATAGAGTATTTAGAGTTTTATGGATCTATCTATGGTTTAAGTTATAGTGAAGGAAAAAAAATTGGGATGGATTTGCTAGAATTGGTAAATCTTAAGGATAAATCAGAATCTTATGTTGATGGATTATCTAGAGGTATGAAACAAAGACTTTGTTTAGCTAGATGCCTTATGCATAATCCAAAGTTACTTATACTTGATGAACCTGCTTCTGGAATGGATCCTCGAGCTAGATTTGAGATGAAGAATATATTAAAGAATTTAAGAGAAATGGACAAAACTATAATAGTAAGTTCTCATATATTATCAGAGCTTGGTGAGATATGTACTAATATAGGTATTATAGAAAGAGGTAAAATGGTATGCCAAGGTACTGTAGAAGAGATTATGGAAGAAGCAAAAGGAAATAATCCTTTGTTTATTACAGTAATAGATGGAGTAGAAGAAGCTATAAAGGTATTAAAAGAGATTCCTACTATAGGTAAAGTTACTTTTGATAAAAATAAAATTACTGCTAGTTTAAGTGGTGATGAAGCTGAAGCAGCCGAAGTTCTTAGAACCTTGATTAATAGAAATATAAAAGTTACTTCGTTTAATAAGTCTGAAGGAAATCTTGAAGATTTATTTATAAAGTTAACTGAGAATATTGAAAGTTAGGGGGAAGAGATATGAGAATAAATCCAGTGTTAAAAAATGAGGGAAGACTTGCTACTAGAAATATTAGATTTTCTATGATGATATTAGTTTTTATAGCTTTGCTATCATTAGGAGGTGTAATTTTATTTAAGATAAATATTGGTGATGCTATTGCAAGAGGAATAGATTTATCAGGAAACATATTTATATACATAAGTATAGCCTTTATTGAAGCAATTTTATTACTTTTTATTGTTCCAGCGCTAACATCAACAGCTATATGTTCGGAGAGAGAAAAGCAAACTTTAGATATATTGTTATCTACTAGTATGAGTCCGTTATCTATAGTTGTTGGAAAACTTATATCATCTGTAAGTAAAGTTGTAATAATGATAATTGCCACTATGCCTGTATATGCAATAACGTTTTTTATTGGTGGGGTTAATGTAGGAAATATCGTTTCTTTAAGTTTATTTTTTATAGTTACTACTTTCTTTGTAGGTGCTATTGGGTTATTTATTTCAACAGTTATTAAAACATCAAAGGCAGCTACAGCGATAACCTATGGGGTTACGTTATTTATATTTATTGCTATTTTAATAATAGCAGCAATATGGATGGTTATATCAGCTAAGAATAATGTTTCTACTGGGGTAAGTGATGTTAATCTACCTATATTTTGTTACTTAAGTCCTATTATTGGTTTTATATCAATGTTAATAGATCAATTAGGAGGAACACAATTTGGAGTGATTGGGAATATAGATTTTATTCCGTATAGTGATTATGCAGTATTGATTTCTATAGCAGTTCAATTAGTAATAACAGGTATACTAGTATTGCTATCAGCATATAAGTTAAATCCATTAAATAGAAAGAAGATAATTAAAAAATAAGAAATAAAGGGTGAATGGTGTGAAGGCTTTAGAAAAAGAAATAGATAAATTTATAAAAAAAGCCTCAATAAAGATAGGGGTAAATTTTTTCATAAGAAATTTAGTAATTAGTGTAAATATTGCTTTAGGTATTTCTATTTTGATAATAGGTTTATCACTATTTTTGCCTATGCCTTTTAGGGTTGAGTTAGCTTATGGAAGTATCATTGTTTTAGTGATGCTTTCCATAGGCTATTCTTTTATAAGAAGGTATAGAAGGAAGCAGGTAGCACTAATAGTTGATTCTAAGGGGTTAAAGGAGAGGGTAACTACATATTTAGAGTTAAGAGATAGGGAAGATGATTTTGCAAAAGCACAAAGAGAAGATACGTTAGTTGCAGTAAGAGAATTTAATACAAAGGATAAACTTCCGATAAAGTTCCCTAAAAAAGAAGCGATGTTAGCTGTAGTACTTATAGTAGTATGTATTTTGATGTCTTTTATAACTACTTCAGCTACTGAAAAAGGTAATAAGATTAGAGAGTTAAATAAAATAAAGAAAGATATGATAGAGGAAATTAATAAAGAGGAAAATAAGATTGATCAGTTAAAGAATCTTACTGAGGAAGAAAAGAAAGAACTAAAGGATGTGTTAGATAAGGCAAAGGATCAAATAAAAGAAAGTGATAAGAAAGAAGAATTAGATAAAGCTAATGAAAGATTAGAAAAAAAGTTAGAAACTTTAAAGGATAATCTTAAATCAGAAGAAGGAAAAAAAGATATAGATAAAATAAAAGATAACTTATTAAAAGAAGCTAAAGAGAATATGAAAAAGGAAGCTCAAAAAGATGAGAATGAAGTAAAGAATAATTTAATGAAGACAGAAGAAGGTAAGAAATTATTAGATGCTTTAGAAACTGGGGACAAAGAAAAAATATCAGAAGCTGTGAGTAATTTAAATAAATCACTAGATAGCCTTAGTGATGTTGAAAAAAGTAAGTTAAGTAATAGTTTTTCAGAAGCAGCATCAGCAGTAAATAGTGATGAACTTAAGGAAGCATTAAATAGTGCATCCGATGGAGTTATGGATGGAGAGATAAATGAGAATGATCTATCAGGAGCACTTGCATCAATGAAATCAAAAAGTAGTGGTAGTAATAAATCAGAAAGTGGTAATGGCAATGGTTCTGGATCTGGTGATGGAGAAGGTGATGGATCAGGAAATGGTTCTGGTAATGGATCAGGAAATGGCAGTGGAAATGGATCAGGAAATGGAGCAGGTTGGAATACTGGAAGTAAAAATGGAAATGAAAAAGTTGATACTACAAAGTCTTCAGAGGAAATTTATATACCAGGTAGAGAAGTAGGCAGTGATAGTAACTTATCAGGGGGAAAAAATGAAGATGGAAATACACAAAATATCACTACTGAAAATGGAATCAATACTAGTGGTAGTAAGGACAGTTACACTAAATATGTTGAAGATTATAGTGACGAAGCATTAAATAATTTAGATAGTTCAACGATGCCAGATAGTTTGAAAGGCGTAATCAAGGATTATTTTGAGGGACTAAGATAAGACATGGCACAGGTATCAGGGCACATGGCACAGGTATGGATGAAATTCCTTTGGGGAATTTCTTAAAATATAAGTGTTTAGCTTGGAGTATAGAATAGATTAGTTTTCTTAAGGAAGTTGTATTCTATATAAAACTATTACAGGGGGCTAATGAAAGTTGCACTTTCATGTAGCATGGACTAGGAACTATTAATTTGTGAAAAACAACATTTAAGTATAATAGTTTAATATACGAACTAAACACATCTATTAACTACAATTGTGAAATGAAAATTGATTGAATTGCCTGAATTGAAAACTGCCGTCCGAAGGACTAAAATATTTTCCTGTCAGGGGAAATTAACCATAATTGCGAAATGTGAATTGATTGAAATGTGAATTGAAATAGGAGTGATATTATGAAGATAAATGAGGATATGATAAAGGAGATTGCAGATAGGTTGCAACAGTGTGAGGAGGAGATTGGGAAAGGTATAATTGGTCAAAGGGAAATAGTGAGACAAGTTCTAATTGCTATATTTTCAGGTGGGAATGTTTTATTAGAGGGTATGCCGGGGCTTGGGAAAACTCAATTAGTAAAAACAATAGCAAGGGTATTAAATTTAGATTTCTCAAGGATTCAATTTACACCAGATCTTATGCCTGCTGATGTTGTTGGAACTAATGTTGTTTCTAAGGAAAATGATAGAACAGAGTTTAAGTTTGAAAAAGGACCAGTGTTTACAAATCTTTTATTGGCTGATGAAATAAATAGAGCAACGCCAAAGACACAGTCAGCTTTATTAGAAGCTATGGGTGAAAAATCTGTAACAGTAGGTAAGACAACATATACTTTACCAAAGCCGTTTATGGTGCTGGCAACACAAAATCCAGTGGAGCAAGAGGGAACATATCCATTACCAGAGGCTCAACTTGATAGATTTCAATTTAAGGTTAAGGTTGAATTTCCTACATTAGATGAATTAAAAGAAATTATGGACTTAACTCTTTCAAATGAAGAGGTAGAAATAAGGCCTATTATAGATGGAGAAGAAATAATAAAACTTCGAGAGATAATAAGAGAAGTTCCTATGGCTGATGCTGTAAAAGAATATGCTTTAAAGGTTATTTTAGCTACACATCCAGAACTTCCAGAAGGACATGAAATGGCAAAAAAATATATCGAAGTAGGGGCAAGTCCTAGAGCAGCACAAGGTTTATTTGGTGGTGCAAAGGTAAGAGCAATTATGGAAGGTAGATATAATGTATCCTTTGAAGATATTCAAGTTATGGCATATCCAATATTAAGACATAGAATTGCTATAAATTTTGATGGTATAACTGATGGAGTAACTGAAGAAGATTTGATAAAGAAAATTTTAGATGATTTAAAGGTTGTGTAAGCAATGAAAGAAAATATTTTTGATAAAGACTTTTTTACAAAGTTAAATAAGATAAATATGGCTTTAAATTTTAGATTATCTAATGGAACTCAAGGTGGAAGAAAGTCTAAAGCTAAAGGTGTTTCAGTAGAATTTTCTGATTTTAGAGAATATGCTCCCGGTGATGATTTTAGAAGAATAGATTGGAATGCTTACGGAAGATTAGATAAATTATTTGTTAAAGTTTTTATGGAAGAGAGAGAAGGCGTTTTTAATTTTTTCCTAGATAAAAGTAAGTCTATGGATCAAGGTGATGATAATAAAGGAGAAATGGCTTTAAAGATTATGGCAGCTTTAGGATATATAACAATAAATAATTTAGATAGAATTATTGTAAGTGGATTAGAAGATGGCAATATTATAGATCTAGGAAGTGGAACAGGAAAAAGAACATTTCAAAAACTTTTAAGAGATTTAAATAATATTGAATTTAATGGAGCTACTAATTTAGGTGAAAGTATACGAAAAAGAAAAATTACTGGTAGAGGGGTATCTATTGTAGTATCGGATTTTTTAAATAATGGTGGCTTAGAAAATTTAGAAGAGGGATTAAAATATTTAGCTTTTAAGAAACAACAAATAATTTTGGTACAAGTATTGAGTAAGGAAGATATGGAGCCTACTATAGATGAAGAAGTTACTTTAATAGATAGTGAAACAAGAGAAGAAGTAAAGATGACTTTAAACTATAAGGTTATAGAAGAATATAAAAAAGCACTAAAAACTTATAATAACAATCTTAAAAATATGGCTAAGAAATATGGAGCTAAGATTGTATTTGTAAGATCTGATGAAGCTTTAGAAAAAGTTATTTTAGATAAATTTACAAGAAATAATATAGTTGTTTAACATGCTAGAAAGGAGGAGAAAATGACCATTGGTACATTATGGCCACTAATTTTATTGATATTAGTGCCACTAGTAATAGCTCTTTATATATTAAAGAGAAAGTATAAGGAAAAAGAAGTTTCTTCATTGCTTTTATGGCAAGAAGTTTATAAAAATACCCATGCCAGTACGCCATGGGAAAAACTAAGAAAAAATATTATGCTGCCATTGCAACTTATAATAATTTTACTCATTATCTTAGCTCTTATGAAGATGCACTTAAATATTGGTGGAAGTACATATAAAAATGTTATTGTAGTAATGGATACTACAGGTAGTATGGCTATAAATTCTAAAGGTAAATCAAGGCTTGAAAATGGCAAAGAACTTATTAAAGAGTATATTTCTTCTAGTAGTGATGATACAAGAGCTTATATTATTTCTTATGATGGTAATGAGAATTTATTATTAAATGATAGTAGTGATAAAAGTACAATTTATAATACTATAGATAATATAAGACAAAGTTATAGCACTGGGGATGTTTCTTCAGCTATGTCTTTTGTGAAAGCAATTAAAAATGGTATTGGTGAAGAAAGTGAAGTTATAGTTGTCACTGATAAAGAAGTATCATTTGGAGAGGTAAAAGGTAAGGTTATAGCTGTTGGAAATGAAGGAGAAAATGCTTCTATTGATAATATAGCTCATAAATATAGTGATGGAAATCTTAAAGTAATTGCAACTGTTACCAATAGGGGAGCTAATGATTATAGTGGCGATTTTACTTTATATAATGATGATAATATGGTAGAAGTTAAGAATGTAGAGTTAGGTTCTGGTGAAAAAATAGTTCTTAATTTCAACCTAGAAAATTACAATGGAACACTATTAAAAGGTGAATTATCTAAAAAGGATGATTTGATAGAAGACAATGTATTTTATGATGTAGTAAGAGATACTGAAAATAAAAAGATATTATTAGTTACTGAAGAAAATATATTTTTAGAAAAAAGTTTTTCCGCACTACAGAATATAGAGTTATTTAAAACTAATGATTTTAGCAATATAAGTGATGATGATAAATATGATCTATATATTTTTGATAATGTAACACCAGATAAATTACCTACTACAGGCAATATACTATTTGTTAATCCTAAGTCTAATGAGTTTTTTAATGTAATAGAAGGTGGAGAAGTTAAGGAAGCAAAAGTTGTTGAAGAACAGGTTTCTAAATATATTAATGATCTCCAGTTTACACTAGCAGAGTTTAATGGTATAGAAGTGCCTTACTATGGTAAAGTATTTTTAGAAGTAGAGGATACGGCGGTAGGCTTTTATGGAGAAAAGGACAATAGAGGGATTGCAGCTTTATCTTTTGATATTCATAATTCAGATGTAGCACTTAAAAAACAATTTCCTATATTAATTTATGAGTTAGGTGAAAAGTTAATAAGTAACGGATTATCTAATAAATCCAATTATAATAGTGGCGAAGAAATAGAAGTTAAGGCAAGCAATTTATCTAAGGAAGTAAAGGTTGCGTATCCAGGAGAAAAGTCTAAGACTTTAGCATTAAATGAAAAGATAAATTCTAAATATAACCTTGGTATTTATAATATAGAAGAAGTATTAGAAAGTGATAGTAGAAATGAAATGATATCTGTAAATTTCCCTTCAGAGGAAGAGAGTAATGCTAATTTGGAATATTTAGGTGAAGTAGGAGAAAGTGATAGTATTGATGGATTAAAAAAAGGGATTAATCTAGATTTTATTTTGATTATTTTAGCTTTAGGTGTAATATCAACAGAATGGATATTATATTTAAAAGGAAATTAGGAGGAAAATGTTATGAAGTTTGAGATAATGATGACATGGGCTCTTGTATTGATACCTATTGTTATAGCCTTCATATATTTCTCTCTTAGAAAATATAAAGGAGTAAGGAATAGAGATTATTTTATTATAGTATCAAGAGTATTAGTAATGGTGCTTTTAATACTAGCTTTATCAGATATAACTATTAGCTTAAAAGGGAAAAATACTGTAACAATATTTTTATTGGATACCTCTGAAAGTATGTCTTCCTTCAAAGAAGAAGGAGTAAAATTTATAAATAAGTCATTGCAAGAAATGCCAAAGAATAATAAAGCAGGAGTTGTAGTTTTTGGTGGTAATAGTGAAGTGGACAAGGTTATTGATAATGATAAAAAATATCTAGAAGTTAACAATACACCAATAAAAACAGCTACAAATATAGAAAATGCAATAAGTAGTGCAGTAAGTTTATTTCCAAGTGGTGTGTCAAAAAGAATAGTACTTATTAGTGATGGTGAAGAAAATCAGGGAGAGGTTATAAAGGATACATCATTAATAAAGGAGCAGGATATAGATTTTAGAACATATAAAGTTTCAAATGAAAAAGGAAATGAGGTTTATGTAGATAATGTAAAGGTACCTGATAATATTCCTATAGGAGAAGAATTTTCAGTAGTAATTACTTTAGAATCAAATGTAAAAATTTCCGCAAATTTAGTTTTATTTTCAGGAAGAGATAAAAAAGCTGAGCAAAGGGTTGAAGTTCAAAAAGGAAAAAATACTTTTGTATTTAAGGATGTACAAACATCTGGTGGATTTAAGGGATATAGAGTATTGATAGAACCTGATGAGGATACTTCAACTGTCAATAATGAATATACTTGTTTTACAAATGTAACGGCACCAGCAAAAATATTATTGATAGAAGGAAAATTTGGTGATGGAGCTGGAGCTATTAATGTGTTAAAGGCAGCTAATAGTGACATGAAGGTAATAACTTCATCAGCAGCACCACGAGATTTAAATGAATTATTAGAATATAAAACTATAGTATTATGTAATGTACATAGTGATGATTTAAATAGTGGCTTTATGAACAATATTGAAAGCTATGTTAAAGATTATGGTGGTGGTGTAGTAACATTTGGAGGTGAGGATTCTTATGCTTTAGGTGGGTATAAGGATACTGCGTTGGAAAAGATTTTGCCTGTAGATATGGACAAAAAGGGCAAAAATGAGATACCTCAGATTAGCTTAAGTCTGATTATAGACAAATCAGGAAGTATGAGTAGTGGAGATGGATCAACTAGTAAGCTTACTCTAGCGATAGAATCAGCGCTAAAGGCTGTGGATAATTTGCGTAATACCGATGAAATATCTGTTATTGCTTTTGATGATGGATTTAGTTATGTTGTTGAGCCACAAAAAGTTCAAGATAAGGATAAGATAAAGGAAAAGATATCAGGAATTACTGTGGGGGGAGGGACTTCTATATATCCTCCATTAAAAGATGCAATAGAAAAGCAAATTGAATCTTCGGCCAAAATAAAGCACACAATATTACTAACAGATGGAGAAGATGGTTTTCCGGAGAGTGGCTATGATGATGTAATATCTAAGATAAATGAAAATAATATAACGTTATCTACAGTTTCAGTTGGAACAGATGCTAATAGCACTCTTCTTGAGAATTTAGCTAAGAAGGGTAATGGTAGAAGCTATCATACAGATATTTTTACAGATATTCCAAGAATATTTGCTAAGGAAATTTTAATAAGTACTGGTGAGTATATAATTAATGAAGAGTTTACACCTAAGATAGTTAGTAGCCATGAAATAACAAGAGGATTGGTTGATCAGGGGTTGCCATCAGTATTAGGATATATAGGAACATCTAAAAAAGATAAAGCTATTGAAATATTAAGAACTAAAGAAGATGAACCACTTTTAGCAGTATATCAATATGGACTTGGTAAAACTGTAAGCTGGACTTCTGATATTAATGGTCAGTGGAGCAAAAATTACTTATCATGGAATAATGGAGCACAATTTATAAAAAATATGATATATTGGACAATTCCAGAGTACGGTGATGGTGGTAATGTTAATGTAACAGTAAGCGGCGATGAAGCAGTAATTGATTTCTATAGTGATGATGTAAAAAAAGGTAGTAAATTAGATGGACATTATAACTCAGAAGAAGGAGAAGAAGGTAAGTTTGAATTATCTGAAGTTGAACCGGGAAGGTATCAAGGAAAAGTAAAAGTTAATAATCTTGGCTTCTATAATTTTAATATAAGAGAAGAAAATGAGGGTAAGATAGTTAATAGTTATAATGGTGCTTTTGCTATGCAGTATTCTGAGGAGTTTAAGTTTAACAATAATAGTGGAAATATTGATATATTAGTAAGTGAAGTTAATGGTAAATTTATAAATAAGGCTTCAGAGGTTTTTAATGGTAAAGAAAAAATAGCATATAAAAAAATACAGCTTAAAAATATTTGTTTAGTAATAGCTATATTATTATTTTTCTTTGATATTGTTTATAGGAGATTAAATTTAGATTATAGAAAATTATTAGCAAAAATTCCGATAAAAAGAGTAAAGACTTTTTATGAAAAAAGAAAAGATAAAAAAGTTGTAGTAGTGGAAAAGAAAGTTGATAAGAAAATAAATATAGAAATAGAAAAAAAGAAAAAGGTTAAAACTAAAAATATAAATAAAAAAGCTAGTAATGAAAAAGAAGTTTTAGATACATCAGCATTGCTGAAGAAGAAGGAAAAAAGAGAATAAAAACATGTAAAGGTGCTGTCGCATTAACGATTAAATTTCGTGTGTGATAGCACTTTTTAGTTTACAAGTTTACTTTCACTCTAAAAAAAGGAATTTAATCACAATGTTCTTGGGTATATATATTCGTAGATAAATATATGAAGCTATTATACTTAAGTGTTGTTATTTAGAGTAAATATCTTTAGAAAATCTTTAGAATTATCTAAGTTATTTTTTAATAAATAAATGATAGTATGTATGTAATTTGTAGAGATTATGTAAGATATTGTATAATTCATATAGGGGAAGAAAGGATGGGATGCAGTATGTACAATATCTTAATTGCGGAGGATGATAAATCAATATCAGAGGCAATAGAAATATATTTAAAAAATCAAGGGTATAATGTGTTTAAAGCTGGAGATGGAATAGAAGCTTTAGAAAGAATTTTATTAACAGAGATTCACTTGGCAATTGTGGACATAATGATGCCTAAGATGAATGGAACAGAATTAATTGTTAAGATTAGAGAAAAGTACGATTTTCCAGTGATAATACTTTCTGCTAAATCAGAAGAGTTAGATAAAATTATGGGGTTAAATATAGGGGCTGATGATTATGTTACAAAACCATTTCAACCAATGGAGTTAATGGCTAGGATAAATTCACAACTTAGGAGATATTTTAGATATTCACTAACAAAGAAAATAGGTTTAAACGAAAAAATATTTACTGTTGGAGGTCTAGAACTTAATGATGATAAAAAGACAGTAAATGTTGATGGAGAAGTGATAAAGATGACACCTAGTGAATTTAAAATTCTTAGATTATTAATAAAAAATCCTGGAAGAGTATATTCAACAGATGAAATTTACGAAAGAATCTGGAATGAGAAGGCAGTCAATACAGATACAATAATGGTTCATATAAGAAATATAAGGGAAAAGATAGAGATAGATCCCAAAAAACCAAGGTACTTAAAAGTAGTATGGGGGGTAGGGTATAAAATTGAAGGTTGATAAAAAAACTGTAATTGTAAATACGATAATATTATCTATATTATTGATACTATCAGCAATAATAGTTAAAGTATATTCTAAGGATTATATGAACAATCATATTCATGAGGGGTATAAAAGTTATGGCTTTGTGAATAAGCTATGTACAAATAGTTATGTATTATATAACACTGTAATAGACGATAGTATAGATGATAAGGTTAAGGAAAGTTATAGGTTTAAAAAGTGGAAGTCACAATTAGAAGATGATTCAGATAATTTAGAGTATGCTATTTTTAATGGTAAAGGAGAATTAGTAAAAAAATATGCTAGTTCAGATATTGAGATATTGATAAAAAGTTCTAGAAAAGAAGAAATAAGAGGGAGGTATGATTTCTTTATTATTCTATCTTTTGATAAGAATGGTAATATAGAAATAGAAGATTGTAAAGGTGTAGATAAGAGAGAGATAAGCAATTTATTATTGAGGATAGATAAAAATTTATCAGGTGATATGAAAATTAATAAGGTTAATGATGTAAAGGCAGTATATGCTATATCATATCAATCATTATTAAATAATAAAGGAAATATAGATACAAGTGTAATTACTATAGATCAAAATATTTTATTCTTGTGGATTGCTATTGCAGGAATAGTGCTATTTGCTTTATTAATATCACATAAATATATGAATGAAATAATATTTACAAAAATTATATATAGAATACCTATAGAGATTAGTATATTATTAAGTACCATTGCATCATTATACATAATTGATACTATTAAGAAAATAACTAATGGAAGCTTTGTAACAGAAATCAAATATATAAAAAGTGAGGATATAATTAATACTGATATTTGTAATATATTAAGATGCTTTATTATATATTTAATGTTTTTTGTTATTGTATCAGCGATTTGTGAGGTCATGAGAAAAGACAATTTGGAAGGTATAAAAAATAAGTCTTTAATTTACAAATTTTTTAAATGGTTAATAAGGATAGATTTTAGGGAGCCAGTTACATATAAGTTATTAATTTTAATATCAATTAATTTTATAGTTATGTTGTTATTGACTATTAATGTATGGACAGCGATAGTAATATCTATTACTTATTCTATAGTGTTATTTTGTATTGCAAAGAAGTATTTAGATGATGTTAAGGAAAAGTATAATAGAATACTTACTACTACTGAAGAAATATCGAGAGGAAATTTAGATGTTGAAATAGATGAAGAATTAGGAATGTTCGAGCCAATAAAGAAAGAAATTCAGAATATAAAAGTAGGGTTTAAAAGGGCTATAGAAGAAGAAACTAAAAGTCAGGTAATGAAAACGGAACTTATAAGTAATGTATCTCATGATTTAAAAACTCCATTAACATCAATTATAAGCTATATAGATTTATTAAAGGATGAAGATATTACAGAGGAACAACGCAAAAAATATATTAAAACCTTAGAGATAAAATCTAATAGATTGAAAGTATTAATAGAAGACTTATTTGATATGAGTAAAGCTAATAGTGGAAATATTAAATTAGATATGGTAAATGTAGATATAATAGATTTAATTAAGCAAATTTTAATAGAGTTAGATGATAAGATAAAAGAATCTGCATTAATAATAAGAAAAAACTTTCCGGAAGGTAGAGTTGTATTAAAGTTAGATAGTCAGTATACATTTAGAGTGTTTGAGAATCTAATGATTAATATTACTAAATATGCTATGAGAAATTCTAGAGTGTATATTGATATAATTAATAATATTGACAATGTAGATATTACTCTAAAAAACATGTCCGCGGAAGAGATAAATTTTGATGGAGATTATATAACTGAAAGATTTGTACGGGGAGATAAATCACGGAATACAGAAGGAAGTGGTTTAGGGCTAGCTATAGCTAAAACCTTTATTGAACTCCAAGGTGGAAAAATGATAATAACAATAGATGGAGATTTATTTAAAGTAAGTATTAATTTTCCAAAGGAAATAAGGGCAGGGCACAAATCAGGGCACAGGTCAGAAGGCACAGGGCACAAGTAAGGTTAATTTTCCCCATGTGGGGAAAATATTATATAGCTAATTCACATTTCACAATTTTCAATTTAGGTGAAAATTCTTCTTGGGGAAGAATTTTATTATAAGTCATGCGTATAGTAAAGTGTTTTCATATTTACTATAAATCCAAAAGTTTTAACCCAAGCTATATGAAGGTGCAACCTTCATTAGCCCCCTGTAATAGTTTGGTATAAAATACAATTAACTCTTCATTCTTACTTATTCACTAATATTGTGCCATGCATCTGTGCCTTGACACAATTTCTTCGATAAAATATTTATGAAATCTTGTGTCTGGTGTTAATTCAGGATGAAATGATGTGGCTATCATATTTCCTTCTTTAATTCCAACAATATGTTTATCTAATTTGATAATCCAATTATCATTAGCAAAGTGCATTCCATCGGAGTCATCTAAAAAATTATTTGTTATATTTAGTGAACTAATATATGGAGCTCTGATAAAAACTAAATCTAGAGGTTGTTCACCCAAAATATCTAGATGTATTGGTTTAGAAAAGCTATCTATTTGAGTACCGTAAGCATTTCTCTTAACTGTAATATCCATAAGTGAAAGGTGAGGTGAATCAGCTCCATCAATATTTTTAGCTAAAAGAATCATACCAGCACAAGTACCCCATACAGGAAGTCCATTTATAATTTTTTCTCTTAAAACCTCTTTTAACCCAGTAACTCTTAATAATCTTCCCATTGTAGTGCTTTCACCACCGGGAAGAATAATACCATCTATCCCATCTAAATCTTCTTTTTTTCTAACTTCTACAGCTTGGTATCCTAATGACTTTATATGATCAATATGTTCCTTAAAGCCACCTTGAAGAGCTAAAACACCAATTTTCATATTACCAACCTCTTTCAGCGTATTTTGAAGTAACTTCTTCAGAGTTTATACCACTCATTGGTTCTCCTAAATCTTCTGATAACTCTGCAAGTTTTACAGGATCATTGTAGTAAGTAGTTGCTAAAACTATAGCTTTTGCTCTTTTTTCAGGGTTACCAGATTTAAATATTCCTGAACCTACGAAGACTCCTTCACTTCCAAGTTGCATCATTAATGCAGCATCAGCAGGAGTTGCTATTCCACCAGCTGCAAAGTTAACTACAGGTAGTTTTCCGTTTTCCCATACATATTCTATTAAGTGATATGGAGCATTAAATTCTTTTGCTAAAGTCATTAACTCTTCTTTTGGAGCATTTTGTACTCTTCTTATATCATCTTGCATAGTTCTTTGATGAGTTACTGCTTGAACAACATCACCTGTACCAGCTTCACCTTTAGTTCTTATCATTGAAGCACCTTCACCTATTCTTCTAAGAGCTTCTCCAAGATTTCTTGCACCACATACAAAAGGAACTTTAAAAGCTGTTTTATCAACATGATAAGCATTATCTGCTGGAGTTAATACTTCACTTTCATCAATATAATCTATTCCTAATGCTTCTAATATTTGCGCTTCAACAAAATGTCCTATTCTTACTTTTGCCATTACTGGTATTGAAACAGCTTCTTGAATTTCTTTTATCATTTTAGGATCAGACATTCTAGCTACTCCACCTTGTTTTCTAATGTCTGAAGGAACTCTTTCAAGTGCCATTACAGCACAAGCCCCAGCTTTTTCTGCAATTTTAGCTTCTTCAGCATTAGTAACATCCATTATTACTCCGCCTTTAAGCATTTGTGCTAAATTTTTATTTAATTCATTTCTACTCATAATTATAACCCCCAATTACTTATTTCCATTTATTGAAATTATAGTATTACAATAAATTGTTTGTGACAAGTGTATGGATACAATATGATAAAAGTATAGCTTAAAAAAGAAAATATAGGATGTAATACATTTGCTTATGACACGGTGAAGCGTATCATAAATAAATGAGGTTTATAGTTTTAGGCATTGATATAACTTGCCTAAGGCTATTTTTTTATCTAAAAATAGCGTATCATAAGTAAGGTTGTATTTACAAATTATGTTATAATAAACTTAAAGTGAAAGGTAAATAGGAACTACTGATTTTATAGGAGGAAAGTGATGGATTATTATGCACGTGCAAAAAAATTTATATTAAAGAATTCAAGACCTCTTGATATGGCAAGATGGAACTACTTATTCGAAAATGGAAGTAGGGAAGAAGTTATTAGTGCTTTAAAGACATACCAAAATATTGATGGTGGATTTGCCAATGCACTTGAGCCAGATTGCTGGAATGTTAATTCAACACCTATGCAAACATGGGTAGCAACTCAAATTATTAAAGAAATTAATTTAGATGATAAAACCCATCCAATAATAAAAGGAATTTTAGATTATTTATCATCTAATGATGAATTTGATGGACATAGATGGAATGGTTTAAATACAGTAGTAACAAATGATAATTATCCCCATGCACCCTGGTGGTCTTATAGTCAAAAGCAAGAATTAACATATAATCCTACGGCGAGTCTGATAGGTTTTATATTGAAATATGCAGAAAAAGATACTGTTATATATAAGTTAGCCTGTGAGTTATCAAAAGAAGCTTATAATTATTTTAAAAAGAGTTTTCCTTTAGAGTCTATGCATGAAAGTGCTTGTTTTGTAGAATTATACGAGTACATGAAAGAATGCTCTATTTGCAATTTGTTAGATATGGAAGAATTTAAAAAATTATTACAAAAGCAAATTAAACAAGTTATAACATATGACACTAAAACATGGAACACTGATTATGTATGCAAACCATCATTATTCATAAACAGTAAATCAAGTGATTTCTATTTAGAAAACAAGGATATATGTGATTTTGAATGCCAATTTATTTTAAATACTCAAAATAATGATGGTTCTTGGAACGTTACTTGGGATTGGAATAATTATCTTGAAGAATGGGCTATAAGTAAAAATTGGTGGAAGTCAGATATTATTATAAAAAATATTAAGTACATTAAGGAATTTTAGTGATAAATTTTAGTTTTAGGGCTATTGAATTTTAATATGTGTATTAACAAAAATGATGCTAATCTTTGCTGGATGGAGCATCTTTTTGTTTGCTTTTAATTTTAATATCAAGACAAATAAGCTTTACTGAAATCTTTAATTAATGAATAAAAAGATTATTATGAAATAACAAAACAGATGATATGGCTTGTATGTAAGGTCAAAGAATAATTAAATATTGAAAATATAGCACTTGTAATAAATGAAATAAAATCTGACATACTAATTATCCTATAAGGGAAAAATAGAGAAGATGTATTTTTATCTTAAATTATATAACAGAATGATATTAAAAAATTTAGAATATCAACATATTTATAAATTATATAGAAAGGAGAATGAGAATATATGCCAAATAAGAAACATGTTCCACATGATAGAGGGTTAGACGATACTATGGATTTACTGAATGAGGGATACATGTTCATTAAAAACAGGGTTGAACAATATAAGGCTGATATATTTGAAACTCACTTACTTGGGCAAAAAGTAATTTGTATCACTGGAGAAGAGGCTGCAAAAATTTTTTATGATCCAGAATTATTTTATCGTAAGGGTGTTACACCAAAACGAGTACAAAAAACATTATTTGGTGTGGGGGCTATTCAATCTATGGATGGCGAAGCACATATACATAGGAAAAAATTATTTATGTCATTGATGGCTCCATCATATCAGAATCAACTTGCTAAGCTTACAATGGATATGTTACAAGATTCAGTTAAGGGGTGGGAAAATAAAGAACAGATTGTTCTTTTCGATGAAGTAAGTGAAATTTTGTGCAGAGTAGCATGCCAGTGGGCTGGAGTTCCTTTAAAAGAATCTGAAGTAAAAGAGAGAGCAGAAGACTTTACTTTAATGGTAGATGCTTTCGGTGCAGTTGGACCTCGACATTGGAAGGGAAGAAGAGCGAGAACTAGAGCAGAAGAGTGGATTAAAGGAATCATAGAAGATGTACGCTCGGGGAATATTAAGGCTGAAGAAGGCTCAGCACTTTATGCTATGGCTTTTTATAGAGATATTGATAAAAATCATCTAGATAGTCATATGGCTGGGATTGAACTTATCAACGTACTACGTCCTATTGTTGCTATTTCAACATTTATTGTCTTTGAAGCATTAGCACTACATGAGTATCCAAAGTGCAAAGATAAGCTATTATCAGGAGATGAGAATGAGCTTAAAATGTTTGTACAGGAAGTTAGACGTTACTATCCATTCACTCCTCTTTTAGGAGCAAGGGTTAAAAAGGATTTTGTCTGGAATAAATGTGAATTTAAAAAAGGAATGCTTGTGCTACTTGATGTTTATGGTATTGATCATGACCCGAGAATATGGAATAATCCTGATAAATTTTGTCCTCAGCGTTTTAAAGAAAGAAAGGAAAACTTATTTGATTTTATACCTCAAGGTGGAAGTAATCCTGAAAAAGGACACAGATGTCCAGGAGAAGGAATTACTATTGAAATCATGAAAGCTAGTCTAGATTTTCTTGTTAATAAGATTGAGTATGATGTTCCAAATCAGAATTTAAGTTATAGCATGAAAAAAATGCCCACTTTGCCTGAAAGCAAATTTATAATGAGTAATATTAGAAGAAAGAGTGAAAATAATTAATTATAAAACATAAAGAAGATAGAATACTACATACTTCAAGCTCGGTAACTAGTAAAATTTCAAAAGTTTTACTAGTTATTTTTTATGAGAAAAATTGATTTAACGTGAAATATAATCTCAAATTATTAATTATAAATGAATCTCGCTACTTGCATATCTTTCTAGGAGTAACCTATACTAAATTAATTGTGAATTTTGAACTGTGAATTTGTCAATTAAATGTTTACATAAAAAAATTATAATAGTAGTATATATATGATGGGAAATTTTTAAATTATGAGGTGAGTTATGGAAAAGAAATGGTGGCATAAATCGGTAGTATATGAAATATATCCAAGAAGTTTTTATGACAGTAATAATGATGGTATTGGGGATATTAATGGAATAATAGAAAAATTGGATTATTTAAAGTTATTAGGTATAGATGTTATTTGGCTTGGGCCTGTTTATAAATCTCCTAATGATGATAATGGATATGATATTAGTGATTATTGTGATATTATGGATGAGTTTGGAACAATGGAAGATATGGACAATCTTTTAAGAGAAGCTAATAGTAGAGGGATAAAAATAGTTATGGATTTAGTAGTTAACCATACTTCTGATGAACATCCATGGTTTATTGAGGCTAAAAAGTCTAAGGACAACAAATATAGAGATTATTATGTATGGAGAGATCCAATTGATGGTAAAGAGCCAAATGAAATGGGGTCATTATTTAGTGGAAGTGCATGGCAGTATGATGAAGCATCAGGCCAATATTATATGCATATATTTAGTAAAAAACAACCTGATTTAAATTGGGAGAATATTGAGGTTAGAAAAGCTGTTTGGGATATTGTTAACTTCTGGTGTGAAAAAGGTGTTGGTGGTTTCCGTATGGATGTAATCGATCTAATTGGAAAGGTACCAGATAAGATGATTACTGGCAATGGCCCTAAGCTACATGAGTATTTAAAGGAGATGAATAAAAATTCTTTTGGTAAATATGATCTTCTTACAGTAGGTGAAACTTGGGGAGCTACACCAGAAATAGCAAAATTATATTCTAATCCAGAAGAAAAAGAACTTAGTATGGTATTTCAATTTGAACATATTGGCCTTGATGAACAGCCGGGGAAAGAAAAATGGGATTTAAAACCGTTGGAATTAAAAGAATTAAAAAGAGTATTTTCTAAGTGGCAAAGTTCATTAGAGGGTAAAGGATGGAACTCATTATTTTGGAATAATCATGATTTGCCTAGGATAGTTTCTAGATGGGGAAATGATAAGGAATATAGAGTAGAAAGTGCTAAAATGTTAGCTACATTACTACATGGTCTTAAGGGAACACCATATATTTATCAAGGAGAAGAGCTTGGGATGACAAATGTTCATTTTAATTCTATCGATGAATATGATGATATAGAAACTCTTAATATGTATAAAGATAGGATTGCAAAAGGATATAGTCATGAAGAAATAATGAAATCTATTTATGCAAAGGGAAGAGACAATGCAAGAACTCCTATGCAATGGGATGATAGTGAAAATGGTGGATTTACAAGTGGAAAGCCATGGCTTGCTGTAAATAAAAATTATAAAGAAATTAATGCTAAAGCAGCAGTAGAGGATGAAAACTCTATATTTCATCACTATAGAAAACTTGTAGATATAAGGAAAAACAGTGAAACTATAATTTACGGTGAATATAGGGAGTTAGATGCTGAAAATCCTGATGTATTTGCATATATAAGAGAATTAGATGGTGATAAAGTAGTAGTTATTTGTAATTTTACTGATAAAATAGCTACATTTAAAGAGGATTCTATGGAGATAGGTGATAGCAAAGTACTTTTAAGTAATTATAAAGATATAGTAGAGTTAAAAAATACTATGAGTTTACGTCCATATGAAGCTATAATGTATAGAATGTAATAAAAAATTGATTTGAGGTAGTATAACGTAAAAAATATTATAATATCAGGATTATGTATTACTTCTCATAAATTTTCATATTAATTAATAATAAATATAAAATTAGGAGTTACGATTAATATGGAGATAGAGAATATTACAATGCAGTTAATAACATGTGCTGGTGATGTGAGAACATATAGCTATGAAGCATTAAAATGTGCTAATGAAGGAAAGTATAAAAAAGCAGAAGAATTATTTAAGATGGCTGAGAGAGAAATAGAAAAATCATATGATATACAAAAAGAAGTTTCTGAGTTAGAATTAGATTCAGAAGACCTTTTAGTTGATGCAAAAAGTCATTTAAATGCTGCAATATCAGAAAAAAATATTATAGGGGAACTTATAGGATTAAGAAAGATTGTTAGAGAGCTATCGAAAGATGAAGGTGGCATAATATAAATATTTAATTTAAATTAAGAAATACTTTTCAATATAAAATAAAAGGGATATTCTATAAATAAGAGAATATCTCTTTTATTTTTTAGGAGGTTAAGGATGGAGAAGGTAAAGGGTATATTAGAAGAGCAAAAACAATATTTTTATAGTGGTAATACATTAGACATTAGTAATAGAAAGTCTGCATTAATAAAACTAAAAAATGAAATAAAGAAAAATGAAAGCAATATATTTGCTGCACTTAAAGATGATTTGAATAAATCAGAATTTGAGAGCTTTGCTACTGAAATTGCTATGGTTTATGAAGAAATTAAAGATGCTATTAAAAATATAGATAAATGGAGTAGAAGAAAAAAGGTAAAAACTCCAATATCACAAATTAAGGCAAGTAGTTATATATATAAAGAACCATATGGAACTATACTTATTATAGCGCCATGGAATTATCCATTTCAATTAGTAATGTCACCGTTAGTTGGAGCTATAGCAGCTGGAAATACAGTTGTAATTAAGCCATCGGAATTGGCGCCAGCTACTGCTAACGTTATAGAAAAGATAATTGGCAATATATTTAATAAAGAATATGTTGTTGTAGTTCAAGGTGATGTAGAGGTAAATAAGGCTTTATTAGATGAAAGGTTTGATTATATATTTTTTACTGGAAGTATAGCTGTAGGTAAAATTGTTATGGAAGCAGCAACAAAATACTTAACACCAGTAACATTAGAATTAGGGGGAAAAAGTCCTTGTATAGTGGATAAAAGCGATAAAATTGATCTTTTTGCTAAAAGAATTGTATGGGGTAAACTTTTAAATAGTGGTCAAACTTGTGTAGCTCCTGATTATTTTTTAATTCATAGAGATATAAAAGAAGAGTTTTTAAAGGCTGTGGAAAAATACATAAAAGAATTTTATGGAGACAATCCTATAGATAGCGAAGATTATGTAAAGATAATAAATAAAAGACATTTTCAAAGAATACTATCTTTAATAGATAAAGATAATATTCTTTTAGGTGGAAAATATAATGAATCTAAATTGAAAATAGAACCTACGGTAGTAGAGGTCAAGAGTTTAGATGAAAAAATTATGGATGAAGAGATATTTGGTCCTATAATGCCGATAATAACATATAGCAAATATGAAGAAATTATAAACATTGTGAGAAGTTTCGAAAAACCATTAGCACTATATTTGTTTACTGAGGATAAAAAACTAGAAGATAGAATAATAAAAGATATAAATTTTGGTGGAGGATGCATAAATGATACTATAGTCCATTTAGCAACAACAGAACTTCCGTTTGGAGGGGTAGGAATGAGTGGAATGGGATCTTATCATGGAAAAAAGAGTTTTGACACCTTCACTCATGAAAAAAGTATTCTGAAAAGAAGTAATTTTATTGACATACCGCTTAGATATCCTCCTTATCTTGGGAAAATATCTTTGCTAAGGAAAATATTTAAGTAACATATAAAGTAGAGCATTATTGCTCTTTTTTTTATTTTTTGACATAATGGTTATGATAGGTGGTGATAGGGTGTGGAGAAGTTTAAAGATGAGGAATTTAAATATAATTTTATAATTCGTATATTAGAGGAAGTTGATAGGATAAAGTCTGGTGTAGATTTAGAGGATTATAGTATAGCTGTAATAGCATATAATTTTGCATTAGAGAGTTACAAAAAGGAAATGGGAAGTCAACTAGTATATTTGAGAGCTTTAATAAAGTTAGAACTTTTAAGATATTATAGAGAAAAAGGATATTATTTTAAATTTTCTAATGGAAATATATTATTAGATGAAGAGTTTATAAAAGAAGAGGAAAAGTTAGAATACTACAATAAAATTTATACTGATATAGATAGATTAGATAAAGAATTAAAAAGGCATAATATTAGCTATAAGAAAATAAGAAATTATACTCCGAACAAAGAGGAGATAAAAAACTATTTGTTAAATGTAGCTATGATTTTTAGTAGAGAGAAATTTTTATTGGATTATATAAAGAGAAAAGGGAAAATTCCATATAAAAGGTTAAGGCTATATGGAGAATTTAAAGAAGATATAATAGAAAAATATAATAAGTATGTAGTGGTATTAACTACGTTATTTTCTAATAGTGATTTAATATATTTAATATCATATATAGGAATACGAGTAGGTGAAAACGATGGATAAAACTGGTGTAGTTGTTAATGTTGAAAGAAATAACGTAATAATATTAACAAGAGATGGAGAATTTGCAAAAGTTAAACTTAGGAGTAAAGAATATATTCCTGAGAAAGGAGAAGAATATACCGGGAGAGAAGTTAAAGAAATAAAACTTAAATTTAATAAAGAGTCTATATTAATAACATTGATAGTAATTGTGGTAACAATTTCGTTAGCGGTTTATGGATACTTAAAGCCAGTAGGGTCAGTATCTGTTGATGGTGAAATATCTTTGGTTCTAAAATTTAATTATTTTAATAAGGTAACAAAGATACAAAGTTTTGATGGAGAAAGTGAGACATTTATAAACTCTATAAATGTAAAAAATAAAGACATATCCACAGTTATGTTGAAAATATATAACAAATTGAAAGAAGAGAAAATGGTTGTGGATAAAAGTGATAGTAATGGTATAACTACATATTTCCGAATAGATAATAAGAAAGATATTGAATTAAAAGAGATTATAGAGGTTTTACAAAAAGATGATAAAAAGGTTATAATTACCAAAGGGGGAATATCTATCTACAGAAATTAAAGTTGTCCACAATATCCACAGGACATATGTGGATAAGGTGTGATTAATTTGTTGATAATTGTTTAATGAGGACAAGATGTTAATAAAATTTTATAAAGTAAATAATATGTGGATAAAAGAGAGAAATAAAGTAAAAATAATTTACATATAATGTAAATTAGAACTCAACAAGTTGAAAAAGTGGTATATATATCTAAATGTTATCCACATTATCCACAGCATTGTGGATAATGTGTGGACAACTTGGAAATATAATATAAAAAAAGGACCTCGATTACGATGGCCCTTTTTTTATATTTATTGTACTAAGTCTCCTTTTAAAATCAACCTTTGTTTTCCAGTATTTTTAGGAGTACATGTTATTAATGTTATTGTAGCATTATCTGTAGGATCGAGAACATAAACATCCTCAGGATCTACTATAAAAATATCATTTATTTTATATGTAAATGTTCCTTTTAAAGTTTGAATTTTAACCTCATCATCAATTTCAACTTCATCTAATCTATTAAAATGCTCACTATAAGTGTAACTTCTATGTCCAGCTATAGAACAGTTACCAATTTCACCAGGCATAGCTGTATTTTCAAAATGCCCTACAGTAGATTTTATGTCTTCTAGTTCTGCTCCTTCTGTAACAGCAACTTTCAAATCAATTTTATCTATTGTTAAGATACCAATAGTATCTCCGACTATATAATCTTCATCTTTTTGCTCATCGGTAGGATTATCTAATTGTTGTTCAAAATCAGATATCTTAGCTTTATTTTCTGATGTTCCTTTATAGTTCATATAAAGTACAACACCAATAGTTGATAGACCTACAAGAATTAATAATAATCCTATGAATTTACTAATTGAAAACTTTTTTTTCTTTCCCATATTAAAACATCTCCCATTATAACTTGTCCTAATTTAATTTATATTGTGATGGCACACCAATAAATGGTGCATTAAATTTAAAAGTTTTTTCTGCTCCACAATTTTCACAGGTACAGTGAAAAACATCTAGAGCTCCAGTATTTAATACTTCTACTAAGATTTCTTCAGTTATAAACATACCGTTGCAATATTTGCAATGAGTATTATTTATTATAGAATATTCACTTTCTATATACTGCATTATATTATTTAAAGTCATAATAATTCTCCTTAAAGTTAATTAAAAATATAAGTATCTGTAATTAAAATAGTATCAAAGCTATATATATATTTCAAGTTAAAGAATTTTATTTACTTTTTTAACATATAATTTAAGGTATCAATATAAATGGGAGGTATTATGATTAACTATATATGGTTCGGAATTATATTTATTGGAACTATATTTGGAGTTATTACAGGAAAAATTGAGGAAGTATCTAAAGCTGTTGTAAATTCCACTAGCTCAACTGTAGAGTTCATGATAACTTTTGTAGGGATGATGTGTTTATGGTGTGGAGTTATGAAGATTGCTGAAAGAAGTGGGCTTACAAATAAGATTGCTAAGATTTTGACACCGATAATGAAGGTCATATTTAAAGATGCTGTAAAAAATGAAAAAGCTTTAGGAGCCATGGTAATGAATATAACATCAAATATGTTAGGATTATCTAATGCAGCAACTCCTTTCGGTATAAAAGCTATGGAGGAATTAGAAAAAGATAATAAAAATAAAGGTGTTGCAACTAATGATATGGCGTTATTTTTAGTATTAAATACAGCAGCAATTCAATTGATACCAACTTCAGTTATTTCTATAAGAGCTGCTTGTGGATCATCTAATCCAGCTATCATCATTGGACCAGCTATATTGGCGACAGGAAGTGCAGCAATAATGGGTGTCGTATATTGTAAGATATTGCAGAGGTATTTTTAATGATTAGTTACATAATAAAGGGAATAATTCCTATTTTGATTTTTAGTATAGTTACATATGGTATTATAAAGAAAGTAAAAGTATATGATTGTTTTATAGAAGGAGTTAAAGATGGAATAGCATTATCTCTAAGAGTATTTCCGTATATTCTAGCAATGTTAGTGGCAGTAAATTTATTTAAAGAATCAGGAGCATTAAAGGCTTTTATAAATTTAGCTGCACCTATAGTTAGTTTTATTGGGTTACCACCAGAAGTATTACCACTAGTGCTAATAAAGCCGTTATCAGGTAGTGGAGCATTAGGAGTATATACTGATATAGTAAAAACATTTGGTCCAGATACTTTTATAGGAATTGTAGCATCTATTATAATGGGAACTACAGAAACAATATTTTATACTATATCTGTATATCTTGGATCAGCTGGAGTAAAAAAAATACGACATACTTTATGGGCTGCACTTTTGACAGACTTTACTGCACTTATAATATCTTTAATGGTAGCAAGAGCAATAATATGAAAAAAATAACTATTGAACTTTTTTACAAAAATATATAAAATATTTAAGTATAAGATACAAGGGGTGAGAAATTTGGACAAATTTTTTAATGATGGCGATTTTATTAAAGTAACAGAAATAGATGGACATACGTTATATGGTGTTTTAATGGATGAAGGTGAAAATAAATATAAGGTAGCAGTATTAAAGTCAGATTTAAATATATTAGATATAAGTAACAACTTAAAGTATGTAAATATAAAAAAAGTAGAAGATAAATTCGTTGATAATGATGGATATAAGATAAATGTGGACAAGATAAAAGATGTATTATTAGTTGAAGAAATAAGACAATTGTACAATATGTATTGTGGTGTAAGATAATTTATATTTAGTTTAATATATTTAGCGAGATAAAAATATATATTTATATTTTTATCTCGCTTTTTATATATTAAAGTACAAATTATACATTTTAATTTCATTAGTAATTCTTTAAACTAGCATAAATGTACCTTTATATTGAGCAACAAAGGGATAGGATATATGATAAAAAATAATTATACTAAAAATAGATTAAAACAAAAGTGAGGAATTAATATGAGAAATATAGAAATTACTAATGGTTGTTCAGAGGATGCCCCCAGTATAGCGGCTCTTATTTATGAAACGGAGGAATATCCAGAGCATGAATGGGGGCCGTATCCTAAAGAAAAAATTATAAAAAAGTTAGAACAATTAGTACAGGTAAAAGGAAATAGATATAGTTACGATAGAACTAAAGTTATCAAGATAGATAATAAAGTTGTAGGTGTTTTATTAACATTGAGAGGGAATGAAATAAGAAAATTAACTTATAATACTTATTTTAAGTTTATAGATTTTGATAGATCATTTAAAAATGTAATATGCAATGTCAGAAACATTTTATCATATATATTTTTTAAAGAATGTAATATAAATGAGTACTATATTGCTAATTTAGCTGTAGATAAAGAATATAGAGAATTTGGTATAGGAAAGACACTATTAGAAGAAGCTGAAGATTTAGCAAAAGAAAAAGGGTATAATAAAATATCTTTATTAGCTAAAGATAGAGGTATAGTAAGATACTATAAAAAATTTAAATATAACTTAGAAAATATGAATCATTTAAAGATGGTTAAATTTATATAGTTATAATTCACAATATTTAATTATAAAATAAGTGCGGTGATACTAAATTAATATCACCGCATTTATAATTTAAGAAATTCCGCAGGAATTTCCTCCAAACATGTGCTTTGTGCCCTGATCTATATTATTTTATAGCATCAGCTTTATTATAATATTCTTCCGCTGTTGTAGTATCCCCTTTGGCAGATAATACATTACCTTTACCTATAAGAGCATACTTATTATTTTTATCTAGCTCTAAAGCAGTGTCAAAGGCTTCTAAAGCTTCATCATATTGCTTTTCTTCATAAAGTGATGAACCTTTTCCAATGAAGGCATTGATAGATTTTTTATCTAGTTTTATTGCTTCATTAAAAGAATCTAAAGCTTTATCAAAGCTAGATTTTTTTATATATGCATTTCCAAGAGAGACATAGAAAGTTGCATCATTATTATTAAGCTTTATAGCTTTTTCTAGATTTTCTATTGAGTTATCAAGGTCATTTTCATTTAATAAAGATACACCTTTATAGTAATAGTTATAACTATTTTTAGAATCCAATTCTATACTTTTATCAAAGTTATTTATAGCTTCAGAATTATTGTTTAACCATTGATAAGTTATACCTCTATTGGTATAAAAATTAGCATTAGAATCATCAAGATCGATTGCTTTATTAAAATAATTTAAGGCTTCTTCATGGTTATGTAATTTATCGTTATATATAATTCCTATTTGATTATATATAAGTGCATTTTTAGTTCCTTTTTTTACAAGTTTCAGATATGTATCTAGAGCCTCATCACTTTTATTTAAATGCATTAAGCTATATCCTTTATATTCATATGCCAAATCTAAATAATCACCTTTGGATATAAGTTTGTTACTATCTTTTAATACTTCTTCATAGTTTTCTATTTTAGCTGCTTGAATCATATCATTTCTAGTTTTTTTACTAGATGTAAGATATGTAATTAGAATAGAAATCATCAAAACAATAAAAATAAGAAAAATAATAGATGTAACTATAAATGGTTTATTATTATGTTTTCTTTTATGTCTACGGTTTGACATAAGTATCCACCTTTCAAAGTATCATTGTTAATATATAGATATTAAATTCTATATACCAATATATTGTATTATATATTAAAAAAATTAAAAAGTAAAAATATGAAAAACAACTTTTTTATCACTTATAATTAAGATTTTCATATTATATATCATAGGATACATTACTTTACTATAATTCATTGAAAGGTTTGAGGTGAATGGATAAAACCGATGAAAGAAAAGAGATAGGGAAGGCAATAAATGATATGGGAGATAGGCTTCATATATTAAAAATATATATAGCTAAAATGGAAAGAATGAGTTCTTTATATCGAGACTTGATAACAGATTTGAATAATAATAAGGTTCAAAATTTTACCGATAGAATGAAGAAAATTAAAAATGTAGAAAATGAAGATAATATAGAAGTTGTATTCTCAAATTTATGGGTCATTGTAAAAGATTTTGAAAAGGATTATAGAACATTAAAAAATAATGAGGAAAAAGATAAATATAAATAGATATGGACTGTCCTCAGATAAGGTTTAAGGACAGTCTTAAGAAAAAAGGGTATATTGACAAAATAAAATACATACACTATTATGAAATATATGAAAAGCAAATGCTATGAAAAGAAGAGTAATGGTTATAAAGCCTAAAGAGAGCTACAGATGGTGGAAAGTAGTGGTGGAGTAATTATGAAGATGGTCTTGAAGCAGATTTTCTGAACAATGATTATTTATAGTAGGAAAATACGTGGTACACGTTACGTACAGAGTGAATGATTCACTTGCAGAGCTAAGCTAGGTAACTAGCTTGGGAATTAGAGTGGTAGCGCGGTTTAACGCCTCTAAATAAGTATATACTTGTTTAGAGGCGTTTATTTTTTATAAAATGGAGGAATTTTTATGTGTAAAAAGAACTTTTATATCACAACACCTATATATTATCCATCAGATAAACTACATATAGGAAATACTTATACAACAGTAGCAGCAGATGCACTTGCTAGATATAAGAGATTAACTGGTTACGATGTTATGTTCTTAACTGGAACTGATGAACATGGTCAAAAGATACAACAAAGAGCTGAAGCTAAAGATATGCAACCTAAAGCTTTTGTTGATGAAATAGTTGCTGGAATTAAAGATTTATGGAATATGATGGACATAAGTTATGATAAATTTATAAGAACTACTGATGATTATCATGTAAAGACAGTACAAAAAATATTTAAAAAGTTATATGATCAAGGAGATATATATAAGGGATCATATGAGGGATGGTATTGTACACCTTGTGAATCCTTTTTCACTGATACTCAATTAGTAAATGGAAATTGTCCAGATTGCGGTAGACCAGTAGAGAAAACTAAGGAAGAGTCTTACTTCTTTAAAATGTCAAAGTATGCAGATAGACTTATAGAATATATAGAAACTCATCCAGAATTTATACAACCAGAGTCAAGAAAAAATGAAATGTTAAATAATTTCTTAAGACCAGGTCTTCAGGATTTATGTATATCAAGAACATCATTTTCATGGGGAATTCCAGTAGAATTTGACCCAGGTCATGTAGTATATGTATGGATAGATGCATTATCTAACTATATATCTGCACTTGGATATGGTAGTGATAATGATGAATTATATAAAAAGTTCTGGCCAGCAGATGTACATTTAATTGGAAAAGATATATTAAGATTCCATACTATATATTGGCCAATAATATTAATGGCACTTGGAGAACCACTTCCAAAGCAAGTATTCGGTCACGGATGGTTACTTGTTGATGGTGGAAAGATGAGTAAATCAAAAGGAAATGTAGTGGATCCTGTATTATTAGTTAATGAATTTGGATGCGATGCTGTTAGATATTACTTACTTCATGAAATACCATTTGGAAGTGATGGTTTATATAATAGTGAGATATTTATGAATAAATTTAATTCTGATCTTGCTAATGATTTAGGAAACCTAGTATCAAGAACTTCAGCAATGATAATTAAATACTTTGGTGGAGAAGTATTAGCACCATCATCTGAAGAAGATAATTTTGATAAAGAATTAAAAGCAGTTACACTTTCAATGCCAGAAAAAGTTGAAGCTGCAATGAATGCATTTAAGATACCAGAAGCTCTAGATGAAATATGGACTGTAGTTAGAAGAGCTAATAAATATATAGATGAAACAACTCCTTGGATTTTAGGAAAAGATGAGTCTAAGAAAGACAGATTAGCAACAGTTCTATATAATCTTCTAGAAGCATTAAGATTTGTAACTGTAGAACTTGAAGCATTCTTACCTAATACAGCAAGTAAAATTAAGGAACAATTAAAATTTGAAAATGTTTCTTATGAATCATTAAAATCTTTTGATGGTGTAAAAGTAGGTACTAAGTTAGAAAAAGGTGAAGTTATATTCCCAAGAATCGATGTGGAAAAGAAACTTGAAGAGTTAGCAGCGATGAAAGAAGCACAAGCACCAAAAAGAGAAATAAAACCTATAAAAGAAGAAATAACTATAGAAGATTTTGAAAAAATAGATTTAAGAGTTGTTAAAGTATTAGCTTGTGAACCAATTAAAGGAGCTAAGAAACTATTAAAACTTAAAGTTGATCTTGGAGGAGAAGAACGTCAAGTTGTTTCTGGTATATCTCAGTATTATAAACCAGAAGAACTAGTAGGAAAAAATGTAGTTCTTGTAGCTAATTTAAAACCAGTTAAGTTAAGAGGAGAATTATCACAAGGTATGATTCTTGCAGCATCATCTGATGATGATAAAGAGTTATTTGTGGTGGATCCAGGAAAACTTGAAACAGGATCAGTTGTAAGATAATATTACTATATAATATGAAGGAAAAAGACTGAAACACAATGATTTTATTAACATTGTGTTTCAGTCTTTTTTTATAGGGAAGAATAGCAGGGCACAAGGATATATCAGTGCACAGTTTTGTATGAAATTCTTGCGGAATTTCTTGGAATATAAGTGTTTAAATTTGTGTTATAGAGTAGACTAGTTTCCTTAGGTTAGTTACACTTGATACAAAACTAATCACAGGGGGCTCATGAAAGTTGCACTTTCATGAAGCTTGGATTAAAGGTTCTGGATTTATAATAAATATGAAAATACTTTGCTGTCCGCAGGACTATAATATTTTCCCCACAGGGGAAAATTAACCTTAACTATTCACCATTCACTCTTACTTCTTCACTTTCACTCTAAAAAAGGAACTAAGACACAATATTTATTGTGTAACATCTCTATCAAAAACAGTGAACTGATTTTACTGTGCACTGTCTCTGTATAAAAGTAACATTAAATGCAGACAATAAAAAATAACCATGTAAAGAGGTGATGAATATGAAAAGGGCAGCAACTATGGTACTTGGAATTTTTATGGCTTTAACAAGCATAATATCTTTTTGTAGGTATGGAAATGGAATGATATTTTTAAGTGAAGAATGTGCAAATGCGTCACAAAATATTACGATAAATGAAGAAAAGCCTATAGTTATAAAAGATATCGTCAAGGAAGAAAATAAACCAGAATATAAGTTTAGAATTCATATTCCTAAAATAACTGGACTTAAGGATATAAAAAAACAAAACAGTATAAATGATACTATTTCAGAAGAGATTTTGAGGTTTAAAGATTATTTTATAGAAAATACAAAGAGTGGTAATAATAGTGAAGCCGAAGTTCATTATACTGTTACTAATAATAAGAAAATATTTAGTTTGCTTATATATTACTATGAATATTATGGAGGAGCACATGGATTAACAACAAAAAGATCAATTAATATATATGTACCGAATTCTGGTGGTATTAAGGAAAATGAAAACTTTTTATTATTAGAGGATTTCTTTTTAGATAAAGTAGACTATAAAACTATGATTAATAATTACATAATAAATGAAATAAAAAAGGAGCCTGAAAAGTATTTTGAAGATACCTTACAAAAATATAGTGGATTTAATGAAAATAATTTTTATTTTAATGATAAAGGATTAGTTGTTTATTTTCAAAGCTATGAAATAGCTCCTTATGCTTCAGGAAGTCCAGAGTTTAATATACCATATAGTTTTTTAAAGAATTATATTAAAAAGGATTTTATTCCTTAGTTACGATATGTTATTATAAATATATTATAGGAAATACAAGGAGATTTTATATGGATAAAGAAGTAATACAAGCAGATCATTGTGAATGTGAAGAGGAACACAATGAAAAATCAAACATAGTTAGTTTTATGACTGAAGATGGAGAAAAGGTAGATTTAGAATTAATAGAAACTGTTGTTGTTAAGGGAAAGAAATATATATTATTAGCACCAGTTGGAAATGAAGATGATGCATACGTTTACAAGGTTGTTACAAATGCTGATGGAAAAGATGAACTCATAGCTATTGAAGATGATAAGGAACTTTCATTAGTAATGAAAGAATATGAGAAAACTTTTGCATAATTTACATATTATTTTATTCCTCACGAGATAGTGAGGAATTTTTTTTAGGAGGATATTATGAAAATTTTTGATACCCATAGTCATTATGATGATGAGGCTTTTGATGGTGATAGAGAGGAATTAATAAAAATAATTATAGAAAATGATGTAGTAGGTATAATTAATTGTGCTGCAGATATGAAAAGTGTTAAAAGTACTATAGAACTTACAAAAAAATACCCTATGTTTTATGGTGCTATAGGGGTACATCCATGTTCAGCTGATGAAATAAATGAAGAAACGATAGAAGAGTTGAGAATGGCAGCAAAAAATGAAAAAATTGTTGCAATTGGAGAAATAGGATTGGATTATTATTATGAAGATAATCCATCTAGAGAAATACAAAAAAATGCATTTAGAGCACAAATGCAATTAGCTAAAGAGCTATCAAAGCCAGTAATAATCCATATTAGAGATGCTCATGAAGATGCTTTAAAAATTTTGGAAGAATTTGAAGAAGTAAGGGGAATTATACATTGTTTTTCAGGAAGTGTTGAAATTGCTCGAAAATGTGTTAAAATAGGATATATGTTAGGAATTGGTGGAGTGGTAACTTTTAAGAATGCAAGAAAGCTTGTAGAAGTAGTTAAAGAAATTCCTATGGAGAATTTGCTTCTTGAAACAGATTGCCCTTATATGGCTCCTGTACCTCATAGGGGAGAGAGAAATAATTCTATGTATATTTCAGAAGTCATTAAGAAAATAGCAGAAATAAAGAGTATAAGTGAGGAAGAGGTAGCTGATATAGCTTTACGAAATTCCCATAATTTTACAAAAAACATTTGGTAGAGTATTATGGTAATACCTTATAAAGCGAAGTCTCATACCACCAGTATAATATGGTTCAAGGCTACAATGTTCTATATCCATATCAAAAAAGTATGGCAAATTTGACAAATAGGGAAGTTATGGATATAATAGACACGACGCATTTGCCAGAGGAGGTAAAGTATGAAAATAGACTTTAAAGGTTTTTTCAAAAAGCCTATGGCAGTGATCAGTATAGTTTTATCGGTAGGATTAGTTTTTACCGGAATAAGCTTTAAGAAGACTGTTTATATCGATGTTGATGGAACGACAACAAAAGTTACAACTTATAAAGGAAAAGTAGAAGATGTAATTAGTGACATAGACTTAAAACTAGAGACAGAAGATAGTGTCAAACCGAAGCTCACTTCGGAGATTAAAAATGGACAAACAATTAAAATAAAAAGAGCCGTGAGTTTAGATTTAATAGTCGACGGTAAAACCGTGGTGATTAAAAGTGCAGCAGATAGCGTCAAGGATTTGATAGAATCTAAAAGTATGTCCAAAAAGTTACAATCAGAAAAGATTTCTCCAATTAGGGAACAAGATAAAATAGAACCTACTCTTGATACAAAGATAACATCAAATATGAAAGTTATTATTAAGAGAATTGAGAAAAAAAATGAAGTAACTCAAGCGGAAATACCGTATAGCACAGAAAAAGTAGTCGATGATAGTATGTATAAGGATGATAAAGAAAAAGTAGTCGTTGCTGGTAAACCTGGTATTAAAGAAGTCACTACAGAGGTTACAACAGAAGATGGAAATGTTGTAGCTACTTCAGTGATAGGGGAGAGAGTTATCGAGGAACCAACAAACGAAAAAATAGCTTATGGGACAAAAGAAAAAGTTGTTCCAACAGTAAATGTGCCATCTAGGGGTGGAAATATTCCTTATAAATCAAAATTGACTATGAAATCAACAGCATATTCAAGTAGCGATAAAGGCGTTACAGGAATCACTGCTAGTGGTATGAAAGCGACTAGAGATCCAAATGGTACAAGTACTGTTGCTGTAGATCCAAGAGTTATACCTCTGGGTACTAAACTATATATAGAAGGATATGGTTATGCAATAGCTTGTGATACAGGATCTGCTATTAAAGGCAATAAGGTAGATGTTTACTTTAATTCGGTAAGTGAATGTTACTCTTGGGGATCAAGAAATGTTGACGTTTACATATTAGAGTAAACAAGGAAATGGCATAAAATAACGTTGGTTATTTTGTGCCATTTTATTTTGTACAGATTAATATTTAATACGAGAAATGAAATAGAGTTGTGCATTGTAGATAACATTCTATATTTTACAAATTAATATAAAAGTATTATACTAATTCAGTATTAGAAAGATATTAAAAGAGGATAAATACATTAGACATGGAGTTGAGTATATGATCAAAGAAATTATTGTTGTGGAAGGTCGTGACGATGTAACAGCAGTAAAAGCAGCAGTAGATGCTGAGGTAATAGCTGTAAGTGGTTTTGGAATAAATAAAAATACCATTGATAAAATAAAAGAGGCTCAAAAAAGAAAAGGTGTTATAATATTAACTGATCCAGATTTTGCGGGAGAAAAGATAAGAAGAATTATATCAAAGCGAGTTGATGGTGTAAAACATGCTTATATATCTAGAGAAGAAGGAACAAAAGATGGAGATATAGGTGTTGAAAATGCTTCTCCAGAATCAATAAGAGAAGCATTAAGTAAAGCAAAAGCAGTTATAGAAGAGAAGAGAGAAGTATTTACAGCTAACCATTTAGTATATTATAAGCTTGTTGGAGATACTAAGTCTAAAGAAAGAAGACAATTATTAGGCAAAATATTAGGGATTGGATATTGTAATGGATCTCAAATGGTAAAAAGGCTTAATAATTTTAATATAAAAGAAGAAGAATTTGTTAAGGCTATGGATAAGATAGAAAAACAATTATCAAAGTAATAAATATAAGAGACATTGGAGGACATATGAATCAACGTAAGGATGTAATAGATACTGCAGACGTAGTAAAAAAATATGGATTTAAGTTTACTAAAAGTTTAGGGCAAAACTTTTTAATAGATCATAATGTTATAGATCAAATTGTAGAAGGAGCAGGAGTATCTTCAGAAGATACAGTAATTGAAATCGGACCAGGTGTAGGTACTTTAACAAAGGAGCTTTTAAAGAGAGCTAAAAAAGTAATTGCTATTGAAATAGATAGCGATTTAATACCTATATTAAGTGAAGAATTAAAAGAACATAATAATTTTCAACTTATTCATCAAGATGCTATGAAAGTTGATTTTAATAAGATTATTGAAGAAAATGAAAATGTAAAAGTAGTAGCTAATTTACCTTATTATGTTACTACTCCGATAATAACAAATCTTTTAAATGCAAAATATAAATTTAAGTCAATTACTGTTATGATTCAGAAAGAGGTAGCTGAAAGAATGAATAGTGAACCAAATTGCAAAGATTATGGATCACTTTCACTATTAGTACAATATTATTGTGATACAAAAATTATAATGAAGGTACCACCTATGTGTTTTATACCTAGGCCTAAGGTAGATTCTATTGTTATAAGATTAGATAGGCTAGAAGAAACGAGAGTAACAGTTGATGATGAAAAGTTATTTTTTAGAGTTATAAGAGATTCTTTTAACATGAGAAGAAAGACTTTATGGAATGGAATGAAAAATATAGGGTTAGACAAGGAAAAATTAGAAGAAGCTTTTAAAGATTCTGGAATAGATCAAAAAAGAAGAGGTGAAACTCTTACAATACAAGAGTTTGCTGATTTAGCTAATGCTATAAATAAAAAAATTAATAATTAATTATAAGAGACTTTTGTACAAGAAATTGAACTTGTGCTTCAGTCTCTTTTTTTATGAAGTGATTATTTTTGTAGTTACTAGAATATTAAAGAATAATAATTAATATATATATATCAGTGTGAAAATATAAAGAAAAGGCAGGGGGGATTGCTATGACCCATAAAAAAACATATAGTAGAATATTTATAATTTTACAAGAAATGAAAAAGAATCTTGGGATATCTTCTGATAAAATTCCCAATGGGTATGTAAAGTTAGAAATTAAAAATACGAAATGTAAGATTTGTTTTTATGTACAGAACCTGAAACCAGTGGCGGAAGATTACAAAATGCTTTTATTAAGTGGAGATAAAAATGATGGGAAAGCTATTGATTTAGGTAAGGCTAAAATAGATGGTAACGGAAAATGTGAAATTAACATAGAAAAGTCTATGGATAACTTAGCAAATAATGATATAAGTCTTGATAAGGTTATCGGTGCTGCTATAGCCGTAGTAGATGGTGGTAAGATAGATGGTGTTATGTGTGGATTCTCAATAAAAGATATACCAGAGGATTGGACAAAATATAAACTTGTAAAAGAGCATAATGATTATAACTCACAAGAAAAACCAAAAGAAGTAAAAGAGATAGAAAAACCAAAAGAAAAGAAAAAGGTAGAAGAAGTAAAAGAATATAAAGAAGTAGAAAAGAAAGAAGAATGTAAAAGCGAAAAGGAAATAGATCAGTGTAATGAAGAAAAAGAAGTTTATTGTGATGATAGAAAACATGAAAAACAACAGGAGGAACTTTATTCTACAGATGACATAGTTAATCCACAAAATGATATACAGGCACTTAAGAAGGAGGAACCTTATTCTACAGATGACATAATTAATCCACAGAATAATTTGCAGGAGGTTGAGCAGGAAGAAACGCAAGAGGAAAAGACAAGTATGGGAAATAAGACTAATCAAACTATGGAAAATAGTTCAAAGAAAGAAAGTAGCAATACTATGAATAGTAATACTATGAATAGTAATACAAAATCTAATGCTATGGATTTTGATGGATATGAAGAAACTATAAAAGGAAACTTAAAAAATTCTTTCTTTAGAGGTGCTAGTGGGGAATTTTTTGAGTACTTAGTATCTGGATTAGAAGAAGTTAAAGATGTAATGCCAGAAATAAAAAAATGCAAGTGGTATAAAATTAGGGTAAAAACTCTTGATGATTTATATTATATAACTGATTATAGAAAATATTCTATGATTTATTATCCAATGGTTAATAATTACCCATATATTTGTAAGTATGGTCATTATTTATTTGGATACAAATTAGATGAAAATAATAATTTGAAATATATGTTATACGCAGTACCAGGAACTAAACATCCATATGATCAACCATATGGTGGGAAAACAGGTTATGTTATGTGGCTTCCTATGGAAAAGGGAAAAGAAGGAGAAAAAGATCCTGGATATTGGGTTATGTTTTATGATTTTAAAGATGCTACAGTGTGTGTTCCAGCTAAAAAAGAATAGATTTCATTTTGAAATAAAAGTAGGGCTGTTGCAATAACGAATAAAGATTCGTGAGCGAGAGCTCTTTTTTTTAATTCACAATTGTGAATTGAGCTTTGTGAATTGTGAATTATAGTAATATTAATTTAAATATAGACTGATATAATTCATTCTGAATCATATCATAATTTTAATTTAATAACTATGTTATTTGAAGAATGCTAAATTATGATATAATAGGATAGTAATATAGAGATGAAATTTATGTAATTAGAAATAAAGATAATATAGAAAATAAAAGGGAAAGGATAAGTCAAAACTAAAAATATAGTTATTAAATAAATATGATTATTGCAAAGTTTTGACAATGGGGATTGTAATGAAGCCGTTTTTATTAGAGATAGGTAAGTTAAAAATTGCAGGATATGGCACTATGATTTTAATTGGTGTTATAGTAGCTTATTGTTTATTCACATATAGAGGTAAAAAAAGAGGGTATAATGTAGATAATCTTTTTGATATAACTGTTTTTTCATTAATCGGTGGTTTTTTATGTTCAAAGTTATTATATATTGTAATAGAGAATCCTAAGTTATTACTTAATCCAGTTGAAATAGTAAAGACTTTTTCACAAGGATTTGTTGTTTATGGTGGGATTATAGGAGGATTCATAGTATTTATATTAATGTGTAAAAGGTATAAATATAGTCCGCTTAAGGTAGGAGATTTAGCAGTTGCTAGCTTAGCAATTGGTCAAGGGTTTGGGAGAATAGGATGTTTACTTGCAGGATGTTGTTATGGAAGAACTACAGATTCTGTTATAGGAATAACATTTCATAATTCCTTTATCGCTCCTAATGAAGTTGCATTAGTACCAACTCAAATAATTAGTTCTATTTTTGACTTTATTTTAGCAGGAGTTTTGATATGGTATTTATCCTTCTTAGAAAAGAAAAATATAGGACATAATCCTGGAAAAGTTACTGGTGCATATTTGATTTTATATAGTATAGGAAGATTCATAATAGAGTTTTTTAGAGGAGATTTAGAAAGAGGTTTTATTGGAACACTATCTACATCACAATTTATTAGTATAGGAATTATAGTTTTTGGATTAATAGTTTTTAATCTCGATAAAATTAAAAGATTAAAGTATAAAGAGGGGATTTAGTTGAAAAAAGTTATATCGGTAATATTAATATTTATGACGATATTTTTAAATAGTTGTGCTATGACAGATAAAATTGGTTGGACAAATTCAGATTTTGAATACATAAAAGATGGTATGGTTACAGAAATTAAGATACAAAACACAAGGGATAAAGGATATACATTTGTTATTTCTGATCCAGTAAAGTTACAAGGGTTTTACAAAATTTTATCATCAGCTAAAAGTGTTAAATCAAAGAGTGAATATGTTCCTGACTATAGCATAGAAATTGAAAAGGTAGATGGAAGTGTTGAAAATTTTAACTATGTTATAGGTAATCCTAATGATGGAGGGAATTTTTATAGTGAAGATAAATATTATAATGTTTCATCAAGATTAGATTCTGAGGTATTTAATTATTTTGAGGATATAAGAAAACCTAAAGATTTTGATGAAGTATATTATTATGGAGTTATAAGAGGTTCCTTAAACAAATTTAGAGAAGATACAAAAACCAATGATACAGTTACTTTAAACTTAAATGATGATGTTACTATACAAAAATATATTACATCTATTGAGTTAGAAGGATATAAAAAGAAGATGAAGGATTTAGAAATCGTCGAAACATCTAAAAATGAAGGTAAAATTACTATGAGTGTAAAGACTACAGGTTTTAGAACCACCACTTCATCAGGAAAATATGTATCAATATATAAAGCTATAATTACATTCCATAATAGGGGAACAAATGAGGAGAAAGTTTATTATAGTGTTAGTAATAACTCTGGAGGTAAATGGGTTACAGATATAACGGATACTAAACCAGAGGATTTTTAAGAAAATAGAGATATAGAATTGTGTTACATTTTATGGTAAAATATATAGTGGGGCTATTTTTAAAAGAAAATATATCACAATTTGAATAGTTATATAATAATTATGATTAATACTATATATAAAGGGGGATTATATGGTAGGTTGTGAATCTTGTAATGAATGTGAAAAAAAAACAAAAAAAGATATATGTAATCTTAAATTTGGTACAATAAAAAATGTTATTGCTGTAATTTCAGGTAAAGGTGGAGTTGGAAAATCAACAGTATCAGGATTATTAGCTACAGAACTTAGAAAGTCAGGGTATGAAGTTGGGATTCTAGATGCAGATATAACGGGACCATCTATTCCAAGATTTTTTGGTGTTAATGAAAAAAGATCATTAATAAATCCAGAACCTTATACAGGAGATGCTATGTTTGAGCCGGTAATTACTACTTTAGGATTAAAGATAATGTCTTTAAATCTACTTGTAGATAAGGAAGATGATCCTGTGATATGGACATCATCAGTGGCTCATAAGGTTTTAAAACAAATGTATACAGATACAAAGTGGGGGGATTTAGATTACTTAATAATAGATATGCCACCAGGAACTGGAGGTATAGCTATAACTATAATGAATACATTCCCTATAGATGGACTATTAGTAGTTGGGACACCTCAGGATATGGTCTCAGTTATTGTTAAGAAAGTTATAAATATGGCAGAGAAACTATCTATACCTATGATTGGTTTGGTAGAGAATATGGCATATATAACTTGTGGTTGTTGTGGTCAGGAAATTAAATTATTTTCTAATAAAACTACAGAACAGTATGAAAATTATTTTGGTATTCCTTTGATAGCTGAATTACCAATGGATTTAAAACTTTTAGAGTCGCTAGACGAAGGTAATGCAGAAGAATATGTATTTAAGGTAAATAAATACAAAGATTTATTTGAAAAATTTATGGATAGATATAAAGAAATGAAAACCGAGGCAAAGTGATTATGTTGCCTCGGTTTTATTTAATATCATTATATAGATCTTCATACACCATATTAAATACTTGTAAAGATTCTAACATTTTATCTTTTAATAGTTCTTTTCTATGATTAAATTCTTCTTTACCTAAAGAAGTTAACTCATAAATCTTTTGAACCTTCTTTTTAGGATTATCCCATTTACCTTCTATTAGACCTTCTTTTTCTAATTTCTTTAATAGTGGATATATACCACCGGTACTTGGCGTCCAGAGTCCATTGGTTCTTTCTCCGATTTTATTTGAGATATCATTTCCATTGGTTGGTTGAAGAGAAAGAATATATAGAACATATATAGGCAGTAGTCCTTTTGTAAAAATACTGCCTACGGCTTCACGCTCTTTTTTTACTTTCTTTAGCTCTGAAAGTTTTGCTTTATATTCCTCATATAATCTTTTTTCTTCTTTTTTTATATCTTCTGGAGACATCATATTATTCAAAATCTTTTATTACCCCAAAAGCTAAGAATCCAGGACCAGAATGTACACCAGCAACTGCACTTAAGACACCTAATTCTATAGATTTTACATTAGGTAATTGCTTTAAAATTTCATATAAACGTTCTGCTTTAGGAAGAGCATCTCCATGAAGAACTTTAACTTTGCAAGGTCCTTCATTGATAAGGTCAGTGGCAATAGAAACCAATTTGTTAAAGGCATTTTTATCGCCTCTAACTTTGTCATAAGTATAGTATTTACCATCTTTAGAATCGATAGATACTATTGGTTTTAAATTTAAAAGTTCTCCTATAGTACCAGAAATTTTACCTATACGCCCACCTTTTTTTAAGTACTCAAGAGTACTGAATGTAAAGAAGCATTTAATATTATCACGGCATTTTGGTAATACTTTTATAATTTCATCAAATGATTTACCTTGCTCAATCATTTCACCAGCGACAACCATTAATTCACCTTCAGCTTTAGAAATAGATAGTGAATCAATTATATATGATTTGATTCTATCACTGAAGTCTTCAGCTACTAGGTTAAAGTTATTGAATGTACCAGATAAACCTGATGAAATACAAGTACCAATAACATGAGTATATCCTTCTGCAACTAATTTTTCATATAGAGCTTCTACTTCGCCTACAGAAGGCATTGAAGTAGTAGGAATTTCAATTTTTAATTTAGCATAAACATCTTCAGCACTGATATCTACTCCATCAATATATTCTCTGTTTTTATAAATAATTTTTAGTGGTAAAACTTTTATATCATATTTTTTTATTATTTCTTTTGATAAATCACAAATACTATCTGTGATTAATGCTATTTTCTCCATAGAAAATCCTCCGTTAAGTTATTATAGTATCATTATATCAAAAGTGATTACATTATCAATAGTGATAATGTAAAATTTTTTAAAATAATTTTTTGAAATTTATCTAAAGTCGCTATATATAAGGAATTTGTAAGAAAAAATCAAACATATACTCAATAGTGATAATAGTAAAAATGTAGATATGCAATTATAATAACTTTGTTACAAAAGAGTTAGGAGGATACATATTTGAAGAAGTTTTATGAATTATTTATGATAGTTATCGGAACTGCTATTTTGGCATTAGGAGTTAATTGGTTTTTGGAACCAGTAGGACTAGTAACTGGTGGGTTATCTGGTTTTTCAATAGTTGTGAAAACTGTAAGTGAAAATATCATAGGATACGGAATACCGTTGTCAGTGACTACTTTTGTATTGAATATACCATTATTTATAATTATATTTATGCAAAGAGGATTCAATTTTATGAAAAAAACACTTTATGGTGTAGTGTCTTTATCTTTAGCATTATGGTATACAGAATATATTCCTAATATTTTTAATGTTAATGATGACTTATTTTTATGTTCAATATTTGGTGGAGCTTTTGTAGGTGCAGGTTTAGGGATTGTTTTAAAAGTATCTGCTACAACTGGAGGAACAGATACATTAGCATCTATAATTAAGTTTAAGTTTCCATATTTTCCAATACAACAACTAATGTTAATAATTGATGGTATTATAATTTTAAGTGGATTTTTTATTTTCGGACCTAAAAATGGAATGTATGCTATTTTAGCAGTACTGGTAACATCAAAGGTTATAAGTGTAATTTTAGAAGGGATGCATTATGCGAAAGCAGCTTTCATAATGACTGATAAAACAGAAGAGGTAGCAAAAGAAGTAATGGAGAAGATACCAAGAGGTGCTACGGGATTAAAAGCAAGGGGAATGTATTCTAAAAATGACAAAGAGATGTTATTTGTAGTTGTATCACAAAAACAGATAACACAGTTAAGAGATTTAGTAAAATCAATAGATGAAAAAGCATTTATTACAATAGCTGATGTTAGAGAAGTATTAGGAGAAGGATTTATAGAAAATTATGGCGAATCTCTGTAATGATTTATTGTAGATAGTGCAAATAAAAATAAATAAAGATAATCTTGATAGAGATAAAAGCTTCTGATTAAATGTCAGAGGCTTTTGTTGTATAATTTTACAAAATATATAATATGAGTTATTAATATCATGGTGCTATAATTAAAGTGAATACAATAATTGAAAGAAGGCTTTATTATGACAAATGTAGCATTCAATATTAGTGAAAGAAATGAAAGTGGTAAAGTAGTAAGAAGAAGAGGAGAGATTCCTTGTGTTCTTTATGGAGAACATCTTGAAAAACCTATTTCTGCAAAAATAACTAGAGGAGAAGTAGACAAGCTCTTAACTTGTGCTAAAAGTTCTATATTGTCTTTAAATTTAAATGGAACCACAGAAAATTGTGTAGTAAAAGAATTGCAAAAGGATAATTATGGTAAAGTAATACATATTGATTTTCAATATGTAAATAAAGATGAAAATATAAAATTAGGAATTCCAGTAATTTATACAGGACAGGGTCTATTGGAATCTAAGAGATTATTTTTAGAAACATTTTTATCAGAAGTAGAATTATATGGAGAAGCAGATAAGTTCCCAGAAAATATAGAATTTGACGTGTCAACTTTTAATTATGGAGATACTGTATTAGCTGGAGATTTAAAGCTTGAGGAAGGTATGAAATTAGTAACTAATAGTGATGTTGTATTAGCTAAAGTAGATGGAAATAATGCTGTTGAAGAAGATACAGAAGAGTAATTAAGAAATTTTATAGATTGAGAGCTGTCATATATAGGTATGGCAGCTTTTTTGGATGGTATATAACAAGGCACAGATGTAAGATCACAGGTATTAGGGCACAAGGCACAGGTATGGATGAAATTCCTGCGGAATTTCTTAGAGTATAAGTGTGGCGTTGTTAGTTTGTTATTGAGTCTTAGTTTATAATTAGAATTAAGTTTGTAATCCTGTCTTACATGGGGCTAATGAAAGTTGCACTTTCATGTAGCTTAATATGTATCTGTATGTGATAACAAGATGTATTTAAAAATCATATTGGTATCTGTTCTAGTTAAGTAGTGGTGGTTTGCAGGTAAAATGACACAGGTAACGGGGTAAAATGAATGTAGTTGATGTTTATAGTTTAATAACAACACTTAAGTATAATAGTTTTGTATATGAAAATAATCAATACATAATTAATTACTATATTATACAAAGAATTTTATATATCATATTTAATCCATAAATACATAAGCTATATGAAAATGTTAATTTTTATTGCCTATCTTCAACTGTTTCCGCTGTCCGCAGGACTATAATAAAATTCCTCACTAAGGAGGAATTTTAACCTTACTTGTGCCCTGTGCCTTTTAACCTGTGACCTAATATGGTTAGTTTTTTAGTTTATTAAATGCATAGTTTAGAGCATTTTCGAGATTACCATTGTTTTTACCGCCACCTTGTGCAAGGAATGGACTTCCGCCGCCACGGCCATCAATTAAGGTAATGGTATCTTTAAGAATTTCATTAACTTTTACATCTTTTAAGTTTTTTGAGCAGGCGAAAATAAGATTTACTTTATCCTCAGAAACTACTGCCATAAGTGTTACCATATTATCATTTTCCACAATTTTAGATATTACTGTATTTACATATTTAACAGTTTCAGCGGTGTAGATTTTTTTTAGTACTTTCATATCACCGATAGTTTCAGCTTCATTAATAAGCTCTTTTATTTCATAAGTAGCTAATTGATTTTTAATTTTTTTATTTTCATCTAAGGTATCTTTTAATGAAGCGTTTAGATTTTTTATTCCATTTATAACTTCCTCTTCATTGCAGTTTAAGTATTTACAAATCATATTGGCAAAGTTATCTTTTTTTAATGAATCAGAAATAGCACGATCTCCTGAAAGAAATTCAATACGAGTTCCTTGCTTATGTTTTTCATATTTTTTTATTTTTATCATTCTAAGATCTCTAGTATTACGTGGATGTACACCACAGCAGGCATTAATATCTAAGTCATCGATTTTTACTATAGAAATATCTTCTTTTGTATTAGGTAATGCTCTTCTTAGTGTTAATGATTTTAATTCTTTTTTAGTTGGAATTAGGAAATCAACAGTTAAACCTTCAGATATAACTTCATTTGCATATCTCTCTGCTTCTCTCACTTGTTCTTCTGTAAGAGTTCCTTCTATATCTACGGTGCTTATTTCAGAACCAAGGTGTATTGCAAAGGTATTAGCTCCAAAAAGTTTATAGAAGCATCCAGAGAGAACATGCTGACCTAAATGTTGTTGCATTCCATCGAAACGTCTATTCCAGTCTATAGAGCATTTAACTTTGTGGATTTTTATCGGCTTTTTTTCTACTACATGATATATAGTATCTTCACTTTCATAAACGTCTACAACCTTATGATTTTCTATAAAACCTAAATCACCACATTGGCCACCACCTCCAGGGAAAAAAGCAGTTTGATCTAAGGTAACATGAAATTTACTATCTATTTCTTTTATTTCTAATATCTCAGCAGTGAATTCTTTTATGTAAGGATCAGTATAGAAAAGTTTTTTCATAATAATAATTCTCCTTTATCGTATTTTTATGTTAATATAATAATATAATTATATCATTTACAATAATGGATATATTAAAATAGAGGAGGAAAAAACTATGAAAAAATTTATATGTACAATTTGTGGTTATATTCATGAGGGTAATACACCTCCAGAAGTATGCCCATTATGTGGAGCTGGACCAGAATTATTTAAAGAAGTAAAAGAAGAAAGTAATGATAGATTTACTAAAAATACAGAAGAAAAGTTTGTTATTTTAGGCAATGGTGCAGCTGGATTTTATGCAGCTAAAGCTATAAGAGAAAGAAATAAAACAGCTGAAATAACTATGGTAACTAATGAAGGTGACTTAAGTTATTATAGACCGGCTTTATCAGATTTAATAAATGATGAAGTTAATGAAGAATTCTATTTAGCTGATTATAAGTGGTATAATGGAAAAAATATAAAGAATATTGTTAATACTAATATTGTAAAAATTGATGAAGAAAATAAAACTTTAATTTCTGATGATGGAGAAAATATTAAATATGATAAATTAATTTTAGCTAATGGTAGCTCAAACTTTATACCACCGTTTAAGGGAAAAGATTTAGATGGTGTATATACATTAAGAAATATTAAAGACTTAGAGAAAATAAAAAAGGCATTGAAAGAAGCTAAGAAGGTAGTTGTTATTGGTGGAGGGGCATTAGGTCTTGAAGCTGCATATGAAATTTATCTTCAAAAGAAAGGATTAACAGTAATTGAAGCAGCTCCTGTATTGCTTGGAAGACAATTAAAACCTGAGCAAAGTGAAGAATTGTTAAAAACAATAAGAAACACAGGAACAGAAGTTATCGTAAGTGGGGCAGTTGAAGAAATTGTTGGTGAAACAAAGGTAACAGGAGTTAAATTACAAGATGGAACTATTATAGAAGCAGATATGGTGTTAACATCTATAGGGGTTAGATCTAATATAGCATTATGTCAAAATACTTCTATTGACTCTAATAGAGGAGTTTTAGTTAATGAATTTATGGAAACTACTTTAGAAAATGTCTATGCTTGTGGTGATGTGGCTGAATTTGAGGGTCTAGTTATAGGATTATGGCCAATAGCTGTTGAACAAGGTAAAGTTGCGGGAGCAAATGCAGCAGGAGAAAAGATAGAGTTTAAGTATGATAAATATCCATTAATATTAGATGTATTTGGTATGAAATTTCAATAATCCTTTTTTCTATAATACATTAAGTATATAATGGACTATAGAAATACTAAGGCAAAGGTGAATGATTATATGAGAAATTTAAAAATGACAATACAATATGATGGTGGTAGATATAAGGGATGGCAAAAGCAAAAAGAAGGAGAGTCTACAATCCAATGGAAAATAGAAAATGTTCTTAAAAGAATGACTGGAGAGGAAATACAAGTAATAGGTTGTGGAAGAACTGATGCTGGAGTTCATGCTGAAAATTATATAGCTAACTTTCATACTAATTCAGAACTATCAGTGGAAACTATGATGGATTATTTATATGAGTTTCTACCAGAAGATATTGTGGTGAAATCTATTAAAGATACAACAGAAAGATTTCATGCTAGATATAATGCTAAAGGTAAAACTTATGTATATAGGATAAACAATGGTGAGGTTAGAAACGTATTTAACAGAAAATATACGTACCATACTAGTGTTAAACTTAACTTAGATGCCATGAGAGAAGGGGCAAAATATCTTGTAGGTACCCACGACTTTCAAAGCTTTACTAGCCAAAAACCAAAGACTAAGTCAACAGAAAGACATATAAAATATATCAATATAAATAAAACTGGTGACATGATAGAGATTGAGGTAGATGGCAATGGATTCTTATGGAATATGGTAAGAATAATTGTAGGTACACTTTTGGAAGTAGGGATGGGCCATATGAAACCTTCTGATGTTGGAAGAATATTAGAAGAAAAGAAGAGATCAGAATCAGGTCCTATAGCGCAAGCTAAAGGTTTATGTTTGAAAGAGGTTCACTATTAAAGAAAATTAAATATTAAAGATAATTAAATCCATTAATTATGCTCATACTAATATTACTCTGTAATAGAAAGTGGTGTGTAATAATGGATTTATCTTTTTATTTGATATTTAACTTTATTATTTATTCATTTTTTGGATGGATTCTAGAAGAAGTTTATTGTTATTGTATTGAAAAGAGATTTAAAGAAGATGGTTTTCTTTTCGGTCCTTTTAAGCCTATGTATGGTATAGCAATGAGTATTTTAGTATATTTTGCATATATATTAAGGCTGAACTGGGTAATGATGATACCATTATATGTTATAGTTCCATCTACAGTAGAATATTTAAGTGGATATTTTTTAAAAGCTATTTTCAATAAAACTTATTGGGATTATTCTGGTATGAAATTTAATATTAATGGTTTTGTATGTTTAAAGTTTTCTATATATTGGACAGTGTTAACTTTTTTAACTATAAAGTATGTTCAACCGATAATCAACAAGGCATTTTTAGTATATTTTAGATTGTGGTTTGTAATTGTGCCAGTATTATTCATATATATTATTATGGATTTTTGGATAACAGTTAGAAAACTACATAGTAACCTTATTAACGAAAGATCTTGAATAGTAAATATAAATTTAGGAAAACTATTATAAGAAAAAGTTATAGGAGGTAAAATATATGCCAAGTTTAATATGCGGTGTTAAAAATTGCAATTATAATAATGAAAATTGTTGTTGTATAAGTTCTATAGATGTAAGTGGTGAAAGAGCTACAGAGTCAGAATCAACTTGTTGTAGTAGTTTTTGTGAAAAAGATGGATCATTTACTAATGCTGCTGTTGTACCAAATTATGAAGTAGATATTAAATGTAAGGCAGAAAATTGTGTTTATAATGAAGAATGTAGCTGTCATGCATCAGGAGTAGAAATATCAGGGAATAGGGCAGAATGCCGTGAAGAGACAGCATGTTCTACATTTTATTGTGAAGATAGAATATAACTTTAAGAAAGATTTCGCTTAATTGCGGAGTCTTTTTTATATTTAACGAAATGTAATTAAATTCGCTATATTAGATAATTAATTGTATTTTTTAAGAAAACATTATATATTAATAAATATAGAAGGTAAATATGATGAATGATAGAAAAGAGGAGTTTTTATGAAAAAGCCTTTAAGAGAATATATGAAAGGATTATATATAGGTATAGATACTTTCAATTTTTTATCTAGCAATTGTGAATATGGTGAAACGAGAGATTTATTAACTAGTATAGAGAAGTTATATATAGATCAGAAGCTTAGATGTGAGAAAAAATTAGAAGAACTGGGAATCAAAATTCCATATAGTGCAGGTATAAAAAGTAGATTCTCAGAAACAGTATATGAGTTAAGGAATTCACTAAAAAAAGATAAAGAAGAAAAATTAAGAGAGAAGGCTATAGAAGCTCTTTTAACATCAATAAAAAATTCAGAAGAGTTTTTATTAGAAGATGATATTAACGATGATATAAGAAGTTTTATTGAAAATATGATAGCAGAATACAAAGATAAAATTAGTGAACTTAATTAGGAGGAGTAATTCAGTGATAAATGATAGATTAAAAAAGCAATTAGATTTTATGATTGAAATAGATAAAGTAAAAGAAATAATAAGAATGACATATATAGCAAGTGGTAATAGACGTGAAAATGATGCTGAACATTCATGGCATTTGGCAGTTATGACATTTTTATTTTCTGAATATATTGATGATGATGTTGATATAACAAAAGTGATGAAAATGGTATTGATACATGACTTAGTAGAAATATATGCAGGAGATACTTTTGCTTTTGATGAGAAGGGCTATGAAGACAAGGAAGAAAGAGAAAGAAATGCTGCAGAAAAGTTATTTAGCATTTTACCAGAGGATCAATATAAAGAATTTAAAGGATTATGGGAAGAGTTTGAAGAATGCCAAACAAAAGAAGCAAAATATGGTGCAATGCTTGATAGACTTCAACCACTTGTATTGAATTATGTAGTTGGTGGCGGAAGCTGGAAGGATAATAATATATCAGCAGAGCAAGTATATAAAAGAAATGAAATTACACTGAAAGAAGGACCGGAAGAATTTAAAGAAATTATTAATTTCGTAGTAAATGAATGTTTAGAAAAAGGATATATTAAAAAGTAAGGTAATATTAAGATAAAAGGTGACGATATGAACATAACAGTTATTTCCGTAGGAAAATTAAAAGAAAAATATTTAAAATCGGCTATAGATGAGTACGCAAAGAGATTAACAAGGTATTGTAAGCTTAATATAGTGGAATTACCAGATGAGCAAACTCCAGATAACGCATCGGAAAAAGAAGAATTGATTATAAAAGATAGAGAAGGAGATAGAATCCTAAACTATATAAAAGATAATATGTATGTTATTACATTAGACTTAAAAGGCAAAATGTTATCTTCAGAAGAACTATCAAAATTTATGGATCAATGTGCAGTAAGAGGAGATAGTAACCTTTGCTTTGTAATTGGAGGAAGTCTTGGATTAAGTGATAAAGTATTGAAAAGAGGGAATTATAGCCTTTGTTTCAGTAAGATGACATTTCCACATCAGTTATTTAGAGTGATGTTATTGGAGCAAATTTATAGAGGATTTAGAATTAGTAATGGGGAACCATACCATAAATAAGTGCGAAAAGTGGTCTTAGCTAAGTAATAACAATAATGGCTAAGGCTATTTTTATTAGCAAGATATATAGTATCATATGCAAGAATATGTTTATGAAGATATGATTTTTATAGGACAAAAGAAACCCTAAAAAGTCGGGAGGGACATCTTTAATGATGATAAGATTAGATTAACGAATCGTAAGGGGGTAAAAATTGTGGAGTGGATTGAAAGTATTAGAAAAGCTATTTGTTATATCGAAGAGAATATTACCGAGGATTTATCTATTGAAGAAATTGCAGATAGAGTAAATATTTCTCCTTTTTATTTTCAAAAAGGTTTTGGAATGTTATGTGGCTACTCATTAAGTGAATATATTAAGAATCGAAGACTTGCACTTGCCGGCAGTGATGTCTTATCTACTGATGAAAAAATAATAGATATTGCAATAAAGTACGGGTATGATTCTCCAGATAGCTTTACTAAAGCTTTTACAAGATTTCATGGGGTTACACCATCTGCTGTTCGTAAAAAGGGTGCAATGGTAAAGTCATTTGTCGCTCTTAGAATAAAATTTTCATTGGAAGGTGGATATATTATGGACTATAAAATTGTTGAGAAGGATGAATTTAAGGTTATAGGTGTGTCTAAGAAATTTAAGTATGATTCTGCATTTATGGAGGTACCGTCATTTTGGAATGACCATATTTCACAAGGAAATTTAAAAGATATATGCGGAATGTATGGCATTAATATTGATGAGGAAATGGGTGGAAATGAATTTGAGTATATTATTGCAGAGGATTATTCCAAAGAGAAAGAAGGAATGGAAGGATATATAGTTAAAACAATTCCTAAGTTTACATGGGCTATTTTCCCTTGTTATGGACCAAGTCCAACATCTATTCAAGAGATTAATAAGAAGATATTTTCAGAATGGTTACCAAATGAAAAAGAATATAGCATTGCAGCAGGTTATAATATAGAAATGTATACGGATCCAAGTCAATATAAAAAAGGAACTTTAGATGAAAATTACTATAGCGAAGTTTGGATTCCAGTAAAGAAAAATTAGGTTTTAATATATAAAGATATTTTAGATAAAAACAGAGGTAATATTTGCCTTTGTTTTCATCTAAAATATAGGAATATAACTTATATATAAAGTCTAATGAAGTTAACTTTAATTGGTATATAATTATCTATGAGATTATACAAATTTCTAATTAATACATTTAAGTTTTTCATTTAATTTATTATAAATATTATCTTTAAACCATTTTTCTGAGGAAGCTTTAATAGCCTCATCTAATTCAAACCATTTAACATCACTATTTTCATCAGGTTTTATAGATAAAGATTCTTTTTCATCTGCTTCTAAAAGATATGTAACATTTAAATGTAAATGAGAAGAAACATACTTTCCATTCTTAATGTGACCATCTACAGTCAATACTTCTAATGAATAGATATCTTCTGAAATTGGATGAACGTTTTGTATTCCTCCTTCTTCTGAAACTTCAGAGATAGCTACCTTTAAAAGATCAGTTTCTCCATCTGCATGTCCTCCTAGCCATGACCATGAATCATATATGTTATGATAAGCCATCAGTACTTTATCATGAGTTTTATTAACAACCCAGGCAGATGCTGTCATATGGGCAATGATATTTTCTCTTAGAAAAATATTATCATATTGTTCAAGACAAGAAATAATAAATAACTTATCTTTTTCTTCTTGTTCATTAAAAGGTTCATATTTTTTTATTTGTTCAATTAATTTCATATTGCAGTTGCTCCTTTTAATACTGAAATATAATCACAAGAGCCTTCAAAAGAAGGAGTATAGGAAAATTTACATATGGGGATTATATTGTAATTCAGTAGAGGCTTCAAATTTTTTAATATTATATTCAGCTTTATTTATTTAATATAAAAACTTATTTAGTATAAATGAAGATATGGTATTTAAACATTTTTAGGTAATATTATTGTAAAGGTTGACCCTTTGCCTAATTCACTTGTAACAGTAATATCTCCACCATGTAGATCAATTAATCCTTTTGTAATAGTAAGTCCTAGACCGCTACCTTTTGAAAATTCTCTTTTTGAATTTACAACTTGATTAAATCTATCAAATATATTAGATATTTTTTCTGGTGGTATTCCACTACCATTATCACTTATTTCTATAGTTAATACACTATGTGAATCAATTATATTAATAAATATTTTACCGCAAAAATTCGTAAATTTTATAGCATTACCAACAATATTTATAATACATCTTTCAATAGCATCTTGATCAAATTTCATAATGCAATCTTCTGTATTTGTATCGATAATAAGGTCTATTTCCTTTTCTTCAGCTAAGCTTTTTAATGATAAAGCAGCTTCTTCAATTACATAGATAATATTTTTTTCTTCTATAAGCAGACTATAAATACCTTCATTCATTTTAGTAGAATCGATTAAATCATTAATAATATTTAGAAGTCTTTTTAAATTATTATTACTTATCTTCATATATCTTGATAGTTCTTCGGAAGAAATAGTACCTGTTTTATTAAGATTAACTATTAGTTGTTGAGTTGCTCCTATAACATTTAATGGAGTTCTAAGTTCATGGGACATATTTATTAAGTAATTATTTTTACGCTTTTCTAATTCAATATTTTTCTGAAGAAGTTCATTTTTTTCTTCGATTTCTTTTGCTAATTGTTTATTTTTTAGAATAATAGCATTCTTCAAGTGTGCTATTTTTAAAGAAACATATATTATCATTACAATGAATAGTAAAAAATAAATAAATTGCGCTAATTTACTTCTCCAAAATGGTGGATTTACATAAAAAGAAATACTTTCAATTTCGCTAATTTTTCCATTAAAGCTTTGAGCTATAAATTCTATAGTATATTTTTTATCAGCTAAATTTGAGAGTGTAATTTCATTATCATTCATTAATGTCCATTTATCATTATTTATACGATAATAAAAATTGACATTTTGTATATTACTATAAATATTAGTAAATAAATTAATAGTGATAAAGTTTTCTTTACAGTCCATGGAAATATTACTTAAATCATTTATCTTTACTCCATTTATAGAAACAGAGTCAAAGTGTATCACAGGAGAAGATATATTACTTTCTATAAGAATTGGATCTATAATGTATATACCATCAATAGCTCCAAAAATATATTCTCCGTTTTTAGTCTTAAAAAACGAGTTTGACGAAAATTCTACCTTATTTAAATATTTCCGTACATTTATTAATTGATCATTTTTAAACTCTAAACAGTTTATCCCTGAGTTTGTAGTTATCCATATTTCATCATTAAAAGGAATAATACTATAAATAGTATTATTAGAAAGACCATCTTCAATGGAATATATTTTAAATTCTCCAGTTGACCTATTATATTTATTTAAAGCACTTTCAGTACCAAACCATAAATTTCCCTGAGAATCTTCAGATATTGATAAAATAGTATTATCAGAAATACTATTTTTAGACTCATTATATTTGAAGAGGTTTAAAGAGTTATCCTTAGGATTAAATTGTATCAATCCTTCTTTATTTGCACCTCCCAACCAATAAATACCCTGTGAATCTTTAAAAATAGCTCCGCCTAAGTTAACAGTTATATTATTTTTAGTAAGTAATTCGTTAATACTTTTTATGCTAAAGTCATTCAAGTTAATAATATCAAAACCATCTAGAGATCCTACCCATAGATAATCTCTATCAACATATAGAGTATGACAAAATTTGCCATCTAATAAACTTTGTACTTCTAAAGTTTCTCTATTAATAATATTTAATCCAACAGAGGAGGTAGCAAAAATATATTTTTCATTACCTTTTATATCCCAAATAGTATCGGAATTTAATTTGTTATCAGTTTTAGTATTTAGTTGTGTAACAGTATTATTTTTTCTATCCCATATACTAATACCGTTTTCATAAACTCCAAGCCATAGTTTTTCATTAACATCTTCATATGTACCAATTATAATGTTATTTTTTACATTTTGATCAATAATAAAGTTATTGTAAAAACTTATTCCTAAATTGCAATCGACTGTGCTTATTCCAGAAAATGTACCTATCCATAAAAGTCCGCTAGAATCTTTCATAATATAAGAAATATTATTATCAATTAATGAGTATTGATCATATGAATTATTTGCAAAATGTTTTTGTGAACCGTTTTTTTCAAATATGTATAATCCGTTAGTTGACCCAACATAAACTCCTGTGTCATCATTGTAAATATATTGAACAGTATGGGAAGGACCACTACGACCATTAACATATAACTTATATTGATTATCTATTTCTCCAGTTTTAATATTATATGTATATATACCACCAGATTTAGTTCCTAAGTATATAGTATCTTCATATAATGATAAAGTTGTAAAAATATTATTTTCTATTAAGAGATTAATAATGCTATACTGGCCACTTATCATATCATATTTAAAAAAATATTTTTTTGATATCATATAAATTTCATTATCATTATAAAATTCTATAAATAATATCTTTGAAGATGAAGGCTTAAAATCGTGTTTAACTAAGGGAATAAAATTATCGTTAGTATCATCATAGATATTTAATCCATTTGATGTAGCAATTACAATATCACCTTTATTATTAATTTTGATATCCTTAATTATATTTGATGACAATGAACTATTAGTTATAGTATAGTTAGTTATTTCATCAGTTTTTAAATTAATTTTACTTAAACCATCATATGTTCCTACCCATAAATTATTATTCAAATCTTCATTTAAACATGTAATATAATTATCAATAATATTTCTTTTTTTACTAAAACCTTTATTATAAATTTCGAACTCAAATCCATTATATCTGTTTAGACCATTTTTAGTACCAATCCAGATATAATCTGAGCTATCTTGATATATAGAACTTATTGAAGTTTGTGATAATCCATCTGATGTGGTTAGATTATAAAACATAAGTTCAGAGGCATAAGTTAGTATGGGAGTACTTATAGATATTAAAAGTAGTACTATAAAAATTATTATTTTTTTCTTATTCGTAAACATATAGATATTCATTTAAAGTTCCTTGTACTTTTGTAAATGTCAAAAATTAAGTACCTAGATACTAAAATTTCCAATTGATAAAATTAAGGAAATAACATTTTATCAGGAGGTTAGGTATGTATAAAAAGTTAAGTAATGATGAATGGAGAGAATATATAAATCGTTATTATGCTAGTGATGAAAATTTAACTGTAAAAGATTATTGTGAAGAAAATAATATTAATAAAAGTCAATTTTACTATCATAAAAGAAAAATTGAAGAAAAGGCTACGCCAGTATTTCATCCTATAAAAATTAATACGGAAGCAAATATCGTTAGAAAAGATATTGGAGCTTCATCTGAGGTGAAGATTTCAATTGGTAATATTAGCGTAGCTATTCCGACATCGGAGACTGCTTTGATAAATTCTTTAATTAAGGAGCTATTATTAAAGTGTTAAATATAGATAAGGTTGAAACAGTATATATAGCCTGCGGCCCAACAGACTTAAGAAAAAGTATAGATGGATTAGTAATGATAGTAAAAAATCAACTGCAGCTCAATCCTTTTGATAAAGCATTATTTGTTTTTTGTAATAAACAGATGGATAAGTTAAAGATACTCCATTTTGATGAAGGATTTTGGTTATATTATCATCGTTTAGAAGGAAATCGCTTTAAATGGCCTGCTACGCAGGAGGAAGCAGTAAGTGTAAATATAGAAGAATTACGTTGGCTTTTGAAAGGATATGAAGTGAGAATAAAGTCTAAATTTAAACCAGTAAAAGAAGGTAATTATTATTAAAAATAGATATATAAGAACCCTTGAGAATCCTTTATTTTCAAGGGTTTTTGTGGTATAATATATATATAAATAAATGTTAAAAGAGGTACTTATGAATCACGAAATTATTAGCAATGAACTTGATGAAAGAAGCCAAGTATTAATTGAAAAAGTCGAAGAAATGGAAAAAGAAATAGATTCTAAAAATAAAGAAATAGAAAATCTCAAAAATGAATTAGAGTTTTTAAAAGGAATTATTTCAAATAAAAATAAAAAAATATTTGGAGCATCTAGTGAGAAAGTAGATGCTAATCAATTATGCTTTTTTAATGAAGCAGAAAAACATAGTGATTCAAAAGTAGAAGAACCTACGGTAGAAGAAATTACATATAAGAGAGCTAAGAAAAGCAATAATATTGGTAAGAAAGATAACCTTGCTAATTTAGAGAGAAAAATCATAGAACATAAATTAGAAGGCGATGATTTAATCTGTGATAAATGTGGCAGTGAACTAGTTGAAATTGGAGTTAAATCTAGAAAAGAAATTTTAATATATATTCCTGGTAAATTAATAGTAGAAGAACACGTATTGTACAGCTATGCTTGTAAAACATGCGAGAAGGAAAATGAAGATAGTAAGATTGTTTCACCAGAAATGCCTAAAACTATTTTCTATAATAGCATGGCTTCTAATGAATTAATTGCTCATACTATTGCACTTAAATATCTTCATGCTATGCCATTATATAGGCAACAGTCTTATTTTGACATGATGGGGGCTACTCTTAGTCGTCAGACTTTATGTAACTGGACCATGTCAGCTGCTAAAGCATTAGAGCCGATATATAATTACATGAAAAAAGAACTTCTTAATAGAAATTACATTCATGCTGATGAAACTACATTGAAGGTAATCAATGATAATGGTAAGAGTTCTAAGTCTAAGAAATATATGTGGCTATATATGAGTGAAACTAATGCTAAACCGATAATCCTTTATGATTATCAAAATACTAGATCTAGCTCGTGTCCTAAAGCTTTTCTTGGAGAATATAGTGGATATCTACAAACTGATGGATATTCCGGATACAACTCCGTTAGCGAAGCTACTCGGCTATATTGCTTAGCTCACATAAGAAGAAAATTCTATGAAATAGTAGAAAATCTTGATAAAGAAGCCCTAAAAAAATCTCGTGGTGTAATAGGGTTTAATTATTGTGAGCAAATTTATAAACTTGAAAAAGAGCTTAGAGAAACATATTCTTCTAATGAAGATTATTATGATATTAGGTTTAATATAAGAAAAGAAAAATTAGAACCTATTCTAGATAACTTTATTGAATATGTTGAAACTGAAATAAAAAATGCACTTCCAAGAAGTCCGTTAGGTAAAGCGTTAGACTATGCTAAAAAACATTTACCTGGACTGAAAAATGTATTATTAGATGGATCACTAGAAATTGATAATAATGCTGCTGAAAGAGCTATCAAACCTTTTGTTATTGGAAGAAAAAACTTCTTATTTGCTAATACTGCTAAAGGTGCAACATCTAGTGCTAAGTTATACAGCATTATAGAAACAGCTAAAGCTAATAAAGTTGTTGTAGAAAAATATTTGGTTTATCTTTTTAACAATTTACTAAATATTGATTCTAATAATAGCGAAGCTTTAGAAAATCTAATGCCTTGGTCAAGTAGTATTCCTGATAATTTAAAAATTAAAATAAAGAAATAAACAAATCCCGATAGGGCTTATATAAATTGCCCTACCGGGATATTTTAATATATTTTTTTAATTGATAAAAGGTACCAAAACTTTGACGCTTACGTACTTTTTTAGATAAATATTATTTTATATACCTTATTTTATTGTGTCAATTACTTTAACTGTCACTAGTATAGGGAAATTACAATATAAAAAATTGGAAGGTGGATATCTTATTCAATCATTATGGGAACCAACAGAGGATGATCGAACTGTTGGCAAAAAGACTTTCGAAGAAATATTTATTAGATTTATGGATAAATTATCAATGTCGCCTGATGAATGCATATATGTTGGTGATGGTGGTAGTTTAAAGTTGGAAACTGCATCTCAGATAGGAATGAAGGCTTTGCAGGCAGTATGGTACTTGAAAGAAGGAACCACTCAACCAGTGGGAAGGAAGAAAGAGTTTATACAAGTTGAAACACCACTGGAAATATTAAAATATATTTGAGAAAAATCAGGTTTCTGTTATATTACGTTTATATAAGAAAAATATTTTTTTCAATGAATTTTGCAACTCCATCTTCATCATTATTATCAGTAATATAATCAGCTATATTTAATACTTCTTCAATAGCATTTGATACAGCAATACCATAACCGCATTGTTTAAGCATTTCTACATCATTAAAGTCATCACCGAAGGCAATAATATTTGATAAATCAATATTTAAGTAATTTGCTAATGATTTTATGGCTTGAACTTTACCAGCATTTTTATTTATAAAGCCATATAGATTTTCGCCTCGATAACAAATTAACTTACAATCTGGAAATTTATTAGCTATATTTAAAGCAGTTTTTTTGTCCGGCAACTCTGCTACTATTTTATATGCGCAATTATTTATTGGCTTTGAATAATCATTATAAATTGCTTTATACAATTTTGGAGATTCTGAGATGTTATGGCTATTCCAGAAGACACCGATATCTGTTGCTACTGTTATTTTAAGTGTTGTACTAATATTTCTTATTTCACCAATTATATGATTAGTTGTATCTAAGCTAAATCCGCAACCATAGATTAGCTCACCGTCGTGATATACCATCGCTCCATCAGTGGTTATTTCAAAATCTGGTTTCAGAATATTAATATACTTTTCTGCACCTATCTTATATCTTGCTGTTGCAATTGCTGTTTTTATTCCATATTCAGAACATTTTCTAAATATATTTTTAGAATATTCAGAGATGCTTTTATCAGTATGAAGTAAAGTGAAATCTAAATCTGTAATTATTAATTTTATATTTTTCATAATATCATCCTATCATTGATTATATTGTTGTTACTATCATTAATTATGAATATATTTTATTATACAAAACATATATTTCAAATTAAACATCCAAAAGACATTTTATGAAATTTGGGCATACAGCACCGATGATAATTCTATATGGAGCATTAGCTGAAGTTGATTGTGATAATAAGAAATCTTACTTCGAAATATTGGAGTCACAGTAAATTGTATTGAGGAAGAGGGACACTTTCCATTCGAAATCCATTCAACAGGAATAAGTTCCAATGAAATAGAGATGGATACAACTGTAAGTAGTCAATTTGTCAGTGCACTACTAATGGCTGGTGTAATGATACCTGAAGGGCTTAAGTTAAAAATGTCTGGTAGCAGGACTGAAGGGGCTTATATTAAGCTTACTCTTTCTATGATGAAACAGTTCGGAATTGATGTTTTTCGTAAAGAAAATCAATTCTATATACCATTTAATTCATCTTATCAAATACCAGTGTATCAAGTTGAACCTGACGTATCAGGAGCTTGTTATTTTTATGCAATGTCCGTATTATTAGGAATAACAGTAGTAGTTAAGGATGTACATTTCACTTCAATACAAGGCGATATTAAATTTTTAGACGTGCTAAAACAACTTGGATGCTCAATAGAAGATACAGACAATGGAATATCTGTAAGAGGAACCAAAGATGGAACATACCCTGGTATAGTTGTTGATATGAATGATTTTTCTGATCAAACAATGACATTAGCCGCAATTGCGCCATTTGCAACTTCAGAGACAATAATAAAAAATATTGCACATATTCGGTTTCAAGAGACAGATAGAATATGTGCAATTGTTAAAGAATTGACTCGACTTGGAATTAAGTGTGAGGAATGTGAGGAATATAAAGGTATCAGTATACAACCAGGAACAATAATCCCTGCTGCTGTAGAGACATATGATGACCATAGAATTGCAATGGCATTTACCTTAATTGGTTTGCGTGTTGGAGGCATAGTAATTAATAATTATAAATGTTGCGCAAAAACCTTTGAAAATTATTTTGATATAATTGATGACCTAACTAAATAAAGATACAATATGTAAATAGAATGACGTGAATTATTTTAGGTAAATAAAAGAGCTATTGCACAAGGTAAGGCACAAGTATGAGGGCACAGGGCACAGTGATGGAGGAAATTCCTGCGGAATTTCTTAGAGTATAAGTGTTGAGTTCACTATTATCTATTCACTAGCATATCTTACTTGTGTCCTGTGACTTCTGTTATATTGTGACAGTAATATGTTCACCGTTTTGTGATACAACTTCTACCACTCGTAATCCTTTATAACCTTTTAAACTACTTTTTAATGATTTAAAAAGCTGTAAGGCTATCTTTTTTTGTTCATTGTTAAGATGTTTTTTTGGAATAAATCTTATTATCATACTTCCCATAGATAATGGTACTGGTAAAGTTAAATTTAAATCTTTACTTTTTATTGAAACTATCATTTAAAGACCTCTAATCTATAACTATTTTAACGATATCTCCTTCGCTGGAGCATATATCTACTATTTCTCCCATAACTTCATTATCTAAACAAGATACTATAGTATTCATTAGGTCATCTATATCGATTCCATTCATACCTTCAATAGATGTAGATATTGGTAATTTACCAGTAACTTTTATGACTTCTTTAATTACCTTGATTGGTAATTTCACATTTACTTTATCACCTTCATTACTTAAAACTTCAACTCTTAAAAATTTATCCTCATATTTTTTAGAGATTACAGCTTCAGTATTTTTAGATTTATTTCCTAAAGCATCAATTAGTTCCTTTGCCTTATCAGCAGAGATTTTACCCTCTTCAACCATTTTTAATATCATACTTATTTCTTCGTTCATAATAATCCTCCCAATTTTAATCTTTCAATTTACTAATAGCTTCATCAACGGAGATATCTCCATTTTCTAGAGCAACTAAAACGTCCTTGCTATCTTCTTTAACTTTAGTTTCTTTTGTTGAATAGCCTAAACTTTCAATAACTTCATCTAACTTGGCTCTAACTGTTGGATATGAGATGCCCAGCTCTTTTTCAACTTCCTTTATACTTCCTCTACATTTTATAAAGGTTTCTATAAAATATAATTGTTCATTATTTAAATAATCAAATTTAGATAATTTAAATTCATTATCGATAATAGTATTACAATTAGTACATTTTAATTTTATAGCTTTTAGTTTATGAGAGCATACTGGACAACGACTTAATATTTTATACATAAATTACCTCCAATCTCTAATAATAATGTACTCCTTTTTTTATAGAATGTAAAGAGTTTTATTAAATAAATTAATCATAAAATTAATTTATTTAATATTTCAATATATAAAATTAAATAAATTAATTCGTAGATTGATTTTATTAATATATAAAATGCGGTATTATAAATAGTACAATTAAAAGAAAATAACATATCCTAATGGAATATAAAAAAAGTTATGGCAATACTTACAACGAGAAAAATAGATGGAGGAATGGAACGATATAGAATTCTAAATATAAATTATATTATTGATATTTTGGGAAATATAAAAGTGAAGATTAATCTAATTAAATAATTTATATAGGAGGAGAATAAAATGAAGAAATTAGCATTAGTAACAATTATAATTAGTATAAGTATGAGCTTAGTAGGATGTAATAATTCAACAACATTAAATAATGGCAATGAGGCTAATAAACAAGTAACAATTGAGCAAGCGAAGGAAATAGTATTAAATCATGCAAATTTAACAAGTGATCAAGTTTCATTTATTAGAGCAGAAAGTGACTCGGATGATGGAGTAAACAAATATGATATAGAATTCTATCATGAAAATAAGGAATATGATTATGAAGTAAATGCATCTAATGGAGAAATAATAAAATATGATTATGATGAAAAAAACAATCAACAAGATAATATAAATAATACAACTAGTATTTCAGTAGATCAAGCAAAAGAAATAGCATTAAAACATGCAAATCTATCTAGTAATCAGGTTACATTTAAAAAAGCAGAATTAGATTTTGATGATGGAATTGAAAAATATGAAATAGAATTTTACTATAATAATAAGGAGTATAACTATGACATAAATTCTAATACTGGGGATATACTAAAATATGAGGAAGATAGCATTTCATAATTGGAATTTATAGAAGATATTATATTAATTTTAATTATTTATAAAAAATAATTAAAAAAGGTTGCAATTAAATAAATACTATGTTATTATAAACAAGTAGCAAAGTTGCTAACAAAAAAAGTTTCATTTAGGTAAATAGTTTCTCGAAAGTTAGAGATTATTATATCAATTTAGAATCTTTAATTTTAGGAGGAATATTTATGACAGATAAAACATTAAAATGCAGAGATTGTGGAAGTGAATTCGTATTTTCAGTAGGAGAACAAGAATTCTATAAAGAAAAAGGATTCACAAACGAGCCAACAAGATGTGTATCTTGTAGAAGAGCTAAAAAAGAACAAAATAGAAGATAATTTTAGATTGTTAGAGGTTGTAGTTTATACTACAACCTTTTTTGATTTTATAAATTTTGTAGTTCCATTAGTTTGAAACTATGTGATGTCAAAGTAAAGATCACACGAAAGTATAAAAAGCTTTTGTGTGGTCTTTCTTATAGATGAATAAATAGATTATTGATAGGGATTGCGTAAATATCTATATCGAGATATTTTAAAGTAATAAAAGATAAAAAACTTGGATAGTTACTGTTTATTTTAATATAAGTTTTTAAGTTTAATTACTTTTCCAATTCTTCTGTCAACTTCAAAATCTGTGGAGCAATTTTTGCTCGTTCTTTTTTGATTGTTCTATTGTATAGAGGATAGGCTACCGAAAGAATAGCGATGCCTACAATGCCTACTATGATACCTACAACAAATAATTTATCTGTCCATACCATTGAGCAGCTCATACCAAATCCGAGGATTAACGTACCAATGATACCAACAGTTAATGATATTATCATCGCTTTATTGGTTACGCTTCTGTCGAGATTTCGGAGCTGTTCCATTTTGCTGACAGTTTCGTTTTTCGGCGTATATTTGGCACGGATTTTTTTGATTTCTTCTTGCTCCGGTGCAGAGTAGGTATAATTAAAATTATTATTATTATTATTATTATTTCCCATATGTGAAAACCTCCTATTTGATTTATGAGTTAATTATAAAGGACTTTTGTTTTCGAGTTGATTGTGTTATGTTTAAGTTTTGTTAATTTACAATCTTTTTATAATGATATTATTTACTGCAAAACAATAGATTTGTAATGAAGGCAAATAAATTATTGTTCATTCGTCATACTTCTTTTGACACATTCAATAATCTTTTTCTCGCTTTTACAATCATATACACGGCAATGCACACCACCGTAAGACAGACGGCTCCTCCGGTTAGTGCATTCATCAGTATGCATGTATTTACCGCTATATCAGTGCCGAAAGCAGACAGCATTGCGGTTTGAAGGGAGAACATTGCCATCAATGCGATTGATAAATCAAGAAGCTTCGCCGCTGATAATACAGGGCTTGCGATTTTTTTGCTTGATATTCCTACAATAGATATGGTTAAGCGGTAAAAGGTATATGTGGCTGAACCATATATGATAAAATCGGGATAAGAGTATCCTTTATTTTGCCAAATCATCTGAAATATCATTACCGACATTGTAACGTTAAGAAGCAGAAGCAGTATTCCGCATAAACGGTAGCTTTTCCATTGGTGTATTGATATATTTTCTTTAAGTTTTTTTGCCTGATGGTCATTGGATATGAGTAAAAAACGAATAAGAGATAATACCATATAGTAAGTGGCAACTACACCGAACCAATTTGAGGAATATAAAATTCCGGCAATTAGTTTGAATATAGCATATCCTATATTGATAAGTGTTCCGATATGCAAGGAAATTCTTGCTCGAAACTCAGCTTCTGATAAATATCTTGCAGTATGACTATTTTCATGTAAAAAAACATTGATACGCTTTGCCGAAGTAATAATTCTTGCAATTATCACGCACAACGCATAAAAGGACAGTGAATATACTGTAATAGCAATAGTATTTTCCTCCAAATCGTTGAAAAACACATAAGCGAGACCTAGCGCTGCAAATATAACAATCGATAAAACTATGGCAATGTTGGGGAATAATGTTTTAAGTAAAATTTTCTTATAGCGTTCCATTAGTATTCCTACGCAACTTTACCGCAAAGGTACTGCCAATCCCCACAGAACTGTTGACAGAAATTTCGCCACCTGTAATATCCATAATTCTCTTAACAAGAGCAAGTCCCAAGCCATTACCTTGCATTGCGTGAGATGTATCACCTTGATAGAATTTCTCAAATATATGTGAACCAACCTCTTTTGTCATTCCGCAACCTGTGTCTGTAACTTTTACAGTTGTATATTTCTCATCAGTCGAAAGTGAAACAGTGACGGTGCCGCCTTTCTCAGTAAACTTAAAAGCATTAGAAAATAAATTGTTCCATACAAGTGACAGTAGCTCTGCATCAGCATTTACAGTTATATTTTCGGGAATATCAGTATCAATTTCGATTTTTTTATCTTCCCAAATTGTTTCAAACTGTAAAAAACACTGGCATAGCTGTTCACTCAAATCATACTCTTTTGATTGTGGATAAATCTGCTGATTTTCTAAGCGATTGAGCTTTAAGATATTTGTCATCAGCTCTGCGAGGCGTTTTGTTGAATTTGTTATTATTCTTGCATACTCTGCTCTTTGTTCATCGCTCAAACTATCACTTTGCAAAAGTGTACCGTAATTGCCGATAACGGCAAGAGGAGTTTTCATTTCGTGGGACACATTAGCGATAAAGTCTGTTCTCAAGGTTTCTACACCGGACAGCTCCGTAGTCATTATGTTGATACTTTCCATAATTTCTGCAAAATTTGAATTGATGCCTTGCGTGTTAAGTCTTACATCAAAGTTTCCTTTTGTTATTTGCTTTAATGCTTTTTTGATTTGCTTTACAGGTCGGTCTACCGTAATTTTACGACGGATTGTGTCTATCAATACAAATACTATGGTAATAATCAGTATGTTTATAAAGGTTATCGGTGCTGCTTCACGGACTTCTTCTGGTGGTAATTCAGTGGATCTAAAGAATATCAAAAATGAAACTGTTACTACAAAGCCACAGAGAATGAAAAAAAGTAAAAATGTTATTATAAAAGACCGTATTTCTAAACAAAAATCTTTTTTTCTCACTTAATCACCGCCTTATATCCAAGACCGTGCACCGTTATAATCTCAAAATCACCACAAGCGGATAGTTTATTACGAAGTTTTGTTATATATACATCTACCGTTCTTGTTCCCGAGGTGGTTTCTGCATCCCAGAACTCGTCCATCAGCTGTGTTCTTGTAAAGGTCTTTTTCGGGTAAGATAGTAATTTATATAAAAGTCTGAACTCTCTTGTAGTCAACGAGATTTCCTCATCATTTAAATAAGCGGTATGCTCGTCCATATCCATCGTAAAACTACCTACCATCAGTGTACGACTTGAAGCGATTTTTGCTCTACGGAGTAAAGCGCCAATACGTAGAAAAAGCTCGTCTAAATCAATAGGTTTTACCATATAATCGTCAATACCTACACGGTAGCCACGTTGCTTTGAAGCAAAATCATCCCTTGCGGTCATAAATAGTATAGGAATATCCTCACTGAGGCTACGCACCGTTTTTGCAAACTTAAAGCCGTCAATTTCCGGCATCATAATGTCAGAAATGATAAGGTCAAATATATTTTCATACATTGCATCATAAGCAGTGTTGGCATCAAGGCAGCCTATGGCTTCATATCCGCTACTGTTTAAAAAAGCACAGACAGAATTATTCAATTCCCTATCATCTTCGACAACTAAAATTTTGAACATATCATCTGCTCCTTACAATTATTTTTTTGTATTATAACACGAAAATGTTAAAGTTTTGTTTACGTTTGGAATTAAGCAAAGCCTGATTGTACAATAATACTGTACAGGTCAGGCTTTGCTAATTATTTTTATTCTTTTTAATAATAGTAACAACAACTGCATCACTAATAGCGATAATTCATGTGTTATCAAACATTCTCAGTAGTTTTAAAATCTTAGTTTTTCTTCGTTAATTCTTTTTTTGGCATCTTCAATACTTTCTCCGTCTTTGGTTAAATATTGGTCAATAAACCTATCTTCAATTTTCTGATAGGATTTAACAACGGTATCCTCAATCTTTTTATATCTACCTACAACACCATTTGCAATTTTTTCGTTAGCTTTAACTAATTTTGATTTAGCCATTTTTATAATCTCCTTTACAATTTATTTTAAGCCGATACACATCGGAATTAAACATAGCAGCAAGAAAATACCTAATACACCGACAACAATTCCTGAAAGCATCATTTCCCAAACCATAACCAAACACATACCTGATCCAAGAACTAGAGAACCAAACACACCGAAGGTGATTTTACCGATGAGTTTCCAGTTTGGCTTTTCGGCTTTCTTACCATCGATTTTTCTACGAACGAGCAGTAATGCAAGAAGAGATGCTGCACTGATTGCTGTTACAATAATGCCGAGGGTAAATGCATTCCATTCAGAGAGTAGGCACATGCACATACCAATTCCGAACAGAATTCCGCCAATAACACCAAGCACCAGAGTAATAAAGTTTTTCTTAGTCATTTTAAATACCTCCAAAAATGTTTTTGTTTTACTTCGGTAATTGTATTCTACTTCTATTATGTTTGTGAAATTTTTAAGAAATGTTTGTGAAATGTTAATCTGGAAAATATTCTTTACAGATAAAAAAAGGTTGCTATTAAATAAATATTATGTTATTATAAATAAATAGCAAAGTTGCTAATAAAAAAGTTTCATTTAGGTAAATAGTTTCTCGAAAGTTAGAGATTATTATATCAATTTAGAATCTTTAATTTTAGGAGGAATGTTTATGACAGATAAAACATTGAAATGTAGAGATTGTGGAAGTGAATTCGTATTTTCAGTAGGAGAGCAAGAATTCTATGAAGAAAAAGGATTCACAAATGAGCCAACAAGATGTGTGTCTTGTAGAAGAGCTAAAAAGGAACAAAATAGAAGATAATTTTAGATTGTTAGAGGTTGTAGTTTGTACTACAACCTTTTTTAATTTTATAGGTATATTGACTTGACACTATGTGATTGTCATATTCAGCGGTAATTAATTCATTTTAATTAGCTACGATGTAGATTGAACAAGATAAAATTTAAGATATGGTTTAGGATTATCTATAGTGCATCGTATTATTTACAATCATAATGGAGAAATTGAAGTTGAAAGTGAGGAAGGAAAAGGTAGTAAATTTAGTTTTCTATTTAGAAAAATATAAATGTAGAACATAAAGAAGCTATCGCTAATGAAAATAATTTCTTAGCGATAGCTCTTTTTTATAAAACCTTACCGGCTTATAAGACATAGAGTCCTATAAGCCTAGCGTGTTAATTGGCTTATCTCCAGCATCATTTCCTTCGTAAGCCTCTGAACATTGAATGTTTTGGTTACTTTGATTTGACATCGTTGTTCCCTCCTACATTCAGTTTGGTTTTACAATTATAGTATGGATAGTTTAAGTTGAATTTATACATATTTTATTATAGAAGTTAAAATAATAGTTAATAATTGTATATAAGAATATACAAATATATTACAAAAGATGATAAAATATGTATATAAATATTATTTATCGACTAAGAGCAGAATATTTTAATCATAAAAGAAAAACTGTACAAGCACGGAAGATAGTAAGGAGTGACAGTATTATGAATTTAAAAATAAGCAAAGAGATAGAAAATAGAATATGCTATATTCAAAATAGGTTAAGTTCTATTTTAGGTAAGGAAGGTTTGGTTATTGAAGATAACTTTGCGATGAATCAAATTTTATATAGAGGATTAGAAGTTATTACTAAAGACCTTGAAAAATATGAAGATACAGGGAAATTCAATACATATATCTTTAGTGATCTTAAAGGTGAGGTATATGAAAATAAGGAAGATAGTTATAAGATTCCAAGCATTGGTGAGAATTTAGATAAATTATTAGGATTTATATGTATAAAGGATTTAGAGCAAGTATTCAATTCATATTTAGAAAATGGACGTATTCCAGATGCATCTAGTTTTAAGGAAAAATACTATGTTATAGCTTGTCTAGATTCTAATGAAGTTACAGCATTAGATAATATCATAAAATATTTATGGAGTGAATTTATATCTGAAGGCGAAAGACTAGCAAGTACTGGTGAAGTTGAAAATATTGATTTTAATTATGTATGTAAAAATAGTGAAAAATTTCTTAATCTTATTAAAAGTTTAGGAGAGTTTAATGAAGATATTATACCCAAAGATAGATATTATCGCATAATGGAGGAGATTAAACCTATATTGGAAAATGAAGAAGCTAAGAAAAGAGCTACAGTAAATTTTAAGAATGATTTAGAAAATAAAGGTTCTAATGAAATATGTGAAGAAAATAAAAAGATTGAAATTAAATATGATCCTACTGAAGTAGTTATGGGCTTTATAAAGATGAAAGATTTAGAAATGTTATTTAACTCTTGTTTAAAAGAAGGATTATATCCAAGTATATTAGATTTGCAAAATATAGGATATTCATTTACTGGTTGTGGGCTAGATGTTTTGCAAAATATGCAATATAAGATAAGTGGGTTATGGCATATATTCATAGAGCAAATTAAAATTTTTATTAGTAACAATGTTAAACCAGAAAATATTGATTTTAAATATGTATATGTAAATAGTCCTAAGTTTGTTGCTATGATTCAATCAATAAGTGAAAGTGTGGAATAGTGATTAAAGAATATTTTTTTAATATATTTCTCCAATAATATAGATATTTATTATTGGAGATTATTTTTTTCTGAAGACTCAATTGATTCTTCTATATATTCAGATCCAAATTTATGCATCATTTCTAAGATAGGAATTAATTTTTTTCCGGTATCTGTTAAGCTATATTCAACTTTAGGTGGAACAACAGGATATACTTTTCTATGTATAAGATTATCTTTTTCCATACTTTTCAATTGTCTTGAAAGCACTTTGGGAGAAACATTAGGTAATTTTTTTTGAAGAGTACTGAATCTAAGGGTACTATAACTTAGATACCATAAAATTAGTATTTTCCATTTGCCAGATATTATATCTTGAACTAAAACCATAGGGCATTTTGTATATGTAGCACATTTATCTTTCATATAACATTCGTCATGTATATTGGATATTTCATTCATTCTAGATACCTCACATTCATATTAGTTACTTTGTTGTCACTATGTTACCAAAAAGTGCGTTATTGATAAAAGTTTATTTTAATTATATCATACTATTATAATAAGATATTTTTTAAAGATACTTACAATAGCTGAATTCTTCAATAAGGAAAAGGATAGACTTAATAAGAGTTTTTAATAAAATTAATTTAAAGTGAGGTATATAAAAATGAGTAAAATATTATATATAAAAGCAAATGTAAAACCAGAAGGGCAATCAAGAACATTTAAAATTTCTGATAAATTTATAGAAGAATATAAATTAAAAAATCCAAAGGATGAAATAATAACTTTAGATTTATATAAAGAAAACATTGATTTCTTAAAAGGTGAAGATTTAAGTGCAGTTTTTGGACCAAAGAATGATGAAAGTAGAAATCATCCAATTTTAAAATATGCATATCAATTTGCAGAGGCAGATAAATATGTTATAGCTGCACCAATGTGGAATTTAAGTATACCTGCAATACTAAAGGCATATATAGATTATGTAAGTGTTACAGGGATTACATTTAAATATACTGCCAATGGTCCAGTTGGTTTATGCGAAGGGAAAAAAGCAGTATATATTGTTGGAAGAGGTGGATCATATTCAGAAGGACCAGCTACAATGTTGGAAATGGGAGATAGATATTTAAAAACAATATTTGCTTTCTTTGGAATAAGTGATTTTACTACAATAGCAGCAGATAATTTAGATGTTATAGGTGAAGATGTAGAAGCAATTATTGAAAATGCAATTAAGGAAGCTAAAGAAACAGTAAAAGAGTTTTAGAGATAAAATTCATATATTATTGAATAGGATAAATTAAAGTGGATTAGTTAAATTGCTCCTTCTAGAAGAGAAAGAAGGAGCAATTTCTGATTTCAAAGTAATAGAGTTTAATTACTTTGTTTTCCTTACCATTCTTAAAAATGTTAATAAGGCACCAATAACACATATTATCCCAGCTACTATATAAACCCATCTCATTCCATATATGAATGCATCAGTTCGCTCTGGTATGTAAGTGGTAACATGATATCCAATTTTAGAACTCATCTTTGTATATAATAGAGTTGTAGATAATGCTGTTCCACTTATGATACCAATGTTTCTGATAAGTGCATTTATACTACCAGCAACCCCAAGTTTGTTCTTTGCAACTGTAGACATTACAAGTGAATTGTTTGGAGATTGAAATAATCCCATTCCAATAGACATAATTACAATAAAGAAGATCATATTTATTATTGATGAACTTTCATTTAATGATGACATCAGAAATAGTCCTAAACTTGTAGAGATTAATCCGATAAGTGTTAATATTTCAGAACCGATTTTATCTGATAAACTACCACTTATAGGGGCAACTACCAATAATATTAATGGATAAACCATCAGAATCATACCTGATTTTTGTGGTGAGTAAGACATTAAATTTTGAAGATAAAATGGCAATATAGTATTATGACAGAATATTGCTACAAAGCTTATAAATCCGCAGAATATACTTAAAGAAAATAATTTATTTTTAAACATATCTAATTGCAATAATGGAGATTCTAACTTTCTTTCCACAAGAATAAATATAATAAATGCAATAACTGAAATAATAAAGCCACAAATAATTAGTGGTGAAGTAAATCCGATATTAACACCTTCATTTAATGATATAAATAAAGGTACCATTGTAAATAGAAATAGAATAGAGCCTATAATATCAATTTTTTCATTACTTTTTTTAGTTGATTTAGGAAGTAATTTAAAAGCACAAATTAGTCCTATTATTCCAATAGGAACATTTATTAAGAAGATGTATTCCCAGCTAGTAGCGCCTACTATAATCCCGCCTAATCCTGGACCTACTAAAGAGCCTAATGCGACCGCTGTACCTGATAGTCCTAGTGCTTTTCCTCTTTCGTTTTCAGGAAATATTTCAGTGATAATACCTTGATTATTTGCCATAGTTCCTGCGGCACCTATTCCTTGTATTACTCTTGAAAAAATTAATACTGGAAAAGATCTTGAAATTCCGCATAATAATGATCCAATAGTAAAGAATAGCATGCCAATTTTAAACATTTTAGTTTTACCAAACATATCTCCAAGACGTCCAAAAACTAAAATAATTCCTACAATAACAATTAAATAACTTGTTACTACTAATTGAATTTTAGATGTTGTTACACCTAAAGCTTTTGCCATGTTAGGTAAAGCAACATTTACAATACTACCATCTAAGGTAGACATAAATACGGCTAATACTACTACTATAAATATAGTCCATTTCTTTATATTTTTTGATTCTTCCACTATAGATTCTCCTTTTTTCTTAATAATTGTGTTTTTTCAAAAATTTTTTCTAAAGATCTCATAGTAATAAGCAATTCTTCCTCTGATAAATCTTCTGTTATTAAATCAACTACTATTTGAATCTCTTTATGTAGTTTAGGTATAACTTCTTTTGATTTTGGAGTTAAGTATAACTTATATGCTCTATTATCTTTTTCATCTTGATGTCTATAAATAAAACCATTTTCTATTAATTTATTAATGGTTCGTGTTGACATTGCTTTATCATTACCAATCTCTTTACTTATTTTAATTTGGCTAATGCCTTCATTTTTTTCTAGCATAAACAAATAAGGGTAAGCTCCGCTACTTAGATCATATTTTTTTAAAATTTTATCTAAATAGCTTTGAGTGTTTCTAAAGATTTTATTATTGAACATTACAAAGTGTTTTATAGTAATCACCTCTTAAATTTAATTGACTAGTCAACTATATTACAAATGTTATTTTATTACTTTTTAGTTGACTAGTCAACTAAACTATTCATATAGATATAGAGTGTTTAATGATTATCATAATGAAAATAAAATTGATTTCGTGGTACTAGTTGAATTTTTTGGTTAAAGATTACATATTAGAAAAGATAGCAGAATAGGTGGCGACCGACAAGAATGAAATGTACAGTGTTACATATGACCTTTAATGTTACCACCTATATTTGCTAGTGACTCGACATACCAAAACTTACAGTATTTCTTGTAAATTTATTTCTCAATATTTTTATATTTATTGTTTTCTGTTCCACTAAAAGTGAAAATAGCAACTAATAGTAAGATTACTGTAGCTATACTCATAAATAAGAATGCAATATTAATTCCATGCATCGGTGCATTAGATCCATAAGTCTTGATTGAATTTTTTGTAACAGTATTCATAATAGCTACAAATACAGCAGTACCAATTGCGCCAGCAATTGTACGAAGAGATGTTAGAAGTGCAGTACTATCTGCTGTAAATTCTTTTTTTACATTACTTGTTCCCCAAGTTACAAGTGGCATCAATAGACAACCAATAGATAAATTACGAAGTACATTTAAAATTGATGATACCCATAAAGGTGTATTCATGCTAATAAAAATCATACCTATATTACTTAACAATAGACATGCTGCTCCAGAGATAAATAGTATCTTCATACCTGCTTTATCATATAATTTTCCTGCAAATGGGCTTATAATTGCCATTAACATAGAACCTGGTAATATAACTAGTCCAGAAATTGTAGCAGAATAACCGAGAATTGTTTGTACATATAAAGGCATTAACATAGATGAACCCATCATAACAAAATAAAATAACATACTTGCTATAACACTTATAGTATAATTTTTATTTTTTAAAACTCTTAATTCTAAAAATGGTTGCTTAGAGTGAAGTTGTCTATATGCGAATAGAATCGTAGCTATACTTCCAATAATTAATATTGGCAATACTTGTATACTTATAAATTTATAATTTCCTATATTACCAACACCTAAGGTGATACCTCCAAAAGCAAATATACTAATAATAAATGAAATTATATCAAATTTCTTTTTAACAGTATCTAAAACATTATCAAATACAAATAGAGCCCAGATTAAAGAAGCTGATATTATTACGATTGTAATATAAAATATGGCTCTCCAACTTATTACATCAACAATTATACCTGCTAAGGTTGGAGCAACTACAGGTGCCGCACCTATGGACAAACCATACCACCCCATTGCAGTACCACGTTTTTCAGCAGGATAAATTGATAAAATTATAACCTGAGCCATTGATGTAAGAATGCCGTTTCCACTAGCTTGTAGTATTCTACCAAACATCATGAAATGAAAGTTTGGAGCAATAGCACAGAGTATCAATCCTAAAATAAAAATAGTGAGGCCAGATAAATATAAGTTACGAGTTGGAAACCTTGTAATTAAGAAAGCTGTTAAAGGCATCATAATTCCCATAGCCAAGGCATATCCACTTGTGAGCCATTGCCCGGTAGTAACGCTAATATTCATATCAGAAATCATTGATGGCAAAGCTGTTGTTAAGGCTGTTGCTAGCATTGAACTAGCAATACAAGTTATAACGATATTTATAAATATCATTGAGCGTTTACGATCTGTAATAGATTCTACATTATTCATTGTGCTTTTATGCTCTGTGAGACATTCTGAATTATTCATTTTTTCCCTCCATACTAATATAAAATTTTTGTATTTTTTGTAGAGCACTATAAAATACCTCTTTTTCTTCTGATGTTAAGTAAGACAACATATCTTTATGCGCAATAGCTCGTTTTTTACGAACTTCTTCTGCTTTATGCTTTCCATCATTAGTAAGAGAAACTAAACTAATACGTTTATCAGTATCTGAGGTAACTCGATTTACAAACCCCTTTTGTTCTAATTTAGATAAGAGTTCACTCAGTGATGTAGGGCGTATATGAAGTAGTTTTGCTAAATCTTTTTGATTGATTATATCAACATAGTCCAATACTGATAAACAGTAATATTGTCCTCTGAAAGGATTCATATTACCGTAACGAGTTTGTGAAAAATGCCGATTTAATCTAGTAACATCAAAAAATAACTCGACAATTTCTTCGTCTTTTAAAGTCATAAATTCAACTCCTTTTAAATTGATGAGGTACCGAATAATATTATAGTTCGGTACCTCATCAATGTCAATAAAACACATAATATTAAAAAATATAATTTAATGTTATATTTTTGAAAACAAGAGAAATGTACTTACAATAATATGAACAAAAAATAAAGTAACATAGGGGGAAGGAATTTATAGGTGTTTTACTAAATATATCTTTTAGTGAATATAGATAAATGTAATGATAATGAAATTGTTACAAAAATATTGATAAATGTAAAATATAGTGATAAAATTTAAAACATAGTAATCATATAAGAAAAGTATAAATTAAATAATTAAAGTGGTAGGGAGTGAGAAGATGAAAAAATATAGAAGAATAGTTTTATTTATAGTTATATCGTTGATGTTTTTGTTATTAGTATCGTGCAACAGTGATGAAAAGGTAGTGAAAAATTCTGTAAAGATAGGATATTTACCTATAACACATTCATTACCATTGTATGTAGAAAAAGAAGTAGAGAGAGGTGATATAGAACTTATTAAATTTGGATCATGGCCAGAACTTATGGATGCATTAAATTCTGGAAAGATAGATGGTGCTTCTGTACTTATAGAGTTGGCAATGAAAGCAAAATCACAAGGGATAGATTTAAAAGCAGTGGCACTTGGGCATAGTGATGGAAACGCTGTTATAGTAAATGAAAAAATAAAAAGTGTAAAAGATCTTAAGGGAAAAAATTTTGCAATACCTAATAAGTTGTCTACTCACTATATTCTACTTTATGAAATGTTAAAAGAAGAAAATATGAAATTAGAAGATATAAATATTATTGAGCTTCCACCATCTGAGATGGCTGTGGCATTATTAGAAAAAAGAATAGATGGATATTGTGTTGCAGAGCCTTTTGGGGCAAAAGCAGTTGTTAATGGTAATGGAAAGGTATTAAAACAATCTTCTGAAATTATTCCAAATTCAATTTGTTGTGCATTAGTTTTTAGAGGCGATTTTATAAAAAATAGAAACGAAAAGGCAAAAGAAATAGTGAAAAAGTATAGTGCAGCTACAGAAGATTTGAGTAATAAAGGAGAAAGGGAAATTAGAGCAAAAGAATTTCTTAATGTACAAGATAAAGTTCTAACTGAATCTTTAGGATGGATATCTTTCGAAAAATTAAGAATTGAAGAATCAGATTATAATAAAATATCTGATTATTTAAAAGAAATGAAGTTATTAGATAAGCCACCAACTTATGATGAATTTGTAGATAATTCTTTATTAGAGTAAGTAAAAATAGGAGGGTAGAGATGAAAAAAAGAGAAAAAATTATCAACATTATTATATCTATTGGAATATTAGTTATACTATGGACTTTACTATCTGTGACAGGAAAGGTAGGGAGTACTATTATACCATCACCAATAAATGTAGTGAAAGCAATTAGGGAAATGATAGAGGATGGTATTTTATTAAAATATATAGGCATAAGTTTATATAGGTTTTTTGTAGGATACTCTGTAGCAGTAGTCGTGGCTATATTGTTAGGATTATTATTAGGATGGTATGAAAAAGCTTGGAATATTGTAAATCCAATAGTACAACTTTTAAGACCTATATCACCTACTGCTTGGTTTCCATTTATAGTTATTATTTTTGGGATAGGTAATTTACCAGCAATAGTAATAATATTTATAGCAGCTTTTTTTCCAGTATTGTTATCTACAGTTTCAGCAGTAAAAAAGATAGACAAAACATATTTGAAAATAGCTAGTAATTTTGATGTTAAGGGATTTAGATTGATGATAAAGGTAGTATTGCCAGCAATATTTCCAGTGATAATAAATGCAATGCATATTGCACTAGGTAGTGCATGGATCTTTCTTGTTGCAGGAGAAATGGTAGGAGCTCAATCAGGACTTGGATATTTAATAATTGATGCCAGAAATAATCTTAGATATGACATGTTATTAGCTGGAATAGTATTTATAGGAGTTATAGGACTTATTTTAGATAAGGGTATAGAAATAGTAGAGAGAAAAATAAGTTCTAAATGGGGAAATTCATATTAGATTTAGAAAGGAGAGTTTTTATGAGTATAAAGGTAGAAGGTGTGTCTAAGGTTTTTAATGATAAGATTAAGGTACTAGATAATATAAATATCGATATAGATGAAGGCGATTTTGTATGCCTTTTAGGACCTAGTGGATGTGGAAAGAGTACATTACTAAATATGATGGCTGCTTTTGATAAACCTACTGATGGGAAAATATATATTAATGGTATTGAGGTAGATAAGCCTACCATAGAAAGAGTAACAATATTTCAGAACTATGGACTTCTACCATGGAGAAATGTAGAGAAAAATATTGAATTTGGATTAGAAACATTGAAATTACCTAAAGTAGAAAGAAAAGTTGTGGCAGAAAAATATATGAGATTAGTAGGATTGGAAAAGTTTAAAAATCATTATCCTCACCAATTGTCAGGAGGAATGCAACAGAGGGTCGCTATTGCTAGAGCTCTTGCTGTAAAACCAAAGATATTATTTATGGATGAACCTTTTGGTGCATTAGATCCAATAATAAGAAGTAATCTTCAAGAGGAAGTAAGAAATATATGGCGTGAAGAAGGTATTACAATTGTTTTTGTAACTCATGATGTAGAAGAAGCAGTATACCTTGGAAATAAGATAATTATTATGTCACCACATCCAGGTAGGATAAGGGAGGTAATTAATAGAGAAAATCAACAGTTAATAGAGAAATCAAGTGAGGAGTTTTATCAATTAAAAAGCACCATCATAAATATTTTAGAAGAAAACTCTAGAGATGGTATAGAATATTATATTTAAAAAGGGGAAATCATTATGCATATGGCAGATGCACTTATAACACCATTAGTAGGTGTGACGATGACAGTAGCTACTGTTGGTATTTCTGCATATTCTACGAAAAAAATAAGAAAAGAATTAGAATTTGATAAGAAAATACCCTTAATGGGTGTTGTAGGATCTTTTATTTTTGCGGCACAGATGATTAATTTTACAATACCAGGAACAGGCTCTAGTGGACACATTGGAGGGGGCCTTTTGCTTGCTATACTTTTAGGGCCTGAGGCAGGATTTTTATCGATATTATCGGTGTTATTAATACAAGCATTATTTTTTGGCGATGGAGGATTATTAGCGTTAGGATGTAATGCTATTAATATGGGCTTTTTTAGTTGTTTTATAGGATACAGATTAATATATAGTAAGATTTTAAGTAAAGGTTACTCAAAGAAGAGGATATATTTTGCATCAATTTTAGCAGCAGTAATTAGCTTACAACTAGGTTCATTTAGTGTAGTTGTAGAAACCGTTGTTTCTGGAATAACAGAATTACCTTTTTCAACATTTCTTATATTTATGCAACCAATTCATTTTATAATTGCAGTGGTAGAAGGAGCGATTACGGCAATTTTAATAAACTTCATTTGGAGTCATAGGCCAGAGTTATTAGAAAAAAATAATAGTAGCACTGTAAAGAAAGTATCAAGAAAAAAGATAGTTATGGTGTTTTTATTAGGAGCTTTAATTGTTGGGGGAGGGCTTTCAATTTTCGCCTCATCAAATCCCGATGGATTAGAATGGTCTATATTAAAAACTACAGGAAGAGAAGAAATAGTACGAAATAATGAAATTCACGAAAAGGTGGCATCAATTCAAGAAAAAACTACTATTTTGCCAGAGTATAATTTAAGAAACGAAGTATTAGGTAAGTTTGGTACTACTGTAGCAGGGGTTATTGGAGTTGTAATTACAATATCATTTGTTCTTTTACTAGGATTATTATCGAAAAAAAGAAAGGTTATAAAGGAATAAAAGTAAATGGGAGATATCAGTAAAGCTATATATAATATAAGAAAAATTGATGATTTAGGAAGAAAAAATAGTAAAATACATAAAATTAATCCTGTAATAAAGATTATAGTTACATTAGTTTATGTTATAAAGGTTATTTCCATGAAAGAATTTTTACTTGTAAATACTATTACTATATTAGCATATCCTATCTTTATTTTTATTTTGGGGAAAATACCAATAAGGGTAATCTTAAGAAAGTTAATATTTGTATTACCAATTGTATTAGGAATAATATCTATTAATCTTATTATAGATTTTTCTAATGAAGAAATTATTTTCTCTTTATTATTATTATTTAAATGTATATTCTCATTAATTGGAACACTTCAACTTTTAGCAACTACTACAATAATTGATTTAGCTATGGCCATGAGGAAATTAAGAATTCCGAAAGTTCTAGTTTCTATATTACTTATGATTTACAGATATATTATAGTAATAATGGAGGAAGGATGTAGAATAAAATCTGCTTATCAATTAAGAACAGCAAATAGAAAATCTATGACTATTAGTGATTGGGGGATGATAATGGGACAACTACTTTTAAGGACTATAGATAGGTCAGAACAGGTATATTCAGCTATGATTATGAGAGGATTTCAAGGAGAATACTATAGTGGTAAAGTTCATAAGGTGAAGAATATAGATTTAATTTATGGTTTTATTATAGTTGCTATTTTCATTTTATTCTAGGGAGAAGTGTTATGGGAAAAGATATATTGGAAGTTGATAAAGTAACTTACAAATATCCAGATGGATATGAGGCGATAAAAGATATTTCTTTTAAAGTTAAAGAGGGAGAAAAGATTGGCTTAATAGGAGCAAATGGTGCAGGAAAATCAACAGTATTACAACTTATTGCAGGACTTTATTTTTGTAATGAAGGAAGAATTGTTGTAGATAATGTAGAGGTAGGGAAAAAAAGTTTAAAAGAAGTTAGAAAAAATTTAGGTTTTGTATTTCAAGATTCTGATAATCAGTTATTTATGAATACAGTATATGAAGATATATCATTTGGTCTTAGAAGTAATAAAGTTTCAGAAGAAGATGTTAATGTTAGAGTTATAGAAATTTTAAATCAGTTATCTATGGAGAAACTAAAAGATAAGGAAATATATAAATTATCAGGGGGACAAAAGAAGATTATATCTATAGCTGGTGTCATTGTGATGAAACCAAAAATAATTTTAATGGATGAGCCGACAGCATCATTAGACCCAAAATCTAGAAGGAATATAATTAATATCATAAGGAATATTCCTAAGACATTTATTATAGCTACTCATGATTTAGATATGATTTTGGATTGTTGTGAAAGGGTTGTTATATTGCTAGATGGTGAAGTTATTGCTATAGGGAAATCAGAGGAACTTCTTAGAAATAAGGAGGTTTTAGAAAAAGCAAATTTAGAGTTACCATTATCATTTCAAAGATGAAACAATTAAAAAGGGGGCATTATTTTGTTTAAATTAAGAAGAAGTAAGGTAAAATATCATCATGAGGTTTTAGGGGGACATCATCATGGTCATCATCATAGTCATGGTGGAGGAGCTAATGTAAATGATTATTTAGAGGCAGTAGCAGAATATAGAAAGACATTTCCGTCAAAACAAGATGTATTAGAGAAAACTCCAGACCCAGCAGTAAGAGAAATGCTTTTGAATATGGAACAAATAGGTTGTGATACTGCTTTTGATAGATTTGATAAGCAACAACCACAATGTAGTTTTGGTATTGCTGGTGCCTGTTGTAAGATATGTTATATGGGTCCTTGTAAGATAACTAAAAAAAGTCCTAAAGGTGTTTGTGGAGCGGATGCTGATCTTATTGTGGCAAGAAATTTTACCCGTGCATTAGCTGGTGGGGTAGCTGCACATGGAGCTCATGCAAGAGAAGTAATTCTTGCACTTAAATCTGCAGCAGAAGGAAAATTGGACTTGCCTATAATCGGTGAAGAAAAAGTAATTAATACAGCAAAACAATTTGGAATATATGAAGAAGGAAAAACAGTAAAAGAATTAGCATCAAAACTAGCAGATATTCTTTTAGATGACTTATCAAGAACAATTCCTGATGAATATAAAACAATAAAAGCTTGTGCACCAGCTGAAAGACAAAAGGTGTGGAGTGACCTAGGAATTATGCCGATAAGTGCTTATCATGAAGTATTTGAAGCACTACATAGAACTGGTGCAGCTACTGATGGAGATGCTGATAATGTTCTACAACAATTTTTAAGATGTGGACTTGCATTTGTGTTCTCTGGAGTAGTAGGTTCAGCAATTGCTACAGATAGTCTTTTTGGAATAGGAAATAGAACTACTTCAAGAGTTAATGTTGGTGCACTTAAAAAAGGATATGTAAATATTGCTGTACATGGACATTCACCAGTTCTTGTTAGTGAGATAGTAAAACAAGGGCAAAGTGAAGAATTTATTAAATTGGCAAAAGAAAACGGAGCAAAAGGAATTCAGTTTTATGGAATATGTTGTTCAGGACTCTCAGCTATGTATAGATATAATGGAGTAATACCATTATCTAATGCAGTGGGTGCAGAAATGGTTTTGGGAACTGGAGCTTTAGATCTTTGGGTTGCTGATGTTCAAGATGTATTTCCATCTATAATGGATGTTGCAAATTGTTTTAAAACTACAGTGGTAACAACTAGTGATTCAGCAAGACTTCCAGGTGCAGAACATTATGCTTACGATCATGAACATAGTAATTTAGATGAAACTACAAAGATTGCAAAAAAGATAGTTACAAGAGCTATTGAAAGCTTTAGAGATAGACAGGGGATGCCAGTGTTTATACCTCCATATGAAGTTGAAGCAGAGGTAGGATTCTCTGTAGAATATATTGAAAGTCTTTATGGTAGTGTAAAACCTATTGCAGATGGTTTAAAAAATGGCGATATATTAGGAATTGTGAACATCGTTGGATGTAATAATCCAAGAGTAATTTATGAAAAGGCTACAGTAGATGTAGCAACAAAATTAATTGAAAATAATGTTCTTATTCTTACTAATGGATGTGCTTCATTCCCATTATTAAAACTGGGATTTTGCAACACATCTGCATTGAAAAAGACAGGCGCAAAGCTAAGAAAATTTTTAGAGAAAGATAATTTGCCACCAGTATGGCATGTTGGAGAATGTATTGATAATGCAAGATCATCAGGATTTTTTGCTAAAATAGCAGCAGAAGTAGGACATGATATTAAAGATATGCCTTATGGATTATCCAGTCCAGAATGGTCTAATGAAAAAGGAATAGGGGCAGCACTTGGATTTAGATTATTTGGAATAAATTCATATCATTGTGTTTATGCTCCAGTACAGGGATCAGATAAGGTTACAGAGTTTATAACTGAAGGAACAAAGAAAACATTAGGATCTAGTATGAAGGTAAATACAGATCCAGATGCTTTAGCAGAGCTAATAATATCAGATTTAAAAGAAAAAAGATTAGCATTAGGATGGAGTATATAAGATTAAATATTAAATAAGGTTATCGCTGAGAGTAAATAAAAACTTGTAGGCGAGAGCCTTTTTTTATTTTGTCAGAAGATTGTAAGAAGTTACATGTAAAATATAAATCATAGTAGATGATGAGGTGATAAAAAATGAGTATTTTAAAAACTAAAAATTTAGTGAAGATATATGGTGAAGAACCTAATATAGTAAAAGCTTTAGATAATGTAAGTGTTGAAATAAATGAAGGAGAATTTGTTTCAATAATAGGTACATCTGGTAGTGGTAAATCTACATTGTTAAATATGTTAGGAGGATTAGATAAACCTACTAGTGGAGAAATCACCATTTCTGGCAATAAAATAGGCAATATGAAAGATGAAGAATTAACAGTGTTCAGAAGAAGAAATATAGGGTTTATATTTCAAAACTATAATTTAGTTCCTATATTAAATGTTTATGAAAATATCGTATTACCAATAGAATTAGATGGGGTAAAAATAGATAAGGAATATATTGATACTATAATTGATACATTAGGGTTAAGTAAAAAGCTTAATAATATGCCCAATAATCTTTCAGGAGGTCAACAACAGAGGGTCGCTATTGCAAGAGCATTAGCAACAAAACCAGCAATTATTTTAGCTGATGAACCAACAGGAAATCTTGATAGTAAAACTAGTATGGATGTTATAGGTTTATTAAAAGTAACAAGTAAAAAATTTAATCAAACTATAGTAATGATCACCCATAGTGAAGAAATAGCTCAAATGTCAGATAGAATTATAAGAATTGAGGATGGAAAGATATTTACTAGGGGTGATCAATAATGAAGTTTGAAAATAATAATAAAGAGGTTATTAAAAGAATAACTAAAAGATCATTAAAATCAAATAAAGTAAGAAATATATTTACTATTTTAGCTATAGTATTAACAACATTTATGATTTCCTCTGTGTTTAGTATTGGAATAAGTTTTCTAAAAAACTATAAGACTATGAATTTAAGATTACAAGGGAATAAAGCAACAACATTTCTTGAAAAGCCGACAGAATCACAAATTAATAAAATTAAATCTTTAAAGTTACATGATAGTATCGGTTATGAAATTAATGTAGGAAAAGTTGTTTTAGATAGTTTAACAAAAAATAAAACAAGTATATTAATAAGATATAGTGATGAAGAAGATTATGAAAAGCAAATGAAACCTTGTATTAGCGATATTGAAGGAAAGTACCCAGAAAAAGAAAATGAGGTTATGGCATCTAAAAAGGCATTAAAATTCTTAGGAAAAGGTAACGCAAAGATAGGCGATAAGATAAAAGTACCTTGTAATATAAATGGAGAAGTTGTAAATAATGAATTTGTATTAAGTGGGTATTATACTACATATGGCATTATAGAAGATGCAGGATATTTATTAGTTTCAGAGAAATTTGTACATACGAATAATTTATCATTAGAGAAAAATGGGACTTTATTTATCACAATAAAGAATAAATATAAAAATACAGCATCAGATGTGTTAAATAAGGAAGTTTCTCTTAAGGATAATCAAAAGTTTAATTTTAACTATGATATAACTAATGATACAACAGAAACTATGATGATAACTATAGTATTAATATCAATAATTGCTTTATTTATTGTTCTTAGTGGATATTTACTAATTTATAATGTTTTATATATAGCAGTAACTAAAGATATTAATTTTTATGGATTACTTAAGACCATAGGAACATCTCCAAGACAAATTAAAAAAATAGTAAAAGGACAAGCTATTAGAATTTCTATTATTGGAATTCCTGTAGGGTTAGCACTTGGAGCAATAGTATCTTTTGTTATAGTTCCAGTAGTTTTAGATGCAATGAATTCAGGAAATTATTCAGCAGCAATGCCAAGTGTTGTGTCATTTAATCCAGTAATATTTATAGCAACAACATTATTTTCTTTATTAACAGTATTATTAAGTTGCAGAAAACCGGCTAAAATAGCATCAAGTATTTCTCCTACAGAAGCATTACGTTATACAGGAAGCAAAACTAAGAAACAAAAGAAAAATAGAAAGTCTACTAATGGTGGAAAGTTATATAAAATGGCTTGGTATAATGTTTTTAGAGAAAAGAAAAGAGCAATATTAGTATTTCTATCATTATTTATGGGGATTATAACGTTTCTAAGTGTTAATACATTTTTAAATAGTATTAGTGTAGAAAATTATATAGAGAAGTATGTGAAGAATGATTTTATATTGACAAACGAAAGTGGGGAAGGAGATAAAATTGATGAAGCTATTATTAATAAAATAAAATATATTAAAGGGATAAAAACAGTAAATACATCAAAATCAAGTTATTTACAATTAGAAATGAATGAAGATGTATTATTGCCAGCAATAAAAGAAGTGTATAAAAGATTTGGAAGTACACCTGAAGATATAAATGAAATTTTAAAATCAATAGAAGAAGATCCAAGTAAGTTATCTACGGCAGTTATTGGAATAGATGATGAGCTTATAACGAGTTTTAATGAAGATTCTAAAGAAAAAATAGATATAGCAGCTTTTAAAAGTGGAAAATTAATTTTGTTGGACTCATGGAGTTATGGTGAGAATTATAAAAATATAAAAGGTAACTTAACAATAAAAAATGTTGATACTAATGATTCATTAAATGCTGAAGTTAAAGTAGTAAATGATAATGAAAATGTGTTACCATCGGGACTTCCAGCAGAACTGACACTACCAACGATTTATGTAAGTAATTCTGCATTAGAAAAATTAGATTCTAATTGTATAAATTATACATTGTATATAAATGTTGATGAAAAGTATGAAAGTATTATAAGTAATAAGCTAAAGAATTTATCTAATAAGTGTGGTGTAGATTTTGAATCTAAGGTTGAGGAAACAAAGGGTTTTAATAATTCACAAATAGTTATGAATATTTTAGGTAGCGGAATTTCAATTATTCTTATATTTATAGGAATTTTAAACTTTGTTAATGTAATGATAACAGGAGTAAATACTAGAGTTAAAGAACTTGCTATTATGGAAAGTATAGGAATGACTAAAAAGCAAATTAAAAAGATGTTAACATTTGAAGGATTATATTATGCTGTTATTACTACATTGTTTATATCAACTATAGGAATGGCAATTATTTATGGTGTATATAAGCTTACAAAAGAAATTGCAGATTATGCAGCATTTGCTTTTCCAATAGTACCATTAGCTCTATTATTAATCTTTATATTTTTAGTATGTTTAGTTACACCTACTATTGTTTTTAAATTATTATCAAAAAATAGTGTTACTGATAGAATTAGAGAAGAATAGATTCATGAAGAGAGGCTGTTGCAATAACAAATTAAAATTTGTAGGCGAGAGCTTCTCTTTTGGTATAATAAGGTAAAGAGGTGTATACATGTCAAATATATTAATAATTGAAGATGATAGAGTTTTAAATAGGGGTGTAACTTTTGCTTTAAAGAAGGATGGACATAATGTTATTTATGCTTATTCAAAGAAAGATGGAATGCAAGAAATTTTAAATAATAAAATAGACTTGTTGCTTTTAGATATAAATTTACCAGATGGAAATGGTGTAGAGCTTTGTAAGGAAATAAGAGATAAAGTAGATTTTCCAATAGTATTTTTTACAGCTAATGATACAGAAGAAGATATGATAAAGGGTTTTGAAATTGGCTGTGATGATTATATAGCTAAACCTTTTTCAGTAGAAATATTGAAGCATAAGATTAATGCTATGATTAGAAGAAATGATATGGAATTAAAGAATATATTTAAGTATAAGGAACTAAAGATAGATTTTGATAGAATGGCAGTATTAGTAGCTGATAAAGAAATCAATTTAACTGCTACAGAGTATAAGTTGTTAGAGCTTTTAGCAAAAAATAAAGGTATAGTTGTTACAAAAGAAATGCTTTTAGAAAAGATATGGGATAATAATGGAAATTTTGTTGATGAAAATACTTTAAGCGTTAATATTCGAAGACTTAGAAAAAAGGTAGAAAAAGATTCTAGAAGGCCAGAATATATAATAAATGTATTCGGTATTGGATATACTTTTGGAGAATAATTTATGAAGTATAGTTTTGATAAGAAGAATAGTATATTAAAAATTATTTATATATTAATTATTTTAATGATGAATATATCAGTATATTTTATTGTTAAGGACATCAGTGTAATTATAATAGTATTATTATGTTCAATGGTGATAATAATGTTATTTTTTATTCGTGAAAAATTATATAAGAACTACCTGGAAGATATATTTGTACAATTATCAGATATGTTAACTACTATTATAAATATGAAAGATGAGAAAGTATTTTCTACAATAGAAGATGATTTATTTTCCAAGTTACAGCATCAAACAATTAAGCTTACAGGTATATTAAAAAATCAGAAGAAGCAAATTGAAGATGAAAAAAATGATATTAAAGTATTAATTTCTGATATAGCACATCAACTAAAGATTCCATTAACAAATTTAAAGATGTATGGAGAGTTCTTACAAGAAGAAGATTTAACTGAAGAAGAAAGAAAAGAATTCACTAATGTAATATTATTATCATTAGATAGATTAAGTTTTTTAATTGAAAGTATGATTAAGATGTCTAGATTAGAAGGTGGAGTAATTCAATTAAATAAACATATTAATTATTTATCAGATACTGTATTAACTGCTATTGGACAAATTCAAAAAAAGGCTAATCAAAAAAATATATCAATTGAATTTCAGGAAATTGATAAAGTTAAAATCACTTATGATAAGAATTGGATATGTGAAGGAGTATTTAATATATTAGAAAATGCCGTAAAGTATACAGATATTAATGGAAAAATAAAGGTTACAATACAAAGTTATGAGATATTTGTAAGAATTGATATTGAAGATAATGGTATAGGAATAAAAGAAGAAGAACTTCCTAAAATATTTGCGAGATTTTATAGAGGAAAAGATGTTGGGGATATAGAAGGAATAGGAATAGGATTATATTTGACGAGAGAAATAGTGTCTAAACATGGGGGATATATTAAAGTTAAATCTAAAGAAGGAACAATTTTTTCTATATTTTTACCTAATAATAGCCTAGGATCAAAGTAAAACCCTAGGCTATTTTATGTTCTGTAGAATCTAAAATAACAGTTTTTTCAATTCATTAAAAGTAAGTGGTTTTGAGAAGTAATAACCTTGAAAATAATCGCAATTTATTTTAGTTAGTTTATTAAATTGTTCTAATGTTTCAACTCCTTCAATTACTACTTCCATATCTAATAAGTGTGATATATTTTTTATATTTTCAATAATGCTAAAAGAGTTTTCTTCCGCCATATCAATGAAAATTTTATCGATTTTTAATATATCTAACTTATATTTTCTCAAGTAGTTAAAAGATGCATAGCCAGTACCAAAATCATCTAGTGCAATTTGTGCTCCGCGCTTATGCAATAGGTGTATATTATCATATACTGTGCTATTCTCATCTAAAATAATTGATTCAGTTATTTCAAAACATAAATTACTAAATTGTATATTATATTTATCAATTATTTTTTCTACATTATTAACAAAGTTAATATCAATTAATTGAGTTGGTGAAATATTTATACTAATTTGAAGAGAAATATTATCTTTATAAAGATCCTCAAAGTCTTTACATACCTTTTCAATTATCCAATATCCTATAGGAACGATTTCACCAATTTCTTCTGCACAATTAATAAAATCTATAGGAGGAATAAAACCAAGTTTTCCATTGTTCCATCGGATAAGAGCTTCTACTTTTTCAATTTTTTTTAATCTATTTACAATAGGTTGATAATTTATTGAAAACTCATCTCTATCTAGAGCATTTTTTAATTGAAATTTTATATCTTCTATCCTTTTGATTTTATTATAGGTATCATTATCAAAAAGTAATAATTCATTGCTATCAGAATTTTTCTTATTACTATACATCATGAAATCACTTTTCTGTATTAATTGATCAAAAGTTTCACCATCGCGAGGATATATAGAAGCACCAGCTGAAAATTCTACTACTATATTAGTATTATTAAAAGATATCGGTTTTAAAAATTCAGGTAAAACAATTGTATTGTAAAAGTTAAGTAATTCTTTATCATCAATGTAATTATCATAAATAACAACAAACTCATCACCAGAATATCTAGTTACAATTCCTTTATTTTTAAAAATATTTTTTAAGGAATTACTAAAGTTGATGAGTAATTGATCTCCTGCATTATGTCCAAATGAATCATTTACATATTTAAAGTTATTTAAATCAATAAATAGTAATGCAAATGATTTCTTGTTTTTTATTAAAGAAGTTCCTGTATTTAATAACATTTTTCTATTTGGTAAAGATGTAAGCTCATCATGATAAATTAAAGAATGTATTTTATTATCAACAGATTTACCTAAAGACTCAGAGATGAATTCTAATTGTTCAAATTCATTATCTACTTCTAAATCAAAATTGTTTTCTTCTAAATTTCTAAGTAATATTTTAAGTTTATCTAACGAGTTAATAATTGGTTTAAATACTAAATGTAAAATTCTCACTATGATAAATGAGGATATTATCCCCACTATAATTAATATAATTGTTGTGGTTTTATTTACCATTTTCATTTGGTGTTTATATAATGTTAAATTTTTATTAAAAGCAAAAATAATATCTATTTTGTCATTTAAAATTTTAGCGGTATAAAGTAATGACTTGTCAGAAGATATACTATTTAAGGTAATAATATTATCTCTTGATAAGTATTGAGAATTACCTAGATATATATATGAATTAAGTTTACCTAAATAAAAGTTAGAGTCTATATATTCTAATAAATCTTGTACAAATATATCTAAAATAACAGCACCTAAAGGTTCATCTTCATAGTATATATATTTTACTACACTTATAATATATTGTTCTGCATTTAAGTTTTTATAGATATCTGTAATAAATGAATTTTTTTGATTGTTTAAATATTCATTTTCAAAAAACCAAGGACGATTTTTTATATCCATTTGTTCATATAAAGTTCCATGAGAAAATAGATATTCGCCTTTTAAGTTTACTATATTTATAGTTTTTATAAATGGAAGTGGATTTATTATTTCTTCGAATGAATTAATCTGATTTTTAATTAATTCTATATCTTCCTCACTGGATATAGAGGTATCTCTATTTTCATTCAGCACCTTTAATATTTTTTCATCATAGCTTATTTTTTCAGCGGTAGCTTTTAAAATATTAGTCATATTATCAATAGTTGATATTACTTGTGTATAATAAGTGTTTCCTATGAATTTTGATAATTTGTTAGAGCTATATGTTATTAATGCTATATTAATAATTATAATAAATGATATCGATGCTAAGATGATTGCTGTAAGTTGTAAGTTTATCTTTTTAGAAATTTTCAAATTTATTCACTCCATAAATTTATTTCAAAAGTAACTATAATATTTTAATATATTTATAGATAATATAAATACAATTTTTATGTTTATTTTTAAATAGTTAGAATGTTCTTTGTATCATTAAAGATTAATTAATATATTGCACAAAATAATTGAAATTTATTTATTGACAATGTAAATTTATATATAAAAGAAACAAATATTAATTATAGAATTAGTTAATATCCTAGATAGATTTGTTTTGCACTAAAATAAGAAAGGAAGGTGATGGAATGAAGAGTCTAGAAGTTGATTTGTTAAAAGGAAATATTTTAAGAGCTCTAATTATATTTGCAATACCACTTTTTATATCGAATTTATTTCAGCAATTATATAATACTGTCGATGTAATGATAGTGGGTAATTATTTGGGAGACACATCTTTAGCAGCAATAGGTGCATGTGCTGCGATATATGAGTTACTAGTAGGTTTTGCATTAGGAGTAGGTAATGGACTTAGTATAGTTACAGCAAGAAGTTATGGTGCAAATGATGAAGATTCAGTTAAAAAATCAGTAGCTGGTTCCTTGGTTATAGGTGCTGGAATAACAATTATAATAATGATTATAGCTAAGGTATTTTTATTACCATTGTTAGAATTATTAAATACACCCTCAAATATTATAGAGGAATCCTACATATATATTTTTACAGTATGTATATTTGTTGGTGTAATGTTTTTATATAATCTTTGTGCTGGAGTTTTAAGAGCTATTGGAAATAGTATTATGCCATTAATATTTCTTATAGTATCTTCTATATTGAATATTGGGTTAGATATATTGTTTATTACTAAGTTCGATATGGGAATTAAGGGGGCTGCTGTTGCAACGGTTATTGCACAAGGAATTTCAGCAGTACTTTGTATAATATATATTTACAAAAAATGCCCAATTCTCATACCAAAGAAAGAACATTTTGTTTTTGATAAGGAATTATACAAAGAATTATTGGGACAAGGACTATCTATGGGAGTTATGCTTATGATTGTATCTGCGGGTACAGTTATTTTGCAAACAGCTATTAATAATTTAGGATATTTAATTATTGCAGGACACACAGCTGCTCGTAAACTTAATAGTTTTGCCATGATACCTGTATCATCTTTATCAATGAGTCTTGCAACTTTTGTTTCTCAAAATAAAGGAGCAAATCAAGGATATAGAATAAGGGAAGCTGTACGTTATGCAAATATAATATCAGTAATTTGGGGCATCATTATCACTGTTATTTTAATTTTCTTTGCACAAATATTTATGAAGGTATTATCAGGATCAAGTGAAGATATAGTAATCAATAATGGAGTAAGATATTTATTATGGAATTCACCTTTTTATGCTGTACTAGGAATATTGTTAAACTTAAGAAATGCACTTCAAGGAATAGGGGAAAAGCTATTGCCTTTAGTATCAAGTATTATAGAGTTCTTTGGAAAAATAGTATTTGTTATTATATTTATACCAAGTCTTAAGTATTTTGGAGTAATTATTTGTGAACCAGTAGTATGGTGTTGCATGTGCTTGCAGTTAGCGTATTCATTTTATAAAAATTCTTATATTAAACAATATAGAAAGAAATCTTTAAATATTTAATTAGGGGGAGTATGGAGATTAGATGAGAATTGCATTAGCACAAATTGATATAGTATGGGAAAATTTTAAGGAAAACATAGAAAAAATAAAAAAATTTGCATATGAGGGAAAAAAGAAAGACGTAACTCTAATTCTGTTTCCAGAAATGAGTTTAAGTGGATTTACTAATAATTTAGATGCATTAGCTAAAAATGAAGATGAAATAGTAAAAGAAGTTATAGACATAGCTATAAAGAATAATATAAATATAGGATTAGGATTTGCTATTAAAGTAGGAAATAAGGGGAAAAATAAATTTGTTATTGTATCAAGAAAAGGTAAAGTTTTGAGTAATTATACTAAGATACACCCATTTACTTTTTCAGGAGAAGATAAGGTATACGATAAAGGTAATACTATAGATATTTGTGATATTGAAGATGTAAAATTTGCTTCATTTATTTGTTATGATTTAAGGTTCCCCGAGATTTTTCAAGTTGCTTCTAAGAAGGCTCAGGTTATAACTGTAGCTGCTAATTGGCCAAAAGAGAGAGAGGACCATTGGATAACTTTATTAAGAGCTAGAGCTATAGAGAATCAATGTTATGTTTTAGGAATTAATAGAGTTGGAATTGGAAATGGCTTAGAGTATAGTGGAGCATCTATATTTGTGTCTCCCAATGGGAAAGTGCTAAATGAAGTAAATTCTAAGGAAGAAATTGTAATAAGAGATATAGATATTGCTTTAGTAGATGATATAAGAAATAGTTTTGATATAAAAAAGGATAGAAGAGAAGATTTATATAGTAGTCTCTAATTTGTTAATATTAGTAGTCTATGATATTATATAAGCCGATATTAAATTGAAAACTTTAGGAGGAAATGAAAATATGGATCAATTACCAAATTGCCCAAAATGTAATTCAGAATATACTTATGAAGATGGGAATCTTTTAGTTTGTCCAGAATGTGCATATGAATGGACACCTGGTTCAGAAAATGAAAATGGAGATGAATTAGTAGTAAAAGACGCTAATGGAAACATATTAAAAGATGGAGATACTGTAACAGTAATAAAAGATCTTAAAGTTAAAGGAAGTTCATCACCAATTAAAATAGGAACGAAAGTTAAAAATATTCGTTTAGTTGATGGAGATCATAATATTGATTGTAAAATTGATGGTTTTGGAGCTATGAGCTTAAAATCTGAATTTGTTAAAAAAGCATAATCTTTAAGTTATAAAATGGCTGTCGTAAAACAAATGAAAATTTGTAAATGCGAGAGTCATTTTTTTACTTTGAAATAGGTTTGTAGCTTTATTTGTCTCACAAGAAGTAAATAAGATATATATTATAAAGTAAATGATATTAATGGAGGATTGAAGTTGAATTATAATTCAAATAACTATTATAACTTTAGTGAAAATGACATAAGAAGCTTAAAGTTATTAGATGAGCAACTTCGTGCTCAAACCATGTTTATATATTCAGATTATTTATCCTACCTTGCAACAATTGAAGGTATACAACTTATTTATAGTAAATATGATTCTAATATAACGAACATATATAATCCTGATATCACAACATTACAATCAATATATGCTGCTATTGTGGCAAGATTAATGCTTGCAGATGTAGCATTTACTAAATATGATATTTTAATTAAAAGATTTAAAAATGGAGAGATAAACTTTTCACTTCAACCTAATGATGATATTAATACTGCAAATATATTATCTGCATTAGGATATATGTATGCTTTACGTGGTGCACAAGGAATTTATGAGAGAGATATTAGTCAACCTGTGTTTGGAATATAATTATTAATAAAACAATATATGAAAAACTTTAAATACTTACTAAGTGGTGAAAAGAGGGAAATCATCATTTTTTAAGGGCTGTTGTACATAGGGTGTGGCAGCTCTGTTTTGTTAAAAGATTTATTGTTAGAAAATTATTGACGATATGAGTAAGGACATTAGAGAGTTAGAAGAAAGTTTAAGGACAGTAAAAAGTGAGACTGAGGCATCTATTATAAATAAAGACAGAATTAGAAGAAGATAATATTGATAAAATGGAAAAAATGCAAGATAAGTTATCTAGGGATATAGATGTATTAAAAGATATTTTAAAGGAATAGAACCTTTTGATTTTAAAGAGCTAAAAGTATATTCGCCAGATTATATATCTGGATATTTATCTGAAAATTATTCAATAGATTTAGAAACTGGTTATGATGAAGCTAAGAAGAAAATGAATAGTGAATTGTCTTCTATGGCAAGTAGAGAGAGTAGAAAAGAATATGATCATGCTAGAAATATAAGAATAAATAGCAAATTTTATAATGAAACATATAAGAATCTATTATTCCCTATTTATGCAACATCATATATCTAATGGAATATGTGAAGATTTAGATATGGAAATGTGTAAGATAGGAGTTGAGATTACTAGCTTTAGCATTAGTAATTTTTCATATCCGGAAGAAGTACAAGAGATGATTATAAAGGCAGCATCACAAAATATGCTTGGTGATGTAGACAAGTATCAAAAAATAGCTATGGTAGATGCAATGGCATAAGGGAAGAAAGGTGGTGTTATTGTATACTTTGAATATATATAACATCATCTTTTTTTAACATATAGAAATATAAAATACATTATTGACAAAATAGTACACGATAAGTAAAATTATGAGTGAATTTTATAAAGTTTACAAAAGAAGAAATTAGGTACTTAATTGAGATACTAAGGAGGAATAATGTTTCTATTTGATAATATTACATGGTACTCAGCAATTATGTGGTTTGTAGTACTTTTCATTTTGATGTTGATAAATGAAGTTGCTCGAAGAAGCAAATGGTTTTCTATATTTTTATGTGTAATTTTGCCTATGATATTAACTATTTTTGTATGGCCTAAAACAGCTGGAGAGGATTCTAGTACAGGAACTTGGTTCCATTGGGTAAAAGTATATTCTGCATTGGCAGGGTGTCTTGGATTTATGGGAATTAGATATATCAAAGGATGGAAAGATAATAGATATATTTTAATGTTTCCAGCTATTATATTGGCAATAAATATGCTTGAAGCAGTAATACGTGATTTTCAATGCTTTGGATACGCTGAAGGAATAGTTGATGGAGTATGGATGGTTGGTGGACCTTGGAATATATTAAATGGTATTGCGGGTATATTGAATATACTAACTATATCTGGATGGCTTGGTATATTTGTTGGTAAAGATAAAAATAAAGATATGTTATGGCCTGATCAATTATGGTTTTGGATTATAGCATATGATATTTGGAATTTTGCATATGTATATAATTGTGTTTCAGATCATTCCTTTTATGCAGGAGCGGCACTTTTAATATCATGTACAATACCAGCATTGTTTATAAAGAAAGGTGCATGGATACAACATAGGGCATATACTTTAGCCGCATGGATGATGTTTACTATGTCTTTTCCTAATTTTGTACAAGACTCTATATTTGCAGTACAATCATCACATAATACTACTGCTTTATTTATTGTAAGTTTAGTATCGTTTATAGTTAATGTAATAGTGTTTGTATATCATTATTATAAAATATTTAAGTATAAAAGAAATCCATTTAATAAAGATGTACATACTGACTTAAAAGATTACAAAGAAATTGTTGAAAAGAATAAGTAATATAATTTTGTTAAAAGAGCTTTGCAATTATAGAATTGTATAAGCTCTTTTTATGATATTAATATGAATAAAATACATGTGTGACAAATAAAAGAATATATTATATAAATACTACAGAGTACCATAAAAATGTAAATGAAAACCTTTTAAATTTAACTATAAAAGTATAAAAAGTAAAAATAAAGCATAAATTACTAAAACTTGCATTATAAATGTACAAATAATATTAAAAATATACAACAACAATATGGATAAACTTGATAAAATATAATTGTCTTCAGAGGAAGCGATTTCAATATAACGTAACTAACAAATTATATGTTATATAATAAATATAAATTTAAGGTGAGGGAAAGTATATGTTAGAAAATAACTTAAAAGAAATTTTAACAAAAAGATTTAATAAATCAATTAGCGAAGCTAGTAATGAAGAAATATACTTAGCTTTATTAGAATTAACAAAATCAAATATTAAAGCAAAGGGAACTAACAAAGGTAAGAAAAAGCTTTACTATATTTCTGCTGAATTCTTAATTGGTAAGCTATTATCTAACAACTTAATTAACTTAGGTCTTTATGATGAAGTTAAAGAAGTATTAGCTAAAAACGGAAAAGAATTAACTGAGATTGAAGAAGTAGAATTAGAACCTTCTTTAGGAAATGGTGGTCTTGGAAGATTAGCAGCATGTTTCATAGATTCTATTGCAACTTTAGGATTAAATGGAGATGGTGTTGGATTAAATTATCATTTTGGATTATTCCAACAAGTATTTAAAAATAATAAACAAACAGCAGTTAAGAATCCATGGATTACAAGTGAAAGCTGGTTAAACAAATCAGATATTAAATTTGAAGTTCCATTTGGAGGATTTACTTTAAAATCAACTTTATATGATATAGATGTAACTGGATACAATGAAGCATCAAATAAACTTCGTTTATTCGATATTGATACTTTAGATGAATCATTAGTTAAAGACGGAATAAACTTTGATAAAACAGATATAGCTAAAAACTTAACATTATTCTTATATCCAGATGATAGTGATGAAGCTGGTCACTTATTAAGAGTATATCAACAATACTTCATGGTAAGTAACGCTGCTCAATTAATCTTATTAGAAGCAGAAGAAAATGGATATGATCTACACAAATTACATGAACATGTAGTTGTTCAAATCAATGATACACATCCATCAATGGTTATTCCTGAATTAATAAGATTATTAGGATTAAAAGGAATTGGAATGTCAGAAGCTATAGAAATAGTTACAAAGACTTGTGCATATACAAACCATACTATTTTAGCTGAAGCATTAGAAAAATGGCCAATTAAGTACTTAGAAAAAGTTGCTCCACAAATTGTGCCAATTATCGTTGAATTAGATAACAGAGTTAAAGCTAAATATGATGACGAAAAAGTTTATATTATAGATAAAGAAAACAGAGTTCACATGGCTCATATGGATATCCATTATGGATTCAGTGTAAATGGTGTTGCTGCACTTCACACAGAAATATTAAAGGATGAAGAATTAAAACCATTCTATGATATTTATCCAGAAAAATTCAATAATAAGACAAATGGTATCACTTTCAGAAGATGGTTATTACATTGTAATAATGAATTAGCTTCTTATATCACTGAACTTATTGGTGATGACTTTAAGAAAGATGCTACTAAGTTAGAAGACTTATTAAAATATGTTGATAACAAAGAAGTATTAGCTAAACTTGATGAAATAAAGAAGCACAATAAAGTTGCTTTAAAGAAATACTTAAAAGAAACTCAAAACTTAGATATCAATGAAAATTCTATATTTGATATTCAAATTAAGAGACTTCATGAGTATAAGAGACAACAAATGAATGTTTTATACATCATTAACAAGTATTTAGAAATCAAAGGTGGTAAGAAGCCAGCTACTCCAATAACTATGATTTTTGGAGCTAAAGCAGCACCAGCTTATATCATAGCTCAAGATATAATTCATACTATCCTTTGCTTACAAGAAATCATTAACAATGATCCAGATGTTAATAAGTACTTAAATGTTGTTATGGTTGAAAACTATAATGTAACTAAAGCTTCTAAATTAATTCCTGCTTGTGATGTTTCAGAACAAATTTCACTTGCATCTAAAGAAGCATCTGGTACTGGTAACATGAAGTTCATGTTAAATGGTGCTTTAACACTAGGAACTGAAGATGGAGCTAACGTTGAAATTCATCAATTAGTTGGAGATGAAAACATCTATATCTTCGGTGAATCAAGTGAAACAGTTATTGAACATTACAAGAATGCTGATTATGTATCTAAAGAATTCTACAATAAGCCAGCAATTAAGAAGTTAGTTGACTTTATCGTAAGTGATGAAATGATTAAAGTTGGTGACAAAGAAAACTTAGAAAGACTTCATAATGAATTAATCAATAAAGACTGGTTCATGACTTTATTAGATCTTGAAGATTACATCAAGACTAAGGATAAAGTATTCGAAGATTATTCAGATAGAGATGCATGGATGAGAAAAGTAGTAATTAATATTGCTAAAGCTGGATTCTTCTCTTCTGATAGAACAATTGCTCAATACAACGAAGATATTTGGCATCTATAAGATGATTATTAAGGAGTTGTTGCACAATATTTGTGCTGCAACTCCTTATTTTTATTTACAACTATAAGAAGATTAGAAATGATAAAATGATATATATTCTTTACAATTAATAACAAAAAGTAGATTTTTATAAAATTATTTATTAATTTATTAATAAAAGTATCATTAACCTTAATTTTCTTATATAATTTAAATATAAAGAAAATTAAGGGGAGGGTGATATATGGTTGAATTAATGATTATTTGCGGACTAGTCTTATTAATTTCCATTACATCTAGCAAGGTACTATATAAATTTGGTGTACCTATGCTATTAATATTTATGGTGCTTGGAATGTTATTTGGTTCCGATGGAATTGTAGGGATATATTTTGATAACTATAAGCTCACTAGTGAACTTTGTTCTATGGCGTTAGTGCTTATAATGTTTTACGGTGGATTTGGTACCAATTGGAATATGGCTAAGCCTTCAGCAGTTCCTTCTATATTGATGTCTACAGTAGGGGTAATAATAACTGCAGTTTTAACAGGACTGTTTTGTGATTTAGTATTAGGTACTACTTTATTAGAGGGATTACTTGTTGGAGCTGTAGTAGCATCTACTGATGCAGCATCAGTTTTTGCTATATTAAGATCTCAAAAATTAAATTTGAAAGGATCACTAGCTTCATTATTAGAAGTTGAAAGTGGTAGTAATGATCCTATTGCATATATGTTTACATTAACAATACTAACTCTTATGGATAATAGCGGAGTAGGAAGCATAGTACCTATGTTAATAAAACAAATTGTATTTGGGTTATTAGTTGGAACAATTTTGGCTAAAGTCGCTGTTTATGCTATTAGAAATGCAAATTTTGAGGTAAAAGGGTTTTACACAATTTTTGTAATAGCTATAGCTATATTATCTTATGCATTAAGTGAATGGTTAGGTGGAAACGGATATTTAAGTGTATATATGGCAGGGATTATAATAGGTAATAGTAAAATACCACATAAAAAAAGTGTATTTCATTTCTTAGATGGAATCTCATGGATCATGCAAATTGCATTATTCTTTATTTTAGGATTATTAGCTTTTCCTTCAAAATTTCCTACTGTTATTGGAACATCAATAGCTATATCATTATTTATGTTATGTATTGCAAGACCAGTGGCCACATTTTTAACACTGCATCCATTTAATTTTTCTATAAAGGAGAAATTATTTATTTCATGGGTAGGTCTTAGAGGTGCTGCATCAATAGTTTTTGCAATATATGCTGTTACTTATGGAGTATCTATAGAGAATGACATTTTTCATATAATATTTTTTATAGCTTTATTTTCAGTATCGATACAGGGAACATTAATACCGTTTATAGCTAGAAAGCTTGATTTAGTTGATAATACTACAACAGTATTGAAGACTTTCAACGACTATTCAGGAGATATGAGTACTAGGTTGATTGAGCTTAATGTAACTAAAGATAATAAATGGATTAATAAAAGTATTATGGATTCAAATATACCAGAAGAAATATTGATAGTAATGATAAAACGCAAAGGTGAAGTATTAATCCCTAAAGGTGCAACAGTTATAGAAGAAGGCGATATTTTAGTATTAAGTGGTGATAATATAGAAGAATTAATAGAAAAAGAATTGCAAAAGGTTCCAAAAGAAAAGACGTCTTAAAATATATATGTTATTTGTTATGCATAAGAAAAATTACAGATGTGTTGATAAATATCGTATAAAATTTTATTGAAATATAATAATGTTCATAATATAATACGAAATATAACGTAATAAATCTCGTATATAATCGATAATATGGATCGAAAGTTTCTACCTGCAAACCGTAAAAGTGCAGACTACGAGGAGTTGTATTTCATTTATTTACCAAAAGAAGATTACTTTTGAAATAAAACACCTCAATATTAATTGAGGTGTTTTTTATTTAAAAGAAAAAGGAGTTTTATATGATTAAGAAGAATGAAAATAATAGTGGCTTAACGTACAAGGTAGATGATAATCCTTCATTACCGAAGAAAATTTTATTTGGACTTCAACATATATTTGCTGCATTTTCAGGCATAGTTGTAGTTCCACTAGTAATTGCAGGAACTCTAGGTTTTGATAGTGCAATGACTACAGCATTAATCAGTGCATCTATTTTAGCATCAGGTATAGCAACTATAGTACAAGCAAGAGGAATTGGAAAAGTAGGATCAAGAGTTGCTTGTATTATGGGTACAGATTTTACTTTTGTATCACCAGCAATTTCAGTGGGGCAAACATTAGGTATGGCAGGTATAGTTGGAGCAACTATTTTGGGATCATTTTTTGAAATTATTTTAAGTTATTTTATAAAACCATTAATGAAATTATTTCCACCAATAGTTACTGGAACTGTTGTATGTTTAATTGGTTTAACATTACTTCCGGTATCAATAGATTGGGCTGCTGGAGGAAGTGGAGCAGCTGATTATGGAAGCCTAAGAAATTTATCTATTGCAATGTTAGTAATGATAATAACATTAATATTAAATCGTTACGGAAAAGGAATGTTAAGTAGTGCATCTATTTTAATCGGTATGACTATAGGATATTTAATATGTATTCCTCTTGGAATGGTTGATTTTTCAGCTATTAAGGAAGCATCATGGTTTTCAATACCTAAAATATTTCAATATGGAGTAGTATTTGATTGGAAGGCAGTATTAGCTTTTATACCAGCATATTTTGTGACAACAATAGAAACTGTTGGGTGTTTAAAGGCTATAGGAGAAACTTCTAATATAGAAATGGATGAAAAGAAAGTCGGTTCTGGAGTTTTAGCTGATGGGGTAGGTAGCATCATTGGAGCTACAGTGGGATCTTTCTCTAATACATCTTTTAGTCAAAATGTAGGCTTAATTTCTTTAACAAAGGTTGCAAGTAAGTATGTAGCAGTTATGGCAGGAATAATTTTAGTTATTTTAGGACTATTCCCTAAACTAGCAGGTTTAATTAATGGAATTCCACAACCTGTACTTGGTGGTGTAGGAATAGTAATGTTTGGAACTGTTGCAGCGGCTGGAATTAAAACATTAAGTAGGGTAAAATTAACTGATAGAAATCTTTTAATAATTGCAACATCTATAGCATTAGGATTAGGAGTAACATTTAGACCAGAAGTTATATCAGAGTTACCAGAGGGGTTACAAATGATATTTGCATCAGGAATTTCAACAGGAACAATAGTTGCATTAGTATTAAACTTAGTTTTAAAAGAGAGTAAAGAGGAAATATTAGAAAATACAGAAGAGGGGATTGCATAGTATGGAATTATTAAAAAAACGTATTTTAGATGAAGGAAAAGCATTAAGTGAAAATGTATTAAAAGTAGATAGTTTTTTAAATCATGGTGTAGATGCAAAACTTATGTATGAAATAGGTACAGAATTTAAAAATTATTTTGAAAAGCATAATGTAACTAAGATTTTTACAATTGAAAGTTCAGGAATAGCGCCGACAGTTATGACAGCAATGCAAATGGAATTACCTATGGTTACATTAAAAAAACAAAGTTCTAAGATATTAAATGGTGAAGTATATCAAACTACAGTTCATTCTTTTACAAAATCTTTAGATTATCAGTTAACATTATCAAAAAAATATATTTCTGAAGATGATAATATACTTATTATAGATGATTTTTTAGCTAATGGTGAAGCAGCACTTGGAGCTATAAGATTAGTTGAGGAAGCTGGTGCAAAAGTTGCCGGTATTGGAATAGTGATTGAAAAGTCATTCCAACCGGGACGTAAGTTATTAGAAGATAAAGGTTATGATATTTATTCATTAGCGAGAATAAAAAAACTTGGTAAGGATTTAATAGAATTTATTTAAGTAATTTATGAATCATAGTATAATATCACTTTTGATTTAATAACTAGTATTTTACATTAATGAATTAATACTTCTAACTTATAGGATAATAAGTTTATTTAGATAAAGTGGTTTACTATATAGGGTTTCCTGTATGGTAAACCACTTTATGTTCATGTAAATTATGTATTATTTAACAAATTGTTAAATAAAAAGGAAAAACATATATATTTTTTATAAAAGGTGTAATATATATATAACCTAACATAAATATATATATTAGGGAATAATATTAGGAAGTGATGTTATGAAGAGTTTAAGAGGTAGTAAAACTGCAGAGAATCTACTAAAATCTTTTGCAGGAGAATCACAAGCAAGGATGAGATATACGTATTATTCTAGTGCGGCAAAGAAAGCAGGTTATGTTCAAATTTCAAAAATATTTATGGAAACTGCAGAGCAAGAAAAGGAACATGCAAAAAGATTCTATAAATTTTTAAAGGAAGATTATGTAGATGAAGAAATAGAGATAACTGCAAGTTTTCCAGTAGCACTTCATGAAGATACAATGAAAAATCTAGAGTCAGCAGCAATGGGAGAAAATGAAGAGTGGACTAAGTTATATCCTGAATTTGCACAAGTAGCAGAGGAAGAAGGATATCCAACTATTGCTAAGGCTTATAGGGAGATAATGAAAGTTGAAAAAGGTCATGAAATCAGATATAAGAAATTAGCAGATAATATTAAAAATGATAGAGTATTTAAGAGAGACGAAGTAGTATTATGGAAATGTAATAATTGTGGATATATTTATGAAGGAGAAGAAGCTCCAAAAGCATGTCCAGCTTGCTTACATCCACAAGGATATTTTGAGTTATTATCAGAAAATTATTAGGAGTGAATAATATGAAATATGATAAAATAAGTTTGCCATATAAGTTTAGCGACTTAGAACCTCATATAGATGCTGAAACTGTAAATATACATTACTCAAAGCATTTACAAACATATGTTAATAATCTTAATACTATAGTAGAAAATAATCCATCTTTTTTTGTTGGTAAGACGCTAGAAGAAGTTTTATCAGATGTAAATAATATACCAGAGGAGATAAAGTTACCAGTAATAAATCAAGGTGGCGGAGTATTTAATCATAATTTGTATTTTTCAATATTATCACCTACTGCCAAGTTATTACCAGAAGGAGAATTATTAAAAGATATAAATGATACATTTGGTAGTGTTGATAAATTAAAGGAGCAAATTTCCAATGCATCTATAGGGCATTTTGGATCAGGATATGGATGGCTTGTTATAAATAAATATGGCGTTTTGCAAGTTATGAGAATGTCAAATCAAGATAATCCTTTGAGTATCGGGGCTAAACCTATATTAACAATAGATGTATGGGAACATGCTTATTATTTGAAATATAAAAATGTAAGAGCAGACTATGTAAAAAATATATGGAATATTATTGATTGGTCTGTTGTAGAAAAATTATATAACAAGTATAAAGCATAAAATTACTATATATAATAGATTGTAATTTTATAAAAAAGGAAGTGGCTATATACTGGTACTACAGTATCATAGCCACTTTTATTATTTTATTAAATCTTTATTCCAGATAAAAAGTTGTTCTGGATTGTTTAATGCTCCAAATATATTTCTTTTGAAACCAGGAATACGTTCGTTTAATTCATTTATTAATTCTTTTACATCTTGTCTTTTAGTTTTTCCATCAGCAGGACACGGATTTTTTATAATAGGTAAATTATATTTTTTTGCAATATTTTTTATGGAGCCTTCTGATATATAGACCATGGGACGTATTAATGTAATGGTGTTCTTATCCATAAATGTTTTTGGAGAAAAACAATTTATACGTCCTTCATAACTTAATGATAGAATTAAGGTTTCTATAGCGTCATCTTTATGATGTCCTAAAGCAACTTTATTACATCCAAGTTCTTCAGCAGTATTATTAAGTATACCACGTCTAAGTTTTGCACATAGAGAACAAGGATTTTTTTCCTTTTTTAAATCAAAGACAATTTCTTTTATATCAGTTTGTATTTCGTAAAAAGGAACATCTAGTTCTTTACATAGAGAATGAAGAGGACCGTTGTCTACTCCACCAGGATTAAGAGTTATTGCTATAAGGTCAAATTTTTCTGGAGAAAATTTTTTATATAAATTTAAAAGATGAAGAAGAGTTAAGCTATCTTTACCGCCAGAAAGTCCCACAGCTATTTTATCTCCATCTTCTATTAAGTTGAAATCATTTATCGCTTGCCTCATTTTACTAAGAAGTTTTTGCACAATATCACCTCGTATTTTATTATAATATATATTAATAATAATTAAAAATGGAGTGAAACAAATGATAAATAAAATAGGAAAGATAACTTTATATGTAAACAATCAAGAAGAAGCTAAAGAATTTTGGACAAAGAAAATGAATTTTGTTGTAAAAGCAGAAAATCCTATGGGACCTAATATGACATGGTTAGAAGTAGGGCCAAGTGAAAGTGAATTTACTACTTTTATTTTATATAATAAAGAGTTGATGAAAACACAAAATCCTGAAGCTGTAGCTCATCCATCCATTATTTTAAGTACGGATAATATAGAGGATACTTATAAGAATATGAAAGAAAATGGTGTTGAAGTAGAGGATATTATGAAGATGCCATATGGAAGTATGTTTTCTTTTAAAGATCAAGATGGAAATAGATACTTGATTCGTGAAGATAAGATTTAGTTAATGAAAAAGATGCGATAGGTAATTGCATCTTTTTATAATTAAGGGGATTTTTATGCAAATAAATTAGTTATTTTTTGTCTTATGCAAAAAAAGAATGGCTTGGGAAAGACCATTCTTTTATATTAAAAAGGAAAATGATAAAAAAAAACAAAGTATTATTAACTACAACTATAATATAACAATAATATATGACAAATATATGACAAATATAAGAATTTTATATGAAGTTGGAGAAAAACTATAATTCTTGATGTTTAACAGTAAAGATAATATTAAATTTATGAATTTTAAATAATTGACAAAGAATAAGTATAAATTAATAATGGATTAAGAGGGGTGATTTTATGGAAAAATGGTTAGAAAGTGTATATAGTGATGGATCAAAGTTTTTTGTTAGCAATCCATTGCCTAAAAAGGGTGAGACGATAAAAATTTTAATAAGGATGTATGATACTTCGCCAGTTAAAGCTGTTATGTTAAGAACTAAGTTAAATGGTATAGAGACTGTATTGGATATGAAGAAGGAATTTGTAGAGAAAGGTCTTGTTTACTATTCTGCAGAAATAACTGTCTATGAAGATGTATTACATTATCATTTTTATATTGTAACTGAAGATAAGATATATTTTTATAATCAAAAAGAAATCATAGATTACATGCCAGCAGAAACATATGATTTTAAAATCCTAATAGATTATAATCAGCCAAGTTGGGTAAAAAGATCTGTGTTCTATCAAATATTTCCGGAACGTTTTTTTAATGGTAACACTGAAAATGATGTAAAAACAGGAGAATATTATTTTGATGGATATCCTGCTGTAAAGATAGAGGATTGGAATGCCGAGCCAAAGGAATATGAGGAAAGTCATTGTCTTGATTTTTATGGTGGAGATTTAGAAGGTGTTAAAGAAAAAATTCCTTATTTAAAAGAGTTAGGGGTAAATGCTATATATATGAATCCAATATTTTATGCAGCTACAGTTCACAAATATGACTGTTTAGATTATTTTACTGTAGATCCTCATTTTGGTGGAGACAAAGCTTTCGAAGAATTAATGGATGAATTACATAAAAATAATATGAAGTTGATGTTAGATGTATCAATAAATCATACTGGAACTGCAAATCGTTGGTTTAATAAAGAAGGAACTTTTTTTGATAAAAGTGAAGGAGCATATAATAATACAGATTCTAAAGAAAGATGTTATTACTTTTTTAATGAAGATAATAGCTATAAGGCATGGTTTGACGTGGAAACATTGCCTACTTTAAATTACACATCTGAAGAGTTAAGAAATATTATTTATAAAGGAGAAAATTCTTTAGTAAAGAAATGGCTAAAGCCACCGTATAGTATTGATGGTTGGAGATTTGATGTAGCAGATACTATGGCTAGAAATAATGAAATACAATTACATCATAAAGTATGGCCAGAGATTAGAAAAAGCATAAAAGAAGAAAAGCCTGACGCTTATATTATAGGTGAGGATTGGAGCGATCATAATGAATTTTTAAATGGTGATGAATGGGATTCAGCAATGAATTATTTTGGATTTGGAAGACCGCTTAGAAGTTTCTTAGGAGAAACAGACTTTTTTATGATGAGAAATCCTAATCTTTCAAAGATAAAACCTAAGATTACAGCTAAAAATTTTGCAAGTAGAATAAAGGAACATTTATGTAGGTTACCATTTGTAATACAAGAAAATCAATTTAATCTTTTTGATAGTCATGATATATCAAGACTTCATAATAATAAAGAAATAAGTTTTGAAGAATATCGTGGTGCTGTTATTATGTTATTTACAATGATAGGTACAGCTAATATATATTATGGGGATGAAGCAGGAATTGATGGAAGATTATATACCAATGAAGGTTGTAGATATCCAATGCCTTGGGATAAGGATATAAAATCAACGGAGTACTATAAATTATATTCTAAACTAGCACATTTGAAGACTAGTGAAGAAGCACTTCAAGATGGTGGATTTAAGGTACTTTCTGATGAAGATTATGTATTTGTTTATGCAAGATTTAGCAAAGAGGATGTATTTATAGTTGTCTTCTCTGCTGATGATATGGATAGAAAAGTAAAAATACCTGTAAGAATTTTTGGTAAAAGCCCAGAGATTAAATCTACAGATATATTTGGAACAGAGCTAAACTTTATTGTAGAAAAAGAAGACATTTATTTAAAAGTAAAAGCTCATACTAGTTATTTAATTAAGTTATAGTAATAGAAATTACAGTAAATCAGGGCACGGTTATAAACGAAAAGTACATTGAAAATTGTGTCCTGATTATGATATTTTTTTGTTCTTAAATAAAAATTTACAAATTATAAATAAAAAGAGATTTCAGAATTTTTGTAATATATGTTAAAATAGATATATTACACAATATTTGTTTAATACTATTTTTATTTAAGAAAGGGGAGGGGCTATGGCAACAGTAACAGAAATAAATTTCTCTGAAATCACACCAGCAATAAAAAGATTAAAAGATGTATGTGTTAAAAATAGTACAATAGAACAAAGTCTATATATAGAGCATAAAGTTAATAGAGGACTAAGAGATATAAATGGTAAAGGAGTTCTTACTGGATTAACGGAAATCTCTGAAATATGCTCTAAGAAGGTTATAGATGGTAAAGAAGTTCCGTGTGATGGAAAGCTTTTCTATAGAGGTATAAATATAGAGAGCTTAGTAAGTGGGTTTGTAAAAGAAAAGAGATTTGGATTTGAAGAAGTTGCATATTTGCTTATACTGGGGGACTTGCCTACTAGAGAACAATTAAATGATTTTACAGATATATTAGCAGGGTATAGAAGTCTACCAACTTCTTTTGTTAGGGATATTATAATGAAAGCACCTAGCTTTGATATGATGAATACTCTTGCTAGAAGCGTCCTAACATTATATTCTTATGATGAAAAAGCTGATGATACTTCTATAGACAATGTATTACGTCAATGTTTGCAACTTATAGCGGTATTTCCATTACTATCAGTATATGGATATCAAACTTATGATCACTATTATAATGGAAATAGTCTAATTATTCATACTCCACGAACAGATTTATCTACAGCTGAAAATATTTTATACATGTTAAGGCCAGATAGTAAATATACAGAGTTGGAAGCAAGAATTTTAGATGTAGCATTAGTATTGCATGCAGAACATGGTGGTGGTAATAATTCAACATTTACTACTCATGTAGTTTCATCTTCAGGAACAGATACGTATTCTGCTATTGCCGCTGCATTAGGATCTTTAAAGGGGCCTAAGCATGGCGGAGCAAATATAAAGGTAGTAAAAATGTTCAATGATATGAAGGAAAAAATATCAAATTGGAATGATGAGGATGAAATTAGAAGCTACTTAAAAGCATTATTACACAAAGAGGCTTTTGATAAATCTGGACTTATTTATGGGATGGGACATGCAGTTTACTCTTTATCAGATCCTCGTGCAAATATATTTAAGAAGTTTGTAAAGAATCTATCAGAGGAAAAAGGTAGGACAGAAGAATATAATTTATATTCTTTAGTTGAAAAATTAGCACCTGAAGTTATAGCAGAAGAAAGAAAAACTTATAAAGGTGTTAGTGCAAATATAGATTTTTATAGTGGATTTGTTTATAGCATGTTAGACTTACCATTAGAATTATATACACCTATTTTTGCTATGGCACGCATCGCTGGATGGAGTGCTCATAGAATTGAAGAATTAATAAATACGGATAAGATTATTCGTCCTGCATATATGAATGTTAAAGAACAAAGAGAATATGTAGATTTAAATAACAGATAATTAAAAAAACAAATTAAATATTATAATGATAGGAGCTATTGCACAATATATTAATCTGGTGCTTTAAGCTCCTTTTTTTAGTGGCAAATTATTTTATTTTAGAGGTGTTAGGTATTATATGACTCTATATATAAATCTATTATATTTAAGTGTTGTTTTTTGAGTATGATACATGAATTGTATTGTGTTAATTAAAGTCATACTATGATAAAATTACAAGTGTGAATATTTGTAATATTTTAGGGGTGAGTTATGAGAGATCTAGAATTTACTGATAATGAGAAAATTGAGTGGATATATGATGGAATAGCAGGAGTTATGGCTGTTATAGCAGTTATAGTCGTAATGTTACAGTTTTCAAATAATTTATCACCAAAGGTTAATAGGGGTGTTAATATTATTGATGGAGCTATTTATTTTATTTTCTTAAGTGATTATTTGATGAGATTGTTAACAAGTAAGAATAAAAAAAGATTTTTTAAACATAATGTAGTAGATACAATAGCTATATTTCCATTTATGTTATTTATGGAATCTAATTTTGGAAGTGTATTTAAATTAGTTAGGGTAGTTACATATGTATTAAGATTAGTTGGAAATATAAAAGAAGTATTATTTACTAATGGATTTATATATGCATTAGGGTCTACAGTTCTTATAACATTTATAGGATCACTAGGGATATATGTTTTTGAGCGTGGAACAGAAAACATATCAAATTATGGTGATGCATTATGGTGGAGTTTTGTTACTGTTACAACTGTTGGATATGGAGATATAAGTCCATCAAGTGGAGTAGGGCGGTTTATAGCATGTATATTGATGATAACCGGTATAGGTTTTTTAAGTATGCTTACTAGCACCATATCGACATTTTTCTTTTCAAAGATATATAAGAGAAAAGAAAAGAAGATTAAGGAAAAGGATAAAGTTATTATTGATTTATCTGATTTATCAGAGGAGAAGAGAAAGAGTATTCTTAGTTATTACAAATTTTTAAAAGAAAATGATATATAAGATTATTAAGAAAGAACCACATTATATAGAAATTAATATAATGGTGGCTCTTATTTTATTTTTTGAAACTAATATAATAAAAATATAACTAAGAAGTGAGGTAGAAAAAATGAGAATTGGTGTATTAATGGGTGGAGTTTCATCTGAAAGGGAGATTTCTTTAAAATCTGGTGAAGAAGTTATAAATAATTTAGATAAAGAAAAATATAAAGTAATTCCTATAATAATTAATTCAAAAAAAGATGTTATTAATAAGGTTAAAGATATAGATTTTGCTTTTATAGCATTACATGGTGCATTTGGTGAAGATGGTACTGTACAAGGAATATTAGAGACTATGGGTATTCCATATAGTGGATGTGGAGTTCTTTCAAGCTCAATAGCAATGAATAAGGATTTATGTAAAAGAGTTATGTTATCAGAAAAAATAGATACAGCCCAATGGTTTATAGCTGGAAGTTTAAAGGAAATTAATTATTATGGAATAAGAAAAATGGGATATCCTGTTTTTGTTAAGCCTAATAATGGAGGTTCTAGTGTAGCTACAACTCTTGTAGAGCGTGAAGAAGACTTAGAAGATGCTGTTAAGGAAGCATTAAAGTATGATAATGAAGTTATTATTGAAAAATATATTAACGGAATAGAGATAACATCATTTGTATTAAATGGTGAAGTTATGCCTACAATTTCTATACAAAGTAATGGTAAAAACTTTTTTGATTATTCATCAAAGTACGACGAAGGTGGTGCAGATGAAAAAATATTAAGATTAAATAGTCATTTGCAAAAAAAAGTTGACAGAATATCACATAAAATATGGAAAGTGTTAAGATGTAAGGGATATATAAGAATTGACATGATATTACAAGATAGAATACCATATGTATTAGAAGTAAATACATTACCGGGGTTAACTAGGTCAAGTCTTATCCCTAAAAGTGCTATGGAAAAAGGAATTGATTTCCCTAGTTTATTAGATAAGATGATAGAGTATTCCCTTGATTAAAAAGGAGTAAAAATGTTTCTTTCTAATAAAAATTTTAATGACAATGAGCCTATATATATTCAAATTGAAAATTATATAAAAGGAATTATAGATAAGAATTTGCTTGCACAAAACTCAAAGTTACCAGCTACAAGAGAAATGGCAAAGTTATTAGGTGTAAGTAGAAATTCAGTAATTACGGCATATGAAAATCTTGAGGCAGAAGGAGTTCTATACACTATTAAAGGCAAAGGAACTTTTATTAGTAGTAGAAATATAGATTCATCAGTTAAGTGGCATGTATCTTGGAAAGATTATATTAATGATTATGCAGTGAAGGCTAGCGAATTAGATATAGTAAAAAGTGAGATTCCATGGAGTAAAGATCTTATATCATTTAAAAGTATTTCACCAGAAGGGGAGCTTTTTAATATAGAAGAGATTAAGAGGGCTTTTTTAAATACAATATCTAAAGAAAATCATAAGATATTAAATTATGGTTATGCAAAAGGATATAAACCACTTATGGAATATATATTGGAATATACAAAAAATAAAGGAATAGATGTAACTAATAAAGATATAATAGTAACTAACGGATTTACAGAGGGATTAGATATATTACTGACCTCATGCATCAAAAAAGGAGATAAGATAATATGTGAAAATCCTACACATAATACAGCAATAAAAATGATGAGAGTTCATGGAGTAGATATTGTTCCTGTAAAAGTAAATGAAGATGGTATTGATATAGTAGAGTTAGAAGAAGAATTAAAGAAAGGTGGAGTTAAATTTGGATATTTAATTCCATCTTATCATAATCCAACAGGTATAGTTATTAGTGCTGAAAAAAGATATTGTGTGTATGAGACTTTCAAAAAGTATAATGTTCCAATAATTGAAGATGGATTTAATGAAGAATTGATGCATAATAGTAGTCATATATCTCCTATAGCTGCTCTTGATAAAGATGCAAATGCAGTAATTTATATATCAAGTTTTTCAAAAATATTATTTCCAGGAGTTAGAATAGGATGGATTATAGCTGATAAAGGATTAATTAATACTTTTGAGAGTGTTAAGAGATGCAAAAATATACATACTTCATTTTTAGATCAGGGAATATTATATGAGTATTTATGTAGCGGGACTTTTAAAAAAGATATAAAAAAAATTCGACGTATCTACAGAGAAAAATATAATTTTGCTCTTAGATGTGTAAAAGAATATATAAAGCCTTCATTTATATGGGGAGAAGGAAGTCTTCATATTTATATAGGTATAGAAAATATAAATTCTAGAGAACTTCTCGCAAAGTGTTATGAAAAAGGAGTTATTTTTATGCCTGGAGATGTTTTTTCTGTAGATAGTAGTTGTGATAATACTTTAAGATTAGGATTATCTAGATTGTCGTTAGATGAGATAGAAAAAGGTATAAAAGTTATAGGAAAATGTGTTGAAGAGTTAAAAAATGGAGATACGTAATATAAATAAATTAGTTATAGCAACATTTAAACCATTACTTACATTTAAAGGGTAACGGTACAATTGATTTAAGCAACAGTTTGGATTATAATGTAATAATTAGAAATGAGGTGTTTAAAGCTATGACTCTAGAAAAACAAAAGAAGATTGCTATAGTAAATGATATGACTGGATTTGGAAGATGTTCTATAGCAGCACAATTACCAATAATATCTGCTATGAAGATTCAATGCTGTCCGTTGCCTACAGCAATTTTATCTGCACATACAGGTTTTCCTAGTTTCTTCTTTGATGATTATACTTCTAAGATGAAGGAGTATATGAATAATTGGAAAGAGTTAAATATTAATTTCGATGGTATAGCTACGGGATTTTTAGGATCAAAAGAACAAATTGATGTAGTTGTTGAGTTTATGGAAAAGTTTAAAGATAATAATACTATAGTAGTTGTTGATCCTGTAATGGGTGATTATGGAGAGTTATATGCAACGTATACTAAAGAGATGTGTAATGAAATGAAAAAATTACTAAAGTATGCAGATATAATAACTCCTAATCTGACAGAAGCTTGTAGACTTATAGACATAGAGTATCCAAAGAAACAATTAAACGAAGAAGAGTTGGAAAATATAGCTAAAACTCTTTGTGAAATGGGACCTAAAAAGGTTGTAATAACAGGACTTCAATATGATGGAGAAATACAAAACTTTATTTATGAAAAAGAAAATGGATATAATATTATTAATGTAAAGAAAATAGGTGAAGATAGATCTGGTACAGGAGATGTTTTTACAGCAATTATAATAGCTAGTGTTGTAAGGGGAATTTCACTAGTAAAAGCAGTAGAAAAAGCAACAAAATTTATAAGTAAAACTATTAAATATACAGCGGAGTTAAACACTCCAGTTACTGATGGACTATGCTTTGAAGAATATTTAACAGAATTAAAAGAATCTTAGGGGGATATATATGGTTATATTATATACAGCTAAAAATGGAGAATATACAAGCCTTCAAGGGCAAAGTAATATTAAAGATAATGTTTATGTTAATTTAACTAATCGTTGTCCAGCAGCATGTACTTTTTGTTTGAGGAATACAAAGGAAATGGCAGAGTCAAATAGTTTATGGTTAAAGAGAGAACCTACAAGAGAAGAAATTATATCAGAATTTGATAAATATGATTTAAGTAAATGTAATGAAATTATTTTTTGTGGTTTTGGTGAACCTATGGAAAGAGTTTATGATATAGTTGAAATTGCTTCATATATAAAGAGAAAATACAAAGATATGCATATTCGAATAAATACTAATGGATTAGCTAATTTAATTCATGAAAAAGATATTACACCATTACTTAAAGGGTCCATAGATACAGTTTCAATAAGCTTAAATGCATCTAATGCTGAAGAGTATTATAAAATAACTCGTAATAAGTTTGGTATAAAATCTTATGATGAGATGTTAAAGTTTGCAGTAGAATGTAAAAAATATGTACCTAATGTTGTAATGACCGTAGTTGATTGTATTGGTGAAGAAGAGATAGAATCATGTAGAAGAGTATGTAATGAAATAGGATTACCATTAAGGGTACGTCCATTTGAAGAATAGTAAAATCTTAAAAAGCTGTTACGTAAGACTGAAGTATATTATGTAACAGCTTTTTAATTTTATTTAAAAATAAAGAAAAATGTATATCTATTTAATACAGTTTTCATACTAACATTGTATAGAAAGGTAGGAGAGTTAAAATGAAAAAATTAGTTTTAATTAGGCATGGTGAAAGTCTTTGGAATTTAGAAAATAAGTTTACTGGATGGACAGATGTAGATTTATCAGAAAATGGACTTAGGGAAGCTAGGATGGCAGGTAAGATACTTAAGGAGAATGGATTTCAGTTTGATATAGCATATACATCTGTTTTAAAAAGAGCTATAAGAACATTGTGGATAGTATTACATGAGATGGATTTAATGTGGATACCGGTATACAAGTCTTGGAAGCTTAATGAGAGACATTATGGAGCTTTACAAGGGCTAAATAAGGAAAAGACTATAGAGAAGTATGGGGAAGAACAAGTTCATAAGTGGAGAAGATTTGTAGATGTAAGACCACCAGAGCTAACAAAGGACGATCCAAGATATCCGGGACATGAGTTTAAGTATCATGATTTAAATGAAAGTGATTTGCCCCTTACTGAAAATTTAGCTGATACAGAAAAAAGAGTTTTACAAGAGTGGAATGAAAATATAGTGCCGAATTTAAAGAATAATAAAAGAATTATTATTTCAGCACATGGTAATACATTAAGAGCTTTAGTACGGTATTTAGATAATATATCTAGTGATGGAATTGCAGATTTAAATATACCTACAGGTACACCTTTGGTATATGAATTAGATGATGATTTGAAACCTATAAGGAGCTATTATTTATCTTTAGATGGAAAATTATCAAAAGATGTGATGCCTAAGCATATATAAATTTAATAGGGATATTGCAGGAATTTAACTGCAATATCCCTATTGAATTTTAGTTTTATGGCAAAAACAAACAAAATGTTGAAAAATTCGTCAAAATACCTTATAATTGTATATATTTACAAAATACGACCTTATGAGGTGAAAATATGAAAGATAAGAATAAGATTAACACAACTAAAGAAAATACTAAAATGGATATAGATGATACTATTGAACTTTCTATAACAGGAGTATTGGATGAAATTGAAAGAGTTAATAAAGAAGAATTTGAAGAAAGTGATAATATAGAATTTAGAGAAAAAGAGATAAAATCTTCTAAGAGAACTAAAAAGATATTAGTAGCTGTTGTGGCGTTTATAGTTATTATATCCTCTAGCGCAATGGCAATAGCGGTATTAGGTAAAAATAAAGCAGAAGCTAAAAATAAGAAGGATAATAAAATAGTTAGTAAGGTAGATAAAAATGAAAAGGAAACTACTGATGTTGAAGAAAAAGATGAAGAAGATCCTAAGGTTGAAGAAGAAACAAAAGAGTCAGAGGTTACAGAAGATAAAGTTGAAGACAATAACGAAACAGAAGAAAAGAATGATACAGTAATAGAAAGTAAAGTACAGGAGGTAAAAAAGACAGAAGTTAGTAACACTGCTACAAAGGCTGTGGAAACAGAGAAAGTGAATACTACTGTGATGCCAGAAGGAGAAAACTTTTTATCAGAAGTAGAAAATATAGTGTATCAAAAAATTAATGAAGAAAGAAGTAAAGCTGGAATTCAAAATTTAACTAATAGTGAAAGAATAAAAAAATATGCAAGAGTAAAAGTTAAAGATATGGCAGATAATGGATACTTGGCTAGTAAGGATTTAAATGGAAACTTAATTACCGTATATATGAGGAATGATGGTATAACTTATGGTAGCTGGGGTGAAAATATAGGTTATGTTACATATGATTCAGATCCAACAGCTTTAGCAGAAAAATTTATAGGTAATTTTATGAACTCAACTAGTAATAAAGATAAAATTTTATCTACTACTTATTCAGAAGTTGGGATAGGAATATATAAGTCAGGGGATAGAGTTTATATCGCTCAAGAATTTATAAGATAAAATATAATGAAACTTTATAAAAATATAAAAAATTACAATGAATTGTATAAAAACAGGAAAAATTTAATATAATAACTACTTTATAAAATAAATTACTGTAGTATAATAGTATATATAATAAATTTGTACATAAATAAGGCTTTGAATGGTGAAAATATGAAAAAAATAATTACTACAGTGTTATTTGCATTATCAATTTCTATAATAGTATCGGTATCTTTAGGTATATTATCTGGCATTACATACTTTTCTGAAGAAGAAATTGCTGTTGAACCTATAGAAAGTAAACAAGATATAGTAGCATTATTAGTAGAGGAATATAATGAAAATTCTAAGTTCTATAATAAAAAAGATATAGAAGAAAAGAATGACAATGAAATAGAGGAAACTAATATAAATACTGCAGAAGATAAATCAGATATACAAAAAGAAAGTAATACAGCTGATAGTGATGAAGAAAAAAAAGATAGCAATGAAAATGTACAAGCTGTTATTGCAGAAGCGAATAATAAAGCATCCAATGAAAATGAGAATGTAAATACTCCTACAGTTACTGTAGAAGAAAATACCGTAACTGAAGTTTCTCAAGAGCCAATTAGTAATAATTTTTTTGCAAATATAGAAGGTATTATTTTGCAAAGGGTAAATGAAGAAAGAGCTAAAGAAGGGCTTACTGCTTTAACATATAGTAGTACAATGAGAAAATATGCTAGAATAAAATCTATGGATATGGGTGAGAGAGGATATTTTGAGCATAGGGACCCTGAAGGGCGTTTAATGAGTGATATAATTAAGAAAGATGGAATTAAATATAAAGCTTGGGGAGAAAATATAGCATATATAGGTGGAATGACAGATGAAACTGCTATAGCTGAAAGGTTTGTGAATAATTGGATGAACTCTTCAAGTCATAGAGCTAACATATTATGTGATAGATTCTCAGAAATTGGTATAGGTGTATATAAAATAGGAAATAGATTTTATGCTACACAAGAATTTTTTAATTAAATATACTAGTAATTATAGCCAATGAATAAAATGGAATAGTTCCTGTAAAGCAAGTGATAGCCTAAATATCACTTGCTTTATTTTATTGCAATAAAAGTAAAAAAAATCATATGAGGGAATAAGTAACCTATGGTGGAAATAATGTTGACTAAGATAATTGGACAATCTATGTTATAACTTTAAGTGACGGCGTTAGGAAAAGTAAAAAGTACTTTAACTAATAAGATATTGGATTTATTTATAAGGAATCCGAAAAAATAAAAAGGAGTGGTACAGATGAAAAATAAACTAATTGCCATAATATTAACAACTGCTGTTATAGGGGGAGTAGGAAGTACAGCTTATGCTGCTGAAATAAGTTCAAATAATACTTCCAATGTAGTAGTAAGTAAATCAAAAAGTAATTGTAGTTACAAGAAAAAACATGATAGGTTATCTAAGAAAAAACATCCATTTCATCATTTAGGATGCAATAACAAACCTACTAATTGTCCTGGTAATGGAGATATAGATGAAGTAATTCCACCAACAACGGAAGATACACCATCAATAGATGAAGTAATTCCACCAATAACGGAAGATACACCATCAATAGATGAAGTAATTCCACCAACAACGGAAGATACACCATCAATAGATGAAGTAATTCCACCAACAACGGAAGATACACCATCAATAGATGAAGTGGTTCCACCGACAACAGGAGATACACCATCAATAGATGAGGTAGTTCCACCAACAACAGAGGAAACGCCAAGTGTTAATGACAAATTTATGGCACAAGTGGAACAAAAAATATATGAAAAAATAAATGAAGAGAGATCAAAAGCAGGAGTTGCGACTTTATCATATAATAGCACTATGGAGAAATATGCAAGAATAAAATCTCAAGATATGGGAGACAGAGGATATTTTGACCATGTAGATCCAGAAGGAAATCTTATAACTGTAAAAATGCAACAAGATGGTGTAAGATATAATGCTTGGGGAGAAAATATTGCATATATAGGCGGAGTATCTGATGCAGATGCTTTAGCAACACAATTTATGAATAATTGGATGAACTCACAAGGACATAGAGAAAATATTCTATCAACTAACTTTACATCAGTTGGAGTTGGAGTTTATAAGTCAGGAAATAGAGTTTATGCAACACAAGAATTTTATAGATAAAAAATAGTACAAGCTATTAAAAAAGCTCAATAAAATAATTAAAGGACCGTCGGAGTTACAATTTGATGTTGTAATCGATGGTCCTTTTTAATTATTTAATAACAAAGAAATATAGAAGTACTAATATACCTAATATTATTCTATAGTATCCAAATACTTTGAAATCATGTTTCTTTATGTAATCCATAAGGAACTTAATAGCAAAGATTGATACTAAAAATGCAACTACTGATCCAGTTAATAATACTATCCATTCAAAAGATGAAAAAGCAAAACCAGCTTTAAGTAGTTTTAGGGCACTAGCACCTAACATTGTTGGAACAGCTAAGAAAAATGAAAATTCAGCTGCTACAAATCTTGAAGTACCTAAAAGAACAGCACCTATAATTGTTGCACCAGATCTTGATGTTCCTGGAATTAGTGCCAATATTTGAAACATACCTATAAAAATAGCAGTTTTATAAGTTAATTCTGAGAAGCTATTTATTGCAGGTTTTTTATTTCTATTTTCGATAAATATAAATAATATACCATATATAATAAGAGTTATTGAAACTACAGTAGGATTAAAAAATACTTCTTCAATTTTATCATCGAATAAGACACCAATTATTCCTGATGGCGCTACTGCTACAATGACCTTAAGCCATAAACTAATAGTATCATTTCTTTCAGTTACACTTTTTGATGGTGAAAAAGGATTAAGTTTATTAAAATATAGAACTAATACTGCCAGTATTGAACCAAATTGTATAACTACAAGAAATGTACTTACAAATGTAGAGCTAAAATTTAATTTAATAAATTCATCTACTAATATCATATGACCAGTACTGCTTACTGGTAGCCATTCTGTAATTCCTTGAACTATTCCAAGAATAATGGCTTTAAAAATTTCTAAAAAGTCCATTTAATTTACCCCCGATAAATTTTCTATATTTCTATCACTATTATTATAAAGGTAGTTATAGAAAATTTAAATGAAAATGTTGAGATTTGTAATGAAAATAATAAATTTTTAATAATTTTACATAATGTATAATGGAATTTAAAACTAATAAAAAAGTATTAAAAACTATAATATATTAGATACAAATTAGGAAAGAAAAGGTATAATAATAAAAAGAAAGTATATTATATTTTTTATGACTGATTATAGTATAATAATTAATTATAAAGTTTATTTTTATTGATGTTATGAAAGTGAGGGATATAATGGATATAGTACATAATATTGATGACAACGTTTTAAATTTTATACAAGAGCATTTTAAAAGTTCATTCATGGATACTATTATGCCAGTAATAACTTCTTTAGGAAATAGCGGAATAGTGTGGATATTAATATCTGTTGTATTAATAGCTATGAAGAGATATAGAAAGTATGGTTATATGTTAGCTTTGGCACTAATCATTACTTTGGTTGTTGGAAATCTAACGTTGAAACCTTTGATAGCGAGGACACGTCCTTTTGATGCTAATGATTTAAAGAACATTTTATTGATAGAGGCTCCGACAGATTACTCATTTCCATCGGGACATACTATGAGTTCCTTTGCGGCGGCAGTAGTATTAATTTATATGGATAAGAAGGTTGGAATAATTGCTATGATACTAGCAGTATTAATAGCTTTTTCAAGACTTTATTTATATGTACATTATCCATCGGATGTTTTTGTAGGAATGATTTTAGGTATTTTATCAGCAATTATATCTATAAAATTGTTGTCTAAAATAAAAGTTTAATTTACATTAAGGGGGTTATATATATGGAGATTAGTGAAAATTTAAAGAAAATTATTGAGGAGTTTTCAAAATTAAAAAGTGTTGATGGAGTACTTTTAGCTGGATCTAAGGCGGTAAATACTGATGATAAAAGTTCTGATTATGATGTATATGTATATACATCTGAAGAAATTTCAGTTGAGTACAGAAAAAATATATATGATAAATATTGTAGCTATATGGAAGTAAACAATACATTTTGGGAAACAGAAGATGATGGTATTTTAAAGGAAGATAATGTTCCAGTTGAAATAATATATAGAAGTTTAGACTGGATAAAAGATAGCCTTAACAGAACATTGGTAAAATGTGAAGCTGATGTAGGATATAGTACTTGCTTTTGGTACAATATAAAGAATTCTATAATTCTTTATGATAGAGAAGGAAAATTAAAAGAAATACAAGATAGTTGTAATATAGAATATCCTAAGAAATTAAAAGAGAATATTATAAAGAAGAATTATCCTCTTTTAAATAAACAGATGCCAGCTTATTATTTTCAAATAGAAAAGGCAATAAAGAGAAATGATATTATAAGTATAAATCACAGGGTAGCAGCGCTTCTAGCTAGCTATTTTGATATAATTTTTGCAGTAAATGAGATGGCACATCCTGGAGAAAAAAAGTTAATGAAGATTATAAAGGATAATAATTTATCTATACCTGAAAATATGGAGGAAAATATAAATAATATTTTAAAATATTCTGCTGGAGATAATGAAAAACTTTTAACTGAAATTAAAGTTCTTGTGGAGAATATTGATAAATATTTAGATATGAATAATTAGAAATAAAATTTTAAAAAATTAAATAAAAGTTATAAAGAGGCTATAGTAAAAGAATTTAAAAGACTAAAAAATGGCCTCTTTTCTATATAACTTTTATATATCATATTGGACTACAGTAAACATGCCACCTACTCCTGGCGCGCCGTTATTAGTTGTATGGTGAGGCATATGACAATGCATAGGCCAAATTCCAGGATTTTTAGCAAGGAACTCTATATCCCAAGTCTCACCAGAAGCTACTAATATGGTATTTTTGTAGATTTGAGTTTCTTTTTTTATAGGAAATCCATCAGCACCTACCACTTTAAATTGATGTCCATGAAGGTGTATAGGATGATGATGCATTTGAATATTCCCAAATCTAATTTTAACTTTATCACCATAAGATACATGAAGAGGTTCTGTTGAAGGATAACATTTTCCATTCATAGTGAAAAAATTAAATTCTGGCATTTTAAAAGTAAGATTATAAGTGCCAGAATCAATATCACCCCAAGGAAGGCTATTAACAGCCCATTCTTGTAACAAAATAAGATAATCTTTGTAGTGTTTTTTATTGCAATATTTTGGATCTTCTATAATTAATCCACCAAAGAGTCCAGCATTATCTTGTACAGCTACATTGACATGAGAATGATACATATAGGTTCCAGGTGGATTTTTTATTGTAAATTCATAGTCAAAATATTCTCCAGGATATATGAATGGAGAAGGCTCTATTGGGGGAACTCCGTCCATGTTGTTAGGTACTTCTAATCCATGCCAGTGCACACTGGTTTTTTCAGAAAGATTATTTATTACTCTTATACAGACTCTATCACCAGGTAAAGCTATAATAGTTGGTCCTGGGACAGAACCATTATATCCCCAGGCTTTAATGAAAAGTCCTGGAATTAATTCATTTAATACTTCTTCAGCTATTAATGTAAAGTATTTTACTCCATCTTTATAAGTAAAAGATAAGTTTTCGATGCCAGGTGTTATTACCATAAATTTCTCCTATAAGTAGTATTTATTACAATAATATTAAAATTCAATAGATTATATGATTATAATTAGTTATAATGTGAATAAAAACTATTTATTATAGGAGAGAAAATATGCTTATAGTAATTTCGCCAGCAAAAACTTTAGATTTTAATAAAATCAATGAAACATTACCAATAAGTGAACCAAGATTTTTAGAAAAATCAAGGATTATTATAGAAGAATTAAAGGAATATGATAGCTATTCGCTAACTAAGTTAATGAAAATAAGTGATAAGCTAGCTAATTTAAATAAAGAGAGATTCGAAAGTTGGACAGAATCATTAGATGAAGCTAGACAATGTCTATTGGTATTTAAAGGGGAAGCTTTTAGGGGGATAGATGTAGGAAGTTTCAAGGCAGAAGACTTTTTTTATGCTAACGATCATCTTAGAATTTTGTCAGGTCTTTATGGAATATTATCTCCTTTTGATGGAGTACATCAATATAGATTAGAGATGGGAACAAAGATAACTATTGAAAATCATAAAGACTTATATAGTTTCTGGGGAGATATTCTTAGAGAAGTAATAATAGAAGATATTAAAAATACAGGAGATAATATATTAATTAATCTTGCATCAAAAGAGTATTTTAAAGCTATAGAAGGTTTGGAAGATATAGATGATGAAATCAAAGTCATTACGCCTGTATTTAAAGAATATAGAAATGGACAGTATAAAATTATATCGACAAAGGCTAAAAGAGCTAGAGGCTTAATGACATCATTTATTATAAAAAATCAAATTAAATCCGTAGAGGAGCTTAAGAAGTTTAATGAAGAAGGTTATGAATTTTGCGAAGAGATGTCAAATGATAGTGAACTTGTTTTTATTTTAAATGATGCTATATATGTAGAATAACATAAAAACTACAATAAATGAGATTAATATTTATAATATAAGCTGCTACAAATATAGATGCTTATTATGTAACAGCTTAGTATAAATTTATTTAAATTTTAGTTGGGTAGAGTTGTCAATGTTTTTGCTAAGTCAATAAATTTATTTTGAAGATAGTGTTTATAAATAGGTTCACTTTGGCCTACTACTTCAATGTGATCTATATTATTTATTAGACCTAAGTAATTCCAAACACCTTTTTGAGGAACTCCATCGAAGTTAATAATTTTGTCAGTAGAACCAATGGTAGGACCAATTGCAGAGGAAATACTTACGACACCATCATTCTTCCACCAACTATTATCTATTGGTACTTCATTAGGATTATTGCAAGTATATGAACCTAAGAATAAAGAACTTTTTTTCAAGAGAGAAATCATATTGATATTTGGAACTTGATATCCAGTTGATAAGTCTTTATGGGTATCTGAACAAGCTATTGAGAAGTAGTAGATATCACTTTGTGCTGATACCCAAGAATTTAGTTCTTTGGCTCCTTCGTGAGATAGATCCCAAATACTTAGGTCTTTTGTTTCATTCCAGATATTACTTTGAGAGACTCTTTTATAGTAATCTTCATAGGATTCATTAGGTTCTCTTTTTAATCCCCATTGATCTAGTTTAAAATCTAGTTTAGCAGTATCGGGATTGGCACCATATTTTGCGGCAAGAGCAGCAATGTACTGATGGACGAATGGTTCTAGAGATATTTGCTTTTTAGCTTCTTGGCTGCCGTTATGAGGAGTAGCTATGGTAGTGATGCTTTTAATCCAATGATGATTACCAGTGAATAATGGACTAGTGTTTTTACCAGTAGAATTAATTTCATTTTTGTCACCTTGTTCTAATAATTGAGCTAGGACTCTAATGGTTTCACCGCCCATACTATGGCCAACTAAGTGGATTTTTTTAATGTCATTGGCGTTATTATTACCGAGTTCAGGATATATACCTGGATAAGTTGTACCATATCGATTATGACCATATTTTTTTGAGTGATATTCACCATAATCTACAGTTCCACCTTTAATATAAGCATATAATTCACAGGCTCTGTCCCAGTTACTAGATACAGGTCCTATTGTTGGAGTGTAAACAGTATATCCTTTACTCTCTAAAATTTCTTTTAAACTTGATTCACCGCCCCAGTAATTAATGCCCAATTCATCATTGCCCCATCCAAATAGGCCATGAACCATTATTATAGGATAATCGTTAGTTTTATCTTTTAAAGTGGATTGGGAATTATTTTCTGCATATATTGGAGTAGGAATAAGGCATAGAAATGATATTATTACCAATGTAGAAGTGATTTTCTTAAAAAATTCATTCATATTAAAGAGACTCCTTACAAATAATGTAAGTATATTATAAAACTATACAGAAAAAAATGGAAATGTTGTTTAACATGGTGTACTATGATTATTTTAAAATAGTGTTTATTATCTTGTATATACTGATCAGTATAAAAATAATTTTTTAGAGAATTTTAAATATAATAAATTATTCTCTATATATGATTTTTATGAGATAATATAATTATAAGTTGTAAAATGGAGATTAAAATATATGATTGATTTAAATAGATTAATATCAGGTGATATATCTGGATATAAGAAAGAGGAAGTAGCTTATATTGAAAAGTTCAGAAGTATTCTTAGAGATGCATTGATTGATGAAATTGTTAAGAATAAAATATGTAAATTGGAAAGTGAAATAAAAATTAATAAAAATAAATTTGAAGAAGATATATCTAATATGATAATTAATGGTGTTAGAGGGTTGAATGATATGACTACAGAAGTTATATTAAATATATATCTTGAAGAAAGTAGTGAAGATAAATTTATTTCTTTAATCGAAAATGTAGAAAAAGAAACTATAAGTAAATTTAATTAGTTATGAAAGAGGAGAAAATTATGATTTATATACAATATCCAAAATGTACTACATGTATAAAAGGAAAGAAATTTTTAATAAATAACAATATAGAGTTTGAAGATAGAAATATAGTAGAGAATAATCCAAGTAAAGAAGAACTTACTTTATGGATAGAAAACAGTGGATTAGATGTAAAGAAGTTTTTTAACACATCTGGAAAGCTATATAAAGAGATGGGATTAAAAGATAAACTTAAGGATATGTCTCTAGAGGAAAAAATAGATTTATTATCAACAAATGGTATGTTAGTTAAGAGACCTATTTTAATAAAAGATAATACGGTATTAGTAGGATTTAAAGAAGATCAATATAGAGAAATAATAAGATAATAATGAAAATAAAGGGCGAGTATTACATGAGAGATTATAGTTACATGCATTGACAATAGCTGTTGTATATTGTTTTATAGGATTAGGTATACAGGTGACATAAAGACAGTTAATGATATTTAGGACTAGACTATGATATAATAAATGCAGTAAAATTAAGTAAAGAGTATATAACGGAAGCCATAAGAAATTCTTTTGATATTGGAATAGGTGTGGGACCAGTACATCATTTTTATAAATTCAACGGGGGGAATAAAAGTGGATAAGTTAAGGTTATATTTAGTAACGGATTCAGAAATATTAAAGGGTAGAGATTTCTATGAGGAAATAGAAAATGCCTTAAAAGGTGGAGTAACTACAGTTCAATTGAGGGAAAAGAACTGTGATGGAAGAGAGTTTTTGGAAAAAGCTATTAAACTCAGAGAGATTACAAGAAAATATGGTGCGTGGTTAATAATTAATGATAGAGTTGATATAGCACTTTTATGTGATGCTGATGGTGTACATGTTGGTCAAAGTGATATCCCTGCCATGGAGGTTAGGAAGATTTTGGGAAATGATAGAATAATAGGTGTATCTGCAAGGACTATAGAGGAGGCAAAAGAAGCTAAACTTCAGGGAGCAGATTATCTTGGAGTAGGTGCTATTTTTCCAACTAATACTAAGGTTGATGCAAAAACTATTACTATGGAACAGTTAAAAGCTATAAAAGAGTCAGTAAATATTCCTGTCATTGCTATTGGAGGGTTAACTTTAGGAAGGGTAAGATTACTTAAGCAATATGGCATAGATGGATATGCAGTTATCTCAGCTATATTAAAAAAAGAAGATATATATGAAGAATGCGTTAAATGGAGTAACATGGTTAGATAATTTAAGGTTAAAAATAAAATGTTCTGAAGCACAATAAATTAAATTTGTGCTTCAGAACATTTTTTTATAGTGAATAAGAGTCAAAGTTATTTCTTGGATAAGCCTAGAAATTTGATATCTATTACCATATATATTTATTATCCTATTACTTTTTAACTTTTAATAATAAAACTTGCAATTTTATTTACAGTTCCATCTTTGTCCATAATTGAATATGTACTTTTTAGTCTTGAGTCTATATTAGGAGATAAATTAGAATCTATATAGAGAGAATCTATTCCAAAGTTATAGGCTCCTTCAATATCAGCAATATAATCATTGCCGATCATAATTGTCTCATGTTTATCTAAGTTCAGCTTTTCTAATAATTGATTATAAAATAAAATATCTGGCTTACAAACTTTAAAATCAGAAGAAAATAATATGTCATCAAAAAATTTTTCTATACCCAACATTTTCATCTCATACAAAGTAAATATTCTTTGAGCATTTGATAATAAGTAAATTTTTTTACCTTTCATTTTTAGAAGTCCTAATAATTCTATAACTCCGTCATAAAGTTTAATGTATTTGATAGAAAGTACTCTAAATAAATGTGCTGTATCATGTAATGTGTCTTTAGATACATAAACATTTTTGTCTTCAAAAAGATCATTAAAGACATCTTCTAGAACAATGTCTGGATACTTAGTATTAGTTATGGCATCTTGAGCTTTTTTTACTTTTTCTTTGTAGGCTTTCTTTAGAGCAAAAGGGGAATAGTCGGCCCCTTTAAACTTATAGAATAAAGATAGCTTTTCCCATAGAACTTCACAATCTTCATCAGTATTTATATCTACTAAGGTTCCATATAAATCGAATACATAGTTTTTATACATAAATAAATTCCCACTTTCATGAAATGTTATATATAATTATTCTAGATAAGTTTGGGAAAACCCTCTTAAAAAATAGAACTGGTGCATAATGAAATATATAAATTTAAGTTTAACAGTGCACTAAAAAAAGAGGCCTCGCCTACAAATTTTCATTTGTTATTGCGATAGCCTCATTTTTATTTCATATACGTATACTTATTAGTTTTCGCTAAATCCAAAGACTGTTTTTCTTTTATAAATAAATATGAACATAAGTACAGGAAAAATAAGTGAGATTATTAGTCCAAATAAAGAAAATCCAGTAAATATTATAGATGAAATAATAGAAAGTACTTCACCTATGAAATAGCCATACACGCCGATAGATTTTTTCATAAGAATTAGTATTGTAGATACTCCAATTATTATAGATAAAATTAAACTTACTACTAAGGTAGAAGTTGAAGGAATTATATTACCTAGACCCATTGATGAGTACATTTCATTTAGTGAATCACCCATGATTAACATAGCTAAATAACTGATTAAATTGAATGCAAAACCAACTAGTGTTAGTACAGAGATTGTAATTATTCCTCCACCTAATTTTTGTTCCATAAATCATCACTCCTTTTAGAAATATTATACATTAAAGTAATAAATTAATCAAACGGATTATATATAGCAATAAATTTACATAAAATATTACAAAAATAATATAAATTAACACAGAAATAGAAAAAATTGATATAATTAATAAAGTAGTTTCAAATAAAGGGGGAAGAAATAAAAAAATGCAAAAAAAATATTTAAGAATTGTAATTGTAGCAGCAATAATAATTGTTTCTACAATAGGAATCTACTTAATTAATGCTTTTAGTAAAAAGCCGGAAAAAAATGAAGTTTCACAAATCAAAACCACAACAATAAAAGGGCCTAAAAAAATATATGTAAATGGAGTTGTTGAGGCAGTAGAAAGTAAAAACATATATTTAAATGCAGAAAAAGGGAAAATTGACACTGTCTCAGTGACTGATGGACAAGCAGTATCTAAAGGAGATGTATTATTTTCGTATAAAAATGAAACTATAGTAACACAAATTAATGAGTATAATAGTGAAATTGCTAGTTATAATAATAAAAAATCTAGATTACAAAGTAAAAAAGAAGAGGCTAAGAAAAGTCTTAGTGAAAAGAAAAATCAGCTTTCAAAAATGAAGGAACAATTATTAAATGATCAAGATGAAACTATTGCCACTTCTATATCTTCATTGGAAGCTGAAGTACAAAGTTTAGAAGCTACTCTAGATTCATATGATAGCGAAATAGAAAGTGTTGATGATTTAATTTCTCAATCAAATAGTAAATTAGCATCAATTAAAGATAAGGAATATGAGAAGGTAACATCTGAAGTTTCAGGCATTGTTAGAATAGTAGGATCTCAAGATGATTATACAAATCCATATATCATCATTGACAGCAAAGATATGCATATAAAAGGTAGTGTAAATGAAAAATACATAAGTAAGTTGCAAAAAGATCAAGAAGCTGATGTATTAATAATAGCAACAGATAAAACTGTCAAAGGGAAAATAGAAGAGGTTAGTAATAAGCCAACTATAAGTAAAGATATGGCAAGTGCATCTAGTAGTAGCGACTTATCTAATTATGAAGTAACACTAATATTAGATTCGCAAGATAATATCTTAGAAGGATATCATATACAAGCTACTATTTATGATGGGAATAATGATATATGTATTTCAAAGAAAGCAATATTAACAAAAGAAGGCAAGAGTTATGTATTTATTAATAAAGATGGTGTTTTGGCTAAAAAAGACGTTACTTATGAGAAAAAGGATGATAAGAACGTTAAAATTTTAAGTGGATTAAAAGAAGGGGATAAGGTAGTTACTAATCCATCTAGTACTACGAAAGAGGGAATGAAATGTGAGTAATTTAATGGAGTTAAAGAATATTAATAAGTACTATAATTTAAATAAGGACAAGTTACATGTACTAAAATCTTTGAATTTTGATATAGAGCAAGGTGAATTTGTAATGATAATGGGTAAGTCTGGTTCAGGAAAGACTACTCTTATGAATTCATTGGGCTTTCTAGATAGATTTGATGATGGTATTTATAATTTTAATGGCGAAGATGTAACTAATATTAGTGAAAATAAGAAGTCAGAGTTAAGAAATAAGTACATGGGATTTATTTTTCAACAATTTCATTTAATTGATTCATTAACAATAGGAAAGAATGTTGAGTTACCACTTTTATATAAAGGTGGAGTACCTCATAAAGAGAGAAAAGAATTAGTAGAAAAATATTTAAAATTAGTTGGGTTAGAAGAAAAGATAAATAGATTTCCAAAAGAACTTTCTGGTGGTCAACAGCAAAGAGTAGCTATAGCTAGATCTTTAATAAACGATCCTTATGTTATTTTTGCCGATGAACCTACTGGAGCTTTAGATAGTGAAACGAGTATACAAATTATGGATATTTTAAAAAAATTAAATGAAGAAGGAAAGACCATTATTATGGTTACTCATGATGGTGACTTAGTAAAATATGCTACTAGAGTAATTAGAATAAAAGATGGTGTAATTTTAGAGGAGAGTTGATATATGTCTATAGTAAATTTAATAAAAACTTCTCTATATAGCATTAAAGCTCATAAGCTTAGAGTATTTCTAACTATGATTGGTATAATTATAGGAATAAGCTCTACTGTTGCTATTAAATCAATTGGTGATGGATTATCAGAATACATAACCTCGTCCATGGAAAGCTCTAATTCTAATAAATATGAAGTATATTTTGAATATGAAAATGATACTATGAATTCAGAAATGATTGAACCTTTCGATGAAAATGATATTGATGACATAAAGAATATAGAAGGTGTCACTGATGTATCAGCAGCAACAGCATCGGGATCTACTGAAGCAGGATATGGAGAAGCAAGATTTTTTTCAAATTCAACACAAATATTTTATATGGGTTATGAAAATATGAAACCAGAAGTTCAAAGTGGAAGATGGTTTTATGATGGAGAGAATGAGGAAAAAACAATTGTAATTAATGAAGATACTGCTAAAACATTGTTTAATAATGTTGATGATGCTATAGGAAAAGGAATAACAATTAATGGTGATATATATGAAGTAATAGGAGTTACAAAAAAATCTGATAATTTTTTTGAATATATAAATTCGCTTTATTGTTTTATATCAAAATATAATATGGATAGTTTAAATAAAGATGACACTATATCTTCTATTTATTTTTATGTGGATCCTAGTTATGATACAGAGACTGCATTTGATGATATAAAGAAGATATTAAGTAAAAATCATAGTGGAATTGATGGAAGTTATGAAGTTTATGATCCATCACAACAATTACAATTACTTACAACAATAGTAAGTGCAATAACTACTTTTGTAACAGCAATTACGGGAATAGCATTATTTGTAGGTGGAGTTGGTGTTATGAATATAATGTATGTATCTGTAACAGAGAGAAAAAGAGAAATAGGAATAAGAAGAGCTATTGGAGCTAAACCAATTACAATATTATTTCAATTTCTATTTGAAGCTATTATTGTAACATTTACAGGTGGGTTAATAGGAATTTTATTAGGATATTTATTAGGAAAGGGTATTGGTAGTTTTATTCCAATTGAAGGATTTAAAGCAGTTATGACCACTAAAACCTTCTTAAGTTCTTCTATCATTTCAGTTTTAGTTGGAATAGTTTTTGGAATAATTCCAGCAAGAAATGCATCGAAATTAGATCCTATAAAGGCTATTTATCAATAATATTATTTAAAAATAGAGCTATTTTATTATAATAGCTCTATTTTGATTGATAATATTTATTTTTTATTGTATTAATTATATCTTTAGAGTTGTTACCAATTTGTTTTAGAGAAAATCCTAATAAAAATGGAGATGTAACAAATCTAGGTGCGATTTTACATATTATTTTTCCTTTCCAATCATAGAAAAATAAATTGTAGCTATCACATGGAGCATAGTAGTCATTTAAAATATATTTTACTATCTTTTGTATATTATCAGCAAACTCATCTAGGTGTTCTAAAGATTCAATAATCACATTAAATTCTGTAAAGCAATTTATAGGTTCTTTAGAGATATTAACAGTACAGTTGTTAGTCTTATGAACCATATCACCTTCAAAATATTTATCATCTAATTGATCTCTATAATTAACATTTTTAAGTGCTACTAATTGCATATGAGAGTGTGATATAGAACCACCAGAGTGAGGGCCAAAGTTCTTAAAGAATAAAACAGATTTATAATCATCATTAGATTCTAGTTTTAACCAGTGATTTATTGAAAACTTAATAAGATTGAACATTTCTTCTTTAGAGTACATGGACATATCTTTTTCACAATCATATGTTTCAATAATTACAAGCAAAAGAGCATCTTCTAAAGTTTGATATTTATTTTTTAATAATAATAAAGGACCATCAGAATCTATTATATCTACTAAAGTTTCTCGATGACAAAAGGGACAAATTGTTTTTTTATTGTTCCAACTATTAGGTTTATTTTTGCTTACTTCTGGTACAAATTTCAAATATATATCTTTGTTCATATTATTCACCTACTTAAATATAGAAAATTAAATGTATTTATATTAAACGAGTATAAAAATGTAAGTTTAAGAAAACGTTATAAATAATTATTGATGGAGCCTGAAGTACAATAAATCTACATTGTGTCTATGATTTTTTTATAGTGAAGAGATAAAAGTGAATAGTGAAGGTTAATTTTCCCTTTTGGAAAAATATTATAAGTCCTTCGGACGGCGAAATTTCCAAACATTATTCACTCTTACTTATTCGCTATTTTCTATGCACTAAAAAAGGCTTCCGATTATGAAATTTAATCATTATTCCGGCAGTCATATAGTTAATATACTGTTATAAAACATCCTATATAAATAATTATATCACTAAGATGAAAAAATATAAAAATAGTTTTTTAATTTAACTATTGACTTTTTAGTATAAAATAAATATAATAGTACTTGCTTGAGAGTTATTTCTCTAGTAACATGTATGGGAGCATAGCTCAGCTGGGAGAGCATCTGCCTTACAAGCAGAGGGTCACAGGTTCGAGCCCTGTTGTTCCCACCATATATGGCTCAGTAGCTCAGTTGGTTAGAGTGCCAGCCTGTCACGCTGGAAGTCGAGGGTTCGAGCCCCTTCTGAGTCGCCAGATTAATATAAGTCATCGGAATATATCCGATGACTTTTCTGTTTTGTAAAGAGTTGTAACATGTGTAAAAATATGCAGCAACTCTTTTTCTTTTTATAAAAGTATATAGGAAATTAAATATAGGTAAAATATAAATATATTTTTATACTAAGGAGGAAAAGATGGAAGAAGAATTTTTAGAAATAGAGAAAATTTTATTGCAAGAAGAAAAACCGTCTATATCTATAGAAAAATTACTGAAAACAGATAGATTAAATAAATATCCTTTTAATATGATATCAGATCTTAATAAAATACCACAGAACCCTAAATACCATCCGGAGGGAAATGTTTTTAATCACGTTATGATGGTAATAGATGAAGGTGTACAACATAGGAACAAAGTTACTAATAAGAGAGCTTTTATGTGGGGACTATTATTACATGACATAGGGAAAACTCCTACCACAAAAATGAGAAAAGGACGATTAACTTCTTATAATCATGATAAAGTTGGAGCAGTTATGGTAAGAGAATTTATGGAATACTTCAATGAAGATGAGGAGTTTATATTATTAGTACAATCATTAGTTAGATGGCATATGCAAAGTCTTTATGTAAATAAGAATTTACCATTTAAAGAAATAGATAAAATGGTCAGTGAATTAAATATAAATGATATTGTTTTATTTTCATTATCAGATAGGTTAGGAAGAGGCGGCATAGATAAAGATAAAAGAAAAGAAGTATTTAATGATATAAAAAAATTTAAAGAAGTAATAAGTAAAAGTAATGAATAGTGCAAAACATCAATGGGAAAATTAAGAGAATAATATAATTATTTTAATTGATGAGGTAGAAATTATGAAGAAAAAAGTTATATGTTATGCACTTATTATTTTTAATATTTTAAGCTTTACGGGAAAAGTATATGGAGCGGAAGATAACTATGATATTACGATGAAAAGAGATTTGCTTATTTTAAGCATAGCTTATCCAGGATATATAGTGGATTTTGAAAAAAATGATAATGGCAATATATATGTTATTATGAAATCTGGTCAAAAGCATATTTATGATGATAAGAGAAAAAAGACTTTTGAAGAAAAATTTGCAAATCCAGATATTCAAGATGTTATGGAACAAATATATCCATTGGAGTCTATTGATAAGATTATGGATAAAAATATAGATCCAGGAAGAATACGTCATTATGGAATACTTAATGAAGTTTACGGAAAAAATCGAGGGGAAATAGAAAAAAATTTAAAAGCTACCACTGAAGGTGTAACATTTAATAATAAAAATGGTGCTGTTGAGCAACTGAATAAAGCATTTAAAGGGGCTAGGGAGTTATGTAAAAGGGAAGGAAAGGCAGCTGCTTGTTTTTATCCTATAAATGGTACATATAATTATAGAGTTATTTCTGGTACAGGAATGTTAAGCCCTCATGCTTATGCTATAGCAATAGATTTAAATAGAAACAATAAAGATTATTGGAAATGGGCTACATTGGAACAAGGTAATGAAAGAATAAGAGAATATTCTAAAGAATTGCCAAAGGTTTTTGAAGAAAATAATTTTGTTTGGGGAGGAAAATGGAGTCATTTTGATATACTTCATTATGAGTATAGACCAGAAATTATACTTAAAGCGAAATATTTTGGTGATGAGTCAAAGGAAAGAGAGCATTGGTATGATGGTGTGCCAAAAGATATTGAAAATTTGCAAGAATATATAGAGAAAATAGATAAACTTTAAAGGTGGTAACTTATGAAAAATATGAGTAAGATATCAAGAGTAGTATTAATTATTATAACTATAATGTTGCTAATTCAATTAGGTGTAGGAAATTTAGTAAGTGCACAAGATGGATGTGGAAATGAAGAAAAGAAATTACCACTACCGGAAAAGGAAGAAGTAACTAAAATTGTAGAAGAAATTTTTAAAGACAGGAATAGAGCGATTTTAGAACATGATTTAAGTCTTGTAAAAGAACATTACAATACTAAAAGTAAATATGGAATGTGGGCTTATGAGTATGAAGAAAAAAAGGCTAATTACCTTCATAATTGGGAAGAGAAGCAAGGAGCAGTATTTGTAGAAATAAAACCTAAAGTAGTAATTAAAAGTTTAAAAGGCACATCAGAAAAGGTAAATGCTTATCTTATGTGCTCTACAGAGTATCAATATATGTATGAAGATAATATGGAAGTAACTAATGTATTTAGAATAGGAACTGATCACACTTTAACGTTAGCAAGGGAAGGGGATAAATGGATAATTGTTAAGGAATGGTATAAGGATCCTTTTGGAGATTCTTTGGAATTAAAAAAATTAAAAAGTGATGATGTGAAAAGTTTTATAATGGCACAGGAGGCAAAAGATTTAGAAGGGATTAATGAAAGAAGAAAAGGTATTATAGAATATGGAAAACAATTTTGTGGTGGTGCTACAGAAGAACAATATGGATTTAAATATAATAAAAAATATAGAAATTATAATCCAGAAGGTGGAGATTGTGCAAATTTTGCTTCACAAATGTTACATGAAGGTGGGAAATTTAAGAAAAATTCTGTTTGGAATTGTGATAGTAGTGGAGCTACAGGACCTTGGGTAAATGCAGGTGGTTTTAAGAATTATATGGTTAATTCAGGTAGAGCATCTGTAATTGCTTATGGTGGTTATGAAAAAGTATATAAAGCTGCATATAAAATGCTTCCAGGAGATTTTGTAGCATATGAAGCTAAAGGCGATATAAATCATATTTCTATGGTAACAGGATTAGATTCTAAAGGATACCCTTTAGTTACTTGTCATAATACCGATAGATATATGGTACCATGGGATTTAGGATGGAGTAATCCTAAAATAAAATTTTGGTTAGTGAGAACACACTGCTGATTTTAATATAAATGGTATGGACAGAAAAATCCATACCATTTTCATATACAAAAGATATAATTATATGGGGTGATAAATATGAAAGCAAAAATTTTAGTGGTTGAAGATGATTTAAATATACAGGAATTGATATGTGAGTTTTTGAAATCACAAGAATATGAAGTAGATTCTGCAAATGATGGTATAGAGGCTTTAAGTAAATTTAATAGTAATGAATATGATATGATTATTTTAGATTTAATGCTTCCTAATTTAGATGGACATTCTACTTGCAAAATGATTAGAAATAAATCAGATGTACCTATAATAATATTGACAGCTTTAAATGATGAAGATAATCAATTAAAGGCTTTTGAGTTTCAAGTAGATGATTATATAACAAAGCCATTTTCTTTTAATATATTAGTAAAAAGAGTAGAAGCAGTTTTAAGAAGGCACAATAAAGGGGAAGAAAATAGTATTACCTATGAAGGACTTAAAATTAATTGTGATGAATATAAAGCTTATGAGGATGGCGAAGAAATCCAGCTTACAACTCGTGAATTTGAAATATTAAACTTGTTAATTAGTAATATTCATAAAGTATTAACAAGAGAAATGTTATTAGATAAGGTGTGGGGATATGACTATTATGGAGAAACTAGAATTGTTGATTCTCATATAAAAAACATAAGAAAAAAGTTAAAAAAATCATATATTCAAACTGTTAAAGGTGTAGGATATAGATTGGAGCTTAAGGATGAGAAAGAGTAGTGTAAGATTTAAGATTTTTTTAACTACAGCAGCATTACTAACTTTTTGTGCTTTTATAATATATTTATCATTATATATGGTATTACCACAATATTATTATAAGTATAAAAAAAATAGTACAAGTGTTTCAGTAAATAAACTAATAGAAGAGTGTAAGAATGAAAGTATTAGTAACGGATTTTTAGCTATAGATAAATTTGTTAGAGAGAATAATGTTCATGCCAAAATATCCTATTCCAATGGAGTTATATGGTGGAGTTTTCCGGCATTTTATAAAGATAATAATAACATTACTCCACCAGAAAAGAATGAAGTGGAAAATGAAAATATTACTCCGCCAGAAAAGGATGAAGTGGGAAATGAAAATATTATATCTGATAATAATACAGATAAAAATAGTATAGATTCTACTAAAGATAATATTATAAAAGATGATGAAAAAAATAATCTTAAAGTGCCATTAGGCGACAAAAGAAAAAGCGGGGAAGAACTTATAAGAGTAACTGGTAATATTAGTTTTAGTGATTCAGATGAAGTTTATATATTGGAAGTTAATACTCCACTACAGCCAATAGATGAAGCTTCTACTGTTATGGCTTATTTAATGCCTTATATGATGGTTATTATTATTATTGTATCATTGATAGCAGCCTATTTATACTCAAAATCAATAGTAAGCCCTCTTATAAAGATAAATAAGACAGCTAAAGAAATGTCTAAATTAGATTTTTCAGTAAAGTGTAATGTTAAGTCTAATGATGAAATGGGTGAACTAGCTACTAGTCTTAACGAATTATCTGCTAATCTCAAAGAAACTATGGATAGTTTACATAATGCAAATGAGAAATTGAAGATGGATATACAAAGGCAAAAAGAACAAGAAGAGGAACGACGTGAATTTGTAGCAACTATTTCACATGAACTAAAATCGCCTATAACAGCTGTAAGTGGACAAATAGAAGGAATGTTATATAATATAGGTGCTTATAAAGATAGAGAAAAATATTTAAGAAAATCACTATATATAATGAAAGATATGGAAAAGTTAGTTTATGAATTATTAGATGTGTATAGACTGGATAATAAAAAGGCATTAAAAATTAAAGTTAAAATAAATTTATTCGATTTGATAGATAAAATAGTTGCAGACGTTATGTATTTTATAGAAGAAAAAAAGTTAAAATTAACTGTAGATGTTAGGAAAGAATATTATATTGAAGGAAATCTAGATATGATAAAGAAAGCATTTTCCAATATAATAATTAATGGTATTAAGTATTCTGAAGAAAATGGAGAGTTAATCATAAAACTTGAAGGCAATAATTTTCAAGTTATAAATACTGGAGCTTATATAGATAAGGCAGATTTAGATAAGATTTTTGAACCATTTTATAGAGTTGAGAAATCAAGAAATAGAAAAACTGGAGGTAGCGGTCTAGGGCTACATATCGTTAAAAAAGTTTTAGAAGTACATGATTATAAGTATACTATAGAAAATATAGAAAATGCTGTTAAGTTTACAATAGAACTAGTATCTGTTGATAGTGAATAAAAAAATATTTAAACTTACGAGTTCGTGGAAATAGTGAATTGAATAAAGGCTCTCGCTTAACGAAATTTAATCGTTGTTGTGAGGGCCTTTTTTATTTTTAAATTAATGGATTTCCATCTTTGTCAGTAGTTATGCCTGAACCACATAAAATTAAAATTCCTTCAATAAATCCCCATAAAGATGCAAAACCACAAGTAAAGATTGATAAGAATAGTTGAAGAATACCTATACCTACATAACCAAGGTACATTCTATGAACACCTAAACCTCCAAGTAATATTCCTAAAATACCAGCAGCAACTTTTGATTTATAATTTGCGTATATATTTTTAAGTTGTACACCACAATTTATACAAAAATCGGCAGTTACGGTAGTTTCACAACCACAGCTTGGACAAAATGAATTACCATTACCTTTTTTAACACCACAATTTAAACATACATCGGCATTATCATTAATTTTGTTGCCACAATTTCTACAATACATAACAAAAAACCCCTTTAATATTTTTGAATTTAAACTAATAATATCAAAAATGTAATAAGGTTTCAATTACTTTTAAACTACAAGTTGAATTCATGTTGAATTCATATTAGGAAGTTAATATAAATTCAAAGGAGTGATACGATGAGTTTTTTAAAGAGAGGCTTTACAAGCATAATAAAAAGAAAAAGTAGAAATATAATTTTATTTGTAATTTTATTTGTAATTACAAATTTAGTTCTTTCAGGATTTTCAATAAAGAGTGCATCCAAGGAATCTGCTAAATTAGCAAGACAGAAGCTAGGTGCAACTGTTACATATGAGTATGATATGCAAAAGGCAATGGAAGCATCAAGAAGTGAGTCAGATTCCTCTACTGATGGAGGCAAAAGAACTATGCCAACGTCTGAACCAGTTTCTATAGAAACAGCTGAAAGTATAGCAGATTCAGAATATGTACAAGGATATAACTTCGTAAATTCTACTGTGGTAAATAGTGATACTATAACACCAGTTGAGGAAACAACTACTGATGAAAGTAGTGATAGTGATAATGCACCAGCAGATATGCCAGGTGGTAGCACAAAGGAACAAGGCAGTGGTAAGCAAATGATATCAGCAGATTTTACATTAAAAGGTGTATTGAATTCTGATTCTGATGAAGATTTCTATAATGGAACTAGTGAAATCACAGATGGAAGAGCACTTAGTGATGATGATGTAGATAGTAATTATATATTAGTAGAAGAAGAGTTAGCTTATGATAATAATCTTTCAGTAGGTAGTAAGGTTACATTAGTATCATCAGATGAGACAGTTTCAACTGAATTTGAAGTTATTGGTATATATAAAACTTCTGATACAAGTACTAGCAGTCAACCAGGAAGACAAATGATGAATGCTATGAGTCCATATAATAAGATTTATACATCATATAAGGCAGCAGAGAGCTTAAAAGGTGAAAGTAGTACTGGTGATGATACAATTGATAGTGCAGTATATTATTTAAATGACCCTGAAAATATAGATGCATTTAAGGCAGAAGCAGTAAAAAAAGGTGTTGATGAAGACACATATAAATTAGATGCTAATGATGATGAATATCAACAAATGATACAACCTATTGAAAATGTAGCTTCAGTATCAGATAAAGTAGTAATTATTGTAGCTGTAGCAGGAATTGTAGTTTTAACTTTAGTAGTAGTATTATTTACAAAAGAAAGAACTTATGAAATTGGTGTATTATTATCTTTAGGAGAAAGTAAATTTAAATTATTACTTCAATTCTTCTCAGAATTATTAATAATAGGAGTAGTAGCTTTTGGAATTTCAATTTTCTCAGGAAATGTAATAGCTCAAAAGATGGCAGATAGCTTATTAGCTAATGAAGCAACAGTTACAGAGACTAGCAAAACAGTACCAAGTAATGGGCCAGGAGGACAAGGTAGAGGTCAATTTGGAGGCCAAGGAGGTCCAAGTACTAGTAATGTAGAAACAATTGATACAATAGATGTTAATGTAACAGCAAATGATTTAGCTAAATTAGCTGGACTAGGAGTAGTTATTATATTCTTATCAACAGCATTAACTTCTGTTTCAATAATGAGATATAAGCCAAAAGATATATTAACAAGTAGAGATTAGGAGGTATTATATGGAAAAGATATTAGAATTTAAAGATGTATGCTATTCATATAAAGATGGCGATAGAACTAAAGAAATATTAAAATCTAGTAATGTTATTTTCAATAAGGGAACATTTTATAGTATACTAGGGCCTTCTGGATCTGGAAAAACTACGGCTATATCTTTAGCGGCAGGATTAGATACACCTAAAAGTGGTACCATATGTTATGAAGGTGAAGATATTAACTCTATGGGGTTAACTAAATATAGAAGAGATAAAATTGCAATAATATTTCAATCATATAATCTTATAAATTATATGAATGCTGTTCAAAATGTTACTACAGCTATGGATATAAATAAAAAGAAAGTAGCTAATAAAAAAGAAAAAGCGATAGAAATATTAGAAAAAGTAGGATTAAGCAAAGATGATTTATTTAGACCTGTTACTAAGTTATCAGGAGGTCAGCAACAAAGGGTAGCTATAGCAAGAGCTATTGTTAGTGATGTTGATTTAATAATAGGAGATGAGCCTACAGGAAATCTAGATAAGGAAACTGCTAGTGACATAATAAATATATTTAAAGATTTAGCACATAGAGAAAATAAATGTGTCATAGTAGTAACACATTCAAATGAATTGGCTAGACAATCAGATGAAGTTATTCATTTAAATAATGGTAATTTTTCTTATATGAAATCTAGATCACAAACTATGTAGTTTTAGTAAAGCTATTACAAATTCCAGTAAAAAGGATTTGTAATAGCTTTTTATTATGGCACAGGTTTTAGGACACAAGGCACAAGTAAGGTTAATTTTCCCCTGTGACTTGTGCAACAATTCCTTTTATATATAATAAATATTATAAGAAAGTATGGGGGAGATAATGAAATGAGGTTAATAATTAATGGTGATGATTTTGGATTAACTGAAGGTGTTACAAATGGGATAATTAAAGGGATAAAAGAAGGAATAATTACAGATACTTCTGCTTTAGCAAATTCAGATTATTTTTTTGATGCGGCTATTCTAGCTAAAGAGGAAGGAATATTATCAATGGGAGTTCATTTAACAATTACTTTTTTAAAACCTGTATTAAAGGGGTTAAAAAATATAGTTGATAAAGATGGATATTTTTATAGAAAGCCAGTATTAATTCCTGTACCATATGATTATATTGAAATAGAAAATGAACTTAGGTCACAAATAGAAAAGTTTTTATCTACTGGGCTAAAGTTAAATCATTTGGATACACATCATATTTTCTCTATAATGGATGAAAAAATATTTAAAATAGTCGTTAAGCTAGCTAAGGAATATAATGTTCCAATAAGAAGAGATTTTAGTTTGTGTGATAATGAGGAACATTTATTTGATATAGCTAGAGAAAACAACATAAATACCACAGATATATTATTATTTCAATCAGGAAAAGTAGTTACAAAAGAATATATTATAAAAAATATTGAGAAATATAAAAATGAAGGAGATATAACCATAGAATTATTAGCACATCCTGGGTTTGTTGATGAGAAGCTTAAAGGAGTATCGTCGCTTACGTATAATAGAGAAAGGGAGTTAGAAGTATATTTAGATTCTGAAATTAAAGAATATATTAATAAGAATAATGTAAACTTAATAAGTTATAGTAATTTATAAATTTGGGGAAGGAAATATAGTTACTATGGATAAACAAGAAATTGCTGAGAGCATATTAAAAAAGGAAATGATATTAAATGTAGATATGCTAGAGTGTATAAGAAGAGGGACTGCAAATATTATTGTAGTTGAAGAGAATGGAGTATTAATACAAGATAAGGTATCATGTATTTATATGATGTATGCATTATCAGAACAATTTGTAAGAGATAGCGTTGAAGATGTGTTAGAGGCAAATTGTATAGTTTTGCATAATGAATTTGAATATAAGGTGTTAAAAAATAAAATGAAATTTTCACAAGAAATGATTTGTCATAATGCGGTATATTTAAAAGAAGAATATATAGAAGAAAGTAGTTGTGAAGCAGAGATAAAAGTGCTACAAGAAGATTTCATAGAATTAGTAAATAGTAATTATTCAGAATTAAGTTTATGTAATAATGGATACATAGAAGAGCGAATAAAAAATAAAGAGATGTATGGAGCATTTTTAGGTAATAGATTAGCTGGTTTTATAGGAGTTCATGAGGAAGGATCAATAGGAATGTTAGAAGTTATACCAGAGTTCAGAGGAAGGGGGATAGGAAGTGAATTGGAAAGGTATGCTATAAACATTGCAATAGCGAAGGGAAGATATCCCTATTGTCAGGTTAAAGAAGATAATGAAATATCAATGAAATTACAAAGAAGTCTAGGTATGGATATATCAAAAACAAAAGTTTATTGGTTATTTAAGTGAAATAATTATTTATTGACGTGAACATAACAATAGAGTAGTATATATATATAATAATAAAATAAAAGATGAGGTGTCTTTGTGAGTGTTTAGTATCTAAAATAGAAATTTAATATTAGCTTCAAAAAATGGGGTATTATGTACCTTTTATTGTGATGGAGTTAAGCATAACTATTTAAGATACAAGTCCACAAGAGCCGATGGGAGTTTTAATACTACCTTTTATTAGAGTTGAAATTTTAGCTGTGGAATTGTCTACAGCTTTTTTATATTTTTTGTATTTGGACTTGTATCATTACAGGGAGGATATAAAGAGAATGAATAATGATACAATGGAAAAATTAAATTATAATAAATTAAAAGAAATGGTTAAGAGTTATTGTTCTAGTAGTTTAGGTAGAAATCTAATTGATAAATTACAACCAAGTAGTAGTATAAAAGAAGTACAGCGAAGATTAAGTGAGACAACGGAAGGAAGATGTCTTTTAGATGCAGATTACTATATACCATTAGAAGGAATATCAAATGTCACTGTTCTTATTGATAAAATTGATAAAAATGGAGTTTTGGATCCATCAGAGTTAATTAGTATATCGGATTTTTTAAGAGGATGTAGAAAAATTAAGGGTTTTATGAAGAATAAAGAAGGATATGCTCCTACATTAAGTGCTTATGGTGAAAATATATCAGAGCTATGTGAGGTTGAAGAAAATATCAATAATGCTATAAAGGGCAGTGGTATAGATACAAATGCATCTAAGGAGTTAAAAAAGATAAGAAAACAGATAGATATTTGTGAAGGAAGAATTGATGAGAGGTTAAATAAGTTTTTAAGAAATCCTAATAATAAGGAGTATATACAAGATTTTTTCATAAGTAAGAGAAATGATAAATATACTATTCCAATAAAAGCGCAATATAAAAATTATGTTAAAGGAGTTTTAGTAGATACTTCAGCTAAGGGAGGTACTGTCTTTATAGAACCAGAAGCAATCTCAAAATATACTTCAGAATTAGCTATGTTGAAGGCGGAAGAAAGTATTGAAGAATACAGGATTTTATCAATACTGACAGAAGAAATATATAATTATATAAAAGAAATAAAAATTAATGTAGAAGTTATAGCAGAATATGATATGATCTTTGCTAAAGCAAAGTATAGTAAAGCTATAGATGGAATTATGCCAAAAGTTAATGATTGCGGTTATACTAAAATTAATAAAGGAAGGTATCCTTTTATAGAAAATTCAGTACCTTTGGATTATGAAATAGGAAAAGATTATAGGACATTAATAATAACAGGCCCAAATGCTGGGGGGAAGACTGTTGTATTAAAAACTATAGGGGTATTGACATTAGCTACGGAATCAGGATTCCATATTGCAGCAGATGATGGGACAGAGATAAGTATTTTTGATAATATCTTTGTTGATATAGGTGATAATCAAAGTGTTGAAAATTCTCTAAGTACTTTTTCATCTCATGTAAAAAATTTAGCTGATATTTTAAAAAGAACTAATAATTCTACATTGTTGCTATTTGATGAGATAGGAAGTGGTACAGAACCAAATGAGGGAGCTGCATTAGCTATTGCTATGTTAGAAGAGTTTTATTATAAAGGTGCAATTACTATAGCATCTACTCATTATGGTGAGATAAAGAATTTTTCAAGAGAGCATCCGGATTTTGAAAATGCTGCTATGGATTTTGAAAAAGAGACATTAGAACCACTATATAAGTTAAGTATTGGAAAGTCAGGTAATAGTAATGCTCTTTATATATCTAAAAAGATGGGAATACCGGATTTTATAATTGAAAAAACAAAATGTTATATTGAAAATAAAGAATATAGTTATAACTTGATAAAAGAAAGTAAAAAGAAGACTATTATAGAAAAGATTAAAGAGGAAAGTATTAATCATTATAACGTTGGTGATAAGGTATTGTTATTGGATAAAGGTGAATCAGCTATAGTATACAAGGGAATGGATAGATTTAACAATATAACTGTTTTATATAAAAAAGAGTTTTTAGAAGTGAATTATAAAAGAGTAAAGTTAGAAATAAAGAGGGAAGATTTATATCCTGAAGATTATGATATGGAACAATTATTTGTAGACTTTAAAACTAGAAAGATAAAGAAAGATATTGAAAGAGGGTCAAAAAAAGCTTTAAATGAGATAAAAAAGGGTCATATGAAATAATAGATGGGGCTGTCGCACTTTGATATGCTCCCCTTATGGTAGACACATAAAATAATTAAAATGTCTATCATGAGAGGGAGTATTTTTTTATGTGTAAAAAACGTAATTTTAGTGCTGAAGAAAAAGTTAAATATGTTGAGGAATATCTAAAAAGTAAAAATAGTATGAGTCATTTTTCATCTATGCTGGGGATTGCCTTAGAATCTTTTCGTCAATGGATTCGTAACTACAATAGTATAGGCGCGGAAGCCTTTACGATGGAAGGATATAAGGGCTATTCTAAAGAATTGAAATTACAAGCAGTAGAAGCTTATTTGTCAAATTTATATTCTCAAGATGAAATTTGTGCAAAATATAAAATACGTTCAAAAACGCAACTACAAAGATGGATTTCAATATATAATAGTCATAATAAACTAAAATCTTCTGGAGTTGGAGGGACAGCAATTATGACTAAAGGTAGAACTACAACTTATAATGAACGTATTGAGATTGTAAAGTATTATATAGAAAATGATAAAAATTACGCTAAAACAGCAGAAAAATTTCAAATATCATATCAACAAATATATAGTTGGATTAAGAAATATGAAACCAATGGCATTGAAGCACTATTAGATAAACGTGGAAAGCGAAAGCTTGCCGATGAAATGTCTGAAATAGAAAAGTTAAAAGCGAAAAACAAATTACTTGAAGCCGAAAATCGTAGACAACAGATGGAGATAGAATTCTTAAAAAAGTTAGACGAAATAGAAAGGAGGCGATTTTAAGTAAAACAAAAAATGAATTTATCTATTTAGCAATACAAGAGTTGCATAAGCAAAAATCTTTTTCTATTAAAGAATTATGTGAAATAGCCGGTATTGCACGCTCCGCATATTATAAATGGACGAATCGCAAAGTAAGTATGAATGAAAAATTTAATGAGGTGTTATTATCACTTATACAAGAATCATATGAAGAAATAAACGGAATATTAGGATATAGACAAATGACTATAAAATTAAATCGTGAAAATGATTTTCATGTAAATCCAAAGAGAATTTATAGGCTTATGTGTATTCTTAATCTAAAGTCAGTATGTCGTAGAAAACGAAAAACTTATAAAAAATCTACACCTGAAACTGTAGCTGATAATATTCTAAATAGAGATTTCTATGCAGATAAATTTGGTGAAAAGTGGCTCACAGATGTAACGGAAATGAAGTATGGTATTGGAAAGAAAGCATATTTAAGTGCAATTCTAGATCTTTCTGATAAGAGTATTGTCTCTTTTGTAATTGGGCATTCAAATAATAATAATCTAGTGTTTCAAACATTTGATATTGCCCGTAGGGAGTATCCGCAGGCTACGCCTATTTTTCATAGTGATCGTGGTTTTCAGTATACTTCAAAAACATTTAAGAAAAAGCTTGAAGAAGCTAATATGATTCAAAGTATGTCACGAGTATCACGTTGTATTGATAATGGTCCAATGGAAGCATTTTGGGGTATGTTAAAATCAGAAATGTATTATTTAAAGAAATTTAATTCATATGAAGAATTAGAAGCAGCAATTATAGAGTACATAGATTATTACAATAATCGTAGATATCAAAAACGTCTCAACTCTATGACTCCGTTAGAATATAGGGAGTATTTATTAAAATCTGTAGCATAAAATATAGCTAACCACAAAAGTGATTAGCTATATTAAATATTTTTATTATTTCACCTGTCTACTTGACAGGGAGCAGTTCACTTTGTGCAACAGCTCCAATATTATAATTTAAACTTATTAATTAAGTTAGTAAGTTTTGAAGAAATAGATTTATTATGCTCAGCTGCATCTAAGATAGCTGAATTTTGAATACTGATGTTTGTCATATTTTCTGCAATAGTTGTAGAAGATTCAGTAACAGTGGATACTGATGAAGAGATACTATTCATACTGCTTGATATTTGATCCATAGACTCAGAAATTTCAGAAGATATATCTGAAAATTTAGAAGCCATGTCTTTAACAGTAATTCCGGCATCTTTATATGCTACTGTAACGTTTATTAGTTTTGAATAATCTTCTAATATATCATTCTCTAGTATTTTTAGTAATTCTGAAGATGCTATTGATAAATCTTTTACAGCTGCTAAAACATCAGCAACATTTTTTTGTATATTTGTAACTTCGTTAGTTGATTGTTCTGCTAAGCGTCTAACCTCATCAGCTACTACTGCAAATCCTTTTCCATGTTCACCAGCTCTAGCAGCTTCAATAGAAGCGTTAATTGCTAGTAAATTAGTTTGATCTGATATAGATAAGATACTATTAGAAATAGTAGATATATTTTCTACTACAGATACTCTTTCTAGAGATTCCTTTAGTTTTATACTGCAAGAAGCATAGATTTCTTCTATAGTATGCTTAGATTTAAGACTTTCCTCATGAAGTAATTGAGCATCATTTTCTATTTTTGTAGCGGTTTCTATGCTACTACCAGCTATATCTACAGAGCGTTTTGTTATATCATTCACTGATTGAGACATTGTTGAAACTTCTAATAATTCTGCCATTGATTCTTCCATGTTTGAAGATATTTGTTCTACAGTAGCAGTAACTTCTTCTAGTGAAGTTGATATAGAAACAAGCATAGAATCAATAGTGTTGCTGCTATCAAATATATCGTTACTACTATTTTGTACTTCTAGCATGGTTTCATTTAGAGATTCTACTCCTGTATTTAAAGCTGTTATAACGTCACCGAATTCATCTTTAGTATATGATTCACCTCTATATGATAAGTTGTATGATGAAAGTTCTGTAGAATATTTTTTTATATTTAATAAGTGCTTGTTTATTATTTTTTTAATAAATACAGACACAAAAAAGCCTACAATTATAGCTATAATAAATATTACTACCTGTTGAAGTGCAAGTTTTCTTACACTTGAAAGAACTTCATTTTCTGGAACGATAATAGCTATACCCCATGAAGTAGATTCTACGGGACAATAAGAAATTAATTGTCTTTTACCATTAAGTGTAACAGTTGAAGTATCAGTATCTCCACTAGTAACCATATCAAAAAGATTAGTTATGTTTTTGTCATTAAGATCTTTGCCATTTTCATCTCTTAAGATATTTCTTTGAGAAAATACTAGATCCATATCTTTATGAGCCACATATTGACCAGAGTTATTTATCATGAAAGCATAGCCGGATTTACCAAGATTTATATCTTGTATAATAGTATTTATATCTTTAAGATCTACTGATCCACATAAATATCCTACTATTCTTTCATTATCATCTTTTATTGGAGTCACTATAGTAGTTATAGATTGTCTCTCAATTTCTTTTATAAAAGGATCTGTTATAAAGCTTGATTTTTCAACCATTTCTTTAAAGAAAGGTTCATCAGATTGATCTTTAATATCATTTGTATCAGGATAATATCCTGTACCGTTTTTATCCAATATGAAGAGGTTATCAAAATTGGAGAGTGATATTAATTGAAGTAAATAAGAGCGTTGAATATTCCAGTCCATAGATTTTATTATAGGAAGCTTAGCAAATGCTTCTAAATTTTCTTTTCTAACTTGAAGTTCTTTTGATACAGACTTACTAGCATCATCAGATTTAGTTAGTAATAAGCCATTTGTAGAATCTATTATTGAGGTTCTAGAACCTACAAAAGAGATATAGGCAGAAAATAGTGAAATTACTACAACTAAAGATATAATTTGTAGCATAATTTTAGTTCCAAAGTTTAGATTAAATGATTTTTTATCATTTGTTCTGTCCATAAAACATTCCTCCATTAAGTGTTATAAAATTTATCTATTTAGCACATACATAAATTTTATCGAAAGAAAATAATACAAAATACAGTAAAAAAGTACCAAATAATGATTTTCTTTTAATTATAGTTATTAATAATTAAAAATGCACCACAAAGGAATTGATGCAAAATAATTAAAATGAATTTATCATTTATATTGCAAAATCCTATTGTGGTGCTCTTTAGTTAAACTACTTTTTACTATAATTTAAATCTATTAATTAAGTTTAAAAGTTCTACAACTATAGATTTATTATTTTCAGCTTTATCTAAGATAGATGAGTTTTGTATACTTACATTAGTCATATTTTCAGCTATAGTAGTTGCTGAATTAGTAACGTTAGTTACGGAGCTAGATAAACTACCCATACTATCAGAAATTTGATTCATAGAATCAGAAATTTCATTTGATATATCTGAGAATTTAGTTGCCATTTCTTTAACAGTGCTACCAGCATCTTTATAAGCTACTGTTACATTAATAAGATTGTTATAATCTTTTAATATATCATCTTCTAATATAGATAATAATTCAGAAGATGCTAAAGATAACTCATTAACAGCTACTAATACATCAGAAACATTATTTTGAATATTTGTTACCTCAGATGCAGATTGCTCAGCTAAATTTCTAACTTCATCAGCAACAACGGCGAAACCTTTTCCATGTTCACCAGCTCTAGCAGCTTCGATAGATGCATTAATTGCAAGTAGATTAGTTTGATCTGATATAGATAAAATACTATTAGAGATTGTTGAAATATTTTCAACAACAGCGACTTTCTTAAGAGAATCTTTTAATTTTACTCTACATTCAGAATAAATTTTTTCAATATTATCTTTAGATGCAATAGTTTCATTATGAAGAGATTCAGCATCAGTTTCTATTTTATCAGCTATATGTATACTGTCATTAGCGATATCAACAGAGCGCTTAGTTATATCATTTACTGATTGAGACATAGAAGAAACCTCTAAGACTTCAGCAGTTGATTCTTCCATGTTTGCAGAAATCTGTTCTACTGCAGCTGTTACTTCTTCAAGAGAGGATGAAATATCAATAAGCATAGTATCTATTTCTTCACTGCTCTTAAAGATCTCATCTCCACTAGCTTTAACTTCTGACATAGTAGTGCTTAAAGAATCTACACTATTATTCAATTCTGTAATTACTTGTCCAAATTCATCATTAACCTTTACATCACCTCTATAAGAAAGATTATAAGATGATAATTCATTAGAATAATGTTTAACATTATCGAGATTATTTTTTATAAATCTCTTAATTAACATTGATACAGTTACTCCAACGATAATAGCTATGAAAAATATTATTAGTTGAGTGAAACCTACTTTATTTATTGATGATAATAATTCTGATTCAGAAACTGTTAGTGCAATAGACCAAGGCGTATCTTCCACAGGAGTATAAGCTACATATTTTTTATCATTATCTAATGTTATTGCTGTAACGTTGGTTTTTCTATTTTTCATATTATTAAATAAATCCAATGTTGCTTCATCTGATATTTTTTTACCTTTAGAATCTTTTATTAAGTTCTTTTGACTATATACTATATCCATATCTTTATGAGCTACAAATTGTCCAGAATCATTAACTAAGAATGCATAACCGCTATCGCCTAATTTTATATTTTGAACTATAGAGTTTATATATTCTAAGTTTATAGTACCGCAAAGATATCCAATTATTTTTTCAGAAGAATCATTTATAGGAACAACAATAGTAGTTATATAAGTATCATCACTTTTGTTTATATAAGGTTCAGTGATAAAAGTTGATTTTTCCACCATAGTTTCAAAAAATTCTTCATTTGATTGGTCAACTATTTTTCCTGTATCAGGATAGTGACCATACCCATCAGTGGTCATTACAAATATATTTCTAAAGTCCCATTCTTCAGCTTGATTTAATAAAAAGTCTTTTTGGATATCCCAGTTCATTGATGTTATTTCCGGTAATCCAGCGATATAAGTTAATTGTTCTTTTCTTGAATTAAATTCACTAGATAGAACGTTTGCACTTTCTTGTGAACGAACAGATATATTTTCTTTACTAGAATTAATCAAAATTCCTCTTGATTGAACAAATGCTAGCAAAGAAGAGAAAACTGATACAAATATTATTAATGATACAGTTTGTGCAAGTATTTTATTTCCCACACTTAAAAAAGGTTTTTTTATCTTTTTCGCATTTTTCATACATATTCCCCCATGATTAAAAAATTATTCACTTAAGATAATCGAATGAAATAATTGAAACTTTATTATAAGATAAAAAAAGAGTAAAAAATATACAATGAAAGCAAGCCTAAATTAAATTGTTTAATATTTATAACATGTATATAATAAACAGTGAAGATATATAAGCAAAGGAGAAAAATATATTGAGTTACATTATTTTAATAATAGGATTTATTTTACTTATAAAAGGAGCAGATCTTTTTGTTGATGGATCATCATCTATTGCAAAAAAAATAGGAATACCACCTGTGATAGTAGGTCTTACTCTTGTATCATTAGGAACAAGTGCTCCAGAGTTAGCAGTTAGTGTCGTATCATCTATTCAAGGAAATAATGGAATAACATTAGGAAATGTAATAGGATCTAATTTATTTAATAGTCTAGTAGTTTTAGGAGTATCAGCAATGATAGTTCCACTAGTTATTAATAAGAAAGATAGTAAAAGAGATTTTGCTGTTAATATTTTTGCGACTATATTAGTAGTTATTTTAGCATTAGGTTGTTTTATATTAGATGGGAAAGTAATATCAAGAATTGATGGAGTAGTTTTACTTATTTGCACATTAGCATATATGCTTATATTAATATTTCAAAGTAAGGGGAAAAATAGTGATGAAGTAGAGGAGTTTAATAATATTAAGCTACCTATAAAAATTATTTTATCTATAATAGGTGTGGCAGGTATTATTGTAGGTGGTCAACTAGTAGTAAACTCAGCAAAAGATATAGCTGCTACCTTTGGAATGAGCGATAAACTTATAGGGTTAACAATTGTAGCTATAGGAACTTCTCTGCCAGAATTAGTTACATCTGTTGTGGCAATAATAAAAGGAGAAGATGATATAGCTCTTGGAAATATACTTGGTTCTAACACATTTAATTTATTATTAATTTTAGGAGTTGCAGCTGCAATAAATCCTATAGAAGTGTCTATGTCTTTATTTATAGATTTAGCTGTATTATTAGTGGTGACATTATTAATTGGAGCTTTAGTCTTTATTAATAAAAAAGAAGAAAAAACTATAAGTAGAAAAGAAGGATTCTTACTTATTATGGTGTATATAGTATATACAGTATATATTATTATGAGAAATTAAATAATTAGTGAAATAAGGTGAAAGTGTGATTAAAAATGATTTTTTAGAGAAAATGATAGAGCAAATAAGTGATGCTATTACAACAATAACAGGTTTAAAGGGAAAAACTGCTTTTAAGGATGCCCATGAATCTATTAAGGAAGCATTGAAGCAATTTTTTGGACTTAATCCTAAATCTATTGAAACTTTACAATCTAAAAGTTTAATAGATATTGTTACAGGTGGAGATAAAAACAATAATGTAAAAGCATTACTTTTAGGTGATCTTATAAAAGAACAAGGAGATCTATATAGAGAAGAAGGGAAGGAAAAAGAAGCTTTAAGTACATATATTAAATCTATTACTATTTTATCAGAAGTTATGATAGAAGATGACACAGTGAGAGAGGAAAGATATATACTTAAGGTTAATGAGATTGAAGAAATACTTTCTAATTATCATTTGCCAATAGATACAACTCTAATGTTAATAAAGTATTATGAATCTATAGGTGTTTTTGATAAAAGTGAAGATCTTCTATATGACATTTTAGATGATTCAAATTATAATAAAGATATTGTTTCTTTTGGGTTAGATTTTTATAATAGACTTTTAAAATTAGATGATGAAACTTTAGAAAATGGTAATTTACCAAGAAATGAAGTAGAAGATGCTCTAGAGGGATTACTTGAATCTTTAAAGTAACGAATAAAATCTTTAATATAGTCTAATAATATCTATATTATTTAAGAAAAAGATATTATTGGAGGAATTTAAATGAGAGTTCCAAGGCATATAGGGGTTATTCCAGATGGAAATAGAAGATGGGCACAAGGTCAAGGTATGACTAAAGATAAAGGTTATAGTTATGGAATAGATCCTGGATATAAGTTATTTAAGTTATGTGAGAAAGAAGGAGTACAAGAAGTAACTTTTTATGGATTTACTACAGACAATACGAAGAGACCAGAAGAGCAAAAAAGGGCATTTATAGACGCGTGTATTAAATCTGTTAATGTGATAGCAAATGAAGATGCTGAAATATTAGTAGTAGGAAATACTAAGTCAGAATTGTTTCCAAAAGAATTAATTAAGTATACAAAAAGAGTAATCTGTGGTAAAGGTGGAATAAAAGTTAATTTTTTAATCAATTATAGTTGGAAAAAAGATTTGGAATCCTTGAGCTCTGGTGATGGAACAGAAAAATCATTAAGTAGAGATATTATAAGTAGTGACATATCAAGAGTTGATATGATAGTTCGATGGGGAGGTAGAAGACGCCTTAGTGGATTTTTGCCAATACAATCAGTATATTCAGACTTCTATGTTATAGATGAATTTTGGCCTGACTTTAAGGAAAAGCATTTTTATGATGCCTTAGATTGGTACCAAAATCAAGACATTACATTAGGCGGATGATTAAAGTACAATAAAGATACTATCCACATATAAAAAATGTACTAAATGAATTGTTGTGTTAAAAACTAATTCATTTAGTACATTTTATTTGATTTAAAAAGCATTATAAATTATAATTGCCCTGTGCCCTGTGCCCTGTGCCCTGTGCCCTGTGCCCTGTGCCCTGTGCCCTATATTAATATTCCAAATTCATATCCTTCGGATCTTAAAAAATCGATTATTTCTGGCAATGCCTCTACAGTTGATTCTTTTCCATAAGTATCATGCATTAAAACCACTAATCTATCTTGATTTTTATATGTATCATGAAACTTTTCTATTAATTGATCTTTTGTGGCATTTCTTATTTCTGAGTCACCAGTTAAGCAATTCCAATCTATGTATTTCATATTATGATTGATAAAAAACTGTTCAGAAGCTTTCATTCCATCCCAAGACATGTGTCCTCCAGGGAATCTAACCACATTACATTTAAAATTATTACCTAATACAGATTTCATTACATTTTCTGAATGAGTAAAGTCTTCTAATATATTATCGGTATTAACATGTCTATTAGGATATAAGTAATTATAGTCATGGGAATAACTATGATTTCCTATAGCATGTCCTTTTTTATAAATCTCCTTAAAGACGGCTTTACTTTCTTCGGAGCGTTCAATTTCGTTACCTAATACAAAGAATGTAGCTTTTGCATCTTTTTTATCTAGTATATCTAAAATTTTTGGTGTATTTGTAGTAGATGGACCATCATCAAATGTTAAGAAGGCTACTTTTTTACCATCTACATTATAAATATAATTTGACAAAATATATTCAATATCCCTTGTTTCATATCCATATTTATCAGATATCTCTTTTCGTTTCTCTTCTATAGTTTTTTCCGGAACCTTAGGTTCAGTAGTAATTTCATTTTTAGGACCATTAGATAGCAATGTATTGCTATGTTTGGATATATCATCTTTTTTTGAATATTTATTTGATATATTAGCTACTATACAATTAATTAGTATAAAAATTAACATTAATAATACTGTATTAAGTATAGTTGCACTAATTTTTAGCTTTTTCATCAGTTGCATCCCCTATATAATTTTGAATTATAATAAATATTATAAGTATATTTAAAACAAATATTAACAAAATAATTATATCATATATATATTAAAAAAAATAAAAAAGCGAGAAATTTGGAGAAAATTTTTATACCAAAAATGCAATAAAATTCATTATGTAAATAAGGAATATTTATATTGTATATCAATTAAATAGAGAATAATCCAAATCAAAATAGACATAAATTTATAAAAAAATCACATTCTATAATTGAGGAAGGTGATTTTATGGGAAACAAGATGATAAAACATAAAACTAAGACTCATAAACATGTAAATCATGATCCAAGAGTAGAAAGTGCGAAGGCTGTTTTTGGAGAACCAAAAGCAAAACCATATGATCCAACTGATTTTAAAATTTAGAGAGGTGAAATTATGGATAACAATAAGTATAGAATGAAAGATAGACCTAAATCTAAACCAGAACGTAGAAAAATGAATCCAGGTGGAAATTCTGATTTAGGTATATATCATGGAGAGAAAATAGGACCTAATTCATATGAGACAAAATAATATAAGCAAAATGTTGGAGCTGTTGCACGAAGGGTGTGGCAGCTTTTTTCAGTAAGTTTTATAGAACGCAAGGCACAAGTATGATGACACAAGGCACAGGGATGGAGGAAATTCCTGCGGAATTTCTTAGGTTATAAGTGTTAAGTTGAATGTTATAAGTTAGATTATGTCTCTTATTTATATCAAAGTTAATATAAAAGTCGTTAGAAAGCTAATGAAAGTTGTACTTTCATGAAGCTTGGATTACGAATTATAATATAATTTCTGTATCTATAGTAAATATGAAAACATTTTGCTGTCCACAGGACTATAATAAAATTCCTCCCAAAGAGGAATTTTCACCTTACTTGTGCCCTGTACCTTCTAACTTGCGCCATGACTAAAGGAACTAGGGCTCACGAAAATTCATTCGTTATTGCGACGGTTTCAGCATTTTTGTATAATTGTAAAGTCAAATTAGTTTATATAATTATAAGATGTGTAAAACATAAACAAAGGAGAAATATATGAATAGACAAAAGATATTAGGTGAGGAACCAATACAGAAGTTACTTTTACAATATTCAATACCAGCAATAATTGGTATGCTGGTAAATGCTTTATATAATGTAGTGGATAGAATTTTTATAGGTAAAATACCGGATATAGGTCCACTTGCATTAACAGGTGTAGGAGTAACTATGCCTATAATGACCATGATTTTAGGAGTATCTATGTTGGTAGGTATAGGAGCTACAACTAGTATATCATTGACCTTAGGAAGTGGAAATAAAAAAGATGGAGAATCCATACTAGGAAATGCTGTAGTTTTGATGGTCCTAATGGGAATTATTCTTACGGTGATAGGATTATTATTAAGAAACAAAATATTGATATTATTTGGTGCTAGTGAAAATACTCTTTATTATGCTACAGAATATATTAATATAATATTAGTAGGAACGATTTTTTCAATAAGTTCATTTGCATTAAATGCTACAATAAGAGCTGATGGAAATCCAAAGATGGCAGCAGCTACAATGGCATTAGGATGTATTGTGAATATAGTGTTTGACTATGTATTTATTTTTATTTTTAATCTTGGTATAAAAGGAGCAGCTGTAGCTACAGTATTAGCACAAGTTATTAGTACTTTAGTGATGGTTTATTATTATACAAAGGGATCATCAAATTTAAAGTTGAAAATTCAAAATTTGAAATTAGATATTAGTATTGTTAAAAGAATATTTGCGATAGGTTTTGCACCGTTTGCAATGCAAATAGCTGCCAGTGCTGTTCAAATAATAGCAAATAATTCACTTAAAGCATATGGAAATGACTTGTCTATTGGAGCTATGGCTGTAATATCATCGGTATCATTAATATTCTTAATGCCTATTTTCGGAATCAATCAAGGATCACAACCTATAATAGGATATAATTATGGAGCTAAGAAATATAAAAGAACAAAATTGACATTAAAATATGCTATTGTAGCTGCTACTATAATAGTTTGTATTGGAGCAGTGGTAATTCAGCTTTTCCCAGAGAAAGTAATAAGTATTTTTAATTCAGATGAAAGTCTTTTGAAAATAGGAGTTACAGGTATTAGAGTATATTTATTTATGTTGCCATTGCTAGGTTTTCAAGTAGTGGGAAGTAATTATTTTCAATCTATAGGTAAAGTAAAAATAGCTACTTTCTTAAGTTTATTAAGACAAGTAATATTATTAATTCCTTTTACTTTAATTTTACCTAGGTTTTTTGGTGTAAATGGAGTATGGCTTGCTGGAGCTTTTTCAGATTTTATAGCTTCAATGATAACAGGTATTTTTATTATCAGAGAGTTTAGAAGAGTAGAGAATTAAAGTATCATTAAATGGACTGTTGAAAAATTATTTTAATCAACAGTCTTATTTTTTTATATAAAAATAAACTTTTTATAAAAACATGGGATAATTTTCATATATGTATTACAATAATAGTAATAGAAGTTTATATGACAGTGGAGGGATAGAAAATGACAAAAGTAGTTGAGAAATTTTTAAGATATGTAAAAATAGACACAAAATCCAATGAGGAAAGTAAAACATGTCCAACAACAAAATCACAATACAAGTTTGGTGAAATGTTAGTTGAGGAACTAAAAACCATAGGTATGCAAAATGTATCTATAGATGAAAATGGCTATGTAATGGCATATTTACCATCTAATGTTGATAAAGCAATAGAAACAATTGGATTTATTGCTCATATGGATACAGCACCAGATTTTTCAGGAGAAAATGTTAATCCTCAAATTGTTGAGAATTATGATGGGGGAGATATTGTTTTAAATAAAGATTTAAATATAGTGTTGTCTCCAGAAAAATCGCCAGAATTAAAAAATTATATAGGAGAAACGCTTATTACTACAGATGGTACTACATTACTTGGAGCTGATGATAAAGCTGGAGTAGCAGAGATAATCACTGCAATGGAGTTTTTAATAAATAATCCAGATATAGAACATGGTCCTATTGCTATTTGTTTTACTCCAGATGAAGAGGTAGGAAGAGGTGCAGATTTATTTGATGTAGAAAAATTCGGAGCTAATGTAGCATATACTATTGATGGTGGTGCTATTGGAGAGCTAGAATGTGAAAATTTTAATGCTGCAGGAGTTAAAGTTATACTTAATGGAGTAAATGTTCATCCTGGCTATGCTAAAGATAAAATGATAAATTCTATGCTTATCGCTAACAAGTTTATAGAAAAATTGCCAAAGGATGAGGTGCCAGAGTTAACTTCAAATAAAGAAGGATTTTATATGTTAACTTCTATAGATGGTTCTGTGGAAAAAACTAAATTATCTTATATAATAAGAGACTTTGATAGAGAAAGTTTTGAAAATAGAAAAAGTAATATGAAGATGTGGGCTGAAGAAATTAATAAAGAATTTGGAGAAAATTCTTGTGAAATAGAAATAAAAGATCAATATTATAATATGAAAGAAAAGATAGAGCCAGTTCAATATGTAGTAGATAAGGCTTTTGACGCGATGAAAAATTGTGGTGTAACACCAAAAGTAAAAGCTATAAGAGGAGGAACTGATGGGGCAAGACTTTCTTTTATGGGTCTTCCGACACCGAATATTTTTGCTGGTGGTGAAAACTTTCATGGAAAATTTGAATATGTACCTGTAAGTTCCATGGAAAAGGCTGTGGATGTTATTGTAGAAATATCTAAATTATATACTAAATAGATATTATTATGGGGGTGGGTTATATGAGGATAGTAAAAGCCAAAATAGAACAAGTTACTGAAGATGGACTAATAATAATGATGTCAAATGGTATAAAGCCTTTAAATTTAATAGTTAATAAGAAAGATATGACATTTGAAGATTTTAAGGAATTAAGAGGAGAGTATAAAATAACATCATTATTACAAGGATGCTGTTCATCGTGTCCAGTTACAGTATTAGAAAGTGGTAAAAATGAGAAAGATGACAATGAGATGATGGAAGTAATAGATAAAGTTATAGAAATTATTGGAGAAGAATTAAGGTTATGTTTAAAATAATAATTATTTCATTTGTTATATTAGTAGTAATTCTATTTTTAATAGGAAAAAAACTTACAGATTATGCTTTTTATAAAACTATTTTAAGAGAGCGAAAAACTAAAGAAGATATTTTTGGAGTATTAACAGAAAGAAAAGCTTATGATTTATCTAAATATAAAGAATTAGATATTGAAGTTCTAGAGATAGTATCAAAAGAGGGCTTAAAATTAAAAGGATATTATATAGAAAAGTTTAAAGAGTGTAAAAAGTTAATGATTATAGTACATGGATATACCTCTAATCATTATATAGCATTACAATACTTGGAGATGTTTTTTGAAGAAGGATTTAATGTACTTATGATAGATGTAAGAAGTCATGGTGATAGTGAAGGTACTTACGCAACTTATGGATATTATGAAAGAGAAGATTTAAATCAATGGATAGATTTTATGACAGATAGACTTGGTAATGACATAAAAATCGGGTTACATGGTCAGTCAATGGGTGCAGCCACAGTTCTTATGTATGGAGGAAAATATGAAGACAAAGTAGATTTTATAATAGCCGATTGTCCGTATTCAAGTGGGAAAGAAATACTTAGATATCAATTTAAACAATATAAAGGAACACCATTATATCCATTGTATTGGTTTGTTAATAGAAGGTGTAAAAAGCTTTGTAAGTTCGATATGAATGATATTTCACCTATTGATGATATAAAGGATAAGAAAATACCTACAATGTTTATTCATGGTATAGGAGACGATTTTGTACCATGTTATATGAGTGAAGACATGTATAAAAGGAAAATTGGTGATAAAAATAAGTTATTACTTATTGAAGGAGCAGCACATGTAGAGGCTTATCCTAAAGATAAAGTTAAGTATAGTACAGAAGTTAAAAAATTTATAGAAGAAGCTTTAAAATAGTAGTGAAAACTCTAGTACATAAAATGTATTAGAGTTTTTTTTGATTAAACAAATCTCAATAAAAAATGACAGGATATTTAATACAAATATAATTTATGATAGAATATATTGAATTAATAATATTATAACTATATATCATTTTGGAACAATGTATAGAAAGAGGGCGAGCAAATGAAGGGCTTACCAAAAAGAGTATTTTTAATAGTATTAGTGGTAATTATATGTGGATTAAGCTTTAGCGAACTAGCATTTGCACGAGGAGAAGATATTAAGTTCAGAAGAATTACTATTGAGGATGGTTTATCACAAACAACAATAAATGATATATATCAAGATAAGCAAGGGTATATGTGGATAGCTACGTCATATGGTTTAAATAGATATGATGGTAAGAAGTTTAAGGTATATAAGTATAATGATGGAGAAGAAGTAACAATACCATCGAACTTTATATGTAAGATAGTAGAAGATAAGCAAGAAAATCTTTGGGTAGCCACAAACAAAGGGTTAAGCAAGATAAGTAAAGATAGAAAAAAAATACAAAACTATACTTCAGATGAAAAAGATAATAATGCATTATCACATTATAATACAAGATATGTTTTTATTGACTCTAAAAATAGACTTTGGGTAGGGACGGAGCAAGGGTTAAATTTATATGATGAGAAAAGTGATAAATTTAAAAGATTTTATGTAGAAGGTTTCAATGATGAATATAATGTAGAAAATTATATATTAACTATAGAAGAAGATAAAGATGGAGTTATATGGGTCGGAACTAGAACAGGAGTGTTATTTTTAGATGAGGAAAATGGAGTATTAAAACGTTTTAAAGAAGTTAGTGAAGATGAATATATAAATAAGATATATACATTATCTAATGGAGAAATATTGATTGCTACAGAAGAAAATGGAATAAAAAAATATAATAAGAAAGAAGGTACTATAGAAGATATAAAAAATGATGAAAATAATAAAAACTCATTACCACATAATGGGGTAGATGCTATTTTAGAAGATGATAATGGGGATTTATGGATAGGAACTAATAAAGGAATAGCAGTTAAAAGAAAAGGTAAGAATAATTTTGAAAATTATATACATAAAGAATATGATCAAAAATCGTTAACAGATGACTATATAATTTCATTATATCAGGATAAATCAGGTCTTATATGGGTGGGAACTTATGATGGTCTGAATAATTTCAATCCAAAAGTTAACTTAAAAAGCTATATAAAAAGTGAGTTTGAAGAAAATTCTTTAAGCGATAATATGGTATATGGAATTTATGAAGATAATGAAGGTCTAATTTGGGTAGGAACTAACGGTGGTGGTCTTAATGTTATTAATAAGTATACTAATGAAATAAAGTATTATCAGCATGATAGTGAAAATATAAATTCAATTAGTAACAATAGAGTATGGCAAGTTGTTGGAGATGGTAACAATGAAATATGGATTGCTACCAGTGGTGGATTAGATAAATTTGATAAAAGTACTGGCTTATTTACTAGATATAAGGATATTTATGGTGAAAATTCATTGGTATATAATGATGTAGTATCATTGCATATTGATAAAGAGGGCATATTATGGATCGGCACTAGAAATGGATTATGTTCTTTTGATAGAAAAAGCAAATTTATAGATTATAGTGAGTTAATGAGTAAATATAAAATAAGTGATAGATATATTTCTAGCATATATGAAGACTCAGATGGAATATTATGGATTGGGTGTGGTTATGATGGTGGATTAATAAGATTTGATAGAAAAAATATGACTATGAAGTCTTATACTAATGATGAAGATGATGTAAATAGTTTAAGTTATAATTCAATAAAGTCTATAGCAGAGGATAGTAAAGGAAACTTATGGATAGGAACTGCACATGGATTGAATAGACTAGATAAAGAAAATGAGAAGTTTATAAGATATGGTGAAAATGAAGGTATAACTAATACATATATATATGGAATATTATTTGATGATGAAGATAATCCGTGGATTAGTACTAATGGTGGAATTTTTAAATTAAATGTGAAAGAAAATAAAGCCGAAAATTTTGATGTTACTGATGGTCTACAAAGTAATGAGTTTAATATATATTCATATTATAGGAATAAAGAAGGAATAATGTATTTTGGAGGTATTAAAGGTATAGATTCCTTTGATCCTAAAGAAATGAGTAGAGAATATCTTGAAAATTTTAAGATAAAAATAGAATCGGTTCTTGTAAATGGAGATGAAAATGGTAATGCAAAATATTTAGATTTAGATAAGGGAAAAATTAATTTACCATATGATAAAAATAACATATCAATAGAATTATTTGTATCAGATTATAGGAATCCATCAAAAATATCGTATTCATATAAACTGAAAAAGACAGATAACAAATGGATAGATAATGAAAATAATAATAATATAAATTATTCTAATTTGCATCCAGGAAAATATGAATTGCAAGTTATGGCTAGAGATTCAGTGGGAAATCTTAGTGATGAATTATCTATAAATATAGTTATAGATAACCCACCATGGCTTAGTCCAATAGCGTATTTAATATACATAATATGTGTTATAATACTAATTTTCTTTGGAATAAATCATGTTAGAATTTTAGAAAAGATAGTTGAGCAAAGGACACTTCAATTACATAATAAACTATTAGAGAATAAAAAATTGTATAATAAGATAATTGAGCATGAGCAATATAAAAATAATTATTTTATTAATCTATCTCATGAGCTTAGGACACCGTTAAATGTTATATTATCTACAGAAAAGTTAGTGACAGAATTAAATAAGAAAGAGGAGCATATAGATAAATCTAAATTAGAGTATTATATGTCTGTATTGAATAGAAACTCTAAAAGATTATTAAGCCTTATTAATAACATTATAGATACTGCAAAGATAGATGCTGGATTTTATAAATTAAATATTACTGAAAATGATATAGTATATCTAGTTGAAGAAGTAGTTTTGTCAATGAAAGACTTTGCAGAGGACTCTGGATTAGAATTAATTATAGATCCTGAAGTAGAAGAAAAAGTAATAGAATGTGATGCTGAAAATATAGAGAGATGTATAGTTAATCTTATTGGTAATGCTATTAAATTTACTGATAGAGGTGGAAAAATTGAAGTGGGAATAAGTGATAATGATGAATATGTTACTATAAATGTTAAAGATACTGGAATAGGAATTGAAGAAAAAAATTATGAAATTATTTTTGATAGATTTTCTCAAGGATATAGAAATACAACAGAAGAGTATGGAGGAAGTGGTTTAGGATTAACATTTACGAAACAAATTATAAATCTACATAAAGGAGATATATTTGTAAAAAGCAAAGTGGGTGTTGGAAGTGAATTTATTATAATACTTCCTGTAAAACAATATTAAGAGTTAAAAATAGAAGCTGTTGCACGAAGAGTGCGCAGCTTTTTTAAGTAAACTTGATAGAGCGCAGGGCACAAGTATGATGGCACAAGGCACAGTAATGGAGGAAATTCTTGTAGAATTTCTGAAATTTTAAGTGTTAAGTTGAATGTTATAAGTTAGAACATGTTTCTTACTTAGATTACAGTTGATATAAAAGTCGTTACAGAAAGCTCATGAAAGTTGTACTTTCATGAAGTTTTAGCTATAATTTCTATATTTGCAGTAAATAAGAAAACGCGTTGATGTCCGCAGGACTATAATAAAATTCTTCCCAAAGAGGAATTTTCACCTTACGTGTGCCCTGTGCCTTCTAGCCTGTGCCCTGTAAAAGGAACTTTTACGTAATCTTTATTTATTGTTCCTATATTTTGAATAAAAGATATATATTATTGATGAGATTATTGTACTGATAGAACCACAGATTATATCAATCATAGTATCAGTCAAGCTATGGTTTTGTGAATTAAGTTTTAAAAGTAAATCGGTAGTAAATTCATATATTTCCCATAATCCTGCCATTGATATACTGAAAAATATACCGAATAGAATTGAAAGGGAAAAGTTTTTATTTAAATTACTTTTACATAAAGTTGTAAAAATAGCCAACCCTATAAAAAATAATATGATTCCTGAATAAAAATGAACAAATTTATCCCAATAAGGAAAGATACTATATATAGAGATTATTCGTCCTAGAAACATAGATAAAAAAATAAATAATTGAGAAAGAAAGTATAAAAGTAGAGTAGCTTTAAATCTCGTGTACATAAATACTAACTTTATCAATAGAGATACTACTAAAGTTAATAAAGAAGATAAATATATAAAAGAATTTTTATTTAATATTCCAAATATAAACGTAGAAATTAATAAAAAGAAGAACAGTTTTTCAAAAATTAATTCATAACGTAGCTTACCATTAATAGTTAATGCAAAAAATTTTTTCATAATAATCTCCTTTAAAATACATTTCGATAAAAAATACATTTTATAATTAAATAATTTGTAGTTACATAAATAGTAATACATATATATTGATATTTATAGGGGTTCGCGTTATATTTATAAATAAGAATTTTATTTTTATATGGTATTTTAATTAGAAATTGAAAGATTATTAATGATATATTTATTAGTGACAAGATACTTCCTAAAAAATAAATATATCCAAGAATAAAGTTGCATAAAAAAGGAGGATAATATGAGGAATGGAACGAAAAAGTTAAAAAAAACTACTAAAATTATTATAGGAATCATTTCAATATTAATAATTATTATGATATTAGGAGTACTATTATTATTTAATAGTATAAAAGTTAATGATAAAGTATTAAATTATCTACATCAATTTGAAGAGTATGTAGAGAGTGGGGAATATGACAAAGCTGAAGAGGTTTTAAAAAAAGCTGAAGATTTAAAATCTACTGAAGAAGGTAAAGAAAAATTAGAATTAATGAAGAAAATTGAAAAGTCAGAGACTTTACTTGAAGAAGCTACAAATTTAATGAAAAAAGAAAAATATGAAGAAGCTAAAGATAAGTTAAATAAGATTCATGCTAATGAAGGAAAGATATATGTAGATGCACAGGAAAAAATAAAAGAATGTGATGATGCATTGGTAGATATTAATTTTGAAAAAGCAAAACAAGCTTTTGATAAGGGAGATTATGATAGTGCATTAAAAAGTATAACAGATGTACTTAATGTAAGAAAAGATGATGAAGAAGCTAAAAACCTACAGGAAGAAATAATACAAAAGAGAGATGAAAAATTAGCTAAAGAAGAAGCTGAAAGAAAGCAAAAAGAAGAAGAAGAGAAAAAGGAAAGAGAAGCTTTTACAGAAGATGAAGCAGTTGAATTCTTAAGAGAGAAATTAGAAAATAAAGAAAATTTGAGTTTAGAGGTTCAAAACGCTGAAAGTAATAATGGAAAAGAAGGCTACATGATACAAGTTAGTGAAATGATGGATGACCATCTAGCTACTATAGGATGGTATTTTATAGATAAGTATAACAAAGAAGCTTTTGAATGGGATATGTTAAATAATAAACTTATAGAAATTAATTAATATAAGTAAGACCTAGGTAAAATACTATATCTAGGTCTTATTTCATGACCTTTTATTACGTCTATATTTTCTATTTCTAGGAACCATTTTGTGTTTATAACAATGTCTTGGTTCTGAGCGTCCCATAGAAGCTAATTCAAGGTTTATGTCTGTAAATTCAACATAGTCATTATTAAAATAATATAGGTTAGGATCATTTTCTAAAATGGAGATAACAAAGATAATGTAAAAAACTCTTGGTGTTATACTAATTTGATAGTTGAAAAATGGAATTATAGCATCTAGACTTGATACAACGAAAGTAACATAGGGAAGTCCAGCTAAGCTATATTGTACATTGGAGTAAAAGTATCCATGAATTATTTCGTCTAAACTTTCATCTTCATGAAGTTTTATATGTGGATTTAGTTGTGCTTCTGCTAAATCTAAATTAGTCAATAGTAAGGCAAGATAAAGATTTTTTAGACTAATTTGCATTCTTAAGTAAAGTATGCTTGATCCCACTATTGCATTATCATCATTTAGAGGATTTATGGCTAGAAAACAAAATAGTCTATTTTGATTTAAGAAAACTATTTCGTCATCATTAACGACAGTATCATTATTTGTGTTATCTTCAAATATTGGAGGAGTAAGTTTTATAAACACATTTAAACCTCCAGTGAATATTGATTTATAATTATATTATGATTCTAAAACTATAATTGTAACTTATATTAATATTATTATTAATGTGGAAATAAGAGAATTGATAGTATATAGTTATAAGTAAAGAATTAGGTATATGGCATGAAAGGATATAATATGAAAAAGTTAGTATTAGCAGAAAAGCCGTCAGTAGCTAGAGATATAGCAAGGGTATTAGGCTGTAATAAAAAAGGAAATGGTTATTTAGAAGGAAATAAATATGTTGTTACTTGGGCGCTAGGACATCTTGTGACTTTAGCAGATCCAGAGCAATATGATAATAAGTATAAAAAGTGGGATATGGAGCAATTGCCGTTAATTCCCAACAACTTTAAGTTATCAGTTATTCCTAATACAAGAAAACAATTTAATGCAGTGAAAGAACAATTATTTAGAAAAGATATAGATGAAGTTATTATTGCTACTGATGCCGGAAGAGAAGGGGAATTAGTAGCAAGATGGATTCTTGTTAAGACGGGATGCAAGAAGCCATTAAAGAGATTATGGATATCTTCTGTAACAGATAAAGCAATAAGAGATGGCTTTAACAATCTTAAAGATGGTAGAAGTTATGATAATTTATATCATTCTGCTGTTGCTAGAGCAGAGGGAGACTGGGTAGTTGGTATAAATGCATCAAGAGCGTTAACATGTCACTATAATACTAGTCTTTCAGCGGGAAGAGTGCAAACACCAACATTGTCTATAATAGCCACTAGAGAAGAAGAAATAAGAAACTTTAAAGCAAAAAAATATTACGGAGCTACTATAACATATAAAGGGATAAAATTTACTTGGCAAAATAAGAGTAATAAAGATACAAAAACTTTCAATGAAAAAGATATAGATAATGTTATTGAAAAAATAAATAAAGGTATCTTTAAGATTAAATCAGTGAACAAAGCAAATAAAAAGAGTTACTCACCATCATTATATGATTTAACAGAACTACAAAGAGATTGTAATAAAATCTTTGGATTCTCACCTAAGGAAACTTTGAACATTTTACAAAAATTATATGAAAGTCATAAGTTTTTAACTTATCCAAGAACTGATTCAAGATATCTAACAGATGACATGGTATCAACACTTAAGGATAGAGTCAAAGCAGTATCTGTAGGTCCATATAGTAAGGTAGCGTCATCAATTTTAAAGAAAAATATAAAGGCTAATAAGAGTTTTGTAGATAGTTCAAAGGTATCAGATCACCATGCAATTATTCCAACAGAAGAACCAGCAAGTTTATCATCATTAAATGATAAAGAACGCAAAGTTTTTGATCTTATAGTAAAGAGATTTTTAGCTGTACTTATGGAACCTTGTCAATATGAGGAGATGTCTGTTGAAGGAGAAATTGCCGGGGAAATATTTAAAACAAAAGGTAAAAAGATAATTTCATTAGGATATAAAGAAGTATTTTCAGCTGAAGAAGAGGAAAATTCTATATCAATAGATTTTTCAGAAGGTATGGAGTTAAAGAATTTTACTGTAAGCAAAACTACAGGAGAAACAAAGCCACCAGCATTATTTAATGAAGCAACATTATTATCAGCTATGGAAAATCCAGCTAAGTATATGGATAATAATGATGAAAAGTTAAAGAAGACACTAGGAGAAACAGGGGGACTTGGAACTGTTGCTACTAGAGCAGATATAATTGATAAGCTATTTAATTCTTTTTTAATAGAAAAAAAAGGCAAAGATATTTATATAACTTCTAAGGGTAAACAACTTCTAAATTTGGTACCTAAGGAATTAAAATCTCCAGAATTAACAGCTAAATGGGAGATGGCTTTGAGTAATATTGCTAAAGGAAAAAGTAAAAAAGATATATTTATAAATGATATGAAAAATTATTCTAAAACAATTGTAAATGAAATTAAGAATAGTGAAGCTAAATTTATTCATGATAATTTAAGTGGAGAACGTTGCCCAGAGTGTGGAAAAAAGATGCTTGAGGTAAACGGCAAAAAGGGTAAAATGTTAGTGTGCCAAGATAGGGAATGTGGCTTTAGAAAGTCTATTAGTGTAATAACTAATGCAAGATGTCCAGAGTGCAAAAAGAAGTTGGAACTTAGAGGAAAAGGTGATGGAGCCATATATGTTTGTCCAGGAGCAAATTGTCATTTTAGAGAAAAAGCATCGCAATTTAAGAAGAGATTTGATAAATCAGGTAAAGTTGATAAAAGGGAAATAAATAATTATATGAAGAAGATGCAAAAAGAAGCAGAAAAGATTGAAAAAGAGGATAATCCATTTGCAGCACTTCTTGGTAAAATTAAATAAAGCTTATTTTTAATTTTAAGTATAGTTTTGTATTAAGTAAATATAAGACTATACTTTTTTCAATATAGTTTATTATTAGATTTAGTAATGTAAAAAATACTTAAAATAAATAGCGAAGGAAAAGTTATTCCAAAAGGTGGACATTTAATAGTTGTAAAGGGATTGGTAAAAGAAAATGGTAAGATTAAGGGTTTTAGTGTTAATCACCCTTCTTCTTGTGCAGAGCTTAATTTAGAAAATTATTTTGTAGGAGTTAAAGACTTTATAATGTCGTTCTCAGGTTCATTTATATCATTTTGGATAGAGAAGTAAATGTGGATATATATATTTAATAGAAGTTACTATAAGGGTTATATTGAAGAAGTAGTAAAAGCTTATTTTGAGAGATTTCTAGTCATGTCTAAATGGAAAATATGAATATTGAGATTAGTTTGATTAAAACTATGATTAAGATAAATAATGCTCAAATTGTATTTGGCGTAAATTGAATAATAATTGGCACAAAGTGATGTTATATTTTTTTTGGAAGTTTATATAATTGAGATATAAGTTTAAATACAAGTTATTGGAGGGCATGATTATGAAGAATAAAACTGCACTTATTACTGGTGCATCTAGTGGTATTGGAAAAGAATTTGCAAAATTACATGCATCTAAAGGTGGAAATTTAGTAGTTGTTGCAAGAAGTGAAGATAAGCTTAATGAATTAAAAGCAGAGCTTGAAAGCAAATATGGCATACAGGTTATAGTTATTGTTAAAGACTTATCTTTAAGTACCGCAGCCCAAGATATTTATGATGAAGTAAAAGCTGCCAATATAAATATTGATTATTTAATAAATAATGCTGGATTTGGTGGGAGAGGTGAGTTTCATATTCGTACTATGGAACAAGACATGCAAATGATTGAAGTAAATGTTATTACTCTTACAAGGTTAACAAAGTTATTTTTGCCTGATTTTATTGAACGTAAAAGTGGAAAAATATTAAATGTTTCATCAACAGCTGCTACAATGCCAGGGCCGTTGCAAGCAGTTTATTATGCTACAAAAGCATATGTAACATCGTTTGGAAATGCTGTTTGGCAAGAAATTAAGGGCACAGGTGTAACCCTTACAACTTTGATGCCAGGTGCAATGGATACAGGATTTGCTAAGGCATCAGATATGAGTAATACTCCATTGTTTGCTAAGACTGTTAGTCCAGTTGATGTTGCAAGGTCAGGATATGAGGGAATGTTAAATGGAAAATTAAACGTAATTGCTGGAGTAACACCATTACAAAGAATATTTTTAGCACTTGCACCATTTACACCTAAAAAAATAATGTTAAAGCAAATTTATGAAATGCAAAAGGAAAAATAAGAAAATAGAATGGAGTTGTTTTTGTGGATCGATTTATTATGGATGGAAGATATGGTTCTCTTCTATCAGCAGTAGGTCTTCCTCTACGAGAAATACTGATAAAATCAGAATTACCTCAGGATTTATTTAGTAGAAAAAATATAAGGTTATCACAAAAGGAATATTTCCGTTTGATGGAGAACATCGGAGAATCAATTTCTAATGAAGAAACGCCAATAAAAATCGCAACATCAGAAAATATCGAAACTTTTTCTCCAGCTATCTTTGCGGCCTTTTGTAGTAAAAATGCTCAGATATGTATAGAACGTTTAGCACAATATAAGAAACTTATTGGACCTATGGTTTTTATTATAATGAAAAATGAGAATAGCATTACTGTTAAGATAACTACTGAAGATCCTGTAGATAAAATACCTTCATTTTTGGAAATTACGGAAATTACTTTCCTTATTAACTTAATTCGAAAAGCCACAAAAGAAAAAATTATTCCTTTGAGAATAACATTGCAGAATTCAATTAACAATATGGAATTAGAAAGATATTGGGGATGTAAGCCAGAGAAAAGTTGTAAAAGTACTTTAACATTATCTCTTAGCGATTCACTGAAACCATTTGTTAGTGAAAATAAAATTATGTGGGATTATTTTGAACCTGAATTGAAGCGTAGACTATCTGAATTACAAACTGATGATTCCTTTGGAGCGAGGGTAAGAAGTGCATTGGTAGAATTATTGCCCATGGGGTGTAGTAGCATTGAAGAAGTGTCATTAAAACTTGCAGTCAGTAAACGGACACTTCAACGAAAACTAACAGAAGAAAAAACAACTTTTCAAAAGCAATTAAATCATACAAGGGAATTGTTAGCAAAGAACTACATTAAAAATACTAATATGACAAGTGATGATATTGCTTTTCTATTAGGATACAAAGATTTGAACTCTTTTTTAAGAGCTTTCCAAGTTTGGTGTGGAATGAGTATCTCAGAATATAAAAAATCTTTGCAGAATAAAGTTTAATATGGTAGGGATATGAGCTAGGAAGGAATATTTATGATTTTTAGATTCTAAAACAGGTATAGAAATTATGAATTTACTTAAGAAAATTAATATTGAAAAAGGAATTACTATAACTCAAGTAACACATTCTCATGAATCTTCAACTTATGGAAATAGGATAATAAAGATAAAAGACGGAAAAGTTCAGTAATAGTTATTTTATAAAAAGGTGTACGCGTCAAATTTCTAGCTCCTTTTATTTATTTGCTAAATGTGGTAAAATGTCCCGGTAAGGTGATTTACCTTAGCTATAATGTGATGATAAATTAGAATTTGAGATAGAGAAATATTTTATATATCAGAAATTTTGTATAGGTAAGAAAAGGATATACATTCCAAATGAAGTTAAATTATATTCATTAAGTTACCACATTTACAATTTAAGAAATTCCAGTGGAATTTCCTCCACAATTATGAATTGCGAATTGTGAACTGTGAATTATAAATAAGGGGGCTATTATATGTTTTCAGAGGAAATACTTAAATTAGGAACAAAAAAGTCTACAATAAGAGAAATTTTTGAGTATGGAAAAAAGAGAGCATCTGTTGTTGGAAAGGAAAATATTTTTGATTTTAGTATTGGAAATCCTAATGTACCAGCACCACAATGTGTAAAGGAAACTATTTTAGAAATAGTAAATAATGAAGATCCTACATTGATTCATGGGTATACAAGTGCACAAGGAGACGATGATGTTAGAGAGTCCATTGCAAAATCTTTAAATGATAGATTTGATACAAAGTTTACAAAAGATAATTTATATATGACTGTAGGAGCAGCAGCATCTATAAGCATATGTCTTAAAGCATTAACTAATGTTGGAGATGAATATATAACTTTTGCACCGTACTTTCCAGAATATAAGTGTTTTGTAGAGGGTGCAGGGGGAAAGTTAATTGTAGTTCCAGCAGATATAGAAACTTTTCAAATTAATTTTATAGAGTTTGAAAAATCAATCACTGAACATACAAAAGCAATAATAGTAAATTCTCCCAACAATCCATCGGGGATTGTTTATTCTGAAGAAACTATAAAGAAATTAGCAAAAATATTAGTAGAAAAGTCAAAAGAGTATAATCATCCAATTTATTTAATTTCAGATGAGCCTTATAGGGAAATTGCTTATGATGGAGTTAAAGTGCCATATTTAACAAAATACTATAACAATACTTTTGTTTGTTATTCATATAGTAAATCATTATCACTTCCTGGTGAAAGAATTGGGTACATAGTTGTACCAAGTGAGATGGAGGATTTTAATTTAGCTTATGCAGCAATTTGTGGCGGCGGAAGAGTTTTAGGATATGTAAATGCACCAAGTTTATTTCAAAAAGTTGTAGGAAAGTGTGCTACTGCTACAGCAGATATATCTATATATGAAACTAATAGAAATTTGTTATATGAAGGGTTAACTAAGTTAGGATATAAATGTGTTAAGCCAGGAGGAGCATTTTATTTATTTCCACAATCATTAGAAGCAGATGCAAAAGAATTTTGTAAAAAGGCAAGAGAAAAGTATGATTTATTATTAGTTCCAGGGGATGATTTTGGATGCCCAGGACATTTTAGACTTTCCTATTGTGTACAAACAGAACAAATAGAAAGAGCAATGCCATTATTTGAAAAGTTAGCAAAAGATTATTTGAAATAAGTAAAATAAAAATGGCTTTCGCAATAGCAAATATAAATTTGCTGCGAGGCCATTATATCTAAATTATTGCCATGGGGATAAAAATAAGTCTTTAGAGGATCTACAGTAGTTATAAAAACTAGTAAAAAACTCTGTATGATTTTTATCATAGAAAGCCATATAATCTTTTTCATCTAGTTTAGCTAAGGCTATTTGTCTACTAATAATGTCTTCCATAGGTATATCATTATAATTTTTCATCATATCATATAAAATCATAAAAATAGTAGTTCTTCCTATCCCTTCTTTGCAATGAAAGTGAAGATGAGTATTTTTAGGTTGATTTTTTACAAATGTTACAAACTTATTTACTTCATCTTTATTTGGCAACATAGAGTCTGTAACGGCTATTCTAAGATATCCTATTGAATTTTTTGATATAACAAGAGATTCATTTTCTACGCTTTTAACAAGTACGGGATTATTTTTATCATTATAAAATGTTAGAGTACTATTTAAATTTATAGTATTTAAATCTTTAATTTCTTTTAATAGTACTTCTTCAGAGGATAAACCTAAATTGGCATTATTTTTGTCATTCTTAAAGCTTATTGGCATTTCATTAACAAATCCATGAGATTCTTGTCTGAGGTCAATATCTATTATAGGTAAATTTGTATTAATGCTTTTTATAAGTAGTGGAAGGTTTGTTTTAGAAAATTGACTACTACCGGATATGTTTAAATTCTCCATGCCTTTTGTATTTATTGAATTTGATACATTTATATTATTTGTACTACGAAAATTTCTAGGAATTTCAGTGTTGTTTAATGTATCTAAGACAATATGTATATCGGAAGAAGGGGATTTCCCATTAACTAATAAATTAGGTAGAGCTAAGGAAAAGATTATTAATACAATAAATATCTTTATAAAGTTAAAATGTATTTTTTTAGCCATTATATCACCTCAAGTATATTATGTTTAGTATTCATTTTTATATGTAAAAAATGATTAAAATAAAAAAACACTTATTTTCCTATTAGTTAATAAATAATTTAAAAAAGTGAAATTTGTGATATAATTAACAATATAATTTAATATTAATATTTAATGGGAATCTATATTATTAAACGGGGGAAAAACATGGGTGTAATTACTATTAACGGGAAAGAAATTCAGTTCAGTGGTGAACCTACGATATTAGAAGTTGCTACTGAAAATCATATTGATATTTCTACATTATGTTTTTTAGAGGAATGTAGTGATATTGGAACTTGTGGAGTATGCGTTGTAGAAATACAGGGAAAAGATCAATTGTTTAAAGCATGTGTTGCAAAAGCGGAAGATGGTATGATAGTTGAAACAAAAACACCGAAGGTTGAAGAAGAAATAAAGTCTAGACTTTCAGCAATATTAGATAAACATAATTTTAAATGTGGTCCTTGTAAAAGAAAAGAAAATTGTGAATTATTAAAGCTTATTATAAAGCATAGAGCAAGAGCATCTAAACCTTTTATTGTTAAAGATCCACAAGAATATATTGATGATAGAAGTAAATCTATAGTTATAGATAGAAGTAAATGCGTTATGTGTGGAAGATGTGTGGAAGCTTGTAAAAATAAAACTAATACAGAATCGATAAAGTTTCAAACTAAAGACAATAAAGATATTATAGCACCAGAAAAATTCAAATGTTTTGATGATACGAAATGTTTATTGTGTGGACAATGTGTCATTGCATGTCCTGTAGATGCATTATATGAAAAATCACATTTAGATAGAGTGAAAGAAGCTTTAGAAGATCCTAAGAAACATGTAATTGTTGCTATGGCACCTTCTATAAGAACCTCTATGGGTGAAATGTTTAAAATGGGCTATGGTGTAGATGTTACAGGGAAATTATATACAGCATTAAGGATTCTAGGATTTGATAAGGTATTTGATATAAATTTTGGAGCAGATTTGACAATAGTTGAAGAAGCAACGGAGTTAGTAGATAGAATAAAGAATAATGGAAAATTTCCAATGTTTACATCTTGTTGTTCTTCATGGGTAAGACTTGTAGAAAACTACTATCCAGAATTACTAGATAATCTATCTAGTACTAAGTCTCCACAACAGATATTTGGTACAGCTAGTAAAACATATTATCCTAAAATAGAGGGGTTAGATCCCAAAGATGTATTTACAGTTACTATAATGCCTTGTACTGCTAAAAAATATGAAGCAGATAGAGAAGGTATGGAGAACTATGGAATAAGAAATATAGATGCGGTGTTAACAACAAGAGAATTAGCTAAAATGATTAAAGATAGCAAAATTGATTTTAAAAACTTAGAAGATGGTAAAGTTGATGAGGCAATGGGATTATACACAGGTGCTGGTGCTATCTTTGGAGTTACTGGTGGAGTAATGGAGGCTACCCTTAGAACGGCGAAAGACTTACTTGAAGGAAAAAGTTTACCAGATGTAGACTATGAAGATGTTAGAGGTTTCAAAGGAATAAAAGAAGCTACAGTAGAAATGGCAGGAAAAGAATATAATGTAGCTGTTATTAATGGTGCGGCTAATCTGTTTGAATTTATTAATAGTGGGAAGATAAATGAAAAACAATATCATTTTATTGAAGTAATGGCATGTCCTGGAGGGTGTATAGATGGAGGAGGACAACCACATGTACCATCAATGGATAGATTTAATTTTTTAATAAAAGATTTGAGATCATCAGTACTATATACTCAAGATAGGGAATTACCGAGAAGAAAAGCTCATAAAAATGCAGCAATTTTAAAAATGTATGAGAGCTATATGGGAAAGCCTGGAGAAGGATTAGCTCATGATATATTACATTTTAAGTATAAGAAATAAGATAATGGCTTATATGTTATAATTGTAGTAGTTATTAAATTTTTGGGGGGCTATATTATGAGTAAATATTGGAATAGTACAGTTAAACAACTTCAGCCATATGTACCAGGTGAACAACCAAAAGATATGAAATATATAAAGTTAAATACTAATGAAAGTCCATATCCACCATCACCACGGGTATTAGAAGCTATATCTGAAGGAAACAATGGAACACTAAGACTTTATCCAGACCCTAATACGGATAATCTTAGAAATGTAGTAGCAGAATATTATGATATAGATAAAGATGAGGTTTTTGTGGGAAATGGATCAGATGAAGTGTTAGCATTCTCTTTTATGACATTTTTTTCACCAGAAAAAAAAGTTTTATTTCCAGATATAACATATAGTTTTTATAAAGTTTATGCAAAATTATTAAATTTGGATACAGAAATTATTCCATTAGATGAAGAATTCAATATTCCTATAGAAAAACTTTGCAAAAATAGTGGAGGTGTTGTATTAGCAAATCCTAATGCACCTACTAGCAAAGAAGTATCAATAGATGATATAAAAAGAATATTAGAATCAAATAGGGATAATGTTGTTATAGTTGATGAAGCTTATATTGATTTTGGAGGAGCTTCTGTAGTTAATTTAATAAAAGATTATGACAATTTATTGGTAGTACAAACTTTGTCTAAATCTAGAGCATTAGCAGGGTTAAGAGTAGGATTTGCTTTGGGTTCAAAAGAGTTAATTGAAGGGTTAAATAGATTAAAGAATTCTATCAATTCATATACTATTGATAGAATAGCTATAGTAGGTGCCATAGCTGCTTTTGAAGATGAAGCTTATTTTAAGGAATTAACTTCAAAGATAATAAACACTAGAGAAGAAACAATAGTAAAGTTAAGAGATATCGGATTTAAAGTTATGGATTCTAAAGCTAATTTTGTATTTGTGAGCCATAAAAAAATGAAAGCAGAAGAGATATTTAAAGAATTAAGAAAAAAAGGTATATTAGTAAGATATTTTAATGAACCTAGAATTAATAATTTCTTAAGAATTACTATAGGTACAGATGAAGAAATGAAAACTTTAATAGAAGAATTAAAGAATATTTTAAATTAAGAAAAAAGGGTTGTTGTAACGATTATAATTCGTGAGCAATAACCCTTTTTTGAATTCATAATTCATGATTATTAATTTTTTCAAAAAAAAGAAAAACTACACCGGGGAGATGTGGTGCAGTTTTTCGGGGAATATGTCAATTTAAAACTACAATTCAAATTTATGCTATATATTAATATTACAGCATATCATTAAATTTGTAAATAGATTAATGTAAAAAACTTTCTCTTTTTTACTTTATATTCAAAAAAATACAAATAAAACAACATAAAATGCAAAAATATGTAAATAACCTTAAAGTTTAATTAAGTTAGTAGATAAATAGTTAATATATGTAATAAATTTTGTTATACTAACTATATGAGGAAGGTGGGAGTATGAGAAAATTAAGGATACAAAGCGCAGCGGATATTTCAGGTTTAAATGATGAAGAAGTTCAAGAACGAATAGATAGAGGACAAGTGAATATTTTACCAAAGACGCCATCTAGAACTATATCTCAAATAATTAAAGCAAATGTATTTAATGTATTTAACGGATTGAATTTTATTTTAGCAGTTATAGTATGCATTGCTGGTTCACCTAAAAATGCTCTTTTTTCAATGGTTATTTTCACTAATACTATAATAGGAATATTTCAAGAAGTAAGATCAAAAATAACATTAGAGAAATTATCAGTGTTAAGTAGTATAGGCGCTACTGTAATGAGAAATGGATATAAAGTAAAAGTAAATATAGAAGAAATAGTTAAGGATGATGTTGTATTATTAGAAAATGGAGATCAGATTGTAGCTGATGGAATTGTTATTGGAGAAGATACTTTTGAAGTTGATGAATCACTATTAACAGGAGAGTCAGATCCGATAGTAAAGAAAAGAGGGGATAAAATTTTATCAGGTAGCTTTGTAGTAGCAGGAAAAGGGTATTTTAAAGTTACTAATGTAGGTTCAGATACTTATGTTGCTAAGCTTGCTAATGAGGCAAAGAAATTTAAAACTATAAATTCTGAAATGCAAGATGCTATAAATAAAATAATTCGAACAATTATATGGTTAATACTACCTGTAGGTATACTTTTAATGAGTACACAAATAATATTTAGTGGGAAGAAGTGGAATGAAGCTGCTATTGCTGCTGTTGCAGGGATTATAGGTATGGTTCCGGAAGGGTTAGTATTATTAACAAGTGTAACTTTTATGGTAGGTGTAATAACTTTGTCAAAATACAAAACTGTTGTTCAAGAATTACCTGCCACAGAAGTTTTAGCTAGGGTTAATGTATTATGTTTAGATAAAACTGGAACGCTTACAGAAGGAATTCTAGAAGTGGCTGAAATTAAGTTACTATCTAATTTTAACATAGATGAAGTTATGGCAACGTTAGCTCATGCTTTTCCAAGTAAAAATCCTACCCAGGTAGCACTTATGAATAAATATCATAACAAAGGTAATGTTGAGGTAAAAAAGATAGTGCCATTTTCATCATCAAGAAAATGGAGCGGAGCTAGTTTGAAAGGAATGGGATCTTGGATTATAGGAGCTCCTGAGATGATATTAAAAGAGAAATATCATTATATTAGAGAGAAGGTAGAGTCAGAGGCTAAAAAAGGAAGAAGAGTATTATTGTTAGCACATTTTCCAGAAGAAAATATAACAGAAAAATTACCTAATAATGTTGGAGCAGTAGCTTTAATAATGTTAGAAGATATTATAAGAGCAGAAGCACCAAGTACTTTGAAATATTTTGAACATCAAGGTGTTGAAATAAAGATAATTTCTGGAGATAACCCAATTACAGTATCTGCTGTAGCTAAAAGAGCTGGTGTAAAAAAATCAGAAAAATACATAGATGCAAGAGCGTTACCTGATGATATAGAGGAATTATCAGAGCTTGTTAAGGAATATAGTGTTTTTGGTAGAGTAACACCACATCAAAAAAAGAATTTAGTGAAAGCACTTCAGTATAATAATAATACCGTGGCTATGACTGGAGATGGTGTCAACGATGTTTTAGCCTTAAAGGAAGCTGATTGTGGAATAGCTATGGCTTCTGGAAGTGATGCTACAAGGGCAGTGGCTCAACTAGTACTTCTTGACTCGAACTTTAGTGCTTTACCTAAAGTAGTTGAAGAAGGAAGAAAGATGATTAATAATCTAGAGAGAGTTTCTAATTTATATTTATCAAAAACTTTCTTTTCTCTTATTATGTCTATAGTATTTTGTATTATAGTATTGCCATACCCTTTTGAGCCAATACAGTTAACACTAATAGGTTCAATTACCATAGGAATTCCTTCGTTTTTCTTGGCGATATCACCAAATAAAGAGGTGGTAAAAAAGGGATTTTTAAGGAGAATATTAAATATATCATTACCAAATGCATTAGTATTTGCATTATTTACTATTGGTGCATATTTATTTTCTATGATGAGCGGATTAGGAGTAATGGATAGTAGAACTGTTGCAGTAATGATTGCTGGTGGAATAGGTTTAATAATATTAATAGATGTATCAAGACCGTTTAATGGATTTAAAGCACTATTATTTTTATCTATGCTTACCGCATTTATAGCAGCATTTATATTACCAATAACACAAAAAATATTTAACTTAAAAATGGTACCATTTATTTTCATAGTTATTTCAGTGGCAATAATAATTTTAGCGGCGGTTGTCATGCCCGTATTCCAAGTTATATTTTCTAAGTTACTTGATCGATTATATAAAAAATAAAGTTTTACTAGCAAATATTAAAGAAATGTATTATTATAGAGGGTAGCGTGTAGAAAATAAAATTATTATATATATTAATTGAAAGACGAGGAAATTTAATGGAAAACATAAAATTTAAAGAATTAGGATTGAACGAGAATGTTTTAAAGTCTATAGATGAAATGGGCTTTGAAGAACCTTCTAAAATCCAAGAAAAAGTTATTCCTGTTTTGTTAGAAGGTCATGATGTTATCGGTCAGGCACAAACAGGAACTGGAAAGACATTAGCATTTGGAGCACCGGTTATTAGTAATATACCTAAGGGTAATCATATAAAATGTCTTGTATTAGCTCCGACTAGAGAATTAGCAATACAAGTAAATGATGAGTTAGCTAGAATAGCAAAACATTCAAAAACTAGAATATTACCAGTGTATGGTGGGCAACCGATAGATAGACAAATAAAGGCTGTTAAAAGAGGCGTTGACATAATCGTAGGTACTCCAGGAAGAGTTTTAGATTTAATTAACAAAAAGGTAATAGATCTTTCAAAATTAAACTTTTTAATTCTTGATGAAGCTGATGAAATGTTAAATATGGGATTCATTGATGATATTGAATCAATATTAAAAGGAGCAAATAAGGAAAGACAAACGTTATTATTCTCCGCAACAATGCCAGCTGAAATTAAAAAGTTAGCTAAAAGATATATGAAACCAGAATCTCAACATATATCAATTGTAAAAAATACTATTACTGGTTCAACAGTAAGTCAATTCTACTTTGAAGTTAAAAATAAAGATAGATTTGAAACATTATGTAGAGTTATAGATGTAGATGAACCAACTGCTGCAATTATATTCTGTAAGACTAAAAGAGGCGTTGATGAGTTAGTAGAATCAATGCAAAGTAGAGGTTATAGTGTCGAAGGAATGCACGGGGATATGACACAAAACCATAGAATGAATACTCTTAGAAAATTTAAAGAAGGAAGTTTAGAGTTCTTAATTGCTACAGATGTTGCCGCAAGAGGTATTGATGTAGAAAATGTATCACATGTTATAAATTATGATTTACCACAAGATACTGAAAGTTATGTTCATAGAATTGGTAGAACTGGAAGAGCTAACAGAGAAGGTATTGCATATACTTTAGTTACAGCTAGAGAATATATGACTTTAAAACAAATAGAAAGAACTACTAAAGGTAAAATTAAAAGAAAAGAAATACCAACAATTGATGATATATTTTATGCTAAATATAAAAACATATGTGAGAGAGTTCAAGAGACTTTAAATGGAGAAGATTATAAAAAGTTTGTTCCAATGGTTACTGAGTTAGATGAAGAATATAATCTTATAGAAGTTTCAGCGGCATTAATGAGTATGATATATAGTAAAGAAGTTTCTTTTGATTATACTAAGAACTCAATAGGCTCATCTAAATCAAAACAAGTAAGATTATTCTTATCAGTAGGAAAAATAGATAGAGTAAATCCAAAGACAATTTTAAGTTTATTGAATCAAGCTAATGTGTATAAAGAAGATGTCGGAGAAATAGATTTATTTGATAAGTTTAGCTTTGTAGATGTTTCAGAAAGAGTCTTAACATCTATAATGGATAAGTGTAATGGTAAGAGAGTTAATGGACGTAGAGTTAGAATAGAAGTGGCTAAAGGTAGATAATCTATCATTATATTAAGTAATAAGAATGGGGATGTCACAATAACGATTAAATTTCGTCAGTGAGATTCCCTTTCTGATTTTTACTGTTAAACATAAGTTTATATAGTATATTATGCTACAGTAGTATTTCTATTGTATAGTTATAGATCTATGATATAATTATAAAATGATGAAAAAGTTTTCATGAACATTGGAATATAATATATTGACATGAAAATGACATAAAAGTTCGGTATAATCTACAAAGAAATATACTGATTTTGTTCATGCAAAAATTAAATGTTTTATAGGGATAAATAATACTATATATACTATGAAGTATTGTGAGAAGCAGTTTATCATATAAAACAAAGAAGGTGGAGGAAATAAAATTGAAGAAAATAAGAAATACAGTTATTGCTATTGGTCTTATATTTGCAACTATGGGATTAACATCATGTGCTGTGCTAGAAAAGACTGATAAAGCTAAAGGAAAACAAATAGTTGCAAAGGTTGGAGATACTGTAATAAAGAGATCTCAAGTAGAGAGTGAATTAAAAGATTATGAAGCAACTCTAATAGAAAACTATGGAGAAGATTTTCTTAAGGATGATACAGCAAAATCATACTATGAATCTGCAAAACAAAGTAAATTAGATGAATTAGTTTATAATGAATTGGTACAGATGTATATAAAAGATAATAATATCGAAGTTAACGATGAGGATAAAGAAAAATATGTTGACGAACAAATGGAATATTATAAGAGTGCTTTAGGGGCTACTGATGATGATTTTGAAGAAAAGGCAAAGGCTCAATTTAATCTTACTTTAGATGAAATGAAAGAGGTATTAGGGGAAATGTATTATTCTAAAGTTGCTGGAGAACACTTATTAGAAGTAAGTTCTAATGAATCAGCAATGGAAAAGTATAAAGAAGACAATAAAGAAGATTATGATGCTATGGAAAACCAAAAAGCTGTTCTTTATATTGTAAATTCAGACAAAGAAAAAATTGAAGCTGCTAAGAAAGAATTAGATGCAGGAAAATCAATTGATGAGATAGCTGCAACATACTCAACAGATTCAGGAGCAAGTAATGGTGGGTTCTTTGGATTTATGGATACAGATTCAGAAGACATGTCTAGTATAGATGCTAACTTCGTTGAAGCAGTAAAGAATTTAAATGTTGGTGAAAAATCAGATATAGTAGAGTCTACTAAAGATGATGATGGAAATTTAAAGTTTGGGTATTTCTTAATTCAAATTGTTGATAGAGAAACTGGACTTAAATATCAATTAAAACAAGATATACTTACTAATGGTGTAGAAGCTAAATTAAAATCAATATATAAAGATAAATTAGAAACAGATAAATATAAAGATAATTTAAATAATTAGTAGTTTTTATAGTGTAATAATACGTTATAAAAGAGACTATAATATATGGGTATTGCATGATATTTTATAAATAAATGTTGTGCAATACCTATTATTTTATAGAATTAATAGCAGGTGATTTATGATGATTGTTAATATGTTGTGAATTATAATGATATAGTGTATAATTACCTTAATTAAATAGGACAATTTTGGGTTTTTGAATATAATCTTAATTATTCAAAATTAAAAGGGAAAGTGGTGAAAGTCCACTACAGCCCCCGCTACTGTAAAAGCAGACAAATCTTCATTTATCCACTGACTACTTTTGTTGGGAAGGAGAAGAGGCGGTTGATGCTTAAGTCAGGAGACCTGCCTAAAGTTATGCTTACTTCGGTGGGAAGGCAAAAGCAAAATTCAGTAAAAGTGGAGACCTAAGTAGATTATACTTTAGGTTTTATTATTGATAAAAAATGAGCTGTCGCACGAAGGCGTGTGACAGCTTTTTTTAGTACTTGTGCTCTGTGCCTTCTAAGCTGTGTTCTAGAAAGGAGTTTTTATGAAAAAAGCAATTTTAGTTATAAGTTTTGGAACTAGTTACATAGAGGCTCTAAAAAGCTCAATTGAAAGGGCTGAGGAGTCTATAAGAAATTATTTTATTAATTATGAGGTGAGAAGGGCTTTTACTGCACATAGGATTATAAAAAAGCTTAATGATAAATATGGTATGGATATAGATGCTCCCGAGGATGCTTTAGAGAAATTATATAATGAAGGTTACGAAGAGGTGATAATGCAACCATTGCATATAATACCGGGAGAGGAATTTCAGTATATAAATAAGGTTAGGCTTCAATATGAGGGAAAGTTTAATTCTTTAAAGTTAGGAAGACCTATATTTTATTATCAAGGGGTAGAAGGTATACCTAATGATTATTCTTTATTTATTGATGCTGTTAAAAATATCTTTCTAGATGAGGAAGCTGTTGTTATGGTAGGGCATGGTACTGCAAATCCTAGTAATGCTGTTTATGGATGTCTTCAATCAGTGTTAGAAGATGAGGGATATAACAATATTTTTGTAGGTACTGTAGAAGGATATCCAACAATAGAAACTGTTATTAAAAGAGTAAAAAGTAAAAATATTAACTCCGTTAAGTTAATACCACTTATGTTGGTAGCAGGAGATCATACTTTAAATGATATATCCTCTGATGATGAAGGATCATGGAAATCAATGCTAGAGAAGGCCGGGATAGAAGTTAAAACATATCCTCATGGTCTTGGAGAGTTAGATAGTTTCAATAAATTATATATCACTAGAATAGAGGATATTATAGAAGGAAGATATATTTCTATTGGTGAAACAAAGAAAGGGCATAGATAATGAAAAGTGTAATGATTTCTTCAAATAGAAGTGGTGGAGGAAAGACTACTGTAACATTAGGATTAATGAAGGCATTAAAAAATAGAGGATATAAGGTTCAGGGGTATAAAACTGGGCCAGATTATATAGATACTGCATTTCATAGTGAGGTTACAGGGGTACCATCAAGAAATTTAGATTTATATCTTATGGGAGAAGATGGTGTAAAAGCAGCATTTTCTAGAGGTGAAGGTGATTTAGCAGTAATTGAAGGTGCTATGGGATTATATGATGGTAAAGGATTAGATGAGGAATATTCAAGTTATAGTATATCAAAGGCATTAGGTGATATACCTATAGTTCTAGTATTAACGGCTGAAGGTCAAAGTGTAACTTTATGTGCAGAAATAGAAGGACTTAAGAATTTTAGAAATGCCAATGTTGTTGGAGTGATATTAAATAATATATCAGAGGGATATTATAATTTATTAAAGCCAGCAATAGAAATAAACTGCGGTATAAAAGTTTTTGGATATTTACCTAGAGAAGAAAAAATAGAATTATCTAATAGACATTTAGGTTTAGTACAGAGTATTGAGGTAGATAATCTTTTTGACAAGATTGATATAATTGCTGATATGATGGAAAAATATATCGATTTAGATGAAATACTGAAAATCTTTAAAGAAGTAAATCAATACGAAGATTTATTTCATATGAAGGATAAAAAAATTAAAATTGCCGTTGCTTATGATAAGGCTTTTAGATTTTATTATAAAGAAAATTTAGAATTATTAGAGGAGATAGGAAAAGTTATTTATTTTAGCCCATTAAGGGATGAGAAATTGCCAAGTAATATAGATTTTCTTTATTTAGGTGGAGGTTATCCAGAGGTATTTAAGGAAGAGTTAAATAAGAATTTTTCTATGAGAAATTCAATAAGAGAAGCATTAGAGGACGGGCTTAGATGTTACGGAGAATGTGGTGGGCTTATGTACCTTACAGAAGCTATTGATGATGTTCCTATGGTTGGTTTCCTTAATGGTAAAAGCGAAATGACTAATAGATTAAATAGATTCGGTTATGCTACGGTGAATTATGATGGTATAAGTATAAATTGTCATGAATTCCATAAATCAAAGGTAGAATCAAATGAAGAGACTGTGTATAATGTGGAAAAGTTTAAATATAATGGGGATAAAATTTCTTGGAATTGTGGATATATGAAAAAAAATACATTAGCTGGTTATCCACATGTACATTTTTTTGGCAACATTGATTTCTTAAAATACATAATAAAGGGGAAATAATATGAGGTATATAAAGAATCCTATGGAAATTGAAAAAACTAGCTTTGAGATTATTGGTAGGGAAATGGGAGAGCATAATTTTACAGAGGCACAATTGCAAATAGTAAAAAGAGTTATCCACACTACTGCAGATTTTCAGTATAAGGATTTATTAGAAATTAGTGAAGGTGCCATAGAAGCTGGAAAGGAAGCGTTAAGAAATTCACCATTAATTTATACAGATACAAATATGATACTTTCCGGCATTAATAAAAGGGCATTAGGTACTTTAAAAGGTAATGCTATTTGTTATGTAAACTTGGAAGAGGTACATAAAGAAGCAAAAGAAAAATCAATAACTCGTTCTATGGCGGCGGTGGAGAAGGCTTGTGATGAAAATGTTGATATTTTTGTTTTTGGTAATGCTCCTACCGCTCTCTTTAAGCTTAGAGAGTTAATAAAAGAAGGAAAAGCAAAACCAAAGCTTATTATTGCTGTACCAGTTGGTTTTGTAGGAGCAAGTGAGAGTAAGGAAGGATTAGAGGAATTAAATATACCTTATATAACTGTTAGAGGAAGAAAAGGGGGAAGTACTGTAGCTGCATCTATAGTAAATGCACTAATGTACATGATAGTTGAAAGGTAGGAATAAGATATGCTAGACCTTTATGTAGAAAGTGGTGGAAAAAAATTAAGATGTGGATATACTACAGGTTCTTGTGCTACAGCAGCAGCTAAGGCAGCTACATATATGCTAATAAATAATGTAACTATTAGTAATATAGAAATTGATACACCTAAAGGGATTAATCTTAATTTGGAGCTTAATAATATAGAATTTGGTGAAGATTATGTAAAGGCTTCAGTAATTAAGGATTCTGGAGATGATAGTGATGTTACTGATGGTATAGAAGTGTGGGCTAAGGCAGAAAAAATTAATAAAGGATTTATTCTAACTGGCGGCAGGGGAGTAGGTATGGTAACTAAAGATGGGCTATTTGTTCCTAAAGGAGAATATGCTATTAATCCTGTACCTAGAGCAGAAATAGAAAAAGCAGTACAGTCAGTTATTACTAATGATAGTGGTATTAAAATAACTATTGAAATCCCAGAGGGAGTAGAGATTGCAAAAAGAACTTTTAATCCTAGATTAGGTATAGAAGGGGGAATTTCAGTTTTAGGGACAACGGGAATTGTATATCCAATGTCAGAAGATGCTCTGAAGGAGTCCATAAAAATAGAAATTAATCAGAAGTCTCTAGGACAAGAATTTTTAGTATTAGCTTTTGGAAATATTGGTGAAAAATGTGCCATAGAACAAGGGTATAGCATTGATGATATTGCTATAATATCTAATTTCGTTGGCTTTGCTTTAGAATGTTGTGTATCTGCAAAGTTAAAAAAGGTGTTATTAGTAGGTCATATAGGAAAGATTAGCAAAATAGCTTACGGTTGTTTTAATACTCATAGTAGAGTAGCTGATGTACGGCTTGAAGTAATAGCATTAGAATTAGCGTTACTAGGTTATGATAGAGAGTTTGTTAAAAAAGTTATAGAGCAAAAAACTAGTGAAGGTGCTGTTAAGTTTTTAGGCGATGGATATTATGAACTATATAAAAATATTGGTGATAAGGTAAAGGATCGCATGGAGTTATATATATATGGAGAATTACAATGTGATGTAATAATGTATAGCGGTTATTCAGATTATAAAATTTTATATGATTCTAGAGGTAAGGAAAAATGATTTATATAGTAGGGTTAGGACCAGGAAGTAAAGAATATATATTGCCTAAGGCAATAGAGATTTTAAATGGTAGTGATAAGATAATAGGGTTTTCTAGGGCTATAGATTCCTTGGAATTCATAAAAAATGAAAAAGTTAAGGTAAAGTCTTTAAGTGAGATAATAGAGCTTTTAAATGAAAATGAAACAATATCTATAATAGCTTCTGGAGATCCAACTTTTTATGGTATTACAGAATATGTGCAAAATAAATACAATGGAAAAATAGAAGTTATTCCAGGAATAAGTTCATTTCAATATCTTACTTGTAAGCTAGGTAAATGTTGGAGTGGCAGTTATTTAGGTAGTGTTCATGGAAGAGAAGATAAATTTATAGAAAAAGTTTTAGATCACAAAATTTCAATATGGCTTACTGATAGTAAAAATACTCCTTTAAAATTATCACAAGCTCTTTTTTTTAACAACATAAAATGTAAGGTTTATGTGGGAGAAAATTTATCTTATAAAGATGAAAAAATAGTGGAGGGTACTCCAGAAGAAATAATTAAAAATAATTTTGGGAATTTATCAATATTAATAGTTGAAAGGGAAATATAGGGGTGTATATATGGCAATAATTAAAGATAAAGATTTTATTAGAGGAAAGTGTCCTATGACAAAGGAAGACATAAGAGTATTAACTATTGCAAAAATGGATATTCAAGAAGATTCTAAAATAATTGATATCGGATCTGGTACGGGAACAATAACAGTTCAGTCTGCAATAGAAGCTTCAAAGGGAATGGTATACTCTATAGAAAGAGATGAAGATGCTTATGATACAACTATAAAAAATATAGATAAATTTAATTGTACCAATGTGGAAATTACAAAAGGCGAAGCAATAGAAGTTTTAGATAGTTATATAGAAAAAGGGATTAAGGTTGATTCTATATTTATTGGTGGTAGTGGTGGAAGTATTGAAAAAATTATTGATAGATGTGATGCCTTATTAAAGGAAGATGGAGCATTAGTTATGAATTTTATAACTTTAGATAATTGTTATAAAGCAATGGAATATGTTAAAAGATATAGTTATTTAACTAATATATCTTTAGTTAATATAAGCAACAATAGAGAAGGAACTTATATGATGATATCAAATAATCCAATTTTTATAGTTAAGTGTAGTAAAGGGGAGGTTTAATAGTGGCAATTTTATATGGTATTGGTGTCGGACCTGGAGATCCAGAATTAGTTACGATAAAGGCAGCAAGAAGAATTGCAGATTCACAAGTGGTAGTAGCACCTAGTGCAGAAGAAGGTGGAGAAAGTATAGCTTTAGAAACCGCTAGGGAATATATAAAAGAAGGTACAGAAGTAGTTATAAAACATTTTCCTATGGGAAAAGAAAATAGAGTATCTAAGATAAAGGAAGCATATGATTTTATTGAAGAAAAGCTTAGAGAAGGAAAAAATGTTTCATTTTTAACTATAGGTGATCCTTATATTTATAGTACATATATTCATCTTTTAAAGCATATGGAGGAGAGAGGTTTTGAGGTAGAAACTATAGCGGGAATACCGTCTTTCTGTGCCGCAGCAAGTATTGTTGATAGAACACTGGTAGTAGGGAACAATCCATTGTTAATATTGCCAGCAGCAAGGGTACAAGATATTAAAGATGAAAAGTACGTTGTTATTATGAAAGTATATAAACAAGAGGAATTAGTAGTGAATACTTTAGAGGAAAAGGGTTTTGACTATGTTTATATCAGCAGAGCTGGTAGAGAAGGTCAAGTTATTTTAGATAAAAAAGAAGATATAATACAGGCTAGAGATTATATGTCATTAATATTAGCAAGTAGGGAGTAGAGAAATATGGTTTATTTTATAGGGGCAGGACCAGGAGATGTAGATTTAATAACGGTAAAAGGTAGAGATATTTTGGAAAAAGCTGATGTTGTTATATATGCTGGTTCATTAGTTTCTAAGGAACATCTTAATTTTTGTAAAGATAATGTTTTAAAATATAATTCAGCAAAAATGACTTTAGAAGAAGTTATAAATGTTATAGAAGAAAATAAGGGAAAAATAGTGGTAAGACTTCATACAGGAGATCCATCAATATATGGTGCAATAAAGGAACAAATGGACGAGTTAGATAAATTAGAAATAAATTATGAGGTGGTGCCAGGGGTAAGTTCATTTACTGCAGCAGCAGCAGCGATAAATAAAGAGTTTACACTACCATCGGTAACACAAACTGTTATATTAACAAGGGTAGAAGGAAGAACTCCTGTACCAGAAGGTGAAGATTTAGAAAGATTAGCTTCTATTGGTGCTTCTATGGCAATATTTTTATCAATATCAATGATAGACAAAGTAGTAGCAAAGCTTAAGTCAGGATATAAAAGAAATGTTCCTATAGCAGTAGTAGAAAGAGCTACTTGGGAAGATGAAAGAACTATTATAGGCACATTAGATGATATAGCTGATAAGGTTAAGGAAGCAGGAATTACAAAATGTGCACAAATATTAGTTGGTGATTTTATTGATACTGCCTATGAAAAAAGTCTTTTATATGACAAGACTTTTACCCATATGTTTAGAAAGGGTATTAAAGAATGATTGCTATAATAAGTGTTACTGAAAAAGGAAATTCTATAGGAAGGCAAATTCAAAGTTCCATAGGTGGAGATTTATTTGAAAGTTTTGATGTAAAAGAAAGGACATTAAAAGAAATAACTAAGGAAGCCTTTGATAAATATAAAGGTATAGTTTTTATTTCTTCTACAGGTATTGCTGTAAGGTCTATAGCGAAATTTTTAAAGGGAAAAGATAAGGACCCAGCGGTTGTTGTTGTAGATGTATGTAGTAAATTTTCTATAAGCTTAGTATCAGGGCACTTAGGTGGAGCTAATGAACTTACTTTAGAAATCTCTAAGATCCTTAGTAATATTGCAGTAATAACTACTGCTACAGATAACTTGGATATAATGGCTCCTGATGTAATTGCTAAAAATAATAATCTTATTATTGATAGTTTAAGGAACTGTAAGGACTTGGCTAGTAGCATTGTTAATGGTAAGAAAGTGTTTTTCTTAGATGAAAGAAGGTTAATACCTTGTCCAAAAGGTTATGAAATTACAGATACATTACAGGAAAATACTTTATGGATTACAGATAAAGATAAAGAAATTCCTGCTGTAACGAAGCTTATAAGAAAAGATTTAGTGTTAGGGATTGGTTGTAGAAGAGGTACAAAAAAAGAAAAAATATATAACCTTATAGAAGAAGTTATGCAGAAAAATAATTTATCACTAAAGGCGATAAAAAATATATCATCTATAGATGTAAAAAGTAATGAAGAAGGTTTATTAGAATTAGCTAAAGATTTACAAGTACCACTAAGTTTTTTTTCTAGAGATGAGATAAAGGTAGTAGAAGATAAATATATAGGTAGTGAATTTGTTAAGAACACAGTTGGTGTGAAAGCTGTCTGTGAACCAGTTATAGAACTATCTTCAGCAGAAATTATTATAAATAAGATAAAAAGAGATGGAATAACTTTAGCTATTGGAAGAGTTATATAAAGGAGAAAGATTAATGGGGAAATTATATGTTATAGGTATTGGACCGGGAGGATTAGATCACATTACAGTAAAGGCAATGAGAGCCATTGAAGAAAGTAACATTATTGTCGGTTATACAAAATATATATCGATGATAAAGCCTCTAATAGAGAATAAAGAAGTATTTTCTACTGGAATGAGAGGTGAAGAAGAAAGATGTAGAGAAGCATTAAGACTTTCAAGAAATAATATAGTAGCATTAGTCAGCACTGGAGATTCTGGTATATATGGTATGGCTGGATTAATATTAGAAATGAAAAGTGATGAAAATGTTGAGATAATACCGGGAATTACGGCATCTAGTGCAGCAGGTTCAGTAGTTGGGGCACCACTTATGCATGATAATTGTAATATAAGTCTTAGTGATCTGATGACACCATATGAAGATATTAAAAAGAGAATTAAATTAGCTGCTGAAGGTGATTTTGTAATATCATTATACAATCCAAGAAGTAAGGGGAGACCACATTATCTTAGAGAAGCTATAGATATTATTAAAAAATATAGAAGTGATAATGTACCGGTGGCTATAGTTAGACATGCTTTAAGAGATGGAGAAGAATCAATACTTTGCACATTAGGCACTATTGATTGTGAAGTTGTAGATATGTTTTCTATTGTTATAATAGGAAATTCTAAAAGTTATATTAAAGAGGATAAATTTATAACACCAAGGGGATATAAGATATGATAGGTTTTATACTTGGCACTTCAGAAGGTAAAAAAATTTTATCTTTGATAAATCAGTATACTGATGATGTAGTAGTATCTACAGCTACTAGCTATGGCGGTGAGTTATTAAAGGAGTATAAAACTAAGTATATAAATATAAAACCATTAGATGAAAATGGCTTTAAAGATCTAATAAACGATTTTAATATTACGGTATTAGTAGATGGATCACATCCTTATGCTAAGGAAGTTAGTAATACTGCAATAAAAGTATGTAAAGCTATGAATATTGGCTATATAAGATATGAAAGAAAAAGTTATTTCTCTGATATAGAAGAAGGAATTATAAAAATTGATAAATATGAAGAGTTAGAAGAAGTATTAAAAAATATAGATGGCAATATATTAAATACTACTGGTAGCAATAATATTTCATTAATTAGTAATCTAAATATTAGTAATAGAATAATTCATAGAATAATGCCATATCCAGAAATAATAAGAAAGTTATTAGATATAGGGGTAAATATGGAGGATATAATAGCAATAAAAGGCCCCTTTGGATATGAATTAAATGAAGGAATTATAAAAGAATATAATATAAAAGCAATAATAACCAAGGATAGCGGTATTGAGGGTGGGACAAAGGAAAAAGTAGAGGCTGCTTTAAGCAATAATGCAAAAGTTATAGTTGTAAGTAGACCTAAAGTTAATTATGGCCAAACCTTTGATGATGTAGAAGAAATGATAAGATATATAAAAGAAACTTATTTCTAAAATAAAAAATTCTAGTGGAATAGGAAAGTAAAATAGTAAACAATTTTATTATTATGCGAGTTATTTGTTTATTAAACTACTTGATAAATAGGAAGTTGTATGGCTAACTAAGCTGAAATATTAACTTGACAATGTATGTCTAGTGCGAAAATACGGCATTTCTCACTTTGTGTCGTGTTAATTGTGGCAATCCTAAACTATCATATTGTTAAAAGGAGGAGCAATGAAGTGGATCAGAAAAAAATAGGAAGTTTCTTCAAAGAACTTCGAAAAGAGAAAGGGCTCACCCAAGAGCAATTAGCAGAATATTTTAATGTTTCTGGGAGAACAATTTCACGATGGGAAACAGGTAATAATATGCCAGATTTAGATATTCTTATAGAAATGGCAGATTATTACGAAGTAGATCTTAGAGAATTACTTGATGGAGAAAGGAAAAGTGAGAAAATGAACAAAGATTTAGAAGAAACTGTATTGAAGGTTGCTGATTATAGTAATGATGAGAAGATGAAACTGATGAAAAAACTACATATTTTTTCTTGGACTGGCGTAGTGAGTTTTATCATTTTCATGATTCTGGAAGAAACGGGCTTGGCTGATAGTAGAATTAGTGAAAGTGTTGCAGCTTTCTGTGCAGGTATATCTTTTGGAATGCTTATAGTAGCTGTAATCTATACGAGTCAACATATTTCTAAAATTAGATTGTTTAAGAAAAGAATCTTTCAACGTAGATAAATTGCAGTTTGTTTGATTACCGAAATATCTTTTAAGAATTTTGACATTGATTTAGGCAAACAATTTTTAAAATATTACGATTTATAAATAAAGTGGACAAGTTAATTTGTCCACTTTTATACGTTTAATCATCAACACTGATTTAAAACAGATTCTAATTTTTAAATAATTAAAAGATATTAAACATAATGATGTAATTAATATTATTGAAATGTAAAATTTCTATGGTGATTTTATCTACAATTGTGCACTAAATTAATATCTTAAGAAACTCTTAAGAACTTTATAACTTTTATCGTAAGATTTATTCAGTATTATATAAATATAGATAAATGAAGAAGGGGGATTTTTATGGAGGTTATTATTAAAAAACAATATTATAGTATAATAGGATTAGTATTTATAATAAGCATGATTTTATTTTATATAGTGGAGTTAGGGTGATAACATATGAAAAGTTTTATTAGAGTTTTAATGGCTTTATGGAGTATTATATTAGTTTTTACTATAGGACTATCTATAAATTATATTGATACTCTTAATGTTAATGGAGTAGGTGTAAATGGTGATATTACTGTACTTACATCTTATAATGATGGTGCTAGTGTAGCAGATAATGCTATAACAAGTTATATTGAGGAAAAAAATTCTTTTGAGAATATTGATAAAGAAGTTTATAACTTAATAGATACAAATACTATAGATTTTTATATTTCTTTTATAGATGGAGAAGGAAAAAGAAATGAAATTTCATCAATAAAAAATACAGGTAACTCTAGTTATGAAAAATTATTAAAGTCACTTATAAATGATAGTACTATTTCATATCTAAATGGAACTATAATACGTGAAAAAGAAGAACCGGAAAATTGGAATGAGATAAGAGATGAATATGGATATTATGGTATGGATTATGATCAATATTATTATGAAAATTTAAATGAAATGTACACTGAAGAAACTAAGGAACCTTTAAAAATAGTGAAGGTTTTAAGAGGAGAAGAACAATCTATTGATCAAAATAAAAATAGTATGACTCATCATATAGAAGAAGGGGTAAAAGGTAAAGGAGTAGTATATACTTGGACAAAACCAGAAGTAGTAAAGGAGCATATGTATAAGGTCTCTAGTTCTTATAATGAATTTAGTAAGGTTATAACAGTAATTTTAGTAAGTTCATTCATATTGCTATTTACTGGAGCTATGATAATAAGATATTTAATAAGGGCTAAAAAAATTGAATTTAAAGAAATTACTAATATAAAGTTAATTTTAGAAATAAAAATAGCAATTGTAGTTTCATTAATAGCTATGCTGAATAACTATATACAAAATAATAGAGGTTTAGCATACTCTATTCTATCTTCAATATGTAATAAAAAAGGATTAAATATTGACATTAATAGTTATAGCTATGTTTCAGGTATTGTGAAGATATTAGCGCAAGGCTCACTAATAGCTGTTATCATTGTATTTGTTTGGTGGGGAGCAAATATGATTTTATCTAAGGAATTTAGGAAAAAGGAGATAGAAAAATCATTATACTTAAATTTAAAGGAAGAAGCTAAATTAAAAGGATACTATTTATTAGTAGCAGCAGGAATAGTTTGCTTTTGGATAATATTCAATTCTGTTACTAATTATGGGAATGATGTTTTAGCTGCTGTTACATATGTTGTTATATGTTTTGCTGTGATAATTCCAATAATATCAAAGTTAATAGACGGGCTTATTTATATTAATCAGTGTACTAGTAGAGATAATAAGAGGATAGATGAAGAAACCGATGAAATAGGGCTTGTTCCTATTGATATAATAATAAAAAATATAAATAAAATAAAAGAAAGTATAAAAGAAAAAGTTACTTCAACAAGCAGCAATAAGAACTTTAAAGAACAAGTAGTTGAAAACATGGCAGAACAGTTAATAGATCCAGTAGAAAAAATGGTTGTATATGCTGAAAATATTTCTGAAAATAAAGATAGGATGGAAAATCTTAATAAATTATGGATAGAATCTAATGATCTTAAAGAATCCGTAGATAGATTGTTCGAGATATCAAAGGCTAATACAAATACACTGAAGTTAAATTTAGCAGATGTTAATGTATCTAATCTTTTAGATCAAGCTATTGGTGAGTATGAAGATGAAATAGATAAAAATCAATTAAAGTTGATAAGAAACAATAAAGAGACTTTTTATAGCAGATTAGATGGAGAAAAGTTTTTTAAAGCATTAGATAACATAATGAATGTTATAGTTAAGGAATCTTTTAAAAATACTAGAATTTATATAGACACTATATTAGGTGAGAATAGTGGAATATTAGAAATTAAGTATATTTCTAGAGAAGAAGTTATTTTGGAAGATAAGATAAATATTTTAGAAGCCATTAGTGATGATGGAAGTAATCAACTATTATTATCAAAAGCTTTGATAGATGCTCAAGGAGGAAATGTTGATATATTGGTTGATGGAGATTTGGTAAAGATTACAATAATGCTGAAAGTTTTAAGTAAAGGAGGAGAATAATATGACAAAAAATAAAGTTAATTTCGAAACTATAATTTTTTTAATAACGACTTCTCTTTTATTAAATTGTTTTTGTGGATATATAGCGTATATTACTAATTTAGAATCTGGAGTATTCTATAGTTATGATGGGTATCAAATAAATAGCGCATATCAAGATAGCAATGGAATATTAAAAGGTATAGTAATATTGATAGTTTTATCAGTGATTTCATTATTATTTTTTATATTAATGAAAAGAAAAACAATTATAAATGATGTTAGTTTTAATATTCCTTTTGATGCGAAAATAGTATTATTTATTGCTGCTTTTGGTATATTTATATCTTATATATACACAAATATTAGAGGCCATGCTTTAAGTAATTCAATATTGTCTTTTTTAGCGAGGGTAGGAAATGAAAATTTTATAAATAGCTTTTTAATAAGTCTTATGGCTATTATTGCATTATATATGTCAATATTTATATTTAAAGATTTAATAAGATCATTTAAAAATAGAAGGTTGATAGTAGAAGAATTTGCTTTATATAAGATTTTTAACTCTACTAAAACAATTTTTAAAAGAAATAGATTAATGAATTTTATTATAAAAGGAGCTACATTATACTTAATAGTTCGAGTAACAATATCTTTAATATCATTAATATTTTCTGGTAACATATATATGGTTTTTGAATTTGCATTATTTGATATGATAGTATTGTTTATTGTATTAGCCCCTATGGGAATAATAATGCTTAGGAACACTTGGTATTTATATAATAAGAGTAAGTCTTTGTTATTAGGTACAAAATATAATAAAAAAATTAAAAGTTTATATGTAGCAGAGACTTTTAATAATTTAGATGGACTAAAATTATCATTAGATAGGGCTTATAAAGAAAATGCAAAGGAAGAAAATTTTAAGAGCCAGCTTATAACTAATATTTCTCATGATGTAAGAACGCCATTAACTTCTATAATAAATTATGTAGATATATTAAGAAATAAGGATGTAACAGAAGAAGAAAAAAAGGATTATGCAGATAGAATTAACAAAAATTCATTGAGGCTTAAAGCTTTAATTGACACATTAAATACTGCTGAGTATAAAGTGGAATTAAAAGAAATAGATTTGAATGATTTAATTGTTAGAGAAATTGATAATTATAGTGCAAAATTAAAAGAAAATAATTTAACATTAAGAACGAAGCTTATTGAAGGCACTATAATATTAGGTGATGAAAAGGGATGTCATAGAATTATACAAAATATCTTTACTAATATAATAAAATATGCAATGGAAGGTACTAGAGTGTATTTGGAAATGATTGAAGACTTTGATAAAATAGTAGTATCAGTAAAAAATGTTTCTAAATATCCTTTAGATATAACAGGAGAAGAAGCATTACAAAGATTTACTCGTGGAGATAAATCAAGAAATACAGAAGGTGCAGGACTAGGACTTTCTATTGTTAAATCTTTAATAGATTCTCAAAATGGTGAAGTAAAGGTAGATATAGACGGTGACTTGTTCAAGATAACCTTAGAATTTGAAAAGGGGAAAAGATGAGTAAAAATATTTTAGTAGTAGATGATGAAAAAGACATACGAGATTCCATAGGAATATACTTGAAAAGCGAAGGATATAATATTTACTTAGCAGAAGATGGGATGAAAGCTCTTCAAATTTTAGAGAGTGAAGATATACATTTGATAATAATGGATGTAATGATGCCTAATTTAGATGGTATAAATGCAACTATGAAGATAAGAGAAAGTAGAAATATACCAATAATTATGGTTACAGCTAAATCAGAAGATGTGGATATGATATTAGGACTGAATGTTGGAGCCGATGATTATATAAGAAAGCCATTTAATCCTTTAGAATTAGTGGCTAGGGTAAAAGCACAAATGAGAAGATATGTTACTCTTGGAACTTATGAAAAAGAAACTAAGAATTCTAACGAAATAGAAGTAAGAGGATTAGTTTTAAATAATGAGACTAAAGAAGTACATGTAAATGGGGAAGAAATTAAACTTACACCAATGGAATTTAAAATACTTGCACTTTTAATGGAGAATACCGGTCGTGTTTTTCCTATAGAAGAAATCTATGAAAGGGTATGGGATGAACCTTTTTATAATTCAGAAAATACAGTAGCAGTTCATATCCGTAGAATAAGAGAAAAAATAGAAATAAACCCTAAGGAACCTAGATATTTAAAGGTAGTATGGGGAGTTGGATATAAGATAGATAAGTAAGATAAACTTTATGAATAAAGGAGTTGAAGCAAGGAGTTAAATTATTTTGCTACAACTCTTTTATTTTTATTATTGAAATGAAGAATTAATTTATAGTTAAAATATATTTTAAAAAAGAATTGTATTTAAAAGATGTACAAAGTAAAATATTCCTGTGCCCTGTGCCCTGTGCCCTGTGCCCTGTGCCCTGTGCCCTGTGCCCTGTGCCTATACACTAATTACTTTTAAGTCTTTTAGTCGTAAAGCTCCATTTTCATATTTAAAGATTCCTTCAGCTATTGCTATGGTATTATTGTTAGAAAAACCAATTATTTTTTGATAAGTAACTAATTCAATAATTCTATCGGTATCAACATCTACTAACTCTGTTTTGTAATATCCAGGTATATATGAGCCAATCACTGAAGAAGTTAAATTACCTTTAGAATCATATGCATTAGGATATTTATATGGATTGGTTAGTTTAAGACCGAATAGTTTGTTTAATTCTAGATTTTTAACTTCATAGTAATAATTATCTTTAAGAGTAACTATGTAGTTAAGACCACGGTTGAATTTTTTACTATCTATTATTTCATATGGAATTAAATCTTTAAAGGATAATATGTTTTGAAAAGAAAAATTACAACTTCCGCCACTATTAATAGAGACTAAAATTTCTTTCACGCCATCGTTATTTATATCTCCAAAGGATATTTTAGGATCATAGCCACTATCAAAATAGCCAGGACATTTGATTACATATTTTGAAGTGATACCATCTACAACACAAATTTTGATAGAAGATTTTATATTGTTTGTATTTTCAATATTCATAGCTAGGAGTAAAATTCTATCTTCAATGTTATCACCGGTAACATCTTCACTATATTCTGAAATAATACTATAATTTTTTAGAGCATCTATATCTATAGAACCTGTATTTTCCGATGCTAGTGAGTGGAAATTTATAAGATTAAAACAAAAAGTAGCATTTAATAAAAATATTAATATAGATTTAATTTTCAAAAAAAGCCCTCCTTACTATTACCAGTATCCCCTATATTTATGTTAATTATTTATTATATTATTACTTTTATAATAAAGTAGGAGGATATTTATAGTTTTTAGGGTATAATTATATATAGAAATATATTTGGGGGTAATATGAAATTGAGATTTAAAGAAAAAGCTGATAATTTAGAACTAGAAAGAGATAAAGCAAAGAAAAAAAGCAATTCATTATCCAATTTTAGAGGATTAACTATGGTTGCTATAGCTATTATATTATGTACTATATTTTTTGATAGATATACATTTTTGAGAGGGATAATATTAATTGTATTAGTATTAACATTTGTATATTTTGTTTATAAACATAGTATAGCTATAAAAGAATTAAAGTGGATAGAGAGATTAATAGAAGTTAATAAGAAGTATGTAGATAGGATTTCAGGTCAATGGAAATCATTCAGTGATAAAGGTGAAGAATATTGCAATGAAGAACATTTTTATGGTATGGATTTAGATATAGTAGGTAGGAATTCACTTTTTCAACTTATAAATACAACAAATACTTTTAAGGGAAGAGAAAAATTAGCTAATGTTTTATTAGGATCTCATGATTCTATAGGTGAGATAGTAAAGAGACAACAGGCTGTCAAAGACTTAGGGGAAAAGTTAGATTTTGTTCAACATTTAGAGGCATCTGGAATAAAGTCATCAGGAATAACAAAAAAGCCAGATGAATTAATAGATTTTTCTTCTAGAAAAAATTTTGCTGAAAAGATTGGATTTATTTCTATAGTAAGATATATACCAGTTATTCTTATAGCACTGCTTTTAGTTAACTTATTTATTAGAGTTCAATTAGTGTCTTATATTGCAGTAGGATTATTTGTGGTACAGATAATATTTAATATTTATGGTGCTATGAAGTTTTCAAAAGATTTAGATGAAGTGGGCACTTATAGTGACGATCTGACTACATATAAAAATATTATAAAAGTTATAGAAAAAGAGAATTTTGATGCTCCATATTTAAAGGAGTTATCAAAAAAGATAGCAATAGATGAAAATGGTGGTAAGAAGTCCATCGAAGCTTTAGAGAGGGTATCAAGAAAGATTGCAATAAGAAATAATTCTTTAATTTATTTTCCTTTAAATTTAATATTACTTTTAGATTATAGATTTATATATAATTTAGAAAAATGGAGAAAAAATTATGGAGTAGGAATGGACAAAATTCTTGAATATATAGGTGAGATTGAGATGCTTGCTAGTTTAAGTGTATTAATTCATACAGAAGAATGCAGTAAATTTCCTATATTTAAAGAAGAAAAGGGCATTGTAGAAGGTAAAAGTTTAGGGCACCCATTGATTAATAAAGAAAAGCGTGTATCTAATGATATAAATATAAGTAATAAGATTTTCATTATAACAGGTTCAAATATGGCAGGAAAGACAACAATACTTAGAACAATAGGAATAAATATGGTTTTAGCATATGCCGGTGCTCCAATTTGTGGAGAGTCAATGAATTGTTCAATGATGGATATTTTTACATCAATGAGAATTGGAGATAATTTAGGAGAAGGAATTTCAACATTTTATGCTGAACTTTTAAAGATAAAAGAAATTATAGCTTTTAGTAAGAAAGAAAAGCCTATGATATTCCTTATGGATGAAATATTTAGAGGAACAAATTCTTTAGATAGAATAGTAGGAGCAGAAACTGTAGTTAAGACTTTAGATAAACCTTGGATTGTTGGTGGGATAGCAACTCATGATTTTGAATTATGTCATTTAGATGAAAATAGCAGAATTGAAAACTATCATTTTAGTGAAAGTTATGAGAATGATAATATAGTTTTTGATTATAAAATAAAAAAAGGAAAAGCCACTACAACAAATGCACAGTTCCTTATGAAGATGGTTGGTTTAGAGATATAGAATACAAAAAGTGTCGTAATATTATATTACGGCATTTTTTTTCTGTATATTAATAAAAATAATATATAGATTTTAATGAATATATTTACAGTAAAATCTAATTAAGGAACGGTTAACGATTACATTTTAACAAAATATAAATAAACGGAAAATAGTATTTTAATTGGATTACTTTAGTATTATAATATAATAAGTTCTTGTACTAACTGGTCAGTACAATATATAGCAGAGGACAATGGGAGGATGAATATGAAAAATGATTTGAAAGTATTCAAAAGGGATCTTATTAGTATAGTAAAAAGTCCAGTAGCAATTTTAATAGTGGTGGCAGTGTGTATTATTCCATCTTTATATGCTTGGATAAATATTAAAGCTTGCTGGGATCCTTATGAAAATACTAGTGATATAGCAGTAGCAGTAGTAAATAATGATAAAGGGACTACTTTTAATAATGAAGATTTAAACTTTGGAGATACAATAATAGAAAGTTTAAAAGAGAATAAGAAGATAGGATGGAAGTTTGTAAATAGTAAAAAAGCAGAAAATGGAGTTTTAGATGGAACTTATTATTCATATATTGAAATTCCAGAGGATTTTTCTGAAAGTTTAGCAAGTCTTCTATCGGATAATCCTAAGAAAGCTACTATATTATATAAAGTAGATACGAAGACTAATGCAGTAGCAGTAAAGATTACTGATACTGCTAAAAAAACATTAGTTGATGAAATAACTACAAATTTTGTAGCTACAGTAAATGAAATATTATTTTCATACTTAGAAGAAAATGGACAATCTTTGAAAGAAGATGAAAAGGCCATTATAGATTTAAAAAATAATATTATTAATATAGATAATAATATGAGTTTAATAACAGAAGTGTTGGATAAAGTATCAAATAGTTCTGGAGATTTAACAACATACTTATCAACGTTGCAAACATCTATACCAAAGTTAGCTAAGAGTATAGAAAATTTAAAAAACAATACAGCAAATACCGGAGGAACATTACAAACATCTATAGAATCTATAAATACTTCTATAGACAATATACAATTTAGGATTAAGGCATCACAAGGATCAACAGAGCACGTTATATCATTAATTGGAGACTTAGAAAAACTAGATACTGAGGGTATACGTAATGAAGGATTGGCTATTGCTACATCAATACAAAGTGATCTTCAATCTATGTCAAATAATATTAAAGATATACAAGATTTTTTAGAAAAAATAAATAGAGATAATAATGAAGTTATAGTTAATATGATTTCTACATTAGAAAATACAAATGAGATAATAAAAGGAATACAAACTAATATATCAGCAATTCAAAGTTCTATTAATAATGGAAAACTAGATAGTAATGCTATAGATAATGCTAAGAAAAACATTAGTAAGATAAAATCAAATTTAGATTCTACTTCCACTCAGTATACTAATATAGTAAAAGGTCAATTAAATAATATAGCAAGTAGTTTGAGGAATAGTACAGATGATGCAGTTAAATTAATTTCTAAAACTGAAGGAATAACATCAGAGTTAGAAAATATGCTATCTACAGCAACAGATGCAACAGATTTGACCTCTGAAATGACAAGTAAATTAAAGAATAAGTTAGAGGAATTTTCAGATGTTATTAAGGAAGTAAGTGATAAATTAAAATCAGTAAATGATGATGATGTATCTCAAATTATTGCTATTTTACAAAATAGTCCGGAAGTTATGAGTGATTTTATGTCAGATCCATTTAAAATAGAAGAAGAATCTATATTCTCTATACCTAATTATGGATCAGCTATGGCACCATTATATACAGTATTAGCTTTATGGGTAGGTGGAGTTATAGCATCGGCGATATTTAAGACAGAGCCACCAGAATTCGAAGGTAGTGAGAGTTTAACCATAAAGGAAAAATATTTTGGAAAAATGATGACATTTTGTTTTATAGGTGTAATGCAAGGGCTGATAGCAGTATTAGGAGATTTGTATTTATTAAAAATACATGCTGTAGAGCCATTGCTCTTAGTAGCATTTTCACTTGTGACATCTTTAACTTTTACAATAATAATATATACTTTAGTTTCTTTATTTGGTAATTTAGGTAAAGGAATATCTATAGTATTTTTAGTAGTGCAATTGGCAGGGAGCGGGGCATCATATCCTATAGAGGTTAATCCAGTATTCTTTAGAATAGTTCAACCTTTTTTACCTTTCACATATGCTGTGGGAGGATTTAGAGAAGCTATAGGGGGAGTAGTTACATCAAATGTTGTAAAAGATTTTACATTCTTATTTATAGTATCTATAATATTCATTTTATTGGGATATTTCTTAAAATTAAAAACAAATAATACTATGAATAAATTAAGAGCTAGATTTAAAGAATCAGGACTTGCAGAGTAGGGAGGTGACTTTTTGATGAAGAAGAATAGTAAAAGTAAGAAAAAGCATAATAAGAAGAATACAATTAGAAATATATTAGGAATATATAAAAGAGATATAAATAGTATTATAAAAAATAAAGTAGCTTTAGCTGTAATTATTGGGTTATGTATAGTACCATCATTATATGCGTGGGTTAATATCTATGCAGCTTGGGATCCATATTCTAATACTGGAAATATTCCTGTAGCTGTAGTAAATGATGATGATGGAACAGTACTAAATGGAGAGCAAATTAATGCTGGTAAAAATATAGTAAAGGAACTAAAAAATAATGACAATATAGACTGGAGATTTTTAGAAAAGGAAGATGCAGAAGAAGGATTAGAGTCTGGTGAGTACTATGCAATTATAGAAATACCAGAAAATTTTACGGAAGGTTTAGTTACCTTACTTAGTATGGATCCTGAAAAGCCATCAATAGTATATAAATCTAATGAAAAGTTAAATGCGATAGCAAATAAAATTACTAGTGCAGCAGAAAGTACATTAACAACACAAATAAAAGAAACATTTGTTGGTACAGTCAATAAAACGAGCATCGAAATATTAAATGATTTAGGATATAACATAGAGAAAAATAAATCTGAAATTTTACAAATTAAAACTACTTTAGATGAAGCTAAAGGTGATATAGAGAGAATAAAAGGTAATATAGATGAAGCTAATGTAAATTCAAGTAGTTTTGAAGAATACTTGAAGGATTTGCAAAATAACTTACCTTTAATAAGTAGTAGCGTTTCTAGTTTGAAAGAAGTGGCTGAAAGTAGTAGGATTATAACATTTTCTACTCAAAATACGTTGAATTCAATAGTGACAACTTTAAACAATGATATGAGTAATATTAAGACTCTTGATAGTAATGTTTCAGATAAATTAACTAATATTAAGACTTTAGTTAATAGCACTAATATAGACAAAGATGCTATAGTAGCTACTATTGATGAAATAGAAAAAACCAATGAATCTATAAGTGCTAAAATAGATGCAAATATAAAATTTTTAGAAGCTATTAATAATATTAAGCCTGGAAGTACTACTACTCTTATAAATAAACTTAATAATATAAAAAATAGTTTAATTCCATCTAGTGAACTTGAAAATTTAAAAAATATCATTAATTCAGATAGTAGCAATAAAGAAGTAATAAACAATAATATAGAAAAGTTAATACAGATAAGCAATACAGTTAGTAATAATATCCTAGATAGTTCAAATAATTTATATAACACAGTAATACCTGTTATTAATTCTACATCAAATAATTTATCAGGTACTTTAGATAAGGTTGAGTCTCTTTTATCAAATATAGAAGGAATAGTACCTAAGCTAGATGCATTGTCAACATTTGCTATAGATACATCTTCTGCAACTAAGTCAAAAACAAGTGAATTAAGTAGTAAAATAGGTAGTTTTCAAGTAGAATTAGATAAACTTGTAGATAAGGCTTCAGTTCTTACTGAAGATAATATAAATAGTTTATTAGATTTAATGAACAAAAATCCTGATGTGATATCAAGTATATTATCGTCACCTATAGAAGTACAGGAAGAAGAAATATATAACTCAACAATATTTGGCGTTGGTTTAACACCATTTTATACTTCTATAGCAATTTGGGTAGGAATATTACTTGCTTGTGCAATTTTAAATTTAAAGAGTGAAAAAACTTTTGCAGAAGAACATAATGTTACTCCAATTCAAGAACATTTTGGTAAGATGCTATTAATATTAACAATAGGAGTGATCCAAGCACTTATAGTTTCTTTAGGTGACATAATAATTCTAGGTATAAAACCTGAAAACTTTATGTTATTTATAGGTACTGCTTTATTGGTAGCTGTTACTTTTACTATGGTTATATATGGTCTTGTATCTGTTTTTGGAAACATAGGAAAAGCTATAGCTGTAATAATGATGGTATTTGCAATTGCCGGAACTGGAGGACTATATCCTGTAGAAACAAATCCTCATATTTTTGCAGTGTTAAAACCTTTATGGCCATTCACCTATGCAATAAATATGTATAGAGAAGCCATAGCTGGACCATATTGGGATAGTGTAATATATAATTTTAAATTAATGTCTATATTTATCATAGTATTTTTATGCCTATCAATATTTAAGAAACCAATGAGAGTAGTTAGTGAGGGAATGAGCGAAAAATTTGAAGAAACAGGATTATAAGATTAAAATGAATATCTAAATGAAATTTCTACCTCAGTAAATAAGTATTTTGACTATTTACTGAGGTATTTTTGTTTATAAAGAAAAATGAATTTTCGTAATAATGGATGAAATTTCGTGAGCAATAGCTCCTTTTATCATGGCACAGGTTAGAAGGCACAGGGCACAAGTAAGGTGAAAATTCCTCTTTGGGAGGAATTTTATTATAGTCTTGCGGACAGCAAAATGTTTTCATATTTACTATAGATACAGAAAATATATTATAATTCGTAATCCAAGCTTCATGAAAGTACAACTTTCATGAGCTTTCTGAATGACTTTTATATTAACTTTGATATAAATAAGAGACATAATCTAACTTATGACATTCAACTCAACACTTATAACCTAAGAAATTCTGCGGGGATTTCTTCCATCTTTGTGCCTTGCGTTCTATCAAACATACTGAAAAAAGCTGCCACACTTTTCGTGCAACAGCTCCATAATCTAGAATATTAAGTTTGCAGCTAATACAATGATAGGTAATGTTATTAATGTTCTAAGTATAAAAATAAGAATTAGATCTATCAATTTTATAGGAATTTTAGAACCTAATAAAAGCCCACCTACTTCGGACATATATATAAGCTGAGTTACTGATACACTTGCTATAATGAAACGAGTCATATCACTAGTTATATTAGCAGCTAATATTGAAGGTAAAAACATATCTGCAAAGCCAACAATAAGGGTTGGAGCAGCAGTAGTAGCTTCAGGAACATTAAGAAGATTTAATAACGGTATAAATGGTATACTTAACCACTGAAATAAAGGAGTATAGTTAGCTATAATAAGTGCTATAGTTCCAAAAGCCATTATTATAGGAGTAACTCCTATCCATAGATCAAGTACATTTTTAAATCCACTTGTAATAATAGATGATATATTTTTAGAGTTTTCAGCTTTATCTACTGCTTGTAAAAGTGACCATTTAAAAGTTGAAACTCCTGGTGGTACTGGACATTCTTCTTTTTTGATACTATCAGATATATATTCATCTTTTTTTCTAGAAAGAGGTGGTATTCTAGGTATAATTATTGCTGCTATTATTCCAGCGAAAGTTATAGTTAAGTAAAAAGGTAGAAACTTATCACTAAGACCTACTTGTGCTAAAACTACTAATGAAAATGTTATAGAAACAACGGAAAAGTTTGTTCCTATTATAGCTGCTTCTTTTTTAGTATAATAGCCTTGTTCATATTGCTTACTAGTAAGAAGTATCCCTACGGTACCATCGCCTACCCATGAAGCGATACAGTCTACTGAAGAACGACCAGGTAGCTTAAATAATGGACGCATTACTTTAGAAAGTAATGTACCGAAGAATTCTAATAATCCGAAATCTAATATAAGTGGTAACAATAATCCTGCAAATAAAAATACACTAAATAATGTAGGTAATAAATCAAATAGTAATGTACCACCAGTATCACCACTATAGATTATTTCTGTACCAACTTGAAAATAAGTCAGTATTGCCAATACAGCCCCAACTATTCTTGAAATAAACCATATAGGAGATATATTAAATAGATTATTTAAGAAATTATTATTAATAATAAGTTTTGGTTTAAATATTTTAGTATAGATAGATCCTATTGCTGAAATAACTATCATAGTTGTCATAATAGCAGTAAGGTAGTTATCAAGAAGTCCTTGGAGACTATTAGATAAAAATGCTACAGCAACAGTGATATTACCATTAATAGGTAAAGGTATCATAAACAGAAAAATTCCTATTAATGAAGGGATTAAGAATTTAAGTATTCCCATAAAGGAAAGTTTTTTTTCTTTAGTGTTAATCATTTCAAAACTCCTTTTTATAATATATAAGTTAATTTTCAATAAAATATAAATATATATTCATAATCATTAATAATTATACGTAAATGCTGCAAAATGTACAGAAAAAAAATGACATATTATTATTTTGTATAAAAACTTTGAAAATATTTATATGATATACTATAATCTTGTATTTAGAGAGGTGATTATAAGATGAAATTTAAATATGAGGACTTATTAGATGAATATAACTTATTAAAACTTCAAGAAGTTCAAGAAGAATTAAAGTTAATAGTTGATCAATACATGAATCAAGAAAAGTATAATGAAAGCAAAGAAGCGTTAAATAATATGATAACTATACTAGGTAGATTTGCAAAAAATAATTTCAAGGTAATGACAGATATACCTACTGATTATTTTAATAATTATCTAGAAACTTATAGTTACTACCTTATAAATAATGTTATAACATTATTTAAGTTAGGTGAATATAAAAGTGCTATGGATATGGTAAATTATGCAGGAAAGATAAATGTTAAAGGAAATAGTGACTTTTATGCTACTTTAGATAATATGGCATTTAATTTATCAATAAAATCAGGAGAAATGCCTAAAGTGTTGTTTAAAGAACTTTATAAAGATGGATTATCTTATGAAATAGCAGTTGAAAATTTAAAAACTATAATAAATGAAGGTATGTTACCTTCATAAGTAAAGTAGGATTGTTGCACATAGTGTATGACAGGTTTTTAAAATATAAAAGAGACTATCGCTCACGAAAATTCATTCGTTATTGCGATGGTCTCTTTATTTTATAGAATTTACTAAGTTTTTTTGAGGCTCTAAAGGCCAAACTTCACCATTGTTTAAAATGAATATGTAATCACAGTCTAGTATTGAGTCAAAGTTTAGATGATTTTTTTCTTCTTTAATATATATAGATATAGAATTAATTGATAAGTTTTTTACATTGCAATCTAATATCTTTTTTTCAGAAATAATTAATATATTTGAGGAAATTTCATTTATAGATAAAATTGTTTCAGGGTTAATAGAGTTCTCAGTAATTATTATAGTAGTGAATTTTATATCAGAGCTTAATGAGAGAGATTCTAATTCATTTATTAGTAAATCAATATTCTTTTCAGTGTAAAAATATTTAGTACCATAGAAAGAACAATTACAAGATTTATATTTTTTAAATGAATATAGTGCTTCACTATAATGAAATAATTTAAGAAAACACATCCCTTCAATAAAAAATAAGTCTTTATGATTAGGAAAAATATTAAGCCAATAATTGATATTTTCAAGGCAGTCTTTAATTTTATTTTGTTCTAGTAGACACATAGACATGCTTACAGCTAAATAAACACTATAAACAAATTCTACATTAAATTCATGCTTGGAGTATAAAAGTGATTTTTTAAAATATGTTTCAGCACTTTTGTAATCTTGTAGATCCATAAATATTTCTCCAATACAAAAGTAATAATAACCATCCTTCTTATTTTTCTTAATAGAATTTATAAGAGAAAATTTATAAGTATTGCTTACAATAAAATTTTCAGAAGAGAGTTTTCGTTCTAATATTATAGTGCTTTGTATAGTATTAAAATTATGATTATTTAGTGAAAAAGAAACAGTATCATTTATATATCCTTGAAATATTATATTTTTATCTACTTTAAATAGCCTTATTTCATAATATTCATTACATGTATCATTTATATATTCTTTAATCTTAACAGCGAATCCATCATATAAGGTATCATTAAGAGAATGTAATTTGCTACATTGATCTTCATTTATAATCTCATTAGAGTTCATAAATAGTATATAGTCACATTTACTTTGATTTAGGATATAATTTTTAGTATCTTTTATGTCACATATATTGCTGCATGTAATTATATTTATATTGCTATATGTATCTATCAATTCATAGAGTAAAGGAAAGGTATTTGTGCAAATTAAATATATTTCAGAAACATAGGTATATAAGTTGTTTAGTGTTATTTTAATATTAGAAGACTCTGTAGTATTTATGATACACAATGCTAAAGTTTTTCGCATAAGAACCTCCTCATAAATAATATATATCTTAATAATAGAATATGATAAATGGTTATATTAATATTACATTTTATAAAGGAAATGATTCCATTAAATACAAGAAAATAAATAGAATAAAAACGTAAATTAAGAAAAATAAAACAAAAAATAACTATATTATATAAGTAAATTCAATAAAAAATAGAAAAAAGTTTTTTGTAAAAAGAAAGATGTAATAAAAATTATAATTAAGAATATAATAAAGAATTCAACATATATAGTGTAAGAAAATAATGAGCAAATGAATAAAATATTAAACAAGAGAAAGGTAATTTAATATAAAGCCATGTAAAAAATTTTTTATATGGCTTTTCATTTTGCAAAAGTTAAGATAAAGAGATATAATAATATACGGTTTTAAACTATATATTGTGTTTGGGGAGGATTACATATGCTATATGTTGTGAAAAGGGATGGGAGAAAAGTCCAATTTAATGCTGACAAAATTTCTAAAGCTATTAAGGGTTCAGCAATTGAAGGGAATATAAAATTAAAGGAAACTGCTTTATTAGATATCACTCATAAAGTTATTGAAAAAATAGAAGAAATGCGAGTGGAGTCAATAACAGTAGAAGAAATACAAAATCTTGTAGAAGCCTCTCTAAAAGAAATAGGTTATAGAGATATTGCAAATTTATATAACAGTTATAGACAAGAGAGAACAAAAGTAAGAGAAATTAAATCTGATTTGATGAGAGCTATAAGTGCTATTGGTGTAGAAACTGATAGAGATAATGCTAACGTAGGTAATAACTTTTCATCAAAATTGCTTAGAATAGCATCAGAGTCAAATAAGTGGCATAATTTAGCTATAATGCCAAAAAAATTAGCAAAAGCTCATGAAAATGGCGATTTATATTATCATGATTTAGATAGTTACAATTTGACTACAAATTGTTTGCATATACCTACTAAAGAAGTATTAGAAAGTGGTTTTAATACTGGATATGGTTATATAAGACCACCTAAAAGAATAGAATCAGCAGCAGAGTTATCATGTATCCTTCTGCAATCAACTCAAAATGATATGTTCGGAGGACAATCACATCCTGATTTTGATAATGATATGGCTGAATTTGTTGTGTTTACTAGAGAACAAATAAAATCTGAATTAGAAGAGATGGAAGTTCCTGAATCGAAGATAGACCAAATAGTAGATAAAAAATTAAGAAGATCAGTAGAACAAGCAATGCAAGGAATTGTTTATAATTTAAATACGATGCATTCTAGAGCTGGGTCACAAGTACCTTTTTCATCTATAAATTTAGGAATACCTAATACAGAGGAAGCAGCTTTAGTTTGTGAAGTGTTTTTAGAAGAATATGACAAAGGATTAGGTAACGGTGAACAACCTATATTCCCTAATATAATTTTTAGAGTTAAAGATGGTGTGAATAAGAAAGAAGGAGATCCATATTATTACTTATTTAAGATAGCTTGTAGAGTAGCATCAAAGAGAATGAATCCTACATTTATGAACATAGATGCTGATTTTAATAAAGAATATTATGATAATGGATATATGCCAGCAACTATGGGATGTAGAACTTATTTAATGAGTAATATAAATGGTGAACCAGGGACAAAAGGAAGAGGAAATATAGCACCAACAACTATAAATCTTCCAAGATTAGGTATATTAGCTGATGGTGATATTAATAAGTTCTTTGAATTATTACAAGAAAAATTAGAATTATCAAGAGAAAGTTTACTTCATAGATATAATGTTCTAAAGATGTTGAAAGTAAAAGATTTGCCATTTGTAGCTGGTCAAGGATTAATGAAAGGCGCAGAGGGGTTATCACCTGATGATTCAATAGAACCTATATTAAAACAAGGCTCATGGGCAATTGGGTTTATTGGATTAGCAGAAACTTTAACAGCTCTTGTAGGATCTCATCATGGTGAAACTGAAGAAGCGAGAGAATTAGGTGTAAAAATAGTAACATATATAAGAGAGTTTTGTGATGAATATAAAGAAAAAGATAGACTTAATTGGAGTTGTTATGCAACACCAGCAGAAGGGTTATCTGGAAAATTCATCTTAAAAGATCAACAAGTATTTGGAAAAATAAAAGGAGTAACAGATAAAGATTATTATACAAATAGTTATCATATTCCTGTAGGATATAAAATATCTATGGTTGATAAAATAAATATTGAAGCTCCTTATCATAAATTATGTAATGGTGGGCATATAAGTTATATAGAACTAGATGGATATCCAGATGAGGAAACAATAGAAGATATAATAACTTATGCATATGGAAATACCAATATAAGTTATTTGGGTATAAACTTCCATATAAAATATTGTAAATCTTGTGGAACATATCTAGAATCTAGTGATCACAAATGTACTAATTGTGGTAGCGAAGATATTCAAGGAATTTCTAGAGTAACAGGGTATTTAAGTTTAGATGAAAGATTTGGTAGCGGTAAAGTTGCTGAAAGAAGTGATAGAGTGTCACATACTAATGGAGAAAAAACTTATTGCGATGTACTCTAAGGTTTAGGAGGGTATATGGAAAAAATAAGAGTTGGTGGTATATTAGATAACTCATTGGCTAATGGAAAAGGGCTAAGAACGGTAATCTTTTTATCAGGATGTATTCATAAGTGCAAGGGATGTCATAATAAAGAGTTACAGGATTTTAATTTTGGCATAGAAATGACAGAAGAAGAGATTTTTAATCGTATAGAAAAGAATGCAGGAATTATAAAAGGCGTAACTTTAAGTGGTGGAGATCCTATGGAGCAGCCAATGAAATTGGTGAATTTATGTAAAAAAATTAAGACTCTAGGCTTAAATATATGGTGTTATACTGGATATTCTTTTGAGGAAATTTTAAAGTCAGATGAAAAGTCATCTTTATTGAAAGAAGTTGATGTACTAGTAGACGGAATATTTGATTTAAAAAGTAAATCAGAAAAATTAAAGTATAGAGGATCATCAAATCAAAGAATAATTGATGTTAAAGAATCTTTAACATCAAAAGAAGTAGTAGTTTTAGATTTTTAAAAGTATATATAATGAGGCTGTCGCAATAACAAATGAAAATTTGTAGGCGAGGCCTCTTTTTTAGTGCACAGTTTTGGAGGAAATTCCTGCGGAATTTCTGGAATTTTAAGTGTTGAGTTGAATGTTATAAGTTAGACTATGTATCTAATTTAGGATATAGTTGATATAAAAGTCATTACAGAAGGCTCATGAAAGTTGCACTTTTATGAAGCTCTGAATATATATTTGCATAGGATTATATATAGAGTTAAGCTTATATTATTACCTGTTCTAATTAAGTAGTGGTAAAACTGTATCTCTTCCATTTGAATATATAGTAAATTTTAAATACAAGTTAGGATTTTTATAGTAAAATAAGTATATAATTAAAATAATAAATGAGAATATTATGGATAAAATAATGATTATAATTTATTGTTAATGGGATTTCCCAGATTTTTTACAAGAAATGATAGAGAGATGTAAATATAATATAGTATACTTAGTAATAGGATAACAAAAGATAAAGTCTAAAAAGAAGGAGGTTATATTTATGAATAATAATGTTGAGTTATGTCAATGTAAAGAAGTACAGGATCAAGTAGTGAAAAATATAAAAGAGTCTATTCCAGATGAAGCCGTTGTTCAAAAATTAGCGGAATTATTTAAGGTTTTTGGAGATGGAACACGATTAAAAATAATTTATGCATTACTTCAAAAGGAGCTATGTGTTTGTGATATATGTGAAATAGTAGAAATGAGTCAATCATCTGTATCTCATCAATTGAGACTATTAAAGACGACAGGTCTTGTAAAATACAGAAAAGAAGGAAAAACTGTTTTTTATTCATTAGATGATGAGCATGTTAATAGTATATTTAGTGTAGGTTTATCACATATAAAACATAAGTTAAATATATAGTTGTTACAATAAACTTTTTAGTAGAATTACGTTTTCACTAGGAAAAGAAGAATTATTAATTTCTAGAACATTATCATTAATTTTGTAACAAGAATCTACGTAAATTAGAAACTTGTCTATTGTATCTAGTGATGATGATGAAGGAGATTTATATAACATTGGAATAGATATTTTTGGCTTGATTAAATTAATTATTTCAAAAGCGGTTTTACCATTTATGGTAAAATTACCGCCTATGGGAATTAGTAATATATCTATATTTCCTAAAAGAGATAACTGTTCTTTTGATGGTATGTGTCCTAAGTAGCCAAGGTGAGTTATGTTAATATTATCAAAAAAGTAAGAGAAAATTATATTTTCACCTCTTAGATGTCCTTTATAAGTATCTTGAAAAGAAGTAATTCCTTTAATTTTTACATCTCGAAAAGAGTAATCTCCGCAATTAACTACAGGTGAAAATGTACTCTTTATGAACTTAGTATCATTATATTCAGAATAAGCATTGCTAAATGTAACTATATCTATAGATGAATTTTTAAATACAGTATTATAAATTTCTTTAGTTGGATTTGTTAGTATTTTTGTACCTAGAGATGTTTTGAAAACAAAGGTTGATTCACTAATATACTCAATAATCATATAAAATTAATCTCCTTATATTAGAATATAACATTATTTTAAGCAATATATTATAAATTATACGAATATAAAATGAAGGATATTTTGAAATAGTAGTTAAGATGAGTTTTTTATAAAGCTAGACTATGAAGTTAATATTTAAAGAATGGAAGTGAAGATTTTGAAATCAATAATGGACAATTTAAAAAAACCTAGTATTTTAAAAGGTAATATAACCTTTATGGTATTTATGATTATAGGATTATTTACCCTAAATATATTGAGATTTTTATTGATAGATTTAGTGAATATACAAAGTTTTACTAGAAATGAATCTTATATTTATGCGATACAATTAGCGACAAATCAAATAGTAATTCTAGGAGGAGTTGTTTTAATATATTTCTTAGTAACTAGAGAAAAATTTAAAGATGTTATACCTATAAGAAAAATAAAAGGCGCTGATATATTCTATATATTCTTAATAACTGTAGTTACAAGACCAATTATAGGGGTTATAAGTATGATAACATCATACTTTACTGTTGATACACCAATGGCTGAAGCAGTATCAATATTGAGCAAAATGCCATTTTTAGCCATGTTTCTTGTAGTAGCTATACTACCAGCGATTTTTGAAGAATTTTTTATGAGGGGAATAGTAGCAAACAATTTTAAAAGATATAGTTTATTTGCTGCAGCATTGTTTAATGGAGTGCTTTTTGGAATATTCCATATGAACTTTGAACAAGGTTTTTTTCCGATACTTTTAGGATTTTTAGCAATATATCTTATGTATTATACACAATCTATAGTAGCGCCTATGTTACTTCATTTTTTCAATAACGGAACTTCTGTTATTTTAACATATTTATTGACATTGCTTCCAGGAGAACTTTCAAATACTGAAGTTGATACATCTTCAATGTTAGTATCACAGAATCAAAATGTTGCTTATTATATATTACTAGGTATTTTAGCAATTGGTGTCGTAGTATTATTTGGATGGTTAACATATCTTCTTGTGAATCTTATAAAAGAAAGAAATGAAGAAAGATGGATGGAAAGTAATGATTATAAGAAATTAGATGGAAAGAGGATATCTTTTACAAAAAAAATAGTAGATTATATACCATTTATTATTACTTTGATCATTTATTTTTATAATGTTAAAGATCAAATAAGGTTTTAATAAAAATATTAAAAATAGTTGAAAAATTTCAAATACTATGTTATAATTAAATAACAGTGTTAGATGACACAGTGAAAATAAAAGATGTAAAGATTTAAATAGATAATAATTTTCTCCATTATTAGAGAATTTGTTAATCGAGTCTAAATCTTTAATGATGGAGGAATTTCAAATGGCTGATAAGAATTTAGTATGTAAAGATTGTGGAGCTGATTTCGTATTTACTGAAGGAGAACAAGCATTTTACAAAGAAAAAGGATTCGAAAATGATCCAGTAAGATGCCCAGCTTGCAGAAAAGCAAGAAAGCAACAAAACAACAGAAGATAATTTTATCTTCCTTGGTAAAGACCGTAAAGAGAACTTTACGGTCTTTTTCTATTTTAAATAATTGACATGAAAAGTATATTGAAGTATAATTTTAACCAAATAGTGAAAAAAGCGTTGAAAAGGATAAGTACTTTACTTAGGTTACTAAAGCGATTAAGGGATGGTGCGAGCCTTATAGGGAAGAGTAAAGAAAAATCACCTTGGAGCATGGTACTGAAATTTTAGTAAGTGGCCACGTAGTTCTACGTTACAGAATAGTGCATGATTGTGCATGAATTAAACACATATTAGGTGGTTACGAGTGTAATACTTCGTCCTTTTAGGGCGGAGTTTTTTTATTATTATTTTATTGAAGGGAGACAAAATTATGTACAAAAAGATGGATAATAATAAATCTTTTGTAGAGATGGAACAAGACGTTATAAAGCTTTGGAAAGAAGAAGACGTAATTAAGAAAAGTTTTGAAGCTAATCCAGAAGGAGAATATTTTACTTTTTACGATGGACCTCCAACTGCTAATGGAAAACCACACGTAGGTCATGTCTTAACGAGAGTAATGAAGGATCTTATTCCTAGATATAAAGTAATGAAGGGATATAAGGTTATTAGAAAAGCGGGATGGGATACTCATGGGTTACCAGTTGAACTTGAAATAGAAAAGAAGCTTGGTATATCAGGAAAAGAGCAAATAGAAGATTATGGTGTTGAAAAGTTCACTAAGGAATGTAAAGACAGTGTTTTTACATATGTTTCTATGTGGGAAGAAATGACTAATAAAATTGGTTATTGGGTTGACATGGAAAATCCATATGTAACTTATCATAATTCATATATAGAATCAGTATGGTGGGCATTAAAACAAATGTGGGATAAAGATCTTTTATATAAAGGTCATAAGGTAATGCCATATTGCCCTAGATGTGGAACTGGATTATCTTCTCATGAAGTAGCTCAAGGATATAAGGACGTTAAGGATTTAACTGCTGTAGCTAAGTTTAAAGTAGTAGGAGAAGAAAATAAATATATACTTGCATGGACAACTACTCCATGGACTTTACCTTCTAATATAGCATTATGTTTAAATAAAAGTTATGACTATATAGAAGCTAAGGTTGGCGATGAAATTTTAATATTAGCTAAGGAACTAGCACCAAAAGTATTAGGTGAAGATTATGAAGTTGTTAAAGAATTTAAGGGTTCAGAATTACTTGGAACAAAGTATGAACAATTAATGCCTTTTGTAAAACCAGAAGGAAAAGCTTTTGAGGTTATTCATGGAGACTATGTAACATTAACAGATGGTACTGGTATAGTACATATAGCTCCAGCTTATGGTGAAGATGATAATATTGTTGCAAAAGCTAATAATATGGGCTTCTTAAACCTTGTAGATGCTGAAGGAAAATTTGTTGAAGAAGTTACACCTTGGGCAGGAAAATTTGTTAAGAAATGTGATGAAAGCATCGTTAAATACTTAGAAGAAAATAATAAGTTATTTAAAGCTGAGAAGCATACTCACTCATATCCACATTGTTGGAGATGTGACACTCCACTTTTATATTATCCAAGAGAAAGTTGGTTTGTAAGAATGACTTCTCTTAGAGATAAACTTATAGAAAATAATAATAAAATAAATTGGTATCCAGATAACATTAGAACAGGTAGATTTGGTAAGTTCTTAGAAAATGTTATTGACTGGGGTATTTCAAGAGATAGATATTGGGGAACACCACTACCAATATGGCAATGTGAATGTGGTCATAAGGAATGTATTGGTAGCATAGAAGAACTTAAAGAAAAAGGAATTAATGTTCCAGATGATATAGAACTTCATAAACCATTTATAGATAATGTTCATTTAAAATGTGAAAAGTGTGGTAAGGAAATGATAAGAACAGCAGAAGTTATAGATTGCTGGTTTGACTCAGGATCAATGCCATTTGCTCAATTACACTATCCATTTGAAAATAAAGAACTTTTTGAAAAGAATTATCCAGCTCAATTTATTTCAGAAGCTGTAGACCAAACTAGAGGATGGTTCTATACATTACTTGCTATATCAACAGCTATATTTGATAGAAATCCATTTGAAAACTGTATAGTTTTAGGTCACGTTCTTGATAAGAAGGGCTTGAAGATGAGTAAGTCAAAAGGAAATGTCGTAGCACCTCAAGATGTTCTTGATACAGTAGGTGCTGATGCTACAAGATGGCATTTCTATACTGCAAGTGCACCATGGCTTCCAACAAGATTCTCAAAGGAAGATGTTGAAGAGACTCAAAGAAAATTCTTAAGCACTTTATGGAATGTATATTCATTCTATGTGTTATATGCTGATTTAGATAAATTTGATGCAACTAAATATTCAGATTTCAAATCAGAACATGTAATGGATAAATGGATACTATCAAAGCTTAATACATTAATTAAGACTGTAGAAAACGGATTAGAAAACTACAATATAACTAGTGCAGCTCTTGCTATAGAAGATTTTGTAGATGAGCTATCTAACTGGTATGTAAGAAGAAATAGAGCAAGATTCTGGACTACAGAACTTAATGATGATAAGATTGGTGCTTATACAACTTTATATAGAGTTTTAGTTACATTATCAAAAGTGGCAGCTCCATTTGTACCATTTATGACAGAAAATATATACCAAAGCTTAGTTGTATCTTTAGATAGTAATGCAATTGAAAGTGTTCACTTATGTAAATGGCCAGAATATGATGAATCTGTTGTTAATGCTGATTTAGAGAGAGAAATGGATTTAGCTTATAAAATAGTTAAACTTGGTAGAAGTGCTAGAAATGGTGCTAATATTAAGAACAGACAACCACTTGGAGAAATGTTAGTTTCAATTGCTTCACTTCCTGAATATTATGGAGATATAATAAAAGAAGAATTAAACATAAAAAATATTGTATTTGGTGCTGACCTTTCAGAACACGTTAACTTTGAAATAAAACCGAACCTTCCTGTGCTTGGAAAAGCGTATGGAAAACTTATACCTGCTATAAGAAAATCTTTAAGCAAAATGGATCAAATGAAATTAGCTCAAGATATTAATGGTGGAAAAACTGTAACTATAGATGCTAATGGAACTTCCATAGATCTTACAAAGGAAAGCTTACTTGTTACAATGAAAGGACTTGAAGGTTTTGCTTTTGCAGGAGAAGGAGAAGTTGGTGTAGTTCTAGATACTCATATAACAGAAGAATTAAAGGAAGAAGGGTATTTAAGAGAAATTCTTTCAAAGGTTCAAAATATGAGAAAAGAAAGTGGATTTGAGGTTGCAGATAAAATAAAATTATATGTTGCTAATAACGATATGTTAGAATCTATAATTAAGAAATTTGAAGATGTTATAAAGAGAGAAACTTTAGCAGAGGCTATAGTATATGATGAAAATAGAGACTATACTGTAAATAAGATAAACGGTGAAGAATTATCAATGGCAGTAGAAGTAATAAAATAACATAACAATATAGAATAGGGCTGTCACAATAACGATTAAATTTCGTGAGTGAGGCCCTTTTTTTCAAAATATTTTTTATAATAATACACATAATATCTTATAAAAAAATGTGATACATGAACAATATCGAAAATATATATAGACAAAACTGAAAAGATTATGTAAAATATTTTATGAAAACCTTTTATGGTAGCTATAATCTAAGGTTTTTTATGAAACCTTATGAAAATGAGCTGTAAAAGTTATGATTTATTATTTGAAACATAATTAGTGAATAAATAAGTTAATAATTCATTATTTCAAATACAATTATTAATAATAAGGAATGGAAGTGGTTATAAATGGTTGCCTCAATAAAAGATGTGGCAAGAGAAGCAGGTGTATCTATTGCTACAGTTTCTAGAGTTTTAAATGAAGTTGATGTGGTTAATGAAGAAACTAAAAAAAGAGTAATGGAAGCAATAAAGAAGCTAGGGTATAGACCTAATATAGTTGCAAGAAGCTTAAAAACACAAAGAACAAAGACTGTGGGTATAGTTATGCCAGATATATCATCAGCATTCTATCCAGAAATAGTTAGAGGTGCTGAAGATGTAGCTAATATATATAACTATAATATAATTTTGTGTAATACAGATTTAGATACAGGAAGAGAGAAAGATTATTTAAGAGTTTTAAAAGAAAAAATGGTGGATGGAATTATATATATGTCTAATTCATTAGCACCAGAAATTTTACAATTAACAAAAGACTTGGATTTACCAACAGTATTAGTAGAGACTAATGATGATGAAAAAATATTTCCAAGTGTAACAATTGATAATGAAGGAGCAGCTCTGGATGCAACATCATATCTTATACAAAAAGGAAATAAGTCAATAGCATATATAGGAACACATTATGAAGTTAAGAATGCATCAGCTAAGAGATATTTAGGGTATAAAGCAGCTTTGGAAGAAGCTGATATGAAAGTTGATTCTTCAAAGGTTATATTTACTGGATTAAAAGCCAAACATGGAGAAGAAGCTATAGAAGAATTAACAAGAAGAAATGTGAAATTTGATTCTATAGTTTGTTGTAGTGATGAACTTGCTATGGGAGCTATAAATAAGTTAAGAGAAAAGGGAATAAAGGTTCCAGAAGATGTAGATGTAGTAAGTTTTAATAATACATATGTAGCTTCAATTTATTATCCTAAATTAACAACAATAGATCAACCATCTTATGATATGGGATCTGTAGGTATGAGAATGTTAATAAAAATAATTAACAAAAAGCCATTAGATGTAACTCAATATGTGTTACCACATAATTTGATAGAAAGGGATTCTTGTAAAAAATAGAAGAAAATATGGAAGTCTCATAGGAAATTTGTAAGATATATAAGTTTCTTGTGAGACTTCTTTTTTATTAGTTATAAAATGACGTAATAAAACCTTTGAAGAAATTTACAAAAAATGGTAAAATTATAAACATATTAATAATATCTAAACAATATAATAATAGGTGATGAGTATGGATAAAGGGAATATGTTGAGATTACAAAGGTTAATAAGTTATTTAGTTCATAAAGAAAATATAGAAGATGGATATGAAAAAAATCTTTTATACGAAAGTAAATATATTTTTAATATACCTAATGAAAGTAAGAATAAGGATAAGTCAATAGGAAGAAAATATATATCAATTTATGAAGATAATGATCAGTTTTATAAGTTAAAAAAGTTCTTATCTTTTATGGAAAAAGAAGGAACATTATATCAAGTAGTATTAATACAGGGTACTTTTAAGATAGATGATAAGTATAAGTATCCAATAACTTCTTATGAAGTAGAATTAAATTATAATAAGGAATCTAAGTCTATAGATGTAATAATAAATTCATTAGTAACAATAGAGATTAATGATTTATTTCTGAAATTGGGATACAAAGGGAAAGATGAATACTGTGTAGATAAGAAATACATGGAATTAGATGAGGAATTAATTGTATTAAGAAAGAGTAAAAATAAGTTATTGCTTGATGAAGGAAAAAAATTATTGAAATTTATTAATACTAGTCTTGAGAAAAAGAGAGTAGTTACTTCAGCTTTAAGATATATTTTTAAATGGAATAAGTATGAGAATAATGAGGTTGGTTCTTGTGTAACCCCTTACACTTTAAATGATGAGGAAAATAAATTTATATTAGATATAAATAAGTATGGTTCTGGTGTTTTAGAAGGTATAAGTGGTAGTGGTAAGACTTATGCAATAATATCATTAATAATAGATAATATATTGCAAGGGAAACGAATTTTAGTTACTTCAGAAAGTTCTTTGGCTCTAAGTGAGATAGAAAAAAAGATTCCGGGAGTTATGAAGCCGTTATCGATTTTTATAGGGGATGATAATTTACTAGAATTAAGAGATAATATCTCTAGATATAGAGGGGTAAGTGGCAATCAATATGAATTTTATAGAAATGCTAAGGAAGCTAAAGAATTAATGAATGTAAAGGTACCATTATCATTTATAGATAGAATAAAGAATAAGTCTAATGGGTGGATAGAAGATGATTTGACATATAAAGATACATGTCCTATTACTAATGAAGAAATGAAAGATTTTATAGATATACTTAAGAATAATAATATTGAGGATATAGAGTTATATTTAAGTAATATTACTATTTTCGAAGAAATAGGTACTAAGTATGAATTGGTATTAAAAGTTAAATCAATGAAAAAACTAAAGGATAAACAAAAGCAGTATATAGATATTCTTAATAGATGGCTTATTAAAGAATTTGATTCTGAAGAGATAAGAAATACTGAAATATTAGCTGTAGATTATGAAAAGGAATTGGATCAGTTTAAAGATAGATTTCCTAAAGAATTCTGGAATAAATATATTAATGATATAGAATTTCAAAATGATTTAATAAATAATATAAACAATATTGAAGCAATAATTCATTTGATATTATCTATGAATGAAAAAGTGAAGTTAATAAGAGAGGAAATTATAAATACAAATGATAATTATTATATGGAATTAAAAAAATCTATGGAATATATTGAGTTTTTAAAAGATAAGTACATATTAAGAAAAAATGAAAATTATATAGTAGATGAATTATATAAAAAGACTAAATCGTTAAAAGCTGTTAAAGATATAGTGGATAATTTGATAGACGAAGAAAAAAATGTACTTATTTTAGATGAATATATGGAGAAGTATTTTTATAAATATGGATATGAAAAAGTTAAAAAATACACAATAGATAATATTATGCAAATATTAAAGTTTATTGATGATTTTAAAAGTGTATTTGATTATGAATCTAAAGGAAGAGAACTTCTGAATTCAATGAAAACTGCTAAGTTTATAGGTAAAGTTAATGTTGTAAGTGGTGATTTATCAAGAGAGATTACAAAGCTTAAGATTGCCGTTGATAATAAAAAGAATGAAATTGAATTAAGTGCTATCTTTAAAGGTCTAATGTTGAAAATAGAAGGAAATGAGAAGTTTTTAAAGTTGTACAATGGACTAAAAAATCTAGATGAAAAACTTGTAGAAGAGGGCTTTGATAATTTAAAAGATATATGGAATATAAAAAATGTAGCGATGAAGTATAGTTATTATATAAATAAATTGAAAAGTACAATTCCTTTAACATTATGCAAAATTCTTATGTCATCAGATAAAGATAATTACTTAGATATAGAAGAGGCTTTTTATGTAAAAAAAGAAAAGGGAAAATATATAGAACTAGTAAATCGATTAGAAAATATTAAAGGTAGAAATTTATTAGATATGTATATAGAGAATAAAAGTAAATATTTAATTACTTTTTGTAATGATAAAAAGGAAAAAACTATTGAATGGATAGATGCATTAATTAGAATTGGGAAGGGAAGAAGTAAAAAATATTATCAATATATAGAAGAAGCTCAAACTTTAATGAAAAAAGCAATAGAAGAGAATTATCTTTGGTTAGTTAATTTAAAAAAAGTAAGAGAAGGAATGGATCTAAGTAAAACGTATTTTGATCTTGTAATAGTAGAAGGGGGAGAATCTTTAACATTAAAAGAATTAGGGCTACTTAATTTAGGGAGAGAAATAGTTATTGTAGGTGGAGATGGTTATAGGGAACAATATGAAGGCAATAATCTCTTAAAACAAGTATATTTGGATGAAGAAGATAAGGTTATGATAAATTCTAGTCTTTTAGAATTTTCAAAGCAATCATTACCTGTAAAATATAACTTTACTGAGAATTACAGAAGAAATATATTTATGAAAAAGGTTTTTGTAGGAGGTAAACGGGAGGAAAAGAAAAACATAAATATAAAGGAAGTTGATGAGATTATTAAACATATTAGACTTCAAATGAAGAAATATAAAGAGAAAAAATATAGTTTAGGAATAGTATCTTTAGGTGGAGAGGAACAAAAAAATTATATTAATTCTCGTATTAGTAACTGTTTTAATAAAGAGATTAATGAAGGATTAGATATTTTTATTGGAGATATAGATGATTTTTATTTGTTTGAAAGAGATGTGTTATACTTGTCCATGGTAATAGGAGAAAACAGAAGATTCTTACCTTTAAATAAAAATAAAGATTTTTTTAGATTCTCATATATACTGACTAGAGCTAAGAAGGAGATAAGAATTTTTTATTCAGTACCTGAAGATAAACTAAATGTAGTGTGCGCTAGGAGAATGTTATTAAATAGTTTTGAAGAAGATGAGGTCTCTAATTTGTTTAAGTGTTATAGCTACAGAAAATAAATGTTATTTTTAAGGAGTCGTCGCATATACATGAATGCGGCGGCTTCTTATTTTATTATAAAAATTGTTTTTTATATAAAAGAAATCTTGAACTAGATATTGAATTGAAATCTTTAAGATCATTTTTGATAAATAATTTAAGATTATGCAAAAATAGAAAATAGAAATTGAGATTTATATAATATTGAGGTATAATCTAATAAGTATTTTTATATTTAGAGGAGAAGAGATGGGATTAGATAGGAAAAGAAATAATAAACTTGGGAAAAATATAATTGACTCTATAATAAAGTGGAGATTTGTTATATCAATTATAGTATTTATACTATGTGTTATATTTAAATTACATGGAAGTTCCATTGGTATGTGGGACGGTATAATTACAGAAAAGATTAACCCTCAAGAAAAAAATGTGATTATTGGTGAAAATAGAGCAATAAGAAGTGATGAATGGTTAGTACAATCGACATACTATTTAGCACAAGCAACGAATGATGAATATTATCCATTAATGAATAAAAATGTAAGTGAAAATGGTCAGAATATGATTTTATCATATAATGCGCCAGTAGCTAATATCACAGTTATCGGTAAGCCATTCAACTGGGGATTTTTACTTCTAGGAAAAGAATATGGATTATCATGGTATTGGTCTTTTAAAATTATTGCATTGATTTTATTGTCTTTTGAATTATCAATGATTTTAACAAAGAAAAATAAAGTATTATCTTTAATAGGTGCATTTTGGATAGCATTTTCACCAGCTGTTCAATGGTGGTTCATGCAACATGTTGGAGATATAGTATTTTTTTCTATAGCGATGATAGTATCATTTTATAAGTATTTTGAATATCATCATAGTACTAAATATAGAGTTATTAGTTCAATAGTTTTTGCATTTAGTACAATTGGATTTGCACTAGTAATATATCCTGCATTACAGGTACCTTTTGCATATTTGACACTTGTTCTTATGGCTGTTGTATTTTTTAAGTTTATAAAAGAGAATAAACTGAATAAAGTGGATTACGTATTGATATCATCTATTTTGTTAGTCATTGTAGCGATATTAGGTTACTTTGTTATAGTATCTCACGATGCTCTAAAGTTATCTTTAAACACCGTATATCCAGGGAAAAGGGTATCAGTAGGCGGAGGAACGGATTTATTTAGATTATCGGATTTTATAATAAATGCATTTATACCTTATAAAGATATTTATTTACCTAATATGAATAATTGTGAAGTAAGTTCTTTTATCAATTTCTTCCTTGGAAGTGTGATAATATTAGTTGCATCTATTAAAAAGAAAAAAGTTGATGGAGTAGGAATTTCTTTATTTATAGTTTCAGTATGTCAATTAATATGGAGTTTTATTGAATTCCCAGAATGGTTTGCAAAAATAACTTTCCTTAGTTATGTTACCAGTAGTAGAATGATCTTAGCATTTAGTTTTACATCTATGCTATTATCTATATGGGCAATAGGTATGTTATTTAGAGAAAAGTTATTTTCAAAAAAAGTCGGAATATTAGTAGCTATAGTCAATTTTGCATTTTATATTGGATTGATAATTACGTCAATATTTACCGAATATGTATCAATGAAGTCTTATATTATTGTGTTCATTATATATTTGATAATAAATATAAGTTTATTCTGCAGAATTAAAAAGTTATTTTATATATCAATGTCAATAATAATTATAGTATCAGGTATGACAGTAAATCCTGTGGCAAGAGGAGTAGGCGCTATATATAATAAAACATTATCAAAAGCTATTATTGATATATCTAGTAATGATTCTAATGGAGTATGGATTTCAGATGGAGATATTAATGGGAGTTATATTTATGCAAATGGAGCAAAAACCTTTGGGGGAATACAATTTTATCCAGATGAAGAGAAGTGGAGTAAGATAGATCCAACAGGTGAAAATGAATTCTATTATAATAGATATGCTCATGTGAAAATTAATTTGTCTGATAAAGAAACTAGTTATATTTTAGATAATTTAGATGCTATTACTATAAATATGAATTTAGATGATATGTCTAAAATTGATGTTAAATATATAGTAACTAGGAGAGATTTGGAAAATGAGTTCAGTAATTCCAGTATAAATTTTGAAAAGTTATATAATAGTGATGTTGATAATATAAAAATTTATAAGGTGTTATATTAAGGATAAATAAAAGATAGTATATAGGAGGAAAATATATGAAAATAGCAGTATTAGTTCCTTGCTATAATGAGGAACTTACGATTGGGAAGGTTGTAGAAGATTTTAAGAGGGAACTTCCAGAGGCAGATATATATGTTTATGATAACAATTCGAAGGACAACACATCAAAAATAGCAGAAGAAAAAGGTGCTATTGTAGTTAAAGAATATAGACAAGGTAAAGGAAATGTTGTTAGATCTATGTTTAGAGATATAGATGCTGATATATATATAATGGTAGATGGAGATGATACATATCCAGCAGAAGCAGCTAGAGATATGATACAGCCAATTATAGATGGCGAAGCAGATATGGTAATTGGAGATAGATTATCTAATGGGACATATTTCCAAGAAAATAAAAGACCTTTTCACGATTTCGGTAATAACTTAGTTAAGGGGTTAATAGGTTTATTATTTAAAAATGAAATTAGAGATATAATGACTGGCTATAGAGCATTTAATAGATATTTTGTAAAGACTATGCCAGTATTAAGTGATGGATTCCAAATAGAAACTGAAATGAGTATTCATGCATTAGATAAGAAATTCTTATTAAAAGAAATTCCAATAGATTATAGAGATAGACCAGAAGGAAGTGAGTCTAAACTAAGTACTTTTAAGGATGGATATAGAGTCCTAAGTGCACTAGGATCACTATTTAAAAATTATAAACCTATGGCTTTCTTTGGTATAGTAACTTTAGTTTCTTTTTTACTAGGACTTTTAGTAGGAGTTCCAGTTATTTTTGAATTCGTAAAAACTAGTTTTGTAAGTAAAGTACCTTCAGCTATTTTAGCAGTAGGATTTATGGTCATTGCTATACTATCATTAGTATGTGGAGTGATATTAGATACAATAGTTAAAAATAATAAGATGAATTATGAATTATATTTAACAAGATATAAAGATTTAAGTATAAAAAAATAGATGCTTAAATTCAAGGCTGTGCAAGTTTGCACAGCCTTTGTATTTTAATTTTGATGTTAAGAAAAATTACTCATTAGTTTTTATTAGTATATTATAAAATTTATCTCTTGTGAATTTCTGTACATCGTAAAGTTTCTCAACTGTTACTCAAAAGTTAAATGTTTAGTAGCTACAATATATTATAGAAAAAATTTTATTATTAAGTGCATAGTTTTTAATAATAAAATATAGAAAAGTAATAAAATTTTTAATTTTAAAGTATAATGGTAAGTAAAGCAAATGATTTAATCTAAATAAGAGGTGATTAAATATGGAAAAATTTAAAATAGAGAGTAAGTTTTCTCCTACAGGAGATCAGCCAGAGGCTATAGATTCTATAATTAAAGGGATAGAGAAAGGTGAAAAATTTCAAACGTTATTAGGAGTAACTGGATCAGGAAAAACATTTACCATGGCTAATATAATAGAAAAAGTACAAAAACCTACATTAGTTTTAGCTCATAATAAAACGCTGGCGGCACAGCTTTGTTCAGAGTTTAAAGAGTTCTTTCCTAATAATGCAGTAGAGTATTTTGTTTCATATTATGATTATTATCAACCAGAAGCTTATGTAGCTCAAACAGATACTTTTATAGAGAAAGATGCTTCTATTAATGATGAAATAGATAAATTACGTCATTCTGCTACGTCTGCATTATTAGAAAGAAAAGATGTAATAGTCGTTGCATCAGTTTCATGTATATATGGATTAGGTAATCCAGAAGAATATAAAAAGTTAACAGTAAGATTAAGAGAAGGAATGACAAAAGAAAGAAATGATGTAGTTAAAGAATTAGTTTCTATTCAATATGAAAGAAATGATATAGATTTTGTAAGAGGAACTTTTAGAGTTAGAGGAGATGTATTAGATATATTTCCAGCTAGTGAAAATTCAAAGGGAATAAAAGTGGAATTCTTTGGAGATGAAATAGATAGAATAAGAGAATTTGATGTATTGACAGGAAAAATATTATCAACAAGAAAACATATATCTATTTTTCCGGCATCTCACTTTGCTGCATCACAAGAGACAACAGAAAAAGCTATAAAACAAATAGAGATTGAGTTAGATGAGAGAGTTAAAAAGTTTAATAGTGAAGAAAAGTTATTAGAGGCACAAAGAATAAAGCAAAGAACTAATTTTGATATTGAGATGATAAAAGAAATGGGATATTGTTCTGGGATAGAAAATTATTCAAGAATATTAGATGGAAGAAATCCGGGGGAACCTCCTAAAACTTTAATCGACTATTTTCCTGAGGATTTTCTTATGTTCATTGATGAAAGTCATGTGACGTTGCCACAGGTGAAGGCGATGTATGGAGGAGATAGATCTAGAAAAGATTCTTTAGTAGAATATGGTTTTAGATTGCCTTCAGCTTATGATAATAGACCATTAAAGTTTGATGAATTTGAAAATAAGATGAATGAGGTAGTATTTGTATCAGCAACGCCAGGAGAATATGAACTTCAGCATAGTGAAAATGTTGCAGAACAAATAATAAGACCTACAGGATTGTTAGATCCAGTAATAGAAGTAGTCCCTGTGGAAGGTCAAATTGATCATTTATATAGTGAAATAGTAAATACTACAAAGAAGGGATTCAGAACACTTATAACTACACTTACTAAAAAGATGGCAGAAGATTTAACTGAGTATTTAAAGGGCATGGGAATAAAAACTACATATATGCATTCAGATGTATCAACTATGGATAGAATGAAAATTATAAAGGAATTAAGAAGTGGTGAACAAGATGTATTAGTAGGGATAAATCTTTTAAGAGAAGGGTTAGATATTCCAGAAGTTGCTCTTGTAGCTATTTTAGATGCTGACAAAGAAGGATTTTTAAGATCAAATACTTCATTAATACAGACAATAGGTAGAGCGGCAAGAAATTCTGAGAGTAAGGTAATTATGTATGCTGATAGAATTACTAAATCTATGGAGTATGCATTAAGAGAAACAGAAAGAAGAAGAAAGATTCAAATAGAATATAATGAAAAAAATAATATAATACCTACCACTATAAAGAAAGATATTAGAGATGTTTTAGAAATTTCTACAGTGGCAGAAGAAGAGGCTACTTATGAGGCAGTTAAGAAAGAAGAATTAACAGTAGAGGAAATTATAGATAAAATAAAAGAACTTGAAGATGAAATGAAGTTAGCTGCTAAAGATCTACAATTTGAAAGAGCGGCAGAATTAAGAGATGAAATAAATTTACTTAGAGAAAAAATTTAAATTTTTATATACAAATTACGATTAAATTTGACAGAAAAAATATAATACAAGCAAAAGTTTGACAAGAAATGCTAAAAAATATAAAATTTAATAAAGGCAAGTCCTAATTAGAGATTTATAAAACAACTTCTTTTTATTGACAAGGAAAATAAATAAAATTAAAATCTTAGTAGAACGAATGTTCGAGGTTAAAAATAAGTTAATACGTAAAAAATAGTTATTAAGTATATAAAAAGGAGAAAGTTATTATGAAAGATAGGATAGTTATAAAAGGCGCGAAGGTACACAACTTAAAAAATGTATCTTTAGAGATACCTAGAGATAAATTAGTTGTGTTTACAGGCTTGTCTGGATCAGGAAAGTCATCCCTTGCTTTTGATACATTATATGCTGAAGGTCAACGAAGATATGTAGAATCATTATCCTCTTATGCACGTCAATTTTTAGGGCAAATGGATAAACCAGATGTAGAATATATTGAGGGTTTGTCACCGGCTATATCTATAGATCAAAAAACAACATCAAGAAATCCACGATCTACAGTAGGTACTGTTACAGAGATCTATGATTATTTGAGATTGTTATATGCTAGAATAGGGGTTCCTCATTGTCCTAAATGTGGTAAGGAAATAAGTCAACAAACAGTGGATATGATGGTGGATAAAGTTATGTCATTGCCAGAAAGAACAAAAATACAGGTGTTGGCGCCACTTATTAGAGGAAGAAAAGGTGAACATGTCAAGGTATTAGAAAACATAAAGAAAAATGGTTTTGTAAGGGCTAGAATTGATGGTGAGGTATATGACCTTGAAGATGAAGAGATAAAGTTAGAAAAGACTAAAAAGCATAGTATAGAAGCAGTAGTAGATAGATTAGTAGTAAAGGAGGGAATAGAAGGTAGGTTAGCTGAATCTATAGAAACATCTCTGAAAATGGGTGACGGATTAGTTATAATAGATATTATAGGAGAAGAAGAAGTATTATTCTCAGAAAAATTCGCTTGTCCTGAATGTAACATAAGTATTGAAGAAATAGCACCAAGATTATTTTCTTTTAACTCTCCTTTTGGAAAATGTGAAACTTGTGATGGACTTGGTACTCTTATGGAAATAGATGAAGATTTAGTTTTACCAGATAAAGAAAAATCTATTCTTCAAGGAGCTATAGCGCCTTGGGGTGAAGGAAGATTAAAAGAGGATTCTTGGAATTTTGCTATTCTTAAGTCTTTGTGTGAGAAGTATAAGTTTTCATTAGATACTGCAATAAATGAATTACCTAGAGAAGTAATAGAAGTATTATTATATGGTACTAAAGGTGAGAGAATAGTAGTAAATTATAGAAAAGATGGAAGAGAAGTTAAATATAATTATATCTTTGAAGGGATTATAAATGAACTAAGACGAAGATATATGGAAACAGGATCAGATTTTATAAAAGAAGAAATAGAAAATTATATGAGTGACAATGCATGTCCGAAATGTAAAGGTGCAAGATTAAAACCTGAAGCATTAAGTGTGAAGGTTGATGGAAAAAACATAAATGAGTTATGTTCATTATCTATAAAAGAGGAATTAGAATTTATAAATTCATTACACTTATCAGAGAAAAATAAAATAATAAGTGATCAAATAGTTAAAGAGATTTCTGCTAGGTTAAAGTTTTTGATAGATGTAGGACTTGAGTATCTTTCATTAAGTAGAGAAGCAAGAACTTTATCAGGTGGGGAATCTCAAAGAATACGTCTTGCAACACAAATTGGATCTGCATTAGTAGGAGTTTTATACATATTAGATGAACCTAGTATTGGATTACATCAAAGAGATAATGATAAATTAATTGCTACAATGAAAAATCTTAGAGACATAGGAAATACATTGGTAGTAGTAGAGCATGATGAAGATACTATAAGGGAAGCAGATTATATAGTAGATATAGGACCAAAAGCAGGAGAACATGGTGGTGAAATTATAGTAGCCGGAGATTTAGAAACAGTTAAAAACTGCAAGAAGTCTATAACAGGTCAATATTTAACAGGAGAAAAAAAGATAGAAGTACCGAAGGAAAGAAGAAAAGGAAATGGTAACTTTATTGAAGTAAAGAATGCCAAAGAGAATAATTTAAAGAATATTAGCATAAAGATTCCATTGGGAGTATTTACTGCTGTTACTGGGGTATCAGGTTCAGGAAAATCAACATTGGTAAATGAGATTTTATATAAGGGTATACATAAAAAACTTACTAGGGCGAAAGAAAACCCAGGAAAGCATAAAGAAATTTTAGGTATTGAAAATATAGATAAAATAATAAATATTGATCAAAGCCCTATCGGTCGTACACCAAGATCAAATCCTGCTACTTATACTGGTGTATTTGATTATATAAGAGAACTTTATGCACAAACTACAGAAGCGAAGATGAAGGGATATAAACCAGGAAGATTTTCATTTAATGTTAAAGGTGGAAGATGTGAAGCTTGTCGTGGAGATGGAATAATAAAAATTGAGATGCAATTCTTATCAGATGTATATGTTCCATGTGAAGTGTGTAAAGGAAAAAGATATAATAGAGAAACTTTAGAAGTAAAATATAAGGGGAAAAATATTGATGAAGTATTAAATATGACAGTAGAAGAAGGGGTAGAGTTCTTTGAAAATATACCTAGAATAAAAAATAAGTTACAAACATTATTAGATGTTGGTCTAGGATATGTTAGATTAGGTCAACCATCAACTCAACTTTCTGGTGGTGAAGCTCAAAGGGTTAAGTTAGCTTATGAGTTATCTAGACGTGCAACAGGAAGAACATTATATATTCTAGATGAGCCAACTACTGGACTTCATACTGATGATGTAAAGAGACTTATTGAAATTCTTCAACGTCTAGTAGATGGCGGTAATAGTGTTGTTGTAATTGAACATAATCTAGATGTTATAAAGTCAGTAGATTATATAATTGACCTAGGACCAGAAGGCGGAGATAAGGGTGGAGAAATATTATGCAAAGGAACTCCAGAGGAGATAGCTAAGGTGAAAAATTCCTATACAGGACAATACCTAAAAAAGATGTTATAATGAATTAAAGTTCAGAAATTAGGTAGGACGGTGAACAACTTGGAATTAGTAAAGTTATCGTTAATTTTTAGGGTAGTAATAATTGTAGTTATATACTTTATAATTTTTTATGCAATAAAAGCAATAAATAAAGATATAAAAATAGCAGATAAGGTTGCAGATAAGAGAAATAGAAGATTAGGACTTAGAGTTATAAACATAGGACCATATGAAAGATTAAGAAATAATCAAGTCATAATGATAACTGGCTTGATAACTATAGGTAGAAAAGAAGGAAATACAATAGTATTAAAAGACCCTTATATATCATCTCATCATGCAAGAATATATAAAGATGAAGCAGAGTATATCTTAGAGGATTTAGGTAGTACAAATGGAACATACTTAAATGGAAATCCAATTGTCAATAGAGCATTTTTAGATGTTGGAGATATAATAAAATTAGGAGATTTTACCGTAAAGGTGGTAGAGTAATTTGGGGAAAGTTTACAAGGAAGAAAAAAGGTTAGTTAGATTTACATACATACTTATAGCTATATGCTTTATTAATTTATCTTTTATAACTACACCGATTAATACAGCGGCTTTAGTTATGGGAGCTATACTTATGGTACTTATAGGAACAATACATTTTATGCTTAGAAGATACTTTCCTAAAGGAGATAAATATCTATATATATTAGCATGTATCCTTGCTACGATAGGTATAACTATGCTTTATAGATTAGATGTTGCAAAGGGAACGAATCTTGCAATTAAACAGATTGTATGGTTTATAATTGGAGTTACTATATATGTTTTTGTTATAGTATTGATGCCAGAATTAGATAGACTTAAGAAATATCGTTATATATTTCTTATACTAACTCTTATATTCATGTCTATGGCTAAGATTTATAATACTCTTACAGGGAAATCAGAAGTTAATGGAGCATTAAACTGGGTATATATTGGTGGTTTTTCTTTTCAACCGTCAGAGTTTGGTAAGATATTTTTAGTAATATATTTAGCATTAGCATTAAATAAAGAAAGTAGTAGCAAAGATGAGTATTTAGGTGGTATAAGTGACTTTATGGAAAAAGTATTAGGACCATTTGGTAAGTATTACAGAATTGGCATAGAACCTATTTTTACAATAATGTTTTCATTAGGATTTATGGTGCTACAAACAGATTTAGGAACAGCTCTAATGATTTTTGGGGTATCTATTACTATGCTATATATGGCTACAGGTAATTTTAAATATATGTTGGCTACTTTTGCTCTTGCATCGGTGGGTGCCGTAGCTGCTTACTTTATGTTTGCTCATGTAAAAAGAAGAGTATTAATATGGAGGGATCCATGGCCTTATGTGTCAGGAGAAAGTTATCAATTGGTTCAAGGGTTTTATGGTATGGCAGAAGGTGGAGTTATAGGAAAAGGATTAGGTTTAGGATATCCTAATAAAGTGCCAATGTGTGAATCAGATTTTATTTTCTCAGCTATTTCTGAAGAAATGGGAATATTAGTTGGATTTGCAATTATACTTATATATTTATTAATGTTCTATCGTTCTATGAGGGGAGCAATAAATATAAGAGATAATGGTGCTAAGCTTTTAGATGTAGGTTTAAGTACAATGATAGCTATTCAATCATTAGTTATTGTTGGAGGTGTAACAGGAGCTATACCACTTACAGGAATAACGTTACCATTTGTATCTTATGGAGGTACTTCAATTTTATCAGCATTTATAATTTTAGGTATTCTTCAAAAGATTTCAGAAGGAGAAAAATAATATGAAGGTTAGAAAGAAGAAAAAAAATAAAAATTTAAATAGTAATATAAAGCATATATTAATAGTTGTATTATTATTATTTTCAGCGTTATGTACATACATTGGATATTTTGAAATCTTTGTGGCGCCTGATATAATTGACAATGATGATAACGGGAGAAAATATATAAGAGAAAATGAAATATTAAGAGGAAACTTTTATGATAGAAATGGAAGACAATTAACTACTATGGAAAGAGTAGATGGTAATACTCAAGAAAGAACATATGTAGATGGAGATTTGTTTTGTCATGTTTTGGGATATTATAATACAAAGTATGGAACAGCCTCAGCAGAAAAAATTTACAACAAATATTTAACTAAAAACAATTCATTAAGTCTTACGGAATTGATAAAAAATGGATTTGAAGAAGTGCCTAAGGTAGGAAATGATGTCACATTGACTTTAGATTATGATATACAAGCAGCAGCTTATGATGCTATGGATGGTTTTAAAGGTGCAGCGGTAGTATTAGATGCAGAAACAGGAGCAATTCTTGCAGCAGTATCAAGACCAACATTTAATGCTAATAATCTTGAAGAAGATTGGGTAGAATTAAATACAGATACTGATAATAACCCATTATATAATAGAGCATTTAATGGATTATATCCACCAGGATCGACATTTAAGGTAATTACAGCATTATCAGCCTTAGAAAATGTACCAGGAATAGAAGATGAAACATTTAAAGACAATGGTATATTAACTTTTGATAAAAAAGATGAAGATGGAAATATAATTGAGCGTAATGCTGATGAATATACACTATCAAATTATAATAATATTGCTCATGGAACACTAGATTTAAAAGGAGCACTTACAGTTTCTTCAAATGTTGTATTTGGTCAAGTTGCTATAGAAGTAGGTAGTTCAAAGTTAAAAGAGACTGCAGAAAAATTTTATTTCAATCAAGATTTACCGGTACAAGGTCTTTATACTAATGAAGTTGTATCTAAGTTTCCGGGATATGGCAGCGATGGTGAGTTAGCTCAAGGCGGTATTGGTCAGGCACAAGATTCAGCTACTCCGTTACAAATGGCTGCAGTGGCACAGGCTATAGCTAATGATGGAGAGATGATGAAACCTCATACATTATTAAAGATAGAAGATGCATCAGGAAATGTTGTAGAAGAAGAACCAATAGAATCATTAGGAAAAGTAGGTGAACTTTCTAGTATAGAAACATTACAAGAATATATGCTTAATGTTGTAGAAGGTACTAAGGGAACAGGTAAAAATGCTAAGGTTTCAGGGATAAAAGTAGCAGGTAAGACTGGTACAGCGGATCATGAGAAAAATGGAACAGCAGGAATTGCTCACTCATGGTTTATAGGTTTTGCACCATATGATAAGCCTAAGTATGCTATATCTGTAATTTTAGAGGAAAATCAAAGTAAGACTATAAATGCAGCAAAAGTAGCAGGAGATATATTAAAAGTCGCTACCAAAAAGTAGGAGGAAATATGTTTGATTTAGCTCATCAATTAAAGATACTGCCTAATAAACCAGGAGTTTATTTAATGAAAAATTCTTTAGGAGAAATTATTTATGTAGGTAAAGCTAAGATACTAAAGAATAGAGTTAGACAATATTTTCAAAACTCTAAAAATCATTCTGAGAAAGTAAAGAAGATGGTTTCTAATATAGAAGAATTTGAGTATATTGTTACAGACTCAGAATTTGAAGCATTAATTTTAGAATGTAATTTAATTAAAAAATATAGTCCTAGATATAATATAAAACTTAAAGATGACAAACATTATCCTATGATAAAAGTAACTCTACAAGAGGATTTTCCGCGAGTTTTTGTAACTAGAAATATTATAAAAGATGGGTCAAAGTATTTTGGACCATATACTGATTCTAGTGCTGTTTACGAAACAGTAGATACTATAAAAAATCTATTCCCTATTAGGGAATGTAGACTTAGAATAAAAGAAAACGAGGTAGGGATAAGACCTTGCCTCGATTATTATATAAAGAAATGTAATGCACCATGTGCTGGAAAAGTGACAAAAGAAGAATATAGAACAATGATAAATGATGTAATAGATATATTATCAGGAAAAGATATAGCTCTTATAAAAGAGTTAAAAGAAGATATGATTAAAGCATCGGAAAACTTAGAGTTTGAAAAAGCAGCTATGTATAGAGATAAAGTAATGAGCTTTGAGAAAATTATATCTAAACAAAAAATGATAACAGGAAGATTTGAAGATGAAGATTTTATTTCTTTAGCTAAAGATGAAAAAGATGCTCTTATTCAAATCTTTTTTATGCGACAAGGGAAAATTAATGGAAGAGAACATTTTATAATTGAAGATGGTGCCACAGAAGAAAACTCTGTTTTAATTGGAGAGTTTATAAAAGGTTTTTATGGTAACACAGCATTTATACCAAAAACAATTTATGTAGATAGTGTTGAAGATCAAGAATTACTAGAAGAATTGTTAACGGCGAGAAGAGAATCTAAAGTATGGATAAAGATACCTCAAAAAGGAGATAAAAAGAAAACTCTAGATTTAGTAGAAAATAATGCTGTTGTAACTCTTAGAGATTTTAAAGATAAAATAATAAAAGATAAGGAGCGAGGGGAAGAGGCACTTAGAACTTTAGCAGAGGTTTTATCTTTAGAAGATATACCGAGAAGAATCGAGGCTTATGATATATCAAATATTCAAGGGGTAGATTCTGTTGGTGCTATGGTTGTTTTTGAAAAGGGAAAAGCTAAAAATTCTGATTATAGAAGGTTTAAAATAAAAACCGTTATTGGAGCTAATGATTATGAATCCATGAGAGAAGTGCTTAGAAGAAGATTCAAAAGGGGATTAGAAGAATTAGAAAAGTTATCTTCATTAGAGGTGGAATTTGATAAAACAAAATTTACAGTATTTCCGGACTTAATACTAATGGATGGAGGTAAGGGGCACGTATCGGTAGCTAAAGATGTTTTAAGAGAGTTTAATTTAGATATACCTGTAGCAGGGATGGTTAAAGATAATAAGCATACTGCAAGGGGACTGATTTATGAGAATGAAGAGATTTCTTTTAAAGCCACGTCGCCGGCTATGGGATTAATAAGAAAGATAAGTGATGAAGTTCATAGATTTGCTATAACTTATCATAGAAGTTTAAGAGATAAGAGAAGCTTAAAGTCTGTATTAGATAATGTACCCAATATAGGGGAAAGAAGAAGAAAAAATCTACTTATTAAATTTGGATCAATAGAAAATATAAAAAAATCTAGCTATGATGAAATTTTGTCTACACCATCTATGGATAAAAAAAGTACAAAAAGCTTAATGGAGTATTTAAGTATAGATAAAAAGGAGTGATCTTATGAGAAAATATCCTGTAGATTTACATACTCATACAATAATAAGTGGTCATGCGTATTCAACTTTACTAGAAAATATAGAAGCATGTGAGGAAAAAGGAATAGAAGTTTATGGGGTATCAGATCATGCACCAGCAATGCCGGGTGGAGCGCCATTATTTTATTTTGGGAATTTAAAGGTAATACCAAGAATAATAAAAGGTGTAACGGTATTAAAAGGGGCAGAAGGGAATATAATTGATTATAATGGAAATATAGATTTACCTACTAGAGTTCAAAAATCTATTGATTATATGATTATTTCTTTTCATGATGTATGTATATCTCCTGGTACTATAGAAGAGAATACTACAGCTGTTATCAAAGCTATGGATAATCCTTATGTAACTATATTGGGACATTGTGGTAATCCTGTTTTTCCATTAAATTATGAAGAGGTAGTAAAAAAGGCTAAAGAAAAGGATATAATTATAGAAATAAACAATTCGTCTCTTGGAGGATCTAGAGTAGGAAGTTTAAATAATTGTACAAAGGTAGCTGAACTATGTAAAAAATATGAAACGAAGATAATATTGGGATCAGATTCGCATTTTTGCACTACAATAGGTGAGTTTGAAAAATGTGAAGAGATATTAAAAGAAGTATTAATTCCAGAAGAATTAATTATGAATACTTATGATAAGATAATAAATCATTTGAAAAATAAAGGGAAATTGCATGATTTATAAAATTACAGTATACTAAGTTTATTGTTATCATATATGTTGAGGTGTTAAAATGAATCATTATTTGGACTTTGCAAAGGAGCTAAATTTAATTTTAAGTGAAGAAGATATTAAATTAGATGAACCGATGAAGAAGCATACTTCATTTAGGGTAGGAGGACCAGCAGATATATTTGTAACTCCTAAAAATGTTGATGAATTAGTAAAAGTAATTAGAAGTTGTAAGGAGAGAAAGGTACCATATTTCATAATAGGGTTTGGATCTAATCTTCTTGTAAAAGACGGTGGAATAAGAGGCGTTGTTATTAAGTTAAGCAAGTTTAGTAATATTGATATAAAGGATAATGTAATTAAAGTACAATGTGGAGCATCTTTAGCTAAAACTGCTAGAGAAGCATTAAAATATTCTTTATCAGGATTAGAATTTGCATGTGGTATTCCAGGTACTGTTGGTGGAGCAGTAGCTATGAATGCAGGTGCTTACGGTGGAGAAATGAAGGATGTTTTATGCAATGTTACTATCTTAGACCATGATGGGAATATAAAAATACTATCTCATGATGAATTAGAATTAGGATATAGAACATCTGCAGTATTAAAAAATCAGTATCTAGCTTTAGAATGCGAAATGAATCTTAAAAACGGAGAATATGATGAAATTAAGAAAACTATAGATGATTTAATGGGAAGAAGAGCAGAAAAACAACCATTAGAATATCCTTCAGCAGGAAGTACTTTTAAAAGACCAGTAGGGTATTTTGCAGGAAAACTTATAGAAGATAGTAACTTAAAAGGAAAAACTATTGGTGGAGCAGCAGTATCAGAAAAACATTCTGGATTTATAATAAATAAAAGTCAAGCTACAGCGAAAGACATTTTAGATTTAATTAGTCATGTACAAAAAATTGTTAAAGATGAATTTGATGTTACTCTTGAAACCGAAGTAAGAATAATAGGTGAAGAAATTTAAAGAAATAAAGGGGTTCACTTTAGGGTGAAGCTCTTTTTTTGATGGTTAATGATTAAGAATGCCTATCCTCGGAAAGTAGTTTTCTTGTTATTGAGTATGGACAATGAAGGAGTGCATTATAATGTATATAAATAGTGAAAATTTCTTACTTCCGATAATATGATATAATTAAATCTAAAATAGTTTATAATAAGTAAATGGGTAGGAATATAGATATGATAAAAGAAATAAAAAAAGATGTTAGCTACAAGTTAGAAGATGAAGTGAAATCAGAAATAACTAAAGTAAAGAATACTATTTTAGATGACTTTAATGATGCTTATATATATATATTTGGTTCTATAGCAAAGGGATGTTATTCGAAAGTCAGTGATATAGATATATTAGTATTAATAAGTATAGATAAATCAGTAAAAGAAATTAGGCAAATTAGACACACTTTAGAAGATAAGATAGAAAAGTTAATATTAGATAGAGAAGTTGATTTGAAGATTTATGATAAAGATAGATTTTATCAGTTATCAACGAAACCATCATTTGAAAGTGAAATATTAGATGATTTAATTGATATAAGGATGTGGTAAATTGGTTAAAAGAGATATGTTTTATTTTGCTGATATGGATGAAAAATTTATTTTAAATACTAAAGATATCGAAGGATTAGAAGATGGAGTTTTAGTTCATTGTCAACAATGTATTGAAAAAAATATAAAAGGTATAATAACTAAAAAATATGGAATTGTAAATAGGGAACATAATTTGGTAAAGTTGCTAGAGGTGTTGTATCTTAATGATTTTCCACAATTAAAAAAATATAAAAGTTTATGTAGAGATTTAAAAGATTTTTATTTTACAAGAAGATATGCATCAGAAGATTATGAAGTTATAGAAAAAGATGAATATAATGAATACTTAGAAGAAGTTTTTCAGTTTTTAGATATATTAAAAGAGATAAGAAGTAATTTGTAATTGAACACAATACAGAAAAATAAAATAAGTGAAAAGATTAAAGATTGTTACTTTAGTGAAATGATTAGTTGGGAAAAATATAATTGTAAACTAATTTAAATTGCAAATTAAATAAATTGTGCATTGTGCACTGTGTGTACTATGCACTTCATATATGAGGTGAAATATGGATTATAGAAATATAGAAGAACATAATGATTATATAAAAGTAAAAGATGTGAAAAATTTTAATTTAAGAGATATATTTGAGTGTGGTCAATGTTTTAGATGGAATGAAACTGATGAGAACAGTTATATTGGTATAGCTTTTGGTAAGGTTATTGAAGTAAAGGTAATAGAAAAAGACTTATACATATATAATGCTACTAAAGAAGAAGTAGAAAATATATGGATAAACTATTTTGATTTAAATAGGGATTATGGAATGATAAAAGAAGAATTATCAAGGGATCCATTGTTAGCAGAAGCTATTGAATTTGGCAAAGGAATTAGATTAATAAAGCAAGATCCTTTTGAGCTTATTATATCCTTTATTATTTCTGCAAATAATAGGATACCTATGATAAAAAGAGCTATTGATAAAATATCACAAAGATGGGGAGAGAAAGTAGAGTATAAAGGAAATATATATTATACTTTTCCCACTATAGATAGTTTAAGGAATGCTACTGAAGAAGAACTTAGAGAATGTGGAGTTGGGTTCAGAGGAAAATATATAAAAGCTACAGTGGAAACTTTAAATGTTAATATGATAGATGAAATGTTGAAGGCCAATGATGATCAGTGTCATAAGTTACTTCAGAAGTTACCAGGCATTGGGCCTAAAGTTGCCGATTGTATAATGCTTTTTAGTATGGAGAAATATTCAGCATTTCCCGTAGATGTTTGGGTAAAAAGAGCTATGCAACATTTTTATTTAGCTCCAGATGTATCTTTACCTAAAATAAGAGAATTTGCAAGAGAGAAGTTTGGTAAATATGCTGGATTTGCTCAACAATATTTATTTTATTATGCTAGGGAAAATAAGATAATAATTTAGTGATTTTATAGAATAGGCTGTCGTAATAACAAATGAAAATTTGTTTATGAGAGCCTATTTTACTGCACAGTAATGATAGAAATTGTTGTAGAATTTCTTAGATTATAAGTGCGATATCATTAGTTTAGTATTGTGAATTATATATTTGTATATTTGATTATTGGAATAAAAATCTATCTTTAAAGTAATAATAGATAGAGCGTATTTAAAATAAAAAGTATAAAATAGTATAAATAAAAATGAGGGTATAGATAGTAGTTTCTTTAAAATACAAAAAAAGAAAAAGTTAGTAAAACGGTGAAAATGATAGAATAGGTAATTTAAATTAAGATAATCAATATTAAAGGAATAAATTGAAAAATAAAAAATCTATAAAATGGTTGCAATACTTTGTTGGATTATTTATTATAATATTATTAGCACTCGATGAGGATAAGTGCTAACAACAATGTATACATAATGAATTTAAATATTAATAGAATTTTAAAAGGAGGAATTGACATGAAACTTAGACCACTAGGAGATAGGGTTGTTATTAAAAGAGTAGAAGCAGAAGAAACTACTAAAGGAGGAATTATCCTTACATCAACTGCACAAGAAAAACCTCAAATAGCAGAAGTTGTTGCTGTTGGACCAGGAGGAATTGTTAATGGTAAAGAGGTAAAAATGGAATTAAAGGTTGGAGATAAAGTTTTATTTCCAAAGTATGCAGGCAATGAAATCAAATTTGAAGGTACAGAATATACAGTATTAAATCAAGGAGACGTTTTAGCTGTTATTGAAGAATAATTTTTAGAAGTGAAATATAAATAGTAAAAAATTTAAGGAGGAATTATTTTATGGCTAAGGAAATATTATTAGGCGAAGAAGGAAGAAGAGCCATGCAAAGAGGCGTGGACGTATTAGCAAATACAGTAAAGGTAACATTAGGACCAAAAGGAAGAAATGTTGTTTTAGATAAGAAATTTGGTGCACCACTTATAACTAATGATGGTGTTTCAATTGCAAGAGAAATTGAACTTGAAGATCCATTTGAAAATATGGGAGCTCAACTTGTTAAAGAAGTAGCTACTAAAACTAATGATGTAGCAGGTGATGGTACTACAACAGCTACATTACTTGCTCAAGCAATTATAAGAGAAGGATTAAAGAATGTAACAGCTGGAGCAAATCCAATGCTTATAAGACAAGGAATTAAGAAGGCAGTAGATGTTACTGTTGAGGAATTGAAGAAGATTTCAAAACCTATTAATGGTAAAGAAGATATTGCTAGGGTTGCATCTATTTCAGCAGCTGATGAAGAAGTAGGAAAACTTATTTCAGACGCTATGGAAAAGGTTGGTAACGAAGGTGTTATAACTATAGAAGAATCTAAGTCAATGGGAACAGAGCTTGATGTAGTTGAAGGAATGCAATTTGATAGAGGATATTTAAGTTCATACATGGTTACAGATACTGAAAAGATGGTAGCTGATCTTGATAATCCATATGTTTTAATTACAGATAAAAAAATCACTAATATTCAAGAAATACTTCCAATATTAGAACAAATAGTTCAAACAGGAAAGAAGTTAATGATTATTGCTGAAGATATAGAAGGGGAAGCTCTCGCAACTCTTGTTGTAAACAAGTTAAGAGGAACATTTACTTGTATAGCTGTTAAGGCTCCTGGTTTTGGTGATAGAAGAAAAGAAATGTTAGAAGACATAGCTATTTTAACTGGTGGTCAAGTAATATCAGAAGAAGTAGGAAGAGAATTAAAAGATGTTACATTAGACATGCTAGGTGTTGCTGAAAGTATTAAAGTAACAAAAGACAATACAACAATTGTTAATGGAAAAGGTGACAAGAATGCTATAAAAGATAGAATTAGTCAAATAAAGATGAGAATAGAAGAAACTACTTCTGATTTTGATAAAGAGAAACTACAAGAAAGATTAGCAAAACTTGCTGGTGGAGTAGCAGTAATTAAAGTTGGTGCAGCTACAGAAACTGAACTTAAAGAAAAGAAATTAAGAATAGAAGATGCTTTAAATGCTACTAAAGCAGCGGTAGAAGAAGGTATAGTACCAGGTGGTGGAACAGCTTATGTTTCTGCTATATCATCAGTAGAAAAATTAACAGATGATAATGCCGATGTTCAAGTTGGTATAAACATAATAAGAAGAGCTTTAGAAGAACCATTAAGACAAATTGCAACTAACGCAGGTCTTGAAGGATCAGTTATTATAGAAAAGGTAAGAAACAGTGAAGTAGGAATAGGTTTTGATGCATATAATGAAACTTATGTTGATATGGTTAAGACTGGTATCGTAGATCCAACTAAGGTTACAAGAAGTGCACTTCAAAATGCTGCATCTGTTTCAGCTACATTCTTAACAACAGAAGGTGTAGTAGCAGATATTCCTGAAAAGAATCCAGCACCAGCAGGACCAGCTGGAATGGGAATGGATGGAATGTATTAATAAAAAAAGAATAATAAATTCCTTAAAAGAGTAGATTTGTAAAATCTACTCTTTTTTATTTATTCAATAATATTTTAATAGTAAAAAATACTATTAAAATTTTTAGAAAAAATTTAATTAATTATAAAAATATAGTGGAAAAATATCTTTTTAATGGTATAATACATATAGTGGAATAATTTCAAGAATATATTAATAATATATTTAATAAACAGGAGACGAATTTATTATGTATACAATTTTTGTAATCATCATAGGATTAGTGATAGGTAGCTTTTTAAATGTATGTATTTATAGGATTGAAAAAGAAGAGTCAATAGTAACTCCATCATCGCATTGTATGAAATGTGGACATGTACTTAAGTGGTTTGAGTTAATACCAGTGCTGAGCTATTTATTTTTGAAGGGAAGATGTAGGAGTTGTGGAGAAAAGATATCCATAAGATATCCCATTATAGAAATTTTTAATTCAATTTTGTATTTAATATTATATATAAGATTTGGATTTACTATAGATTTTTTTAAATTTGCATTTTTGTCATCATTATTATTGGTGATTGGAGTTATAGATTATGATACAACTTTTGTCTATACATCTACTATTAGAACAGGAATAATAGGGGGAATAATTTTTCTTGTTCTAAAAGTAATTATAGATGGAGATGGTATTGGAGACAATATTTTAGGTTTTTCTATAGGATTTATTATTATATTTTTAATAGTTGTCATTACAAAGGGGATGGGAGAAGGAGATTATGAAATAGCTGCTGTTTCAGGATTGTTTTTAGGCAGCAAAGGAATTATTTTAACATTGTTTCTTTCTATTGTACTAGGAGGAATTGTCGCTACTATTCTTCTTATAAGGAGAAAAAAAGGCTTACAAAGTAAAATGGCATTTGGTCCATATATTGCTTTAGCTACGGTAATAGCGGCGGTGTGGGGAGAGAAGATATTAGAATTTTATATGTTAACGATATAAAATTTTTTCTGGTTTTTAAATGTAAAGGTTTTAATAGGATTTTTATGGTTTAGTGCAAGGGGGGAGTAAAATTGAATATGTTTGAAAAAAAGCGAATGGGAGACATCTTAGTAGAGCGTGGAAAGCTCACAAGAGAACAATTATTTACTGCACTAGATAAACAAAAGAAATCCGGTAAGAAATTAGGGGAAATATTAGTAGAAAGCAATATTGTATCTGAAGAAGACATTATAGATGTAATATCAATACAGAATGGAATAGAGAAGATAGATCTTACAGTAATAGATTTTGATAATAGAGCAATAAAAATGTTATCTCACAATCTTTGTAAGAAGTACGATTTCATTCCTTTTGGGTTTAATGAAAATAAAATTAAAGTTGCGTTGGCAGATCCTTCAAATATCTTTGCAATTGATGATATATCTATTGCAACGGGATTTGATGTTGAATCATATATATCGCCGAAATGGCAAATAAGAAAATTTATAGAAGTATATTATAACAATCAACAAATTGATAAAGCAGCAGAAGAGTTGTTTAAAGAAACATTAGAAAACAAATCTTTAGAAACAAATATAGAAGAAGTTAATGATGTAAAAAATGCTCCTGTAGTAAAAATGATAGAGTACATATTTAAGAATTCTATCGAAATGAGGGCATCGGATATTCATATAGAACCTTATGAAAATGAAATAAGAATAAGGTATAGAATAGACGGACAACTAAAATTAATTAATACTTTACCAATAGAAAATTTATCACCATTAGTAGCAAGGATTAAGATATTAGCCAATATGAATATAGCAGAAAAAAGAATTCCACAGGATGGAAGGATAATAACTACTGTAGGTGATATTGATGTAGATCTTAGAGTATCTGTTCTTCCAATAGTTAATGGGGAAAAGATAGTTATAAGAATATTAGATAGAAATAGTTATCAAATTGGTAGAGAAAAGCTAGGAATGAAGGAAGAAGATTTAAAAAAGTTAGATAATATAATATCTAGTCCTAATGGAATAGTACTAGTAACAGGGCCAACAGGTAGTGGTAAATCTACTACTTTATATACAATTTTAAATGAACTAAATACAAATAAGGTAAATATCGTTACTGTAGAAGATCCAGTGGAATATACATTGAAAGGTATAAATCAAGTAAATGTAAATACAAAAGCAGGATTAACTTTTGCTAGTGGCCTTAGAAGCATCTTAAGACAAGATCCAGACATAATTATGATTGGAGAAATAAGAGATGATGAAACTGCAGAGATAGCTGTAAGAGCAGCTATAACAGGACATTTAGTTCTTAGCACTATTCATACTAATGATGCACCGTCATCAGTAGTAAGACTTATGGATATGGGTATAGAACCTTATCTTGCATCTACATCTATAGCTGGAATAATTGCACAAAGACTTGTAAAAAGAATATGCCCTAAATGTAAAGAAGCTTATGAAGCTAGTGAATATGAGAAAAAAGTATTACTGGGAGATACTTCAAAAAATCTTACTTTACATAGAGGAAGAGGTTGTGGTTACTGCAATGATACTGGATATGTAGGACGAATAGGTGTATACGAAATTATGGAAATGTCAAGAATGTTAAGGGATGCCATGGCTATGAAGAAAGATATTGGAGTATTAAGGGATATAGCGAAAAGTCAAGGGATGAAGACCTTAGGAGAACAATGTATGGAATTAGTACTAGATGGTATTACAACTTTTAGTGAATTAGCATCTATAACTTTATTGAAGGAAATATAGACAAGGGGATGAAGTATAGTGACTAAATTTAAATATAAAGCTATGAATAGTCATGGAGAAAGATTAGCAGGAAGCTATGAAGGAAACTCAAAAGAGGATGTTATTTCTATGATTTCAGCTAATGGTATGTATTTATTAGAGCTAGAAGAAGTATATGGTAGTAAAGAAATAAATTTAAGAACATCAAGGAGAGTTAAAACAAAAGATTTAGCAGTATTTTGTAGGCAGTTTTATGTAATGATCGATGCTGGACTAACAATAAATACAGCTTTAGATATTTTATCAAATCAAGTAAGTAACTTTAAGCTTAGAGAAACTTTGAAAAATATTAGCGAAGATGTGCAAAAAGGAGAGATATTATCTAACTCTATGAAAAAATATAGTGATGTTTTTCCTAATCTTTTAGTAAAGATGGTAGAGTCGGGAGAGGCTAGTGGATCATTAGATACTATTATGTTAAGAATGGCCAAGTATTATGAAAAGGAAAATAAGATAAATAGTAAAGTTAAAAGCGCTATGATATATCCAATAATTTTAAGTATAGTAGCTATTATTGTATTAGTCATTATGATGGTGAAAGTAGTACCAATGTTTGTTGATATGTTTCAGCAAAGCGGTGCAAAATTACCTTGGGTAACAAGGGCTTTACTAGCTATTAGTGGTTTTATAACATCATATTGGATATTGATTATTATAGTTTTAACTGCTACCATTGGTGGCTTTATATATTATAAAAATACAGAAGAAGGAGCTTACAACGTAAGTAAATTTGCGCTTAAATTGCCAATCATTAGGGAACTGATTAAAAAAATTATAGTTTCAAGGTTTACAAGAACTTTATCAACATTATTATCTAGTGGTGTTTCTCTTGTAGATTCTATAAGAATTGTAGCAGGAGTAGTAAACAATAAAGTTGCTGAAGAAGGACTTATAAAAATAAGTGAAGATGTAGTAAAAGGAGAAGGATTGTATGGACCTGTAAGGGCTAATAATCTTTTTCCACCAATGTTATCATCAATGATAAAAATCGGAGAAGAGTCTGGAGCTTTAGATGATATTTTAGATAAAACTGCAGATTTTTATGATGAAGAATTAGATATGGCTGTATCTTCAGGAACTGCAATGTTAGAACCACTGATGATAATTGTTATGGGGATTGTAGTAGCATTTATAGTTTTTGCAATTATGTTACCTATGTTTGATATGTATCAACAAATATAAAAAATTAAAGATTTAGGAGGAATTTTTATGAAAAGACAAAATGTACTTAACAAAAAGAAAAGAAAGAAAGGGTTTACACTTATAGAGCTTATTATAGTTATGGCTATTATGGCAGTATTAGCTGCAATTGCAATACCAAAGTATTCAGCATTTAGAGAAAGTGCTAATCAAAAACATGATATATCAACTGCAAAAACAATAGCTAATGCAGCGAGTGGTTTAGTTGCAGATCAAAAAATATCTGTACCATCAGCATCTAGGATAACCTTAGATGGATCAGGTGCCAATACAGATGGTACCGAAATAGAAGGTATGTTACAAGGCTTACCAAAAAGTAAGACAGGTGTATGTAAAGATAAATTTTTCAAAGTTGAAGTATTAAGTAATGGAGATATAGAAGTTTATATTACAGATGGTACAAATGATTATATAGCATATCCTGATCAAGATCCTATTTTACAATAATATATTAATAGATTAAAGTGTAAGGAACTCCTTACACTTTAATCCATAAAATTTTAGAAAGAGGGTGAAGATAAAAGTGGAAGCTATAAAAGATAAGTTACATATAGGTAACGAAAAAGTTAAAAATATAAATATTAATAAATTTAAATCATTAGGAAAGTCTAATAGAAAAAAAGATAAAGAAGTTATAGTATTTGATATTGGTACAAGTTCTATAAAAGTATTAATAGGAAGGTTTTATAGAAATAAAGTAGTAGTAAGAGATTGCATAATAGAAAAAACTCCTGAAGGCTCTGTTATAGATGGAGCTATAATAAATATTTTAGCTTTAGAATCTGTGGTGAAAAAAATAATAGAAGAAAATGATATAAATATAAAAGATGTTATTTGTACTACAAATTCATCTTCAATTATTAATAGGGAAATTTATATTCCTAAAGTAGATAAAAGTGAAATGGATACAGTAATAAAATTTGAGATACAAGAATATCTTCCAATAAACCTAAATAATTATATTGTGCAATATATTGAATTGGGTGAAGAGGAAGTTGATGGAAAAGAAAAAATAAAGGTTAATGTTATTGCATATCCTGAAAAAGTAGCAAGGACTTATTATGAATTTATAAAAAATTTGGGGTTTAAACCCTACGCTTTAGATGCTACTTTTAACTCATTAAATAAAATAGTTAAAGTTTCAAAAGAAATAAATGAATATGAATATAATGATGGAGATACCTTAGCATTTATAGATATGGGGGCAGCTTCAGTTAATGTAAATATATACAAAGATGAAAAACTAGATTTTACTAGAATTCTTAAACTTGGTGGTAATGAGATTGATGAGGCTTTGAAGAATAAGTGCAATATTCCTCAAAATGCTTTTGAAAGGGTAAAGTTTCAAGAAGTGAATTTAATAGATTTAGAAGAAGAGGGCCCAAGTGCTGTAGTTAGAGACATTATTGAAAAATGGACATCTGAAATAGATAGAATCTTTAAGTTTTATAAAAGTAAAGATATAGGAAATAAGATAGATAGAATTTTTATTTATGGTGGTATTTCTAAAACTAAGGGAATAGAAAGTTATTTGTCTGGAAGATTTACTACAAAGGTAAGAAGAATAAAAGAATTAAGTAATGTGTACTTTGAGGATAATAGAGATGGAGAAGCTTCTATAGAAAAGTATGTAAATGCTATTGGTGCACTTATAAGGCTAGATGAGGAGGAAGCATAACTATGAGAGATCTTAATTTTTTTAAAGATTATAAAGGTGGAAAGCAAGAAAGAATAAAGCAGTCAAAATATCTCTATATAGTAATAGGACTTTGGATAGTGATAATAGTTATAACTTTAGGGTATAATTCTTTTAATATTTTAAGATATAAAAATAAATATAAACATTATAATGAGCAACTAAATTCTGATAGGGTTACAAAGAAGCTGCAAAAAGTAGAAGAAGTAGAAAATAAAATATCTGTATTAAAGGTTTATGATACAAATCTTAGTGAAGTTACTATGGCAGTAGATAGAAGAGATGATGTATCTAAAGAAAATATAGAAAAAATAAGAAAATGTGGTACTGAAAATATGGAATATTCTAAGTTATCTATTCAAGAAGGAGTAGTAAATATAGAAGGTACTGCTAACAATAGAAATGATATAGCAACTTTACAATATAACCTAAAAAAATTAGGGATTTTCAATGATGTTCATGTTAATGATATAAAAGATAATTCTGGAAAGTGTGCTTTTTCTATAAAGGCTGTAATAAAGGTGGTGGATAATAATGAAAATAAATAAGAATGAAGAAAGGCTTTTAATAATATTTATTTTATTATTACTATCACTAGGATATTATTTCTTTGTATTTGAAAAACAAAAAAATAGGTCAGAAGAATTAAAAGTACAAGCTTTAGAAGAAAAAAGAAAATATGATGAGGCTATGACAAAGATATCATCATTAGAAAGAAAAGAAGGACAACTTAAAGTATTAAATTCTAATATTTCTATAGTTACAGATAAATATTATAGAGAACTTGTTGAAGAAAATATAATAGTTCAATTAAATAAGTTTATTGAAGATACTAAATTTAATGGAAAAGTAGTAACTTTTAATCCTATAGATGTAGTAGAAATGGAATATCCTATGGCTACAGTAAAAAATCCAGATAGTACTCTTAAAGAATTTGCTGATAGTTATAAGTTAGGAAAGGAAATAGATTCATCAGTAACAGGTGATACTACTGCTAATATATCTACTGATAATAGTGAAGTGCCTAAAAAATCTACAGATATAAAGATGAAAAAAACTGTGGCAACGGTGGAGCAAATGAAATTTGTTGTGGAGTTTAGTGAATCATCTTTAGATTCTACATTAGATTTTCTTAAAGCTATAGAAGAGAATGGAAAGAAAATTGTTATTAGAAATATAGATATAAAAGAATCTAGTGGAAATATTATTTCTGGCACAATTAATTTAGAGATTTATGTTATGCCATCCTTGGAAAATGAAAAAGAAGAAAATTTAGTTAATGATAATAATGGTGGTGTAGATGTAGCATTTAACACATCATCAGTTATAGAAGATAAGAAGGAAAGTAATGATTTCATAATGATGTTAAAACCATATAAATCTTCATTTCCTACAGTAGTTTTAGGAAAAGGTAATGATAATGGAAGTACTTCATATATAAACTCTACAAATAATAAAGAAGAAAATGTGGAATTAGTTTTAAAAGAAGATGGAGGAAAATACTATTGTAAATATAAAGTAGGTAATAATTCATATCCAGTGGCTTATGATGGAAATGGTATAGAATTTACGCCAAGTGGAGATGAAATTAGATTTAAAATTTTGTCTAGTTCTAGAATTGATGATGATAAGGCTTCAGTAAAGATTAAATTGGTAAATAATACAAACAAAACAGTAAAGGTAACAATTGAAGAAGATGATCATAAAAATCCAAGAGTAAATATTGATAGTGAGGGTAGTGTAGATGTAGATAAAAAGTAGGTGATTTTCATGAATATAAAAAAGAAAAAAGGTGCTACTTTGCTAGAGATAATAATAAGTATGGCTATAATCACTATTATTATAATACCTATAAGTGATCTTATTATGTCATCAGTAAAGAATAATAAAAATGCGGAAGAAGAACAGGATATTAAGTTATTAGCACAAAGTATATCAGAAAAATTAAAAGTGTCAGATATAGATATAGATCCTACAACTACAGAAATATCAATAGGCCATGATGAGATAAAGTTGAATGGAAGTGTGGGACATTATAGTGTAAGTAATAAAGATATAGGTAATGGTCTTACGGCAGATATAACTTTAGATAAAAGAAATGATATGCCATCTAATAATATAGCTCGCAGCTTAAATTGGGATTCTGTTATTGATATAGTTAAAGAAGATATTAATGGAAACATTTATTATAGATTGAAAGAAAATACATATGATAGTACGACTAAAGAATGGGTAGAAACTAGCATAAGTTATTTAATTAGAGGGAATACAATAAGCATTATAAATGATGGAAACATAGAAATACAGTTTGAAGAGATAACAGATATCCATAATCCTAGTAATACAGAAACAAAGAAAATTTATATAACTAGAGATGTAGAAAATGATTTTGAAGATAATGCAGGAAATAAGATCGAGGGGAAAACTGGATATATAAAGTTTCAAATTGATGATGATATTATAAAAAATAAAGATAAGATAAAATTTGAAATTAACAATAAAGAAATAAAGCCTATTATGATTAATTTTGAAGGAGAAGTAAAAGAACCTTCTGATGAGGTTATAATAATAGATTGTAAATCTACAGATGAAAAAACATTGACTACCTATAATAGTGTAAAGATGTTAAGTAGTGATGAACGGGTAGGAGATGCATATAATTATCAAATAATAATAAAACAAAATGGAGATGAAGTGTTCAAAGATACGGGAATAAAAAATATAAAATAATAAAAGGAGGGGGTTTTATGAAGAAAAAGAAAAAGGCATCTACTTTAGTCACTTTAATAATAGTAATTATGGTACTTTCTACAGTAGGAGCAGCTTTAATATCATTGACATTTAGTGGTTATAGAGCTAGGATTGGAGAAACTAATAGACTTGAAAATTTGTATGGTGCGGAGTCGGGGCTAGATTTGTCTTACAATATAATTGCTAATAGTATAGAAAAAGCCATTGATCAAGGTGAAAAAGCAGTAAAAGCTTCTGGCGAAACAAATTATGATAAATGTAATGATATTTTTAAAAAAGACGTCAGTGACTATTTAATGGTAAATTTAAAAAATAATATTGAAAATAGAATATGGTTTGATGTTAAAAATAATAGTAGTAAAGATATAAAGTTAGATAATGATAAGGGGAATTTTAAAGTTGACTCTAAGGTTAAAGCTGTTGATGGATCAAAAGTAAAAGTTGGAGCGATAGAATACTATAAACAATTTGACATAAAATTAACCTCTACATTTCAATGTAATAATAAAAATGGTGAAGGAAACAAAATATCACGTGTTATAGAAGCCAGGTATACGATAAATATTCCTGATTATTTAAATATAAAATATCAAACTATATATAACAAAGATTATAAAAATTATAAACAGGTTATTGCAGTAGATGGAGATATTGATTTATCAGGGAAAGTAAAAATTAATGGAGATATATATGCAAAAGGAAGTAGTAATAATCAATATACCGGCATAAAAAATAAATATAATGGTGGAATAAATCTATCACCATTAGCAGAAGTTTCAGTGAATAAAGGAAATATAATTACACCGAGAACTATTCAAATTAATTCAAATGCTCAGTTAATAGCAGAAGATATATATGGAGGAAATATAAATTTTGGGAAAAAATGCTCCAGTGATAATGCGGCGAAAAATGGGGAAATAAAAGCTAACAGCTTATGTCTTAGAAATGATCTTGCTATAAATTCAGTTGGAGCAATAGTAAATATAAAAAGTTTTTATGGGATTAATGATTTTTATTCATTATCTAAGACTAATGACGGGTCTAATAAAGAGACAGTAGTAACTAGAGGTAATGAAGATTTATCTAGTAGCATAATTATTAATGAAAATAGCGCAACCATAAATATAAGTGATGAAGCTTATATTTGGGGAGCTGCTTTTGTAAATAGTTATGAGACAGGAGAATCTGTATCGGTAAAAGGAAATTATAAAGCATATAGTTATCCGTTACCTCTAACAAGTGGTGATGCAAAGTTTAAATATCAGGATTCTATGCAATTGTTATATAAAATTGGAGATGAAGAAGTAACAGTTTTTGATAAGGCCACTTATATAAAAGAGTATGATGATATATCAAAAGAATCAAATTTTTCTATAGATAAACCAGGAACTATAAGTTTACCGGTGAATAATACTTATTCCATAGCATCTTATATTACAAAATCTACTGATGAGAAAGGCCAGTTAATAAAAGGAACTGATTTAGATACTTTAATAAACAAGCAGGAAGAAGTTACAAAGAAACAAGAAGAATATACTGAAAAAGTATTTGGAATGGGAAGTTATAATTGGAACGAAAGTGATGATAAGACTGAAGTTTTTGCAAATGGTGAAATAAAGAAATCAGTATCTAAAGGTTCTACAACTGATGGTTTGGTGGATTTTTCGAAAATAACTAGTGAAATTAATCAAAATAGTTTAACTATTAAAGATAAAGATGGATTAGAAAAAGAGATGTGGATAACTTTAAATAAAGATGAAGAAAAGGATGTTGTGATAGTTGGAAAAGATATAGATGATAGTAAATATAAGGATAGTAAATATATAAAAATAAATGGGGATAGAATAAATGGTTTAATAGTAACTGCTGGAGATGTAATTGTCACAGGTGAGGTTAATTTTACAGGGAGTATTTTAGCCAAAGGAAATTTAAAGGTAGAAAATGATGAAAAAGAAAAAGTATTTACTTCAGGGGGAACATATGTAGATAAAATATTACAATATGAAAAGATAAGTAAAGATATAATTGAAATACCTGATACTGTAACTGAACCAGAGTCCATTGTAAGTGACAGAGTAGATGCAAATAAACCATATAAGATAAAGGATGCAATTGTTAAGAAACTATGGAAAGTAAAAAAATAGAAAGGAGAATGTTATGAAAAAGAAAGTTAAAGGTATGACGCTTATAGAAGTACTTATTTCTATATCAATTTTTACAATAATACTAAGCGTTATATATTTGTTCTCTTTTAGTAGTAATAGAATTCTTTCTGATGCTGATGTAAAAGAACAGCTTCAAAGTGAAGGGCATAAAATTGAAGATAAAATAACTACCTTAGGAATGGAAACAACCAATATTATTGATATTAATGATTTTCATAATAATAGCTTAATGAGTTTAAAAGAAGGTGATGTTAAGGCTATTAAATTTAATATAGCTACTATAGATTCTAGTGATGCAATTGTTCATAAAGAAGTAATATTCAAATATGATGAGGGTAATAAAAGTATATATTATGGTGAGAGTACAGATCCTGATATAATGACATCTAATACTATAAGTGGTTTAACATTACTTTCATCGAATGTAGATAGCTTCCAAGTAAAATCTACTGAAGTTGATAAAACTGTAACGACTGTTACGGGAACATTGCCTGTTGTAAAAGATTTAAAAGACACAAAATCAATAGAAATTATATTAACTTTAAGTAAGAAAAAGGGGTATAGTAATATAACTCGAGAAATATCTACGATAATTGAGTTTAGAAATTAGAAAAGGAGGGAGTGAAATGACATATATTAAGAGTTTCCTAGGAAAAAGAAAAAAGATAATATCTATTATAGTTATATTAACTTTATTTTTTACTATTGTTTTTAGTGGTGTAAGGTATAAGGCAGCTATAAATCCATTAAAGGAAAGCAAAGATAAATTAAATATTTTAGTAATAAATCCAGGAAATGATACTAAATTAACTACTCCAAGTGGAAAAGTGAAGACTCAATATAAAGGTAGCGAAAGATATGTAACTGCTAATGTAACTTCAGTGTCAATGCCACAATTTATAGGACAAGTAGATCAATTGAATGGTAAGTATGACGCTGTAGTTATTACAAGAAATACTGTTTCAGGAAAAGACAGTGATTATACTAATCCAGCCACTCCATATGATATGTTTGATACTAGTAGCAGTGATGATAAAACCGGTATTCCGATACCAGAGGGGTTTAGAAATGCTTATGGGGAAGGTACACCAGATAGCTATAGAATTAGAAATGGTATAAAAACTTCTGATATATATAACGGAAAAACTTATGTAGAGTATTATAGTGAAAATGATATTACTAATAAGAGAGCTAAAGAAATTCTAGCAATGAAGGATTCAGGTCAATTAATAGTTTTAGATAATGCTATTTTTACAGGTGATCTTAATGAGACAAAGTTAGTAAGTAACTTCAGGGATGTTTCAGAAAGTAATGTTTTAAAACTTAATAATAGTGATATTACAGTACAAAATATAGTAGATAAGTATTTTGATGATGATGTAGTAAAAGAAGAAAATGTTAAGCCGGAAGTTGCTGTCGAAGGAATGCCTAGTAAAGTTAAGAGTACTTCTGTAGAAAGTGATAGAAAAATTAATGGTAAAGTTACTATTAATACTGGTAATGCTGTAAAAGATGGAGATAAAGTAAAGGTTGATTTATACTTAGATTTTAATGGAGATACTTTATTTAAGGGTACGGATTTAGTATATAGTACTTATGGAATCATAGAAAATGGATTTGTTACTTGTGATGTTGTATATGAAATGACAGATTCTTTTGTAGGTCAACTAGATTGGAAAATAGAAGTTAGTACACTGAAGGATGGATATATTCCCAAAGAAGATGTAGAAAATAATATAAGGACTAAAACATATGTAACAGGGAATGTTGTTTATACTAATTATTCTAATAAGAAAAATATAAAAGTTTTACAAATAACTCCAGATAATAAAACATTATTAAATATACAAACTAATGAAAGAATGCAAAAATATCTTTCTAGTAATGGAAGTGAATTTTTAAATAGCTACAATATATCTATAGATGTTAAATCTGTTTCAGATGTAAATAAGATAGGAAAAATAGACGAGAGTTATACGATGATAATATTTGGATTTGCCGATACTTATGGTGGCTCATCTGATTTAGATGAAAATATGGTTAATAAATTGAAGGAGTTTGTACAAAAGGGAAAAAGTGTAATGTTTACTCATGATACTATGCCAATAAATATCGAATCAGCTGGAAACATTAATGAGTCAGTTACAGGTCCTAAAAGATTAGCACAATTTTTTAGAGATTATATTGGTCAAGCTAGATATATAGACCCTATGAGAAATGGTGAGGAAAAGAATATTTATGCGACATTTGTACCGATATATAATAGTAAGGGAGAAGTAGAGAAATTTGAAAGCCAAGATACCAATATCCCTCATGATGAAATTAAGGTTCATGATGCTTTGAAGAGCACTTTAGGAAATACTGAAGTATATAGTTGTGGATATACTACTCCTATATTGGAGAGGGTAAGAAGAAATAATGGTTTTATTATAGGTGGTAATAAGGCAAATCAAGGAAGAATTGAAAATCAACCATATAAGGTTATAAATACAGCAGTAAATTTATTAAATAAAGGTTCAATAACTAGCTATCCATATGATTTATCTAATAAAAAAAGTATGCCCGTAGCCATGACACATAACCAATGGTATCAATTAAATTTGGAAGATGAAGATGTAGTACCTTGGTATACATTGGATCCTAGTCAAGTTGCTAATTGTAATGATGCTGCTATAGGTAATTTAGGCGGAAAAGCAAATGATTTTAACTATTACAATGCAAGGGATTATTATTATACCTATTCTAAAGGAAATATAACTTATTCTGGAACTGGTCATGCTAGTAACTTTAGTGATGAGGAATTAGAATTATTTGTTAATACAATAATTAAAGCTGATAGAGCTTGTAATCATGCACCAGTATTGAATGCTCAGGTTTATGTTAATGATGAGTACAAAAATATCTATCAGGTAGATGAAATAAAAAGGGAAGATGATTTGGATATTAGAGTAATTCCAAATGACATAGATATTGGTGATAATATTACTGTGACAATGACTGTAGAGGTTAGAGAAAATGATAAATCATCCTGGAAACAAATTGATTTATTAGAATCTTCTTTCAAGGTTAAATCTGGTGCAAATGTAGATTATACTATATCAAAAGATAATTATAACGGAGATAATAGCAAAATAACAGAAATACAAGTTATAATTAAAGGTAAGGACGATAGAGATGCAGAGGCAAACTGTATAACTAAGATATTTAAAATTACAGATCCAATTGAACCACCACATGAGTATAATTTAATTCATGGATTGTTTGATGATTATAGTTTTGACCATCCTGATGAAGGAGATGCAATAAGACAAAGTATTTCTTTAGTAGGAGGAACTTATGGAACGTTTGGTATTAAATATCAGTATAAGAGTAGTGATGATAAATTTAAGATAGTTGTAGATAGTAGCATTACAAACATTAATAACGTTAGAGCATATAAAATTGTAGGAAGTAAGCTAATTGAGGTAAAAACTATTGGATTAGATATAGGTTCAACTATTATAACAGGAAGTATAAATGATAGTAGTGTTTCAAAAAATGATACTATATTAATAAAATATACTGGGCTTATGCCTAATTATAGCGGAGAAGGTGTAGTATTAAATAACACTGTTAGTATCGACGGAGCAGATACTTCAGCTGATGCTAAAATAACTATAGTAAAACAACCAGATTTATATTAATAATAAAGAGTATCTTCTAGTAAAATGGGGGATACTCTTTATTAAATACAAATTATAGAATAAAAATAATAAAATTATACAGAAATTATGTAGTGGCAAACCTTGACATGAACCTTAAAAATTAATAAAATATTATAAACATAACTAATTGAAAGTTGTATGTCGGAAAATTTAATAAAATGAAATAAAAAAATCATTCCTCGTATATATCTTGAATATGGCAAGAAGTCTCTACCAGAAACCGATAATTTCTGACTACGGGCGAAGGTGCAAAGACGCATCCTTCCCGGAGTGTTTTTTATTTTTTGTCCTGGATATCAGAAGATAAAGTTCTAGTATAATCTTGTCTTCGGGGAAATTTAATTTAAATAATGAAAGGATGTATTGAAAGATGGCTAAAATTTTAAAAAAAGGTTATACATTTGATGATGTATTACTAGTCCCTAACAAGTCAGAAGTGTTACCAAAGGAGGTAACTTTAGGTACAAACTTAACGAAGAAGATAAAATTAAATATCCCTATTATGAGTGCAGGTATGGATACTGTAACAGAATCTAAAATGGCTATCGCTATTGCTAGAGAAGGTGGAATAGGAATTATCCATAAAAATATGTCTATTGAAGCTCAAGCATTAGAAGTAGATAGAGTAAAGAGACAAGAAAATGGAGTTATAACAAATCCTTTCTCTTTAAGTAAGGACCACAAAATTCAAGATGCGTTAGATCTTATGAGTAAATATAGAATTTCTGGTGTTCCTGTAACAGAGGATGGAAAATTAATAGGAATTCTTACAAATAGAGATATTCTTTTTGAAGAAAACTACAATACTAAAATTGGAGATGTAATGACAAAGAGTGAGTTAATTACAGCACCAGAAGGGACAACTGTAGAGGAAGCAAAAGAAATTTTAAAGAAGCATAAGATTGAAAAATTACCTTTAGTTGACGAAAATAACAATTTAAAAGGATTAATAACAATAAAGGATATAGAGAAAGTTAAGACATATCCAAATGCTGCAAAAGATGAAAAAGGAAGACTTTTATGCGGAGCTGCAGTAGGTGTTACTGGCGATATGATGGAAAGAGTTAAGGCTCTTTATGAAGTAGAAGTTGATGTAATAACTTTAGATACAGCACATGGACATTCAGCAGGAGTTTTAGAAGCTGTAAGAAAAATTAAAGAAGTATATCCTGACATGCAAATAATAGCAGGAAACGTAGCTACAGCTGCTGCAACAAAGGATCTTATAGAAGCTGGAGCAGATTGTATTAAGGTTGGTATAGGACCTGGTTCTATTTGTACAACAAGAGTAGTTGCTGGTGTAGGTGTACCTCAATTAACAGCAGTTATGGATTGTGTGGAAGTAGCTAACGAATATGGAATTCCAGTAATTGCAGACGGTGGAATTAAATACTCTGGAGATATGGTTAAGGCTTTAGCTGCAGGAGCAAAGGTTTGTATGATGGGATCTATGTTTGCTGGTTGTGAAGAGGCTCCAGGTGAAGTTGAAATTTATCAAGGAAGAAGCTACAAAGTATATAGAGGAATGGGATCTCTTGCAGCTATGAATAAGGGATCAAAGGACAGATATTTCCAAGAAGGAAATAAGAAGCTAGTACCAGAAGGAGTAGAAGGAAGAGTACCATTTAAGGGAGCACTATGTGAAACTATTTACCAAATTATTGGTGGTATAAGATCTGGTATGGGATATTTAGGAGCTAGGACTTTAGTAGATTTATATGAAAATGCTACAATGGTAGTACAAAGTTCAGCAGGACTTAGAGAAAGTCACCCACATGATATTCAAATAACAAAAGAAGCACCAAATTATAGCACAAACTAAGCTATTATAATAGGAGGAAACCATGGAAAGACAATTAGTATTAGTTATTGACTTTGGTGGTCAATATAATCAACTTATTGCTAGAAGAGTAAGAGAACATAATGTTTATTGTGAAATAGTACCTTACACATACACTGCAGAAAAAATAAAAGAAAAAAATCCAAGAGGAATAATTCTTACTGGTGGACCAAACTCAGTTTATGGAGAAGATACTCCAAAATTAGATCCAGAAGTATTTAACTTGGGAGTACCTGTACTTGGTATTTGTTACGGACATCAATTAATAACTCATATGCTAGGCGGAAAAGTTCAAAGTGCTGAAGATATGGGAACTAGTGAATATGGTAAGACTGAAATAACTTTAAATACAGAAGAAACTTTATTTAAAGGAATGGATAAAGAAAATATATGTTGGATGAGTCATACAGACTATGTATCAGAAGTTCCAGCAGGATTTAGAGTAACAGCACATACTGGTAAGTGTCCAGTAGCAGCTATGGCAAATGATGAAAGAAAAATCTATGGAGTACAATTACACCCAGAAGTAGAACATACTCCATTTGGATTTGATATGCTTGGAAAATTCTTATTTGATGTATGTGAATTAAAGGCAGACTGGTCTATGGCTTCTTTTGCTGAAGAAAAAATCGCAGAAATTAAGAATTTAGTTGGAGATAGAAAAGTATTATGTGCTCTTTCTGGAGGAGTTGATTCTTCAGTAGCGGCAGTATTAGTACACAAAGCTATAGGACATCAATTAACTTGTGTATTTGTTGACCATGGTCTTTTAAGAAAAGATGAAGGTGATCAAGTTGAAGAAATCTTTAAGAATCAATTTGATATGAATCTTATAAGAGTTAATGCACAAGAAAGATTCCTTGGAAAACTTAAAGGCGTTTCAGATCCAGAAAAGAAGAGAAAAATTATCGGTGAAGAATTTATAAGAGTTTTTGAAGAAGAAGCTAATAAGCTTGGAGAAATTGATTTCTTAGTACAAGGAACAATTTATCCAGATATCGTTGAAAGTGGAACAGCTACTTCAGCGACAATTAAGAGTCACCATAACGTTGGTGGGCTTCCAGAAGATATGGAATTTGAACTTATTGAACCTTTAAGAGAATTATTTAAAGATGAAGTAAGAGCAGTTGGAGAAGAACTTGGAATTCCACATCACTTAGTATGGAGACAGCCATTCCCAGGACCAGGTCTTGCTATAAGAGTTCTTGGTGAAGTTACAGAAGAAAAACTAGAAATCGTAAGAGAAGCTGATGCAATCTTTAGAGAAGAAATAGCTAACGCTGGACTTGAAGGATCAATATGGCAATACTTTGCTTGTCTACCAAACATTCAATCTGTTGGAGTTATGGGTGATGAAAGAACATACTGCCATGCAGTAGGATTAAGAGCTGTAACATCTTCTGATGCTATGACTTCAGAATGGGCAAGAATACCATATGAAGTATTAGACTTAGTATCAAGAAGAATTGTAAATGAAGTTCAAGGTGTAAATAGAATTATTTATGATATAACAAGTAAACCACCAGCTACTATTGAGTGGGAATAGTTGATATAAGTTAATAAATGGCTTAATACCGGTATTTATCTGGGGTTAATGTAGAAATTCTGCATTAACCCCATTTCTTATTTTTATTTGCTTTATATTGTAAGTGTATTATGAGGATATGAAAATTATAGAGTATGAATACATATAGAAGTGCAATAGAAATCTTATTATTTTTATCTGTTCTAGCATTTGGTGTACTAATTGATGAAATTAAAATAGAAAAAGTCTTGACTTGGAGTTAACTCTAGAATGTAAAATAGAGACAATTAAAGAAGTATATGAAGTATTTGATATTATACTAGATACTTATAATTGTAAAGAAAAAAGAAGAAAAAGGGGTAATAAGAAGATGTATTTAGAGAAAATAAACGGACCTGAAGATGTAAAAGTATTGTCTAGAGAAGAATTAAAGCTATTGTCAGGAGAAATCAGAGATGCTCTTATGAATAGATTAAGCAAGAGAGGAGGACATTTTGGTCCTAATTTTGGTATGGTAGAGGCTACAATTGCATTACATTATGTATTTGAGTCTCCAAAAGATAAGTTTGTATTTGATGTATCTCACCAGAGTTATCCTCACAAAATGCTTACAGGTAGAAAAGATGCATATCTGTATGAAGAACATTTCACAGATGTATCAGGTTATACAAATCCAGAAGAAAGTGATCATGATTTCTTTAATGTAGGTCATACATCTACTTCAGTAAGTCTTGCCTCTGGTCTTGCAAAGGCTAGAGATTTAAAGGGAGATAAAGAAAATATAATTGCAATCCTTGGAGATGGTTCTTTAAGTGGTGGCGAAGCTTTAGAAGGAGTGAATTTTATTTCCGAGTTAGAGAGTAATTTTATTCTTATCTTTAATGATAATGATATGTCTATTGCAGAAAATCATGGTGGATTATATAAAAATCTTAAAGAACTGAGAGAAAGCAATGGTACCTGCGAATGTAATATTTTTAAGGCAATGGGTCTTGATTATGTATATGTAGATGATGGCAATGATCTGGAGAAATTAATAGAGGCTTTTTATCAAGTAAAGGATATAGATCATCCAATTGTGGTGCATATTAATACACAAAAGGGAAAAGGCTACAAACTTGCAGAGGATAATAAAGAACAGTGGCACTGGTGCATGCCTTTTGATGTGGAAACTGGCAAATCTAACTTTGTAATGGAAGGAGAAAATTATGCAACCATGACCTGTGATTTTCTTATGAAAAAGATGAAAGCAGATCCAAAGGTGACTACGATTGTTGCAGCTGTTCCAACGAATATTGGGTTCACAGAAGACAAGCGTAAGGAAGCTGGGAAACAGTTTGTAGATGTAGGGATAGCAGAGGAACATGCTATTGCATTTGCATCTGGTATTGCAAAAAATGGTGGAAAGCCAGTCTTTGCAACACATTCTAGTTTTATGCAAAGAACCTATGATCAATTGTCACAGGATTTATGTGTAAATGGTAATGCCGCAACAATTATCGTTAATACTGCTTCTATTTATGGAATGAATGATGTTACGCATTTAGGAATCTACGATATTGCAATGATGGCTAACATTCCGAATCTTGTATATTTAGCACCAACCAATAGTGAAGAATATTTTGCAATGCTTGATTGGAGTATTGAGCAGAATCAGTATCCTGTTGCGATTCGTACTCCATGTAACGGTGTTATTCACGCTGATGGATTAAAAGTAGATATAGATTATAGTAGATTGAATCAGTATCAAGTGAATAGAGAAGGAAGCGAAATTGCTATTCTTGCCCTTGGAGATTTTTATCAGATTGGAGAAGAAGTTGCAAAGGCAATTGAAGAAAAGAGTGGTATAGCACCAACTTTGATTAATCCAAGATATATTACAGGACTTGATGTAGAACTTTTAGAAAAACTACAGGCTAATCACATGAAAGTAATTACATTAGAAGATGGTATTTTAGATGGTGGTTTTGGAGAGAAGATTGCACGTTATTTTGGACCAACAGATGTAAAAGTGTATAACTATGGTTTGAAAAAAGAATTCATTGACCGCTATGTTGTAGAAGATGTATTGAAAGAAAACCACTTAACTCCAGAGCAGATTTTAGAAGATATTGGAGTATAATTAGATTGGAGGATATAAGAAGATGAAAGTATTAATGATAAATGGAAGTCCACGTATAAATGGAAATACATCTATTGCTTTAAAGGAAATGGAGAATGTATTTACAGAAATAGGGATTGAGGTGGAAGTTGTTCAAATAGGACAAAAAGATGTAAGAGGATGTATTGCTTGTGGCACTTGTGCTACAAGAGGAGTTTGTGTATTTGATGATGTGGTTAATGAACTTGCACCCAAATTTGAAGCTTGTGATGGTCTTGTAATTGCTAGTCCTGTTTATTATGCATCAGCAAATGCCACATTGATTGCCTGTCTTGATCGTTTATTCTACAGCACTCATTTTGATAAAACTATGAAAGTAGGAGCAAGTGTTGCAGTGGCAAGACGTGGAGGATGCTCTTCAACATTTGATGAATTAAATAAATACTTTACTATAACAGGAATGCCAGTTGCATCTAGCCAGTATTGGAATAGTGTTCATGGGCGTGAAGCAGGGCAGGCATCAATGGATGAAGAGGGGTTACAGACTATGCGTACTCTAGCACGAAATATGGCATTTTTAATGAAGAGTATTGCATTAGGTAAAGAAAAATATGGATTGCCAGAAGTGGAAAATCATATTTTTACACATTTCATACGATAGATTAATTGTGATAGAAAACGAAAAATGTTTTTAAAGGGAAAGCCTTTGCAATATGTTTATATGAATATATTACAAGGGCTTATTTTTATTAAGTATATTTTATTAAGTATGATTAACTATGCATTGGTGTTTCAGATACGGTAATATGTAGACATTTCAAAAGCAAGAAAAAATTTTTTTATACTATTGTTGAAAGCTGAGATAGAACAAATTATATTTTGTAAAAACAGTAGAAGCAGTATTAAATTATATGGAATTAAGGGGATTAGAGTATATAGTATGGATTTTGTTTGGAATTATGAGTAAAAATGAAATTATAATTTATAAGTAAATATAGTATAATATTTACATACAACTTTTTAAATTTATAGTTGAAGTAAGTAATAAATTAAGGGGGCGCAAATGGAAAAATTCAGGGGTAAAAGTAAAAAAGGAAGTGTTTTAAGTAAAATTCTTATAACAATAGCTGTAATATTTATAGTTATTGTTGCAGTAAGTATATTGGCTTTATATAAGTATAGAAATGAAATATCGGAACTTTTAACAGTAGTAGAAGAACGAGAAGTATATTCAGAAGAGGTAGTAGAAAAATTTATAAGTGAAGTTATTGATACTAAGCAGAATAAGGAGATATTTTTTAATAATCCAGGAATAACAGAAGAGGAGTTTAAGAGTTCATGGAATGGTTTCATGGAGAAGGATCCAAAGATAAATTATTATCTTAAAGATTGTACATATAATTACTATGTTAAAGATAGTGGAATATATATTGAGACTACATTTAATTTTAAAGATGACAGAATACCATTTAAAGATATGTATGTTGTGAACAATGAAAAAGACACTATGAAATATATTATTGATACTGTAGAGACAGGGACAGAAACAATGACGGTATATGTAAAAGATAATATTATTCCTTTTGATGATCTACAAACATTATTTGAGACAGCTCCATGGAATGATTGTGAAGATGTGGTATTAACATCAGTAGAGAGAATGTATCTAACTTATGGCGATGTTGATAGTGGCGAATATATTTTAGAAGTTACTGTTGAAGATATAAGTAATGATAATGCAGCAAAAGCTAAAGAAGAAGTGTCAAAATCATTAGATGATATTGTTGCAAAATTAAATATTGATGGAAAAAGTGATAAGGAAAAATATAGAGAGATATACAAGGTACTTTGTAAAGATGTCATTTATGATGATGATATGGCAGATGTAATAACTAATGAAAATTTAGAGTCAGAATTAAATCTTTATAGACAGACTTATGGAGCTTTAGTAAGAGAAAAAACTGTATGTACAGGATATGCTACTGCTTTTAAGGCTATATGTGATAGAGTCAATTTGCCATGTTGGGTTATATTTGGAACTGCTGATGGAGAAGAACATGCATGGAATTCAGTAATATTGGATGGAGAAGTAAAGTATGTGGATGCTACCTGGGGTGATCAAGATTATGGTGTAGAATATGAGTATTTTCTTATGTCTAAAGGTAGTGCTGAAGTAAATAGTAGGACTATTGATGATGATTATTATATTCCAGAAGAATTTCAATAGTGAGAAGGGGATGCTTAGTATAGGCATTCTCCTTTTTTATACAATTAAATACTATTTAACTTAAGAAATATGATAAAAGTTGTAAAAATAGTTTATTGATACTTTAAAGTAAAAAATATATAATAATATAAAGAAATGCAACTAAATTTTCTAGGTGAGGGAAAACATGAGAATAAACTTAAAATTAGAAGAAGAGTTTACTAAAGAAAAGTTAGTAAATACGTTGATATACTTATTATTATGGATGTTACCTTTTTTTATAGTGACGAAAGAATCAGGAAAAGGTATAGAATTTGGTAAAGGGATATTTTTGATTGTAATATCAATTATTAGTTTAACTATCATTGTAAAAGAGAAAAAGATAAAGATGGATTTAATATCTAAAATAGCGTTGATATATTTAGCACTGGTTAGTATATCAACAGTATTTTCTATGGATATAAAACAATCTATAGTAGGTGCCCATGGAAGATATGAAGGTTTAATAATGATATCAGTTTATGTAGTATTATTTTTTGCCGCAAAAAATTATTTTTCTATAGATAAAAAAGCATTAAATATGACATTAGCATTAGTAACTATATTAGCAATATTATCATTGATACAATTTTATGGTTTTGACCCTATCTGGGGACAAAAATCTTATTTTGGAAAAGAACTAACGGAAGGAATAAAAAAGGGGTTAAGTGATGAAATACTTTTTCCAAAATACCTAGCTACTATCGGAAATAGGAATTTTGTCTCTACATATTTTTCTATATTTTTGCCAGTAACTATTGGGGGATATATTTTTTATAAAAATAAATATTGCTTCATAGCATCATTATTTATATATGGTGCATTACTTTGTACATTAACGAGAAGTGGATATGTAGGTTTTATATTTGCTGGAATTATACTTTTAACTCTACTAATAAAAGAGAAAAATAAAGAACATTTTAAAAGATTAGCTATGTTAGCTTTAGCATTTATAATGATATTTGGATTTATAAATTTTACATCTAAAGGTGCAGTTGCAAATAGATTAGGATTGTTAGGTAAAGATGTTACATCATTTAGTGAAAAATCTGGATCAAGTAGAATAGGAATATGGAAATTAGTAATAAAGGTTATAGAAGAAAAGCCGATTTTAGGAACAGGCCCTGATACTATAGATAAAGCATTGCCAGCGATATGTGGTGATGATTATAAGGAATTAGGATTTATTGTAGACAAAGCACATAATGAATTTTTGCAGATAGCAGCAACTATGGGAATACCTACATTAATCATTTATCTAATATTTTTATTATTGATTTTAAAGAATATAATAAAGAATATTAGACAGGATCAGTATAAAATTTTACTTTTAGTATTCGTAGCATTTATTACACAAAGTTTTTTCAATATAAGTATAATATCTGTGGCATCAGTAGTGTGGATATTTTTCGGAGTAATGAGTAAAGAAAAATTCTGTTAAGGAGGAATTAATATAAAAAAAATATATATCTATAAAATTATAGCTATAGTTATTACAATAATTTTTAGTGTTAATTTTATAGGCTGCGGTGGTGCTAAAGAAGAAAAGTTAAATCCTGTACAGGAGGCAATGAAGAATTATTTAGAGAATAAGTATGAAGAGAAATTTATAGTTGAGGAATCTAAAATCCATGATAATGGAGAAAAAGGCACATACCATTTAGCTACAGCATATCCAGAAAAAAATGAAAATCATCAATTTACTGTTAAATGGAGTGAAGATGATATAGGAACATTTAAAGATGATTATTTAAAATATAAATGGAATGAAGAAGGAAAAAAGGTTATAGAGAAAAAATTAAAAGAAGTATACAAAGAAGATGTAAATTTTTATTTTGATTTTAAAGTTACACCAGGTGAATATGATAGAGAAATGGATATTCAGTCTATGATAAAAACATATCCAGAGGATGTGACTTTAGAGTTTACTTATTATGTATTTTGTAAAAATAACATTGATAAAGAGAAGGAATCAAAAAAAATATATAAAGTAATAGAAAATATGTTTTTAGAGAATAACCTAGGAGAATATTCCCTAGCAGTGTACTTTATTAATGAAAAAGATAGAGATAATTATGAAGATAATAAAAAATATAATTTAGATTTAGAAACAAGTAAATTATATAAAAAGGGAGTTATACTTAATTATTTATATATGTGGGATTCGAACAATATAAAAAATAGTAACGATATAGAACAATTATTTAATTACTAAAGAATTTGCGATTTTTAATAAAGTCGCAAATTTTTTTATATTATTTATTGATTTAAGAAGTTTATTTTTAAAGTAACATATTTATTCAGAATACAAAACAAAAGTCCTTTTCTATATTCTAAAGTCATAGAAAAGGAGTGAGAGATATGAATATAAAATTAGCTAAGGAAGGAAACAAAGAAGCTATAGAAGAGATTTTAGACTCATTTAAAATGTTTATAATAAAGCAATGTAATAAAATATATATAGAAGGATATGATAAAGAGGATTTGATTCAAGAAGGATATATATCCCTTATGAAAGCAATGGAGAAATATGATGAAGCAAAAGGACCTTTTGTTGCTTATGGTACAAGAGCTATAGTGAATAATTATTATATGATGATAAGAAATAGAGCTAAATATAATGGGACAACTTCTTTAAATAGAAGTAATGATGAAAATATAGAATTAATTGATATAATAGAAGGTAATGAAAATATAGAAGAGAAAATGATATTAAAAGAATATGTAAAAGAAGTTATAGAAGCTATAGCTGATATGAATGATAATGATAAGAAATTAATAATAGATCTTCAAGTCAATAAAATATCGGGAAAACAATTAGCTAAAGAATTAGGAATTTCTTATGTAGCTTTATGTAAAAGAAAAGAAAGAGCATTAAGAAAATTGAAAGCAAAATTAGAAGAGAAATAAGATGGTGATAAGATGAATATAAACATACCAAGTACAGTAAGTAATATAATAAAAATTTTAGAAAGTCACGGCTTTGAGGCCTATGTTGTAGGGGGATGTGTAAGAGATTCTATTTTAGGTAGAGTGCCTAATGATTGGGATATAACTACTGATGCATTACCAGAGAAGGTTATGGAAGTATTTAAAGATATTGGTGCTACTGTAGTTCCTACAGGTATAAAACATGGGACAGTTACAGTTATTATTAATAATGATAGTTATGAAATAACCACATATAGAATAGATGGAGAGTATAAAGATAGTAGAAGGCCTGAAGAAGTAATATTTACGTCAAAGTTACAAGAAGATTTAGCTAGAAGAGATTTTACTATAAATGCTATGGCTTTTAATCCTAAAGAGGGATTAAAGGATTATTTCAATGGGATAGATGATTTAAAAGAAAGAAAGATTAAAACTGTAAGAAATCCTATGGATAGATTTGAAGAAGATGCATTAAGAATGCTTAGGGCTATTAGATTTTCTGCACAACTAACTTTTGATATAGAAGAAGAGACTATAGAAGCTATAAAAAAATTAAGTTCTAATATAAAAAATATTTCAGTAGAAAGAATAAGAGAAGAATTTAATAAAATAATTTTATCTGATAATCCAAGGTCAATATATGATTTATACGAGTATGGACTTTTAGAAAATTTCTTACCGGAGTTTCAATTTGCAATTAATACAAAACAAAATAATCCTCATCATATTTATACTGTAGGGGAACATATTATAAAATCTATGGAGAATATAGATAAAGAATTAATATTGAGACTTACTATGCTTTTACATGACATAGGTAAACCTAAAACTATTACGACAGATGAAAATGGTATAGATCATTTTTATAATCATCCATTAGTTTCAAAAGATATGGCAGAAGATATTTTGAGAAGGATGAAATATGATAATAATACTATAGCAAAAGTGTTATTATTAGTTCAATATCATGATCAAAGGGTAAATAGCAAAAAGTCTATAAGAAAACTATTAAGTAAAGTAGAGGAAGAAAATTTTAATGATTTAATTAAGGTATGGATAGCAGATATAAAGGCTCAAAATCCTAAGTTTATAGAAGAAAAAATAGATGCAATAAATAGTATTAAAGATAAACTTAAAGAAATTATAGAAAGTAATCAATGTTTTTCATTGAAGGATTTAGCTATATCAGGAAAGGATTTAATAAAATTAGGTATTAAACCGGGGAAGGAAATAGGGATGATACTGAATAAGTTATTAGAAGAAGTAATAGAAAGCCCTGATAAAAATGAAAAAGAAAAATTAATAGAAATAGTTATGAATATGGATAATTCAATATACAGTTAAAGTAGTGTATACCTGTAGAATTCCACCACTATTTATCTAGAACAGGTACTAATATGAGAAAATTGCATATGGCAACTAAAATAATAAAATAAGTGACTAAAGCACAATATTAATTTATTATGTTTTAGTCACTTTTTATTGTTATAATATTAAGTTATTTCAAGAAAGACCATATTTTTGTTATCTAAAACTATTATATGAAGCATCTGATGGCATTCTTAAATCTCCTCTTGGAGATAAAGAAACAGTACCAACTTTTGGTCCATCTGGTAATGCGGAACGCTTAAATTGTTGTGTAAAGAAACGAGTTATAAATTTATCTAACCATTTATCTATAGTTTCTTCATCATAGTCATTTTTAAAGGCTTCTTTAGCTAAGAAACTTATTTTATCTTTTTCAGCGCCACTTCTTATAAAGTGATATAGGAAGAAGTCGTGTAGTTCATAAGGCCCAACAACATCTTCAGTTTTTTGAACTATATCACCATTCTTACCTTTTGGTAATAATTCTGGAGATATAGGAGTATCTAATATATCTAATAATACCGCTTTAGATTCTTCATCCATTTTATGAGTAGCTACATATCTAACTAAATATTTAACTAAAGTTTTAGGAATTGATCCATTAACACCATACATAGACATATGATCTCCATTATATGTACACCATCCAAGAGCTAACTCTGAAAGGTCTCCAGTTCCAATTAATAAACCGCCTTCCTTGTTTGCTATGTCCATAAGAATTTGAGTTCTTTCTCTTGCTTGAACATTTTCATAGGTAACATCGTGAATATCTTTATCATGACCGATATCTTTGAAATGTTGAAGGGAAGCTTCAACGATATTTATTTCCCTAAAGTCACAATTAAGTAGTTTACAAAGATCTACGGCATTATTATAAGTTCTATCAGTAGTACCGAAACCTGGCATTGTGATTGTAACAATATTTTTTCTATCCATTCCAAGCATATCAAAAGTTCTTATAACTACTAGTAATGCTAAAGTAGAATCTAGACCACCAGAAATTCCAATGACAGCTTTTTTTGATTTTGTATGTTCAAATCTTTTGGCTAGAGCAGAAGATTGAATAGCAAATATTTCTTCACAACGTTCTTCAATTTCTTTAGGATTGCTTGGTACAAATGGATGTTTATCTACAAATCTATTAAATGTTTTAAAATTAAGAGATTTAAAGCCGATTTCAATTTCTCTAAATTTAGGTACATTTTTTAATGTGTTGGTAAAAGAAGAATTTTTCATTCTTTCAAAAGTAAGCTTTTCAATGTCTATACAAGAAGTTATAAGTTGACTTTCTCTTGAGAATCTTTCGCCAGAAGCTAAAATTCCTCCATTTTCAGCGATAAGTAAGTCTCCACTGAAAAGTAAGTCTGTAGTAGATTCATGAACACCAGCAGATGAATATATGTAAGAGCTTAAAGTTCTTGCACTTTGATTTTTAATAAGGTCTTTTCTATAAGAAGCTTTTCCTACAATTTCATTTGATGCAGATAAATTTCCTATAATATTAGCACCGGCAATAGATGCATAAGAACTAGGTGGTATTGCAACCCAAAGATCTTCGCAAATTTCTATAAAGAAGTTAATATTATTATCTTTAAAAATTAAATCTACACCAAAAGGAATGTTCTTTTGGAAAGAAAGATCTATATAAGAGTCTCTAATATCGATACCTTCTGCAAACCATCTTTTTTCATAAAACTCTGAGTAGTTTGGAAGAAAACTCTTAGGTACTATTCCAAGAATCTTACCATTAAAAATACTGACACCACAGTTATATAGTTTATCTTTAACTAATATAGGAGCACCAACTACTATAACAATATCTTTATTTTTAGAATAGTTACATAATTTATCTAAGTATATTTCACTAGTTTTTATAAGAGAAAAGTTAAGAAATAAATCTGCACAAGTATAAGAAGTAAGGGAAAGTTCAGGGAAAACAATAAACTTAACATCTTCTTCTACAGCTTTATCAATTAAATCGATTATTTGATTATAATTATATTCAACATCAGCTACAGTTACTTTAGGAGAAGCAGCTGATACTTTTACAAAGTTCATTTTATCACTCCTTATGATTAATCATTTTTAGTATTTATCTAATTATATAAACTATAACATATTATAAAGAATAAATATAATTCACTATGTGGTTTTTTTTTATAAATATTTATATTATAATAAAAGAGGGGATAATTACCAAATTTTTACAATAGTAATAAGGGGGAGAAAAAATGAAAATATTGATGTTAACTTGGGAGTACCCACCTAAAGCTAAAGGGGAATTAGCAGATTATGTATATAATTTATCAAAAGAACTTACTATATTAGGACACGAGGTGGATGTTATTACTTTAGAAGAGGGAGTATCACCTGTATATGAAGATATTGAGGGGGTAAAGGTACATAGAGTAACTCCTTGTAATATAGCTACTGAAGATTTTACAAAATGGATAATGCACTTAAATTTCTCTATGATAGAAGAAGGAACAAGACTTATAAATAGAGAAGGAAATTTCGATATAATTCACTGTCATGATTGGAATACTTCCTATGCAGCAAAGGTATTAAAGTGGAGTCATAGTATACCGCTTATATCTACAATGCATGGTACAGAAGTAGGAAGAAGTAATGGAATAAAAAATGAAATTCAAAGATATATAGCTTCTGTAGAATGGCTATTAACATATGAATCATCTAAGATAATAGCCTGTGATAATTATATGGAAGAGGAAATACAAAGACTATTTTCATTACCAATGGGAAAGGTTACAGTTATTCCTAAGGGAATAAGAATTAATTCTAATGTTAATATATTTGATAAAAAATCTTTTAAAAATAGATTTGCTAGAGAAGATGAAAAAATAGTTCTCTTTGTAGGAAATCTTGATTATGATAAAGGAGTTTCATTACTTATAGAGGCTGCCAGAATGATATTAAATGAAAGATGGGATGTTAAATTTGTTGTAGTTGGAACTGGAGATAGTAGTGAAGAATTAAAATCTATATGTAAAAGAAATAATATAGAAAATAAAGTTCTATTTACAGGAGCATTAAGTGATGAAGATGTAGAAAAGTTATATAATATTGCTGATGTAACAGTATTTCCAGGGGCATATAAACCGTTTGGTAAAGAAACTATTGAAGCTATGGCAGCAGGATGTCCAGTTATAGTGGCTGATACAGAAAAAGTTGTAGATCCAATTATTCATAAAGTTAATGGATTGAAGATGTTAAAAGGAAATCCAGAAAGTTTAAAGGATAATATTAACATAGCCATTAATGATCTTCCATTAAGACCAATTCTTATTGAGAATGCGAAGGAAATGTTGAAATCTAGATATTGTTGGAAGTCAGTAGCTAAAGAAGTAGAGTCTAGATACAAAGATATTCTAGAGGAAGTGAAAGGTACTAGTTGGAGTAGAGAAAAAGTGGAAGAAGTTTCTGAAAGTGAAGTAGAAGCTAAAAATGTTATCGAAAAAAATAAAGAAATTAACAAAGTTGAAGTTGATAAAATAGAAGAGAAAGAAGCAGAAATTAATATTGAAAATAAAATAGAAGAAGAAAGCGTAAAAAAAACTATTGAAACAGTAGCAAAAGAAGAATCTAAAACTATAGAAAAGGAAGAAAAAAAATCTACTAATACAGAAACAAAAAGCACTACAACAAGAGGAAGAAAACCAAGAAAAACAACTACAAAAAAAACTACGGCTATAAAAGCAAAAAAAGTAGAAGAAGTAGTAGATAAAAATAAAGATGAAAAAGAAGAAGCTGTAATAACAGAGATAGAGTTAAAGGAATAATAGAGAAGGAGCTGAGGCGCAATAAATAGACATTGTGCTTCGCTCCTTTTTATGGTGAAAAGATTTCCGTTTTTTTCATATACAAAACTGTTATACTTAAGTGTTGTTATTAAATAAAATAAATGTATGTTAAAAAATTTATTTTGGGTTTTGTTTGCATAAAACAGTAACCCATTCATTAGATATAGATTTATCTATAATAGTCAAATTAAGATCAGATAGTCCTTTTAACACATCTTCATAGCTCCAAGTAACAAGACCTGAAATTAGTAGAGTACCATTATCTTTTAAAGTATTATAAATAAAATCTTTAAACATAAGGGTTTCTTCTCCACCTATATTAATAATAACAAAATCAAATTTTTCATCGAATTTTATTTCATCATCAAGGGCATTTCCAACAGCAACTTCGATATTACTTATTGAATTTAATGAAGCATTATATTCTATTTCTGCAGATACATCTCTTATGTCTAAAGCTATAATTTTAGATGCATCTTTTTTTGCAGAGGCAAGAGAAAGTATTCCTGAACCAGTTCCAATGTCTAGTACTGATTTATTTTTTAAGTCGCTTTTAAGAATATATCTTAAACAATCTTGAGTAGTCTCATGAAGACCTGTTCCAAAAGCACCTTGTGGTATAAAATAAATTTTTTCTAGTGATGAGTCGTCAATATTATCATCAGGAGAGCAAATTATATATCCATTATGTAAGTCTAACGGTTCAAAGGTGTTATCGAAATTACTAGTATCAACATCTTCTATTGATAAAGTGTAGTTTGGTAATATTTTAGATAATAGATTTGTCATATTATCTAAGTCCTCATCATTTTCAATAATAATATTTAAATTAAAAATGGAATCTTCATCTTCTACATATCCGTAGCCATACTCTGTTGTAGTGACTTGAAAAGGTTGATCATAGTAAATATTATAAATATCATGTATATTTAAAACTTCAATTATATTATCTAAATTTTTATTTGCAACTTCTAATATTATTTTTTTCATAAGATCCTCCTTGTAATTCTTTAATATAATAATAACAATTTGGTCTTTAATAATAAAGAAACAATTTAAATTTATGATATAATATATTAAAAGAAAAGTTAAGGGGGCAAGTTTTAGATGAGATTTGTAATAGTTACAGGGTTATCAGGAGCCGGGAAGACACAGGCTATACGAAGTTTAGAGGACATAGGATATTTTTGTGTAGATAACTTACCTCCAACATTAATACCTAAATTTGCTGAAGCATGTTTTCAATCAGATGTAAAAATAGAAAAAATAGCACTTGTTATAGATATTAGAGGTGGCTTATTCTTTGATGATTTATTTGAAAGTTTAAATTATCTTCAAAGTGAAAATTACGGATATGAGATATTATATTTAGAAGCTTCTGATGAAGTTCTTATTAAGAGATATAAAGAATCTAGAAGAAAACATCCATTATCACCAGAAGGAAGAGTGTTAGATGGAATTTTATTAGAAAAAACTAAATTAAAGGCTGTAAGAGATATTTCTAATAATATAATAGACACTACAACTCTTTCAGCAAGAGAATTAAGAGAAGATATTGAAAAGATATATGTAGAAGAAGGACAACTAGAAAGCAGACTATCTATAAGCATATTATCTTTTGGATTTAAGTATGGAATACCAGTAGATTCAGATTTAGTAATGGATGTTAGGTTTTTACCAAATCCTTTTTATATAAAAGAGCTTAAACCTAACTCAGGAAAAGATAATGATGTTAGAGACTATGTTTTTAGTTTTAAACAAACAACAGATTTTGTAGATAAATATGAAGATTTATTAGAATTTTTAATTCCTAATTATTTAAGGGAAGGTAAAAAGCAACTTATTGTATCTATAGGATGTACTGGTGGAAGACATAGATCTGTAGCTATAGCAGAGGAACTTTATAAAAGGTTATCTGAAAGTGGTCATAGAGTTAATATTTATCATAGAGATATTAATGAGGATATTAATAGAAAAGGTGAAAAGAAACTATGAAAATCTTAGATTGGTTAAGGCCTGGAATCAAAGTTAAGAGATTTATAATGTTAGCAGTTATGGGAATGCTTTTTATAACATTTGCTTTAGCTGAAATATTAGTGAAATCTAGAGAATATGAAATTAAATACACCTTATTTTATTTATTTATAATTGTTACTGGAGCATTTATAATATATATAGCAGCAACAAGATTAATGGAATCTATGATAGTGCTTATTAATAAAGGATATCTTAATGTTCATATAAATTCACGTAGATTAGGAAACCTTATATATGAGAAGAGATTATTAGTAAAAGGGCCTAAGATAGTAGTTATTGGTGGAGGAACAGGACTTTCTACTATGCTTAGAGGTCTTAAACAATATACTAGTAATATAACAGCCATTGTAACTGTTGCTGATGATGGTGGAGGCTCAGGAGATTTAAGAGAGGATTTAGGAATACTTCCTCCAGGAGATATACGAAATTGTATATTAGCACTTTCAGATACAGAACCTCTAATGGAAGAGTTGTTACAGTATAGGTTTCCAGATGGAAGATTAAAAAATCAAAGCTTTGGGAATCTTTTTTTAGCAGCTATGGATGGAATATCAACTAATTTTGAGGAAGCTGTAAAAAACATGAGCGAAGTTTTAGCTGTAACAGGAAAGGTTATACCTGTTACTTTAGATAATATGAAATTAAAGGCAACATTAAAAGATGGTACAGTAGTTCGTGGAGAGTCTAATATACCAATAGAAGCTTCTAATAGAAAATCTCCAATAGACAAATTAGAGATAGAACCTAAAGATGCAAAAGCATTAGATGAGGCATTAGATGCTATAATGAATGCAGATGCTATAATACTAGGACCTGGAAGCTTGTATACATCTGTACTTCCAAATCTTTTAGTAGAAGAAGTAAAAGAAGCATTAAATAAGACACCGGCACTTATAACTTACGTTTCTAACGTTATGACACAACCTGGTGAAACTGATGGATTTAAGGTTTCAGATCATTTAGAAGTGATAAATAATCATATAGGTACTAATATAATAGATTATGTTATCGTTAATGATGAAGAAATCAGTGAGGACCTTAAGAAAAAATACCTAGATGAAAATTCTATACCAGTAGAAATAGATGAAGATAAAATTGATGAATTAGACGTTGAGGTAGTAAAGGCAAACTTACTTGCTATAAACAAAAATGGTTTTGTAAGACATAATTCCGATGTATTAGCATCAGTTATTATAGAAATTATAATGGATAAGAAGTTATTTTATGATAAAAAGAAGATAATAGAATATTTCTACTTATCCGAGCGTTTGAAAGAGAATAAAAATAAAAAGGAGCAGTAATTTAAATGTCATTTTCAGCAAAGGTAAAAAGTGAGATATGTAGAGTAGCGGAGTATCCTAGAGAAGAGTCCTTAGCTATTATATCAGCAATAATGAAAGTTAGTGGAACTCTTATGCTAGGTTCTCATAAGTCATTCTCTTTTAGAGTATCTACAGAAAATCCTGCCATAGCAAGACTTTTATTTAAGTTGTTAAAGGAAAGCTTTGGAATTCACTCTAAATTAATGGTTAAGAAGAGTAATTCACTGAAGAAAAATAATATATATATGGTAGTAATTGACGAAAAAATGGGAGCAAAGGATTTACTTTTAGAAGTAGGGGTAATGATAGAGTGTGATGGTATAATTACTTTAAATTATAGTATACCTGAATTTGTACTGAAAGATGATAATATAAAAAGAGCATATATAAAAGGAGCATTTTTAGGTGGGGGAAGTATATCAAATCCAGAAAAGACATATCATTTAGAATTTGTAACTCACAATGTTGACTATGCAAAAGAATTATCAGCATTAATAAATAAGTATGGTATAAATTCTAAAGTTATTCAAAGGAAATCAAGTTATATTATCTATATAAAAGAAGGGGAACAAATAGTAGATTTGCTAAACATTGTCGGTGCTCATTCATCATTATTATTCTTTGAAAATATAAGAATAATGAAGGAAATGAGAAATAACGTAAATCGCTTAGTTAACTGCGAAACAGCTAACTTATCAAAGACTGTTAATGCTGCAGTAAGACAAATAGAAAGTATAAAACTTATTTCTAGTACAATTGGATTAAATAGATTACCTAAAAATTTAAGAGATATCGCAGAGCTTAGATTATCATATCCTGATGAATCACTGAAAGACTTAGGAGAAATGCTGAATCCACCAGTTGGAAAATCAGGAGTCAATCATAGGCTAAGAAGAATTGAAAAAATTGCTTCTGAGATAAGAAATGAACAATATTAAGAAAGAGCTCCACCTGTAAAGGTGGGGCTTTTTTATGTATGTAGACATAAATCAACAATATAAGCAGTTTTAAAGGGGAATTTGTAATAAAATTAGCTAAAGTGATTTACGTAATTTTACAAAATGCTGATGTGTACTTATGTATAATAAAGGTAAATGATGTCGTGCGGCTATTGCTTAGAAAGGTGAAAATTATGAGGTTATTTGAGAAAATAATTATAGGGTTTGCTATTTTTATTTTAATTTGTCTTTTTGGTGTAGTTTTATATGGTATGTATATATATAGATATGAAGGAAAAAGACCTTCTGATCAGCCAGATACGGAATGGATTTCAGAAGATGGTAGTATTGAGATTTATGTTGATGAAAATCTACATGCTACTGGGTCTATGAATATTAAAGGTACAGAAATTCCGTTTATATTTTCAGGTGAAATACGAGGAGAGATAATTGATATTTATGCAATTGAAGCAAAAGGTAGAGAGGGGTTATATCCTGAGGAGAGATATGAAACGTGGAGGGGAAACTTTAAAAGAAAAGATAAGTTCACAGTGACTGTTGAAAAAACTACTTATTTTGAGGTAGGAGAAAAGATAACATTTTATCGAGTTGATGATGAAGAAGATTAATCTAAGTAAGCAGTAAAAGCAAGAGTAAGTTTCTTTTTAAATTTATTAACTAATTAAAGGATGAATATAAATATAAAAGGTGAGAAAAGAGATAGAAGGCGAAGGTTTTCTATCTCTTTTGTTTTTAGGAGAACAATCAAACAGCGAAGCTGAGCCGTAGGCTGTTATAAATGAAAAATATAAGATGAAAAAAGAAAGTTTTAAATATAGAAGAAGCAAAACACCGTAGGTTATACTTATGGAGATATCAGTTGGAAGGATAAGCTAACAGCATATAATGGAAAAGAAATAACATATGATGAAATAGAAAATCCATTAACTTATGATGGTTATAAATTCACATGGAAGATAGGAAGACAATTAAAGTCAATAGAAGGCAATAATAAAACAATAAGTTATAAGTATAACGATAGTGGAATAAGAACAGAAAAAACAATAAATGGAGTAACAATAAACAGAGTTCTTAGCTTTAGGGGAGCGAAGCGAGACTAAAGTTAGAAATCGTTATCCAGGGACGTAGCATCCGTAATATTCACGAAGTGAATATTACGGATGGTAGTCATCGGACAAAGTATTATCTCTCAGGAGATGCAGTAACACTTGAAGATAATGGAACAGATAAGATATACTATACATATGATGCCGATGGCGATCTAATATCTATGAATCTAAATGGAAAAGAATACTTCTACATAAGAAATGTACAAAATGATGTAATAGGACTACATGATAGTGAAGGAAAAGTAGTAGTAAGTTATAGTTATGATACATGGGGAAATATAGTATCAATAACAGGAAGTTTAAAAGATAGTGTAGGAGTAAAGAACCCATATAGATATAGAGGATATAGATATGATGAAGAGACTGGAATGTATTATCTTCAAAGTAGATATTATAATGCAGAGTGGGGAAGGTTTGTAAATTGTGATGATATTGGTGGGAAAATAGGTGAACTAGGAACTCACAATGCATTTAAATATTGTTTCAATAATCCAGTAAATATGAGTGATGAAAGTGGTCAATGGCCAAAGTGGATGAAATCTAAAACTTTTAAAAAAATTGCAATTGGAGTTGCGGTAATTTCGGCAGCTGCGGTAGTTACTGTAGCAACAGGAGGTGCAGCAGCAGGAACATTATTAGCGGCAGTTCATTGTGTAGCAAGTGGTGCATTAGTGGGAGCTATAGTAGGCGCAACAACTGGTGCAGTAATAGGTGCAGCCACTAGAGTAGTATCAAATAGAGTAACGACGGGAAGTTGGAAGGGTTCGCGTAAGGCAGCGATAAGTGGTGCTGCAGATGGATTTATGGAAGGAGCTATAACAGGAGCTATAACGGGAGGGGTAACAAGTAATGCGTGTTTTATAGCTGGTACTGTAATATCAACACAATTGGGTAAAAAAGCAATAGAAGATGTAAAAGTTGGAGATATGGTATATTCAGAAAATCCTGAAACGGGAGAGAAAGGATTTAAGAGAGTAGTTCAAACCTTTGAGAATGAAACAGATGAATTAGTACATATAAAAGTAAATGGAGAAGAAATAGTAACAACACCAGAGCATCCATTTTATGTACCAAGACAAGGGTGGACAGAAGCTATAAAACTAAGAGCTGGAGATATTCTTGTATTAGTAAATGGAAAAGAAGTAGTTGTTGAAAAGGTACAACATGAAATATTGGAGACACCAATAAAGGTATATAATTTTGAAGTCGAAGATTATCATACTTATTATGTTTCTAATAGTGGTGTATTGGTACATAATCAATGTACAAATCCATATGGGAAAAAAGGTGGACCAGCACATCAAGCTAAGATAGCAGAACTTGAAAAGGCATTTGGAAAAAATGGATTTAAAGTAAAAAAAGAAGTGGCAATAAAAATAAGTGATGGGTTTAAAAAGACAAGATATGCTGATATTTCAGCTACAAGAAATAATAAAACAATATATATTCAGGTTGGACGACAAACAAAAAGTGGAATGCCTGTAATAAGAGAAAGGAGAGCTATTAGTGATATAGAAAGTGAAGGCGGAACAGTATTCTTTTTTCCTTATAATTAGAGGAGTGATTAATATGGGAAGACAAATACAGTTTTATATAATTCAAAAAGATTTTAATGAATTAGTTAAAGTTATTAAAAAGAATAATGGAATAATTATATATAGTGATGGATATGAGTTAAGTGATGTGTTATTAGAAAATATATTTGATTCTAGATTAAATGCATTTAAAAATAAGTATAATTGTTTAAATATAAAGTTGGATCAGTCAAGATTAGTATTTGAAGATGAAGAAGATATTTACACTAGGTATATATTGGAAACAAAATCAGATATAATAGAGTTATCACTGAGTGAAGTACAGTTAGATAATATAAACATATATGATGTTGGAAGATTATATTACAATAAAAGTTATTATAATGAAAAAGGAGAATTAATATACAAATTAAAAGATTTAAATACATTTTATAATAGAGTAAAAAGATACATAACTAAAAATTATATTATATCAGAGGATAAAGGTTATTATATTGGACCACATTGTTATGAATTATATTTAGAAGGTAAGTATATACCATGCAATGGAAGATATAGACCGGTTTTTAGAAAAAAGGAGTAACGTTTTAAAGTTAAGTTCACTAAGAGAAAGTCAGAAAGCAAATAGTTTTCTGACTTTTGTTTTTAATGGTGAGAATAAAAAGATAGATATCAGCAATAAGGGGGAAGGGATAAAAATGGGATCATGGTGACCAAAGTTATATCAAGATGATATAGCACAAGATGTTAGAGATACATACAAAGATAGATTAAGAAGAGGAAAAACAACAAAAGAGATAACAGAAGAATTAATAGAAGAATATAGTGGAGAAATTGAGGATATAGATGATGGTCCAATTTTCTGGTTTGCATTAGCAGATATACAATGGGATTATGGCAGATTATTACCAGAGGTAAAGGAAAATGCAATTAAGTGGATAGAAGATGGTAGTGACATTAGAAGATGGGAAGAAGAAGGAACAGCTAAGGAGGTAAAAGTAAGAAAAGAAGTATTGGAAAAACTGAAGAATAAGTTAGAATCTCCAATGCCAGAAGAGAAGAAGGTATCACAGTATAGATTATACAAATGTCAATGGAAAATTGGTGATGTATATGCATATAAAATGAATAGTGAATATGCAAAAGAAAGGGGGTTTTATGGAATGAATTATGTTAGAAATACACAAGTTGATAAAAATAAGACAACAACGACTCAAAATAAATTGATAAATGATCAAAATAATAAGAGTGGAACCGGTGGAAACTTTAGATATGGATTTTATCCAGCATCGCATAATGCATGTGAGACAATAGCTGTTCATAATGCAAAAGTATTAAAAGGGATAAATTCAAATTTATCGTCAACAATGTTGGAATTTCAAAAGTCACAAGCAATGGTTGGAGGTGGATTTTTGGGATCTAATCCATATTCAATAGGCAAAGTACTAAATAATAGTGGAATAAGTTACTCAAGAGTAGGTTTAAATGAAATGACAGAACCAGGAACATATATTATATCTTATTGGAACGGTACGCCATGTATGAGTTCATTACATACAGTTGCAGTTGATTATAATGGAATTTCATATTTCACATATAATTTAGAGGATGGTGTTAGTTATAAGGATCCATCAGAATATGCAAGCAATTATATTTGTGGTTACTATTTAGGAAGGTGAAAATTATGAGATTATTTGAGAAAATAATTATAGGGTTTGCTATTTTTATTTTAATTTGTCTTTTTGGTGTAGTTTTATATGGTATGTATATATATAGATATGAAGGAAAAAGACCTTCTGATCAGCCAGATACGGAATGGATTTCAGAAGATGGTAGTATTGAGATTTATGTTGATGAAAATCAACATGCTACTGGGTCTATGAATATTAAAGGTACAGAAATTCCATTTATATTTTCAGGTGAAATAAGAGGAGAGAGGATTTGGATTTATGCAATTGAAGCAAAAGATAGATTGGGGTTATATCCTGAGGAGGAATATGAAACGTGGAGGGGCAATTTTAAACGAAAAGATAAATTTACAGTCACTGTTGAAGAAACCACATATTTTGAAGTAGGGCAAAAGATAACATTTTATCGAGTAGATGATGACGAAGATTCATCTAAGTAAGTAGTAAAATAAATGGTAAGATTCTTATTAAGTTTACTAAGTAATTGAAGTATGAATTAAACATATAAAATAATAAAAGAGATAGAAGGCGAAAGTTTTCTATCTCTTTTGTTTTTAGCAAAGAAGTTAAACAGCGAAGCTGAGCCGAAGGCTGTAAAAGATATAATAGAAATGGTGAGATTAAAAAGGAAAGTTAAAAATGTAGAAGAAGTAAAACACCGAAGGTGGTGCAGTAGAATATACTTATGGAGATAGCAATTGGAAGGATAAGCTAACAACATATAATGGAAAAGAAATAAGTTATAAATATAATGATAGTGGAATAAGAACAGAAAAAACAGTAAATGGAGTAACAATAAACAGAGTTCTTAGCTTTAGGGGAGCAAAGCGAGACTAAAGGTTAGAAATCGTTATCCAGGGACGTAGCAGCCGTATATTCACAAAGTGAATATTACGGATGGTAGTCATCGGGCAAAATATTATCTATCAGGAGATGCAGTAACACTTGAAGAAAATGGAATACATAAGATATACTATACATATGCTGGTTCCGGCGATTTAATATCTATGAATCTAAATGGAAAAGAGTACTTCTATATCAGAAATGTACAAAATGATGTAATAGGACTACATGATACAGAAGGAAAAGTAGTAGTAAGTTATAGTTATGATACATGGGGAAATATAGTATCAATAACAGGAAGTTTAAAGGATAGTGTAGGTAAAAAGAACCCATATAGATACAGAGGATATAGATATGATGAAGAAACTGGAATGTATTATCTGCAAAGTAGATATTATAATGCAGAGTGGGGAAGGTTTATAAATGAAGATTGTTACATAGGTGAAATGAATGAGATTTTATCTTGTAATATGTTTGCATATTGTAGTAATAATCCAGTAAATGCAGAGGATACAGATGGGGAATTTTTAGCAGCTTTAAGATATGCAAAAACGTTATTTAAAGTTGCAAGGGTAGCGACCAAGGTGTTAGCTGTTATGAGTACACCAGCAGCAGTAGTTGTAACTGCAGTAGTGTTAGTAACTGTTGTTAGTGTGTATGCATATACAAGATACAAAGCTAATAACGTTGCACAAGCAAAAAATAAACCTAAAAATAAACCTAAAGTAAATAATAAAAGTGATAATCAAATTTCGAATGATGAAGTTTCGGCAAATCCATCATCAAGACCTAAAAATTATACACCACCGGGGGCAGGAAGACATGGTGCCTTTAGAGAAGCTAAAAGGAAAAGTGGTATACCAGTTACACAGACACCAGTAACAACACCCGCAGTTGATAAAAGAGGAAAACCGATACAAGGCAGAGACTATGATTTTGGTAATGGAAAAGTAATAAGAGATCATTCAGGAGGGCATACATTTAAAGATGATCCAACACAAAATAGAGGACCTCATATTAATGATGTAAATGGAAATCATTATGATTATACTGTAAGAGGAGATTAAAGGGGTAGATTCATGAAAACTTATTTAGAATTATGTGAAAACTTATGTGATTATTTGTATTTAGATGATAATAAAGCATTTAAATATGTTGATAAGAGGAAATTGAACTTAGCTGTAGCTAGTATTAATGGTGATAAAATTTTTAGTATAAGTGAAAAAAGACAATTTATTAAGATGTGTAGTATGGAAATAATAAAGTTACTCTTATTACCTAAGTTAAAAGGATACAGATTATATTTGTTAGCCAATATTAATGTTTATGATGTGAATTCTAAGATTTCTGATTATAAAAAGGTTTGGAAAATTGTACAGAATCATATAGATATCAGCAATTTTGTGCTTGGATCAGAAATTAAATTTACCTTAGAAACAGGTGTTAATTGGTTTAGTATTGCAGAAGTAAATTTGTATCAGATTGATCAGGTATTAAATTTAGTAAGTGATGATGCAAAGAATTTTATGCTTATCGCTAGTAAAAATGAAAATATGCTTACATGCGATTCGATAAAAGAGATTTTTTATTATTCTTTTGTTGAATATAATAAAAAGAATATGAGTATAGATTATTTTAATTTATCAACTAAGTTATGTAAAAAGGGTGATGTTATATTTAGATGGGGAAGTGATTCCGAATCAGTAGAATTAGATTTAATATTTGACAATAACCATTTAAGGTGTAAAGAACTTGGTGAATATTTGGAAATATGATTATTGATATATAGAAAGTGAATAAATAAATTTAAGAGCATGTTGTAATCGGTGGTTTTGCAACATGCTTTTGTATTCGTAAAAATAAATCATAATATCTGTAAGCGTCAAAAATTAAGTACCTAGATACTAAAATCTCCAATTGATAAAATTATGAGAATGATATAGCAAAATATGCAATTAAGAAAATTGTACCATCAAACCTTTTTGACGCAAAAATAAGTTTCTATATTAATCCAACATGACATTTTGTAATTGGTGGTCCTCAAGGCAATTCAGGATTAACAGACAGAAAAATAATAGTAGATTCTTATGGAGGTGCTGAAGAACATAGATGAGGTGCTTTTTCCGGGAAAGATTCTACGAAAGTAGATAGCTCTGGAAACTATGCTACTAAATAGGTTTCAAAAAATTTAGTAGCTGCCGGTGTCGCAGAGAAAATTGAAATATGAATAGCTTATACAATTGGTATATCGAAATCTGTGTCTATCAAAATTGATGCTTTTGGCACTGGAAGGCTTTCTAAGGAATTTGTAATCGTCAAAAAAATTATTAAACAACAAAACTTTACAAGTAATATAAATTATAAACTAAAAATTATGATGCAGATTTAGAATGAAGCTCTGAAAATACTTATACTAGGAAAATGGCATATAGAGCTATTTTAGAAGTTTATAAAAATAAAACAAAATCCATAATAAACCTTGTTATATCAGGGAACTTATATAAACAACACCAGGACATTTATTTAGACTTTCTCAAGGTGTATGGCGCCTTGCTTCTGAACTTAAAGTTGGAGATACAGTAATAACATCAAATGGTACTGAAGCAACAGTAGAATCAACGGAAGAAATAACTTATGATGAAATAGGAAACCCATTAACTTATGATGGATATAAATATACATGGGAAATGGGAAGACAATTAAAGTCAATAGAAGGCAATAATAAAACAATAAGTTACAAGTATAATGATAGTGGAATAAGAACAGAAAAAACAGTAAATGGAGTAACAACAAAATATTATCTATCAGGAGATACAGTAACACTTGAAGATAATGGAACAGATAAGATATACTATACATATGATGCCGACGGCGATTTAATATCTATGAATCTAAATGGAAAAGAGTACTTCTACATAAGAAATGTACAAAATGATGTAATAGGATTGCATGATAGTACAGGAACAGTAGTAGTAAACTATAGTTATGATACATGGGGAAATATAGTATCAATAACAGGAAGTTTAAAGGATAGTGTAGGTAAAAAGAACCCATATAGATACAGAGGATATAGATATGATGAAGAAACTGGAATGTATTATCTGCAAAGTAGATATTATAATGCAGAGTGGGGAAGGTTTGTAAATTGTGATAACATAGGCGGAAAAATAGGTGAACTAGGAACTCACAATGCATTTAAATATTGTTTCAATAATCCAGTAAATATGAGTGATGAAAGTGGTCAATGCCCGAAGTGGATGAAAAAGGCAGCAAAGGTTGTAGCAAAAGTTGCTGTTACAGCGGCAGTAGTAACTGCAATAGTAGTGGCAGCACCGGTAGTAGCATGTGCAGTAGGAACAGGGGTAGCTCTTGCGATAGGTGCATCAGCAGCAACAGCGACAGCCATAGCAGCAGTAACAGCGGCAGCTTGTTATGTAACAGCCGCAGCAGTAGGTGCATTTGGGATAAATCGAGCATATCAGGCTGCGACGGGTAAAAATGTAATTAAGAATACAGTTTTTAGAGGAAATCAGAAAGCATATAATAGGGCAGAAGGAATAGTAAATTCAGTTGGAGGATTAATTATAGCAGGAAGTACAGTAGTAGGACCTGGATCAGTATGCTTTGTAGCGGGAACGATGATATCTACGGAAAAAGGAAATGTTCCAATAGAAAAAATTAAAGTAGGAGATTTAGTATACTCAGAAAATCCTGAAACAGGAGAAAAGGGATTAAAGAGAGTAGTTCAAACCTTTGAGAATGAAACAGATGAATTAGTACATATAAAAGTAAATGGAGAAGAAATAGTAACAACACCAGAGCATCCATTTTATGTACCAAGACAAGGGTGGACAGAAGCTATAAAACTAAGAGCTGGAGATATTCTTGTATTAGTAAATGGAAAAGAAGTAGTTGTTGAAAAGGTACAACATGAAATATTAGAAACACCAATAAAGGTATATAATTTTGAAGTCGAAGATTATCATACATATTATGTTTCTAATAGTGGTGTATTGGTACATAACAAGTGTACAAATCCATATGGGAAAAAGGGTGGACCAGCACATCAAGCTAAGATAGCAGAAATGGAAAAGAAGTTATCTCAAAGAGGATATAATTTAATTAAAGAGGAAGTAAGAATAGATATAAGTAATGGCTATAAAAGTAGGAGATATGCAGATTTTGCAGTATCTAAGAATAATAAAACAATATATGTTCAAGTAGGAAAACAAACGAAATCTGGAATGCCAGTAGCAAGAGAAAGAAGAGCAATAAGTGATATAGAAAGTGAAGGGAATACAGTGTGGTTTTTCGCTTATAATTAAAAGGAGTAGATAAAATGGGAAGACAAATATGTTTTTATATAGTACAAGAAGATTTTGATGAATTATTAAAAGTAATTTGTAAAAACGGAGGCAGAATTATCTATGAAGATGGAAGTATAGTTGATGAAAAGGTATTAGGAAATATAATGGATGAAAACTTTAGGAATAGAAATTATAAATATGATACCTTTTATATTAAGTTAGATGCATCAAGATTATTTTTTGATTATGCAGAAAAAATAAAAAGAAAGTATATTGAACATTGGCAATCAGATATAATTCATTTTAGTTTTAATATGAAAGATTTAAAAAATGGAGGTGAAATATATTCGAGGTTATATTTAAACAATAATTATTATAATGAAAATGAAGAGTTAGTATATAAATTAAAAGACTTAGATACATTTTATAATAGGGTAAAAAGATACATAACTAAAAATTATATTATATCAGAGGATAAAGGTTATTATATTGGACCACATTGTTATGAATTATATTTAGAAGGTAAGTATATACCATGCAATGGAAGGTATAGACCGGTTTTTAGAAAAAAAGATTAGTATTTTAGAGTTAAATTCATCAAGAGGAAGTCAGAAAGCAAATAGTTTTCTGACTTTTGTTTTTAATGGTGAAAATAAAAAGATAGATATCCGCAATGAGGGGAGGGGATGAAATGGGGTCATGGGGACCAAAGTTATATCAAGATGATATAGCACAAGATGTTAGAGATACATACAAAGATAGATTAAGAAGAGGGAAGACAACAAAAGAGATAACAGAAGAATTAATAGACGAATATAGTGGAGAAATTGAGGATATAGATGATGGTCCAATTTTCTGGTTTGCATTAGCAGATATACAATGGGATTATGGCAGATTATTACCAGAGGTAAAAGAAAATGCGATTAAGTGGATAGAAGATGGTAGTGATATTAGAAGATGGGAAGAAGAAGGGACAGCTAAGGAGATAAAAATAAGAAAAGAAGTATTGGAAAAACTGAAGAATAAGTTAGAATCTCCAATGCCAGAAGAAAAGAAGGTATCACAGTATAGATTATACAAATGTCAATGGAAAATAGGTGATGTGTATGCATATAAAATGAATAGCGAATATGCAAGAGAAAAGGGGCTTTATGGTAGATATATTCTTTTTCAAAAAGTAGGAGAAGGGGATTGGTGGCCAGGACATGTTGTACCTATTGTTAAAGTAAAAGTTACTGATGATGAACATCTTCCTACAGAAGAGGAATTTTATAATTTGCAGTATATTAAAATAAGTTTTGAAGGAAAGAGTATTTATAATGGTGAGAAACTATTTAATTATAGGTTAAAACTTTTAAATACTTCAAAAAGAATAATACCTAAAGATTTGAAGTATCTTGGTAATTATCATGAATGTCCTTCTATAAATAATGAATATATCATAACACAGGAGGTAAGTTATCCTTCTTCTGAATGGAGAGATATAGAAAAATATATAATAGATGATTATACATATGCATGGTAGTTAAAAGGATAAAAATGTAAAAAACATAAAGAAGATAGAAGGCGAAAGTTTTCTATATAATTTTGTATGTAAAAAATACAGTATAGAGCTAAATTTTAGATGATAAGCTTTTGTAAATGGATAAAATCTACATTTATAGATACAATATACATATGAGTTGGATTGAATGACATGGCGGAATCAGGGACATATATTATATCGTTTTGGAACGGTAGGCCATATATGAGTTCATTACACACAGTTGCAGTTGATTATAATGGTATTTCATATGCTACGTATAATTTAAAAGGCTGGGGTAATATTAGTTATGCTGAACCATCAGAATATGCGAATAATTATATTTGTGGGTATTATTTAGGGGGATAAAAATTATGAAGAGATTTTATAAATTAGCGTGTTGCTATATTATATTTTGTTTGATTTTCTTCTGTGCTCTAGTTTTATATGGTGTGTGTATAAATTGGTATAAAGGAAATCGTCCTTGTGATCAACCAAGTACAGAATGGGTTTCAGAAGATGGTAGTATTAAGATTCATGTTGATGAAAATCAACAGGCTACTGGGTCTATGAATATTAAAGGTACAGAAATTCCATTTATATTTGAAAATGGACCTGGAGAGAGAGTTTGGATTTATTCAATTGAAGCAAAAGGTAGACTAGGCTTATATCCTGAGGAAGAATATGAAACATGGATGGGGAATTTTAATCGAGAAGATAAATTCACAGTAACTGTTGAAAAAACTACTTATTTTGAAGTAGGGCAAAAGATAACATTTTATAGAGTAGATGATGAAGATGATTCATCGAAATAATTAATAGTTAGCAACAGTAACGACTATAAGTTATATTTAGTATATAAATACACACATTATAATAGAAAATATAGATCGGTTAAAAAAAAGAAAGATTAACATGAATATAACATAAATTTTAACTAGATTTAACAATTAAACCTTACTATTAACTTAGTAAGGTTTAAAGTCTGTTTCAGTATAAATAACCCTATTGAACAATTTGAAAGACTGTTGCATAATCATTTAATTTTACACTTTAGTACCTTACCTTATATAAATTCACAATAATACAAAACTTTAGATTAATGATAAGAATAAATTATATTATTATCATTTAAGGAAATCCATAATAATTCCTTATAATAATTATGATGCAGCAGCTTCTTTATAATTAATTTGACAACATATTTTTTTTAAGTCTTGGAATCTTTAAGATTTCAGGGCTTTTTTTAGCAATTGTAAAACTTTTAGATACCTCTACGTTTTCTATTAAATTTGAAAAGAGAGATAGTAATAAAAATTAATAATAATATAGTCAGAGCGTAATATATTGATGTGTTTTCAGTGGAAGAATCAATTCTAACATCGTTAATAACTGCTGTAGTTGATATATTTGTTAAGTTCGCATTTTTAGATGGTGATGAAATGAAATTAACATTTTGAACAAATTCATTTTTAGGATTTTTATATGAGTAACTAGCTACAAAGTTTTTATCATTATATACAAATAATGAATTAGATTCAGTAGGTATATCAGATATAGGTTCAATATTTGAATCATTGATTTTAAAAATTTTATTATCGATAATTGTATAAATAAAATTATCTTCACCTAGGATTAATGGAGCTAACTTATTTGAGTAATTTTTAGATATATTAATAGAATCTACTTTTTTAAATTGATAATCTATCAATTGAAATTTATCCATTTTATTTTTTGATGAGAGTATATATAGTGAATTATTTTGAATAAGTACAGAATTATCTTTTTTAAACTTTGTATAATCTAATGGAATATCAAATTCTTCTTTATTAAGATTAGAATCTAGTTTTAATATTTTTGTATAATTGTTATCATCATAACTTATCCATACTGAACCATTGTTGTTTGATGGTATAAGAGAAAAATCATCAGGTATTATTACATAATTACCTTTATTTGTAGCAATTCCTTTTACTTTTTCATCATCTAACTTACCGGAGAAAGAAAATAAAAAGGTATTATTATCAAAGCAATCTAAAATTTTTGAAATATTTGCAGAGATTTTGGAGTGATTATAGGCATTTTCATATACAAATTTTTGTATAAATGGTGTTGATATATTTTCTTCTCTATTTAAGCTATTATCTGAAGGGTTGAATCTCCAGATTTCCTTTTCTAATGAAAAAAGTATATTTCCATCAAATATACCTAAATAATTAGATGTATTTGAAAAATGCAATGTATTTATAGGAGTAAAATTGCCATTATCCATGATGCATAATGAATTTTTAAATTGTAAGTTATTTACTAAAAAATAACTTTTATCTTCGTATTGAAATAGAAATTTTTCATTTTCTTTAAAAGTGTATTTTTTATATGTAGTGGCACCTTGTACGCTAAGAGGTAAAAGTAGCACTATAAAAAATAACGATAATGTTTTAATTAAATATTTCATAATATCACCTTCTATTTGTAAAATATTACCATAAATATATCTTACTCTTATTTACAAAAAATGTAAATGATTTTTCTTAAAACTGTTTATATAAAGAAAAAGCAAAGTATGTTAAAATTCATACAGGAGGTGATTTTAGTGATGAAAGATTTTGTGCATCTCCATCTTCATACAGAATATTCTTTATTAGATGGATCTGGTAAAGTTAAGAAAGTAATAGAGAAGGCAAAAGAATTGGGGATGAAGTCTGTTGCTATAACTGATCATGGTGCTATGTATGGTTGTGTAGAATTTTACAAAGCAGCACAAGAAGCCGGCGTAAAAGCAATAATAGGATGCGAGATATATTTAGCAGGTAAAGATCATAGAATAAAATCTTTAGAAGGTGGAAATGATACTTATCATTTAGTTTTATTAGTAAAAAACGAAACAGGGTATAATAACCTTATGAAGATTGTAACAGAGGCATCTTTAAATGGATTTTATTATAAGCCTAGGGTAGATGTAGAGTATTTAAAAGCTCATAGTGAGGGATTAGTAGCCCTATCTGCATGTTTAGGGGGAACGGTAGCTAAGCATTTGTTAAGAGATGAGAAAGAAAAGGCAAAACAATGGGCTATAACACTTAGAGATATTTTTGGAGAAGATTTTTATCTAGAAGTTCAAAATCATGGTATGGAAGAACAGATAAAAGTAAATAGTGAAATTGTATCTTTAGCAAGAGAGTTAAATATAGAGTTAGTGGCTACTAATGATGTTCACTATATAGAAAAAGAAGATTATAAAGCACATGACGTTCTTATTTGTATTCAAACAGGAAAAACTGTAGATGATGAAAATAGAATGACATATAAAGAAGGAGAATTTTATATTCGTTCAAGAGAAGAGATGGAAGAATTATTTCCAGATCTTGAAGAAGCTTTAGATAACACTGTTAAAATAGCAGAAAAATGTGATTTTCATTATGAATTTCATCATTCTAAGTTACCAAACTTTCCACTACCAGAAGGAACAGATCATTATGAGTATTTAGTTCAGCAATGTTATAAAGGTCTAGCTGAAAGATATGATGTTATAACAGATGAAATAAAAGAAAGAATGGATTATGAGCTTAATATTATCAAGACAATGGGGTATGTAGATTACTTTTTAATTGTTTGGGATTTTATAAAGTACGCCATTGATAATAATATAATGACTGGTCCAGGGAGAGGTTCTGCAGCTGGATCTATTGTCGCTTATACATTAGGAATAACAAAAATTGATCCAATAAAGTATGGTCTTATTTTTGAAAGATTCTTAAATCCTGAGAGAGTAAGTATGCCCGACGTGGATTCTGATTTTTGCTATGAGAGAAGACAAGAAGTTATAGATTATGTTGTGGATAAGTATGGTAAGGAATGTGTTTCGCAGATTATAACCTTCGGAACTATGGCACCAAGAGCTTGTATAAGAGATGTAGGAAGGGCAATGAGTTATTCTTATGCAGAAGTTGATGCTATAGCTAAGATGATTCCTACTATGCTTGGAATAACAATAGATAAAGCATTAGAAATTAATCCAGAGCTTAAAAAAGCTTATGAAAGTGATGAGAGAGTAAAAAATCTTATTGATATAGCAAAAAAATTAGAAGGGTTACCTAGACATACATCTACTCATGCTGCAGGTGTTGTTATAGCATCAAAGCCATTGGTAGAATATGTTCCCCTTACAAAAAATGAAGAAGCTATAGTAAGTCAATTTACTATGGGTACATTAGAAGAACTTGGACTTCTAAAAATGGATTTCTTAGGCCTTAGAACATTAACAGTTATAAGAGATACTTTAGAGTTCGTGAAAAATAACAAAGGAATAGATATAAATCTAGATGAAATAGATTTAGACGACCATAGAGTTTATGGAATGATAGGTGAAGGGAAGACTGTGGGAGTTTTCCAATTAGAATCTCCAGGAATGACAAACTTTATGAAAGAATTAAAACCGGATTCTTTGGAAGATATTATAGCGGGGATTTCTCTTTATAGACCAGGTCCTATGGCAGAGATACCTACCTATATAGAAAGTAAAAAGAATTCAAATAGAATACAGTATATAACTAAAGAATTGGAGCCAATTCTTAACGTGACGTATGGAGTAATGGTTTACCAAGAACAGGTAATGGAAATAGTTAGAAAACTTGCCGGATATTCCATGGGACGTTCTGACATGGTTAGAAGAGCCATGTCAAAAAAGAAACATAAAGTTATGGAAGAGGAAAGAAAAAATTTCATTTATGGAATTGTAGATGAAAATGGAGAAATTGAGGTTCCAGGATGTATAAGAAATGGAATTAGTGAAGAAGCAGCAAATAAAATATTTGATCAAATGATGGATTTTGCCTCTTATGCATTTAACAAGAGCCACGCAGCAGCATATGCGTTAGTAGGATATTATACAGCGTATCTTATGTATTACCATCCAACAGAATATATAGCAGCAATGCTAAACTCTGTTATGGGTAATAACGAAAAAGTTGCTTTCTATATAAGATTTGCTAAAGAACAAGGTATTGAAGTTTTACCACCAGATATAAATGAATCTTTTTGGAAGTTTACAGCAAAAGAGAACACAATAAGATTTGGATTAGGTGCAATAAAAAATGTTGGTTCTAATGTTATTTCTTCTATTGTAAGAACAAGAGAAGAAAAAGGGGACTTTACTGATTTTGGAGATTTTATAAATAAAATTGATACATCAGAAATTAATAAAAGAGCAGTAGAAAGCTTAATAAAAGCCGGTGCTTTTGATTCATTTATGATATTTAGATCTAGATTATTAGCAGTATATGAAAAATTATTAGATGGTGCTTCTAATGATAGAAAAAGAAATATAGCAGGTCAGATGAATTTATTTACCGATTTTGAAGAAAGCTATAAATCTCTTGAGATTTCATATCCTAATATAAAAGAATTTGAGAAAAAATATATTTTAGCGATGGAAAAAGAAATGACAGGAATTTATATTTCTGGTCATCCACTTGATGACTACGTTGATACTTTAGAAGAAATGACTGATACAACAACTATAGATATTGTTGGATCTGTAGAACTTGAAGGAGAAACAGTAGATGGTGGAAATTATATTAAAGATGGAGATAGAGTAAAAATAGGTGGAATAATATCATCAGTAACTAAAAAGTTTACTAAAAATAATGATATTATGGCATTTATTAACGTACAAGATTTATATGGTGAAGTTGAAGTTATAGTTTTTCCAAAAACAATGGAAAAGAATGCTATGTATATAAAAGAAGATGCATTGGTATTAATAAGAGGAAGAATAACAAAAAGAGAAGATGAAGCCCCTAAAGTTATTTGTGAAAATATAGAGCCACTTATTAAAGTAGAAGACGAAAAAGTTTATATAAGAGTTGCTAATAGAAGAGCGGCGACAGAAGCTAAAAATATATTAAGATATATGAATGAATTTATGAAGGGTGGTTGTCCTACTTTGATATTTATTGAAGAAGATCGAAAGGCATATAAAATGCCAAGTGATTTATGGGTAAATTCAAAGCTAGATACAATGGAATTTTTGAAATCCTCTTTTGGAGAAGAAAATGTAAAAATAAAATAAGATATAGGTAAGAATGATGAGAGGGCTGTCGCAATATCAAATAAAAATTTGTATGCGAGAGCCTTTCTCAGTGCACAGTTCAAAGTGATGGTTGAAATTCTTGCAGAATTTCTTAGAGTATAAGTATAAAGTAACAGTTCATAATTTGTTCTGGGTTTTTTAATAAATTTAGATTTTCTAAATAGATTGTAATAGAAGAATTATGTCAGTTATATTCGCAGGATGCTTGAATGTGGGTGGTAAAATGCTAATGTAAGTTGGAGATTTGTCGTGAAACATAATTTTTCATTTATAGTAAAATAGAAACATCTAGCTGTCCGCAGGACTATAATATTTTCCCCACAGGGGAAAATTAACCTTCACTGTGAACTGTGCACTGAATTGCAAATATTAATAAGTTCTACAAGTATAAGTGTTAAAATCTATAGAAAATAAAAAATAGCTCTAACTAACATAAAAATAATTAAATATGATAAAAATACTATTGTTCCTATTTTATTTTTAAGATAATGTGAAATTTATCAATAGCTTTCGTGAAAGCATTGAATAATTTACATATTTCTATTACAATAGAAAGGGGAATTTATCAAATATCAAAGTAAAATTGAATAGAATCCAAAAAGCAATGGGGGTATTGGGATGAAAAGTATTGCTATTTTGACTAGTGGTGGGGATGCACCAGGGATGAACGCTGCTATAAGAGCGGTGGTTCGAACTGCACTAGATAAGGATTTGAAAGTATTTGGCGTTAATAGAGGATATAGTGGCCTAATTAATGGTGAGTTATTTGAAATGAATAGGGAATCAGTTTCAGATATAATTCATAGAGGAGGCACTATTTTAAGAACAGCTCGTTGTGAAGAATTCAAGACAGAGGAAGGAAGAAAAAGAGCAGCTAGTGTTTTAAAAGTTTTTGGCATAGATGGACTTGTAGTCATTGGTGGCAATGGTACTTTTGCAGGTGCTCAATTATTATCTAAGTTAGGAGTAAAAACAATAGGACTTCCAGGAACTATAGATAATGATTTACCTTATACTGATTATACTATTGGATTTGACACTGCACTAAATACTGTTCTTGATGCAATCAACAAGTTAAGAGATACTTCAAGTTCTCATGAAAGGGTGAGTATCGTTGAAGTTATGGGAAGAGACTGTGGTGATATTGCATTGCATGCAGGAGTAGGTGGAGGAGCTGAATTTGTCATTCTTCCTGAAAAAGGATATAATGAAGAAGAAATTTGTAAAAATATTTTACAAGGCAAAGTGAAAGGAAAATTACATAGTTTAATTATTATGGCAGAAGGTGTCGGTGGCACTGATGAATTAGCAAATAAAATAGAAGAAGTAACAGGAATTGAAACAAGAGCTACGAAATTAGGACATATTCAACGAGGAGGAAGTCCATCAGCTTTTGATAGGGTTTTAGCATCAAGAATGGGCTATAAGGCTGTAGAATTATTGTGCCAAGGAAAAACATCTAAGGTTCTTGGAATGAAAAACGGAAAAATATTCGATATGGATATTAATGAAGCGTTAGAAGTACCAAGAAGTTTCGATGAGGAGTTATACACGATATCTAAGATAATATCTAATTAAAAGAGTTAATAAAGGAAATTAGACTCTTTGTCTAATTTCCTATAATTATAATACTATATACTATCTAAAATATTAAAAAAGAATTTAAGGATTAAGGAGAGTATCAAGATGCAAAAAACAAAAATGGTATTCACTGTAGGACCAGCAAGTGAAACTGAAGAAGTTCTATCACAACTTATTGAAGCAGGTATGAGCTGTTCAAGACATAATTTCTCACATGGAGATCATGCTGAGCACAAAGCTAGACTTGACTTAGTTAAAAAGTTAAGAGAAAAGTATAATAAGCCAATAGCAATAATGTTAGATACTAAAGGACCAGAAATCAGAACACACAAGTTTGTAAATAAGAAAGAAGAATTACAAAAAGGTGAAACTTTCACAGTTTACTGTGGTCAAGAAGTTGAAGGAGATATCACAAAGTGTTCTGTTACATATGCAGAACTTTACAAAGATGTTAAACCAGGAAACACAATCTTAATAGATGACGGTTTAGTAGGATTAACAGTTAAAGAAGTAGTTGAAAGCGAAAAGAAAATAATTTGTGAAGTTCAAAATACAGGATTAGTTGCTACTCACAAAGGTGTTAACGTACCAGGAGTATCAATTAAATTACCAGCTTTAACTGATAAAGATAAAGCAGATTTAATTTTCGGTTGTGAACAAGGTGTTGATTTAGTAGCTGCTTCATTCATAAGAAAAGCTGCTGACGTATTAGCAATCAGAAAAGTATTAGAAGAAAATGGTGGATCAGAAATCCAAATATTCTCAAAGATCGAAAACCAAGAAGGTGTTGATAATATCGATGACATTATCAAATTCTCTGATGGTATCATGGTAGCTAGAGGAGATATGGGTGTTGAAATTCCACTACAAAATGTACCAATGGTTCAAAAAATGATCATTGAAAAATGTAACAAAGCAGGTAAGCCAGTAATTACTGCTACACAAATGCTTGATTCTATGATGAGAAATCCAAGACCAACAAGAGCAGAAGTATCAGACGTAGCTAATGCTATATATGATGGTACAGATGCAGTTATGCTTTCAGGGGAATCTGCAAACGGTTCTTACCCAGTAGTTGCTGCACAAACTATGGCTAAAATTTGTCAAGCTGTAGAAGAAAACATAGATTATGTTGCTGCTTTAGAAAAGAGAAAAGAAGCTGCTATGACTAACGTAGCTAACGCTATATCTCTTGCTACTTGCACAACAGCAATGGAATTAAATGCTAAAGCTATAATTACTGCAACTCAAACTGGTAACACTGCTAAGATGGTTTCTAAATACAGACCAGCAGCTCCAGTTATAGCTGTTACTCCAAGTGCTATAGTTGCTAGAAAGCTTGCATTAAACTTCGGTGTACACCCAATTCTTTCTGAAAAGATCGAAACTACTGATGAATTAATTCAAGATGCAGTAAACAAAGCTAAAGAAGCTGGATGCGTAAATGACGGTGATTTAGTAGTTGTTGCAGCTGGTATCCCAGTTCATTTATCAGGTTCTACAAACATGTTAAAAGTTCATGTAGTAGGTGACGTTTTAGTTCAAGGAAAAGGAATGGGAAATGCTCACGGATTTGGTAATGCAAAAGTTGTTACAGATTCATCAGATTTAAGCAACATCGAAAGAGATGATATTTTAGTTGTTAAAACTTTAGATAAGAACTTCGTTGAAGTTTTAGACAAAGTTGCTGGTATCATTTCAGAAGAAGGTGGATTAACTTCTCATTTAGCTGTTGAATGTGTATCAAGAAACATTCCATTAATCACTAATGCTGGTGATGCTACTACAGTTATTAAAGCTGGAACATTCGTATCAATGGATGTAAACAGAGGAGTAGTTTACGCTGGTAAAGCTAACTTAGCTTAATATTTATAAATATAAAGGACTGTAACCTAGTGTTATGGTCCTTTTATAATGCCATAGAAATAGTGAAAACAGTGCACAAAACAGGGCACAGGTATGAAGGAAATTCCTGCGGAATTTCTTAGAATTTAAGTGATTAAGTTTGTGTTATAAAATAGATTAGTTTTCTTAAGTTAATTTTATTTGATACAAAATCATTACGGGGAGATAATGAAAGTTGCACTTTCATGTAGCATATCTTCAGTTCACAGTTTTCAATGCATAGTAATTATGAAATGCTAAATTTTAAATATAAATTACGAATTGTATTTGCTGTCCGCAGGACTATAATATTTTCCCCAACAGGGAAAATTAACCTTACTTGTGCCATAATAAAAGGAGTTATTGCTAATAAATTTTCATTTGTCAATGGGACAAATCCATCACAATTGTGAATTATTTAAGTAAATATATGTTTAAATCATTAATTTCTTGATATAATATAGATAGGCAACTGATTTTATGCACCGAAAGGTGCGTTTTTTTATAGCAATGATGTTAATAAGATATATAAATGCAAATTTTATCTATAAGATAAAAATTTTATTTATTGAAATGAAATTTATATTGCATTAGTAAATCTTAAAGAAAAAAAATATTCAATGTTAAAATAATTCTAAGTAATAGTAATAAAAAAATAAAAAATATGAAGTTATCAAAGATAATCCTTGCAAAAAAGATAAATATGCATAAAAATTCACCAATGAATATTAAATTAATATTGATTTTATGAAAGTTTGGTGATAAGATAACTTCACAAACAATATAATGGTTCAGTTATGTAGGAAAGTAAATATAACGCTATTCTTTAATAATCATTGAATACCCAAATAATAATTAAGGGGGAAGGTTATGAAATTTAACAGTATTCCACAAGCACAGGGTTTATATAACCCATTATTTGAAAAAGATGCCTGTGGTATAGGTGCAATTGCCCATATCAAAGGTAAAAAATCACATCATATAATTAAAGATGTGTTAGATATTTTAGTTAAGCTTGAGCACAGAGGGGGTGCTGGAGCAGAAAAGAATACTGGAGATGGTGCAGGTATTCTTATTCAATTACCACACAAATTTTTCAAAAAGCAACAATTAGGATTCAATATTGGTGAAGAGGGAGATTATGCTGTAGCAATGATGTTCCTGCCAGTAGATGAAAATGACAGAAAAGAAGCTAAAGTAGTCTTTGAAAAAGCCATGAAAAGTGAAGGCTTAAAATTCTTGGGATGGAGAGAAGTACCAGTTAATCCTTCTAATTTAGGAGAAACTGCTTTAGAAGCAATGCCACATATAGTACAAGGATTTGTTGAAAGACCTACTGATATAGAAAAAGGACAAGCGTTTGAACGCAAGTTATATGTTGCAAGAAGAGTTGCCGAAAAAGAAGCTACACAAATACTTCAAGATAAGACTTTTTATGCATGTAGCTTTTCAAGTAAAACTATAGTATATAAAGGTATGCTTTTATCAACACAAGTTGAAGAATTTTTCTTAGATCTTCAAGATGAAGATATGGAAAGTGCAATAGGTATGGTACACTCTAGATTCTCAACTAATACATTTCCAAGTTGGGAAAGAGCTCATCCTAACAGATGTATGATTCATAATGGAGAAATTAATACAATAAGAGGAAATGCAAATTGGATTCATACTAGAGAAGATAGATTTGAATCAGATGTTTTTAAAGATGATTTAAAGAAAGTTCTTCCAGTTATAAATAGAGAAGGTTCAGATTCTGCAATGTTTGATAACACATTAGAATTTTTAGTTATGAACGGTAGAACTTTACCAGAAACAGTAATGATGCTTATTCCAGAACCTTGGAGTAAAAATAAGGATATGGATAAGACAAAGAGAGACTTTTATGAATATCAATCTACTTTAATGGAACCATGGGATGGTCCTGCAGCGGTAGTATTTACTAATGGAGATATCATGGGAGCGTCTCTTGATAGAAATGGTCTTAGACCAGCAAGATATTATGTAACTAATGATGATTACTTAATACTTGCATCAGAAGTTGGTGTATTAGATATACCAGAAGAAAATATAAAAGAAAAACAAAGACTTCATCCAGGTAGAATGTTACTTGTTGATACTGTAAAAGGTGAAGTTGTTGATGATAAAAAATTAAAAGAACAATATGCTTCTGCAAAACCATATGGAGAATGGTTAGAGAAGAATCTTGTTAAAATAGAGAATATCTCATCAGAAGGATTTAAAGAAGAATCATTCGATGAAAGTAAGAGATTAATTCTTCAAAGAAACTTTGGATATACTTATGATGAATTAACATCAGCAATACTTCCAATGAGTGAAAAAGGTGAAGAAGCTTTAGCAGCTATGGGTGTAGATACACCACTTGCAGTTCTTTCTGATAGACCACAACCACTTTATAACTACTTTAAGCAACTATTTGCGCAAGTTACAAATCCGCCAATTGATGCTATTAGAGAAGTTATTGTAACATCTTCAAGAATGTACTTAGGACCAGAAGGAAATCTTTTAAATCCTAATGAAACAAATTGTAGAAGAGTAAAATTAACATCACCTATTATTTCAAATGAAGAAATGTATAAGGTGTTAAATCTTGATAATCAAGGATTTAAAGTTGAAGTTCTTCCAATAGTATTTGATGCTAAAGGTGGAGACTTAAAGAAAGCTTTAGATGACTTATTTGCCAAAGCTGATAAAGCTATTGAAGATGGTGCTACTATATTAGTACTTAGCGATAGAATGGTTGATGAAAATAATGCTGGAATTCCTGCCTTATTGGCAACATCAGGATTACATCAACATTTAATTAGAACTGCTAAGAGAACATCTGTATCTATAGTATTAGAATCAGGAGAACCAAGAGAAATTCATCATTTTGCTACATTACTTGGTTTTGGTGTTAATGCAGTAAATCCATATCTTGCATTTGATACAATTAGTGATTTAATTGAAAAAGGCATGCTAAAAGACACTTATGAACATGGAGTTAAAAACTTCATAAAAGCATGTAATAAAGGTATAGTTAAAATACTTTCTAAGATGGGTATTTCAACAATTCAATCTTACAATGGTGCTCAAATATTTGAAGCTATCGGTATTTCAAAAGAAGTTGTTGATGAATACTTTACATCTACTGCCTGCAGAATTGATGGTGTAGGATTAAATGAAATTGCAGAAGAAACTTTAAAACGTCATAAAAATGCTTATGATGAGTTATCAGTAGAAGTAACTTTAGATTCAGAAGGAAGTCATGGATATAGAAGCAATAAAGAGGAACATTTATATAATCCTCTTACAATTCATAAGTTACAAAATTCATGTAGAAATAAAGACTACAAAGAATTTAAAGAATATACTGCTATGTTATCTGGAGATGAAAAAGTAATAAATCTTAGAAACATAATAGATTTTGACTATAGTGGAGAAGAAATTCCACTAGATGAAGTAGAATCAGTAGAATCTATCGTTAAGAGATTTAAAACAGGAGCTATGTCTTATGGATCAATTTCAAAAGAAGCTCATGAATGTTTAGCAATTGCTATGAACAGAATCGGTGGTAAATCAAATACCGGTGAAGGTGGAGAAGAAAGAGAAAGATTTGTAAGAGATGCAAATGGAGACTTACGTTCTTCAGCTATTAAGCAAGTAGCTTCAGGTAGATTTGGTGTTACTGCTGAATATTTAGTAAATGCTAAAGAAATTCAAATAAAGATGGCACAAGGTGCAAAACCAGGTGAAGGTGGTCAGCTACCAGCTAAGAAGGTTTATCCATGGGTAGCTAAGGCTAGACATTCTACAACTGGGGTAGGACTTATATCACCACCACCACACCATGATATTTATTCAATAGAAGATTTAGCTCAATTAATATATGACTTAAAGAATGCTAATAGAGATGCTAGAATATCTGTAAAGCTTGTTTCAGAAGCTGGTGTAGGAACAGTTGCTGCCGGTGTTGCTAAAGCAGGAGCAGAGGTTATATTAATTTCTGGATATGATGGAGGTACAGGAGCATCTCCAAGAACTAGTATCGCTAATGCAGGGCTTCCATGGGAATTAGGTCTTGCAGAAACTCATCAAACTCTTGTAATGAATAAATTAAGAGATAGAGTTGTTATTGAAACAGATGGTAAGCTTATGACTGGTAGAGACTTAGCTATTGCTGCATTACTTGGTGCAGAAGAATATGGCTTTGCAACAGCACCATTAGTAGTAATGGGTTGTGTTATGATGAGAGTATGTAATTTAGATACTTGTCCAGTTGGTATAGCTACTCAAAATAAAGAGTTAAGAAAAAGATTCAAAGGTAATCCAGATCATGTAGTTAACTTTATGACATTCATAGCTATGGAACTAAGAGAATACATGGCTAAATTAGGATTTAGAACTGTAGAAGAAATGATCGGTAGAACTGATAAGTTAAAGGTTAAGAAAGATGTAAAAGGATGGAAGGCTAAGAAGGTAGATCTTGAAAAGATTTTACACAATCCTTCAGTACCACAAGGTGTAGCTATTTCATGTACACATCCACAACCAATTAATTTAGAAAATACTATTGATTTACAAGTTTTGGTTCCAAGATGTAAGAATGCTATTGAAAAAGGTGAAAAAGTTAGTTTTGAAGTTGATGTAAAAAATATAAACAGAAGTTTCGCAACTATTTTATCATCAGAAGTTACAAAGGTATATGGACAAGATGGTTTACCAGCAGATACTATACACATAAAAGCAAATGGAGCTGGAGGAAATTCATTTGGTGCCTTTGTTAATAATGGTATAACACTTGAAATTGAAGGGGATTGTAACGATTATCTTGGTAAAGGACTATGTGGTGGTAAGATTTCTGTTTACCCTCATAGAAACTCAAAAATTGTTGCAGAAGATAATATAATTGCTGGTAATGTTACATTATATGGAGCAACTAGTGGTGAGGTTTATATCAATGGTATAGCAGGAGAAAGATTTGCTGTTAGAAATTCTGGTGCGATAGCAGTAGTGGAAGGTGTAGGAGATCACGGATGTGAATATATGACTGGTGGTAGAGTTGTTGTTCTTGGTGAAATAGGAAGAAACTTTGCAGCTGGTATGTCTGGTGGTATAGCATATATACTTGATGAAACTGGTAATAATAAAGGTAAGATTAATACTGACATGGTAGACTTACAACAATTATCTAGTGAAGATATTGAAGAGTTAAGAACAATATTAGAAGCTCATATAGAAAATACTAATTCTAATAAAGGTAAATCAGTATTAGAAAACTTAGACGCATTATCTAATAAGTTCATTAAAGTAATGCCAAGAGATTACAATAGAATGATTACAACAATAAAAGAATTAGAAGGCGAAGGCTATTCAAGAGAAGAAGCAGAACTTGCAGCTTTTGAAAAGAACAACGCATTAAATACTAAATAGAGGGGGAGTAGAATATGGGAAAACCAACCGGATTTATGGATTATGAGCGTAAGGTTGCTGAAAGCAAAGATCCGAAGGAAAGAATAAAGGATTGGAATGAATTTCATACTCCTCTCTCAAAAGAGGAGCAAGAAATTCAAGGCGCTCGTTGTATGAATTGTGGAGTTCCATTTTGTCAATCAGGTATTATTATTAATGGTGGAGCAACAGGATGTCCATTAAATAACTTAATTCCTGAATGGAATGATCTTATATATAGAGGATTATGGAAAGAAGCAGCAGATAGATTAATGAAAACTAGTTGCTTCCCAGAGTTTACTGGTAGAGTATGTCCGGCTCTTTGCGAAGCAGGATGTACTTGTGGAATTAATGGTCCAGCTATATCAATAAAAGAAAATGAGCTTTCAATTATTGAAAGAGCATTTGAGGAAGGATGGGTAAAACCTATTATTCCAAAGTATAGAACTGGTAAAAAAGTAGCCATTGTAGGATCAGGACCAGCAGGACTTACTACAGCAGTTTATTTAAATAGAAGAGGTCATGAGGTAACTGTATTTGAAAGACATGATAGAATAGGTGGTCTTTTAATGTATGGTATACCTAATATGAAGTTAGAAAAGCATATTATTGATAGAAGAGTTAATCTTATGAAAGAAGAAGGAATTAACTTTAAAGTCAATACTGAAGTTGGGGTAGATATAAAAGGTGAAGAATTATTAAAAGAGTTCGATGCCGTAGTATTAGCAGGGGGAGCAAGTAATCCAAGAGATCTTAAGGTTAAAGGAAGAGAACTTAAGGGAATTGAATTTGCTGTTGACTTCTTAAGTGCAAATACAAAGAGTTTATTAGATTCTAATTTAGAAGATGGTAAATATACTTCAGCGAAAGATAAAAATGTAATTGTCATTGGTGGAGGAGATACAGGAAATGACTGTGTTGGAACATCAATGAGACATGGATGTGCTTCACTTGTACAATTTGAGATTATGGATAAATTACCAGAGGGTAGAACTGCAAGTAATCCATGGCCACAATGGCCAAGAGTCTTAAAGGTAGACTATGGTCAAGAAGAATTTGAAGCTGTTTTCGGAAAAGATCCAAGAGAGTATGTAACTACAGTTAAAGAGTTTATTGGTGATGAAAATGGTAATGTTAAAGAAGCTATTACTGTAAATGTTAAATGGGAAAAGAATGAAACAGGAAGAATGATTCCTGTGGAAATTCCGGGTACAGAAAAAACTTGGAAAGCTGATTTAGTATTACTTGCTATGGGATTCGTAGGAAGTGAAAATACATTACCAAATACCTTCGGTGTAGAGCTAGATGCTAGAACAAATGTAAAGGCTGAATACGGTAAGTTTAAAACTAACGTAGATAAAGTTTTTGCAGCGGGAGATATGAGAAGAGGTCAATCGCTTGTAGTTTGGGCAATGAATGAAGGAAAAGCTTGTGCTGCTGAAGTAGATAAGTATTTAAATAAATAATATATCATTAGGGGTGCTACAGAATAATAGAGTTTATTTTGTAGCACCTTATTTCATATCATATAATGATTTTAGAGTTATTGTAAAAAATCAAAATGTAATTACTTACAAATATTGAAATCGATTGCATATTGGTGTATACTATAATTGTATGTATAGGGGTGAGGTTATGAAAGTTACAATAAAGGATGTAGCAAAAGAAGCTGAAGTGGCACCTTCTACTGTATCTAGGGTGTTATCTGATAACCCTAAGATAAGTGATGAGACAAAACTTAGGGTTCAAAAAGCTATAAAAAAATTAAAGTATAGACCTAATGCTATTGCTAGAAGTTTAGCTAATAGCAAAACAAGAACATTAGGTGTCGTATTAGATAGTGAGGCGGAAGACTTATTTGCAAATCCATTTTTTATGCAAGCAATGAAGGGAATGAGTATATGTGCTCAATCTATGGGATACTACATAATGTATGCTTTTAGTAAAAAAGGTGATGAAGAATTTGAATCGTTAACGGATTTTTGTACAAGTGGTCTAGTAGATGGAATTGTTTTATTAAGAGTAGTTGAAGATGATAAAATAGTTAATTTTTTAAAAGAGAGGGATTTTCCTTTTGTAGTAATTGGTAGACCAGATGATGAAAAAAATTCTATGTGGGTAGACAATGATAATTTTTCTGCTACCTATGATGTAGTACATAAATTGATAGAAAAAGGGCATAGGGACATAGGGTTTATTGGTGGAAAAGGTCAAATGAATGTTTCGAAATATAGATTGAAAGGCTATAAAGCTGCATTAAGAGATGCAGATATTGCTATAGATAATGATATTATTTGTGAGATGAATAATTTTGATGAAGAACAGGGATATATAGCTATAAAACAAATTCTTTCAAAGAGAAAAGTCACAGCTATAGTAGCTAGTGATGATTTATTGGCATTTGGGGTCAATAAAGCATTAAAAGAAGAAGGAATAGAAGATGTTGCGTTGGTAGGTTTTAATAATATACCATTAGGAGAATTTCAAGATCCACCATTGTCATCAATAGATATAAATGCTTCTGATTTAGGATATTATGCAGCAAAATTACTTATTGATAAATTAGAAGGAGAAATTTTAACAAAATTAAATCATATCGTATCTACAAATTTTATTGAGAGAGAATCTTTTAAATAAAAAATAAGGAAATCGCTTGCATAATATATATTAAAAGAGATATAGTATAAGAGAGCATAATTATTATAAATAAGCAAATTTTAAAAAATTATATTTGTAAACAATTTCTTAAGTTGATATACTTAAGGTATAAAATCTAGTTATTTTTGATAAGAGAGTAATAGGAGGATAGGATATGTCAAAGGATTATGTAATTGGAATCGATTTGGGTGGAACAAAAATTTATACTGCAGTAGTTGATTTAGAAGGAAATATAATTTCAGAAGAAACTGTTGCTACAAATGCTGCAGAGGGTGAACAAGCTGTATTAAATAGAATATTAGGCACAGTAGAAACAGTATTAAAGAATGTTGATATAAGTAATGTAAAAGCTATTGGTATAGGATCACCAGGACCATTAGATGTTAAAAATGGAATTATTGTAAATTCAGCTAATCTTCCATTTAAGAATTTTAATATAGTACAACCTTTAAAGGAGAAGTATAAATTACCTACTTTTTTAGATAATGATGCTAATGTAGCTACTTTAGGTGAATTTATGTTTGGTGCAGGTAAGGGAACAGAAAATATGGTTTTTGTAACTGCAAGTACTGGAATTGGTGGCGGTGCTGTATTAAATGGAAAACTTTACAGAGGAAATACAGCCAATGCTTTAGAAATTGGTCACATGACAGTTATGGTTGATGGACCAAGATGTGGATGTGGAAATGCTGGTTGTGCAGAAGCTTTAGGATCAGGAACTGCTATAATGAAGAGAGGTAGAGATGCTGCAAGCAGTAATGCCAATACTACATTAAAAAATTATTCTGAAGTTACATCAAAAGAAGTATTTGAAGAAGCAGCTAAAGGTGATAGAGTTTCTAAAGAAATAGTAAACACAGCATTATCATATTTAGGTATTGCTGTAGCAAATATAGTAAACATTTTTGATCCAGAAAAAGTAGTAGTTGGTGGTGGTGTTACTAACGCAGGACAAATAGTATTTGATAAAATTCAAGAAGAAGTTGATAATAGATGTTTAAAAGCTATAAGCGAAAATTGCGTTATTGAAAAGGCGGTTTTAGGGGGAAAAGCAGGAGTATTAGGAGCCGCTGCATTAGCTATTATGGAAATAAAATAGAAAAATACAAATTCAAGAAGAAAAAAGTAAAAAGATGTTGACGACGTTTTCAAAAAGGTGTAATATATAGGTACAGGATAAAACCTGTACTTATTTTTTATACTGTATGCAAACGATTGTGCATAAAAATATGTTATTATTAAATTTTTTTCCATAAGATGCAATCGGTTGTTTTCATATACCAATCATAATATTTGGGCGAGGAGAGAAATATATGAAGAAATTTAAATTGGGATCATTTGATTTTTGGCAAAAATTTGGTAAAGCTCTATTAGTTGTAGTTGCTGTAATGCCAGCAGCAGGTATAATGATTTCTTTAGCTAAGTTACTAGGAATGACATCAGATGCGAGCATTATAACTACAATATCAAGAGTTATGGAAGATATAGGTTGGGCTATAATTGGTAATTTACATGTACTATTTGCAGTTGCTATTGGTGGTTCTTGGGCTAAAGAACGTGCCGGCGGAGCATTTGCAGGACTATTATCTTTTATACTTATTAATAGAATAACAGGAGCTATTTTTGGGGTAACTTCTGATATGTTAGCAGATGCAGATGCTACAGTAAATTCTTTATTAGCTGGTTCATTGCCAGTTGGAGATTATTTTACTTCTATACTTGGTGCGCCAGCACTTAACATGGGAGTTTTCGTTGGTATAGTTTCAGGGTTCTTAGGAGCTGTAATATATAACAAATTCTATAACTTCAACAAACTACCAGAAGCATTAGGTTTCTTTAATGGTAAGAGATTTGTACCATTTGTAGTTATCGGTGGATCAGTTGTAACAGCAATCGTATTATCATTATTCTGGCCATTTATTCAAAGTGCATTAAATGGATTTGGACAATGGATTGCATCATCTAAAGATACTGCACCAGTATTAGCACCATTTGTATATGGAACATTAGAAAGATTATTATTACCATTTGGATTACATCATATGCTAACAATTCCAATGAACTATACAGAACTTGGAGGAGTATATACAACTTTAGCAGGTACAACAGTTGCGGGACAAGATCCATTATGGTTAGCATGGGTTACAGACTTAAATACTTTAAAAGATGCAGGAGACACTGCAGCATATACAGCTTTATTAAATGATGTTACACCAGCAAGATTCAAGGTTGGTCAAGTAATATTATCTTGTGCATCACTTATCGGTGTTGCATGTGCAATGTACAAAAATGTTGATGCAGATAAGAAGCATAAATATAAATCAATGTTCTTCTCAGCAGCACTTGCAGTATTTTTAACAGGTGTATCAGAACCAATCGAATTTATGTTCATGTTTGTATCACCAATATTATTTGTAGCATATGCAATTATGACAGGTTTAGCTTTCGCATTAGCAGATATAATTAATTTAAGAGTACATGCATTTGGTGTTATAGAGTTAATTACTCGTATACCAATGATGATAAAAGCAGGATTACTTGGAGATATAATTAACTTCTTAATAGCATGCGTAGGATTCTTTGTATTAAACTTCTTTGTATGTAGTTTCTTAATTAAGAAATTCAATATAGCTACTCCAGGACGTAATGGTAACTATATTGATGATGAAGGAGAAGAAAATACAACTAATGCTAAAGTAGATTCAAAGACAGCTAATGATGAACAATGTATTAAAATAATTGAATTATTAGGTGGAAAAGAAAATATCGTAGATGTAGATGCTTGTATGACAAGACTTAGAGTTACAGTAAAGGATTCTTCAGTAGTTGGAGATGAAAAGGCTTGGAAGGCATGTGGTGCATTAGGACTTGTTTTAAAAGATAAAGGAGTTCAAGCTATTTACGGACCAAAGGCTGATGTGTTAAAATCTAATATACAAGATATATTAGGAGTGTAAAATAAATGAAGTTATTAACAGTTAACTGCCATTCATGGCAAGAATCTGATCAAGAAAAGAAGATAGAGATACTAGCTAATAGAATAAAAAAAGAGCAGTATGATGTTATTACTCTTCAAGAAGTTAGCCAATTAATAAAATCAGATATAATTTTTGAAAATATAAAGCAGGATAATTACTTAGTTGTTTTAAATGAAACATTAAAAAAGATAGGATGTAATAATTATAGCTTTGTGTGGGATTATTCCCACATAGGCTATGATATATATGAAGAAGGTATAGGTATACTAACTAGACATCCAATTGTAAACACTGAAAGTTTCTTTATATCTCAAGGTGAAGATAGAAACTATTGGAAAACTAGAAAAATATTAAAGGCAACTATTAATTTAGATGGTACTGAAACAGATTTTTATACTTGTCATTTAGGATGGTGGAAAGATGAAGAAGAACCATTTAAATATCAAGCTGATAAACTTCTAAGTAAAGATTCAAAAGATAGATTATCATTCTTCATGGGTGATTTTAATAATAATGCCAACGTTAGAAATGAAGGCTATGATTATCTAATATCACAAGGATTAAAAGACACATTTACTCTTGCGGATACAAAAGATTCAGGTGTTACTGTAAAAGGTAAAATTGATGGATGGGAAAAAAATAAAATTGATATGAGACTTGATATTATATTTGCTAATAGAGAGATATCAGTAAAAAATTCATCAGTAGTATTTAATGGAGATAATGAAGAAGTTGTTTCAGACCACTATGGGGTAGAAGTAACTATATAAAAAAGATAAATAGGAAGTGAAGAGCATAAATAGAAATTGTTCTTCACTTCCTTATTTTTTGTTTATTATGAACAACGCAGAGTAAATGTGAAAAATTTTCCTTAGAAAGGAATTTTATTATAGCTCTGAGGCATGCATAGCGTTTTCATATTTAGTATAGATTCAATAATCACATTTACTATGTATTGTCTTTGTGTATTACATAAATATTAATAATATAACTATATAAATATACAAAAATTTGCCAATAATAATATGAAATCTTACGAATAAAACGTTTTCTCTTTTAGATGAATACAATATATGGTATCATATTCACATAAGTTGTAATAATTCAATGATTATGGGAGATGATGTTAATGGGAAAGACTAAATTAGGATCATTTGATTTCTGGCAAAAGTTTGGTAAGGCATTAATGGTAGTTGTAGCTGTTATGCCAGCAGCAGGTCTTATGATTTCTTTAGGAAAACTAATAGGAATGACCTCTGATGCAACCGTTATTGCAACAATAGCTTCAGTTGTAGAAGATATTGGTTGGGGAATTATAGGGAATTTAAACATATTATTTGCAGTAGCTATAGGTGGATCTTGGGCAAAGGAACGTGCTGGAGGAGCATTTGCTGCTTTAATAGCATTTATACTTATTAACAGGATTACAGGAACAGTTTTTGGAGTAACTTCTGATATGCTTAGCAAAGAAGGAGCAACAGTAAACTCACTGTTAGCTGGTGCATTACCAGTAGGAGATTATTTTACTTCTGTGCTAGGAGCGCCGGCCCTTAATATGGGAGTATTTGTAGGTATTATTTCAGGATTTTTAGGTGCAGTATTATATAATAAGTATTATAACTTTGATAAGTTACCACAAGCTCTTGGATTCTTTAATGGTAAACGTTTTGTTCCTTTTGTTGTTATTGCAGGATCAGTTGTTACTGCATTAATATTATCCTTAATATGGCCATTTGCTCAAGCAGGATTAAATGCTTTTGGAGAGTGGATTGCTAAGTCAAAGGATTCAGCTCCAATATTAGCACCATTTGTATATGGAACATTGGAAAGATTATTACTACCATTTGGATTACACCATATGATTACTATTCCAATGAACTATACAGACTTAGGGGGAGTTTATACTTCTTTAGAAGGTGTAAGAGTTGCAGGACAAGATCCATTATGGTTAGCATGGGTATCAGATTTAAATTCATTAAAAGACGCAGGAGATACATCAGCATATAATGCATTATTAAATGATATCACACCTGCAAGATTTAAAGTGGGACAAGTAATCTTATCTTGTGCATCTTTAATAGGTGTAGCATTTGCGATGTATAACAATGTAGATAAAGATAAAAAGGATAAATATAAATCAGTATTTTTCTCAGCTGCTCTTGCAGTATTCTTAACAGGAGTAACTGAACCAATAGAATTTATGTTTATGTTTATTTCACCAATACTATATGTTGTATATGCAGTAATAACAGGACTTGGATTTGCATTAGCAGATATTATTAATTTAAGAATTCATGCCTTTGGCGCAATAGAATTATGTACACGTCTACCAATGATGTTTAAAGCAGGACTTGGATGGGATTTACTTAACTTCTTATTAGCATGTATAGCATTCTTCTTCATAAACTTTGTAGTATTTAATTTCTTAATAAAGAAATTTGATATTGGAACACCAGGACGTAAAGGAAACTATATCGATGATGAAACTACAAATACAAAGAATGAAGATAAAGTAGCTTCAGAAACAACTTCCTCTAATGATGAACAATGTATAAAGATTATTGAATTATTAGGTGGAAAAGAAAATATCGAAGATGTAGATGCTTGTATGACAAGATTAAGAGTCACAGTTAAGAATAAAGATTTAGTTGGAGATGAAAAAGCTTGGAAATCTGCTGGAGCACTAGGACTTATCATAAAAGATAAAGGTGTTCAAGCTATATACGGGCCAAAAGCTGATGTGTTAAAATCAAATATTCAAGATATACTTGGAATGTAGAAATTAAAAAAAGGCTTTCGTTAACAAACAAGAATTTGTTGGCGAAGGCCCTTTTTTTAATTCGCAATTCACGATTCACAATTGTGGTGGAAATTCCTGCGGAATTTCTGAGATTATAAGTATTATGTTATTGGTTTGTTATAAAGACTTATTTTATAATTAAACAGAGAGTATAATACAGCCTTATATGAAGCTAATGAAAGTTGCACTTTCATATAGCATGCTCTATATCTTTATGGGATGAAGATATAGTTAAAGTACATATATTAGCATCTGTTCTAGTTAATTAGTGGTGAAGGATTATAGTATTTCTTTATTGTTCATTTCATCGGTACTGGCCGTCCGTAGAACTACAATATTTTCCTCACAGAGGAAAATTAACCTTAATTGTGAATTAGCTGAATAAACATAGGTTTATATGATTAATTATGCAATACTCCTTTGGAATTTAAATTTGTAAGATTTAACATAGTCTTTTCTTAATTCTATCTAAAATATTTTCTGGGTATTTTAGAATTTCCAAAATTCTAATGGCATTTGATGAAGGACAGATACCTTCTTTTAATTTATAGTCAAATGTCATTGATAAATCATCATTTATTGTTTCAGAGAAGTGATATAACTTATAATTTTCTAAAGATTTTGTTAGGTCAGAATCATGAGTAGCTATAAATGGAATACAATTACTTGAGGATAAGTAGTTGCAAATTTCAGTGGCAGCAGCAATTCTTTCAGTAGGATTAGTTCCTTTAAAAATCTCGTCTATAATACAAATCATAGGAATGTCATCATTACAGTTATTAACTATGTATTGCACAGCCTCAGCTTCTTCTAGATAATAGCTTTTGCCAGATAATAAATCATCATTTCTACTGATAGAAGTGAATATTTTCGAAATAGGAGCTATATAATTATCAGCAAATACTATACCTATAGTTTGAGATAAAATTACATTCAAACCTATACTTCTAAGAAATGTAGACTTTCCCGCCATATTTGATCCTGTTAGAAGTATTCCATTATTATTAAGTGTGATGGAATTTTTAACACAGTTATTAATTATAGGGTTATAAATATTTTCTACAGAAAAAGTTTTATCATCAGTAAATGTAGGTATGCAGACAGAGTTATTATCTTTTATTTCGTTAATAGTTACAAGACTGTCTAAAGTACCTATTATTTCTATCATTTTAATATAATCTTTCTTATTCCTATTTATTTTTTTAGCAATATATAAATAACCTAATGCTCTTGTACCAGTAAAAACATCTAATAAAGTAATAATAGTATCAGTACCTTGAAGAGGTTGACCAAGAAAATTACTGTAGAATTTAATATATTTAAATTAATTATAAAGATTTTTTAGAGTAGATAATTCAACAGAAAACTCTGGAATATCTAGATTAGAGATATATTTTGCATTAGAAACAACTTTAGAGAGATATCTAAGAATTAGTATTTCTGAGTTAATTGAATCGAAGAATACACCGCTTATATAAGGATAAATTAGTAAAGGAATAGCTAAAAGAAATAGTGCGGATATAGATTTAAAAGATAAAATTATAGTAAGTAAAGTTATTATAAAAGATATCAATGCAACGACAGTTACGAGAGTAGATGTTTTTAAAGGCTTAAATAGTATGTCGGAGAAGTTGTAGTATTTTAATGTTCCTATAGAATTTAGATAATTTAACAATGATGATTTCTCAGGTGATGAATCTAAGGCATTAAGTTTTTTTCTTTTACTTAGTAATTCATCCTTATTAAAAATAGGATTTCTAAGATTATTATATAAAATTTGTTCACCTAAAGAGGTTTTAAAGTAAGGACAAAAAAATTTAAAAAATATATTGTCTAGCATAAGGTCATTGAAGGTACCATCATCAATGCTAGTTTCTTTTTTTCCTTTTCTTAAAAAATATGAAGAAAACATGATTTTACTATCATGTAATTCTTCAAGCTCTAATAAAGATTTACTGTAAGTTTCCATAAATAACACACCCCTTAAATTTATTCATCATCGGTAGTATTTTCAACATCTTTTCCATAAGATTTGGAAGGAGTTATCATTAGTTTATGGCCTTCTTTTTCTAAATCATCATACACTGATTTTGTTGGCATAAGCCACACTTCACCAGTTCCACTAAATACATTTAAAAGTCCTTCACCAGAGGCAGCCGAACCTATAAAAGTTTTTGTAGATTTTTCAACGGTAAGTTCTACATCTTCAGTTCTTAAAAATGAAAAATTACCATCAATTTTAAGAAAATCATCACAAAGTCTAAATTTCATTATTTCATTGGCTGGTACTGGAGATTCTAATACTACAATACCTGATCCGGAAAGTTTAGTTTGAAATATTTGTTCATTACTAAATAGAGATGATGATACTGAATTTAGTATTGCAGTAGATACATTAACGGAATTTTCACAGCAATAAAACATACCAGGTTCAACAATTATTTCTTCATCATCTAATTCTAAAAGAAGATAATGATTGAAGGAAGGTTCAAGGTAGATGGCACCTGATCCAGTGTATACAGGTTTTATCATAGATTCTTTATTTAATTTAGAAGAAATAAATTTCTTACCGATACCCAGTACCCCACCAATCTTAGATGCAATATCGATATCACCTTTTAAGAATGAAAGGGAACCTGATTCTAATTTAACAGCGGAGTCATTTAATAAGATTCTAACTTGTCTTAATTTAATATTACTATCTTTCATATATTTAAATGCAATAGCAGATTCTAAAGAGTTTCCGCCATTTAGCATAGGATATTCAAGAATTTCAAAACGAGAGTCATTTACCATAGCATCTATTATAGAAAAAGAATTTTCAAGAGAAAAATTTGATCTCATTTAAGCACCTCCTTAGTTTAATATTATCATAAAAAAATAGAAGATTAAACCATATATAGATATAGCAATAGTCTACAAAAATTACATAGTAGTTAATATAATACATTATTATAAAAAATTACTTTACTATAAAAGAAAAATATGTAAAATTATATGTGAAGTATATATGAAGTATATATGAATTACATATGAATTACATAAATAAAAAAGAAACATTAGTGAAAGGAAAGAATTATGGGATTAAGTAAAGAAGATACTAAAATGATGAAAGGAGTAGCATTATGGTTGATGTTTGCACATCATTTATTTCCTTTTCAAGATAGAATAGCACCAGGAAATGAATTTTTACCCTTAATAAGATTTGGAGATACTAATTTAGCATACATTATAGGACATGCAGGTAAGCTATGCGTAGCTATATATTTATTTTTAAGTGGTTATGGCTTATATATTACCGTGATGAAAAATGGTAGATTTACTATAACTAATGTTTTTAAACGTTTAAAGAAATTATATATTAATTATTGGGTTATTTTATTTATTTTTGTTCCAATTGGATTTGTGATTGGGGTAAAAGTCTTTAATACGAGAGAATTTTTATACAACTTTTTGGCAATAGATTTAACATATAATGGGGAATGGTGGTTTTTAAAATTATATGTTCAATTAATAATATTATTTCCTATTATGAATAAAATAATTCGTAAAAATCCATGGTTATCATTTTTAATTATTTTTATATTTTCAAAGTTAGGAAAGATAGCAACTTTAGTTGTAAATTCTAATCCGAATCTTGTATTTTTAAATAATCATATGATATATAGAGATTTCATTACATTATTGTATTGGCAACCTATATTCTTTATGGGATGTCTATTTGTTAAATTTGATTCATTTACTAAGATGAAAGAAATCTTTAAAAAGATAAAATTACATAATAGGCTTGTATATATCACTATTTTTATAGTTATAATAGCGTCAAGATTTAAAATTGCAGACTTAACTTTTGAAAGTATGAGGTATGATTATCTATATACTCCGATATTGATTTATGTAACAATAAATATATTAAAAAGACAAAAATTAAAAAATATATTTATTTTTTTAGGAAACAATTCTACAAATATGTGGCTTACACATAGCTTTTTATGTTATCAATATATTCAAAATATAGTGTATATGCCTAAAATTCCAATATTAATTATGATATGGTTAAGTATATTATTGATACCAATATCTTTTGGAATTAATAAAATAATTAATATGATTCAAATTATTGAATCTAAAATACTAAAAGCATTTTATAAAGTAAAAAATGTTAAGATACAATCATAAATTAAGAATTTATAATTTAAAATTATATAGTTTATATGGTTAAATATAAACATAATTTTTTATTAAATCCATCTCTAAACTATGTGGTGATACAAAATTAACTCTAATAATATATAAGTAATTATTATATCAAAATTGGATATAGTATTATTGTAATAATAAAATTTGGAGGAAAAGAATGTTTTCACTAAAAGAAGAGAGTAGAAAAACTAAAATTATATTAATATTAGTAACAGTTATTTTTATATTATTAGGTATATATGCAACATTTAAATTTGGAAATAATACGTTATTAGGGAGCCTAGAGGTACCAGATAATGATGACGTAAAATTTATAAGAAGTGGATGGAATCTTTATGAAAGAGGTTACTATTCATATCATTATCCAGAAAATAAGTCAGCATTTATGATGCCTGGGTTGCCTATTGTTATAGCAGCATGTACTGCTATTTTTGGAAAAATGGGAGCAATAACAGCAGTGAGGTTAATACAAGTATTTTTGCAAGCTATATCATTGCTTTTAGTATTTTTTATGGCTAAAAAAGTATTTAAAAATTCTTCTATATCACTTGTAGCGTTTATATTAGATGCACTATATTTGCCGAATTTATGGGCATCACAACTTATTTTAACAGAAACTATCTTTAAAACATTATTATTGTTGTTAATATATGTGACTATGTATGCTATAGAAACTAAAAAAACTATGTATTATGTTATAGGGGGAGTGCTATTAGGTGTATCCTCATATTTTAGGCCTCAAGTAGCACTTTTGCCAGTGTTAGTTTTAATAATGTGGATAATAAGCAGAAGATACAAGTTTTCTGAAATGGTAAAGTTTGCATCAATAGTAATAGTAATATTTATAGCTATAATGGCTCCGTGGTGGATAAGAAATTATGTTGCTTTTGATAAAGTTATATTATTTACTTATGCAACAGGAAATCCAATGTTACAGGGTACATATATAAATTATGATCAAAGTGTTAAAGATACAACAGATATAGAATATGGAATAGATCATGATAAGTTTCCTTATTATGATAGAGATGAATTTAAAAATAATGAGACAGAGGTAGCCTTATCTAAGGAGCGCTTTTGGAAGGTGTTAAAAAATGAACCATTGCGATATATAGGATGGTATACAATAGGAAAGACTGCTCATAATTGGATAAAACCATTTTATTGGGTTGAAATATATAATATTAGTTTAAATACTGTATTAGTATATCATCGCATTTTATTAATTTCAGCAATAATTGGATTTATATTCTATTTATATAAGAGAGGAAGAAATTTAAACTTCTTATTTATATCTATGATTATATTGTACTTTAATTGCGTATATTTACCTTTTTATGCTTTTTCTAGATATATGTATCCAGTTACATCACTTATGATAATACTAGCGGCCTATGGTATTTATATGGTATATAAATTAATAAGAAATAATGGCTTTGATAAAACTAATATGGGAATATAAAATATATAGTTGAAATTCTTGGTAAAAAATGGTATACTATTTTAGTAGTAATTATTTAAGGAGGATTATTGTGTACGATAATCAATTAACTGATGAGCAACTATATACTATGGCAAAGAAGAGAGTAGAGGAGAAAAAAGATTTTTTCTTTCATCTCATTATTTACATATCAATAAGTATAATTATATGGATTATTACAATTAGCGAATCAGGAAAAATAATAATTCCAATGTCAACTACTGTAGGTTGGGGTATTGGAGTATTAAATCAAGGAATCAACTTATTCTATAACGAAAAATCTGGTTCAGTAGAAAAAGAATTTATGAAGTTAAAAAGAAATTTTAGTGAAATTGAGCCGGTAGAAGAATAATTAATAGTTAATTATTATCAGTTGTGACATTAGTCATAAACTGAATAATTTATAAAAATTTCTCCAGAATTTTTAAATAGAAAAGAGCTATGACAAGAATTTTATAAAATTTGTATGTCGTAGCTTTTTTTTATTAACAATATAAATATAGACATATTAAGTAAAAATAAGTAAGATTGATATAAATAATTATTAAATGGAAGAGGACTGATAATATGGGATTGAGAGATAAACAATGTCAATGGAAACATAGAAATGATTTGCAGTGTTATGAATTGTTAAATGTTGTATATTGTAACGATGTTAAAGTGCCAGAATTACAATGTATGAATATATACGTACCAGAAGCTTATTTTAAAAGTGATATGTCAAAGAATATAAAATCTAAAGTTGGAAAATTCACTTCACTTTCTGCACCAATTGTATTTGAAAACTCTATTGGAGGATATTCAGAGGCAGCTCCAGAAACTATTGATAACCCATGGTGTAAAGGAAAGGAATTTTTAAATGCAGGTATGATTTACATTTCTGTAGGAGCAAGAGGAAAGCAAACCGTTGGAGAACATGGGGAGTTTATTGGTAAAGCTCCTATTGGATTAGTAGATTTAAAAGCCGCTATAAGATTTATTAAGCATAATAGAGAGTGTTTACCTGGTGATGTTAATAAAATTATATCAGTAGGAGTAAGTGCTGGAGGTGCTATGAGTTCTTTACTTGGTTGCACTGGAAATAGTGAAGAATATTTATCTTTATTAGAAGAATCAGGGGCTATGATGGAGGAAACTGATGATATTTATGGAGCACAATGTTATTGTCCCATTATAGATTTATCTCATGGTGATATTGCATATGAATGGATGTTTTCTAATGTAACTAACTACAAAGGTATGGGACATAATAATGGTGGAGAATTGACACCATTTCAAGAGGAATTATCTAAAGTATTGAAATTTCATTATCCAAGTTATTTCAATAGTCTATCTTTAGTAAATCCTGATACATTAGAAAACCTTATTATAGGTAATGATTATCGTAGTGGTTCAGCTTATGAATATTTATTATCAATAATAGAAAAGGCAGCGGAAAAGCATTTAAAGTTAATAGAAAAAAATAAATTAAATTTAAAGTGTACTGTAGAGGATTATTTAAAAGGCAATTATACATATAAAAGACATCATGGAAAAAATGTTATAGAAATTCAAGGGATAGATAAGACAAAGTGGTTAACTTATGATGGTACTAAGGTAAAAATTACATCATTAGATGATATGATAAAATACTATCTTCCACGATTAAAGTCTTGTCCAGCTTTCGATTCATTAGAGAATAATCAACCGGAAAATCAAGTTTTTGGTGATGAGACTACAGATTATCTTCATTTTGATAATTATGTATTAGAAGCTATAGAAAAATTAAAACCGAAGTATCCAGAAGAGTATAATAAATACTTCAGAAGCTATGAAAAAATGAAAGGTGATAATGATCTTCAATATAGAGTTGAGGCTATAGATCCCTTTATACATATAGGAACAGAAAGACAAGGAAAGTTAGCACCATATTATAGAATCAGAGTAGGCACTAGAGATGCCCATACTTCCTTTACAATGGCTATGATATTAGCGTTAAAACTAGAAGAAACCAAGGAAACGAAAGTTGACTATGCAATGGTTTGGGATGAGGACCATGGGCCAGCAGATTATGCTGGTGAGCTTTGTCAGTGGATTAATAGTATATGTTAGGTTAAGGTGATTATAATATCAATGTTGAATAACTAAAAGTCACCAAATAAAGTTGGCGACTTTTAGTTATTGATGTAATTTTCAATAATTCTTTATGATTTATAAAAATTGGTATAGAATATTCATAGTTCATTAAGATTAAAAGGTGTTGATTGATAAACATAATAGTTTAACCAATTGGAGAACAGTAAGGATGCATTTGCTTTCCAACGAATTAATGGTGATTGTGTATCATCATCATTAGGGAAATAATTTTTTGGAACTGTAATTTTTAGTCCTTTTTCTTTGTCTCTAAAGTATTCTTTAGCAAGGGTATCAGCATCATATTCAGCATGTCCAGTTGAGAAAATTTGACGACCATCTTTTGAAATAATTAGTTGAGGACCTGCTTCTTTAGATTCTGTTATAATAGATAATTCTGGATGTTTTAATATATCTTCTTTTTTCACTTCAGTATGTCTTGAATGAGGACAATAGAATACTTCATCAAATCCACGTAAAAGTGTAGTTTCAGGCTTAATTACTTTATGTTCAAAAACACCAAACATTTTATTTTCTAATGGATACTTTTCTATTCCGTAATGATAATATAGTCCAGCTTGTGCACCCCAGCATATATGAAATGTAGAGTAAACATTTTTTTTACTCCATTCCATAATTTCGCAAAGTTCTTCCCAATAATTCACTTCTTGAAATGGCATTTGTTCAACTGGAGCCCCTGTAATTATAAGACCGTCAAACTTTTGATTCTTCACTTCATCAAAGGTATTATAAAACTTTGCAAGATGAGCTGCAGAAGTATTTTTTGAAATATGAGTTTTAGGGTGTAGGAGAACAAACTCTACTTGAAGTGGAGTATTAGCTAAAAGTCTAAGTATTTGCGTTTCTGTAACTATTTTTGTTGGCATTAAGTTAAGAATTGCAATTTTTAAAGGACGTATATCTTGAGTTGAAGCTCTGTCTTCAGTCATTATAAAGATATTTTCTTCTTCTAATATTTTTTCTGCTGGCAATCCCGCTGGTAATTTTATTGGCATATGTGAAGCCCCCCTAATATACAATAAAATTTTAATATAGTAATTATTATATCATTAAATACATTTAGAATGATAGGAAGTTAATCTATGAATAAAATTAGAAGTTAATTTTTTTTATAGTATTTATTTAAATATCTATCTATTGAGAAAAATAATAATATATGATAGTCTAAATTAAGCAAATAGAAGATATAGGGTGATAATATGAAAAGAGAAGTTCCAGTTAAGAAGAATGAAGAATATATAATTGATATAAAAGGTTTTGGTCACGATGGTGAAGGAGTAGGTAAAGTAGATGAGTTTACTCTTTTCACACCAATGGTACTTAAAGGTGAAAAAGTTAAGGTAAAAGTAGTTAAAGTTAATAAAAACTTTGGCTTTGGAAAGCTACAAGAAATAATAGAGCCAAGTGAAAATAGGGAAGAACCTATTTGTAGTAGTTATTTTAAATGTGGTGGATGTCAATTGCAACATTTAAATTATCAAGGACAATTAACACTAAAAAAAGATAGAGTAAAAGATGTATTAGAAAGAATCGGTGGTTTTACAGTAGGAAAAGATATCATATTAAATGATGTTATTGGAATGGATGAACCATATAGATATAGAAATAAAGTACAGCTACCTGTGGGAGCTGATGAAGAAGGAATAAAGGTAGGATTCTATGCTAAAAAGAGCCATAGAATTATTGATATGGATAAATGTTATATTCAAAATGAAGAGGGAGAAATAATAACAGCTATCTTAAAGAAGTGGATGAAAGCAGAAAATATAGCTCCTTATAATGAAAGTACTGGTGAAGGTATAATAAGACATATCATGGTTAGAAAAGGCTATAAGACTGGAGAAGTTATGGTAGTAGTAGTAACGAATAAGAAAAAAGTTTATGGCCTTGAAAAATTAGCAGAGATGTTAAAAAAGGAAATTAAAGGGTTAGTTTCTGTAATTCAAAATATTAATACTAAGAAGACAAATGTTATATTAGGTTTAGAAAATAAAGTGATATGGGGAAAAGAAGATATAGAAGACTATATAGGAAAATTTAAGTTTAAAATATCTCCATTATCATTTTTTCAGGTTAACCCTATTCAAACAGAAGTGTTATATAATAAGGCATTAGAATATGCTAATCTTACAAGAAATGAAGTAGTATTTGATGCCTACTGTGGAACAGGAACAATATCACTATTTTTAAGTCAAAAAGCAAAAAAAGTTTATGGTGTAGAAATAATAGATGAAGCTATAATAAAAGCAAGAGAAAATGCTGAGGAAAATAATGTGGATAATGTGGAATTTTTTACAGGTAAATGTGAAGAAATAATCCCTGAAATCATAAATAAAGGTGTAAAAGCTGATGTAGTAGTAGTAGATCCACCAAGAAAAGGTTGCGAAGAATCTTTATTACATGCTATAACAGAAATCAATCCTAAGAGAATAGTATATGTAAGCTGTGATCCGGCAACTCTTGCTAGAGATCTTAAGATTTTAAGAGAGTTAGGATATGTAGCAGAGGAAGTAACACCGGTAGATATGTTTCCTCATACGTCACACGTTGAGTGCGTGACATTGATGTCGAGGATGGAGAAATAAAGATACTTTAAGCACTGATAGATAAAGGGTTTCCAGACATTGAATTTTTCTCATGACGTCTTTGTCGAGGATGTTAATGTCGGGAAACCCTTATTTTTATACTTTGAGGAAACATGTCAACTACACTTAATACGATAGGGTTGAGTTGACAGAATAGATTTTTTATAGAGGTTGAGGAGACAGGATAGATATAAACTAGTCAGCGAAAAAGGTTAGACACAGGATTTTGGAATTATATTTTTATTCTATTGAGAAACAAATATCGTTATGATATAATGAAAGATGTTAATTTATAACGATAAACGTTATTTAATACCCTAGAGGTGATATTATTGATTAGAATAAAATTGTCAGAACTATTAGGCAAAAACAAAATGACAAGAAAAGCACTAGCTGAATTAGTAGGTGTGCGCCCAAATACAATTGGTGATTTGTACCATGAAAGAGTAAAAAGGATTGATTTGGATTTGCTTAATAATATCTGTAGGGTTCTTGGTTGCGACCTAACTGATTTATTAGAATATCAACCAGACAACAAAGAAGAAAAATAGCATAACTAGAAAAGGTGATAAGATGAGATATTTAGGCAGCAAAGCGAAATTGCTGAATACGATAGAAAAAGTTATTGACAAGTATAATATCGAAGGATATACGTTTGGAGATTTATTTGCTGGTACTAGCTGCGTTGGAGATTATTTTAAAGATAGGTATAAGATCCAATCTAATGACTTTCTATATTTTTCTTACGTAATAAGCAAAGCGAAATTAAATAATAGCAGAATTCCGTCTTTTTCAAAATTTACCAAAGAATACAAAAGTAATGTTTTCGATTGGCTTAATTCCCTTGAATTTACACCAGATAGCAATTATTTTATTTATAATAACTACACCCCGATTGGCGGAAGAATGTTTTTTACAGAAGAAAATGGGAAGAAAATCGATGGTATTAGAATAAAGATTGAGGAACTTTATAGAGAACAAACTATTTCTGAAAATGAGTATTATTTTCTATTAGCTTCTTTAATTGAAAGTACCACTAAGTTTTCAAATACTTCAGGTACTTATGAAGCATTTTTTAAATTTTGGGATCCGAGGGCGACAAAAGATTTTGTCTTGGAACCACTTGAGATGAATGAACAAGAACTTTTTGCTGAAAACGATGTTTATAATGAAGAAACGAATAGTTTAGTGAGGCGAATTGAAGGAGATATCGCATATATTGACCCTCCATATACTGTAACCCAATATGTATCAGCTTATCATATGTTGGATACTATTGCTAAATATGATTCACCCGATATAAAAGGTGTAGGTGGAAAAAGAGGTAGGGGTAATAAAAACTCGTTATATGCTCAGAGAACAAAGGCATTAAGTGCCTTTGAAGATTTGTTTAGACAGATTAACTACAAGCATGTATTGGTGAGCTATAGTAACCAAGGACTGGTTAGTTTAGATGAATTAGTTGATTTGGCTAAGTTATTTGCTAAAGATGGAGAAGTATACATAGAAAGTACTGACTATAGGGAGTATCAGAATCATCGGTCAAGTAAAAAGAGGAACGGTGAATCCCTCAACGAAGTGATAATATATTTTCAAAAAGACTTATCTCTAAATAAATCACCACTCAATTATTCTGGCAGTAAGGACACTTTGCTTCCAGCAATAATAAAAGAACTCCCTCCATCTGTGAATACTTTTGTAGATGTTATGGGAGGTGCATTTAACGTTGGTGCTAATATCGTTGCTACAGATTGCGTTGTTTACAATGAACTCAATCCTTATGTCTATGAAATTATTGAATGGCTTTTAACAACAGATAAAACTGAAATTATTAAAGCTATAGAAGAAGGTATAGCTAAGTACAAGTTGGAGAAAGGTGAGAAGGAACCATTTGATAAACTTAGGTCAGATTATAATGAAAGGGATAATTCACCATTAAATTTGTATTTGCTCCACATGTATTCATTCCAAAATATGATCAGATTTAATGGTAAGCATAAGTTTAACACTCCGATTGGGGTAGCAGGTTACAGCGAAGATATAAAACAGCGAATACTAAACTTTAAAGTTAAAACCAAAAATCTAAAAATGATGAATGTTGATTATACAACAATAAACTGGAGTGAATTTCCTCCAGATACGGTTTTTTATTTTGATCCACCTTACTTTATTACAAGTGCTGCCTATAACGATGGCAAGAGGGGCATGAAGGGTTGGTCTGCCGATGAAGAGTTAGAACTTTTAAATACATTAAGCCATATTGATTCATTGGGATATAAATTCATTCTATCGAATGTAATGCACCATAAAGATAGAACAAACCATCTTCTTCAAAAATGGGCAGAAGAGCACAAATTCCGTGTGATTGAAATAGGTACAAGTGGTTGGCGGTATTCAAAAAATGAAGTCTTAATAGTAAATTATTAAGGGGGCGGGCTTGTTGAATCATATTCTTGTTTTACCAGAAGAGTTTGAAACTAAATTAAACGAAGCGCATGCAGATAGTGATATTCATGAAAAGTGGCTTCAAATCGGTGTCGATACAGTTCAAGATATGATAAATAGAGTTATATCTGAAATGAACGAAAGGTTTCCCAAATTGAGCATTATCAATTATAGGGTCGATAATAAAGACAACATAAAAGAAACTATTGGGAATAGAGGAAGTAGTTCTATATATGCTGGATATCTTGAAACTGAAAATGGAAATGTGGACGGGCTGTTTTTTTATATTCCTCCTTCACTTAACTCGGGGAATGACTTTTTAACCAGACAAGTTATGCCAACACTGTTAGGAATTTATGAAGGAATATCTCAGGATATGATAGATTTACATTTTAATAATAGACCAGTATACATTTTAAATATAAACGAGACAAACAGATCAGAACAGAGAGCCGTAAAAGTAAGCTTTATATGTGCAGAATTACTTGGATTTAAGTATCTGGATATATTCGGACGAGAATTTCATGATATATTAACGAGCCTTAGCACGGAAGATGATGAATTCCAGATATCTTCTTTAGCTGATTTTAATCGATTATTTGCAGTTAATGGTGACAATGAACTGTTTATAGTCAATGATGAGGAAAAGGTATTGCAGTTGCTTTCAGATAAAGTTACTGCGTCAAAAAATCCATCTGCTGAAATGTATAGATATTGTTTGAAAGTATTACCAGCAATCTATATGGCAATTGACGAAGGATATCGAATTAATATAGACGATTTTGATAGTGTAGGGTTGAGCATGTTTGATGTCATTAGAACCTATATTTCTAAGATTTAATACAAAATTAGGAGGGAAAATAAATGCAGATAATTTATTATGGTGCTCCAGGTACAGGAAAAAGTTATATGGTAGATGAACTGGTAAAAGCATCTGGTGTTGGTGATGATAGAATTTTTAGAACTACATTTCATCCGGAGTATACATATAACGATTTCGTCGGACAATTGCTGCCAAAAGTCCAGAGAACAACAAGCGGCTCAACTAGTATCAGCTATGAATTTACAAAGGGAGTATTTACAAGAGCATTAGAAAAAGCATACGAAGATACCGCTAAACAAGTATTTTTAATAATTGAGGAAATGTCAAGAGGAGATTGTGCGGGTATTTTCGGAGATATTTTTCAATTGTTAGATAGAGAATCTCAAGGCATTAATAAAGGTTATAGCAAATACTTTATCAATAACGATATAATTGCAAAAGACATTATTGCAATTACTGATGATAAAATTAAATTGCCACCTAACTTCAACATTTTAGGAACTGTTAATACAAGTGACCAGAATGTGTTTGTAATGGATACAGCTTTTAAGAGAAGGTTTGAATGGCAATATATTAGCACAAAACCGGTACCAGTAGGAGGTCCTTATAAAAATAATATTGATATTGAAGTTGTTTTAGATAATGCGGGTACTAAAAAAACTGTTAAGTGGGTTGATTTATACGGTACTTTAAATAAATTCATTGCTGACTCACGATTTTTAGGACTTGGCGAAGATAAGCAGTTGGGGCAGTTCTTTATTGAATTTCAAGTTGGTGGCACACCAAGTGAGCATAAAAATCAAGTAAAAAATAAATTACTACATTATTTATGGAGTGACATTCATAAATCGAGTTATAGCACTGAAATTAGTTTGTTTGATTCGTCAATTACAAGTTTTTCCGAACTGTATGATGCTTACGAGGATGATAAAAAGGTTTTTAGTGATAAATTTTTAGAATGCATAGAGCTGTGGCTAAGAGGTAGTTTATGATTTCTTGGTGAAAAGAGGTGGTACTAATCTAATGAAATTTCATTATGGTCAAGATTATTTTAACGTTGATGATATAGATTTATTATCTTTTAGTCTGGGAAAAGGTGATACAAAATATTTAAAATCTGATAATAGAGAAGTGTTTGATTTTGTTGGATTTGTTTTAAATGAAGATAATTTATTATCTGTTTTTCCGAAGCATTTTTATACTGATTTAGAGTTGAAAGATTTGAATAGAAGAAAAAAGGCGAATCTAGAAGATATTAAGTTGTTATTTGATGTGTTTGTAAAATATACAAAGGAAGTATCTACTACTGCCAAAGCTACTAAATACATCGGATCAAAACCAGAATTTGTATCTGATTACCCCTTTGCTTCCTTTTACGAGGTCTACAAACATTTTCGCCAATATGGTATTTATCGTGAAAGTAATATTGAAGTCAAGCCTAATGCAAGTGGACCAGTTGCTTGGAGAAAAACGATTCAAAAGGCACAGACTATAGTTAGCGATGGCAACCTGATTTTTTCACCCCTCTATAGAAAGAAAAAGAAGCAACAGAATGTATTCCTGAGTGAATGCATGGTGTTTGTTATCGATTACACGATTAATAGCTTTCCATATTTCATTAGTTTACCAAAGACTGGTTACAAAATAAGTTCTTTTGACTTTATCAAACATCGAGAATATACATTGCAACAATTGCGCCAAATTAATAGTAAAACTTTTAAAGACACTCATAAAAAACTGATAGCAAACTTAATTAGTTTTTTTGAACAATATAAAAAGTCGCCAAAAGGCGGTGATATACATATAAAAATTAATTATTTCGATAAGATATGGGAAAGGATGGTTTCTGCGTATCTTAATAAATATTTTAAATGTGTTGACGAAGTTTCTAATTCTATTATTTTTGATAAAAGCTTAGTAGCATCGCCCTTAAGTTTTGAAGCTAAAGAGTTTGCTATAGATGATTCTTCACACCAGTTTAAAATACGGCTAGATCATTATGCAAAACAAGATGATTCTATTTATATTTTCGATTCAAAATATTATTACAATGTCTCAGATTTAAACTATAAGCAATTTTCATATAATGAGATACTCAGAGGTGGGGTTTCAAAGAATACTAAAATATATAGTGCCTTGATGTTACCCAATAATGCAACCTGTTCGAATTTACACTTTTCATTATCCCCTGCTTATTTGGGCGACAGAAAAACAGGAACAAAAATTATTGAGCAGTATCTCAATATAAAGGAAGTAATGCAAAACTATATATCTAATTAATCGTTGATTAGGGGGGGAGTGCTTTGGCAGGTAATCGTTCATTTAAAGACTATGTGGCAGATAGGTTCTATAATGAAATATTTGCTGCTATACAAAGTTACACCACGGATAACTACGATGATTTAGACTTAAGGCTATACAGGGTTCGGAATATTGGTGGCATAGAATTATCAGATATAGAAGTAAAGTTTGTATCTGTTAATGACTTACCAGGTATGAAAATAGAATTTGATGTTGTTGTAGAAACTGAATTAGAAGTCCGTGAGTCAGACTATCATTATGATGAATCGGAAAATTGTAGGCAGTGGTTTATGCTGACATGTTCAGGAGATTTGGCTTGCAATTTAGATGACTTTACAATCTCTAGTGTAACTGAGTATACCAGTAAAAATAAGCAGCCCAAACCTATGTCGGACTCTCTTGTCCCTATCATTCATAAGGAGCAACTTGAATCTGTCGCTACAGACTTTCTTCGCAGACATTACCCAGAAGCACTAAAAACCCCAATGGCAATTGAACCACAAGTACTAGCAGAAAAAATGGGTCTTACAGTGGAAATGAGAGAAATTACAAAGGATTTCTCTGTTTTTGGACAGCTATACTTTCATGATTGTGATGCAGTATTCTATGATGAAGACAGTGATGAAATGGTACAGACCCATGTAGATGCCAGAACTATCATAGTCGATCCAAAAGCGTTCTTCCTACGTAATCTAGGATCGGTAAACAATACCATTGTCCATGAGTGTGTTCATTGGGATCAGCATAGAAAAGCATTTGAATTGGAGCGGCTTTATAACAGCAGCGTCACACGAATCAAGTGTCAGGTAGTTGGTGGCATAAAAGACAATAGCAGAGATGCAACTGATTGGATGGAATGGCAGGCAAATGCTCTCACTCCAAAGATACAAATGCCACTTGCAATGTTTAAAACCCAAGCGTTTAAGTATATTAAGCAATTTCGTACGGAATTAGGAACGTCTGAACTTATAGATGTAATGGAGCCAGTTATTGACGCTTTGGCTACGTTTTTCTGTGTTTCTCGAACCGCAGCTAAAATCCGTATGATTGATGCCGGGTATGAGGAGGCAATTGGAACCTTTACTTATATAGATGGTCGTTATGTCAAACCTCATAGGTTTAAGAAGGGTGCGCTTGAAAGAAATCAAACGTTCTCTATAAGTGCGGAGGATGCTGCCATCCAAAGCATAACTAATCCTGAAATGGCAGCTTTAGTTGGAGATGGAAGTTATGTTTATGTAGATTCTCACTTTGTTTTAAATCATCCCAAATATTTAACACAGGATATATTTGGACAGACTGTACTTACTGATTATGCACGAACCCATATGGAAGAGTGCTGTTTGGCTTTTAACTTATCAGTCAAGTCTGGATGTAAGGAAAGATATTATACTGAATGTTTTCTCAACCGAGATAAGACATCAAATATTGATTTCGACATAAAATACTGTAACGGTTTTGAACACGCAACTCCAGAGAAGAAAGCAAAGATACTAGCTGATACACTGGCTGAAGAAACGCGGATCTATAATGAACTGCCAAATAGTTATACAAGCTCTCTTAAAATAGTGCGTGAATGGAAAAATGTAACTTATAAAGAATTAGCTGAACGAATACTGATTAATGAACGTACTATAAGACGAATCGTTAATGGTGAAGAGCCAGGTTCTATCAATTCCATAATCTTAATTTGCCTTGGACTTCATCTACCACCTAATATTAGTAGTCATATAATTCGCAATTCCCCCTTTTCGTTAAACTTCAATAACGATAGTCATATTTGGTATAATTTTGCCCTGACTCACCTATATCCAAAATCGATGGATGAGATTAGAGCGTTTTTACAGGAACATGGTGCAGATCCATTATAAAATTTCAAAATATTTTTAAAAAAGCGGACACGGGATGTCCGTTTTTTTAGCTGTTAGGCACATGAGCCATACATGAATCCTTTTAGGGGTTTGTGTATGGCTTTTTTTATTGCTGTTTTTAGGTATTTATGTGGAGAAAAGCATCATTTTGAGCCTGAAATTACCGGGCATGAGGTGTCCGCCAAGGCTGTCCATTTCTACCTTACAATAATATTAGACGAAGGAAAGGTCCTTCGTAAGTAGCTAGATTAAGACCGTCCCTCGTCTACAAAAAAATATCGAATGCCTGATTTGCAATAAGGGCAGAGGATACATATTGTTTCGCTCCAATCCGTAAGGATTGTTGCGGTGCAATAGAAGTACCTTACCTTATTGCGCTCATTTTCAGGATAAAAAGGTCTGTGTACTTCTGGTACAGGCCTATTTTTGTATCCTTTGCCGCCAATGCAATCCGGCGGAAAGGATGCAAAATGAAAATTAGAATTCAGCACGAAAACAAATCTATCTATCTGGAGGTACCAGACGAGGACTTTACCTTAATGATTGAGGCGGATTATGAGGACAGGCTATCTCCTGCAGAGGACAAAGAAATTGTGGTTCGGCGTTCTCCACAGGAGATAATGGACGAACGTTTCAACAAGCCGGAGTACAATAACTGGCATAAATTTGACAGACACAGAGGTATGCCAAAGAAACCATTCCGTAAGGATGACCAAGAGGTTGATGAAACCGACCATATGGACTACTTCCCTGACTACTCAGATGAAATGGCTAGAGAGAAAAAAGAAGAGTATGAGCATATCTGTGAAATTATTCGCAAGGCTCTCAAGAAAAAACAAGCGGAGCTACTGATAGCTATAGTCTTGGATGGTGTTTCGGTAACGGAGTATGCAGAACGTGAGGGAGTAAGTGTAAGTGCCATTTCACACCGCTTAGATACAGCTAAGAAGAATTTCAAAAAAATCTATCCAAAATCCTCAACTTTCCCCTCTTGCCACGGCTAATAGTTAGAGGGCAATACATAAACGCTCTCGGAAAGAGGTGAATACATGAAGCACAACTTGAAAATCAGTGTTTCAAAAAAACCACAGACTGGCGGGATTGTTTCCTGTCGAAACGTCACCATTAGGGAGCGTTTCCTTCGTTTTTTACTTGGTGATAAGCAGAAACTGACCATCCTTGTTCCGGGTGACACCGTACAGGAACTCGCCATCAGTGAGATTAAGGAAGGAGGAATAAACCATGAGCAAGATCAAGCTACTTCTTGATGTGGTTTCCGATATGCGCTCTTTGGCAGACAGCATACAAGCGGTTGCTGATGTAATGGCGGGCAATGAACCTGTCGAAATAAAAGAACCAACTTCAACTGTAAAAGAACCTGAACCAAATAAAAAGGAAATCACTCTGGAGGAAGTCAGAGCAAAACTCGCTGAAAAGAGTCAAGTCGGTCTTACTGCCCAAGTAAGAGAAATAATCCAAAAATACGGTGGCTCTAAATTAAGCGAAGTGGACCCAAAACATTATGCAGATATGTTAAAAGATGCGGAGGTACTTGGGAATGAGTGATCATGCAGTTCTTTCCGCATCAGGCGCCCATAGGTGGCTGAATTGCCTTCCGTCTGCACGATTGGAACTGGAGTTTGTAAATAACGAATCCAGTGCAGCTGCCGAAGGCACCGCCGCCCATGCTCTCTGCGAACATAAACTCAAAAAAGCACTTCATATGAGAAGTAAGCGTCCTGTCTCAGTTTATAACTCCGATGAGATGGAAGAACACAGTGATGCATATGTGGAATTTGTAATGGAGCAGTTGGAGCTGGCAAAGCAGAGCTGCACAGACCCTTTAATACTAATCGAACAGCGTCTTGATTTTTCTTGCTATGTTCCACAGGGATTTGGAACCGGTGACTGCATCATTATTGCCGATAAGAAACTTCACATTATCGATTTCAAGTATGGCATGGGAGTATTGGTAGATGCGGTGGACAATCCACAGATGAAGTTGTACGCACTGGGTGCTTTAGAAATTTACGATAGTTTGTACGACATCGAGGAAGTTTCCATGACCATTTTCCAGCCACGCAGAGAGAATGTCAGCACATGGACAATACGGGTAGAGGATCTGAAAGATTGGGCAGAAAAAGAACTAAAACCAAGGGCTAAAAAAGCTTATGACGGTGAAGGTGAATATCTTCCGGGTGAGTGGTGTACTTTCTGTCGAGCGGCAGTTAAATGCCGTGCTAGGGCCGAGGAAAAACTGAAATTGGCACAATCGGAATTCAAGCTACCCCCACTACTTACGGACTCTGAAATCGAGGAAGTTCTATCTAAACTGTCCGATCTTACGAAGTGGGCAAATGAAATCATTGCTTATGCCACCGATGCAGCTGTTAATCACGGTAAAGAGTGGCATGGTTTTAAGGTTGTTGAGGGCAGATCTGTCCGCAAATTCAAGGATGAAGATGCTGTGGCTGAAGTAGCCAAAGCAAACGGTTATAAAGATATCTTTCGTCAGAGTCTCATCACTCTTACGGAAATGGAAAGGCTGATGGGCAAATCAAAATTTGAGAAGATACTCGGTGATCTTATATACAAGCCACCGGGAAAGCCGACTCTGGTCCCGCTATCGGATAAGCGTCCGGCTATGAACGTATCTAATGCAAAAAACGAATTTAACGAAATAACGGAGGAATGTGAATATGAATAATAAAAACAGAACGAAGGTTATTACTGGTGTAAACACACGTCTCAGCTACTTTCATGGCTGGGAACCGGTATCCATCAATGGTGGGGCAGAAAAGTATAGTGTATCGGTATTGATTCCTAAATCGGATAAGGAAACCATTAATGCCATCAATGCAGCAGTTGATGCAGCTATTGAAGAGGGCATTGCAAAGTTTGGCGGTAAAAAACCAAATAAGGCTGCTATCAAGCTGCCGCTTCGAGATGGTGATGTAGAACGAGATGATGAGGCTTATAAAGGACATTATTTTGTAAATGCCAACAGCACTACTCCGCCTCAGATTGTAGATAAAGCAGTCAAGCCTATTCTGGATCGCAATGAGGTATACAGTGGTTGCTATGCAAGAGTGTCACTTAATTTCTATGCTTTCAATTCTAATGGGAACAAGGGTGTGGCCTGCGGACTTGGTAACATCCAGAAGATTAGAGACGGAGAGCCTTTAGGCAGCAGAACCACAGCGGCTGATGATTTCACCACAATTGAAGATGATGATTTCCTAGCATAACAGCTAAAGTATGAATACAAACGGGGTGGTGGAAGTTGTTCTTCTGTCACCTCGTTTGCATTGGAAAGGGTGTAATACATGAATTCTATATCTATTGATATTGAGACATTTAGTAGTGCCAATCTTCAAAAATGTGGAGTCTACCGTTATGCCGAGAGTGATGATTTTGAAATTCTATTGTTTGGTTATTCGGTTGATGGCGGTGCAGTTCAGGTGGTTGATCTTGCCTGCGGAGAGAAAATCCCAAAAGAAATAATCAATGCTCTTATGGATAATTCCGTTACCAAATGGGCCTTTAATGCTATGTTTGAGCGTGTTTGCCTATCAAAATGGCTTAACCTTACTGATTATCTTGACCCTACATCCTGGAAATGTTCAATGATATGGTCGGCTTATATGGGACTTCCACTTTCACTTGAGGGCGTCGGTGCAGTCTTAGGATTGGAAAAACAAAAATTGACGGAAGGCAAAGACCTCATTAAATATTTCTGTACACCTTGCTCCCCTACTAAATCAAACGGAGGACGAGTTCGTAATTTGCCAAAACACGACATGGATAAATGGGAGCGATTTAAAGCATATAACCTCCGTGATGTGGAAGCCGAGATGTCAATACAGCAGAGACTATCTAAATTCCCGCTTCCAGAGAATATATGGTCAGAATATCATCTTGACCAGAAAATCAATGATCGTGGTATCGCTATAGACATGGCTTTTGTAAAACAAGCCGTCAAGATGGATGAAAAGTCGCGGGAAAAGCTAATGGCTTTAATGCAGGATATAACTAATTTGGAGAATCCAAACTCTGTACAACAAATGAAAGAATGGCTTGCTGATAACGGATTGGAAACAGATAGTCTTGGTAAAAAAGCAGTTGTTGAGATGTTAAAGACAGCACCTGAACCACTAGGCACCGTTTTGGAACTTCGTCAGCAGCTTGCAAAATCATCGGTGAAAAAATATACGGCAATGGAGAATGCGGTATGCAAAGATGGTCGTGCAAGAGGAATGTTTCAGTTTTATGGAGCAAACAGAACTGGTAGGTTTTCGGGCAGGCTTATTCAACTACAAAATCTCCCTCAAAACCATATGCCTGATTTGGAACAGGCTCGTGCTTTAGTTCGTAGCGGAAACTTTGATGCTCTTACCTTACTTTATGATTCTATCCCGGAAGTACTGTCGGAACTTATCCGAACTGCTTTTATTCCACAGGAGGGCATGAAGTTTATAGTTGCAGATTTTTCAGCGATTGAAGCTCGCGTTATCGCCTGGCTTGCGGGAGAGAAATGGAGAATAGATGTATTCCAAAATGGCGGTGATATTTACTGTGCAAGTGCATCTCAGATGTTTAATGTACCTGTGGAGAAAAACGGTGTTAATGGACATCTTCGTCAGAAGGGAAAAATTGCTGAATTAGCCCTAGGTTACGGTGGATCTGTTGGAGCACTGAAATCAATGGGTGCCTTGGAGATGGGAATTGAAGAAGAGGAACTTCAACCTCTTGTAACGGCTTGGAGACAATCCAATCCCAATATTACAAAATTATGGTGGGATGTTGACCGTGCTGTAAAAACCTGCGTTAAGCAGAAAACTCCTACAGAAACACATGGTATTGAATTTATATATCAAAGTGGGATGCTCTTTATTGTCCTTCCTTCCGGCAGACAGCTTTCCTATGTAAAACCTCGTATGGGAGAGAATGTATTTGGTGGTGAGTCAATTACTTATGAAGGGGTTGGTGGGACAAAGAAATGGGAAAGAATCGAAAGCTATGGACCAAAATTTGTAGAGAATATTGTTCAGGCAATCAGTCGGGACATTTTGTGTCATGCCATGCAGACGTTAAAGAATTGTTCCATTGTAGCTCATGTACACGATGAAATTATAATCGAAGCGGATATGAGGATGTCACTTTCTACTATTTGTGAACAAATGGCTAGGACACCAACATGGGCAAATGGCCTGTTACTTAGTGCTGATGGCTATGAGTGTCAGTTTTATCAAAAAGATTAAATATATTTTTTCAAAATCCTCAACATTCATTACCTCCTGTGGCTATTAGGTAGAGGGGTTTCCTCTCTGACTATATTACAGGAGGTAATTCGTATGGACGAATTAGTAAGAATCAATTATGAAAATGACCGCCCCACAGTGCTTGGCCGTGATTTGCATGCAGTTTTGGAAGTGAAAACACCCTATGATAAATGGTTTCCAAGAATGTGTGAGTATGGATTTGTGGAGGGTACGGACTTTTCGACATTTCTGTCGGAAAGTACAGGTGGAAGACCAGCTGTTGACCACCAAATAACAATTGATATGGCAAAAGAGCTATGCATGATACAGCGTACTCCAAAAGGCAAAGAGTGTCGCCAATACTTTCTTGAAATAGAAAGAAGATGGAATTCACCAGAGGCAATCATGGCAAGGGCACTTCAGATTGCCAATCAACAGCTAACTCAAGTAAGGAAACAAAATAAATTACTTGAAGGTACGATTGCTGTTCAGAATCAGCAGATTGCGGAAATGAAACCGAAAGTCTCCTATTATGATGTAGTTCTAAATTGCAAAGACCTCATTTCTACATCAGCAATTGCCAAAGATTACGGCAAGTCAGCTATTTGGATGAACCGCTATCTTAATAAAAAGGGCATCCAGTTTAAACAAGGTGGTATCTGGCTTTTATATCAGAAGTATGCAGAAAAAGGCTATACCAGCACCAAGACACATAGCTACATCGGTAGTAACGGTGAACTGCATACAAAAGTCCATACATATTGGACTCAAAAAGGCAGACTCTTCATTTACGAACTGTTGAAGGCAGATGGTATTTTGCCGCAGATAGAAATGGAGGGTGTGTAATGGGAATTGATAAATTCAATCATGAAGGATACCATGACCCAACTCCCCATGAGGCACTGACCAACATAATAAGAAAGAAAAAGGCAGAGAAAAAATCTGCCTTTAAGCCGCTTGTATATATTTGTTCTCCCTATTCCGGTGATGTAGAAGGAAACGTTAAAAAGGCTCGCAGTTTTTGCAGGTTTGCATTAGACCAAAACTGTATTCCGATTGCTCCCCACCTTATGTTTCCACAGTTTTTGGATGATGAAAATCCAGAGGAACGGGAACTTGCCATATTTATGGACATCGTGCTTATGGGCAAATGCTCCGAGGTTTGGGTGCTAGGCAATACCATCTCAAGCGGGATGGCAAGGGAGATTGAAGTAGCCAAGAAACGCAGACAAACGGTCAGGTATTTTAGTCCAGAGCATGAGGAGGTCGAAAGCTTATGAAAATCGCTGTGGGCAACAGTCGGAAGGACAAGAAATGGAAAAACAAAGATATCTCGTGGGAGGATTTTTGTGCCCGTGTAAAGACAACACAACGTACTACGGAAACAGTAGAAGAATATCGGAAATTAAAAAGAGGCCAACAAGATGATATCAAAGATGTGGGTGGTTTTGTCGGAGGCCATTTAAAAGGGGGAAGGCGAAAGAAGGGCAATGTTTTATGCCGTTCTTTGCTTACCTTAGATATGGATTACGGTAGACCAGATATCTGGGAACAAATCAGTATGCTTTTTGATTTCAAATGCTGTGTTTATTCCACCCATAAGCATACACCGGAAAATCCAAGACTTAGGCTAATCGTTCCTCTTGCTCGTGAAATCAGCGAAGAAGAATACGCAGCCGTTGGACGTATGGTGGCAAAAGAAATCGGCATAGATCTTTTCGATGATACGACTTATGAAGCCCATCGCCTTATGTATTGGCCATCCACTTCCTCTAATGGTGAATTTGTCTATGAAGAGCAGGATGGAGAATTGCTTGACCCTGATGTTTATCTTTCAAAATATCAAAACTGGCGGGATACATCAACATGGCCAGTATCAAGCAGGCAGTCTGAAGTTATAAATCGCAGTCTTAAAGAGCAAGCAGACCCGCTTTTAAAGGAAGGTGTGGTAGGAACATTCTGTCGTGCCTACTCCGTTCGTGAAGCAATTGAGAAATTCTTAGGTGCAGTTTATGCACCTTCTGCTATGGAAGGGCGATACGATTATATTCCAGCTGATAGTAGTGCCGGTGTGATTATCTACGATGATAAATTCGCATACAGCCATCATGCTACAGACCCAGCAAGTGGATTACTCCTCAATGCTTTTGATCTCGTTCGTATTCATAAATTCGGTTCTTTAGATGATAAAGCTTCTACCACTACAGCTCCTGGTAAGATGCCATCTTTTGTGGCAATGTGCGAGTTTGCTATAAAAGATGAAAAAGTAAAAGCTGAGTTTGCTAAGGAGAGGCAGGCACAGGCTGAAGAGGAGTTTAGTGATGAGGATTGGCAGACAGCTTTGGAATTGGATAAGCAAGGCCGAATAAAAGACACTCTAGACAACATCGTTTTGATTATTCGTCATGACAAGGAATTACAGCATATAGCTTTTAATTGCCACCGTGATGGTATTGATGCCAAAGGTGGCCTGCCTTGGGAACAGATCAAGGCGGGTTGGAATGATTCAGATAATGCACTTCTTAAAGTGTATTTAAGCAGCAAATACGGAGTTTATTCACCTACCAAGACCAAGGATGCTGTGTTAGCGGTAGCGGCTGAACGAGCCTACCATCCTGTTAAGGAGTATCTGGACTCCCTGCCAAAATGGGATGGAATTAGTCGAGTAGATAATCTATTAATTGATTATTTCGGTGCAACAGATAATTCCTATACAAAAGCAGTCATCCGCAAAACGATGGTTGCAGCGGTAGCCCGCATTTATAGACCAGGCACAAAGTTTGATAGTGTCCTTATCTTAAACGGTCCTCAAGGTATCGGTAAGTCAACCTTCTTTGCAAAACTTGCTGGAGATTGGTTTTCAGATAGTTTGACCATTACGGACATGAAAGATAAATCTGGAGCTGAGAAACTTCAGGGATATTGGTTATTGGAACTGGGTGAGCTTGCTGGTATGCGTAAGACGGATGTGGAAATTGTGAAGTCTTTTATTTCGAGGGCAGATGATAAGTACCGGGCAAGTTATGGAGTCAATGTGGAGAGCCATCCCCGTCAATGTGTAATTGTCGGTTCTACCAATGCAGAAAGCGGGTTTCTTCGAGATATAACCGGCAATCGAAGATTCTGGCCAGTCCGTATTAGCGGTAATGGTAAAAAGAAAGCTTGGCAGATGACTAAAGAGGAAGTACAACAGATTTGGGCAGAGACACTAGTGCTATATGAGAAGGGCGAAAAACTCTACCTTGAAGGTGATGATGCATCCATGGCAACTAGTGAGCAGGCAGATGCCATGGAAACAGATGAACGAGAAGGATTGGTTCGTACCTATCTGGATACTCTTTTGCCGGATGATTGGGACACTATGTCTTTATACGAGCGTAGAAATTTCCTCGGCGGTAGCGAATTTGGCGGCGGCACCCGTGTTGGAACAGTAAAAAGAACCCTTGTCTGCAATATGGAGATTTGGTGTGAATGTTTTGGAAAAGATGCATCCTCATTGAGAACATCTGATTCTTATGCCATCGGTGCCATTATGAGAAAGATCAGTGGGTGGAACAAGTACACCGGGAACAAGAACGGAACAATCAATTTTCCTATCTATGGAAAGCAACGAGCTTATTCCCGAGCCGAGGAACAAAGCTAGTTGTATCTTGCCTTGTTCTCACACTGGTTCTTTCCCCAAAGCTAATAATCAAAAGGAAAATCTACGGTTCGGAACAAGTGGAACAAGAAGTATCCTATTTATTTATAAGTAGTAAAAAAGAAGAAAGTGTAGCCTGTGCATACACGCATACGCGCGCGTATAGGAAAAATGGGTCAAAGTTGTTTTCTTGTTCCGAGCCTTTTTATATGAGAGGTATTTATGCTTGAAAAATATATCGAAAAGAAACTGGTGGCTGAGGTAAAAAAGATGGGAGGCATTGCAGCAAAGTTTGTTAGTCCGGGTTTGGATGGGATGCCAGACCGCCTAGTGCTTTTACCATTTGGGAAGATAGCATTTGTGGAATTAAAGGCTCCCGGAAAGAAACCTCGTCCACTACAGATTAGAAGAATAAAGCAATTACAGAAGTTAGGCTTTACCTGCTATGTCATTGACGATGTTGAGCAGATTGGAGGGATACTCGATGAAATACAATCCTCATAAATATCAAACATATGCTACGAATTTCATACTTGAGCATCCCATAGCAGCGGTGTTTTTAGAGATGGGTCTTGGCAAAAGCGTAATCACTTTAACTGCTATATTTGATTTATGTCTTGATAGTTTTGAAATTGGAAAGGTTCTGGTCATTGCCCCTCTAAGGGTAGCAAGGGATACTTGGCCAGCTGAGATAAACAAATGGGAGCATTTAAAAGGACTGGAGTATTCAGTGGCTATTGGAACAGAACAGGAGCGGTTAGCAGCTCTTAGGAAACCAGCAAGTGTCTATCTTATAAACAGAGAAAATGTTGACTGGTTAGTAAACAAAAGTGGCATTCCTTTTGATTATGACATGGTGGTCATTGATGAATTGTCATCTTTTAAGTCCTATGGAGCAAAAAGATTTAAGAGTTTACTAAAAGTCAGACCTAGGGCGAAACGTATCGTGGGTCTTACAGGTACTCCATCCAGTAACGGGTTAATGGATTTGTGGGCAGAGTTTCGTATTCTCGACATGGGTAAAAGACTCGGCAGATACATAACTCACTACCGCAATTCCTTCTTTACTCCAGATAAACGTAATCAGCAGATTGTATTTTCATATAAACCGTTACCTGGGGCAGAAGATGCCATATATCGGCTAATTTCAGATATTACCATTTCAATGAAGTCGGTTGATTTTCTGAAAATGCCAGAATGTGTGATAAATGAAGTGTCGGTGTATCTAAATGATAAAGAACAATCAGTATATGATCACTTTCGTGAAGAGATGGTTCTTGAGCTTGCAAATGAGGAGATTGATGCCATGAATGCAGCAGTCCTTTCTGGCAAACTCCTTCAAATGGCAAACGGTGCTGTCTATGATGATGATAAAAATACTCATATTATCCATGACCGCAAGCTGGATGCTCTTGAAGATTTAATCGAAGGTGCAAACGGCAAACCTGTTCTTATTGCATATTGGTATAATCACGATTTAGAGCGTATTAAAGCAAGATTTAATGTTAGAGAAATTAAAACATCTAAGGATATCAAAGACTGGAACAACGGAGATATTTCTGTGGCGGTTATCCATCCCGCATCAGCAGGACACGGTCTCAATTTACAAAGTGGAGGTTCAACGCTTATTTGGTTTGGTCTTACCTGGAGTCTGGAACTCTATCAGCAAACAAATGCAAGACTTTGGAGACAGGGACAAAATGAAACGGTGGTTATCCATCACATTGTTACTAAAGGCACGATTGATGAAGATGTGATGAGAGCCTTGAAACGAAAGGAAAAGACACAGTCCGATCTTATTAATGCTGTCAAAGCAAATCTGGGGAAAGCGAGGGGTGTTGTATGATGGATGCATTTGAAAAGCTGGCAAATGCCATTATTCTACAGGCGGTCAAGGATTATCGTTTTGCTCTGAAAAGACTAGCAAAATACCCTCGCAATGATTCTGCTAGATATACGAAACGTGAGATTGAGCGTTTCTTCCATTCCGGGTATTTCACTACCCTGACATCTCTCGATCCTGAGATGCTAATTAAAAAGCTACATGAGGAGGTGGTGCGATGACGGCAAAGGAATTCTTGAAACAAGCTTATCGCTTAAATGAGCTGATTAATTCCGATCTTGAGGAGTTGCAAAATCTAAGGGAACTCTCAAGAAGTGTTTCATCTCCTGTTCTTGAGGAAAAAGTCAGTAAAACAAAAAGTACTGATCCACCTTTTGAAAAATACGTGATTAGAATAGTAGATTTGGAGAAGCAGATACAACAAGAGGTGGAACGTTTAATAAAGCTTAAGTCAGATATTCGTGAAGCGATTAACCAGATGGAAAACGTGGATGAGAAGCTGCTTCTTCGCTACCGTTACATTAACTTTCTTAACTGGGAAGAAATCTGTGTCAACCTTAATGTTTCTATGAGAACTGTGCATAGACTTCACTCATCAGCCTTGCAGCATTTAAAGGTGCCTAAATAAAAGTTGGCACACTTTGGCACAGGTTGGCATACGATGACACTGTTTGTCCGTAGTGAAAGTTATATAATGGTAGTATGGAATAATAGCAAACAGAAGCCTTCACGGGAGCATTTCTCCTGCGAGGGCTTTTTCTATGGGCAAAAGGAGGTGTAGTATGCCAAGGAAACCTAAGCGACCATGCTCTTATCCTGGTTGTCCAGAACTGACTGACAGACGGTTTTGTGAAGAACATGCTAAAAAGGAAGCCGCACGGTATGAAAAGTATGACCGCGATCCAGCAACACGTAAGCGTTATGGTCGTGCTTGGAAAAGGATACGTGACCGCTACATTGCAGCTCATCCTCTTTGTGAGGAATGCAAACGACAAGGAAAGCTGACCCCAGCAACCGAAGTGCATCACATTCTTCCTCTTGCAAGAGGAGGGACTCACGATAGAAGTAATCTGATGGCTCTTTGTACACCTTGCCACTCTGCAATCACTGCAAGAGATGGAGACCGTTGGGGAACCCGGTAGGGGGAGTCAAATCTCCACAGCTTTTTCTTTGTGTAACGGGCGTGGGGTTTCGTGTGAAAAAATTGCGAAATCAAAAGGGTAATAAGGCCCGCAGATAGAAAGGCGGTGAGAATCGTGCCAACAAAATCGAATAACACAGGCGGCCGTGGCGGAAAACGTCCGGGTGCAGGTCGTAAGCCGAAGTCCAATCTGGAAAAGGTGCAGAACGGCAACCCCGGCGGTCGCAAATTAACGATGCTGGATATTCCCGATGTGGAAGGTATCCAGATGCCGAAACCAAATGAACTGCTCAGTGCAAAGCAGCGTGACGGTACGGAACTGAGAGCAAAGCAGATTTATGAGGATACATGGAACTGGCTCAATTCCATCGGCTGTGCGGGTTATGTTTCCCCGCAGACCATTGAGCGTTACGCCATGTGTGTGGCGAGATGGCTGCAGTGCGAGGAGATGACAAACGAGCTGGGATTTCTATCAAAGCATCCCACAACCGGAAAGCCTGTCACCTCTCCGTTCATCAATATCGGCATCAACTATATGAACCAGGCCTCAAGGCAGTGGGACAACATCATGCAAATCGTAAAAGAAAACTGTTCCGTGGATTTCTCCGGTACCAATCCGAATGATGACCTGGAACGACTATTGCACCAACGAAAGGGGTTTTAACCATGATTGAAAAAGTAAATCCGAGCCATCCGGACAAGGTGGCAGACAGAATCGCAGGAGCCATTGTGGATCTGGCGTATGCAAAAGAAGATAATCCGAAAATCGCAGTGGAGGTTCTCATCGGCCACGGTGTGTGCCATGCCATTATTGAAACCACGGCGGATTTGGATAAGACTGAAATCATCAGTGCCGTGCATCGCATCGCAGGTGTGATGGATACGGGCATTGTTATCGTTCCCCAGGATAAGCACCTGTCAAACAATCAGAAGGACGGCATTCGCTGTGGCGATAACGGCATTTTTAAGGGTATGCCTCTGACACAGGAGCAAGAGGAACTTTCCCTTATTGCCCGTGACATTTACGGCAGATGCCCTTATGACGGAAAGTACATTATGGATGGTGTTCGCCTGATCATTTGCCAAAGTAATGTGGAAACGGCAGATTTGAAGAAACTCTATTCCGGTGCGGAAATCAATCCGCTCGGTGACTGGACTGGCGGCACGGATGTAGATACGGGTGCTACCAACCGTAAACTTGGCAGTGATATGGCTGATTCCGTAACGGGTGGCGGTCTTCACGGCAAAGACCTCAGTAAGGCGGATGTATCTGTAAATGTGTATGCGTTCCTGAAAGCACAGAAAACAAAACAGCCTGTGCAGCTTTGCTGTGCTATTGGAGATGACATCATTGATGGTAAGCCTTATGCGGAAATCGTAGCCATTGCAAGAGAGTACATTCAGAACCTCGGTGGCTTTGAGAAGTTCGCTGAATGGGGTCTGTATTAAGGAGGGCGCATATGGGAAGAACAACTACACAAATGGAATTAGTGTCTATTTCAAAACTGGTGCCGTATGTGAATAATGCCCGCACCCATTCCCAGGAGCAGATTATGAAGCTCCGTTCCTCACTGCGTGAATTCGGCTTTATCAATCCTGTCATCATTGATAAGGATTACGGCATCATTGCCGGACACGGCCGTGTGATGGCAGCCAAGGAGGAAGGCATCGATGAAGTGCCTTGTGTTTTCGTGGACTACCTTACCGAGGCACAGAAGAAAGCCTACATCCTTGCTGACAACCGCATGGCGCTCGACGCAGGCTGGGATGAGGAAATGTTAAAAATCGAAATCGAGTCCTTGCAGGGTATGGATTTTGATATCGGCCTGGCAGGCTTTGACGATGATGAAATCGCAGACCTCTTTGCCGGAGATGATAAATCTGATGTAAAAGAGGACGATTTTGATTTGAACGATGCTTTGGAAAAGGCTGCCTTTGTGGAGCGTGGCGATGTATGGACGGTAGGCAGACACAGGCTTATGTGTGGTGATGCTACAAACCCCGATGATGTGGCAACGCTGATGGATGGTAAGAAAGCCAACCTTGTGCTGACAGACCCTCCGTATAATGTAGCCTTTGAAAGTTCGGACGGTCTATCCATCAAAAACGATAAGATGGCAAGCGAGAAGTTTTATGAATTTCTGTTATCGGCATTTCAGAATATGGCTGCCCACCTGGAAAAAGGCGGTGCCGCTTATGTGTTCCACGCTGATACGGAAGGTTTGAATTTCCGTAAGGCATTTATCGATGCAGGCTTTCATCTTTCCGGCTGTTGCATTTGGGTGAAAAATTCCCTGGTGCTTGGCAGAAGTGATTATCAGTGGCAGCATGAACCTGTGCTTTACGGTTTCCTTCAGAACGGCAAACATTACTGGAGCAAGAACGCAGGCAGAAGCCAGACTACCATTTGGAACTTCGATAAGCCGAAGAAAAATAAAAATCATCCGACTTCCAAGCCTCTTGACCTGCTTGCCTATCCGATTGGAAACTCAAGCCGTGAGAATTCCATTGTAGTGGATACTTTTGGAGGCAGCGGTTCTACGCTGATGGCTTGCGAGAGAACCAATCGTATCTGCCATACGATGGAACTGGATGAAAAGTACGCATCGGTTATCCTCCGCAGATATGTGGAAGATACAGGTGATGCAGACGGTGTCTTTGTTATCCGTAACGGCGTGCAGATACCTTATGCCGACCTTGTGAAGGAGGTTGGTGCAGATGAATAAAAAAACTATGACCCTCGGTAGTCTGTTTGACGGCTCCGGGGGATTTCCTTTGGGAGGCTTGATTTCCGGTATTACCCCTTTGTGGGCATCGGAAGTTGAGCCTTTTCCTATTCGTGTAACAAGCAGGCGCATTCCTCAGATGAAGCACCTCGGAGATATTTCCGGTATCAATGGCGCAGAAGTTGAACCCGTGGACATCCTTACTTTCGGCAGTCCCTGCCAAGATATGAGCGTGGCGGGAAAACGCAGCGGTCTTGATGGTGAGCGTTCCTGTCTGTTTTACGAAGCAATCCGAATCGTAAAAGAAATGAGGTGTAAAACCAATGGTGAGTATCCAAGATACATCGTGTGGGAAAATGTCCCCGGCGCCTTCTCCTCAAACGCAGGAGAAGATTTCAAAGCCGTCCTCGAAGCAGTCGCGTCCGTCAAAGGTGACTATGTTGTCCCTTGTCCTCCAAAAGGAAAATGGACAGGTGCAGGAGAAATCATGGGAGATAGTTTCAGCATCGCATGGAGATGCGTTGACGCGCAGTTTTGGGGAGTTCCCCAAAGAAGAAGACGAATCTATCTTGTCGCAGATTTTAATGGTGGGTGTGCCGGAAAAATATTATTTGAGTCAGAGGGCCTGTTTAGGAATCTTGAAACGAGCCGATGCCCGTGGAAAAGAACTGCCGGAACTACTGAAGAAAGCACTCCTGCGACAGGCATCGTCTTAAATGACCAGGGTGGCAACCGTATGGATGTGACAGAGGACTTCACCTGCACCTTACGTGCGGCGGCGCATCATCCGCCTTGTGTTATGGAGTCTGCGGGATTTTGCACGGAACACTCTGCTGACAGCCGTGGCATCGGTTATGAGGCGGAGAAATCTCCGACACTCCGAGCGGGAGTCGTTCCTGCAACCGTATATGAAAATCACTCACAGGATACCCGTTATGTGGGACCGCTTGATGTGGCACAGACCGTTGCTGCGACCTACGGCACAGGCGGAAACAATCAGCCGTTTGTGGTAGAGCCGACAGCCTTTGGCGTCTGCTCCAAGGACAGCAATGCAATGAAATCAGCCAACCCCAACAGCGGATTTTATAAGGCAGACACTTCCCGTACCCTTGACGGCAATGGTGGAAACCCTACCTGCAATCAGGGTGGCATTGCCATTGTGGAAGGCAACGGCTCACGTCCTTCCCACCACGGTAACGGTTATGCCGAAAGTGATGTCATGTACACCTTGAACACCGTAGACCGCCACGCCGTTGTCTATGCCATTGACCGTGAAAGTTATAACTGCGGTCAGAACTTCGCAAGGAATATGGGTATCAGTGATGAGGGTGTCAATTCCACACTGAAAGCCACGGGGCCCGATGCGGTTGCCGTTCCCACCTACTCAAGCAGCAAGGCATCGTTCTTCACTTCTGCGGAAGAGGAACTCGCCAATACTTTAGTAGCTACGGATTACAAAGACCCTCCGCTTGTCAACGATACCGATGCGGATCTGGAATACATTGTGCGTAGGCTTACTCCTACGGAATGTGCAAGGCTCCAGGGATTTCCGGATTGGTGGTGTGCTGACCTTGGTGAGAAACTTCCTTCTGAAGAGGAACTCACACGGTGGGCAGAAATCTTTGAAACACATCGTAAGATTGTGGGAACATCAAGCAAACCGAAAACACGGAAGCAGATATTCAAGTGGCTTCAGAACCCTCATTCCGATTCGGCGGAGTATAAGATGTGGGGCAACGGCGTGGCACTGCCCAATGTGGTTTATGTGCTGATGGGCATCGTGTACTATACACAAAACGAAGGGGTGTAAATCTACAAGTATTCTCCCTTATATTTTGCACATATCACTTGCTATTTTTCGGCTTTAGAGTGATATATGTAGTACCGAAAAAACAAGGAGGTACTCACACGATGAGATTTGAATTTAATGTAACAGGCAGCGACCGCAAGGCACTGGTTACGGCAATGGCAGACATTCTGAATGTAAAACCGAAATACCTGGGTGTGCCGAGCCTGAACTACGAGGTGGATTATTTCACGGTAACCAAAGACGGTGCAGTGGAGTTTGATGACAGAGCCGACAGCGAGGAAATCGAGCAGTTGCTTGAGAGCCTTGCCGACAAAGGCTTTGTCGCAGCTCCCGCAGAAATGGCGCAGGCTTGGCTTGATGCAAGAGCCGAGGAAACGGCCGAAGAACCCGCCGAACAACCACAGGGCGAAACGGTGGGGCTTACGGTGGCGATTCCCCTTGATAAGGTGGCGGTCGGAAATCTTACGAACCTTCTGGATGCCAAGGGGGGCCTTATAAAGAAAGCCTTGGGCATTCCCGCAACACCAATCGAAATCGGCGAGGACAGGGTTTCCTTCCCTTGGTTTGGAGAGGGACTGGATGCAGACGAGGTCAAGGCTTACAGCCATTTCATTGCAGCCCTTTGTGAGATGAGCCGAAATCAGAAACGCATCAACGCTACGGAAAAAGCGGTGGACAATGAAAAATACGCATTCCGCTGTTTTCTCCTTCGCCTCGGTTTTATCGGAAACGAATACAAAACCGAGAGAAAAATCCTGCTCCGCAATCTTTCCGGCAGCAGTGCTTTCAAAGGAGGTGCCAAGAATGAGATTTCCGAATAAAGAAACGGTTGAGCGTGTAAGAAAAGCCTATCCTGTTGGATGCCGTGTGGAACTCGTCCAAATGGATGATGAGCAGGCGCCTCCGGTTGGAACAAAGGGTACGGTCAGAGGTGTGGATGACACAGCCTCCATCATGGTCAGATGGGATACAGGCTCCGGCTTGAATGTGGTGTATGGTGTCGATAATTGTCGAAAACTGGATGCAGTGACCATTACCTGCTACGGCAGCACCGAGGTTTGGGACAGCAGAAAAGAGGCTGCCGACTTCTACCTTCGTGCCATTGCAGGGTCAGAGGGCAGCGAGTGTGAACGCTATACCAAGATTTACACTGAACTGCTTATGGGCAAGGAGGTCTGCACCGATGAATAAAATCAAGGAACAGATACTCGCCATCCGAGCAACCGGACGCACCAATATGTTTGATGTTCCGATGGTGCAGTACATTGCCAATGAGATGCATTTTTACGAATTGGTGGTATACCTTGAGGAACACCGTAAGGAATACACCCACTTTATTCTGACGGGCGAAATGGAGGACTGACTATGTGGAAAGAAGGAACAATCGGCATCCCGCAAAAGGACGGCGGTTACAAGGCAGTCCACTACTGGATAAAGGTTTATGAGGAAGGCAGCCAGTTCGGTATCAACGGCGGAAAAATCAGCAAGCTGATGCTGAAACTGAATGGTGAGGTCATTGCCAACTATGACAGAGGTTGGGACATCGAGCCAGCAACCGAAGAAGCAAACCTTGCCCTTTGCATTTTGCTGAACGAACACAATTAAAAATCCTGTAAAGGCAGGACGGAGCCGAGATGCTCTGTTCCTCGTATACGCAAAGTCGCACCGAATATGGTGGCGGCTATTTTTTATGCCATTTTTGAGGAGGTGACGGCATTTGAGAAAACTGAAAAACTATAAGCCAACCCGCTTTATGGCGGAGGGCAGTTATTACGATAAGGATGCCGCCGACCACGCAGTATGCTTTATCGAAAAATTCTGCTGTCACACCAAAGGTACATGGGATGGAAAGCCATTTGAACTGATTGACTGGCAGGAGCAGATTATTCGAGATATCTTCGGTGTCCTAAAACCAAACGGATACAGGCAGTTCAACACAGCCTATATCGAAATCCCAAAGAAACAAGGCAAATCGGAACTGGCGGCGGCAGTGGCGTTGTATCTTTTGTGTGCTGACTTTGAGCCGGGTGCAGAAGTGTACGGCTGTGCTGCGGATAAAGACCAGGCACGAATTGTATTTGATGTTGCTTTGGAAATGGTAAGGCGAAGTCCACTGCTTAAAAATAAGATGACCATCCAGGCAAGCCAAAAGACCATGACCTACAATCCCACAGGCAGTAAGTACAAGGCCTTGTCGGCAGATGTGGCAAACAAGCATGGTTTCAATACCCACGGCGTCATTTTTGATGAGCTGCATACCCAACCGAACAGAAAACTGTTTGATGTTATGACCAAGGGTTCCGGTGACGCAAGAATGCAGCCACTTTACTTCCTAATCACCACTGCGGGAAATGATACACAGTCCATTTGCTACGAAATCCATCAGAAAGCAAAGGATATTATTGAGGGTCGTAAAGTTGACCCTACCTTCTACCCTGTGATTTACGGTGCAAAGGACGATGATGACTGGACTGACCCAGAAGTATGGAAGAAAGCAAATCCATCTCTTGGTGTGACGGTCGGTATCGATAAGGTGCAGCAAGCCTGTGAGCAGGCAAAGCAGAACCCAGGCGAAGAGAACGCTTTCCGTCAGTTAAGGTTGAATCAGTGGGTAAAGCAGGCTGTCCGTTGGATGCCGATGGCGGTGTGGGATGCCTGTGCATTTCCTACCGACAAATCCGAATTGGAAGGCCGTGTCTGTTACGGTGGACTTGACCTTTCAAGCACTATGGATATTACGGCATTCGTGTTGGTATTCCCACCGGAAGACGAGGATGATAAATATATCATTCTGCCGTATTTCTGGATACCGGAAGATAACATCGACCTGCGTGTCCGCCGTGACCATGTGCCGTATGACATTTGGGAACGACAGGACTTGCTTATGACTACCGAGGGCAATGTAGTCCATTACGGATACATCGAGAAATTCATCGAGTCCCTGGGTGAGAAATACAACATCCGTGAAATCGCCTATGACCGTTGGGGTGCTGTTCAAATGGTGCAGAACCTTGAGGGCATGGGATTCACGGTAGTGCCTTTCGGACAGGGCTATAAAGATATGTCCCCTCCGACCAAGGAACTGATGAAACTTGCGATGGAGAAAAAACTGGCTCACGGCGGGCATCCGGTTCTTAGGTGGATGATGGATAACATCTACATCAAGACTGACCCTGCCGGAAACATCAAAGCAGATAAAGCCAAATCCACAGAAAAGATTGACGGTGCCGTTGCCACGATTATGGCACTCGACCGTGCAATCCGCTGTGGCAACACCAACAGTGCTTCGGTTTACGATGACCGTGGCATTTTGTTTATTTAGGAAGGAGCGTGATTTGATATGGGTATTTTTACGGGAATGTTTAAGTCGAGAGATAAGCCCGAAAACAGAACTGCGGGCAGTGCCTACACCTTTTATATGGGCGGCACAACTTCCGGCAAGGCAGTAACCGAGCGTTCTGCCATGCAGATGACGGCAGTGTATTCCTGTGTCCGTATCCTTGCAGAAGCAGTGGCAGGCTTGCCTTTGCATCTTTACAAATATAACGATGACGGCGGCAAGGAAAAAGCCATCGACCATCCGCTTTACCGACTGCTCCACGATGAGCCGAATCCGGAAATGAGTTCTTTCGTGTTCCGAGAGACACTCATGACCCATCTGCTTTTGTGGGGCAATGCCTACGCACAGGTTATCCGTAACGGTAAAAACGAGGTGGTGGCACTTTACCCTCTGATGCCAAACAAGATGAGTGTGGACAGGGATGAAAACGGACATCTCTATTACACCTATTACCGTGGTCCCGATGAGGCTATTAAAAATATGGAATTTGCAGTAACCCTGCAGCCTTCCGATGTGCTTCATATTCCAGGTCTTGGGTTTGACGGTCTTGTCGGCTACAGTCCCATCGCTATGGCAAAGAACGCCATCGGTATGGCGATTGCCTGCGAGGAATACGGTGCCAAGTTCTTTGCTAACGGTGCAACGCCGGGTGGCGTACTGGAACACCCAAGCACCATCAAAGACCCGCAGAGGGTCAGAGAGAGTTGGCAGGCTGCCTTTGGTGGCAGTTCCAATTCCAATAAAGTGGCTGTCCTCGAAGAAGGAATGAAGTACACACCGATTTCCATTTCTCCGGAGCAGGCACAGTTCCTTGAAACAAGGAAGTTCCAAATCAATGAAATTGCTCGAATTTTCAGAGTACCTCCCCATATGGTGGGCGACCTTGAGAAGTCGAGCTTTTCTAATATAGAGCAGCAGTCCTTGGAATTTGTAAAGTACACCCTTGACCCGTGGGTTATCCGTTGGGAGCAGTCCATTCAGAGGGCGCTTTTATCCCACGATGAAAAGGTGCGTTATTTCGTGAAGTTCAATCTGGAAGGTCTGCTCCGTGGCGATTACCAAAGCCGTATGAACGGCTACGCCATTGGTCGCCAGAATGGTTGGATGTCTGCAAACGATATCCGTGAACTGGAAAACCTCGACCGTATTCCTACGGAAGAAGGCGGCGACCTTTACCTTATCAACGGCAATATGCTCCCTCTGAAAGACGCGGGTGCTTTTGCAAATACAACCGACAATGACGGAAAGGAGGAAAACCCCGATGAAGAAGTTCTGGAAGTGGAAGAACCAGGCACAGACGGAAACGATGCCGAAGGCGAGGACACTATTTCTGAACGGAACAATCGCAGAAGAAAGCTGGTTTGACGATGACGTCACTCCACAGCTTTTCAAGGATGAACTGATGGCAGGCTCCGGCGATATTACCGTGTGGATTAACAGTCCCGGCGGTGACTGCGTGGCGGCTGCCCAGATCTACAATATGCTGATGGATTACAAGGGCAATGTCACGGTCAAGATTGACGGCATTGCAGCCTCCGCAGCATCCGTGATTGCAATGGCAGGCACCAAGGTGCTGATGTCCCCGGTATCCATGATGATGATTCACAATCCGATGACGGTTACTTTCGGTGATTCCGGCGAAATGCAGAAAGCCATCGATATGCTCGCAAGCGTTAAGGATTCCATCATCAATGCCTATGAGATTAAGACAGGCTTGTCCCGTACAAAGCTGTCCCACCTCATGGATGCGGAAACATGGATGGACGCAAACAAGGCCGTGGAACTTGGCTTTGCTGATGAAATCATGCAAAGGACTGCCACGGACGAAGTGGATGTGCCACAGGTATCCATGCTTTATTCCAAAGCAAATGTGGTCAATTCACTGATGGATAAGGTTGCCGCCAAGTGTGCAATTAAATCCGAACCAACCAGAAAAACCAAAGCCGATGACCTTATGGACAGGCTAAATCTTATCAAAAATTGGAGGTAATTTATTATGACTATCAATGAACTGCGCGAAAAGCGTAACCAGGCTTGGGAGGCTGCAAAGGCATTTGTGGAAACCAAGCGCGACAAGGACGGTCTGCTTTCCGATGAGGATGAAAAGACCTATGCACAGATGGAGAAGAAGGTTCAGGACTTCGGTGCTGAAATTGAGCGTATGGAGGCGATGGCAGCTATGGATGCACAGCTTTCCAAACCTACCTCTACTCCCATCACTGAAAAGCCTATGAACGGCAAGGCTATGGACGGTCAGAAGGCAAAGACCGGACGTGCTTCTGATGCCTACAAGGACGGTATGCTCAAGGCTCTTCGTACCAACTTCCGACAGGTCAGCAATGTTTTGTCCGAGGGCATTGATGCTGACGGCGGTTACCTTGTTCCCGAAGAGTACGATTCCCGTTTGATTGAGGCATTGGAGGAAGAGAACATCTTCCGTAAGCTGGGCCACACCATCACTACCAGCGGTGAGCGTAAAATCAACATCGCTGCCACTAAGCCTGCGGCTGCGTGGATTGACGAGGGTGAGGAACTCACTTGGGGTGATGCAAAATTCGCCCAGATTAATCTGGATGCCCACAAGCTCCATGTTGCCGTTAAGGTAACTGAGGAACTTCTGTATGACAACGCATTCGGTCTTGAGAAGTATATTCTCCGTCAGTTTGCAAAGGCACTCGCCAATGCGGAAGAGGATGCCTTCCTCAACGGTACCGGCGTGGGTCAGCCTTTGGGTCTGCTTGCTACCGACGGCGGAGCAGAAATCGGTGTGACTGCTGCATCTGCAACGGATATCACTGCCGATGAACTCATCGACCTTGTGTACTCCCTTAAGCGTCCTTACCGCAAGAATGCCAAGTTCATCTGCAATGACCAGACTTTGGCTGCCATCCGTAAGCTGACTGACAAGAACGGCCGTTACCTCTGGCAGGATTCCGTACAGGCGGGAGAACCTGGCAGACTCTTGGGTTATGAGGTGCATACTTCCCCTTATTTCCCTGTTATCACTGCGGGTATGCCTGCCATTGCCTTCGGTGACTACAGCTACTACAACATCGGTGACCGTGGTACCCGCTCCTTTGCGGAACTCAAGGAACTCTTCGCCGGAAACGGCATGGTCGGCTTTGTTGCCAAGGAGCGTGTGGACGGCAAGTTGGTACTGCCTGAAGCAGTAAAACTGCTCACTATGGCTACTGCCTAAGATGGGAGGTGGCAGTGATGAGCGAACTTCTGACGAAGGTTAAGGAAAATCTGATACTGGAGCATTCGGTGGATGATGGACTGATTGAAAGGTTCATCACCGCCGCCGTTTCCTATGCGGAAAGCTATCAGCACATCGAGGCAGGATATTATACGGAAAATGCGATGCCTGCAACCACGGAACAAGCCGTGATTATGTTGGCATCACATTTCTATGAGTCAAGGGACGGTTCTACGGGCGGATTCTTCGCCGACAATGTGCAGGCAGGTCAGCAGGTATGGAATACGGTCAACCTTCTTCTCAGGCTCGACCGAGATTGGAAGGTGTGATATGAGTTTTGGAAAAATGAACGGTTTTGCTGATATCATTATCGCAAAAAAGGTAAAGGACAGCGAGGGTTTCTCTGCTACGGTGGATGAAATCCTCGCATCTGTCCGTGTTTACAGGGAAGGCTGCCACGGGAGTGAGCGTTGGGCAAACCTTGCTGCATTCTCCGAGGCAACCGACCTGTTCCGCCTCCGTGTCATTCCCGGTCTTGAGATTACCACTGACCACATTTTGGTCTGTGAGGACGGACGCTTTGAAATTACGTCCGTGGAAGATGTCAAAGGGCGTGGGATGTATGTGGAGGTGCTTGCGAAAAAGGCGGTGGCGACCAGTGGCTAAAGTGGATATCAAAATGCCGGAGGACTTTCTGGAGCGTATTTCCAGGCTCGGCTCGGACTTTGACCCTGTTGCACAGAAGGTGCTTGAAGCCGGAGGCGAGATTGTCCTTGCCAAGGCACAGAGCAATCTTTCTTCTGTGGTAGGCAGCGGCACAAAATATGAATCCCGTTCCACGGGAGAGTTGGAGGGCGCACTTGGATTGTCTGCCGTAAAGATGGACAGGAACGGCAACCACAACATCAAAGTCGGTTTTGCCGAACCCCGCAGTGACGGTATCAGCAATGCAAAACTGGCGAACATCATCGAATACGGCAAACACGGTCAGCCTGCCAAACCTTTTATGAAACCTGCGAAAACAGCATCCCGTGCTGCCTGTATCAGTGCCATGCAGAATAAATTCGAGGAGGAGGTCAGAAAGCTGTGAGTGTACTGTCAGATATCAATGCAACCCTGGAGCCGTTAGGCATTCCGCTTGAAACGGGTGTCTTTAAGGACGAGGCTCCGGATAAATATATCGTGGTAGTTCCTATGGCGGACAGCTTTGAACTTCATGCCGACAATACTCCCGAATATGATGTCCAGGAGGCACGAATTTCTATGTATGCCAAAGGCAGCTACACCAAAGACAAAAATGCAATCGTCCGTGCTTTGCTTGGTGCGGATTTTACCATAACCGACCGCAGATACATCGGTTATGAAACCGAAACAGGCTACTTCCATTACAACGTGGATGTGGCGAAACACTATGAAATGGAGGAATAAACAATGGCTACTATCGGTCTTGACAAACTGTATTATGCCAAAATCACCGAAGATGATGCCGGGGATGAAACCTACGGCACTCCGGTGAAGTTGGCAAAGGCTATGAACGCCGACCTCTCGGTAGAACTTGCCGAGGCAACCCTTTATGCAGATGACGGTGCATCGGAAATCGTGAAGGAATTTAAGAACGGTACCCTTTCCCTTGGTGTGGATGACATCGGTGCTTCTGTGGCATCCGACCTTACGGGTGCGACCATCGATGCCAACGGCGTTGTGGTGTCTGCAAGTGAGGATGGCGGCGAGCCTGTGGCTGTTGGTTTCCGCGCAAAGAAATCCAACGGCAAATATAAGTATTACTGGCTTTACCGTGTGAAGTTCGGCATCCCTGCTACGAACCTTGCTACCAAGGGTGACAGCATCACTTTCAGTACACCTACAATCGAGGGTACGATTCTGCGCCGTAACAAAGTGGACGGTCAGAACAAGCATCCTTGGAAGGCAGAGGTTACCGAGGGCGATTCTGCTGTTGCAGCAGATATCATCACAAACTGGTATCAGGAAGTATATGAGCCTTCCTATGCTACCGAGGCCGCAGAATAAGGAGGATTTGACACATGGATAAAGAACGCTCTGCAATTATCAATATCGGCGGTGACGAGTATACTTTGCTCCTCACTACCAAGGCAACAAAGGAAATCGCAGGACGCTACGGCGGTCTTGAGAACCTTGGCGATAAGCTGATGAAGTCCGAAAACTTCGAGATGGCTATCGGCGAAATCGTGTGGCTGATTACCCTGCTTGCCAATCAGTCCATCCTTGTCCACAATCTGAAGAACAAGGAAAACAAGAAGGATGTCCTTACAGAGGAGATGGTGGAACTTTTGACCACACCTTTGGATCTGGCTGATTACAAATCTGCCATTACCGAGGCTTTGTATAAGGGCACCAAGCGAAATGTGGTCAGCGAGGCTGACTCAAAAAACGTGGCGGTCGAGTAAGTGACGATGAGTTATTTACTCGACTTTTATATTACGGCATCGCACATCTTCATCTGACACAGGATGAGGTGTGGCTGATGCCGTTTGGTCTGCTCCTGGATTTATGGGAATGCCATAAACAGTATAACGGGCTTGCGAAGCCTGCGAGGGAATATTTCATTGATGACATTATTCCTGCCGGAATCTGATGAAGGAGGTGGTTTGAAGTGGCAGATGATTTTGGCTTAAAAATCGGTCTTGAGGGCGAGAAAGAATTCAAGAAGGCACTGTCAGAAATCAATCAGTCCTTCAAGGTTCTGGGGTCGGAGATGAAGGTTGTTACTTCACAGTTCGACAAAAACGATAATTCCGTGCAGGCACTGACCACAAGGAATCAGGTGCTGAATAAGGAAATCGAGGCACAGAAACAGAAAATCGAAACCCTTCGTTCTGCCCTTGCCAATGCCTCCGAGTCCTTCGGAGAAAATGACCGCAGGACACAGCAGTGGCAGATTCAGCTTAATAACGCTACGGCGGCGCTCAATGATATGGAGCGTGAACTCGACCGTAACAATGCGGCGCTTGATGATGCCGAGCGTGAAATGGATGACGTTGCTGACAGTGCCGATGATATGAGCGAAGAACTGGACGATGCCGGAGATTCTGCTGAAAAGAACAAGGGCAAATTTGAAAGCCTCGGTTCTGTCTTAAAGGGTGTCGGTGTGGCAATGGGAGCGGTGGTTACGGCTGCCGCTGCCGCCGCAGTTTCCCTTGGCAAGGCAGTAGTTGAATCCTACGCAGAATATGAGCAGTTGGTCGGCGGTGTCGATACGCTGTTTAGGGATTCCTCTGCTACACTGCAGGAATATGCAAACAACGCCTATAAGACGGCGGGTATGTCGGCAAACGACTATATGTCCACGGTCACATCTTTTTCTGCCTCCCTTATTTCTTCCCTCGGAGGAGATACCGAGGCGGCAGTAAAGTATGCGGATATGGCCATTACGGATATGGCGGATAACGCCAATAAGATGGGTACGGATATCGGACTCATCCAGAACGCATACCAGGGATTTGCCAAGCAGAACTATACAATGCTGGACAACTTGAAACTCGGTTATGGCGGCACCAAGACTGAAATGGAACGTCTGCTTGCCGATGCACAGGCGATTTCCGGTATTGAGTATGATATCAGTTCCTATGCCGATGTGGTTTCTGCCATCCATGTGATTCAAGAGAGCATGGGTGTGGCGGGTGCAACGGCAGCAGAGGCGGAACACACCATTGAGGGTTCTTTGAACTCCATGAAGGCTGCCATCGATAACCTTATCGTAGGTTTCGGTAATGCAGATGCAGACATTGAAATGCTCTGCAACAATGTGGTGGATGCGTTCCAGGATGTGCTGACCAATATTACCCCTGTCATTGAAAATATCATTGCAGCCTTGCCAACGGCACTGAATGCACTGTTAGCAACTGTGGGAGAACTTCTTCCGACACTTTTGGATACGGTAGTTGACCTGTTTTCGCAGGTGCTTAACACCATACTTACCATGTTGCCGGAACTCATCCCTGTGGTAATTGATGCACTGATGACCATCGTAAATACGCTGATTGAAAATCTGCCTCTACTGATTGATGCAGCTATTCAGATAGTGATGTCCTTTGTGCAGGGTATCGGCGAGGCACTCCCTACACTTATTCCCACAGCGGTGCAGGCAGTCATTACCATCGTGCAGAGTTTGATTGACAGTCTGCCGATGATTTTGGATGCAGCACTTCAACTTATCATGGGTCTTGCTCAAGGTCTGCTTGATGCCATTCCTGTGCTGATTGAGGCACTGCCGTCCATCATACTTGCCATTGTGGACTTTGTGATTGGTGCAATTCCTCAAATCATAGACGTAGGTATTCAGCTTCTGACTTCGTTGGTTTCTGCATTGCCGGAAATCATCGTGGCAATCGTGGAGGCTATCCCGCAGATTATTGATGGCATTATCACGGCGGTGCTTGGTTCGATTCCACAGATTATCCAGGCAGGCATTGACCTGTTGGTAGCACTGATTGAGGCACTGCCTGAAATCATCACAACCATTGTGGCAGCCATTCCGGAAATCATCTCCGGCATCGTCAATGCGGTTATCAACAATATTCCTCAGATTGTACAGGCGGGTATCAGTTTGCTGACTTCACTGATTAAGAATCTGCCGACCATTATTGCAACAATCGTGAAGGCTGTGCCACAGATTATCACGGGCATTGTGAATGCCTTGAGTAAAGGCGTCTCCCAAATGGCGCAGGTCGGCGTCAACCTTGTCAAAGGCTTGTGGCAGGGCATCCAGTCCCTTGCGTCTTGGCTCTGGAATAAGGTGTCCGGTTGGATATCTTCCATTTGGGATGGTATCTGTGACTTCTTTGGTATCCATTCGCCTTCGGATGAGATGGCATGGATTGGTGAGATGTTGGTGGAAGGCTTGGCAGGTGCTATCAATACCAGTGGTAAGGATGCAGTTGCAGCCGCTGAAAATATGAGTGCAGACATCAATGATGTGATGCAGAGCCTTGCGGATGATATGACCACGGCACTGCCTACGGATTTCAATGTAAATGGTACGGTCAATCGAAATGACACCGCTTCCGGTATGGGAACGGGTTACGGTGCGCTGATTACCATTCAGCAGATGATTGTCCGAAGCGAAGAGGACATCCGTAAGATTTCCCAGGAACTTTATAACTTGATTCAGAGTGGCTCCCGTGCGCAGGGTCACTTCACTACGGCATAAAGGAGGGTTTTGACCTATGGGGTTTATTTTTAACGATATTACATCGGCAAGCATGGGCATCAAAGCCCGTCTGACTTCCTGGCAGGTGTGTGGTAAACTTCGAAACTTTACCACCACCGTGCCTGGTAAATACGGTGTGGCGGATTTCGGAGCAGACTTCGATTACCGTGAAATAAAGGTGCAGTGCAATGTCTATCCGAAACACAGCTTTACGGCGTTGGTATCTGCCTTGGATGATGTGGCTGCATGGCTTGACCCTGTGCAGGGATTGCGTCAGCTTGTGCTTGATGATGTGCCGGATAGATATTTTATGGTGCGTCTGAATGATGCGGTGGACTGCGAAAGGCTCATCCGCTCGGCGGGCAGTTTTGAATTGAAGTTTTTCTGCCCTGACCCGTTCGGATATGCCATTACAGATGAAACTTTCTCCATTGTGGAAGAAGGAGTTCACACTATTACAAGAACTATTGGAAACATTGAGTCACTGCCTGTGTATCGCATTGAGGGTGTGCTTACTGCAGGGGCAAGCAATTATATCAGCATTACCACAAACGGCTCGGAACTGAAAATCGTAAACGCTACGCTTTCCGAGGGAGAAACCCTTGTTGTGGATACTGATAAAATGACCGCCTATGTGGTGGATGAAAACGGAGAAACGCTCCGTAACGGTCTGCCATATTTGCAGGAGTTGAACTTTCCGACACTGGCTGTCGGAGATAACACGGTCACCGTGGAAGTAAGCAATGCCACGCTGACAGAATTACAGATTGGTGCCAAGAGCAGATGGAGGTGATGGTATGTCTTTGAAAACAATTCTGAATAAACAGACGGATTTCACGGGTGAATTTCCCGCAGAGTATGCTGCCTCTGGTCTGTGGCGTTTCAACGAGTCTGCACCGGATGAGGATACGGCGCTTGCCGACTCTTCCGGTTATGGACGCAACTTTACTGTTGTAAATTGGAGTGGCACAACCGCCAATCTTAGTAAAAGTCCGAAAGGGCGTCAGATTCGCTTTAATATCAATAATCCGACTACGGAGAAAACCCACCTGCAGGTGACTAATGACGGCACAATTTTTGCAAACCTTGGTGAGCGTATCATCGTGGGCGGTTGGATGTGTCCTACCACTTATTCCGTAGGCAATACATTCTGTCCGATATTCAATACCCGTTACGGTCCGGGACAGCCGATTTTCTATCTGTCTCTGTATTCCGGCAAGCCGAGAATTATGCTTTATAATTCCTCCGGCAGTCTTATTTTGGATAAGACCGTAACGCCATCTTTCTCTTTGCAGAATGGCAAGTGGTATTTCATTGCCGGAGTTATTGAGCCGTACAACAAGAAGTTCACTTATGTTGTTGGTGACCGTTCTTCCGGTACGGTATGGAAATCCGAAGTTTTGACAATCGGTGGAGAATTGAACCGTTCCTGCACGGCTGACCTTGTTATCGGTATGCACGCCGACACCTATTATTACGCAGGTGGCTTTGATGAATGGTTCCTGGACTGTGATTCGCCGCTTACCGCAGATGATCTGGTGGATTATTTCAACGCCACCATCCTCTGTAACGGTGCAGACAGTTCTTCGGATGTGGATGCTCTGACCGATGCAAGTGGTGTGACACTAAAGGCAACCGACAGCGTTTATCCCGAAAGCGGTGTGCTTTATACCAAGGCGGCAGAGTGCAATCTTTCTGGTACAGGCAGGGTTTCCTATACAAGCGAATACATCGCAGGCACAACGGCAATCGCCTCGGTGGAAACTTCCACCAGTGATGACCTTGTGGATTGGAGCGATTGGGTTTTAGTCGGAACGGACGGTAAGCTGCAATCTCCAAACAGAAACTATATCCGTTTTAAGGTAACGCTGACCACTTCGGATACTTCCAAGACACCGAAACTCATCGATATCCGTCTTTATGACATTCCGAAAGCACCTTATGAGAAAATCGGCTATGCCCGTCCTGTGGTGCTTGATGATAACGGTGCGTGGGAGGCCATTTTGGAGAATGCCTACGATATCATCGTAACGGGCGAAATCAACGGCGAGGACACGCTGACTTTTTCCATTCCGTTCCGTGACAGCAAACGAAAGTATCTGGAAAACGAAAAGAAAATCCAAATCGTAGATGATGTGTATAAGGTGCGTACCATTACGGATGTGAAGGACAGCACCGGAAACACGGTAACGCAGGTGTATGCCGAGGCGGAGTTTTATGACCTTACTTTTTCTGTCCGTAAGGAAGAAAAGAAGTTTGATGCGGAAATGGCGGATGTGGCTATGGCGTATGCCCTTGCTGATACCGAGTGGAGTGTGGGAACGGTCAATGTGACTTCCAAACGTACCTGGACGAGTTCGGAGAAAAACGCACTTTCCATCTTACGCAGCGTTGCCAATCTTCACGGCGGCGACCTTGTTTTTGACTGTCCGAACCGACTGGTGCATCTGCTTACGGTCAACGGCAAAGACAGCGGTGCCCTGTTTGCCTATAAAAAGAATATGAAAAGCATCGAGCGAGTGGTGGACACCCGCTCCCTTGTAACAAGACTTTATGCGGTCGGTGCCAACGGCATGACATTTGCCGATATCAATAATGGAAAGGCGTACCTTGAGGACTTCACATATTCCTCCGAAATCCGTATTAGCACACTGGATTGTTCCTCTTTTACAAATCCGTATCAGATGAAGGAATACACGGCTATGCGCCTTGCTGAATACTGCAAGCCGACCGTGTCCTATGTGCTGAATGCGATGGATTTGTCTGTTCTGACAGGCTATGAGCATGAGGCTTGGAATTTAGGCGATTATGTCCGTGTGGAAGATAAGGATTTGGGATTATCGGTCACTACCCGTATTGTGCGCCGAGAGTACAATCTGCAGGAGCCTTGGAATACAGTATTGGAACTTTCTACTACGCTTAAGAACCTGGGCAGCTCGGTTAGTTCCATTGATACTATTGCTGATGCACTGGAAGGCACAGGCATGGTATCAAACAATGATATCCGAGAACTTGTGCCATTCAATCATCTGCGAAATTCCCGTGCAGATGACGGTCTTGCCTATTGGGTAAGTTCCGGTTTTGAGGCGGATGGAGAAAACGGTGCGTCCGGTACGGCATCCTTTAAGGCAGAAGGTGTTGCCGGAATGACGAAAAGTCTATATCAGACCGTGTATCCTTCCAACCGTAGCAGTTATACACTGTCGGCGCAGATTGCATCGGAGGATCTGGAAAAGCTGTCCGATGATGCACAGGTCGGCATTGAAGTGGTCATTGAATATGAGGACGGCAGCACTGAAACCCGATTCATTGACCTTTACTGATGGAGGTGTTTATGGCTTATTTTTCTAAAACATCGGAGAAGATAACGCCTGAAAGTTACTTCTCCAAAGTGAAATCTATTACTGTGCGTGTGTGCGTTACTAACTGCACAGGCACTTTTTATATTACAGACCTATTGCTGCAGCCGGGTTCGGTTGCCACGGGATGGGTAGGTCATCCCTGCGAAATCAAGTGGGTGCTTGATGGCTAAACCAGTATTTATCCGTTTGGCAGAGGTCATCAACAAAAAGCAGGATATGCGTGTTGTGAGCGTTACCGTGAAACCTACCATCACGAATTGCTCCGGCACAATTTGGTTTACCGACCTCATGCTGCAAGAGGGACCGGCACTGACAGGATATGTGCCACACACGGAGAGTCGACTTGTGAAAGGCTCTAAGGTATGGTTCAACGGTGTGGTACGTTCTGCGGAAACTGTGATTGTCTGTAACCTTGGAGAAACCTCCGGAGGATTGGATATTCATATTTATCCGAAATGCGATATGACGGCAGGTTCGGTGCAGCTTTCCCAAGGCGTGGGAGGTCAGAATGTCAGATTTCCCAATGCAATGGCAGCAGAAGATGATCTGGCTTTACTTGCTTCTGTTAGGGAATGCACAAAGAATGGCGTCACAGAGCCGAAAGAGGGTTTTTATCAATACAGTGCGGCTTGGGATTCCAAGCACAAGGTCACCTTGGAGGACGGTAAGTCTGCCAGGGTGCTTTTTGAATTACAGGAAATGACGGATGGAGGTGTATCGATTTGAGGGATAAACTCAAAGGCAAACGCATTATGGTGTGGACATTCATGGGTAATGCCCGTATGTATGAAGCACTCCGTAATTACGGTGACCGCATTGATACCATCGGTCTGTTTTCTTTTAAGGTAGACAGGACAGGAACAATTACGGAAAGTGGTGTAACCATTAGCAGTATGATGACCTATATCAATAAATGGCCACACATTCGATGGTTGCTTACCGTTGCAAATGATGGAGCTAATTCTATTTTCAAGGCACTTCGTGATAATACAAACGGTGCACAGGATAAATTCTGCTCGGAACTTGTCCGTATTATGGAAAAGTACCCGTGGTGTAATGGTGTGGATATTGACCTTGAAAAGGGTGATGATTATTCCACTCACGCAGCGTCCACAGCTATGTTCAAGCATATTTATGAAACCGTAAAAGCATACGATTCCACCAAGGAGATGAATATCTGCCTGCCGGGTATGACCTCGGTTAATGGCTCAGTCGGTGGAGAAAACTGGTGCGTATATGGGGATTTGGATAAATATTGCGATACGGCATCCATCATGAGCTATGGTATGGCATGGGCGGGTTCTGCACCTGGCCCTGTTTCTCCGAGAAGTTGGCTTGAGGGCATTTACGATTATGCAACAAAAGTGATGAACCCCGACAAGGTATTCCTTGGTATGCCTGCCTATGGTTGGAACTGGCAGATATATGATACACCGGAGAACCTGGGCAAATATTACCGTGGTACATCCAACACTTATTATGCAGCGAAATACTGGATGCAGGGCATTTACAATTTTACCGATGATGCACCTCCGCAGCCATTCATTCCGATAGTTTCTTATTGGGACGATTACGATATGGGACCGTGGGCATTGCCTCACGTGTACGATTATATGGAAGGAAGAGATGCAACGGATTATTCTTATCCGCTAATGACTGAAACCTATAACCGCAGACGATATCTGACCGCTTATGCAAAACAGCAGCATACCAAATTCGGAGATATCATCATTGACCACGATGCCGAGCCGGACAGCTACGGCGGTGTGGTTTCGGTATCGAAAACACTGGTCACTTTGGGTGATGAGGGTACAGCTACCTACAAATTTAAGATTCATGAGGCAGGAACTTATGATGTAGCGGTTCGTTTGTGTTACCCGTTCTGGGATAAAAACAGCATCTACGCATCACTGGATGGTGACACCGTGCATTTTTCGGAAAGCCGTCTGTGGTGGCCGTATTGGAGAACTACCTTCTGGGCGACACTTGCCAAGGGAGTGAGCCTTTCTGCGGGAGAGCATACGCTGACCATTTCTGTCGGTGTAAACGGTGTGCAGTTTTATGGTTTCCGTGTATGTACCAATTTTTCTGAAGAACCTACGGCGGGAGAAGCGGAATACACCCTTGCTCCACGAAAGTTCAAAGACGTGAACGGAGATATGGTGGGTCCTGCGACAGGGTTCAAGCTGACACTTGAGATGCTCCGCCGAAAGCCTGACTCGGCTCTTGTGTGGTATGAGGACTTCCGTGATGAAGAAAAAATACCGGAAAGCTACTGGACGGTTCTCTCCGGTGAGTGGGATGTATGGCAAGACCCGGACAGCACGGCAAACCGACCGTATTCACAGCTTGAGGGTTACGGTCAGCTTGCGTGGAATTACGGTAGTTTTTCGGATATTCATCTGAGGGCGCAGATTATCTTCCCGGAAGATGGTGGAGGCAAAGCGGGAATTTTCCTTGGCTCATTATTCTGCTGTTATAACTATGACAGTCAGCGTGTTGAGTTGTATGAGGGTTCTACGCTGAAAGGTAGTTATGCCACCAGTTTTTCCAAAACAGCAAAGGCAGACCTTCGCAGCAACCCGAATGTTTATACCATTGAAATGCGTAAGCGTGGCAGTAAGGTGCGTGTATATTCCTCTGCATCCAACACACTGCGATTTACGGCAACGGTCAGTGATGTCAGCGGTTATGCAGGCATACGCTCCGATAACAAGGTAAACTGTCAGTTGCTCCGATTGGGTGATGCCTGGACGTATGAACCGTATGAGAGGTTCGATGTGGTAATGCCGGATGGAACGGAAACTTCCTATGGCAGGATTGAGCGAAGCAACTGTACATGGGATGAGGAGTTCCAGGTATTCACGCTGACTTCCGATGTGGAGGAATCGTCCACAAGGGATGAAAGTATCTCCCTGGACTATGAGTTCTACCATTCCCATGTGATGGCTTTGGAGTGTGGCAATGACTACACGGCAAAAATCATCCCAAGGGATATCAATATATGGATTTCCAGACTGTTCCTTGGGGATTCAGACGGCTTTTCTATTCTGTATTATCAGGATGTGGACAGCCTGATCTATTGGGCGAACCAGGCAGCATACCGATGGAAACTGCGAGGGATGTGTATGTGGTCCCTTGGGCAGGAGGATATGCGTATCTGGGAATGGCTGCCCAAGCAAACTGAATAACGGCTTTAAGGGTATCTGCCAATGTGGTGGGTGCCCTTTTTGCATACAAAAAATTATGAAAGCGAGGATTTAACTATGAAGGATTTATGGAACACCATTCAAATCATCTTTGCCGCCATCGGTGGTTGGCTCGGCTGGTTTCTCGGTGGGTTTGACGGTCTGCTTTACGCACTGATTGTTTTCGTGGTTGTGGATTATATCACGGGAGTCATGTGTGCTGTGGTGGACAAGAACCTTTCCAGTTCGGTCGGATTTAAGGGCATTTGTCGAAAAGTGTTGATTTTTGCGATGGTCGGCGTGGCACACATCCTGGATGCCAATGTCATCGGTGACGGCAGTGTGCTGAGAACGGCGGTTATTTTCTTCTACATCTCCAATGAAGGTGTCAGCCTTTTGGAAAACGCATCCCATCTTGGTTTGCCGATTCCGGAGAAGATGAAGGAAATCTTGGAGCAACTTCATAACCGTGCAGAAAATACGGAAAGTGAGGGAAAGTAACATGAATTTACACAAACTTATTTTAACGGAAAATGCCTGCTACAAGGCAGGTAAGAAAATCACGGTCAAAGGCATCATGGTTCATTCCACGGGTGCCAACAACCCTAATCTGAAACGCTATGTGGGTCCCGACGATGGTCTGCTTGGCAAAAACCAGTATGGCAATCACTGGAACACTTATCATCCCGGAGGAAGAGAGGTCTGCGTTCATGCCTTTATCGGCAAGTTGGCTGACGGCACTATCGCAACCTATCAGACACTCCCTTGGAATCATCGTGGATGGCACGCCGGAGGCAGTGCAAACAATACTCATATCGGTTTTGAAATCTGCGAGGACGGTCTTACGGATTATGCCTACTTTAAGAAGGTGTACCGTGAGGCTGTAGAACTTTGTGCCTACCTTTGTAAGGAGTACGGATTGACCGAGCAGAACATCATCTGTCACAGTGAGGGTTATAAACAGGGCGTTGCATCCAACCACGGAGATGTGATGCACTGGTTTCCGAAACACGGCAAGAGCATGGATACTTTCCGTGCCGAGGTAAAGGCTCTGCTTGCTGCCGATACCAAGGAGGACACCGAAGATACTGCCGAGCCTGTGGTGACCTATCCCGAAAAGCTGACATCCGGTTATTACCGTGTGCGTAAGACATGGAAGGACAGCAAATCCCAGGTAGGTGCGTATCGTATTCTTACCAACGCAAAGGCAGCTGCCGATAAGAACCCCGGCACTTTTGTTTTTGCCAATGATGGAACTGCCATTTACCCTGCGGATAAAACTACCGAGCCGGATTACCGTATCCATACGGTGGTCAAGGGAGACACTTTATGGGAGATTGCCGAGCAGTATCTTGGTAAAGGTGCAAGATACACCGAAATTAAAAAGCTGAACGGACTGACTTCCAATGTGATTTATAGCGGTTGGAAACTGAAGATTCCGAACTAAGACGATGCCCTTTGAGGATTTTTCCTTGAAGGGCATTATTTTTTGCTTTTAAGGGGGTTCGATTCAGCCTGTCTTTTCGCATATAGGCAGAGGAAACATTTCCACTGTTGAATGATTGGAGGAATCGAAATGGAAGTACAGAGAATTGAGAATTTTAAGATACCAAATGCCGTTGCACATGAGATTACGCAGGAAGAATTGCAGAAGGAATATGATTATTACAGGGCGCAGAAAGTCTTGGAAACCATGTTTATGTTCGGCATGATTTCCGTGGATGAATTCAACAAAATAAGCGAAAGAAACCGTCAAACTTTCTCTCCATATTTATCTGAGATTATGCCCTAAATGACTTGCTATATCAGCGATTCTACGGGAATATGTCCATACCGAAAGCGAGGTGAGTTGATGAAAAGGATAACAAAAATTGAAGAAAATAAAGCCTTATCGGTTAAGAAGAAAACCCGCGTTGCTGCCTATTGCAGAGTATCCACGGCAAGCGATGAACAGCTTATCAGTCTTGATACGCAGAAAGCACATTATGAGGATTATATCAAATCCAATGTCGACTGGGATTATGCAGGGATATTTTACGATGAAGGTATCACAGGCACGAAAAAGGAGTGCCGTGACGGTTTGAATTCCCTGATAGATTCTTGCGAAAAAGGGCTTGTGGATTTGGTCATTACAAAGTCCATCAGTCGTTTCAGCCGAAATACCACAGACTGTTTGGAACTGGTAAGAAAGCTGATTGGTCTGAAGGTTACCGTGATTTTCGAGAAAGAGAACATTAACACAGAAAGCATGGAAAGTGAGTTGATGCTTTCTATCTTAAGCAGTCTTGCAGAAAGTGAGTCGGTTTCTATTTCTGAAAACAGCAAATGGTCAATACAGAAACGCTTTCAGAATGGAACCTATATTATTTCCTATCCGCCTTATGGATATGAAAATGTAGGCGGAGAAATGATTGTTGTACCGGAGCAGGCAGAGATTGTAAAAAAGATATTCGAGTATACGCTTGCTGGGAAAAGCACTCATGCCATTGCAAAGGAACTGAATGACTGTGGAGTGACAAGTAAAAAAGGTGGAAAATGGACTCCCGGAGCCATCAATGCGATTATCCGCAATGAAAAATTCACAGGCGATGTGATTTTTCAAAAGACATATACGGACAGCCAATTCAGCCGCCATACCAATGATGGCGAGTTAAATCAATATCTGTGTGAAAATCATCATGAGCCGATTGTAAGCCATGAGATTTTTGACAAGGCAAACGAGGTTCTGAATCAGCGCGGCAGAGAAAAAGGCAATGGAGAGCGAACCGAACGCTATCAGAACCGTTACGGATTCTCAGGCAGAATCAAGTGCGGAGAATGCGGCGGAGTCTTTAAAAGAAGAATCCACTATAAACCGAGTGGAAGTTATATTGCTTGGTGTTGCACCCAACACATTGAGGACAGGAATTCCTGTTCTATGAAGTACATTACGGATGATGGGATAAAAGCAGCATTCCTTACCATGATGAATAAACTGATATTTGCCCATCAGAGGGTACTAAAACCGCTTCTTCACAGCCTGCAGGGATTTGATGATAAGGACAGGCTTTTGCAGATACAAGAATATGAAACAAAGCTGGAAAAGAATATGGAGCAAAGGCAGGTACTGACGAGCCTTATGGCAAGCGGATTGTTAGAGCCGGCACTTTTCAGTAAAGAAAACAATGCTTTGATTTTGGAAGAGAAGCATTTGCAGGAAGAAAAGAAACAAATGATAAATTCCGTCAGCGGTGACAGGACAAAGATTGAAGCCTTGGAGACACTTATAAAATTTGCATCCGGCAGTGAGATGCTGACGGAATATTCGGATGAGATATTCCTTTCCTATGTAGAAGGGATTACAGTGCTTTCCAGAAAAGAAATCGTCTTTGAACTGAAGTGTGGACTGAAATTAAAGGAAAGGTTGGTGGGATAATGGCACATATACCCTACGGATATAAGATTGTAAATGGAAAAGCAGAGGTTGATGAAAAACAGGCTGAGGTAGTCATAAAGCTGTTTGATGGCTACATTGCAGGACTTGGATTAAAGCCTGCGGCAGAGAATGCGGGTCTTGATATTTATCATGGCAGTGCAGGGAGAATGCTAAGAAACACGCATTACCTTGGCGATGAATATTATCCTGCCATTATCGACAGAAAGCGTTTTGATAAGGCGGAAGAAATCCGAATATCGAGAGCATCTTCCTTGGGCAGGGTCAGAGAACTGCAGGCTGCACAAAAGCCTGTGGCGGATACAAGGTTTACCATGCCGTCTGCTGAGAGAAAATTTGCAGATCCATTTTCACAGGCAGAATATGCTTACAGCTTGATTGAAAGTGAGGTGGCGATGAGTGAATAAGAGTATAACAGTTATCCCAGCACGAAAGCGTGTGGGAAATACAGTAAACAAAGAAGTAAAGCCGAAGCTCAGGGTCGCAGCGTACTGCCGTGTCAGTACCGACAGCGATGAGCAGGCTACCAGTTATGATGCACAGGTGGAGCATTACACCAATTTTATACAGAAAAATGAGGAATGGGAGTTTGCCGGTATATTTGCTGATGATGGTATATCCGGCACCAATACCAAAAAGCGTGAGGAGTTCAACCGCATGATTTCTGAATGTATGGAAGGTCATATTGATATGATCATTACAAAGTCCATCAGCAGATTTGCCCGTAATACCCTTGACTGCCTTCGATATATAAGACAATTAAAGGAAAAGAATATTCCTGTATTTTTTGAGAAGGAAAATATCAACACTATGGATTCCAAGGGCGAGGTTCTGCTGACCATCATGGCCAGCCTTGCACAGCAGGAATCAGAATCCTTAAGCAAGAATGTAAAGATGGGGATGCAATTCCGATTCCAGAATGGCGAGGTGCAGGTCAATCATAATCGATTTATGGGATATACAAAAGACGAAGATGGACATCTCATCATAGAGCCTGCCGAGGCAGAAATCGTCAAACGAATTTATCGTGAATACTTGCAGGGGGCAAGTTTAAAGCAAATCGGAGACGGATTGATGGAGGATGGAATTTTAACGGGTGCAGGAAAACCAAAGTGGCGTCCGGAATCAGTGAAGAAAATTCTGAAAAACGAGAAGTATATCGGTGATGCCCTTCTGCAAAAGACCTATACCGTAGATGTTCTTACCAAAAAGCGAGTAAAAAATAACGGCATCGTTCCACAGTATTATGTAGAGAACAGCCACGAAGCGATTATCCCTCGTGACATTTATATGCAGGTGCAGGAAGAGATGCTCAGACGAGCCAATCTTCACAGTGGAGCGAATCGGAAGAAACGGGTTTACAGCAGCAAATATGCACTTTCCAGCATTGTGTATTGTTCAAAATGCGGAGACATTTATCGCAGGATTGCTTGGAACAACCGTGGAAAACACTCCACGGTGTGGCGATGCGTAAACCGTGTGGAGCATGGTCCCGACTGCTGTGATGCACCAACCGTGCAGGAATCGGAATTGCAGAATGCTGTGGTAAAGGCAATCAATATGGCACTCGGCGGAAAGGATGATATGCTTGCCGTTTTGGAAGAGAATATAGCAATGGTGCTTGCATTGGAAGATGAAAATTCAATGGAAAGTATCGATGCCAAACTGGAAGAACAACAGCAGGAACTTCTTAGGCGAGCCAATTCAAAGTTGGATTACGAAGATCTTGCTGATAATATAGACAATCTTCGGGAGCAAAAACTTAATGTTATGGCAGATAGTGCAGAACGAGAAGCCTTGAAGCAACGCATTTCTGAGATGCAACAGTTCCTTGCCGAGCAGACAGGACAGATTGAAGCATACGATGAAACCTTGGTTAGACGAATGATTGAAAAAATAACGGTTCATCAGGATAAATTCACGGTTGAGTTTAAATCCGGCATGAGCGTGGATGCGGAGAGATAAGAAAATATCAACGGTCAGCACCTTGCAGAAATGCAGGGTGTTTTTTGTTTTATATGTAAACTATTTTAAAAATATTTTTGTTATAATGTAATTATTTGAAAAATAATGTTGAAATATATCTAAAACAGTTGTATAATTAAGAAAGTGATTGAGGAGGATATATCTATGGCTGAAACAAAACACGAGAAATTTGTACGAGTAGCAGAATCAAGAACTAATAAGATAATAGACATGATTAGACTTTTAGGTAATTGTTCGAGTACAGCCACTTATGAATATACGGATGAAGATGTAAAAAAAATATTTACTGCAATTGAGCAAGAATTAAAGGTTTGCAAGAGCAAATATCAAGATACAAGTAATAAAGAAAGTAAATTCAAACTGAGGTGATAAAAATGGGTTCAATGTGGAATTTTCCTAATAACGGTTGTGGTCAAGTCAGAGGAATATCAGATGCAGGTATTGAGACTTTTACAGGTGCGGAAATTCAATCACTTGCTAGAGAAATATGCCAGAATTCGCTTGACGCTAATGTTGAAGGAAGTACAACAGGAGTAAAAGTAGAATTTGAAAGATATACAATTAATTCAAATGATATTCCAGGTTATACGGACTACGCATCTAATATAAAAAAGGCAAATGAATACTGGACTACCAAAAAAAGCGAGAAAACGATCAGTTATTTGAAAAAGGCTTTAAATGCGATAAATAAGAGTTCTTCATATGTTTTAAGGATAAGTGATTATAATACTACAGGGTTAAAAGATCCATATGGTGATAGTGATGAGGGATGGAATTCCCTTACTAAATTAGATGGAGGGGCAACAAAAAGCGGAGATAAAGCTGGTGCATTTGGTATAGGAAAAAATGCTCCTTTTTGTAATTCTGATTATAGATTAGTTTTCTATAGAACCTTAAATGAAGAAAATGAAACTGCCGCTCAAGGAATGGCACGTTTTATATCTTTTCCGGAGAATCTAGCAGACACCGTTCACACAATGACAACGGGATTTGGTTATTATGGCAATAAAGATGGAAATTTGCCTGTAAACTCAATATACGAATTGGACAAAATAAAAAAAAGAAGTGAAGTCGGCACAGATGTTTTTGTCTATGGATTCAATGGCGGATATCAATGGGAAAAGGAAGTTATCTGCGAAATTTTAGAAAACTTTTTGATGTCGATTAATAGAAAACTTTTAAGTGTTACCGTTGGTAATAATACAATAGATAATAGCACTTTAGAATGTTATATAGGACGGTATCAAAAGGAGATAAGAAATGCGTATTGGTTTCATCAGGTACTAACGAGAGTAGATACAAAGGAATTCGTGAAAGATTTTCATGGGATGGGACAACTTAGATTGAGAGTGCTAGTTGATCCAACAGAAAAACTTAACCGTAAGATTCTTATTACTAGATCGTCAGGAATGAAAATTTTTGACCTTGGTAATATTTCTAGATTAATTTCTTTTTCTGGTATATTGGAAATGGAAGGCAAGCAATTAAATGAATTCTTTAGAGAAATGGAAACTCCTGCTCATGATAAGTGGTTGCCAAGCAGACATTCAACAAATCCTTCTTTAGCAAAAGAATATTATAGTGAACTGAAAGATTGGGTTAGAGATACTATACAGGATTTGGGTGAGCACTCTAGTGATGAAGTGATTGAAGTGGAAGGATTGGCAGGAGTTCTACAAAAAGAATCTGAAAATGCAAGTCAAACAGGCGATGATAAAAGGGAAAGCCTGCACGATACATGGCGTTTGCTATTATATTCGAAGAAATAATAGTAGGACATCTTCTGAGTGAGGATATGAAATTTTTTTCTTGTTACAAAGTGACATGATCACAGAAATAAAAACAAAATATTGGTAAAATTAATATACCTATGTATATATATTAACAAACGAAATTGAAATTAGAATTTTACAAGAATTAAAAAAATAATTTAAAAACATTAAAAAGAGGATAAGAAAATGAAAATTAAATGGAAAATTGTATCAGCATCAGTAGGAATTATTGTTTTATTAACATTATCGATCGTATTTTTTACGCATGAAGAAGTAAATAGTCTTGTGTTTAGTGAAAGTAGTGAGGAATTACAGAACTACTCTAATATGGGACTTCAATTATTTGAACGTGCCTATGAGGGAAGCTGGTCAGTAAAAGAAGGCAAACTTTTTAAGGGTGACACACAGATTAACGAAAATTATGAGTTGATTGATGATTTTACAAAGGAAACTCAGGTTCTGGCTACGGTATTTCAGAATGATACGAGAATTGCAACCAATGTACAGGATGAAAGTGGAAAGCGTATGATTGGAACACAGGCTTCTGCGGAAGTAATTGAGCAGGTTATCAAACAAGGAAAACCTTATTTAGGTGCTGCAGATATTTTAGGTAAGTCTGCACAAACATATTATGTTCCCATTATGGATGAGAGTGGAGCTGTTATTGGAATGTGGTTTGTGGGAGTATATACGAATGTGGTGTCTGAAAAGATTGATAATGCAATGATATTTATTATTTTATTGGCAGGAGTTCTTCTGGTTGTGGGAGTTGTTGTTTCTTATTTATTAGGGAATGCGATTGCCAAAGGCATTAAACTAATTCAGGACAGATTGCAGCTTATGGAAGAAGGGAAATTTAATTTTCAGTTTGAAGATAAATTGCTCAATCGAAAAGATGAGGTTGGAGCAATTGCACGTTCCTCTAATAATATGCAGAAAAAAATAGCGGAAATTATGAGAAATATCCAGCTTGAATCTGAAAATGTAAAAGGAATTTCAAGCCAGACGTTTAAGAGAATGGAAGAAGTTCACGGAAATATTGAAGATATCTCAGCAACTACAGAAGAATTATCAGCCGGAATGGAAGAAACTTCAGCATCAACGGAAGAAATGAATGCATCTACTTATGAAATTGAATCAGAAGTTTCTAACATGAAGGATCGAACATTACATGGGGAAAATCTGGCATCTGAGATTAAACAGCGTGCAGGCAAACTTAAGGATGAGACAGGAAAATCACATCAGAATGCAATTGAGATTTATGATAGAACAAATGTACAGCTGAGAGAATCGATTAAGAGAACGGGAGCAATAGAAGAAATCAAGGAACTTTCACAGACGATCCTACAGATTACGAGTCAAACGAATCTGCTAGCCCTAAATGCTGCAATTGAAGCAGCAAGAGCTGGTGAAGCGGGAAAAGGATTTGCAGTGGTTGCAGATGAGATCCGAGTTCTGGCTGAAAATTCTAAAAATGCGGTATCTAGAATTAATGATATTACATATAATGTATCCGAAGCGGTAGAGAGTGTAGTGCAGGATTCTAAAGCACTTCTTGATTTTGTAGATAATCAGGTCCTAAATGATTATAAAATGTTAATAGATACTAGCAAGCAATATGATCAGGATGCTGACTCAGTTCAGAATGTTGTAACCGAGATAAATGTAATTGCAGAGCAGTTATATGAGACGATTCAGCAAATGAGACAGGCCATTGATGAAATCACAACTGCAGCAGGTGAAGGAGCGCAAGGCACAACTGATATTGCAACAAGAGTAACAGAAATTGCTTCTAAAACGGATGACGTACTGCATCAATCGATGGAAAATCAAAAGAGTGCAGAGAAACTGGATGAAATGGTTGGTTTCTTTCAGCTTTAGGAAATAAATAAATTGCCAAGGAGGGCGGATAGGATGAAAAAACGGATACTGATACCTATTGCGATATTAATTATGGTGTATTTTATTGCGATAGTTGAGCAAAATAATATAGTTGGTGATCTGCTATCACCTATCCTTACCTTTTTAGCTTTTGCACCTGTTTTTTATGCTTTTTTTTGGAAAGAGCAGAACAAGCTTTTGAAAATATCAGGACTGTTTTATGCATTAGCCATATTTGCATGGTTTTTATGTGATTTTTCCTGGGGGTTCTCTACTTTAATTTTAAATCTAAATCCAGAAAACAATCTTTTAATTACGTATGGGTATTCCCTTACGATTTTTTTTTTACTGCTTTCTTTGATATTATCAGGGTACTTCCAAGTTAGAAATTGGAATAAAATGCAAGTATTTCTTGATACAGCAATGGTGGCGGTAAGCATAATGGTGATTGTTTGGGTATTTGTGTTTGAGCAAAATACAGCAAAAGCCGAAGTCTTGCTTAGCGATCCGGTTTCCATGAGCTCACTTATAATGGATTTTATGATATATGCATGGACTAATATCTGGTTTTTTTCAACGAGAAAACAAAAAGAACCATTGTTTATTAAATTTTCAGCGGCAGGTGGAGTTGCTTTTGTAGTAATCGATATCATTTATTACTATGAATATTTTTACAGATCATATGAACCAAATTCTCTTTTAGATGGAGGATACATAGCTGCTTTTGTACTAATGGGAATTTCTGGATTGATGAAACTTAAATCAATCAATCAAGAAGAGAAAAATCAAACAGGGGCGCAAATAGATAAAGTGCAAATTAGTTTTAAGCGCATAAAAAAAGAGTTATTATTCCTAATAGTTCCAATCCTTTTATTTGTATTTAGAGGTATAGAAGCTCCCTCGTTATTATTTTTAATTACAGCAATCATGCTATATTTTATATTTACGAATTTTACACAAAATAGTATTTTTCGTGACAAAATACTTGAAAGAGAAAAGGAATATATATCCGAACTAGAGAACCGTGTGGAAGAGAGAACTCAACAATTGGTGAAATATTAATTCAGCCACGTACAACCAAAACACAGACAAGAGGATTGTTCTATGGTAATCAAGGAGAGGGAAAATCTAAGAATAGCGACACTCCTGGAACTGTAGGTAAAGACGGAGGATTTCCTACTACACGAGGTCTTGGGGGGACTCGTCATAGATCCACTACAGAGAATCATAAAGGTAAACCATCTGATTTAGGGCATGATACAGTACATAAAAAGAGTGGCGGAGACACAAATCAGAATTTGAAAAGTGTAAGGATTATAAAAAAATCTCAAAAAAACTATAGAGTATCATTTGAACTACCTAGAGATATTTCAGCAGGGCATATCGAGATAGTTGCGGTTGGAGAAAATGGTAAGGCTAATAAGTTATCAATTTCTGCTGCAAATGGAATAGACCACTGTACAGGAATTAAAAGAAGTAATTTAGGCATCAATTTTGATAGCATGGATGGAAACGAAAAGGTGCTTGTAGAATTTTCACTCTTAGATAATAGAGATTATGCGATGGAGGTAAATGTTTATGAACATAACTAAACGTCTATACACATATCCTGTGCTGAGTGAAGAAAGAGATGATTATCAGAATTCTACATTTGATGCCAATGTCAGTTATAAAATGAACGGTGTTAATAGTCTTCATCTAGAATTCAATATAGAGATGGACAATCCAGATTTACAATCTTTGATAGGTAGTGGACGAGCTGAGTATGTAATTCACATTGAATGCTCTAATACATCATATAGAACTACAATACATTCGATTGCGGAGATAGTGGAAAAAGATATCCCCATTGGAAGAATTAGTGGAAAAATAGAAGTCGTTGTACTCATTATATCAAAATCGGATATAAATGGTCTAAAAGTAAAAGATTGGGTTGATGATTATCAAGACATAGCGTTCGACTTATCAAAAGGAAGTATATTAGCCTATAAGAATATTCCGACTTTTGATATTATAAAAAATTATGAGGAACTAAGTAGTGCAAGTTCCATATTTAAAGTGTACAAGAGAATTACAAAGGAGCCAAAACCAATGGAGGTTGATTTAGATTCAACTCAAATTGGCATTGGATTAGGTTTGCAGGAATTTGAAACTTACTCAAAATTTTGTGATAAAATTCAGTTTCAACCACTTCTAAATACAATGGTAGTTTTTCCCGCACTGGTTTATGTTTTCGAAGAGTTAAAACAGGACGATGGAATTGAAAATAATGAGGGCAAAAAATGGTTTGTTTCATTGAGTAAAGCTTATGAAAAAAGAGGGATAAATCTCGAAGAAGAAATAAGATCAAATGAGAAAACATCGGTTCAATTAGCACAGGAAGCAATGGAACTACCTCTTACGGCGGCGTTAAAAACTATGTCGGACATTTTTGATACAAATGAAGAGGAGGAATCTTAAATGAAATTGTATTTTATGAAAAAAGAGGCTTTGGATATACTGAAGTCAAATTTGGATATGATTTACAATATGTATTTCACGGAGAAAGACAATAGATGGCTGTGGAAAATATGTGATGGCAATCCATTTGTTGAATTCAAGGAGATACCGGATTTCTCGCTTGCACATATAGATGATGATAGCTTAAAAGGTGAAATAGAATTTCAAAATTGTAAATTAGTATATAAGAATCTTTCATTTTTAACTGAGTCACAGGCTTGTGATGAAAGATTATGGGCGGGGTTATGCCATTCTGTTTTTTATGAGTACTTGAGAAAAAGATGGGATTATGACAAGAAAAAACCAAAAACGCAAAAAGAAGCAGTTTCCAATATAAAGTCTAGATTCTTTTTTTCCGGAGGAATAAGAGCTGGATTATACAGAAACTCTATAGCTAAATGTTGGTGGGTAGGTAGAAACACTTATGATGCTACTAACAGCAACCCTTTTGAAAAGTTAGATATCATTGGCAGCAACGATATAAGCAGTAAAATTTCAGATATATTTTATAGTAATAATTTTTCTTCTAATCCGGTTATATTAACTGGTGTAGTAAATGCTCTAAAAAACTTTAAAGACGAAGGAACACAACTTACATTGAAAGAGCATATTCGTCCATCATTACAATTATTAAATGCTATAGGCGGCGGAGTAATTCTTGACTGCTTAAGCGAAGATGAGATTACAGATATCGTGGTAGATAATATATATGGTATTATTCAGGGAGATAATCTTGGAGTGGAAGTGGATTCGGAAGATGGTTATGCCGACTTAGATGATGATAATGAAAAGACTGAAGATGTTTCAGATACACTAAATGAAGACAAATATATTGTGGTCGGTCACAAGGTTGAAGTTCTAGAAATTGAAACGGATGCCCATAAAATAATTTCAGTTAATTATCTTCCCGGAACTACGAATATTCCACCATTGGCAAAACAACTATTAGGAAAAATAGAAGGAGATACGTCTTTTTTTAATGGAAAAACATATCAAATTTTAAAGGTGGATATTAGTTGACATATTCCCGCAAACAGGCAAAATACCGTGGATATATTCCCACGGACAAGGGGTGTCGAAAATGTGCGTTTGACATTCATTCGCTCATCTCGTGCCATGTTGAGTGTGTTGTCTTGATGTCAAGGGTTGAGAAATAGGGCAACTCAAAACACAGATGAATAAAGGGTTTCCGAGGTTAGAAGGTTTTCTGCCTGTTGTTCGGCAGTTACTTTTAATCTCGAAAATCCTTATTTTTATTTAATGAGGAAACAAGTCGACCACAAAGATGTACTTAGGGTTGTGGAGACAGGATAGATAATTTCGTAGGGTTGTGAAGATAGGATAGATGTAAGGTTATTGTTTAACAGTAATTTTATCAAGAATATATTGATAAATATCAAGAAAATATTGAATTTAATCCAGCACTATGGTATAGTTAAGCAGAATGCATCAGTATGACCATTTTGCTGTGTGAGAGGTGTAAATATGAACGTCAGTTATAACAAACTCTGGAAATTGATGATTGATAAAAATATGAATAAGACCCAGCTGAAAAATGAAGCCCATTTAAGCACCAATGTAATTGCAAAACTAGGAAAGAACGAGAAAGTATCAATAGATACATTAAGTAAGATATGTGAGGTTTTGCAGTGCAATATTGGGGATATAGTTGATTTTGTTTCAAATGATATGGAGGCTTAGGGATGGGACATAAAAATTATTATTTTCCGGAAAAAAATGTATTGAAAGAGGCTACTATCGAGGCAATAAAAGAGCTTGGTGGGACTGCAACAACACAACAAATTAATACCAAGGTTGCAGAGTTGCTTAAGTTATCTGAAGAAATATTAACTCTTGAAGACGAGAGTGGTATTGGAACTATGTATGAATATAGAATGCGTTGGATTCGCACAGAATTAAAGGGTAAAATCTTAAACCCAAAGCGTGGAATTTGGGTATTGCCAGAAGATAAAGAATAATAACAGAATTGGAGTGTCAGCATGATTAATAAGCATGATAGCATATATAAATTAAAAAAAGAACATTTAAAGAATATTGTCCCTTTTCAGTTGGAGGAAGCGTTTCAAGGACTAGAATTTGATATAGAAGGAAACCTAAATATTCCTTATACACATAAAGGATATACTTGCAACGATAAAAAGCATCTTTTTGAGAATTCTGAAGTGCAAGCAATCAGTTTCTTTTCAGGTTGTGGGGGATTGGATATAGGAACACAGCTTGCTGGTGTCAAGGTTATTTCAAGTTTAGATTTTTATGAAGATAGCGTGAATACTCTTAAGAAGAATTCTTTCTTTGATCATAGTGTTCATTTTAATGAGGATATAGGTAATGTTAAAGGTAGTGATTTTACAGATATCATTAAGAAAAATAATCCATCCAAATTGATAGTCGTAGGTGGTCCACCTTGCCAGCCGTTTTCAAAAGCGGGATATTGGATAACTAATGAAAAACGACAGGCTAATGATGATCCGCGTAATATGATTGGACAATATTTCAGAATTATTTCAGAGATAATGCCAGATGGCTTTGTATTAGAAAATGTAGAAAGTATCTTACATCCTTCGAATTATGAAGCAGTTGAATCAATTTTTGAAAATATGGAGAAGTTGGGATACAACTATAGCCTTTTGAAGATTAATGCAGCAGATTATGGCGTACCACAAAAGAGAAAAAGAGTTTTCTTTTTGGCATCAAAAAAGGAGATTCATGCAGAACTTTTGGCTACTCACGGAGATGAAAAGAGTATCCTAAAAAATCCTGAGTTATTGCCGTATGAAAGAGTTATTGATTGGATTGGGAAATTTGACGATAAATCATATTATATAGATGAGGATGTTAGTACAGAAGGAAAATGGGAAAATGAATTGACTTGCATTCCACCTGGAAAGAACTACATTGCTTTATCGGAAAGAGCTGGTCATCCGAATCCAACATTTGTTGCAGGAAAAAGATACTGGAGTTCTTTATTAAAACTTCATCCATATCAACCATCTTGGACTATTATTGCTAGTCCTGGACATTGGGAGGGACCTTTTCATTGGGATAATAGGAGATTAAGTATAAGAGAGTGTGCAGCCATTCAGACCTTCCCCGATGATTATGTGTTCTATGGAAGTTTAAGGTCACAAAGAAAACAAATTGGTAATGCAGTACCACCTTTACTTGCAAAAAAAATTGTTGAAGAATTGTGTAGGTGGATATAATGAGAACTCCTATTATTGTAAGCTTATTCTCTGGCGCAGGAGGATTAGATATTGGATTTCACAAGGCGGGATTTCATACAGTATATGCATCAGACGTATGGGATGTTGCGTGTGAAACACTAAAGAAAAACTCTATGGCCGATGATGTTGAATGCATAGATGTTAGGAAAATTGATTTCAAGAAGTTGAAAGAAAAGCACGGTGAAATAGATTGTTTAATTGGAGGACCACCTTGTCCACCATACAGTCAAACACGTCATTACTTAATTGGAAAAAAAGACGGTTTTGAAGATGAAAAAGCAGGATTTGCTGTTCCTGAGTATTTTCGTGCGGTTAAGGAACTTGAACCCACTGTTTTCTTTTTTGAAAATGTGGATGGGTTTACATTTAAAACTCATTTAGAAGCGTTCAACTTTCTAAAAGAGCAAGCGGAACTACTAGGATATAATATCACGCATAAAGTTGTTAATGCTGCTAACTATGGGGTACCTCAAACACGAAAAAGGTTTATTTGTGTTGGAGTCAAAAAGGACCTTGAGCCTTTTGTTTTCCCGGAGGAGACTCACTCTGATCCTACTAAAAAGAGTGATAAGTTACCTTGGGTTACTTGTAGAGAGGCTATTGGTGAATTCGACACAATTACTGAAGAAGAGAAAAAGCAACGTCCAGGTTCAAAAGATTATGAATTATTTAAGAACATACCCCCGGGTGATAACTACTTGTATTACACTGAAAAGAGAGGATGTAAAGATCCTAAATTCAAATGGAAGTCTCGTTATTGGACATTTTTGTTAAAACTAACTCCTGATAGGCCGTCATGGACAATACAAGCAAGTTTCTCTAACAATCAGGGGCCTTTTCACTGGAAAAATCGATTCTTAAGAATAGAGGAGATAAAAAGACTTCAAACATTTCCAGATAGTTATCAATTTTGTGGTGATGAAAAGGAACAATGGCGTCAAATTGGCAATGCAGTTCCTTGCTTACTTGCTGAAGTCTTTGCAATAAAAATTAAGGAGGATTATTTTAATGAGTAGTTTGCGATGGGAAGTTGACTATAATGGGGTTTTAGTATGGCGAGAAGCCGCAACTTGCTCTCGGAATAGAGGGGAGGGAAAGACAGAATTAATAAGAGAATTATTCGAGAGGGATGGTTGGACATGTCAAGTTATAGATGACTCTAGTAAATTTGTTAAAATAAGTCTTTCCAATCCCAACTTTGAAAATTCAGTAATATATAACGTAGCATTAGTGAATGTGGTAAACGAGTACCGTAACCGTAGTGATGACCCGGAATCACCCAGTTCATATGAAAAGCGCATTCAAGGACAAGACTTCAGCCAATACAATTTAGAGAATAAGCTTGTTTTAGGATTATATGTAATAGATAGTGAAGAGGATTTAAATAATTCCATAATAGTATCATGGCCAAAGGAAATTTTAACAGATGGCTCTAACAGAGCATATAGAGTTAACACAAAAGAAAATATTCAACCAGCTAGGGTTTTTGGATTGTATGCTGATAAGAGTTCTGCATATAATGTTGTAACTTTTAAACCCCAGAATATCCACATATACTTAAAAAACAGGGATGCGCTCCATAGGTATGATGCACCTTCAATAGAGGAGAATGCACAACCAGAAGGAAGCGTAGATTTACAACAACCTGTGATTGATTATCCTCATAACAGAATTATTTTTGGCGCTCCTGGGACAGGCAAAAGTTTCAAACTAGATAAGGATAAATCAGTATTTGGCGACAATTATGAGAGAGTTACATTCCATCCAAACTACTCATATTCACAATTTGTTGGTTCATATAAGCCTAAACCTAAAAAAAATGGTAACGGTGACGAGTATGTATCTTATGAATTTGTTCCTGGTCCTTTTTTAAGAACCTGGGTAAATGCACAAAAGAGCTTGAAAGACAATGATGGAAAAAGTCATCTATTAATTATTGAAGAAATTAATAGAGCAAATGTAGCTGCTGTATTCGGAGATGTTTTTCAATTACTCGATAGGAAAGCGGATGGTACGAGTGAATATGAAATTTCAACAACAGAAGATATGAGAAAATACCTAATCGAAGAGCATTATTTTACAATAGATGAAGTCGCCTCTATAAAACTTCCCAACAATATGTATATATGGGCAACAATGAACAGTGCAGATCAAGGTGTTACTCCAGTAGACTCTGCGTTTAAGAGAAGGTGGCATTTTGAATATATTGGAATTAATGAATGTATGGATGAAATCTCTGAAAAGGAAATTGACCTAAAACCTTATGGAAGAGTTAATTGGAATCAATTGAGATTGAAAATCAATGATAGATTAACACAACCAGACTTAAATATAAACGAAGATAAGCTAATAGGGCCGTTCTTTTTAAGCGAAAAAGAGCTAGAATCAAATAATATTGATCTGATTTTTAAGAGTAAACTGTTAATGTACTTATATGAAGACGTATTAAAACATCGGAAAGGTAAACTTTTCAGATCTGATTTAAACACTTTATCAAAAGTATTCGAAGCCTACGATAAGGGGGAGAATGTTTTTGATTTTGAACTAACATCTGAGCTTCTAGATAACTCAGAAGATATAACCGAGCAAATGGTCGAACAGGTGAATAACATGGGGAATGAATAGTTATGATTTTTGTGAAAGAATTAGAAAAATATAATATCAACTATTTGAAAAGTATTTTTCTGAATGATTCCTCTATTATTGAATATTTGATTAGTAAAAAAATACTTATAAAATATGACAGTGGATTTTATTCTTTCGACTATGTAGGTATCCTACTATATAAGGATGAAGTTATTTTTTCTTTACCTAAATATACTCAAAAGAGCAATTATAAAGATAAGGCTGTCAAATTGCTCCAGTTGTTTGGTCAATACACAAAGAGGGAGAAATTGGAGGAAGAAGAGTTAGAAACATTTGGTGCAATAGATTCTACGACTTCTTATAATATGCTTTCTACAATAATCTTTATTTTAAATGATTATATTGAGAATGGAGTATACACTAATGAAAAAAGCGTTAATGAGTTAAATGGCAATTCAGAAATTAACTGGCAAAAAACTATAGATGATGTCATGCCGATATTATCTAATGGCAATGTTCTATATTTGGACTATTACACGGATACATACATAACTGATGATGAAAACTATTTTATGCAACTTCACAAGTATATTATTAATGAATGCACAAAAAAATTAGATTCGTACGGATTAATTGAATACTTTGGATTTAGCCGTTTTGAATTTGATGTAGATGAGAATACCCTTGGTTCACCAAATTATATTACGACTAAATTAAATAATGAACTGTCCATACAATTTGTAAGCAGAAAACAAATACTCCTTAAGGCTATGATTTCTTTCATTAACAATGTAATTATTAACTCAGATAATAATTTTGTTAGCTTTTATGGCACTCGTAGTTTCAATCTAGTATGGGAGAAAACCTGTGGATATGTTCTCAATAATAAATACCCAATATTGAAGAAGTTAATATCAAATCCAATATGGACATTAGATGGAGTAATAGAGTATAAAGCACCAACCCTTAAACCAGATATTCTCTGTGTTACACATAATACATTTGCTATTTTAGATGCAAAGTATTATAAACTCGAAATTAAGAATGATACAATTGTTGGACATCCAGGAGTAGAGGATGTTACTAAACAATATTTGTATCACCTTGCTTTTGAAGCTTTTATTAGAAAGTTTAACTTTAGTAATGTAAAAAATGTATTTTTATTACCCACAGAAAAGAACTCATTATCTCAAATTGGGACAGTAAAGATAGATTTTCTTAGAAGTTTGACTTTGAGAGATATATTATTGTTCGAGGTCCCTGCTGAAATGATATTTGAAATGTATTCGAAAGGAAAGAAAATAAGTATAGAGAGCTTCTTAAATTTGAGTATAGAGACAATAGAATAAAACTTATCTTTGAGGGGGTGGGCATTTGGCAGGCAATCATTCTTTTAAGGACTATGTGGCAGATAGATTCTATAATGAAGTATTTGCTGCTATACAAAGTTACACCACGGACAACTACGATGATTTGGACTTAAGGCTATACAGGGTTCGAAATATTGGAGGCATAGAATTATCAGATATAGAGGTAAAGTTTGTATCTGTTAATGACTTGCCAGATATGAAAATAGAATTTGATATTGTTGTGGAAGCCGAATTAGAAGTCCGTGAGTCGGACTATCATTATGATGAATCGGAAAACTGTAGACAGTGGTTTATGCTGAAATGCACAGGTGATTTAGATTGCAATTTAGATGATTTCACAATCTCCAGTGTAACTGAGTATTCCAGCAAAAATAGGCAGCCCAAACCTATGTCGGACTCTCTGGTACCTATCATTTACAAGGAACAACTGGAATCTGTTGCTACAGACTTCCTTCGCAGACATTACCCAAAAGCATTAAAAACCCCAATGGCAATTGAACCACAAGTACTAGCAGAAAATATGGGTCTTACAGTGGAAATGAGAGAAATTACAAAGGATTTCTCTGTTTTTGGACAGTTATACTTTCACGATTGCGATACAGAATTCTATGATAAAGACAGTGACGAAATGGTGCAGACCCATATAGATGCCAGAACTATTATAGTCGATCCAAAAGCGTTCTTCCTACGCAATCTAGGATCAGTTAACAATACCATTGTGCATGAGTGTGTTCATTGGGATCAGCATAGAAAAGCATTTGAATTGGAGCGGCTTTATAACAGCAGCGTCACACGAATCAAGTGTCAGGTAGTTGGTGGCATAAAAGACAATAGCAGAGATGCTACTGATTGGATGGAATGGCAGGCAAATGCCCTCACCCCGAAGATACAAATGCCAATTGCAATGTTTAAAACCCAAGCGTTTAAGTATATTAAGCAATTTCGTACGGAATTAGGAACGTCTGAACTTATAGATGTAATGGAGCCAGTTATTGACGCTTTGGCTACTTTTTTCTGTGTCTCCCGAACCGCAGCTAAAATCCGTATGATTGATGCCGGGTATGAGGAGGCAATTGGAACCTTTACATATATAGATGGTCGTTATGTCAAACCTCATAGGTTTAAGAAGGGTGCGCTTGAAAGAAATCAAACGTTCTCTATAAGTGCGGAGGATGCTGCCATCCAAAGCATAACTAATCCTGAAATGGCAGCTTTAGTTGGAGATGGAAGTTATGTTTATGTAGATTCTCACTTTGTTTTAAATCATCCCAAATATTTAACACAGGATATATTTGGACAGACTGTACTTACTGATTATGCACGAACCCATATGGAAGAGTGCTGTTTGGCTTTTAACTTATCAGTCAAGTCTGGATGTAAGGAAAGATATTATACTGAATGTTTTCTCAACCGAGATAAGACATCAAATATTGATTTCGACATAAAATACTGTAACGGTTTTGAACACGCAACTCCAGAGAAGAAAGCAAAGATACTAGCTGATACACTGGCTGAAGAAACGCGGATCTATAATGAACTGCCAAATAGTTATACAAGCTCTCTTAAAATAGTGCGTGAATGGAAAAATGTAACTTATAAAGAATTAGCTGAACGAATACTGATTAATGAACGTACTATAAGACGAATCGTTAATGGTGAAGAGCCAGGTTCTATCAATTCCATAATCTTAATTTGCCTTGGACTTCATCTACCACCTAATATTAGTAGTCATATAATTCGCAATTCCCCCTTTTCGTTAAACTTCAATAACGATAGTCATATTTGGTATAATTTTGCCCTGACTCACCTATATCCAAAATCGATGGATGAGATTAGAGCGTTTTTACAGGAACATGGTGCAGACCCATTATAAAATATCAAAATATTTTTGAAAAAGCGGACACGGGATGTCCGTTTTTTTAGCTGTTAGGCACATGAGCCATACATGAATCCTTTTAAGGGTTTGTGTATGGCTTTTTTTATTGCTGTTTTTAGGTGTTTATGAGGAGAAAAGCATCATTTTGAGTATGAAATAACCGGGCATGAGGTGTCCGCCAAGGCTGTCCATTTCTACCTTACAATAATATTAGACGAAGGAAAGGTCCTTCGTAAGTAGCTAGATTAAGACCGACCCTCGTCTACAAAAAAATATCAAATGCCTGATTTGCAATAAGGGCAAAGGATACATATTGTTTCGCTCCAATCTGTAAAGATTGTTGCGGTGCAATAGAAGTACCTTACCTTATTGCGCTCATTTTCAGGAAAAAGGGTCTGTGTACTTCAAGCACAGACCTATTTTTGTATCCTTTGCCGCCAATGCAATCCGGCGGAAAGGATGCAAAAACATGTCAAGAGCGTACAAAACTAGCCAAAAGAAGAGAACTAACTACATTTATTACACATCCGAAGGAACGAAGATTGTGGTTATTCCAGGTGAGAATGGAGTAACCGAAGCGGACATCGAGCTTTTACACACTATGGATGATGACGAAGTGGACGAGCAGCGCCGCTATGATTATCGGGTAACAACACATCTGGATGCTTATCATGATGGTGAAGAGGAAGCAGCCCATGACCGCAATAAGTATCTTGCAGATGATACTGCTAATCCAGAACAGCTAATCATACAAGCAGAAGATGAGGTAGAGCATCAAGATACGCTGGAAAAGTTAACAAAGGCAATGGAGTCTCTTTTACCACAACAGAAAGAACTTTTCCAAAAAGTATATCTTGAGAAACGATCCAACACTGACATTGCAGCAGAAGAAGGTGTGACAGAAGCTGCCATTCGCGGCCGCCTTAAGAAGCTTCATGAAAGACTTAGAAAAATTCTATCCTAATTGGGTTCTAAAGAATCTATTAAAAAATCTTTTCTGAAAGGGGGTTCGAAAGAACTCTCTTTTTCGCTTATCGGTGAGGGGAGATAAATTGCCCCGGAAAGGAGAGGGAATATGAGCCTAAAACATAAAGTCACTATTAATGTGGCAAAGCCAAATGGCGAAAAAAGCTCCGTCATTCAAAGTAGTCGTAAGACTATCCGAACTAGAATGCTTGATTTCCTATTTGGAAAGAAAGCCAGTTTGTTAGTAATTACTCCAGGTGACTCAGTTGAGACGGTAGAAATTAAGGAAATAAAGGAAGGAGGTGTAGGACATGAGTAAGATTAAGCTCCTTCTTGATGTAGTGTCAGATCTTCGAGCACTGGCAGATAGTGTTCAGGCTGTAGCTGATGCCCTTGGAAGTAATGAGCCTAAGGAGGATAAAAAGTCAGAGCAGCCAAAACATGAAAAACAGCCTGAAGAAAAGCAAATTACCTTAGAAGAAGTAAGAGCGGTGCTCGCGGAGAAAAGTCATGATGGATTTATTGCTCAGGTTAGAGGTCTTCTAGAAAAGTATGGTGCATCAAAACTTAGTCAGATTGATCCAAGTAAGTATGCTGCCATTCTTGCTGATGCGGAGGAGTTGAAATGAGTAAACATGCAATTCTCTCCGCGTCAGGGGCTCATCGCTGGATGAACTGTACACCATCGGCAAGGCTAGAACAGGAGTTTGATGACAACAGTGGTGAGGCTGCAGCTGAAGGTACAGCAGCTCATGCATTAAGTGAACACAAACTCCGAAAGGCACTTAAGATGAGATCAAAAAAGCCGGTCTCTCCATACGACTCAGATGAGATGGACAATTATACCGATGGTTACGTGGAGTTTGTACTTGAAGTGATTGAGCAAGCTAAGCAAATTTGTAGTGATCCCCTAATCTTGATAGAACAGCGGCTTGACTTTTCAAAGTATGTACCTGAGGGATTTGGAACCGGGGATTGTTTAATTATAGCTGATGGAACTCTTCACATTATTGATTTTAAGTATGGTCAGGGTGTCTTAGTCAGCGCAGAAGACAATCCTCAAATGAAACTTTATGCCCTTGGTGCACTGGATCTATTTGATGGCATTTATGATATCGAGATGGTTTCAATGACAATTTATCAACCCCGTCGAGAAAATGTCAGTACATCCACAGTCTCAAAAGAAAACTTGTATCAGTGGGCTGAAGAAGTTTTAAAACCTAAAGCTGAATTAGCCTTCAATGGTGACGGCAACTATTGTCCCGGTGAATGGTGTCAATTTTGCAGAGCAGCTGTGAAATGTAGAGCAAGAGCAGAAGCAAAAATGAAACTGGCTACGCTTGAGTTTGCTCTACCACCACTTATATCTGATGAAGAGATTGCTGACATTTTATCTTCTATCGGTGATCTCACTAACTGGGCAAATGAGATTATAGCCTATGCGACGGATGCAGCAGTTAATCATGGAAAGAAGTGGCCAGGGTTTAAAGTAGTCGAAGGTCGCTCCAACCGTAAATATAAAGATGAAGAAGCAGTCGCAGAAGCAGCAAAGAATGCAGGATACCGAGATATATACAAGCAAAGTCTCATTACCATTACCGAAATGGAAAAATTGATGGGCAAGTCAAAATTTAATGAAATCCTTGGTGAGCTAGTTATGAAGCCACCAGGCAAACCGACGCTAGTTCCAGTTTCAGATAAGCGTCCTGAAATGAACACATCATCAGCAAAAAATGATTTTATGGAGGTATAAAAATTATGTCAAAAACAGCAAAAAGAACAAATCCAACAAAAGTAGTTACAGGAGTTGTCAGACTTTCTTATGCTAATGTGTGGGAACCTAAATCAATCAATGGCGGTGCTGAAAAATACAGTGTGAGCCTGATTATTCCTAAGAGTGATACTAAAACCTTAAGTGCTATCAATGAAGCGGTGAATGCTGCAATAGAAGAAGGTAAAGGTAAATTCGGTGGTAAGATTCCAAATAAAGCGGCGTTAAAGCTTCCTCTACGTGACGGAGATATTGATCGTCCAGATGATGAAGCTTATGCAAATAGCTATTTTATCAATGCCAATAGCAATACCCCTCCACAAATTGTAGATAGAAACGTCAATCCAATCATTGATCGTTCTGAAGTATACTCTGGTGTCTATGCAAGAGTGAGTATCAACTTCTACGCCTTTAACTCCAATGGAAACAAAGGTATAGCCTGTGGTCTTGGAAATATTCAAAAAATCCGTGATGGTGAACCTTTGGGTGGCAGAACTAATGCAGCTGATGATTTTGCCACTGATGTGGATGATGACTTTTTATCATGAGAACCCTCAGTATAGATATAGAAACATATAGCAGCGTAGACCTCGCCAAAAGCGGGGTCTATCGTTACGCTGAAGCACCGGATTTTGAGGTTTTACTTTTCGGTTACAGTGTGGATGCTGGGCCGGTTCAAGTAGTAGATTTCGCTTGTGGCGAAGAAATACCTAAAGAAATACAGCAAGCGATTCTAGATAATAATGTTACCAAATGGGCGTTTAATGCGCAGTTTGAGCGGATTTGCTTATCGAAGTACTTTGGTATACACCTTGCACCTGATTCTTGGCGGTGCACAATGGTTTGGTCTGCGTACCTTGGGCTTCCTTTATCTTTGGAAGGAGCAGCAATCGTAACAGGAGCAGACAAGAAAAAGCTAACAGAAGGTAAAGAGCTCATTCGATATTTTTCAGTTCCATGTAAACCAACAGTAACTAATGGTGGTCGTACACGAAATCTACCTGAACATGCTCCAGAGAAGTGGAATAGCTTCAAAGCATATAATCTACGAGACGTTGAAGTTGAACTTTCTATACAGGAAAAGCTTCAAAAATTTCCTATGCCTGAAGAGGAATGGAATAACTATATTCTAGATCAGCAAATCAATGATCGAGGTATTCAGTTGGATTTGGAATTGGTAAAAAAAGCGATTCAATGTGATGAAAAAGTAAGAGAAGAGCTAACAAGCAGACTAAAAGAACTAACTGATCTTGATAATCCTAATTCAGTTGTTCAAATGAAATCCTGGCTATCAGAAAATGGTCTGGAAACAGATAGTCTTGATAAGGCATCAGTTAAGGCGCTATTAAAGGAAGCTCCAGATAATCTGAGTGAAGTACTGGAACTAAGACAACTATTAGCTAAATCCAGTGTAAAGAAATACACCGCTATGGAAAATGCTGTATGCACTGACGGAAGAGCTCGGGGACTACTACAATTCTACGGTGCTAATCGAACCGGTAGATTTGCAGGAAGGCTTATACAAGTTCAAAATCTCCCTCAGAACCATTTGTCGGATCTGGAACAGGCACGTCGCTTGGTTAGAGGTGGCCATTTTGATGCCTTGGAAATATTGTATGACTCTATTCCGGGAGTTTTGTCTGAATTAATTCGAACCGCTTTTGTGCCAAAGAAAGGATATAAGTTTATCGTTGCTGACTTTAGTGCAATAGAGGCTAGAGTTATTGCTTGGATTGCAGGCGAGACATGGAGAAATGAAGTGTTTGCTACTCATGGCAAGATTTATGAAGCATCTGCTTCCCAGATGTTTAAAGTCCCCTTAGAAGAAGTCACAAAAGGTAGTCCTCTCAGACAAAAAGGAAAAATTGCGGAGCTGGCCTTAGGTTATGGTGGTTCTGTAGGTGCATTAAAAGCAATGGGTGCACTTGACATGGGTCTTACCGAAGAAGAGTTAAAACCTTTGGTCTATGCATGGCGAAATGCAAATCCTAATATTGTACGACTTTGGTGGGATGTTGATCGTGCTGTCAAAGAAGCTGTAACAGAAAGGTGCAGAACCGAAACTCATCGCACCCGTTTTGAGTATCGTAGCGGGATGCTATTAATATGGCTTCCTTCTGGCAGACAACTTACTTATGTTAAACCAAGAATAGGTATTAACAGCTTTGGCAGTGAAGCAGTGACTTATGAAGGAGTTGGTGCCACAAAGAAATGGGAGCGCATTGAAAGTTATGGTCCTAAGTTTGTCGAGAATATTGTGCAAGCTATTTCAAGAGATATTCTTTGCTGTGCCATGAGAAAGCTTGATGAAAAAGGTTTTGATATTGTAATGCATGTCCATGATGAGGTAGTTTTAGAAGTCCCTTTAGAAGTAACCGTTACTGATATATGTACTCTAATGAATCAGACGCCAACTTGGGCTCAAGGACTTTTACTTCGCGCAGATGGATACGAATGCAATTTTTATAAAAAAGATTAATTTGAGGGGGTTCGAAACCTCCTCTTTTTTTGCTTATAGCTGAGGGCATGTCTTATTGCTCTACTACAATAAGCAGGAGGTTCAATATGAACAAAATAACTATATTCAACTATGAAGGCAACACAGTAAGAACAGTAATGAAGGATGAAAATCCTTGGTGGGTTCTAAAAGATGTATGTTCGGTACTAGACATTGGAAACAGTCGTGATGTTATGGCTCGTTTGGACAGTGATGAAAAGGGAGTCGATATTATCGACACCCCTGGAGGAAAACAGGAAGTATCTATTATCAATGAAAGTGGTCTTTATAGCGTGATATTGGTTTCTCGAAAGCCAGAAGCTAAAAAGTTTAAGCGCTGGGTAACCCATGAGGTGCTTCCTTCAATCAGAAGGCATGGCCTTTATGCTACAGATGAGTTACTTGCGAATCCAGACTTTTTGATTCAGGCACTACAGGAGCTTAAAGCGGAAAGAGCTAAAAATACTGAGTTAACTACTACCATTAGCATTCAAGAACAGCAAATTGCAGAAATGAAACCTAAAGCAAGTTATTACGATGTGGTACTTAACTGTAAGGATGCGGTGTCTATCACAACAATAGCCAAGGACTATGGAAAGTCAGGGCGCTGGTTTAATGAGTATCTGCATAATTTAGGTGTTCAATTCCGTCAAGGGAAGATTTGGCTTCTATATCAAAAGTACGCTCAACATGGATATACGACGACAAAAACCCATACTTACCTTGGAAATGATGGGACGATGCATTCAAAGGTTCATACTTACTGGACTCAGAAAGGACGCTTGTTCATTTATGAGCTTCTTAAGGATCATGGCATTTTACCATTGATTGAACAAGAGTCCGAATTCGAGGAGATGTAACTTATGGATAGATATAACGCTGAAGGCTATCCAGATCCAACTGCAGCAGAAGCCTTGGAAAATATCATGCGTGAAGAAAAAGCAAAAAACTATAAACCTTGCGTTTTTATTTGTTCTCCTTTTGCTGGAGACATAGAAAAAAATCTGAATAAAGCTAGAGAATACCTGAAGTTTGCAGTGAAGCAAGGAACCATTCCTTTTGCTCCTCATCTGCTATACCCTCAAGTGCTAGATGATGGCGATCCTGAACAAAGAAAACTAGGACTATACTTTGGCATGGTATGGCTTAGAAAGTGTGATGAGCTGTGGGTATTTGGTCGCTATATCTCAAAAGGGATGCAAGCAGAGATAAATAAAGCATCGAAGCATCGTATACCTATCCGGTATTTTTCTGAAAACTGCGAGGAGGTGCAGAAGCTATGAAGATAGCGGTTGGTAACAGCCGAATGGATAAAAAGTGGAAGAACAAAGATATCACATGGGAGGACTTTATCTCACGAGTTAAATCTACCATACGAACAACAGAAACTGTATCTGAGTTCCGAAAAATGAGTCGCGCTCAACAGGACTCAATAAAAGATGTAGGAGGATTTGTGGGAGGAGCCCTTCGTGAAGGAAAACGCAGAAATGGTTATGTCCTCTCCCGTTCCCTTCTGACTTTAGATATGGATTATGCCAAACCAGAGGTTTGGGAGCAAATTGAAGCGTTACATGATTTCAAATGCTGCATCTATTCTACCCATAAACATACACCAGATGCACCAAGATTAAGACTTATTATTCCACTTAAAAGAGAAGTAACAGAGGATGAATACCCAGCCCTTGGTCGGATGGTTGCAAAGGAGATTGGGATTGATTTATTCGATGACACCACTTATGAACCTTCAAGACTAATGTATTGGCCTTCTACACCGTCAGATGGAGAGTTTGTATTTAAAGAGAAAGACGGTGAACTATTGGACCCAGATATCTATCTATCAAAATATGTAGACTGGCGGGACACTTCAATGTGGCCAGTCTCAAGTCGACAATCTGAGGTTGTACAAAGGAAAATAACTAAACAAGCAGATCCATTAATTAAAGAAGGGGTTATAGGAGCATTTTGCAGAGCCTACAACATTGAAGAAGCCATCGAAGAATTTCTACCTGATGTATATGAACCTAGTACCATGAATGGACGATTTGATTATATTCCAGCAGATTCTTCAGCAGGCTTGGTAATCTATGATGGTAAATTTGCTTATAGCCATCATGCTACCGATCCAGCATGTGGAATGTTGCTAAACGCATTTGATTTGGTCCGAGTGCATAAGTTTCGGGAACTAGATGAAAAGGTGACAGAAAATACACCGCCAAGTAAACTACCTTCATTTAGAGCCATGACAGATTTGGTATTAGAGGATGAACGGGTAAAAGAGCAGTTTGCTGAAGAACGAAAGGCTCAGGCTGAAAAAGAGTTTATTGATGAAGATTGGGAAAAGCAGCTGGAGATTGATAAGACAGGAACGGTTAAAAATACTCTTAGAAATTTGATTTTGATACTTGAAAATGATCCCAACCTAAAAAGCATAGTGTTTAATCAGCTATCTGATAGTCTCGAAATTAAAGGTGATGTTCCTTGGCCGCATCCATCGAAGTTCTGGAGAGATGCAGATGATGCACAGCTGATCAGCTACATTGACACCCACTACGGAACCTTTTCTGCAAGAAACTATGATGTAGCGGTAGCGAAGGTCGCTGACGATAGATCTTATCATCCGATTCGGGAATTTATTGAGGCTCTTCCTGAGTGGGATAAGGTAGCTAGAGTAGATACCTTGCTAATCGATTATCTAGGTGCATCAGATAATCCATATGTTCGAGCTGTGACAAGAAAAACTTTATGTGCAGCGATTTCTCGTGTACTGACTCCAGGCATCAAGTTTGATTCCATGTTGGTTTTAAATGGCCCGCAGGGAGTTGGAAAAAGTACTCTTATAGCCAAGTTAGGTGGAGACTGGTTTTCTGATAGTTTGAGCTTGTCAGATACCAAGGATAAGACCGCCGCAGAAAAGTTACAAGGTTACTGGATTTTAGAAATTGGAGAGCTGGCTGGACTAAAAAAAGCAGAAGTAGAAACACTTAGAAGCTTCTTATCTCGCCAGAATGATATTTATCGAGCTAGCTTTGGCAAGAGAGCTACTCCTCACTTAAGACAATGTGTCTTTTTTGGCACCACTAATGCTGAAAAAGGCTATTTACGGGATACCACAGGAAACCGTCGTTTTTGGCCGGTAAAGACCCCGGGAAATGGTACAAAAAAGTCATGGCAGTTAGAGCAAGATGAAATTTTGCAGATATGGGCTGAAGTTCTTACTTATGTGAAAGCCGGAGAAAAATTGTACCTTGATGCCAGTCTTGAGAAGCTTGCAAAAGAAGAACAGCGGGAAGCTATGGAATCCGATGAGCGTGAAGGTCTGGTACGAGAGTACCTTGACATGCTATTACCTGAGGATTGGGACACCATGGATTTATATGAACGTAGGGCATATATCAATGGAACTGAGTTTGGTGAAAGCAAGAGAGTTGGTGTTTGGAAACGAAAATCGGTTTCTAATATGGAAATTTGGTGTGAGTGCTTTGGGAAGGATCGAGCCAACCTGCGAAGGGTGGATGGTAATGAAATATCGGCGATTATGGCAAGTATTGGAGGATGGACAGGTCTCGTGAAAAAAGAACGAATCCCGCTTTATGGACCACAATGGGTTTATGTTCCCAAAGAATAATTTAGTTTGGAACACATGGAACAATTTTTTCTCGGGAACAGATTTCACCTGTTCCGGTGAAACAAAAACAGTCTTTTGGGACATCCCATCGGAACAGGCGGCAGCCCCTTGTAAAGTAGGCTGCTCTATAACCTCCGTTCCATTGTTCCAATAATTATTATTAAAAATAATCCTAAAGACAAAAAGAAGAAATTACCTGCAGACGCGTATATACGCGCGTATAGAGACTTTTTGGATGTAGGGAACATGGAGGATATATGATAGAAAAATGGATTGAACAGCAACTGGTAAAAGCAGTGAAAGATATAGGCGGCATTGCACTAAAGATTGTATCACCAGGTTTTGATGGAATGCCAGACAGATTGATTCTGTTACCTAATAGAAAGATAGCTTTTGTAGAGGTAAAAGCACCAGGTAAAACTTTACGGCCTCTACAGGAAAAGCGAAAAAGACAGTTAGAAGCACTTGGGTTTTTGGTATTCTGCTTGGATAACTTAGAACAGATTGGAGGGATACTTCGTGAAATACAAGCCTCATGAATATCAGGTTTATGCCACTGAGTATATCCTCAATCATCCTATAGCAGCAGTGCTCTTAGATATGGGATTAGGTAAGAGTGTCATAACATTAACCGCTATATTTGATTTAACATTAGATAGTTTTCTTGTTCGTAAGGTTCTGGTTATTGCACCACTTCGAGTTGCCAAAGATACATGGCCTGCAGAGATTGAAAAGTGGGATCACTTAAAGGGTCTTAAATACACCGTAGCAGTGGGGTCGGAGGTTCAGAGAAAAACAGCCCTTATGAAAAGAGCTCAAGTTTACATTATCAATCGAGAAAATGTGGAATGGTTAATTGCAAGAAGTGGAATTCCATTTGATTTTGATATGGTGGTAATTGATGAGCTGTCCTCTTTTAAATCGCATCAAGCCAAGAGATTTAAAAGTTTAATGAAAGTTAGGCCAAAGGTTAATAGGATAGTGGGACTTACTGGAACCCCATCCTCCAATGGATTGATGGATTTGTGGGCACAGTATCGCTTATTAGATATGGGACAGCGATTAGGTAGGTTTATTGGCAGATATCGAGAGGATTATTTTGTACCAGATAAGCGTAATCAACAAGTGATCTTTTCCTACAAGCCAAAACCGGGAGCGGAAGAAGCAATTTATAGGCTAATATCTGATATCACTATTAGCATGAAAGGGGCAGATTACCTGAAGCTGCCTGAGCTGGTTATAAACGAAGTAGATGTAAAGCTTTCTGAAAAAGAAATGAAAAACCTTGACATTATGAAGGGTGATTTAATTACAACGGTTAAAGGTGAGGAAATTACTGCAGCCAATGCAGCAGCTCTTTCGGGAAAACTACTGCAAATGGCCAACGGAGCAGTCTATGATGATCAAGGTACAGTACTTCATATACATGACCGTAAGCTGGATGCACTGGAAGACTTAATCGAAGCTGCTAATGGCAAGCCAGTTCTAATTGCTTATTGGTTTAAGCATGATTTGTCACGAATACAAAAGCGCTTTGAGGTTGAGGAGTTATCCACTAGCGATTCTATTAAGAGGTGGAATGATGGAGAAATCTCTATTGCAGCTATCCATCCAGCATCAGCAGGACATGGACTGAACTTGCAAGCTGGAGGTTCAACTCTTGTATGGTTTGGTCTAACTTGGAGCCTAGAGCTTTATCAGCAAACCAACGCCCGTCTTTGGCGGCAAGGACAAAAAGAAACGGTAGTGATTCATCACTTGATTTCCAAAGGCACCATTGATGAACGTGTAATGAAAGCCCTAAATGATAAAAACAATACTCAATCCGCACTGATAGATGCGGTTAAAGCCACACTAAAGGAGGTCTGATAAAATGAACATTGTCTGGCAATATTTAGATAAAAGAGCAGCGGCAATTAACGCCCTAAAAGATTACAGCAGTATGAAGTACATCATAGAACATACCGATGAGGACATTGCAACCCTCAACGAAGAAATGAGTTCCCCAGCTTCTCCAGTTTTAAATGGCATGCCATCGACCCATGATCCAAAAGCTGGAGAGAAAAGGCTCATTGCCTGCATCAATGAAATTGATGTATTGAAAGAACGTTATCGTCAAGCACTGGAATACATGGACTGGTTTCAACCGGCATGGGATGCTTTAACAGAAGATGAGCAGTATGTGTTAAAGGAGTTTTATTTGGATGATGAACAAAAGCAGATTGATGCAGTGTATAACATTTGTGATCACTTTAATATTGAACGTTCTTCTGCATACAACAAAAAGAATCGAGCGCTTCAGCATCTTGCGCTACTACTCTATGGAAAGTAATGAGTAATATCATGGACGATTTTATTAGAAATCCATAATACAATGGTATTGTGAAAAATTGTAGAGAGCCTTCGTGGAAATACCGCGGGGGCTTTTTGCATGTCCAAAGGAGGTACGAAATGCCAAAGAAACCAAAACGACCATGTTCTTCTCCTGGTTGTCCGGAACTGACAGATGGACGTTTTTGTCCGGAGCATGCCAAAAAGGAAGCTTCTCGTTATGAAAAATATCAGAGAGATCCTGAAACGAGGAAGCGTTACGGTCGTGCATGGAAAAGAATACGTGACCGTTACATTACAGCCCATCCACTATGTGAAGAGTGTAAAAGACAAGGAAAGCTGACACCAGCAACTGAAGTGCACCATATCCTTCCCTTGGCACGAGGTGGGACACACGATGAAAGCAACCTAATGGCTCTTTGTACTCCTTGTCACTCAGCTATCACAGCAAGAGATGGAGACCGTTGGGGAACCCGGTAGGGGGAGTCATATCTCCACAGCTATTTAAATGTGCAACGGGCGTGGGGCTTCGTGCAAAAAGTCGCAGTTTCAAACGGGGTAATAACCCCTAATAAGAAAAGAGGTGAGTTAATGGCCAAAGATGGTACAAATCGAGGTGGTGCTCGTATTGGATCTGGTCAGAAAAAGAAAGCACTTATAGATAAAATTGCACAGGGTAATCCAGGTAAGAGAAAGCTAGAAATTATCGACTTCCAAAATACCGCTGATTTAAAGGGGCAGGAAATGCCAAAGCCAAGGGCCATGCTCTCAGCGGTGCAAAAGGACGGGAAAACCCTAGTAGCCAGCGAGATTTATGAAATTACTTGGAAATGGCTTGAGGAGCGAGGCTGTGCCCATTTGGTGCTCCCACAGCTTCTAGAACGATATGCCATGAGTGCGGCCAGATGGATACAGTGTGAGGAGGCGGTAACTGAGTTTGGTTTTCTTGCCAAGCATCCAACTACCGGCAATGCTATTCAAAGTCCTTATGTAGCTATGAGTCAGAACTTTATGAGTCAGACAAACAGACTATGGATGGAGATTTATCAAATCGTTAAAGAGAATTGTGCTACAGAGTATTCTGGTTTAAACCCACAGGACGATGTGATGGAGCGACTGCTATCTGCCCGCAGAGGAAAATAAAGATGAGGAGATATGTAATGAGTAAAAGATATTTAACAGCTGAAAGTGTATGTGCTGGACATCCTGATAAACTATGCGACATCATAGCAGATAGCATTTTAGAAGCATGTTTACGTAAAGACAAAGCATCACGTGTCGCTTGTGAGGTAATGGCAACCAAAGGGAAAATTATCGTGGCGGGCGAAATCTCCTGCAGCGAGAAAATAGACATCCGATACATTGTTAGGAATGTCCTTAAAGAGATTGGATACAACCCTCTTAAATTCTTGATTTATGTATTTGTACACAAACAAAGTGTAGATATTGCAACTGGCGTGGATACTGCACTGGAAGTAAGAAATGGGATAAACGAACAGTATGGTTCGATAGGTGCTGGAGACCAAGGAACTGTGTATGGCTATGCTACAAAGGAAACAGGAGAAATGCTTCCCCTACCCCTTGTACTATCTCACAGGATTGTAAAGAGACTGGATGATTGCCGAAAAGGGAAACTGATAAAAGGTATCCACCCAGATGGTAAAGCGCAGGTGACGGTGGAATATGAAGGAGACACTCCAGTGCGAATAAAGACTATTGTGATATCGGTACAGCATGATAAGAATAAAACACAGGAAGAACTAAAGACAGATATCCTTAACAATGTCCTATGGCAGTGCTTTGAGGACTTCTCATTTGATGATGAAACAGAAATTCTCATTAACCCCTCTGGTAGATTTGTCGAAGGTGGTCCCGCTGCCGATACAGGCTTAACTGGTAGAAAAATTATGGTTGATACCTATGGAGGACTTGCATCCCATGGAGGTGGCGCACTTAGTGGTAAAGACCCCACCAAAGTTGACCGAAGCGGTGCCTATATGGCTCGGTACATTGCAAAGCATATCGTCTGGTGTGGATATGCAAAGAGATGTGAAGTTAGTATATCCTATGCCATTGGTAAGGCAAATCCTGTAGCCTTTTATGTAAATACCCTTGGCACAGGTATTGTTTCTGACGAAATATTAACTCTTGCTGCACAGGAAGTTTTCAATTTAAGACCTGCAGCCATTATTGAAAATCTACGTCTTAGAAATGTGATTTACTCTGACACCGCGGCTTATGGTCACTTTAATAGTTGTCTATTCCCGTGGGAGGATGTAAATAAGTACAGTGAATTTAGAAAGGCGGTGGAAAAGTATGTTGATAGAGAAGATAAAAACTAAACAACTCATCCCCGCTGAATATAACCCAAGGAAGGATTTAAAACCGGGTGATCCGGAATATGAGAAACTTAAACGCTCCCTTGAGGAGTTTGGATATGTAGAACCCGTAATATGGAATAAGACTACAGGCAGAGTCATTGGAGGCCATCAACGTTTGAAAATCCTGCTGAGTATGGGCATGGATGAGATAGAATGCGTAGTTGTTGAAATGGATGAGCAAAAGGAGAAGGCGCTGAACATTGCACTAAATAAAATAAGTGGTGATTGGGATAAAGACAAATTAGCACTTCTCATCACGGACTTAAATGCTTCAGACTTTGATGTGTCTTTGACAGGTTTTGACCCGGGAGAGTTGGAGGATCTTTTCAAGGATTCCCTTAAGGATAATATAAAAGAAGATGATTTCGATGTAGACAGCGAGCTGAAAAAGCCCGCTGTTTCGCATTTAGGGGATATTTGGCTACTTGGGCAGCATCGATTAGTCTGCGGAGACAGTACAAAGAAAGACACCTTTAATGTCTTGATGGATGGGAAAACTGCTAATTTGGTAGTTACGGACCCTCCATATAATGTTAACTATGAAGGCACTGCTGGAAAAATCAAAAATGACAATATGGCTAACGAAGCGTTCTACGATTTCCTGCTTGCAGCATTTCAGAACACCGAAGCAGCGATGGCAAAGGACGCTTCTATTTATGTATTCCATGCGGATACCGAAGGACTCAATTTTAGAAGAGCATTCTCCGATGCAGGATTTTATCTTTCCGGTACTTGTATATGGAAAAAGCAGTCCCTTGTTCTCGGTCGCTCTCCTTATCAGTGGCAGCATGAACCTATTCTCTTTGGGTGGAAAAAGAAAGGCAAGCATAACTGGTATTCCGATAGAAAGCAGACCACCATCTGGGAATTTGAGAAACCGAAGAAAAACAGTGATCATCCTACGATGAAGCCAGTTGCACTTGTGGCCTACCCTATTTTGAATTCAAGCCTTTCTAATTGTATCGTGCTTGATCCTTTTGGTGGTTCAGGAAGCACACTGATTGCCTGTGAGCAGACAGATAGAATCTGCTACACCATTGAACTGGATGAAAAGTACTGTGATGTCATTGTGAAAAGGTATATTGAGCAAGTTGGAAACTCAGATGGTGTGTTTGTTTTAAGAGATGGTTCGAAAATCAGATATTGTGACCTGCCGGAGGTGAATGCAGATGAGTAAATTGACACTCGGCTCTCTTTTTGATGGGAGCGGAGGTTTTCCTCTAGGCGGTCTGCTCTGTGGCATTGAGCCTTTATGGGCATCTGAAATTGAGCCGTTTCCTATAAGAGTTACGACCAAACGCATCCCACAGATGAAACACTATGGGGATATAAACAAATTAAATGGTGCGGAGCTTCCACCTGTAGATATCATAACATTTGGCTCTCCCTGCACAGATATGAGTGTGGCGGGTAAAAGAGCGGGTCTGGACGGAGAACAATCCGTCCTTTTTTATGAAGCAATACGAATTATCAAGGAAATGAGGTGTAAGACCAATGGACAATATCCAAGGTATGCAGTCTGGGAAAATGTCCCCGGAGCATTCTCGTCAAATAAAGGAGAGGACTTTAGGGCAGTCCTCGAAGCGGTCATCGGTGTCAAAGAGCCGAACACCTCGGTGCCTTTACCTGAAAAAGGACGATGGCCATACGCTGACATCTATATGGGAGACGGATGGAGTGTGGCTTACCGAACTATCGATGCGCAATATTTCGGAGTACCCCAACGTCGTCGTAGAATCTACCTTGTCGCAGATTTTGCAGGCAGATGTGCCGCAGAAATACTATTTGAGTCCGAAGGCATGCCAAGGAATTTTACGCCGAGCGGCAGCCCGTGGCAAAGAACTGCCGGAAATGCTAAAAACTGCACTAGAAAGACAGGCAATAGCATAACCTGCCTAAATGATCAAGGCGAAAGAGTGATGTCTGTTTCTAAAGATATTACTGCAACACTTAGAGCAGAGGAACACGGGCATCAGCCTTGCGTCATGCAGTCAAGCGGTTTTTGTACCGAACACAGTGCTAAGAGTAGAAGTGTCGGTTATGAGGAGGAACGCTCCCCAACCCTTAGAGCGGGTGTTGTTCCAGGTACAGTCATGTCCTTTGAACCAGGTGCAGTTTCACGCATTGGCGGGCACACGGATGAAAATATAAGTGGAGCACTTCGTGCAAGCATGGGTGATAATCAAACAGCTGTTGTAATAGAAAACCACCCAACTGATAGCCGTGTGAAACTCTCAGAAGATAATAAAGTACAGACGCTTACTTCTCGTATGGGGACTGGTGGCGGGAATGTACCTCTTGTTATGAACACTCCTAAAACGTTAAAAATTCGTTCCGGGTGTGAAGGTGGCGGTAAAGGTGCGTTAATTCAGGATGATAAGTCTGCTACCCTTGGATGCAACAATGACCAGACTGTTTTTGTGCCTACTGCATTTGGTATCTGTTCTGATAAGAGCAACTCTATGCAGTCAAGCAATCCTCACAGCGGTATATATAAAGCAGATACTTCCCGAACCATCGATGCTAATGGTGGAAATCCGGGATGTAATCAAGGCGGTATTGCAGTAGTTGCTCTTCAAGGCTCGATGATTGGAAGGCAGGATCCCCAAGGAAGCGGTATAGATGAGGATGTTTCTTTTACACTTAATACCGCTGATCGTCATGCTGTTGCCTATGCCATGACTACTGGAGCCTATGCCCAGGTTGAAGAAGATAAAGCGCCAACGTTATTGTCGAGAGATTATAAGGATGCCCCTGTTGTGACTCAGCCATCTTACGGTATTGATAGGGCAGCTTTTAACCAAGGAAAGAACGCGCTATATAAACCTGCTATAGATGAAGAGCAGCAACCTACGCTCACGGCAAAGGGACCTGGGGCAGTGGCACACCCAGCTTCATTTTATCCTCAGATGAAAGCCGAAAGTCAATGCTACAGACAAGACGGTACATCAAATACGATTATTAATGGTACCAATCCAGGTTATCAAAATGGATTGGTTGAACCGAACTATATCGTTCGAAGGCTTACACCAACGGAATGTGGAAGATTGCAAGGCTTCCCTGATGATTGGTGTGATGACCTCGGTACGGAAAACCCTACAGAGGATGAAATTTCATTCTGGACGGAGGTTTGGGAAACCCATCGCAAAATCATGGGTAAGAGTAGCAAGCCGAAAACAAGAAAGCAAATTATTAAATGGCTTAACAACCCCCATTCTGATTCAGCTGAGTACAAAATGTGGGGTAATGGTGTAGCACTTCCATGCGTCTGTTTTGTGCTGACTGGCATTGTATTATCTGCACGGAATACCGCCGATTAATGGAACAGTATTTTCTACAGAAAGATGCCCTAAATGACTTGATATTAACAGCCTTTAGAGTGATATATGTATGTACCGAAAATAGAAAGGCGGTATAAAAATGCAGATAAACTATAATGTCACAGGAGCAAAAAGAAAAGAGTTAGTCAACGCAATCAGCCAAAAACTGAATGCTCCTGTAAGATATCTTGGAGCACCTACATTTGCATATGAGGTGGCAGACTACAATATTGACAAAAATGGAGTAGTCAGAGGACCAGATAATTCTGAACTGGTTGATGCTCTATTAAGCTTTCATGACTTCAAGGCAGCTACGGAAGAATATGACACACCACTTCCAAAAGCAGAGCTTGTTCCTGAAAATATTCAAATTCCCTATGAAGCGGCTCTTGGTGGAAGGGTAAGCCCATATAATGATTACGAAGAATCTCCCGTATACAACGAATCAAATGAAACCGAAGAAGCTATTAGTTTGATTATTCAAATGCCGAGGGAGGGTTTTAGCGAAACTGCACTTGGTAACCTAAAAGGATTGGTAGAAAGCAAAGAAACCCTTATAAAGAAAGCACTTGATACTGACTCTATTCCCATTATCATAAATGAGGAATTTATAACCTTCCCTTGGTTCCAGAGTGAGTGCTCCGCAGAGGAGGTTAAGGCTTATACCCACTTTGTAACAGCACTTTGTGAAATGGCAAAGAAGCAGACTCGCGTCAACTCGACCGAGAAATCAGTGGAGAATGAAAAGTACGCTTTCCGTTGTTTCCTTCTAAGACTTGGCTTTATCGGGCCAGAATACAAAACAGAACGAAAAATTCTCCTCTCCAAACTGTCGGGTAGCTCTGCCTTCAAAAGCGGAAGTACTAAGCATGAGGAGGTGAGTGAATAATGAATATCATTCATCCAGAAATGCTAAAGCAACTTAGAAGTTATTACACTCCAGGAACTCGTGTTATGCTACTTAAGATGAATGACCCTTATACCAAGCTTCAGCCAGGAGATAAAGGTACAGTTACTAGTGTTGATGATATGGGAACTATCCACGTCAGTTGGGATTCAGGCAGTTCCCTTGGAGTGGTTTTTGGAGAGGATTTATGCAAGAAAATCGAAGAATAAAAATACACATTTTAAGCCCAATATGGCAGTAAATATGTAGATTTATATTGCAGAATTGTCTTGCTATATAAGCCTTTTAGAGTGATATATGTACATGCCGAAAGGATAAAAACACTTTAAAAGGAGTGAGGTACGATGTTAAGTGCAAAATTCGGAATCGAGATTGAATTTACAGGGATTACAAGGGAAAGGGCAGCCAGAGTTGCTGCAGAGTTTTTGCAAGGCACTTATAGTGAAGGCGGGACTTACTACGACACTAAGAAGGTAAAAGCTCCAGATGGGCGCGTGTGGAAGTTTATGTACGATGGTAGCATCAACTGCCAAAGAAAAGAAGGTAGAAGAAAAGTAGCTGCAGGTAGAGATTATAGCGTTGAGCTGGTTAGCCCAATCCTAACCTACCGGGAGGACATTGAAACTTTGCAGGAGCTAGTAAGAAAGCTTCGCAAAGCTGGAGCCTTTACAAACACTTCTTGTGGAATTCACATTCATTTAGATGGCTCCAACCATACACCAAGAAGCATCCGAAACTTTGTAAATATTATTGCAAGTAAAAACGATCTTTTTTATAAAGCACTACAGATTGCACCAGAGCGAATGCGCTACTGCAAGAAGATGGATAGCATTTTAGTTGAGAAGATGAACCACAAAAAGCCAACGACCATGAGGCAGATTGAGGACATTTGGTACGAAGGCTACAGCGAAAGCAGGGGTACACATTACCACAATAGTAGATACCATTTCCTTAATCTACATAGCTTTTTTACTGGGAATCATACGGTTGAGCTTAGAGGCTTTAATAGCGAGCTGCACGCAGGCAAGATCAGAAGCTACATTGTTCTTGCCTTAGCTTTAAACAACCAAGCTTTAACGCAAAAATTTGCCTCTGCGAAGAAGCCTCAAGTAGAAAATGAAAAGTTTGCCATGAGAACCTACCTAAACCGTATTGGGTTTATAGGAGAAGAGTTCAAAAACTGCAGAGAGCATTTAACAGCAGCACTTTCAGGTTCTGCAGCTTGGCGGTTTCGGGCGGCCTGAGCTGCCCTAAGGTCCTAAGCTAGGAAGGAGGAAAACAATGAGTAACAAACTATATCTTGCCTATGGTTCTAATCTTAATCTGGAGCAAATGGCAAACAGATGCCCCACAGCCAAGGTAGTTGGGGCAAGTAAAATAAAAGGTTATCGGCTGCTTTTTAGAGGATCACATGCGGGAGCAGTGGCAACCATAGAGCCTTTCAAAGGCGAAAGCGTTCCAGTGTTAGTCTGGGATATCACACCGGCAGATGAAGCGGCTCTTGACCGCTATGAAGGATGGCCATTTTTATATCGTAAAGAAACCATTAAAGTGAGATTGAATGGTAAAACTGTGCAGGCTATGGTCTACATCATGAATGAAGGAAGGCCATTAGGCCAGCCAAGCTGTTATTATTACAGCACCATTCTAGATGGCTATAAAAGTGCAGGTTTTGATGTAGAGATTCTGCGTAAGGCGGTAGCGGATTCTTTTGAGGAGGATAATGAATGAACCAAACCATAAAAAAACAAATACTTGCCATTCGAGATTCAGGTGAAACAAATATGTTTGATATCCCGATTGTGACTAGCATTGCTTTAAGAGAAGGCTATAGTAAGCTAGTAGATTACCTTGAAAAGGATAAAGAAGCATATGTCCATTTTATTCTGACAGGGGAAGACAAAACAAAATAAAATAGCCTAATCAACTATATAAAATATTAAGGAACTCTTAGGGGGTTCCTTTTTTCGTATCCATAAGGAGGTGGCGGCTATACGTAAACTAAAAAAATATAAGCCGACCATCTTTAAGGCGGATGGTTCGGTATATGATAAGGACGCTGCAGATAATGCGGTGTCTTTTATTAATTGCTTAAAGCATACCAAGGGAGAATGGTATGGGCAGCCATTTGAATTGATAGACTGGCAGGAACAGATTATCCGCGATGTTTTTGGAATTTTAAAGCCCAATGGCTACCGTCAATTTAATACTGCATATATCGAAATCGCTAAAAAGCAAGGAAAATCTGAACTTGCAGCAGCGGTTGCCTTACTGCTTACTTGTGGCGATTTTGAGCATGGTGGTGAAGTATATGGATGTGCATCTGACAGACAGCAAGCTTCCATTGTTTTTGATGTAGCAGTGGATATGGTAGAACAATGTCCAGCTCTGAAAGCAAGAATTAAACCGGTACTATCGCAAAAACGACTTGTTTATAAACCTCTAGGTAGTTTCTATCAAGTTTTATCTGCAGAGGCATATACCAAGCATGGATTAAATGTGCATGGTGTTGTATTTGATGAACTTCATGCTCAGCCAAATAGACAGCTTTACGATGTCATGACTCATGGCTCTGGTGATGCAAGAAAGCAGCCACTGTATTTCTTAATTACGACTGCCGGAAATGATACACACTCCATTTGTTACGAGGTGCATCAAAAGGCTAAAGACATCCTTGAAGGGCGAAAGGTTGACCCTACATTTTATCCAGTTATTTATGGTGCTGATGAGAATGATGACTGGACCGATCCAAAGGTGTGGGCGAAAGCCAACCCCTCAATGGGCATTACCGTTGACATAGAAAAGATTCATATTGCTTGTGAAAGTGCAAAGCAAAATCCAGCAGAAGAGAACCTGTTTAGACAACTCCGTTTAAATCAATGGGTTAAACAGTCGGTACGCTGGATGCCTATGGAAAAGTGGGATAAATGTGCATTTACTATAAACCCAGAAAGCCTTGTAGGGCGTGCATGCTATGGTGGTTTGGACTTATCTTCTACCACTGACATTACAGCATTTGTTCTTATCTTCCCGCCTGAGTATGAGGGAGATAAATATATCATCCTTCCCTATTTCTGGATTCCGGAAGATAATCTGGATCAAAGGGTAAAGCGTGATCATGTACCTTATGACGTATGGGAGAAACAGGGGTTTTTACACACCACTGAAGGAAATGTGGTGCATTATGGTTACATTGAAAGTTTTATTGAAGAACTTGGTATGAAATATAACATCCGAGAAATAGCCTTTGACCGTTGGGGAGCTGTGCAAATGACTCAGAACCTAGAAAACCTAGGATTTACGGTAGTTCCTTTTGGTCAGGGATTTAAAGATATGAGTCCACCTACAAAGGAATTAATGAAGCTTACCTTAGAGGAGAAACTGGCCCATGGTGGACATCCGGTTTTGCGATGGATGATGGATAATATCTTTATACGTACTGATCCTGCTGGGAATATCAAGCCTGATAAAGAAAAATCAACTGAAAGAATAGATGGAGCAGTCGCTACCATTATGGCTCTTGACCGAGCAATCCGCAAAGGTGGAACAGGTAACTCTGTTTATGACGGTCGAGGGCTTCTTATTTTGTAGCAAAGGAGAGTGATGCAGATGGGATTGTTTTCTAATATTTTCAAAGCGCGTGATAAGCCGCAAAATCGAACCACAGGAAGCAATTACAGCTTCTTTTTTGGTGGAACAACCAGCGGTAAGCCTGTAAACGAACATACAGCAATGCAAATGACAGCGGTCTATTCATGCGTAAGAATACTTGCAGAGGCTGTGGCAGGGCTCCCCCTACACCTATATAAATACACTGCAAGCGGTGGTAAGGAAAAGGCTCTTTCTCATCCGCTGTATTTTTTATTACATGATGAACCTAACCCAGAGATGAGTTCTTTCGTTTTCCGAGAAACGTTAATGACTCATCTTTTATTATGGGGTAATGCCTATGCACAAATTATTCGAAATGGCAAAGGCGAAGTCATAGCATTATATCCGTTAATGCCTAATCGAATGTCGGTGGATCGGGATTCCAGTGGCGCTCTTTATTATACTTATACTAAGTATTCTGATGAAGCACCTACGATGAAAGGTATGACAGTCACACTTAGACCAAGTGATGTATTTCATATACCTGGCTTAGGCTTTGATGGACTAGTGGGCTATTCGCCGATTGCAATGGCTAAGAATGCTATAGGTATGGCAATTGCTTGTGAGGAATATGGAGCTAAATTCTTTGCTAACGGAGCTGCTCCAGGAGGGGTACTTGAGCATCCAGGTACCATTAAAGACCCTCAAAAAGTACGGGATAGTTGGAATGCAGCCTATCAAGGAAGCAGCAACTCCCATCGTGTGGCAGTGCTTGAGGAAGGGATGAAGTATCAGCCTATTGGTATCTCACCAGAACAAGCTCAGTTTTTAGAGACAAGAAAGTTTCAGATTAATGAAATCGCTCGGATTTTCCGCGTGCCTCCACATATGGTTGGTGACTTGGAAAAATCGAGCTTTTCTAATATTGAGCAACAGTCACTGGAGTTTGTGAAATACACATTAGATCCTTGGGTGATTCGTTGGGAGCAGACCATCAGCCGAGCACTTTTAAGGCCAGATGAAAAGAAACTTTATTTTGCCAAGTTCAATGTAGATGGACTGCTTCGAGGTGATTATGTTTCTCGAATGAATGGGTATGCAACCGCGAGACAGAACGGCTGGATGAGTGCCAATGATATTAGGGAGCTTGAGAACCTTGATCGAATCCCACCAGAGCTTGGAGGAGATTTATATCTAATCAATGGCAATATGACCAAACTTGAAGATGCGGGTATTTTCGCAAATAAAGAAGGATTGGAGGGAAAACCTGAATGAAGAAATTTTGGAATTGGGTTCGCGACACAGATACACAGACACGAACCCTCTATCTAAACGGTGTAATTGCCGAGGAGAGTTGGTTTGAGGATGATGTTACCCCAGCTGCTTTTAGAGAAGAGCTAATGAGTGGTGAAGGAGACATAGTAGTTTGGATTAACTCTCCTGGTGGTGATTGTATTGCAGCATCTCAGATATACAACATGCTGATGGATTATAAAGGAAACGTCACTGTAAAGATTGACGGTATTGCTGCATCAGCTGCTTCTGTCATCGCTATGGCAGGGACGGAAGTCTTAATGTCTCCTACCTCACTGATGATGATCCATAATCCCTTTACCATAGCTATTGGCGATAGTGAGGAGATGCAAAAAGCAATCCAAATGCTTGATGAAGTGAAAGAGAGCATCATCAATGCATATGAGCTTAAAACCGGCTTATCTAGAACAAGGTTGTCGCACCTGATGGATGCTGAAACTTGGCTAAACGCCAATAAGGCAGTTGAGCTTGGTTTTGCAGATGACATTATGTTCAAACCAGGAGAGAGTTCACTACAAGACAGCTTTGTATTCAGCAGAAGAGCAGTGACCAATTCACTAATGAATAAACTTCAAAAACCAGTTGTAAAACAGTCAGTAGAGCCGCTTTATGAGCGGCTTAATTTATTGAAATATTAGGAGGAATAAAAATGAGTAAAATTCTTGAACTGCGTGAAAAACGCGCAAAAGCATGGGAAGCAGCAAAGGCATTTCTTGATTCAAAGCGTGGTAGTGATGGGCTTGTATCCGCAGAAGATGCAGCAACCTATGACAAAATGGAAGAAGACATTATTAATCTCGGTAAGGAAATAGCAAGATTGGAACGTCAAGAAGCTCTTGAAGCAGAGCTTAATAAGCCTGTAAACACACCTCTTACCGAAAAGCCAGCTATTCCGGGGATGGATACAAAGACCGGAAGAGCCAGTGATGAGTACAGAAAGGCATTCTGGAACGTAATGCGTAGCAAAAATCCTCGTCATGATGTGTTAAACGCCTTATCTGTAGGCACTGATTCAGAGGGAGGATATCTTGTTCCTGATGAATTTGAGCGTACCCTAGTTCAAACCCTTGAGGAAGAGAATGTATTCCGTAAACTGGCAAAAATTATTCAGACTTCAAGCGGTGATCGTAAAATCCCGGTTGTGGTGACCAAAGGTACAGCGGCTTGGCTTGACGAAGGTGAGGAGTTTGATGAGAGTGATTCTGTATTCGGTCAGACATCTATCGGTGCTTACAAGCTGGGTACAATGATTAAAGTTTCTGATGAACTTCTCAATGACAGTGTATTTGATCTGGAGAATTATATCTCCACTGAATTTGCCCGTAGAATCGGTGCTAAGGAAGAAGAAGCTTTTTTAGTTGGAGATGGAGATGGAAAACCTACTGGTATTTTCAACGCAACAGGCGGAGCACAGCTTGGAGTGACAGCAGGGTCTGCAACTGCTATTACTGCAGATGAGATTATCGATCTTGTTTACTCATTAAAAGCGCCATATAGAAAGAACGCGGTATTCCTGATGAATGATGCAACAGTAAAGGCAATCCGTAAGCTGAAAGACGGTCAAGGTCAATATCTGTGGCAGCCTTCTTTAACAGCAGGTACTCCAGATACTTTATTAAATCGTCCGGTTTATACTTCAGCTTATGCTCCTACTATTGAAGCTGGAGCTAAAACTATTGCCTTCGGTGATTTCGGATATTATTGGATTGCCGATAGACAGGGACGTTCTTTCAAACGTTTAAACGAGCTTTTTGCAACCACAGGGCAGGTTGGTTTCCTTGCGAGCCAGCGTGTAGATGGAAAGCTTATCTTACCTGAAGCCATCAAAGTTCTTCAGCAGAAGGCTTAATGGGAGGTGTAAATGATGAGCTATAACGCAAAGAACTACACCGAACAAGGCGGGGAAAAGACAGTTATAGGTGGAGAGCTTGTAATTGAAGAGGGAGCCAAAGTAACTGGGCTCCCTGTTCTTGATAATCAACCAGCAAGTACTGCGGAAACTGTAGAAGCTTTGGTGACAGACTTTAATGCCTTACTAAGTAAGCTTAAAGCCGCAGGAATCATGACTGCGGATACGCCTTAAAAAAAGGATGGTGACGGTTATGACTCTATTTGAAAAAGTAAAAGCTAACTTAATTCTCGAGCATGAACGCGATGATGAGCTTCTTCAAATGTATATCAACACCGCTATCGCTTATGCCGAGAGTTATCAGCATCTACCAGAAGGACATTATTCTGAAAATGAAATGCCACCAACTACAGAGCAAGCCGTCATCATGTTATCATCTCACTTCTATGAAAGTCGAGATGGCAGTACTGGCGGCTTTTTTGCTGATAACGTCCAGGCAAGCCAACAAGTTTGGAACACTGTAAATTTACTGCTTAGACTTGACCGAGATTGGAAGGTGTAGAGTGTGAGTTTTGGTAAGATGAACACCTTTATTGATATCATATCCGTTGAAACAACGAGAGACAGTGAAGGTTTCGGTAAATCTAAGGATATCATCCTTGCTTCTGTTCGTGCTTATAAAGAAGAACGTCATGGTAATGAAAAATGGGCCAATCGAGCAGTATTTTCTGAAGCGACTGCTCTGTTTTGCTTTCGTAAGATACCTGATGTTGAGGTGTCTACCAATACGGTGATTGTGTGTAGTGATGGTCGTTATGAGATTACAAATGTTGAAGATGTAAAAGGCAGAGGCATATATATTGAAGTTTTGGCAAAAAAGGTGGTGGGGTCAAGTGGCTAAAGTACAAGTTAAAATGCCTGAGGAGTTCCTTCTAAAACTATCAAGACTGGGAGAAAAGACGGATGAAATTATTCCAAAAGTACTTGAGTCAGGCGGAGAAATTGTTTTAGAAAAGGTAATGTCAAATTTGAAAGCTGTAGTTGGTAGTGGAACAAAAGAGAAAAGTCGGTCTACTGGTGAGCTTGTCAATTCCCTGGGACTGTCTCCGGCAAAAGTAGATAGGAATGGAAATTTTAACGTGAAGGTGGGTTTCAAGGAGCCACGAAGAAATGGCGAAAGTAATGCCAAGATAGCCAATATTATTGAATATGGAAAATCAGGTCAGCCACCAAAACCATTTTTAAAGCCTGCAAGAAGTGCGTCAAGAAAAGCATGTATTGACGCTATGAAGAAAAGGTTTGAGCAGGAGGTAGAAAACTTATGAGTATATTAAATGAACTCAAATTCATTGCAGATATGTGCAATATTCCAGTAGAGACAGGACGGTTTTCTGGTGTTCCTCCTGATATTTATATTGTAATTACACCACTTATTGATTTATTCGAAGTTCATGCTGATAATGCACCAGGATATGAAGTACAGGAAGCCAGACTTTCCTTATTTGTTAAAGGTAGTTATACAGCTATAAAAAATGCAATTGTCCGCACTCTTCTAGGTGCGGATTTTACGATAACGGATCGTCGATACATCGGACATGAGGATGATACCGATTATCACCATTATGCCATAGATGTGGCTAAATCATATGAATTTCAATTGGAAATGGAGGAATAAGAAATGGCTACGATAGGTCTTGATAGGCTTTATTATGCAAAAATCACTGAAGACATAAACGGTGATGAAACCTATGAAACACCGAAACCTCTGGCAAAAGCAATCAGTGCAGAACTTTCCGTTGAGCTTGCTGAGGCAACTCTTTATGCAGATGATGGTGCTGCTGAGATTGTAAAAGAATTTAAAAGCGGTACCCTTACACTCGGTATTGATGATATAGGTGTAGCAGCTGCCGGAGATTTAACAGGAGCTACCATTGATGACAATCATGTGCTCATCTCAACCAGTGAGGATGGTGGAGCTCCAGTTGCGATTGGCTTAAGAGCACAAAAAGCAAACGGTAAATACCGATACTTTTGGCTGTATCGTGTGAAGTTTGGAATTCCTGCAACAAACTTAGCGACAAAAGGCGATAGTATCACTTTTTCAACCCCAACTATCGAAGGAACAGTGCTTCGAAGAAATAAGCTAGATGGTCAAGGTAAGCATCCATGGAAGGCGGAAGTTAACGAGGGTGATGAAGGGGTAACTTCAACGGTTATTAATAGCTGGTTCAACGAAGTGTATGAGCCCACATTCGCAGCTTCTAGTGGAATTGGAGAGTAAGGGGGAATTGAAATGGATAAAGAACGAAGTGCAATGATTAATATTAGCGGGCAGGAGTATGAACTTATTCTTACTACTAAAGCCACGAAAGAAATTGCGGGTAGATATGGTGGCCTTGAAAATTTGGGTGAAAAATTGATGAAGTCTGAGAACTTCGAAATGGCACTGGATGAAATAGTCTGGCTGATAACTTTAATGGCCAATCAGAGCCTGCTCATTCATAACCTGCGAAATCCAGATAACAAAAAGCCGCTTCTTACTCAAGAAGAAGTTGAGCTTCTTACTTCTCCTTTGGAACTAGCGACATATAAGAGTGCTCTAACAGAAGCTATGTTCAAGGGAACAAAAAGGAATATTGAGTCTGAAGATGACTCAAAAAACGTGCAAACCGGGTAAATGAGAATGAACTCTTTACCCGGCTTTTATATTACGGAACTGTTCATTTAAATCGCACTGAAGAGGAAACATGGCTTACACCTATTGGCTTGCTTATGGATTTATGGGAGTGTCATAAGCAGTTCCTTGGGATGTCAAAACCGAAGCGGGAACTTTATATCGATGACATTATTCCTTATGGGATTTGATTTTTCAACGAAAGGAGGAGGTAATCTTGGCAGATAATTTCGGTTTAAAAATCGGAGTGGAAGGCGAAAAGGAATTTAAAAATGCACTTCGTGATATTAACCAGGCATTTAAAGTCTTAGGTAGTGAGATGGCTCTAATCAGCTCCCAGTTTGATAAAAATGATAAGTCCATCCAAGCCTTAACAGCGCGTAATGAAATATTAGAAAAAACGATCGATGCACAAAAAGAAAAGATAGAGACACTACGATCTGCACTAGATAATGCCTCCACTTCTTTCGGAGAAAATGATCGTAGAACTCAAAATTGGCAGATTCAATTAAATAAAGCTTTGGCTGAGCTCAATGGCATGGAACGAGAACTTGAAAATAACAATAAGAGTTTGCGTGATCATTCCGATGCTACAGATGAAAGTGCTGACAACATGGAAGATGCTGCTGATGCAGCCGATGAACTTGCTGATAATGTTGATGATGTTGGCAATGAAATGGATGATGCCACTAAGAAAACCTCTGTTTTGGGAGATGTACTTAAAGCAAATCTGCTATCAGATGCCATAATCGGTGGAGTAAAAGCATTAGGCTCGGCTATTGCGGGAATAGGAAAAGCATTTGTGGGTGCGATGAAGGATGGCGTTGAATACAACGCTCAAATGGAAAGTTATACTGCATCGTTTACTACCATGCTGGGCGATGAGGCAAAAGCACAAAAGTTAGTGAATGATCTGAAAAAGGAAGCAGCGGCTACTCCATTTGGAATGCAAGATCTTGCTCAATCAGCCCAAACTCTTATGAGCTTTGGAATGTCTGCAGAAGAAGCTCAAATAAGAATGAAACAGTTGGGTGATATATCTCAGGGGGATGCCGAAAAATTCAAAAGTTTAACTTTAGCATTTGCACAGATGTCCTCAACCGGTAAGTTAACAGGGCAAGACCTAATGCAAATGATAAATGCAGGCTTTAACCCATTAGAGGAAATTTCACGTAAGACCGGAAAATCCATCGGTGAACTCAAGGAGGAAATGTCAAAAGGGGCAATTTCTGTAGACATGGTCGCGGAGGCATTTGCATCAGCAACATCAGAAGGTGGGCGTTTCTATGGTTCAATGGAAGCACAATCCAAAACTTTTTCTGGGCAAATGGCAACTCTTGAGGATGGAGTTGCTTCGTTAAAGGGGCAGCTTGCTGAAGGGTTAACAACCATGCTTTCTGGAACTGTTCTTCCGATGGTTAATGGTTGGATTGATGAATTATCTCAAGCCTTTGAGAAAGATGGTGTTCAAGGCTTAATTGATGCTTTTGGTGGAATCTTAGAAGAAGCAGTTCAATTTATTTCTGAGCAGTTGCCAATTGTAGTGGATATTGCTTCTCAAATAATTATTTCTCTAGTTCAAGGACTTACCTCTGCATTACCGAAGATAACAGAGGCGGCTGTCATACTACTGATGACATTAGTCAATGGAATCATTGAAACTTTACCAGCACTTGTTACGGCAGGAGTACAAATGATCGGAACTATTGTCAGTGGAATTGCAGAAGCACTGCCACAGTTAATTCCGGCTGCGGTATCAGCAGTGATACAAATTGTGCAGGCACTTTTGGATAACCTACCAATGATCCTAGAGGCGGCACTTCAGCTTGTACTTGGACTAACTCAGGGTATTTTGGATGCTCTTCCAGTGTTGATTGCAGCATTGCCGGTCATTATTACTGGGATAGTAGATTTTATTATTGGTGCAATACCTCAAATAATCGAAGCGGGTATTCAACTTCTAACATCTTTAATTTCAGCTTTACCAGAAATCATCACAGTAATTGTAGAAGCAATTCCGCAAATTGTCGACGGGCTAATAACAGCGATGTTGGGCTCAATTCCGCAGTTTATTGATGCCGGAGTGCAATTGTTAGTAGCACTGGTTCAAAATCTTCCACAGATCATTTCGACTGTTATTACTGCTATACCAAAGATTGTGTCCTCTCTTGTGAATGCTATTATTGGCAGCATACCTCAGATTATTCAGGCGGGAATCATGCTGTTAGTTTCACTGATTAAGAGCCTTCCAACGATTATTGTAGAGGTTGTAAAAGCTGTACCTCAAATTATTACAGCACTGGTTAAAGGGTTTACAGGCTCAATTTGGCAAATGGCTCAGGTTGGAACCAATTTGATCAAAGGATTATGGCAGGGTATCTCAGATGCTGGAGCCTGGCTTTGGGATAAAATTTCAGGCTTTTTTGGTGGTGTTGTCGATAAAATAAAAAATTTCTTTGGCATTCATTCACCATCTACATTATTTGCTGGTATAGGCGAAAACCTTGGAGAGGGTATTGGTGTTGGTTTTGAAAAAGCAATGAATAGTGTTAGTAAGGATATGCAAAATGCTATCCCTACTGATTTTGACATCAACTCCAATCTGAATATGAATGGAGCTGGCATTAGTAGCAGCTATGGAACTTTTGAAGGTTCATTAATTACGATACAGCAGATGATTGTTCGAAGTGAGGACGACATTCGGAAGATTTCACAGGAGCTATACAATTTGATGCAGACAGGATCACGAGCACAAGGAAGATTCATAACTGCATAAAGGAGGGCGATGTATGGGCTTCATTTATAATGGTATCAATTCAAAAAATATGAAGGTAAAAGCAAAACTTACAAGGTGGCAGGCATCGCCCGCTCTACGAAACTCGTATGAGATTGTTCCAGGAAAGGCGGGAGTTGCAGATTTTGGTTGTGATAGCTCAGAGCGGATCATAACGATCAGCTGTAATGTATATCCTCAAAAGAGCTTTGCAGATTTAGTAAGCGTTTTAGATTCTATTGCAGAATGGCTTAATCCAATGAATGGTCTTAAGCAGCTTGTATTAGAGGATATTCCTGATCGATACTTTTATGCTCGGCTTACTGAACAAGTAGATTGTGAAAGATTACTTAGAACTGCAGGAGCCTTTGAATTAAAATTTATTTGTCCAGATCCACACGCCTATGCATTGACAGATGAACAATTTACGATTTCAAGTGTTGGTGCTCATGAAATTAAAAGGTTAACTGGGAATGCTGATTCAGAACCGGTTTATCAACTTAAGGGGACAATCAGCAGCTCATCATCCACCTACATCTCTATTACGACAAATGGCGAAGAGCTACGAGTGTTTGGAGCTTTGGCAGCAGATGAAGTGCTTGTCATTGATAGTGGATTAGTAACTGCAAAAATAACCGATGCAAACGGAAATACACTTAGAAATGGGCTTGCAGGCTTGGATGAACTTAACTTTCCTATACTGCACAAAGGTGAAAATGAAATAACAGTTTCAGTGGTGGGAGCAACATTTTCGGAGCTGAAGATTATGGCTAAAAGCAGATGGAGGTGAGCTTGTGGCAATTAAATCAATCTTAACATCACAGACAGATTTTACAGGTGAGTTTCCTGTAAGCGAGAAGACAGTTGCTCTTTGGCGATTTAATGAAGCCGCACCAGATAGCAATAACATGCTTGCAGATGATTCTGGCCATAACAGAAACTTCTTTGTATCAGGATGGTCAGGCACATCAGCCAACTTATTATCTGGTAGATTAGGAAGATATTTTAGGCAGAATATCATTAATCCAACAAGTGAAAAGACGCATTTAGTGGCTACCAATGACGGTAGCTTTTTTAGTGATTTAGGTGAAAAGATTGTTGTTGGTGGATGGATAAACCCGACTACTTATTCTGTGGGACAGACGTATATCCCAATTTTCAATACTAGACAAGGCCCCGGCCAACCAATTTTTTATGTTTCTTTATTTCAGGGAAGGTTGCGATTAATGCTGTATAATTCTTCCGGCTCCCTGATATATGACCAGACAGAAACACCTACTATTCCCCTAAAGAATAACGGGTGGTACTTTATTGCATCAATCATTGAGGTAAACAGCAAAAGGGTACAGAACTTACTTTGCGATCGAAGTGATGGGGCTGTCTGGCAATCTCCAGTTCGAACATTCACGGGAGACTTAAATCAATCCTGTGTTGCGGACATTGTGATGGGGATGCATGCAAATACCTATTATTACGCAGGAGGATTTGATGACTGGTTCTATGAAAAAGATTCTTCGCTTACCATGGAGGATCTTATTTTCTATTTTAAATCTTCAATTTTGGCAAACGGTGGAGACAGCACTGCTGATGTTGATGCTCTTGTGGACCCTGGTTCTGTCATACTAAAAGCAACAAGCGGAGTCTATGCACAAAGTGGCCAGTTTTATTCGATAGCAGCTGCCTGTGGGCTTTCTGGAACGGGTAGAGTATCAGTTACAAGTGAATACATTGCAGGTATAACATCGATAAGCTTAGTTGAAACTTCTACATCAGATGATTTGTCTAGTTGGACTGAATGGCAGGCTATTGGAACAAGTGGGGAATTACAATCTCCAAACAGAGAATATATTCGTTATCGAATTACATTATCTACTCAAGACACCAGTAGAACTCCTAAACTTCTTGAAATACAACTACATGATATACCAAAACCTCCTTATGAGAGACTTGGATTTGCAAGACCAGTTGTGTTGGATACTAACGGGGCTTGGGAAGCAGTGTTAGAAAATGCCTTTGATATTGTAGTAACAAGTGAAGTAAATGGCGCTGATATTCTGGAGTTTAAACTGCCATTTCATGATTCCAAGCGAGAGACATTAGACAATGAAAAACAGGTGCAGATTGTTAATGATGTTTATCGTATTCGAACTATAACAGATGAGAAAAGCTCCGATGGAAGAGTTGTAACTCAAGTATATGCGGAAGCAGCATTTTATGATCTTTCTTTTAGTGCTGAAAAAGAACCCATGGAATTTGTTGCAGAGACACCAGAAGTCCCTATGCGCTATGCCTTACTTAATACTGGCTGGTCATTAGGAAACGTAACTGTAAATACTAAACGTACATGGCAATCAACAGAAAAGAATGCATTAGCTATCCTACGAACAATACAGAATATTCATGGAGGCGACTTGATTTTCGATAGTGCCAATCGTTTGGTACATCTCTTGACATTTGGAGGTACTGATAGTGGGGCATTATTTTGCTATAGAAAGAACATGAAAAGTATACAGCGCGTAGTGGATACTAGAAGTCTAATCACTCGCCTTTATGCTTATGGTAAAGATGGTATGACATTTGCTTCTATCAATGGTAATAAGGAGTATGTTGAGGATTATAGCTATTCATCAGAAGTTAGAGTAGGAACGCTGGATGCTTCATCAATTAGCAATCCCTATCAGTTGCTCGAATTTGCTAATATGCGCTTAGCTCAGTATGCAAAGCCACGAATTTCATATGTTCTTTCTGCTATGGATTTATCGGTGTTGACAGGCTATGAGCATGAGGCATGGAAGCTAGGTGATATAGTAACTGTGGATGATAAAGATTTGAATTTATCTGTCAAAACTCGTGTGGTACGCAGACAATATAATCTCCAAGAACCATGGAAAACAGTGCTGGAGCTATCAACAACGTTAAGAGAACTAGGGGATTCATCTGCTGTTTGGGATAAAGCTGCTGATATTTTATCTTCAGCTGATGTTCTTGACCGTCAGGAAGTAAAAGACTTAGTGCCTTTTAATCATCTACGAAATTCACGAGCTGATGATGGGTTAACCTATTGGCTTAGTTCAGGCTTTACAGTGGACCCTAATAATGGTGTATCAGGATCAGCTTCTTTTAAAGCTGAGGGAGTTTTAGGAATGACAAAAAGTCTATCCCAGACTGTGTATCCTGCAAGTAGGAAGAGTTACACATTTTCAGCGCAGATTGCATCGGAAAACCTACAGAAAGGGCCAAACGGAAAAGTTGGAATTGAAGTTGTTATTGAATATGAGGACGGTTCGACAGAAACTAGGTTTATTGATCTATATTAGGAAGGAGGTAGCGCTATGGCTTATTTTTCACAGACAGCTCATGCTATTACACCGAGAGGTTTTGGCAAGATAAAGTCGCTTACCATCCGTCTTTTCATTACTGATTGTACTGGTGAGGTATTCTTTACGGATATGCTTTTGCAAGGTGGCTCTGTTGCTACGGGCTGGGTTGGTCATGTGTCAGAAATACAATGGACGCTGGATGGGTAGGTGGTGCAAATGTCAGTTACATTTACCAGATTTACCGAGACGATTCATTGTAAAGAGGATAAACGAGTAGTAAGCGTAACAGTGAATCTACTTCTTGAAGATTGTACAGGCACGGTATATTTTACTGATATTCAAGCACAGGAAGGGAATCACCTTACCGGTTATACAACTAACACAGAGAGCATGCTGCAAAAATATCGGGAGAGTGAGACAATAGTTCCTGTTCGCTTTTATAACGGAGTGGTTCGTAGCGGAGAGACGATTATTCTCTTCAATCTGGGTTCAACTTCCACTGGTCTTGACTGTCATATTTATCCTAACCAAAATATGGCTGCAGGTAGTATCCAATTGTCTCAAGGAGCAGGGGCGCACAAGGTGAAATTTAAAGAGGCAGTTAGTCCAGGTGATACCTTTTCGCTACTAGCATCAACTAGACAGTGTTTAAAGAACGGAAACCCAACTGAAAAGGAAGGTTTTTTTCAATATACAGCATCCGGTGATAGCAAACATGTGATAAAGCTAGAAGACAGAAAATCAGCCCGGGTATTATTTGAGTTTCAAGAAATGCAGGAAGGAAGTGAGCGCCTTTGATTGACTATTTAAAAGGTAAGCGTTGTATGGTCTGGAGTTTCATGGGGAATACCCGCATGTATCAAGCATTACGAGACTATGGTGATCGAATTGATACGGTGGGTATTTTTACTTTTGAAGTGGATATCACCGGGACAATAACAGAAACAGGAACAAGCATATCCAGTATGCTTACCTATATTAACCGTTGGTCTCATATCAAATGGCTACTAACTATTATGAATCATGGTACAGCTTCTATTTTTACTGCCCTTAGAAATAATACCAATGGTGCGAAGGATAAATTTCTTACTGAGATAATTCGCATTATGAAAAAGTATCCTTGGTGTGCAGGGGTTGATATAGACTTGGAACGTGGAGGTGGCTACGAGAACAAGGATGCTGCCAATGCCCTATTTCGTGACATATATAATACTGTCAAAGCCTATGATTCTTCTAAACTCGTTAATATTTGTTTACCGGGAATGACGGGAGTACAAGGCTCGGTTGGTGGCGAAAATTGGTGTGTCTATGAAGACTTAAATCCGTACTGCGATACGGCAGCGATTATGAGTTATGGCATGGCATGGGCTGGTTCTGCTCCGGGACCGGTATCTCCGAGGGATTGGTTGGAAGGTATTTATGATTATGCAGTTCAGGTTATGAGTCCTGAAAAAATATTTTTGGGATTGCCCGCCTATGGTTGGAACTGGAGAATACATGATACACCAGATAATCTTGGAATAACATATCGTGGTATTTCAAACACTTATTATGCAGCAAAGCTTTGGATGACTGGAGGATATAACTTTACTGATGACGGGCCGCCACAACCAATGATACCAATCATTGCATATTGGGATGATTATGATAAGGTGCCTTGGGCCTTGCCCCATGTGTATGACTACATGGAAGGCTGGGATGCTGTTTCAAGAACATACCCATTACTTGAGGAATCCTACAATCGTCGCAGATATTTGACCGCCTATAGTAAGCAGCAAAAAACTGAATTTGGCACAATCTATGTAGATCGTAGTGGTGGAACACCTGATAACTATTTTGGTAGTGTATCAGTTTCATCTCAATTTATTACACTTGGAGATGAAGGTGAAGCCAACTACGAATTTGAAATAGAATCTGCTGGTTTTTATGATGTAGCCATTCGCTATTCTTTTCCTTTCTGGGACAAGAATACTATCCATGTTTCGCTTGACGGAATGAATAAGGTATTTAGTGAGAGTAGGTTATGGTGGCCATACTGGAGAACAACTTGCTGGAGCTCTTTGGCTTCGGGTGTATTTCTTTCAGCTGGAACCCATACTGTCACAGTTAGTTCCTCAGTACTAGGAGTACAGTTCTACGGATTTCGGGTATGTTCAAGCTTTACTGAAGAACCTACTGCTGGAGAGGCTGACTTCATGCTATCCCCTCGCAAGTTTAAAGATGTGAACGGTTTAATGGTTCAGCCCGATCGAGGATTTAAATTGACAACTGAAGTGCTTCGTAGAAAGCCTGATTCAGCACTAATTTGGTATGAAGACTTTAGAGATGAAAATCCGCTTCCATCCAGCTATTGGACAACACTAAGCGGAGAGTGGGAGGTGTGGCAGAACAAGAATGATTCAGCTGCTCGCCCTTATTCACAGCTTGATGGGCATGGGAGGTTAGCGTGGAATTATAATGGTTTCTCAGATGTCCATCTAAGAGCGAGATTAGCTTTTCCTTCAGATGGAAGTGACCGAGCAGGCATTTTTTGTGGAGATATCTTTTGCTGTTTAAACATTAATTCACAGCGTATTGAACTATATAATGGTTCTACTCTAATCGGAAGCTATGCAACCGAAATTTCTAAAACTCCATCATCAGATCTTCGCTCAAATCCAAGAATGTACACCATTGAAATGAGGATACGTAGTAATTCTGTAAGGGTTTATTCTGGAGCAAGTAGTGTTTTGCGATTCACAGCGTCGCTTGATGGTTATTCAGGTGGTTATGCCGGAGTTCAATCTGATGGACGTATTCTATGTGAATTAATAAGATTAGGAGATGCCTGGACTTATGAACCTTATGAAAGATTTGATGTAATCTTCCCAGATGGAACAAGAACGGAGTATGGGAGACTAGAAAGAACTGGTGTTACATGGGATAGTGAGTTTCAGGTTTTTACAGTTAACAGTGATGTGGAGGAAGCTTCAACAAGAAGTCAGGATATTTCCATGGATTATGATTTCTTTCACTCGGGGCTTTTATCATTGATCTGTGGAAATGACTATTCAGTAAAGATTGTGCCTAAGGACATTAATGTATGGATTTCGCGCCTATTTCTCGGGGATGCTGATGGTTTCTCGATTCTTTACTACCAAGACGTGGATAGCCTAGTCTATTGGGCAAATGAGGCAGCGTATCGATGGAAGCTTAGGGGGATTGCGATATGGTCTCTGGGACAGGAGGATATGAGGTTATGGGAAGCCTTACCTAAACAAATATAAATTAACACACTGAACCAAGAGTGTTTGCGATAATGCAGACACTCTTTTTATATATGCACCAATCATGAAGGAGGTAAAAATAATGAAGGAAATTTGGAGTTGGATACAAACTGCATTTACTGTACTTGGCGGACTCTTGGGATGGTTTTTAGGAGGTTTTGATGGATTTTTATATGCATTAGTGGCATTAATGGTGGCTGATTATATCACCGGTGTCATGTGTGCCATTGTTGAAAAGAAGCTATCAAGTGAAATAGGGTTTAAGGGCATCTTTAAAAAAGTGCTCATTTTTATTCTAGTTGGAATTGGACATTTGATTGATACGAACCTGATCGGAGATGGAAGTGTGCTCCGGACTGCCATTATCTTTTTCTATTGCTCCAATGAAGGAGTATCTATGCTAGAAAATGCTGGCCGGCTAGGACTACCAATACCAGAAAAATTAAAAGATATTCTTGTTCAGTTGCATAATAAAGGAGGTAAGGAACAATGAATCTAAGAAAACTTATTCTGACTGAAAATGCATGTTATAAGGCAGGAAAAAAGATTACACCGAAAGGTATCATGGTTCATAGCACCGGTGCCAACAATCCTTATCTTCGTAGATACGTTGGACCGGATGATGGTCTATTAGGTGTAAATCAGTACAATAATCACTGGAATCAGGATAGACCTGACGGAAGACAGGTTTGCGTCCATGCTTTCATTGGAAAGCTTAAGAATGGTTCAATTGCCACTTATCAAACTCTGCCATGGGACCATCGAGGGTGGCATGCTGGAGGAAGTGCAAATGATACACATATTGGCTTTGAAATATGCGAGGACGGATTGACCGATGCCACGTATTTTAATGCGGTTTATAAGGAAGCGGTAGAGCTTTGTGTGTACCTTTGCAAACTCTACAACTTAACTGAAAAAGATATCATTGGCCATTATGAAGGCTACCAAAGAGGGATCGCAAGTAATCACGGGGATCCGAAAAACTGGTTTCCGAAGCATGGGAAGAGCATGGACACATTTCGTGCAGATGTGAAAAAACTTCTAAGTGAAGGAGCTAAACCTGCAGAATCAGAGAAAAAGAAATACTACCGCGTTCAAATCGGTGCTTATTCCGTCAAAGCCAATGCTGAGGCCCAGCTTGCCAAAGCGAAAAAGGCTGGCTTTACGGATGCGTTTATAAAGTATGATTAACACTTTTACCTATGACCTGAGGAGTGTAATAGCTCTTCGGGTCATTTTTTTTTTGACCTTTAGGGGTTCGAATCATTAGGGATTTTTGCATATAGGTGCAGGGGTCTACCTGTAGAAATGGAGGTTACCTATATGCAGATTACTAAAATTACAGATAAACAGGATCACCTATTAAATCCAAAAAGGAAATATCTAAGTGCCGAGGCTCTTCAAAGAGAATTTGATTATTATAGGGCGGAAAAGCTATTACATCAAATGCTTGATAAGGGTCTTATTTCAAAGGAAGAGTTCAACAAAATTATGCTATTAAACCGCGAAACTTTCTCACCTATGTTAGCACAGATAATGCCCGATATTCCTTGATATACTGGGCGTTCAGAGGTAATATGTGACCTACCAAAAAGGAGGTGAGACGATGAAAAAGATAACAAAAATAGATGGGAATAAGGGTACATCAATTATCAAGCCCAAATTACGAGTAGCTGCTTACTGTCGTGTTTCTACGGACAGTGATGAACAGTTAGTGAGCCTAGAAGCACAAAAATCCCATTATGAGACTTACATAAAGGCAAACCCAGAATGGGAGTATGTTGGCTTGTATTATGATCAGGGAATTAGTGGCACTAAAAAAGAAAACCGAACGGAACTTCTAAGAATGCTGTCAGATTGTGAAAACAAGAAGATTGACTTAATTATTACAAAGTCCATTAGTAGGTTTGCAAGAAACACTACGGATTGTTTGGAGATGGTTCGTAAACTGTTGGACCTTGGGATTTATATCTATTTCGAAAAAGAAAATATCAATACCCAATCAATGGAAAGTGAACTGATGCTTTCTATATTAAGCGGGCTTGCAGAAAGTGAGTCAATCTCCATTTCGGAAAATAACAAGTGGGCAATTCAAAGGAGATTTCAGAACGGAACTTTTAAGATTTCATACCCACCATATGGTTATGACAACATTGACGGTCAAATGGTGGTAAATCCTGAGCAAGCAGAAATTGTGAAGTATATTTTTGCAGAAGTATTATCAGGCAAGGGTACACAGAAAATAGCAGATGATCTTAATCAAAAGGGTATCCCTTCTAAAAGAGGTGGTCGTTGGACTGCTACAACAATTCGAGGAATTCTAAAAAATGAGAAATATACCGGGGATGTTATACTGCAAAAAACCTATACAGATTCCCGTTTTAATAAGCGCACCAATTATGGTGAGAAAAACAGATATTTAATAGAAAATCACCATGAGGCAATTATCAGCCATGAAGTGTTTGAAGCAGTAGAGGCTGCCTTAAATCAAAGGGCAAAAGAAAAGGGAATAGAAAAGCGTAATGATAAGTACCAAAACCGGTATTCTTTCTCCGGAAAAATTATTTGCTCGGAATGTGGTAGCACCTTTAAAAGACGAATTCATTCATCCGGCACAAGAAAATATGTAGCCTGGTGTTGTAGTAAACACTTAAAGCAGATAACAGAATGTTCCATGCAGTTTATTCGAGATGAGGATATAAAGACGGCCTTTGTTACTATGATTAACAAGCTGATTTTCGGAAGAAAACTTATTCTACAACCACTATTAGATGCTTTGCGTGGAATGAGCAACTCAGATAACCTTTCAAGAATTCAGGAATTAGAGAAGCAAATTGAAAAAAATGCAGAACAGAGAGAACTGCTTGTAAAGCTTATGGCAAAGGGTTATCTAGAACCTGCCCTTTTTAACAGAGAAAACAATGAACTGCAAATGGAAGCAGATAATTATATGGGGCAAAAAGAAGCTTTAATTCATGCTTTAAATGGAGAATTATCAAAGGTGCAGGAAGTCAGTAACTTAATAAAGTTTACAAATAAGGCTGAAATGATAGATACCTTTAGCGAGCAAATTTTCAATGATTATATTGAAAAAATTATCGTTTACTCAAGGGTAGAGATAGGTTTCGTTCTGAAATGTGGAATCACACTAAGGGAAAGGATGTGAGAAAAGTGGCACATACGCCTTATGGCTATAGGATAGAGAATGGAATAGCAGTTATTGATGAAGAAAAAGCTGAAAAGGTTAGGAATTTGTATAAGGGTTACTTATCAGGCCTTTCCTTATCGGTTGCGGCAAAGTCTGCTGGAATAGATGCTTATCATGGAACTGCTGGAAGGATGCTAAGAAATGAACGTTATCTTGGTGATGATTATTACCCTGCCATCATTGATAAAGAAACCTACGAAAAAGCAGAAGCAGAGAGGGTAAAGAGAGCAAAAAAGCTAGGTAGAATCTTTGAACCCAAGACAGAAGATAAACCTACTATTTCTAAGAATTTTACCATAGGACAAGTAATTCAGAAGCATACAAATCCTTTTACACAAGCGGAATATGTATACAGCTTAATAGAAAGTGAGGTGCAGCAAGATGGCAGCTAATAAAAATGTAATGATTATACCTGCAATAAAACGTGTAGGCAACAATCGAAAAGAAGATGAAACACCAAAACTTCGGGTCGCTGCTTATTGCCGAGTTTCTACAGATAGTGATGAGCAGGCTAGTAGTTACGAAGTGCAGATTGAACACTATACAGAGTTTATTAAGAAGAATTCAGAGTGGGAATTTGCAGGGATCTTTGCTGATGATGGTATCAGCGGCACAAATACAAAAAATCGCGACGAATTTAATCGAATGATTGATGAGTGTATGGCTGGGAAAATTGATATGGTTATTACCAAATCAATAAGCCGATTTGCTAGAAATACCTTGGACTGTCTACAATACATCAGGAAACTTAAAGATAAAAATGTAGCGGTATATTTTGAGAAAGAAAATATCAATACACTGGATGCCAAAGGTGAAATTATGCTTACCATTATGGCATCCTTAGCGCAACAAGAGAGCCAGTCATTAAGCCAGAATGTAAAGCTTGGCTATCAATACCGATACCAACAGGGAGAGGTAATGGTCAATTGTTCTAGGTTTTTAGGATATACCAAAGATGAAAATAAGCGATTAGTAATTGTACCGGAGGAAGCTGAAATAGTCAAAAGGATTTACCGAGAGTATCTTGAAGGCTCAAGTATGGATAAAATCAAAAAAGGACTTGAAGCTGATGGCATACTTACAGGTGCGGGGAAAAAAAGGTGGCATACCAGTACTATAAGGAAAATATTAAGCAATGAAAAATACATTGGTGATGCACTGCTCCAAAAAACTTATACGGTAGATTTTCTTACAAAAAAGAGGGTTGTGAATAACGGAATCGTACCTCAGTATTATGTAGAGAATAACCATGAAGCCATTATCCCGCGTGAAATTTTCATGCAGGTACAAGAAGAGTTAGTTCGTAGAAGTAGAGGACATATAAGTACTAGTGGAAAGAAAAGAAACTTTAGTTCAAATCATGTATTTTCGCAAATTATCTTCTGTGGTGAGTGTGGCGAAATATACCGTAGAGTTCATTGGAATAACCGAGGTAAAAAATCGATTGTTTGGAGATGCGTCAGTAGACTTGAGAATACAGGGTTAACTTGTCATTCCCGAACCGTGCTGGAGGATATGATAGGTATTGCTACGGTAGAGGCAATTAATAAACTAATAGGGCAAAAGGATGGCTTTTTAACTATCTTAAAGGAAAATATAGAAACAGTGATAAGTGAAACGGGCAATAATGTTGTTTCCGAGATAGATAAAAAGCTAGAGGAATTACAAAAAGACCTTTTGAGACTGGCCAATTCCAAAGAGGATTATAACGATATAGCCGATGAGATTTACAGGCTCAGAGAGGAAAGACATAAGGCTTTAGCAGAAGAAGCTGGCAAAAAAGGCTCCAAGCAAAGACTAGAAGATATGGAAAAGTTCCTAAATGAACAATCCACCCTCCTTGAGGAGTATGATGAGCAACTAGTAAGGAGACTTATAGAGAAAATAACGGTTTATGATGATAAACTAACTATTGAATTTAAATCTGGTGTAGAAGTAGATGTATAAACATAGCCTTCATAAATGACCACCATTCAGGAGATATATTCTCTTGATTGGTGGTTTTCTTTTTATTGACTGGAATTGGTAAAAGGCATATAATCTTATTAACAATGTTGTTGATATTGTTATTGATAAGGAGATGACAACATGAGTGATGTTAATGAGCTACTAGAAGAAGCTATTAAGGAAACTGAAAACTTGAATGAAGGTGAAGTCTTTCTTGTTAAAGACCTGTTCAAGGGTTATGTATGGAATAGAATACCCAGAAAGGATCGACTTCTGCTTGGGACTTTATTTTTAAACTACGTAAATAAAATGGAAGGTAATATAAAAGCAGTTGAAAAGACCTCATCTAACCAGCAGAGGTACGAAAAGGTTTGTAAATAATTTAACTATTCATGAGGGGGGGGATCGTTTTGTCATTAATATGTAGGCTGTTTGGTCACAAGTGGAAAGATGGAGTTTGTAATCGCTGTAATAAGAAGAAAGCTGAGTATGATGATAAAGTTCAAGCAGCAATAAGCGGGAATAAAGAAATCTTGCAGACAGGTAGGACTTCTGTAGATCAATTAGAGCATGATTTGAAAAAAGCTATAGCCGATGAGAAAAAAAGTATAAATCCAAAGTTCCACAGAACAGAAAAGGAAGAAGAGTTGTCATTTAATTTCTCACAAAAATGGGCATCGGCAATCCAGAAATATGAGGATGCCATATATTCTGAGACAGCTAAAGTAGGTACGCTGGATTCTATAGATAAGAATATTGAGCAATGTCATAAAGCTATAGATGCTTTCGAAGCTTTTAGGAATTACTGTTATAAAAAGAGTAAAGGCGGTCAAATCTATTTTGATGATATGTGGGAACACTGTCACAATTCTAAAGATCCTTGTTTTAGTTACATTCAAAGCACTAAGGATTACCTTATAGAGCTTACAGAAAATTATGATACATACAAAATTCGTTTTGAGAAAGAGAGTCGGCTTGATACGATTTTATTAGATATTATTAGTAACGATAATGGTATTTCTCAACGGAAACTTTACCCGTTAATTCCCGAGGTACCACAAGCCACTATACGTAAGGCGGTAGATGGGCTTGCTAAAGATGGAAAGATTATTAAAGAAAAGAAAGGCAGTAGTTATACTTTAAGACTTGCTGAGGGTGAGAAAAATTGAAGAATAGAATCAGCAATTCACATATAGAAGCACTAAGGAAGCAGTTCAAGAAATATTTAAATGATAACTATAAACATCTGAAAGATAAAAGTGTAATTTACAGTGATTCCTTTTATCCTTATCGCCATGACATTGGCATGGATTTTTGGGATATATTTATTGACGATAATTCTTTAAGAAAAGCACGTGAACTATTAGAAATTAAGTTCAGCAATGAGAAATCCCACAAGAACCCTAGAATGAATTCTTATGGCTATATGCGTACATTCAAAATATTTAAGGAATTTATCGATAATACCTATGGAAGTGTGGATGGCTACATAGAATTTGCTAAGACAAATCAGCCTCCCAAGATTGAAAAAATGGTTATTGAAAAAGTTCCTAGAACCAAAAAATCAAAAGACGCAAGACCTGATGTATTGCGGCCAAGTTGTGAGGAAGTGGATAGGTATTTATTAGCTTGGGAGCAATTAGAAAACTACGCATTACAGGAAAGTGCTTTAAACAAACTCTTTTACCAGACTTACCCTGACAATAAAGATATAGATGATGTTCTTGTAAAAGTATCGGTCTTAAATGACTTTTACAGTACAAATATATTCTCACCATTTAAAGTAGCAAAGCACATCATCGATTTAGATATTGATGAAAGACTGGCGGCGGGTGATGTTACTTTAGTAAATGAAATAGCAAGAGTCGATATGGATAACGGTACGGTAAAAAATTTTTATTCCTTTGCAACAAAATATTGTAGCCATCATAAACCCCTGAACTTCCCTATCTATGACAGTTATGTAGATAGGCTTCTTCGTTATTTTCGGGATGTTGATGGATTTTATAGTTTTAGTAATCACGACCTAAAGGACTATGTTAAATTCAAAAAAATATTGCTGGAATTCAGTAAGTTTTATAATCTTGAATCCTATAACCTAAAAGACATAGACAAATACCTATGGCAGCTTGGAAAAGAAAAGTTTCCGAAGAAGTATTAAGTAGTTACGGAGGAGGTGTTCCAATTGCAGATACAAAAAGTAAGAATTATTTCAAATAATATATGCTTCGGTCCAGAACCACTTCCTGATGACGAAGTAGAACAGCATTTGACCATATCTGCTAATGGTGGCATATGGTTTACAGGATATAAATATGGAAATGGTTTTGGTCGGTTCGAGATTTCTAGAAAGCAACAGTTTAATATAGGGAAATCCGCAGTAAAGAAAATATTGGAGCTTTTCTCCCAGTATCTAGATAGTGATCAATTGACTTGCTATGCTACCGATATAGGAACTTGGGAAATGACCATTACAGATACCAAAGGTGAGGTACATACTTTCAAAGGTTCACTTTGCGGTGGAGTGACTGTTGGAGATATTGATATAACAAGATTTTTAAGGAGATACTTGCCGATTAACCAATTATTTATATTTGATGGATGCGAATAGGAGGAAATATAAAATGAGCTTAAATCTTAAAGAGTTTCAAAAAGAATTGGCACATCAAAAAGTATATGACACATGGCAATATATTGATAGTTTAAGAGAGATGCTCTCTTATATGGAACTGTCATACCAACTGTTAGTAAATGTTCATAAAAACAGAGTGGATTCGTTAAAAACACAACAGTCAAAGATTTTACAACAGGCAATTGAAACCGGTTCGGCATCAGTAAAGGAAAGTGACTTGCATTGTACAGATCTAAAAATTGCAGGTTTAACTATTGATGATGGTATATTTTTAAGGAAAACCATAGTAGAGTTTTTTCACTATGCTAGAATGAGTATGGACATCATGTTTCAAATTATTAATGCTGCTTTGTTTGGCGATGAATCCTTTGATATTACGGATAGGCGGTTAATAGGAAAAGTAAACAGAAAGCTAGGCACTGTTGCATCATTTTCAAAGTTAAAGGTATTATTGGATGCGAATAAAATTAATCCAACATTTTTATATTTGCAAGCTTTTGATAACTACATTAAGCATATAAAGACAATTCTTGTTACGATTAAGACCAGCTTTCTTTTAGGTTCTAAAGATGAGTTCTTTATTAAAGATTTCGTATATGATGGTACACTTTATCCGATGGTGAATGCTTTGGATAAGGTTAAAGAAGTAAATGATTATGTTCAACAAACTGCAGAAGCTATTCTTACTGAGGTTAAGAATCAGTTGCCAAATTGTCTAAATAATAGTCAAAGAATTCAAAACATTACTTTCAAGCAGGTTATTAAAGAAAATGCTCAATCTCATGCTGTTGAATATATATCATTTTTTATTGATGTTCAGAATGACATAAATGAGCTACCTAATGAAATAAAAGTATTACCGTTGTTAGTAAAACCAAATGATGAGATATATAGTTTTGATTTTAGAATTAAAAAGATTTTTATAAGGAAAAAAGGCAGCGAAGAAGATGGCATAGTGGGGTATGCAGAGCTAAAAAATGGATTAGAGACAAATGAGTTTTATAGAGTTTTTGAAGTTCATCCATGTGGTATTGAAGAATATCATAGGTATATTTTAAACTTCGCAAATGAATATCCCCGAGTGACATTAAATTATTATGCTATGGAAGGTACTATTATTATTTGCAAAGATTAGGTCGAAATGTTCCCGCCTACCGATAGTGCAAAAAGAGCCTTTGACGTGTTTCCGACTACCGACAATGTAAAAGACATCAATCCACCTCGCTCGTTGCATGTAGAGAACGTGGTTTTAATATCAAGAAAAGAAAAATAATATAGCTTTGAAAATAGGTAAAATAAAAGGTTTCCATCAGTAAAATTTTCTTGTTATATATATTAACAGAAAATTTATAATGGAAACTTTTATTTTTCTAAAATTATGGTTTATAATAGTTTATTGTTAATATAAATTTGCTTTAAAGGAGAGATATAATGGAAAGTTTAAATACTGATTTAGGAAAAGAAAGTATTGGAAAATTAATATTTAAATTGTCAACTCCTGCCATTATTGCTCAACTAGTAAATGTATTGTATAACATAGTTGATAGAATATTTATAGGTAGAATGACTAATGGGGATATTGCTATGGCAGGAGTAGGTGTAGCTTTCCCAATTATTTTAATAGTTTCTGCATTTAGCGCTTTAGTTGGTATGGGTGGTGCACCTTTAGCGGCTATAAAAATGGGAGAAAAAGATAATGAAGGTGCAGAAAAAATACTTAGTAATAGTTTTATGTTATTAATTATATTATCAATTATTTTGACTGTTGGATTTAGTATTTTTAAGGAACCGATATTATGGACATTTGGAGCAAGTAATGCCACAATAGGGTATGCGGTAGACTATATAACTATATATTTACTTGGAACAATATTTGTACAAATATCATTAGGAATGAATCAATATATTAATACTCAAGGATTTGCTAAGATAGGTATGCTTACAGTTGTGATTGGAGCTGTAATAAATGTTATACTTGATCCAATATTAATTTTTGGGTTTAATTTAGGTGTAAAAGGAGCAGCACTTGCTACAGTTACAGCGCAAGGGGTTTCTGCAATATGGGTATTAAAGTTTTTATTGGGTAAGAAAAGCATATTAAAGATACGTAAGAAATTTTTAAAGTTAGATAAAAAAATAATTTTTAATATAGTATCTTTAGGAGTATCGCCATTTATTATGCAATCTACTGAAAGTATAGTGTTGATATCATTAAATAGCCAATTGGCTAAGTACGGTGGAGATTTAGCTATAGGTGCAATGACAATAATGAGTAGTATAATGCAAATAGTGTTGCAACCTACAATGGGGTTAACACAAGGTGCTCAACCTATAATAAGTTATAATTATGGAGCTAAACAAATGGATAGAGTTAAAAAGACATTTAAAATATGTTTAGCAATATGTTTTTTATATACCACAATAATGTGGGCATCACTTATGATAATGCCGCAGGTTTTTGTTAGTATATTTAATAATGATTCAGCGCTTATGGAAATAACTAAATGGAGTATAAGAATATATTTTGCCGGGATATTTATATTTGGTATTCAAATAGCGTGTCAACAAACATTTTTAGCATTAGGACAAGCTAAAGTATCTTTAGTATTAGCATTACTAAGGAAAGTATTATTACTAATACCTTTAATATTTATATTACCGTTATTTATGAAAAATCAATTATTTGCAGTATTTTTATCAGAACCTGTTGCAGATGTAATTGCAGCATTAACTACTATGATATGTTTTATAGTATTTTATAAGAAGAATCTATCATCTATTGATATGATTAAATCTCAAAGTAATAAATAATTTGAATATATGTAAGTGTCAAAGTATATAGTAAGTAACAGCTAGTATAAAACTTGATTTCTGAGTAAATTGATGGTATAGTAACTGTGAAAATAGGGGAGCTCACAAATTAGTGGGCTGAGAGTAGGCTGAAGGCCTTGACCCTTAACCTGATTTGGATAATGCCAACGTAGGAATATATTATGACGTACTTTTATGCGGATATACTAACCTTGGTATATCCGCTTTTTTGTATATATTCTAAAAAATCGGAGGGGAATATTATGCTAGGAACTTGTATTGAAAATGTAAGAAGTATGATGCCATTGGTGCATAATATAACTAACTATGTAACAGTAAATGATGTGGCAAATGTATTGTTAGCTTGTGGTGGGAGTCCTATTATGTCTGATGAACCTGAGGAGGTGGAAGATATTACATCTATCTGTGGTGGTTTGAATATTAATATAGGTACTTTGAACAAGAGAAGCATCGAGGCTATGTTTGTGGCTGGTAGGAAAGCAAATGAATTAAATCATAGGCTTTTGTTAGATCCTGTTGGAGCAGGAGCCAGTGCTCTTAGAACCAATACTGCAATTAATTTAGTAGAGCAGTTAAGATTTGATGTTATTCGAGGGAATATTTCTGAGATTAAAACATTAGCATTTGGTAGTGGAAGTACAAGGGGGGTAGATGCTGATATAGCAGATGCAATAACAGAAGAAAACCTTGATGCTGGAGTTGAATTTATAAAGGATTTTGCGAAAAAATCGAGCAGTGTCATTGCTATTACTGGTGCTATTGATTTAGTTAGTGATGGAGATAAGTGTTATGTTATTCGTAACGGAAGACCAGAAATGGGTAAGATTACAGGAACCGGATGTCAGTTATCTGCGATGATTACAGCATTTATTGTAGCCAATCCTGAAAATAAGTGTGAAGCAGTAGCAGCAGCAGTGTGTACTATGGGGGTTGCTGGTGAGGTTGCATGGTCAAGGATGCAAGAAGGTGATGGTAATGCCACTTATCGTAATCGTATAATAGATGCAATTTATAGTATTGATAAAGATATATTAGACAAAGGCGCAAACTATGAAATTCGATAAAAATGAAAAGGGGGGAATTTATTATGAAACCGGTATTAACAATTGCAGGGAGTGACTCTAGTGGAGGTGCTGGTATCCAAGCTGATATTAAGACAATGATTACAAATGGTGTATATGCTATGAGCGCAATAACAGCGTTAACTGCTCAGAATACCACTGGAGTAACATCAGTTATGGAAGTAACACCAGAATTTTTAGAAGATCAAATTGATAATATTTTTACTGATATCTATCCAGAGGCTATAAAAATTGGTATGGTATCTTCTACTACATTGATTGAGACAATTGCTAATAAATTAAAGGAGTATGAAGCTAAAAATATTGTTGTAGATCCAGTTATGGTGGCAACTAGTGGATCAAAACTCATAAGTGATGATGCTATAGAGTCACTAAAAAAAGAATTATTTCCGATTGCATCTATTCTAACACCGAATATTCCAGAGGCGGAAGTTATTTGTGGTAAAAAGATAGAAACGGAAACAGATATGGTTGAGGCTGCTAAGATTATTAGTGAAACATATAATTGTGCTGTGCTTTGTAAAGGTGGACATCAATTAAATGATGCTAATGATTTGTTATATCATAATGGCAATTATAAGTGGTTTTATGGAAAGCGTATAGATAATCCCAATACTCATGGAACAGGATGTACATTATCCAGTGCTATTACATCAAATCTTGCAAAGGGATATGACTTAAATACATCTGTAGCCAAAGCAAAGGATTATATTTCTGATGCTTTAGCAGCAATGCTTGATTTAGGAAAGGGCAGTGGTCCAATAAATCACGGCTTTTCTATAATAGGAAAGTATGCAGAATAATGTAGTGAAAATAGGGCACAGGTTAGAAGGCACAGGGCACAAGTAAGGTGAAAATTCCTCTTTGAGAGGAATTTTACTATACCTATGCCTTGTGCCCTGATACTTGTGCCCTGTATGTGCCTTTTATTTGCTCTATTTTGCTGAAAAAGCTGCCACACTCATTTGTGCGACAGCCCCTTTATTACTGATGCATTAAAATAATTATTTAGCTCATTAAGAAATCAAGTACATTCCAACCATCACTGGATGTAGCTTTATATAATTCAGTAAAGCCACATTGAGCACAACTTATTGTTATAAATTTCTTATTTTGAACATCAAATATCTTTGCAAAGTTACCTCCTGTAGCTTGGAATTGATCATGTTCGTAGTGAGTACATCCGCATTTTGGACATACGTATTGTTGTTTTTCCATAAACAAACCTCCATATATTTATTTTAATATAATTGTCCACTTCCTTCTTCCATTTCTAAAGCTTTTATTCTTTTTGTCATGATAGGATGGCTAGAAGATAAATTATAACACCATACAAAAAAGCCTTTTACTTCATTTGCGTGTTTTAGATAATCTTCTATATCAACATCTTTGTATAAGTGTTTTCCAGCCATAAGTGAGAGCATTGCTTCTATACCACTATTACCAGTAACTTTTTGTGCTAATCTATCACAACTATATTCTCTTGCCCTAGAAGCTGTGGATCCTAAAATAGGAATAACACTAGAGTAGAGAATAGAAATATGATATAGAAAAGTAGCATGTTTTAATTTTATATGAGATAGCTCATGAGCTATAACAAAAGAAATGGAATCTAAATCGTGATGTTCCCTGTAAGCTATTTCAAAAAGATCCGCATTAATTTGTATATATTGTTTTCTAATTATGAAAGCAGAAAAGGCATTTAATACTCCATTCTCTTGCACAATATATGCTTCAGGTACTTTTCTTAATCCTAAAATCTTTGAATACTTTACTATTCGTTCATATACGTCGGGAAAGTTCCTTTCAGTTATTCTTATTGCTCTACTTCGTACTCCTGCATACATAAAATTAACTGAAAATGGGAGAATTAAAAAAAGCAATAATCCATAGCACAACACTTTAACATCAGTAGGAATATTCTCAATATCGCTTTCTGCAGTATCAGGATTATTATATGTTTCAACTATGGATTCCTTAATATTTTTATAGTTTTCTTTAAAATTATAAGCAAATACGGATATTACGGAACCAATAATCAGTATGTTTATTATCACGAGAGCTATATACCAACGCTTTTCAGATTTATGCCTATATTGTTTTATTTTTTTCACATCTATTATTTCGTTGAAATCCGTATAGTTATCCAATTTATCATCTCCAAATATTTCAATTTGATATAATTATATCAAATGAATTTGTTATAATAAAGATAATAAATTGTAAATAGGTGAGAGAATGAGATTTAATAGACTATTTGAAATTATATATATATTAATTAATAAAGGAACTGTAACAGCAAGTGAATTAGCAGATAAGTTTGAAGTGTCAAAAAGGACAATTTATAGAGATATAGATTTACTATCTTCTTCTGGAATTCCAATATATACGACTAAGGGTAAGGGTGGAGGAATAGGAATTTTAGATAATTTTGTTTTAAATAAGTCAATGCTTTCTGAAAATGAACAAAACGAGATAATAACTGCATTACAAGGGTTAAGCGCAATAAATTATACTAATGTAGATGACGTACTTTCTAAAGTGAGTAATTTCTTCGGTAAGAATAATGAAAAATGGATAGATGTAGATTTTTCTGATTGGAGTGAAAGACAAAAAGAAAAGTTCAATATTATAAAGGATAGCATTATTAAAAAGAAGGTTATAGAAATAGAATATTATAGTAGTTATGGTGAAAAAACTAATAGATGTGTTGAACCATTACAATTAATGTTTAAGGGAAAATCCTGGTATATAGTAGGATTTTGTAGGGCAAGAGAAGCTATAAGAATTTTTAAGATTAATAGAATAAGAAGTGTAAAGAATATAGGTGAGCATTTTGCAAGAAGTTTTGAAGAAGAGTGTTATCAAGATGTTTCTAATGATAGTGATATTAAATTTATAAATATAAAGTTAAAAGTAGATAAATCTCAAGGATATAGAGTGTATGATGAATTTTCAGAAGATGAAATTTCTAAAGATATAGATGGCTCATTTATTGTAAATACAACTTATCCTGTAGGGTCATGGATATATAGTTATATTCTTTCATATTCCTCTTATGTTGAAGTTTTAGAACCACAATATTTAAGAGATGAAATAGAGAAAATATTAAGGAAAACTTTAAAAAAATATTTATAATATGACAAACATAGGTCAGTTTATCATTGATATTATAAATTTATAAAAATTAATTATTTATGGAGGGATATCAATGGAAAATATGAATTATTGTCAAAGTTGTGCTATGCCGATGGGAGAAGGAGAAAAATTATTTGGTACTAATTTAGATGGAAGTAAGAATGAAGATTATTGCAAATATTGTTTTAAAGATGGAGAATTTATAGCAGATATATCTATGGATGAAATGATAGAGGGCTGTATTCCTCATGTTGTAAATGCAAATAGTACCATGACAGAGGAATCTGCTAGAGCAATGATGAAGGAAGTATTTCCAAAGTTAAAAAGATGGAGTAAGTAAGAATATTAAGAGCTTTGCAATTAATTTTATATGCAAAGCTCTTAATATTTTATTTTTATTACCTATAACTTGTTAATGTAAGAAAAAGGAGATATACTATAACAAATATACATATATTTGAAGTTTGGGGATGAAATTTATGATTATAAAAACGATAATAGAAAACACAGCAATTTCTGATAAGTTTCAAAATGAGCATGGGTTAAGCTTGTATATAGAAACTAATAAACATAAAATATTATTTGACTTAGGAAAGACAGATTTATTTCTTGAAAATGCAAAAAAACTAAATGTAAATATTGAGGATATTGATTTAGTTATTATTTCTCATGGCCATTATGATCATGGTGGAGGATTAAAAAAGTTCTTAGAGGTGAATACTAGAGCAAATATTTATATTAATAAACATGGATTTGAAGAGCATTATTCAAAACGACCTACAGATATTATTGAAGAGATAGGTTTAGATAAAGGAATAAAAAATAATAGTAGAATTATTTTTGTAGATAAATATTTAAGACTTGATGAAGAGTTAGAAATTTTCTCTGGTGTAAAAAATAATAACTTATTATCAAAATCTAATAATGTATTACTTATGAAAGAAGAAGGAAAATTTATAAAAGATAATTTTAATCATGAACAAAGTTTAATTATAAAAGATAACGATAAATTAGTATTAATTGCTGGATGTTCCCATAGAGGAATATCGAATATAATAGATAAGTTTATTGATATAAAAGGGGAAGAACCAAGGTATGTATTAGGAGGATTTCACCTTTCGAGTCCTAGCTATAAGAAAAGTGAAGATCCTTCTTTAATTAATGAGATAGGACGTTATTTAAAAAGTAAAGATACTTTTTACTATACATGCCATTGTACAGGACTAGTTCCTTATAATCAGTTAAAGGATATATTAAAAGAAAGATTACAGTATTTATCTACAGGTACCTGTATTAAAATATAGTAATTAGTATAATGGGACATTAAGAAGTTTTGATAGCTCCATTATATTTTTTGCTATGTATGTAGCTTCAGCGTTAGTAAGCTCTTCATAATCTCCATAACCATATAAAACACCAATGGAGTCTATTCCTAATTCTTTTGCAGCAACGATGTCATATTTTCTATCACCAATCATTATTGTATCTGACAGAGAAGTTATGTTATTAGAGGATAAAGCATATTTAATAATATCTATTTTTTTAGATATATTTCCGTCTAAAGTACTACCACTTACAAAATCAAAGTATTTATATATATTAAAGTATTTTAATATTTTTTCTGCATATATTGTAGGTTTTGATGTTGCTAAAATGACAGTTTTGTTATTATCTTTTAGTGATTTTAACAACAAATCCATATTTGTGTATAGAGAATTTTCAAAGATACCTTTATCGGAGAAGTATTCTCTATATTTTTTTATTGCTAAATCTGTTTCAGTGACATTAAAGTTATAATACTCCTTAAAAGATTCTTGAAGAGGAGGTCCAATAAATTTATATAAATCTTTATTATTAGAAATTTCTATACCAAAAGATTTTAATGCATATTTGACGGAATTAGTTATTCCTATCATAGGATCAGTGATAGTACCATCTAAATCAAAAAAAATAATTTTTTTATTCATAGAATTCCTCCTTATATTAAATTATAAGATCTTAATATAAATATCCAAAATGTTAATGTTATAGAGCTTAGAAGAGTAGTTAAGACTACGATACTAGAAGTCAAAACACCATCATTATTCATATTCTTAGCCATTATATAACAGCTAGCCGTTGTAGGAGAAGCAAGCATAATTACAAGAGCTATTAGCTTTGCATCTGTAAAGCCCATTAATATAGCGATAGGTAAAAAAATAGCAGGTTGAAGTATAAGCTTTATTGCTGATGCAATGATTGTTGGCTTCAACTTTTTTAAGGCTTTTTTTCCTTCAAAGCCTGCACCAATAGCTATAAGAGCTAATGGGGATGCCATAACAGCAAGGTTATTTATAGTTTTATCAATTATTATTGGGAATTTTATATCTATTAAGGACACAATAAGTCCTGCTATAATAGCAAGAATAATTGGATTCTTAGCAATGTTTATTAAAGAATCTTTAATTTTATCTATAATATTTTCTGTAGATGAAGTAGAACCCTCTAAAGTAAGAACTATAACAGAATATATATTATATAAAGGTACCGTACCTATAATCATCAATGGAGCCATGCCAGAGGTTCCACATATATTTTGAATAAAAGCTATTCCTAAAATAGCAGCACTGCTTCTAAAAGAGGCTTGTACAAAAGCACCTACCATAGATTTATCTTTCATTAATATTTTAGTTAAAATCCATATTGAAAAAAAGCAGATAGTAGTTACAATGGCACAAAATAAAACATATTTCAAATCCCATGATTCCCGTATATTAGTTGTAGAAATATCATGGAATAAAAGAGCAGGTAATGTTATTGTAAAGTTAAATTTATTTGATACCTTAACAAATTCATCATTTAGAATTCCAATCTGTTTAAGTATATATCCTAGAACCATAAGTAAGAATATAGGAATTGTAGCATTTATACTATAAAAAAAACTATTCATTTTTACCTCCATATTGTTAAATAAATTAGATTTTTATATTATAGCATATAAAGAAAAAATAGGAAAAAATCATATATAGATTTAATATATCAAGAGAATGTTAAATAGAACGATAGATAAATTATAAGTACAAATGAGAAAGAGTAACTAATGATTACTAAGTTAACTTTTATTTTGGGGGCAATATTATGAAATACTATTTTGAAGAAAAACTAATGGTTTTTAAGCTTGAGGGGAAGGTTCATAAAAAAATTCTTTTGTATAATGCAAATTTTCATAGTCATATTAAAGTAAAGCATCCTGAAATGACTTTAAAAAAAATAGAAGGTATATTAAAGGATCCAGACTATGTGTTTAGAATGTCAAATAATAATCCTGAGTGTTATTATGAAAAGATAATTGGGGATCATAATTATAGGGTTGTTGTTTCAAGACGCAAAAAACATGTTAAAGAGGTAGTAACGGCATACAAAGTTAGTAATGAAGAAGAATTTACTATAAAGCATACTCATTGTATATATGATAGAAATAATAAGTTACACTATACAAAAATCAATGAAACGTTAGAAAATGATAAGGATTATTTTTATGAATTATTTAATGTCGTAAAATAATTTATACTATATTTAACAAAGGATGAAGTTTATGAAAAATGTATATTTAATAAAAAGTTTAAGTAGTTGATTTTTAAGTTATTAATAAGAACTTTTAGATCAACTATTTCGTTGTTTATATAGTTAGATTAAATTTATTTAAACAAAATATGTAATAATTTTATAAAAAATAGTGTATACTAAAGGTAGATGGAATTTTCACATCAAATAAGGAAGCATAATTGCTTCCTTATAGGATACTTTTATTTAGTATAGGGACTTTTCAAAGATAGGTTTAGGGCATATAACTTTGAAAGGTCTTTATTTTTATTTGAGGACGTTTATTAGTACATATGCAACAACACATATTATACCAAATAAAAATATCAAAATACTTAAGAATCTCTCATTCTTTGGGCTACAACTAAAGTTGAATTTCTTGGTGCCGCTAATACCTGATATTTTCATATAGGTTTCCTCCATTCTAAAGTCCATTTTCAAACCAAAATATTCTACAATTTAACTTATAAATAAAAGATATGGGGACTTTAACATAATTTTTATTTTATAAGAATTCAGAAATACTTCAGTAAGTGAAATAATTAAGAATGGAAATAAATGAGGAATCTTTTATAAAATTTAATGAAAGCTCGAGTTGAATACGTTAACAATTAAATGTGAAATAAAAAATCAATTTAATTGTATAGTGGTTCATTAAATTTTTTTATTCTTTGCCCTAATAATATATTAACATATTTTACATAATATGTATGTAATTTGTAAAATATTTTTTTATTTTTTTTATAAAAAATTTTTAAATAGAAACAGCTTCAATATTTATATTTTGATGTAAAATTATATATAAAAATGATATAATATACCTGTAAAATTTATCAACTAAGCAAAAGATAAATAATATATATTCTTAAGTTTGTTTATAAAATATTTTAAATGAAGGAGTTTTTTATGGAAAAGTTTTTTAAACTAAAAGAAAATGGGACAACCATTTCAACAGAAGTTATGGCTGGTATCACTACATTTTTTGCAATGGCATACATAATTTTTGTAAATCCATCAATGTTAAGCCTTGCAGGTACAGCAGATAATCCAATGCCTACAGGAGCAGTTTTCTTAGCTACAATAATTTCTGCAGCTATAGGTACTTTGGTAATGGGGCTTTTTGCCAATGTTCCATATGCTCAAGCACCAGGTATGGGATTAAATGCATTCTTTACCTTTACTGTTTGTGGAGCTTTAGGATTCACATGGCAACAAGCATTAGCTATGGTATTTATTTGTGGCTTAATTAATGTAACTATAACTATTACAAAGATTCGTAAATTAATTATTAAAGCAATACCAGAAAGCATACAACATGCTATCAGTGGAGGAATTGGTATATTTATTGCTTATATTGGAGTGAAAAATGCAGGACTTATAAATTTTACATCAGATCCAGGGACTTATACAGTTTTAGAAAGTGGAACATCTGTAGCTAATAGTAGTGCAGTTCCAGCTCTTGTTAATTTCAATACACCAGCTGTTATTTTATCATTAATCGGAATTATTCTTATGGTGGTTCTTTTAATTTTTAAAGTAAAAGGAGCAATTATCATTGGGATAGCAGTTACTACAATATTAGGAATACCATTAGGTGTTGTTGATTTATCTGCTATAAATACTACAACAGGATTAGGAGATTCATTTAGACAATTATCAGATACTTTTTGTGTTGCTTTTGGTGATAAAGGATTATTATCTTTATTTAAGGATACTTCACAAATACCTTTAGTATTAATCACAATATTTGCATTTAGTTTATCAGATACTTTTGATACAATAGGAACTTTTATCGGTACAGGTCGTCGTACAGGAATATTTAGTGAAGAAGATCAAAAAGCTCTTGAGGATGGAAAAGGGTTTAAATCTAAGATGGATAAAGCATTATTTGCAGATTCAATTGCTACATCAGTTGGAGCTATTTTAGGTACTTCAAACACTACTACTTATGTTGAAAGTGCAGCAGGAATAGGAGCAGGAGGTCGTACAGGACTAACATCTGTAGTTACAGCCATATTATTTTTACTAAGTATGTTTTTATCACCTGTTATAGGAATTGTGCCATCTCAAGCAACAGCACCAGCATTAATTGTAGTAGGAATTATGATGTTATCTTCATTTAAGGAAATAAAATGGGATGATTTAGAAGAGGCTATTCCAGCATTCTTTGCTGCTATATTTATGTCATTTTGTTATAGTATATCATATGGAATTGCATCAGGATTTATTTTTTATTGTATAGTAAAAACTTGCAAAGGAAAAGCAAAAGAAATTCATCCAATTTTATGGGTATGTACAGGATTATTTATAATAAACTTTGCTATTTTAGCAATTTTATAAATGGAGTATAATTTTAAAATTTAATTATTTATAAAATAAGGAACTGAAACACAAGGTCATAGGACTTATTGTGGTTCAGTTTTTTTATTTTTCACTTGTTTCTAAGAATGGTTAAAGAAGAGATAGATAAAAATAAAGTTGAATTTTTTATTAAGGTTGTTGACATTAAATGAAAAAAGGAGTATATAAATTATAGAGGTTAGCACTCAACTAATTTGACTGCTAACAAAACGAGATTTAAGGGTCATATTGAAGGGAGAGGTTTAACTTGGAAACTAAACAATTTAAAGCAGAATCAAAAAGATTATTAGATTTAATGATTAACTCTATTTATACTCACAGAGAAATTTTTTTAAGAGAACTTATTTCAAATTCTAGCGATGCTATTGATAAAATTTATTATAAAGCATTAACAGATGATTCTATTACTTTCGATAAAGATAACTATTATATAAAGATATATATAGATAAAGATAATAGAACTATAAAAATCTCTGATACTGGTATAGGTATGACAAAAGAAGAATTAGATGATAATCTTGGAGTTATAGCTAAAAGTGGTTCTTTAAAATTTAAGAAAGAAAATGATACTGAAGATGGTCATGATATAATTGGTCAATTTGGTGTAGGTTTCTATTCTGCATTTTTAGTAGCAGATACAGTAACAGTTATTAGTAAAGCTTTTGGTAGTGATGAAGCTTATAAATGGGAGTCAAAAGGGGTTGAAGGATATACAATAGAACCATGTGAAAAGGACTCTGCTGGTACGGATATAATTCTTAAGATAAAAGAAAATAATGAAGATGAAAATTATGATGAATATTTAGAAGAATATACAATTAAATCTATAATTAAAAAGTATTCTGATTTTATAAGATATCCTATTAAGATGGATGTTACAGAAAGAAAATTAAAAGAAGGTACAGAAAATGAATATGAAGATATTATAGAAGAAAAAACTATAAATAGTAGAGTACCAATTTGGAGAAAAAATAAAAATGAATTGACTGATGAAGACTATGATAATTTCTATGCTGAAAAGCATTATGGTTATGATAAGCCAATAAAACATATACATGTAAGTGTTGATGGAATGGTAAGTTATAATTCTATATTATATATTCCAGAAAAGACACCATATGATTTCTATACAAAAGATTATGAAAAAGGTCTAGAACTTTATTCTAATGGTGTTATGATAATGAATAAATGTTCTGATTTAGTCCCAGATTATTTTAGTTTTGTGAAAGGGATAGTAGATTCAGAAGATTTATCACTTAATATTTCCAGAGAAATATTACAACATGATAGACAATTAAAGCTTATAGCTAAAAATATTAAAACACAAATCAAAAATGGATTATTAGATACATTAAAAAATGAAAGAGATAAGTATGAAAAATTCTATAATTCTTTCGGAAGACAATTGAAATATGGTGTATATAGCGAATTCGGTGCTCATAAAGAGGATCTTCAAGATTTATTAATGTTCTATTCTTCAAAAGAAAAGAAGTTAGTAACATTAGATGAATATGTATCAAGAATGCCAGAAGATCAAAAATATATCTATTATGCAGCTGGAGAATCTATTGAAAGAATAGAAAAATTACCACAAACTGAAATGGTATCTGATAAAGGTTATGAAATTTTATACTTTACAGAAGACATCGATGAATTCGCAATTAGAATGTTAATGTCATATAAGGAAAAAGAATTTAAGTCAGTATCTAGTGGAGATTTAGGTATTGAAGATAAAGATCAAGAAGTAACTGAAAGTGAAGAAAAAGAAAATAAAGACTTATTTGAATCTATGAAAACTATTCTAGATGGTAAAGTTAAGACTGTTAAAGCTTCAAAGAGAATGAAGAAATATCCAGTTTGTTTATCAAATGAAGGAGATCTTACTATAGAGATGGAAAAAGTCTTAAATTCTATGCCTAATAATGAAAATGTAAAAGCAGAAAAGGTACTAGAAATTAATATAAATCATGATGTGTTTAAATCTTTAAAAGAAGCTTATGACAATGATAAAGATAAATTTAATTTATATACAAATGTTTTATATAATCAAGCATTACTTATAGAAGGATTACCAATAAATGATCCAGTTGAATTTACTAATAATATATGTAAGATAATGAAATAATGCTAAAGGAGGCTGTCACAATACGATTAAATTTCGTGAGTGCCAGCCTTTTTAACATATAGTAATTAGAGAATAAGTAAGAGGGACTAGTTATGGATGAAATTTCTTTAGAGAATTTCTTAGCTTATAAGTATTGTGTCATCAGTTTGTTATAAAAATTTATTTTATAATTTATAGGATAATGCAGTGTTGTATGTGGCTAATGAAAGCTACCTTTCATATAGATCTGTTATTGCTAATATAAGTAGTAGCAGATCTATTTATTTTAATTGATTTCTATTAAGAATTGTGAAATGCGAATTATCATAAATCTTTTTTGTAATGTAAGTTGTTATTAAGATAATGTTAATAAATTATTAATATAGTTATGATATAATATTTTAGAAAATTTCTACTAATATAAAATGTTTGTCTGTCACTATATTACAAAAATAAACAAAAATTGTGGGAAAATACATAAAACTGTAGTATTATGTATTTGTGGATTAATAATAATTTATTAAGAAGGAGAATAACAATGAAGTTAAAAAAGAGATTGATTTCTTTAGGTCTATGTGTTGCCCTTGTACTTGGAAGTAGTACAGTAGCTTTTGCAGATGGTTCTAGAGTAGTAACATTAGGTGCAAATTTAAATGAAGAACAAAAAGAGAAAATGTTAAAATATTTTGGTGTAGAAGAAAACGAAGTAGTGGTATTAGAAGTTAACAATGAAGAAGAAAGACAATACTTAGAAGGAGTTGCTTCAGAAGCACAAATTGGGACAAAGACTTTTTCATGTTCATATGTAGAACCAAAAGAAGCCGGAAATGGTATAAATGTAAAGACTGCCAATGTTACATGGGTAACAAGTTCTATGGTAGCAACAACACTTTCAACAGCTGGTTTAACTGATGCAGATTGTGTAATTGCAAGTCCATTTGCAGTATCAGGTACAGGTGCATTAACAGGTATAATGAAAGCATTTGAAGATGCTACAGGAGAAAAATTAGATGAAGAGAAGAAAGAATTAGCTTGTGAGGAGTTAATTACTACCGGTGATTTAGGTGATGAGATTGGTCAAGAAAAAGCAACAGGAGTAATTAACGATATAAAGACAGAGATAATAAAAAATGGTACAAGCGATACAAATCAAATAGCTGAAACTATAAATAATGTAACGAATAACTATAATGTAACATTGACTGATGAACAGCAAGCACAGATTCAATCATTGATGGAAAAAATAGCAGAGCAAGATTATGACTATAAAGAAATGAAAGATACATTAAAGGGCATAGGAAAAACAATATCTGATAAATTAGATGCTATGGGTGAAAAAGTAGACAAAGGATTTTTTGATGGAATGAAAGACTGGTTCTCTGGAATAGGAGAATGGTTTACAGGAATATTTAATAGTAATGATAAAGACTCAGGAATTTTAGGAGAAACTAATGATAGCGTTCTTGGAGACAATGTAAAAATTGATTCTACTGATGATACAACTGTTAATGTTGAATCAAATACGGAAGACTCAAATGGAAGTGAAGAAGGATTTTTCAAAAAGATTTGGAACTGGTTCACAGGATTATTTAATGGTGAAGATAGTAGCGATGTAGAAGATACAAATGAAACAAATAATGATTCTACTGAAGAAAGTATCGATAATACAAACAGCAATTCTACTGAAGAAAGTACAGATAATGAAGATAACAACATAGATAGTGGAACTACTAATGATGAAGACTCAAACAATGAAATTACAGAATAGATAGCATTGAAGCTCCAAAATAAGTTTTATTTTGGAGCAGTTTTATATTAAAGGAATAAAAGGTTATTATTAATAATGCTCAAGATAAAAAATGTAAAAAATAAATAAATATGGATAATAGATATTGAATGAATGTAAAAAAATGCTATAATAATATATACAAAGTAGTTATATTTGATTGGGGTGAATATATGGGTGGAGAATATAATTGCAATGAAGTAATAGATATTATAAACATTTTGAATAAACATAATGCTGGAAGTAAATTAAGTTTAGAATATATAATGACATGTTTAAATAGATATGAAAAAGTAGCAAAGGAATTATCAGATGAAGACGATGATATAAGAGATTGGATTATCATTGGAGATGTACTTTATAATATTTCAAATTATTATTTAGGATACAAAAGTAAATATGATAAAGATAAATATGTTATGGATCGGATATTTAAAGATTTATACATATTAGAGATACATTTGGATAAAATAAAAATAGGAAGAAAGTTTAATAAAAAACTAATAAAGAAATTTATTAGCAATCTTAAAATTTTTAATAAAGAAGAAGTTTTATTAAAACGAATTAATATTAATAGATTTTATTATGATAACATTGATAATAATGATGAAATAAAAAAAATATTGGATAAATATTTAAAATATAAAATTATAGATGAAGAAATTGAAATTCATAAAAAGGAATTTTATTTATTTATAGAGATGTGGAAAGATAGTAAGATAAAATCTCTTCTAAAATATGATACAGAGTTATATTTTAGATTAATAAGTATATTTGAAAAATTAGACTATTTAAAAGATGAAGAAGTTACTAAAGAAAATTTAAGAAGACAAATATCAATTATTGATAAGGAATTATATCCATTATTAGATGAATATACTAATAGTAAGTAGAATGAGGGTTTGATATATGCTATTAAAAGAAAAAGAAATAGATTATTATATGGAATGTATAGAAGAATTCATGGAATTAGAAGAGTTTAGGTCCATGAATACATTTATTCAACATGGAAAAGTATCTTGTCTTGAACATAGTTTATCTGTAGCATATTATAGCTATTTTCTAAGTAGAAAATTTCATATTAATGTTGATGCTAGAAGTCTTATTAGAGGAGCTGCATTACATGATTTCTTTTTGTATGATTGGCATATAAAAGAAGGGCGTAAAAAATGGCATGGATTTAGACATCCTAAAATAGCATATGATAATGCTATTAAATATTTTGATATAAACGATACGGAAAGAGATATAATATTAAAACATATGTGGCCGTTAACAATTAAAATACCTAGATCTAAAGAAGCATTTATTGTATCATTAGTTGATAAGATATGTTCTATTGCAGAAACATTTAGGATATATCCATCTTTGATTTCTCCATAAACAAGAATATTATAATAACAAAAAAATCTTCATATGTTTATGTATATGAATAATAAATGATAACTTGGAAAAGATAATACCACAAAAGTAATTTGGAGGTGTTATTTATGGATGAGAATCATGATGGAATGATGGGGGGATTACCTGTTAATATTAACAAAGAAGTACCTACAGCCAGCAGTGATGCTAAGTCAATAACAGCTTTGATAAAACATTCAGGAGATGTGATAGGGTATCAACTTTCAGATGGTGCTAAGGTGTCAAAAGAAGAAGCTATTAATATAGCTAGGTCTGGAGGAATATCTGGGGTAGCTATAAGTACTAGAAATGGAGAAGAATATTTAAGAAGTTTGCCAGATCAAAGTGAAGGTAATAATTTAAGTTCTTTACCATCTATAAAAGAATAAAGGTAGTTATACTAACCGTAGATTTAATAAAATCTACGGTTATTTTAAAATCAATGTTATAATATTACATAAACAATATAAAAAGGGGGCTATTCAATGAATATTGAAACAAAGTGTTTACATGAAGGATATAAACCAAGAAATGGGGAGCCATTATCTTTACCAATATATCAAAGTACTACTTACAATTATGAATCTACAGAACATATTGGAAAGTTATTTGATCTTACAGTTGAAGGACATATGTATTCGAGAATATCTAATCCTACCGTTGCTGCAGTAGAAGAAAAAATTGCAGCATTAGAAGGTGGAGTAGGAGCTCTATGCACTACATCAGGACAAGCAGCAATATTAATAAGTCTTCTTAATATTTTAAGTGCTGGGGACCATTTTATTAGTGCATCAAAGATATATGGAGGAACAATAAACTTATTTTCTGTTACGTTAAAAAAATTTGGAATAGAGTGTACTTTTGTAGATCCAGATTTACCAGAAGAAGAATTGCAAAAATATTTTAAGAAAAATACTAAAGCTGTATATGGTGAGACACTTGCAAATCCAGCATTATCAGTATTGGATATTGAAAAATTCGTAAAGGTGGCTCATGAAAATAATGTACCATTTATTATAGATAATACTTTTGCAACACCTATACTTTGTAGGCCTATTGAATATGGAGCGGATATTGTAATACATTCCACAACAAAATATATGGATGGACAAGCAGTACAAGTGGGCGGTGTTATTGTAGATAGTGGTAATTTTAATTGGTGTAATGGAAAGTATAAAGAGTTTACTGAGCCAGATGAATCCTATCATGGAGTTATATATACAAAAGACTTTGGAAAGGCTGCATTTATAACAAAAGCCAGAGTTCAAATGATGAGGGATTTAGGTGCTTACCCATCAGCTAATTCAGCTTTTCTATTAAATTTAGGATTACAAACATTACCAGTTAGAATAGAAAGGCATTGTGAAAATGCAAAAAAGGTGGCAGAATATCTTAATAATTCTGAAAAAGTTGAATTTGTAAATTATCCAGCATTACCTAATAATAAGTATTATGAATTATACAAGAAGTATTTACCTAAAGGATGCAGTGGAGTTATTTCTTTTTCAATAAAAGGAACAAGAGAAACAGCAGTGAAGTTTATGGATTCATTAAAGTTAGCATCAAATGCTGTTCATGTAGCTGATATACATACATTAATTTTACATCCAGCAAGTTCAACTCATAGACAACTTAATGATGAACAATTAGTTGCAGCAGGGATAACTCCAGGGTTAATAAGATTATCAGTAGGTCTTGAAAATGTTGAAGATATCATAGCTGATTTAGAGCAAGGATTAGAAAGAATATAAAGTTAATTATGTACAATAAAAGGCTTCGCTTACAAAATCTTATTTGTTATCGCGATAGCCTTTTTATATAATCTATAATTCTAATTTATCAAAATTTTTTAGTAAGGATAGATTTTCTATTGCTTTATAGGCTTTCCACCAATTCTCACTAAGAGTAAATTCTTTTGGATATTTTTCATTATTCTCAAACCATGTCCAAGTGATTCCCCAAACATCATCTTTAGGTTTTGTTTCAATAATATAATTTAATTCTTTACGGAGAATTTCCTTATTTTCTTCATAATAAATACTATTTGGAGTTCTAATATACCTAGATGGACGTACGCCATAAAATATCCATTTTGAAATATCATATTCAATTGAATTTTTAACAAGATAATTTAATTTTTTTTCTATACAAGTATAATCAAAGTCACGCATTTTTAATTTTTTTATAGTATTGAAAAGTACAATGAAACCACCTATACCCATTTCTCCTAAATTATTATCACTAGTAAGCTTATAAAATAATTTATGTATTAAGTTTATTATTTTTTGATATAAATCAGTATTATTATCTATATATTCCAGAATAAAGGCAGATAGTTCTGCAGTTACTCCAATGCTTTCTGTGATATTTGTTTCTTCATTAAAATTCATCCAAGGAGCATGTGGATAGTGATCATTGCTATGTATAGAAAATCTCCATCCATATTCCTCAAAATCTTTTTCGCTAAACAGGTATTTTGTAATTCCTTTATAGATAGGGTGAGTTAAATCAAAATAATTTATACTCTTTAAAATATTAATAGCATACAGTGTTGTATAGGGGGAAGAGTTAGGATTCCAACTATCAGGTTCTAGAGCATTACCAAAGCCACCATCTTCATTTTGATAAACACTTAAAGCTGATAGTACATCCTCTTTAGTTCCATTTTCAAAATGATATTTCCAAAGACTTAATTCAATATTTCTTGCATTTCTATATATCCATGTTTTTATTTCAAGATATGTTTCTTTTGAAATCATCATAAATAATATACCTCTCTTTCATTTTATTAATGTTATTTTATCTACTAATGATGTTAGTATATAGTAAATTTGCAATATTTTTTAAAATTCCTTTACTTTTCAAGATGGAAAATAGAGCATTTTCTAATATGAAATTTCTCTTATTTAAATGTAAGTTATTAAGAAGTAATTTTTCAGTTACTTTTATTCTTTCATAGTAGATATATCAAATAATATAGGTTCGATAGATGATTTTAATTTTGAAAAATGTTGATTTGGATTAAAAAAATTATTCTGTACATTAGTCATAGAATCTTCTGAAAATAGAATTGCAGTCCATGGATAAAATCTAATAGCAAAGGTGGAGATTGTTTCTTTTTTATCATTATGGTGTTGCAGTTATAGGTAAATATATTTTACTTAAATTATGTATTTCGATTACTCCTTAATTTCAAAAAATTGTTATAAGTTGATTATATCATATACTTTATTAATGAACTAAAGAATATAAGTAGTAACTTATCGCAAGGTTTATAACTATTATAAATATATGAGTACTGTGACTTTTGGAGTAAGAAATGGAACATATAAATAGTGGAAGTATTATAACATATTCAGCTATTCAAGGGGCTATTGTTGGTGGGAGTATAGAGGGAATAGAAGAGGTCATAAAGAATGAATTGATGAATAAGGGAGAGATACTTAAAAAGTCTATATTTACAGCAATAGATTTTACTATTAAATCTGTATCTGCCATAGTTATTAAGAGTGCTACAGATAAAAGAATTTTAGTTTTTATACCTAAAAGTACGTCATTTACTAAGTTAAGTAATATAATTTCGGTGCAAGTAGATAATATAAAAGTACTTATACGAATATCAACAGGAGAATTGACAATAAAAAATGGAATAATAAAGATGATAGAAGCGACAATATCAACATTTACAGCAGTAATAGCTTCTAATAATGGAACAATAATAGGAATGAATATAGGAATGTTATTAGGAAACGTTGGAGCAGTAGTTTGCAGTTTTGTAGGAGGAACACTAGCCTATATTATAGGAGATAGAGGTGGATATATAATATCAAAATGTTCAGAAAAAATGATAGCGACTATTTCAGAACATATTTTAGATATATAATCTTTTAATTATATAAATGAGAATTAGTTGCAATTAGTATAATAGATATTTACAATATAAAATAACAATAATATATAAAGGAGAAATAGTTATGAATCCAACGGCGTTTACTATACTAGGATTAGAAATAAAGTGGTATGGTATATTAATAGCTACCGGTATGTTATTAGGACTATTAGTAGCAAGTTATACATGTAAGATAAGAAAGGTAAACTATGATGATCTTTTGACAGCAGTATTAATTATATTGCCTATAAGTTTTATAGGAGCTAGATTATATTATGTAATTTTCAATTATGAAAATTATCATAGCTTTATTGATGTTATAAATACACGAGAAGGTGGATTAGCTATTCATGGTGGAATAATAACTGCTATAATAACTGCACTGATTTATTGTAAAATAAAAAAATTTAGATTTTTAGATTTTGCAGATGTAGCGGCGCCTTCAATAATATTAGCACAAGCTTTAGGAAGATGGGGAAATTTCCTTAATGGAGAGGCTCATGGTGGACCTGTTAGTACAGAGTTTATAAGCCATTTTCCTAAATTTATTATAGATGGCATGAATATAAATGGGGTTTATTATCATCCGACATTTTTATATGAGTCAATATGGAATATATTAGTGTTTGTGATATTGATATACTTAATAATAAAAGTAAAGACTGTTGGGGTAGTATTTTTTACATATATAGGTCTATATTCTTTAGGAAGAGTGTTTATAGAAGGATTACGAACTGATAGTTTGATGATAGGTCCCTTTAAAATGGCACAACTTGTAAGTGTTATAGGTGTTGTAGTATGGATAGGATATCTGATTCTACTGAAGAAGAGAAATAAAAGATTTTAAGAAGTAATAGTGAAAGTAATTTTTTCAGTATAATAAAAAGAGGAATGTTGCACAAAATTTATTGTGTAACATTCCTCTTTTGTATTATTTAATTATAGATATTATTTCATCTATCTTTTTAGCTCCAAAGTGAATTTCTTTATCATTTATAATAATTGCTGGTACACTCATTACTTTGAATTTAGTTTTTATATCTCCAAATTCAGATAAATCAATCATTTCAGCCTCCACGTTTTGGTTTTCTATAGCGATTCTTTGAGATGCTACAACTACATCTGGGCAGAAATGACAAGCAAGAGATACAGCAACTTTTATGTTAGTTGGTTTATCGATACTCTTTATAGCTTCTAATGTTGAGTTTTCTATAGGTTGACCATCACTTCCTAAGTTGTAAATAGAAAGTACAAATGAATTTAATTCATGTCCGCCAGGAACGCCATGGAATTTAACACCACTATAGTTTCCATCAGAATCTAAGAATGCAACTATTGGAAATTTATCAGCATTTATTTTATTTTCAATAGCTGGATTTTCACCTTTTTTATAGATTTCAGCTTCTAGTTTATCACTAAGATTAGAAATATCTAATATTAGATCACGAAGTTCTATAGATTTAGGTAAAGATTCATCAACAATAGAGACTAATGTAACAGCTTTTGTCAATCTAGAGAAAACACCTTTAAGTTGATTGCGTAAGTTATCATTTAATAATTTACTTTGTCCGCCTATAACTTCATTTGTAGTAGAAGTAGTCGTGTCTTTTTCTACTTTTTCTGGTGTAGGTTCAAAGTCATCTTTTATTCCTAATCTTTCTTTTTCTTCAGAAACATATCTCTCAGCACAAGTTGCAGCAATAGCACCGTCAGCAACTGCAGTTACAACTTGTCTAAGAACTTTAGGTCTTAAGTCACCAGCAGCATATACTCCAGGAATATTTGTTTCCATATTTTCATTAGTAATTATATATCCAAAGTTATCCATATCTACAGAATCTTTAAATAGTGAAGTCTGTGGTTGATATCCTACAAATATAAATATACCGAATGTTCCATCTTCCTCAGAAGCAGTATATTCAAAAGTTTCTTTTGTAATATTGTTTATAAATTTACAATGATTTAAAACACCGTCACCAGAAGCTTCAACTATTTCAGTATTGAATTTAACTTCAATTTTAGGATGTGCTAGTACTTTATCGGCAATAGATTTTGCACAAGTAAATTCTGGCTCTCTAGCAATAACAGTAACTTTTTTTGCAAATCTAGTAAGGAATATAGCTTCTTCAGCAGCAGCAAATCCTGCACCTACTACAAAAACATCTAAATCTTTAAAAAATTCTCCATCACAAGTAGCACAATATGCAATTCCGCGTCCAGCAAATTCCTTTTCACCAGGGAATCCAAGTTTTCTTGGTGAAGCTCCAGTAGCAATTATAATAGCTCTTGATTTTAATTCACCTTTATTAGTATATAACTTTTTAACTTCACCATTAAAATCTACAGAAGTTACTTCAGCATCTTGAAATTTAACTCCAAAGTTGCTAGCCTGAGTTCTCATATCTTCCATTAATCCACTACCACTATGATGAATAACACCAGGATAATTTACTATTTCTGAAGTAGTTTTGATTTGTCCACCGATGCTTTCTTTTTCAAGAACTAGTGTATTTAATTTTGCACGTCCAGCATATATAGCTGATGATATCCCAGCTGGTCCGGCACCTATTATAATTAAGTCATAAATTGTATTCATATATACCTCCTAAAAGCATTTAAATTAAAAATGTACAGTTGACATATTGTGATATCAATTCTACATTTTTAATTTATTATTAATATAATGGGGCATTGCAAATAAGCTTTTTGCAATAGCCCCATCTATAAAAACATTTCTATAGGGATTTAATTAAGGAATTTTAAATATTATAGTTTACCAACTAAATCTAATCCTGGAGTTAAAGTTTCAGCTCCTGGAGTCCATTTTGCTGGGCAAACTTGATCGCCGTGAGCAGCTACGAATTGAGCAGCTTGAACTTTTCTTAATAATTCTTCAGCATTTCTTCCAATTCCTAAATCATGAACTTCGTAAGCTTTGATTTCTCCTTCTGGATTTACGATGAAAGTTCCTCTTAGAGCTAAACCTTCTTCTTCAATCATAACACCAAAATCTCTAGCTAATGTTCCTGTTGGATCACCAAGCATTGGGTATTTAATTTTTGCAATTGTTTCTGAAGCATCAGCCCATGCCTTGTGAACGAAGTGAGTATCTGTTGATACTGAGTAAACTTCACATCCGATTTCTTTGAATTTTTCATAGTTATCAGCAAGGTCTCCTAATTCTGTTGGGCAAACAAAAGTAAAGTCTGCTGGATAGAAGAAGAATACTGACCATTGACCTTTAGTTGAATCTAAAGAAATTTCTTTGAAATCTCCATTGTGATAAGCTTGAACTTTGAAATCTGATACTTTTTTATTTATTAATGACATAAAATCATCCTCCTAAATTTGAATTATTATTTAATAATTATTATTGTTTAATGATTACTATTTAATAATAATTATTAATTAACAAAAAGTCAACACTAAAACTATATTTATTTTAAATAGTTTAGGTTTTTTAATTAAAAAGTATGTAGATTGATAAAAAAATAATTAAGTTTGTAAATTTAAATGTAAAAATATAGAAAAATAACTTTATTTAGAATAAAATAGTATAAGTAATATATTAAAATATCTGATTTTTTATCAAATGGGGGATTGATATGTTTAATATCAAAAAAGAAGGCTATTTTTTAGCAGTAGGCAAAAATAATTTTTACCATAGGTATCCTGATGGTAAAGAAGAGATTCTATTTTTAGAAAATGCAAAATTAAATCCTAATGTACCTTTTTATCACTATCTTTATGATAGTAGTAGTTTAGAAGGCGATTTTAGGAGTAAAAATAATGAAAGAATAAAAAATAGCTTATTTTGCTTATTAGAAGATGATGCAAATTATATAGACAAAGTAATTTTAGAGGAATATTCTAAGGAATATTTAAATGCAAGTAAAATATCCTTTGTTGAACAATGTTCAATATTAAATATGGAGAAAGAGAAGTACGTTGCAGTTTCAAAAACAGAAAGATCTATTGTAGTATCTTATATTGAAAATAACTCTGTTATAAAAAAGAGCTTATTAGATACAAAAGTAGAAATATCTGAAGTAGAACAAATAATTAAAGATTATATGTATGTTAATAGATTTGAAAGTATACCGTTATATATAAATAATATCAGTTACGATATGAGTAAATTTAGTTCCATGGGAATACTTGTTGGAAAAGAAGTTGTTTTTGAAAATGCAAGAAAATATGGAGAAATATATAGATGCTTGGGAAAATCATGGGGATTCAAATAAATGAAAGCTATTTACTCTTACTTATTTCTTAATTCCTGTGCACTAAAAAGGGCTCTCGCTTACGAAATTTAATCGTTATTGCGACAGCCATTTTTCTAAATTTAACATTAATGTTATTTAACTAAGTAAGTTCCTTCAGAGTCTTGAGTAATAAGTCTTTGTTTCATTAAACCACCTAAAGCTTTTTTAAAGTAATTTTTTGAACAATTAAAGACTTCTTTAATTTCTTCTGGTGAACTAGCATCACAGAAAGGAATGAAACCATCATTTTCTTTAAGAAGATTTAAAATTTTATCTTCAATAAGTAATCTTTCATCTTTTAGTGAGTTAATTCTTGTTGTTAATGAAAGAGTGCCATCTTCATATATTTTCTTTACTCTAACAGTAAGTTTTTGACCGTGATGAAGAGTATCAAAATATTCATTATGAACTAATATACCTTTATATAAACCTTTTACTGCAACATAAGCAGAATTAACAGAAGAGAATCCATAAACATAGCCATCTACGATATCTCCAACTGCTATATCAGTTGCAAATTTGATAAAATCATCTACTTTAGGGGTAGCAGCGAGTCTACCTGTCTTATCAACATAAAGGCTAAAAAGATATGATCCGCCTTTTACTAGTTTGAAAGTTTGTTGTTTAAAAGGAACTAGTACATCTCTTTCTAGACCAATGCTTACAAATGCTCCGAATTTTGTTATATCAGTAACCTTAAGATATCCTATCTTACCTACCGTTAATAAAGGTTCTTTTAATGTAGCTATAATTCTATCAGATGAATCTCTATATATAAATGCATCTACATTGTCACCTACAGCAATTTTCTTGTTATTTAATGATTTTTTAGGTAATAGAACATCATTACCATCAGCGTCAATAAGGTAATAACCAAACTCTACTTTTCTATCAACCTTTAAATTATTGAATTTTCCTAAGTTCAATATTCACACCTCCTAGTGTTGTAAATTATATTTTAACATAAAAGATATAGTAATAGCAAAATTAATATTAGTAACATATATTAATAGAAATCGATTAATTTAAAATGGAGGTTTTTTATGATCAGTTCAGCAGCTTCCATCATTCTTTTTCTATTATGGATTATATATTTAGGTTTGTTGGCATACACCATATATAAAGTATACCCACTAAAAAGTAAAGGTAGTTATTCAAAAAAAATAGTTAAAGAAGTAATAATTATAGCTGGTCTGCAAATACTTATATTTGTTTTATGGATAATATTTTATTATTTTATTACTAATTTAGCTATGGTATTTTTGTTAACTATTTTAGATATGGTACTTGTGTTAAATATGATACTTACTGTAGAAAAATTAGATTATGATCCTCTAAATAGTTATATACCATATTTATATTCCTTTTCTATTATATCTATAATTGTATATTGGTTATGGATTATGAATTTATAGTATAAAGTATTACCAATAGTTATGTGTTTAATTATTGGTAATATTTTTTTACGTAAATCATATAGATTTATATAAAGTAATAATAAATTAGGGGGAGAATGTGGAGCTTATATCATTTAAAGGAGAATATGACCTTATTTTATTAGTAGCTATTGTTTTAGCTATGATAATGATGTCTATAGTAGTATCGTTATTTAATCCAAATACAAAAGAAGAGTATTATAGTTTTAGTAGACCTAAATTTGCGCCACCAGCTATTTTATTTAAGATCATATGGATAATACTATACATACTTATGGCATGGTCATTATATAGAATTATTTTGATTACTAATACCGGAGAAAACACAGTTATACAATTAACATTATTTATATCTCAGTTAATAATTAATTATTTATGGAGTTTTATCTTTTTTAAGTTTAAGAAAAGGAAACTTGCATTATTTACTATCATTATATTAATATTATTAGTAATATCATTGATAATTTCTTTAATTAAATTAGATATATTATCAGCTATATTACTATTACCATACTTAATATGGTTATTATTCGCACTTGTATTGTTAGTATATATAATTAAGAGGAATAAAGAACAATGAGTAAATGTTAAGAAGTAAGGTGATAAAGTGATTTTGTTAAAAAACGGGGAGATTCATACAGTTACTAATGGGATCTTCTATGGTGATATACTTATAGATAATGGCAAGATAAAAGATATTGGGGCTAATATAAATATAGAGGGATGTGAATCTATTGAATTGAATGGTGCATATGTATCTCCAGGCTTTATAGAATCCCATTGCCATGTAGGATTACATGGTCAAGATGTAGGAGCCGGTGAAGGAATAGATATTAATGAAAGCACTGATCCTATTACAGCATCGCTGAGAGCTATAGATGGTATAAATCCTTTTGATAGCGGATTTCAAGACGCTAGAGAAGCAGGAGTAACTACTGTTCTTACAGGTCCAGGTTCGGCGAATGTAATTGGTGGAACCTTTGCTGCTATAAAGACTAAAGGAATAGTAGTTGATAAAATGGTAATAAAAGAAGAAGCTGCACTTAAGGCGGCTTTTGGAGATAATCCAAGAAGAATTTATAAAAGTAAAAATAAAATGCCGTCAACTAGAATGGGAGTGGCAGCAATTTTAAGAGAAAATTTTTATAAGGCTGAGAGTTATAATCATAGAGTAAATATTCTAAAATCAAAGGGAGAGTATTATGAAAGAAACTTAAAATTAGAAGCTTTAGTGAAAGTTTTAAATAAAGAGATCCCATTAAAATGCCATTGTCATAGAGCTGATGACATAGCGACTGCAATCAGGATAAAGAAGGAGTTTAATATAGATATAACTCTAGACCATTGTACAGAGGGACACCTTATTAAAGAATATATAAAAGAAAATCAATTACCAGTTATAGTTGGACCTATGCTTTCATCTAGAGGAAAACAAGAGCTAAAGAATAAAAGAATAAGTACTATTACAGAATTGTTCAATGAAGGACTAGAAATGGCTTTAACTACAGATTATCCTGTAATGCCATTTTCAGGTTTACTTAATACTGCTATTGAAGCATGTAAAAATGGAGTGGATGAAGAGGATGCCTTAAAGATGATTACAATAAGTGCAGCGAAAATTTCAGGAATTGATAAAAGAGTCGGTAGTATTGAAGTAGGTAAAGATTGTGACTTAGTGATTTTTGATAATAATCCATTTAAATATGTTAGTAAAATTTTGTATACAATAATAGATGGGAAAATAGTTTATAATAATCTTGACAATAATTAAGGAATAAAATAATATTTAATTAAGTAATTAAATATTTTAACTCGGTGAAAGAGAAAAGTAACATATAATAAGCTTATAGAGAGTAGATGATGGTGGAAGTTCTACAGTGGATATATGCGAAAAGAGCTGTTGGAGAGTTTCTTATACAAGTGGACATTATGTCAAATAGAGTGGTACCGCGGATAATCCGTCTCTTTATATGAGACGGATTTATTTTTTGTGAATATTATTTATATATGGAGGTTGTAATATGGATTATAAAGTTTTAATTAGTGAAAAAATTGCAGAAATAGTTGATTTAGATGCCAATACTATAGTAGATAAAATAGAAATACCACCTAAATCAGATATGGGAGATTTTGCATTTCCATGTTTTATTCTTTCAAAAGTTATGAAAAAAGCTCCTAATTTAATAGCTATTGACCTTGCAGAAAAAATTAATAAGGACAATTTAGAGAAGGTTGAAGCATTAGGACCATACTTAAATTTCTTTTTAGATAAATCGGCTTTTGGAAAACAAGTATTAGAAGGTGTTTTACAAGCTGGAGAAGAGTATGGAAATTCTAATATTGGTAAAGGTGGAAATGTTGTTATAGATTTCTCATCACCTAATATAGCAAAGCCGTTCCATGTTGGACATTTATTTTCCACTGCTATTGGTAATGCATTATATAGAATGTACAATTCTCAAGGATATAATTCTGTAGGAATAAATCATTTAGGAGATTGGGGAACACAGTTCGGTAAGTTAATATCTGCATATAAGAGATGGGTTGATGAAGAGGCTCTTGAAAAAGATGCAATAAAAGAACTTTTAAGAATATATGTTAAATTTCATGATGAAGCAGATATAGATCCATCATTAGAAGATGAAGGAAGAGCGTATTTCAAAAAATTAGAAGATGGAGATGAAGAGGCTGTAGCATTATGGAAGAAATTTAGAGAATCTTCACTTAAAGAATTCCAAAAGGTTTATGATAGACTTGGCGTAAAATTTGACTCATATAATGGAGAAGCTTTCTATAACGACAAAATGGACGTTGTAGTACAGGAGTTAAAAGATAAGAATCTTCTTACAGAAAGTAATGGCGCTCAAGTTGTAAACCTAGATGAATATAATATGCCACCATGTATAATCTTAAAGTCAGATGGAGCGACAATCTATGCTACAAGAGACTTAGCCGCAGCATTATATAGAAAGAAAAAATACAATTTTGTAAAGAGTCTTTATGTAGTTGGAGGACCACAAGCATTACATTTTAAGCAAGTATTTAAAACTTTAGAATTAGCAGGACATGAGTGGGCTAAGGATTGTGTTCATGTTAGCTTTGGATTAGTTAAGTTTGCTGATAGAAAACTTTCAACTAGAAAAGGAGAAGTTATTTTCCTTGATGATTTATTAAAAGAATCAGTAAATAAGACTCTTGAAATAATTAACGAAAAAAATCCAAATCTCGAAAATAAAGAAGAAGTTGCAGAAAAAGTTGGTATAGGTGCAATGGTATTTACTTACCTTAAAAATTCAAGAGATAAAGATATTGTATTTGATTGGAATGATATGCTTTCTTTTGATGGAGAAACAGGTCCATATGTACAATATACTTATGCTAGAGCGAAGTCTATCTTAAGAAAGTTTGGAACAGTTGAAGGAGATGTAAATTATAGCTTATTAACATCTAAAGAAGAGTTTGAACTTATAAAGACATTAGATGGATTAAATGATGCTATATTAAATGGTATAGAAAGAAACGAACCTTCTGTAGTTACTAGATATGTTATAGATGTAGCAAAAGCATTTAATAAAGTATATAACGCATTACCAATAGGTACAGCAGAAGAAGAAGTTAAGAAAGCAAGATTAAAGTTGGTAGAAGCAACTTCTATAGTAATTAAAAAAGCACTTTATTTAATTGGATTAGAAACTGTAGAAGAGATGTAATATATAAAATATAGTAATAAAGAGTATTTTAGAATGGCAAAAGCCAGGATAAAATACTCTTTATTTTTATAAAAAATATAATTATATTGAAAAAATGTATAAAATATAGTAAAATATTTATATAAATTATAGTAATTTCATTTGGTGACGTTGATGTATAATTTTAATTATGATTTATAGTTGCTAGATAAATATTTATTTGATTAATAGAAATTTATATACTAGTTATCCTCGTAAAATAATATTAAAAAGAAGGTGTTATTGGTAAATTTCTAAAATTTTATTATTATCAATGTAAACGTTATTATGTTAAAAATCAAGGAGGGTAAATATGGGGAAAGCATTAAAAAGATTAACTAGTTTAGTAACTACAACTATCTTGACTGTTAGTTTAATCTGTGGTGATATAAAAATAAGTCCACAAATTGAAGTTCATGCGGCAACTGATTACACAAATGAATATGGATTAGCAAAAGAAACAAAAGATGGAGTTATACTACATGCATTTACATGGAGGTTTAATACTATTAAGGATAGAATGAAAGAAATAGCGGAGAATGGTTATTCTGCAGTACAAGTATCTCCAATACAACAGTGTTCAAGTTCTCCAGGACAGAATGTTTGGGAATGGGTTTTCACGTATCGTCCAACTGGATATTCAATAGGAAATCATATTGTTGGTACTGAAGAAGAATTTAAAGAGATGTGCAAAGAAGCAGATAAGTACGGAGTAAAGATAATAGTAGATGTAGTAGCAAATCATTTAATAAGAGATAATGAAACAGATCCAAGTTTAAAAGATAATAATGCATATTTTCATAATGCAGGGGTAATAAATGGTAGTGATTATGAAAATAATAGATGGAAAGTAACACATGGGGATTTAGCTGTTGATTTACCTGATTTAAATACTTCTAATAAGGATGTTCAAAATTATGTTATACAATTTTTAAATAAGTGTATCGATGATGGTGCAGATGGTTTTAGATTTGATATGGCAAAACATATAGAGCTTCCTAATGATGATGGTGGAAGTGATTTTTGGCCTACAATTTTAGATGCTATTTATAAAAAGAAGTCAGATGCATTTGTTTATGGAGAAGTATTACAAGATGCTACTTCTAATTATACAGAATATAATAAAATTATGTTTACTGGCGCCGATAGTTATTCACGTAATCTTAGAGATAATGTTATTAATAATAATAACATAAGTAATGTTAACGCAATTCTTAATTATTGTTGTGATGGTGCAGATCCTAGTAGGTTAGTAACATATATTGAAACACATGATCATTTTGCTAATGATACAGGGAGTACTCCTAACGTAAATGGAGGTACTAGATATTTTAATAATTGGCAAATGGAAAAAGGTTATACAATAGTGGCATCAAGAGAAAAGGGAACTCCATTATTTTATGATAGGCCAGCTTTTACAGGAATGGTAGAAAGAACAGCGAAGTGGCCAGGTACTTATGGTTTAGGTGGACCTATGGGAGTATCACAAAATATGTGGAAAGATGCTGAAGTAATAGCAACTAATAAATTTCACAATGCTATGATTGGAGAAAAGGAATATATTGAAGCAATAAATAATAACACATTGATAATAAAACGTGGAAATAAAGGTGTAGCAGTAATAAATATGGATGGCGGAGCTGACGTTAATGTTAAAGTAGATTTACCAGATGGAGAATATAAGGATTTAGGAACTAGTGGTGGAACATTTAGGGTTTCTGGTGGAGTGTTAACAGGTAAAGTTCAAAGTGGTAAAACTGCATTTATATATAAAGAACCAGTTATAGTAAAGGAGCCAAAAGCAACAATTTCACAAGAAGGAGGAAGCTTTATTGATTCCTTAACTTTAACATTAGGATATACTAATGCAACATCAGGTACTTATAGTATTGATGGTGGAGCAAAGAAAACATATTCTAATGGAGAAAAAATTACAATTGGTAAGGATAAAGAAGTAGGAGAAACAGTAAAAGTTACATTAACAGCTACAGATGGAACAAAAACTTCAGATCCAGTAACTTATACTTTTAAGAAAAAGGATCCAAATGAAAGAAATATAGCATATATGGAAAAGCCATCATCATGGCCTAATGCTTATGCATATGTTTATAATGATGATCCTACAGCAGCTACAGTAAAAGAAAATGCTAAATGGCCAGGATTACCTATGACAAAAGGTGATGATGGAATATATTATTATGAAATGCCAGAAGACTATAGTAATGCAAGAATAATATTTACTGATGGAACTAAGGAAGGTAATAAATATCCAACTGGAATAGATACTCCAGGATTAACCGTTGAAGGATCTATGATTTATAAAGATGGATCATGGGAGCCTTATGATAATCCAAATAAGAAACCAACAGTTTCTATATCACAATCTGGAGGAGAGTTTGTAGACAAGTTGACATTAACATTAGGATATACTAATGCTACATCAGCAGTTTATTATATAGATGGTGTAAAAAAAGGAGCTTATACTAATGGTGAAAAAATTACTATAGGTGAAGATAGTAACGTTGGAGACACTATAACAGTAAAATTGGTAGCAACAAATGGAAATAATAAAGCGGAAGAAGAATACAAATTTAAAAAGGTTAAAGGAAATGAAGAACTTTCTTTAGATAGTATAACAACTAATTTAGCATCACCACAATTAGAAGGTAGTACAATTAAAATTACTGCAAATGCATCAGGTGGTGTTGGAGATCTTCTTTATAGATTTGAAATAGATGGAGAAGTAGTACAAGAATATTCTGATAAAAGCACTTATACATGGAAGCCGGATACTAAGGGAGATTACAATATTAAAGTTACTGTAAAAGATGAAGATGGAAATAGAGATTATGATTCTATAACTTATACAATAAAAAAGAAAACAATCAATTTATCAATAGATAGTTTTACAGTAAGTTCCAAGTCTGTAAAGGTAGGAGAAACAGTAAAATTATCAGCAAGTGCATCTGGTGGAAGTGGAACAGTACAATATAAATTTGTAGCTAGAAAAGATAGTAAGGAAACAGTAATAAGAGATTATTCAACTACTAAGACAGCAACTTGGACACCATCAGTTGCAGGAGACTATGAATTATTAGTTTACGTTAAAGATAGTGATGGAAATAGTGATTCAGATAGTGCAAGTTGTACAGTAGAAGAATCAGATGAAGACATAGTGATAACAACAGATAAGGCATCACCACAAGTAACTGGAACTTCAATAAAGATAACTGCAAAGGCTAATAATGCAAAAGAATATAGATTTTCTATATATGAATCTAATAGTGGATGGAGTACGTTAAGAGAATATGGAACATCAAATACAGTAACATGGACACCAAAATCATCAGGAAATTATAAAATATGGGTTGATGTGAAGGATTCAAAAGGTAATGTTATTTATGGAAAAATGAATTATGTTGTAAAAGGAAAAACTGTAAGAGTAGAAGAAACAAATACAAATATCAAGTATACAGGAAGTTGGAAGACAGTAAATGGAGATAAATACAGTGGAAGTACTATAAAGACAACAAGCCAAAGTGGAGCAAAGGCAGAATTTACATTTACAGGAACATCAATAAGCTTAATAGGACCAAAGGATAATACAAGAGGAATAGCAAAAGTAACAATAGATGGAACAGTATATACAGTAGATATGTATAGTAGCACATCACAACCAAGAGTATATATGTTCCAGAAGAAGGGATTATCATCAGGAAAGCATACAATAACCATAGAGTATACAGGGTTATCAATGACAAGTGATGCAAATGCAACAATGGGCTTTGATGGAGTGGATATAATAGATGGAGATATTGTAGAGACTGAAACAAAGCCAATAACAAAGAGAATAGAAGAAGATAATGAAAAGATAAGTTATAGCGGCAAGTGGAATATATTAGAGTATAAAGACTATAGCAAAGGAAAAGCGCTAGGAACAAATATAAAAGGATCAAAAGCAACATTTAAGTTTACAGGAACAGGAATAAGCATAATAGCATCAAAAAAATCTAATAGAGGAATAGCAAAAGTAACAATAGATGGGAAAGTATATAATGTAGACATGTATAGTAATAATTTTGTACCAAGGACATATGTATATTCAGATAAGAACTTATCATCAGGAACACACACAATAACAATAGAGTATACAGGAAGTGCTAATAGTTCAGCAACAGGAAATATTATAAGTATTGATGGTTTTGACATAATTAATGGAGATATAATTTAAAAAAAATAATACTGGCTTATTTTAAGCCAGTATTACTTTTATCATCTTTTTTATATGCAGGGCATTTAGATGAACAATTTTTACAGTGACATCCCGATTTGCTTTTTTTTATATTAGAATAAAGAAGATATATAGCTAATAATATTATCAAAGCACCTATAACTATTTCCATAAAATATCCTCCTTAGAATATTGCAGATCCAATATTAAAAATTATAAAACTTGCAATCCAAGCTACAACAAATTGAAATATTACTGAGAAGGTAGCAAATTTACCTCCGAATTCTTTTTTCATAGCACCAATAACAGATATACAAGGAGTATAAAGAAGTACAAATACTAAAAAGGAGTAAGAGGAAACAGCTGTGAAATGTGATGGTAAAACACTAGATAGCTGTTGCCCAGCACCATAAATTACACCCATTGTGCCTAATATAACTTCTTTAGCCATTATACCAGTTATAAGAGAAACAGAACTTTGCCAATCTCCAAATCCAAGAGGAGTAAAAATAGGTGCAATAAATTTTCCTATATAAGCAAGAAAAGAGTCATTAATATTATCATTGCTTATATATCCTGTTAAATTAAAAGAAGACAGAATCCAAATCAGTACAGACATTGAGAAAATTAAAGTTCCAGCTTTTTTTATAAATCCAGAAGCTTTCTCTAAAGTGTTACGACAAAGATTTTTTATGTTTGGAATTTGATATCTAGGTATTTCGATAACTAACGGTTCATCATCATTTTTAAATGAAGTCTTAGAAAGTAAAATTCCCATTAAAAAAGCTACAAATATACCTAGTAAGTACAATGAAAAAATAATTTCTGTTTCATAACCAAAGAAAAATACACTAGCAAACAATGTGTAAACAGGTAAACGGGCATTACAACTTATAAATGGTACTAAAAGTGCAGAAAGTTTTCTATCTTTTTCACTTTCTAGAGTTCTAGATGACATTACAGCAGGAACAGAGCATCCAAATCCTATAATAAAAGGAATAAAAGCTTTGCCTGATAATCCCATACTTCGCATCAATTTATCCATTATAAAAGCGGTTCTAGCCATATAGCCACTATCTTCCAAAGCTGATATTCCTAAGAATAAACAAAGGATAACAGGAAGAAAAACAATAACTTGACCTACACCTCCAATAATTCCATCTACAATAAGTGAAGAAAACCAAGGTGAAGAATCTTTTAGTAAATTAGATAAATAAGGAATAAGGTTGTTTTCCATAATATCTCCTAAAAGATCAGAAAGTGGTTGTCCTACCCATGAGAAAGTAAGTTTAAAAATTAAAAATAAAAGTAAGAAGAATATAGGAAAAGCTAAAAATCTATTTAGTACAATAGAATCTAAAATTTTAGTCCATTTATCTTCATCGTTACTTCCTAAAGAGATAGTTGAATCTTTTAGAATTCTATCTATATATTTGTAAGTTTCAGCTTCTGAGGTAAAGTTATATTTAGAGGAAGTAGATAAACTACTAAAATCTTCAGATTCGAGAAGTTTTATAACTTTATTTAAAGTTTTTGAGTTAGTGGCAGAAATAGGAACTATATATAAATCTAAATTAGCTTCTAGCTTTGCTAAATCATAATTGATACCTTTTTCTTCAGCAATATCCATCATATTTAGTAATAGTATAATAGGCTTGTTGAATTTTTTTAATTCTGTAGTAAGATACAAATTTCTTGATAAATTTGATGCATCTACAATATTTAAGATTACATCGACTTCTTCTGTTTCAAGGAAAGTTTTAGCAACTTTTTCTTCATTAGAATAAGTATCCATTGCATAAATTCCGGGCAAGTCTACAATTTTAATATTTTTATTTAAAAAACCTTCTTTTTTTTCGACGGTTACCCCAGCCCAGTTGCCAACTTTATAATTGGAACCTGTTAAAGTGTTGAATAGTGTAGTTTTACCAACGTTGGGATTACCGATTAGTGCGGCTGTTAACATTTTATGCCTCCTTGATGAATATATTTTTAGCATCTTTTTTTCTTAAGGCTAAATCAAACCCTCTAAAATTAACTATTATAGGATCTCCTAGTGGAGCTTTTCTTTTAATTTTTATTTCTGTTCCTTCTAGGCAACCTAAAGCATTTAATCTTTTTACTAGTTTTTTATCACAGTCTATTTTTGTGATTAAGGCTGGTTGTCCTAATTTTAGCTCTATTAAACTCATATATTCCTCCTAATTTAAAGTTTATGTAAAAAATATAAGAATATGAACAATAAAATATTATTGGTCATGAAAATTATTCTCAACCGTATAATAGCATAATTGAATATTTTTCTCAATTATATTATATGTAGGACAAATATAATTTGCAATGTCACAATAGAATAATTAAAAAATAAAGGTGTTGACAATATTAAATCATCAAAATATAATGTATATAACATAATTAAATATTGACTTATCAAGAGAGGCGGAGGGAATGGCCCGATGAAGCCCAGCAACCTGAGAAATTAAGGTGCTAAATCCATCAGTATTAAGCTGAAAGATGAGGAAGATCGTATAAAAACTCGAGTTTTCCTCGAGTTTTATTTATTTCTATGAAGATTGCTAATTTAGTTAAATGATGATGAATAGAAAACCTAGTATAGTAATAGGAATTATGTATAAGGTATTTGGAGGAAATATTATGATTGAAATAAAAAACTTAACTAAAAGTTTTGGCGATGTATCAGTTTTAAAAGACATTAATCTAACTATAAATAAAGGTGAAATATATGGATTAGTTGGACAAAGTGGGGCAGGAAAATCAACATTATTAAGATGTATAAATAGACTGGAGACTTATAATGATGGATCGTTAAAGGTTGAAGGAAAAGAAGTTAAAGAGTTTTCAGAGAAAGAGATAAGAAATTTTAGAAAAAATCTAGGAATGATATTTCAACATTTTTCATTATTAGAGAGAAAGACAGTATATGAAAATGTTGCACTTCCTATGGAATGTTGGGGATATCCTAAAGGTAAGATAGAGGCTAGAGTAAATGAATTATTGAAAATAGTAAATTTAAAAGAAAAAAAGAAATCAAAACCAAGAGAACTAAGTGGAGGGCAAAAGCAAAGAGTAGCAATAGCTAGAGCATTAGCATTAGAACCGAATGTATTACTTTGTGATGAAGCTACATCAGCTCTAGATCCTAGAACGACAAAATCTATATTAAAGTTATTAAGAGAAATAAATGAGAAATTAGGTATAACTATAGTAGTTGTTACTCATCAAATGGAAGTTGTAAGAGAAGTTTGTAACAAGGTGGCTATTCTAGAAAAAGGTGAAATTGCAGCTGAAGGATATGTTGAGGAATTATTTTTACATCAGCCTAAAGCTTTAAAGAGTTTACTAGGAGAAGCAGAAGATGAGTTATTACCTGAAGAAGGAACTAATATAAGGATAGTATTTCCAAAAGAGAGTTCTGAAGGATCAGTAATAACATCAATGGCAAGAGAGTTAGATATAGATTTTTCTATAGTTGGAGGTAAACTAGAGAAATTTAGAGATGATGTATTAGGAGCATTGATTATTAATATTGATAAAGACAATATTAATAGAGTTAAAAACTATTTAGATAGTAAGAAGGTAGTATGGGAGGTAATAACTAATGACAGATAATTTTCCGTTATTTTTACAGCAAATATTGTTACCAGCATTAAAAGATACATTATATATGGTTATAACATCAACAATATTAGCATCAATAATAGGATTTGTTCTTGCAATAATATTATTTGTTACTGATAAGGATGGATTAAGACCTAATAGGTATATATATAAAATTTTAGATATAGTAATTAATATTTTAAGAAGTTTTCCTTTTATTATATTAATAGTAGCAATAATACCTTTTACTAGATTTATTGTTGGGAGAAGTATTGGAGAAACGGCAGCTATTGTCCCACTTACTATAGCATCAGCACCGTTTATTGCAAGAATAATTGAATCAGCACTTAAGGAAGTTGATAAAGGACTTATAGAAGCAGCTAAATCTTTTGGTGCATCTAATATGCAAATTATATTTAAGGTAGTTGTAAAAGAGGCTATGCCATCAATAATATCTGGAATAACACTTTCAATAATATCAATAATTGGATATTCAGCTATGGCTGGTGCAGTTGGGGCAAATGGTTTAGGTAAAGTTGCTATAACATATGGATATACTAGATTTGATAACAAAGTAATGTTCTATACCGTTGTAGTATTAATAATAGTTGTTCAATTAATACAAACTGTGGGGAATGTTTTATATAAAAAATTAAAATAATATTATTGTGAGGAAAAGGAGAGATTGAATTATGAAATTAAAAAAGCTAATAGCATTATCATTAACAGCAATAGTTGCATTATCATTAACAGCTTGTGGAAGTGAAGAAAAAGCTGCAGATGATGGAAATAAGACTAAAATTGTTGTGGGGGCGTCACCAGTACCTCATGCAGAAATTTTAGAAGAAGCAAAGTCAATTTTAAAAGAAAAGGGATATGAGTTAGAAATAAAAACTTTTGATGACTATGTACTTCCTAATACAGCAACAGAAGAAGGAAGTCTAGATGCAAACTTCTTTCAACATACACCATACTTAGAAACTTTTAATGAGGAACAAAAAACACATTTAATAGCAGGTGCTAAAATACACATCGAACCAATGGGAGCATATTCAAGTAAAATAAAAGATGTGTCAGAACTTAAAGATGGAGCTACTATATCTATACCTAATGACGGATCTAATGGAGGAAGAGCACTAAAACTATTAGAATCAAAAGGGCTCATTGAACTTAAAGATACAGAGATTCCTTCTGTATTAGATATAACAGAAAATCCTAAAAATTTAAAAATTGTTGAAATGCAAGCTGAACAATTACCGGTTTCACTACAAGATGTAGATTTATCAATTATAAATACTAATTTTGCAATACAAGCAAATTTAAATCCACTAAAAGATGCTTTATTTATTGAAGGAAATGATTCACCATATGCTAATATATTAGTTACAAAAGAAGGAAACGAAAATACTGAATGGTTTAAGGCATTAGAAGAAGCATTAACTTCAGATAAAATTAAGAGTTTTATTGAAGAAAAGTACAATGGAAGTATTGTACCAGCATTTTAAATAATAAATTTTAGTAAAAAGCTATCACATAGGAGCTGTCGCAAGAACGATTAAATTTCGTAAGCGGCAGCTTTTTTTATCAGTGCACAATGATTGAGAATTGTGAAATGTGAATTGAGAATTAGCATTTAGTATTTAGTAGTATTTAATTTTTGCTAATATGGATATATAATATAATGTATGAATAAAAACCATGAGAAGGTGAATTAATGCTAATAAGAGAGACGGTAATTCCTATTGATGAGATAAATGAAGAGTTATTATTAGAAGTTAATGGAGAAAAGAAGTTATATAAAAAATCTATATATTTAGATTTAGAACATTATGTATATAAAGTACCTATATGCGTTGGAGTTTTTGGAATTGGGTATTTAGATGAAGAGAATAATGAATTTAGAGTAGTACAGTATATGCTTGAAAATAGACAAGATGTAAGAGTGGTATTACATAAAGGAAAAGAGTTATTAGAAAAGTTAAAAAAAGAATTTGGAAAAAAATATATTACAACTTTTTCTGGCAATAATGATTTTACAGTAATTAGATATTTGTTTAAAAAGTATAAAATAGATATGGATGTTAACAAAGAGTTCGCATCTATAGATATTCAAGAAGAATATAAAAAGGCTAAGAATGAAATTATTGGACTTAAAAATTTAGAAAAAATTTTTAATATAGATAGAGATAGTGAAGTCATTTCTGGGAATACTTTGGCAAAGACTATAGGTAAGATGTTTCATGATGAAGAGTATTGTTATAGAATACCAAAGGAGAAAATAGATAAAATTTTAATTTATAATGAAAAAGATGTTTATAACCTATTTTTGATAAATACTTTATGGAATAAATTCATAGATAAATAGTAATAATATGTATTTAGTTGGTGGTTAGTTGTAGTTTTAAAAAGCTTAACTATCAACTAAATGGTATTAATAACGCTAAATTTTTCAGAATATTTCCAAATATCATTGACATAAAAAAATGTAAAACATATAATTATAGTATAGAGATATAAAAATTAATATAGGAGGTGTAGTTATGATATTTGCAGTTTTAGTGACATTATATTTAGCTATAATGTTAGTTTCATTATATATGTTTATCGTGAAAACGATTAGAGTGTCTAAATATGGAAAAGGCGTTTTTAAATTAAATTCAAAAAAATGTAAAAAGGATATAAAAGCTAGAAAAGAGTTTATAGTTCCTGTAGCTCCTTTTGCAGATGGAGACAAAGTATATCTTCCTTTAACAGCTGTAGCAAGATTAATCGGAATTAAAAATATAACAGAGAGCGAAGATTATAAGTTGATAATTAAGTTTTCAGGAAAAAATATCAAAGTAGATAATGATAATATCGTAACTCTCTCAAACGGATATAACAATAAGAAAAAATTCTCTGATGTTCAAGTGAAGAACGATCATGTTATGATAGAAAGTAGAATTTTAAGAGATTTATTTGGAGTATATGTAGAGATAGTTGACGATAACGTAATTTTAAGATAATTAAGAGTCCAGTAATGGACTTTTTTTTTATGTCTTCTCATATGTATATAAAGAGGAGGAGATAATATGTTTTTTGAACAATCATTTATAGGAATACTGATATGTATATTTATCATGATATTGGCTATAACATATATAACTATGGCTATTTTAGTGAGGAAAGTATATTTTAAAGCAGTAGAGGATATTAACATTAGAAAGTTAAAAAAGGAAGAAGGAAATTCTATATTGGTAAAGGAAACTATAGATACCTTCAATGAATATCTGAAAAATGGAATAAAAAATATAAACACTGAAGCTTTAATTGATGAAAAAATTCCTACTAGAATTTGTACTATGGAAAATTATATGAAATATATTATATCTACAGTAATAGTTTTAGGATTATTAGGTACATTTATAGGGTTAACGGGTTCAATAGGTTCAATACATACGGTAATAGACAAAATCATAGTTGAGGGAGGAAATATAGATGAATTTCTTAATGGAATTTCAATACCACTAAGTTCAATGTCAACAGCTTTTTTTACTTCAATAACAGGTATATTATCATCTATATTATTAAGAGCAATAGCAATAGCTACATATGTACCATATAGAGAAAAATATTATAGTCTTATGGAGAATTATTTAGATAACATACTATTAGCTGAAAGAGATTCAGATTTTGAAAGATTGCTGTTAAATTTAACTAAAAATATGAATACTGCTATGAGAAATATGTGTGATAATATAAGCGGAACTTTTGAGAGAGAAATTCAATCTTTGTCTAGGCCAATCAATGACTTTAAAAGATCTGTTGACTCTTTGAGAAGGGTTAGTGAAAGAAATGAAGAAGCCACAAAAGAATTAAGTTCTAATATAGATAAATATTCTACAGCTATAGAAGGCCAACGATTAAATAAGTTTATGGATGATATGTATAGGTTGGTGGGGGATATAGATGAGAAAAATAAAAGATAATAAAGATATTGAGTTTAATTATTGGCCATCTTTTGTAGATGTTATGAGTACTATAGCGTTAGTATGTATATTTATGATGATAATTTTTACTACATTAATTTATGGAAAATATAGCAATTTGAAAAATACATATAATAAGTTTGATGATATAGGAAAAAATAGAGCCCTACTATATGAAAAAGTAGAACAAGAATTAAAACCTCAATTAGGAGAATATATAGTTTTTGACAAGAGCACTGGAGTAATAGAAATTAATACAGAGATACTTTTTGATGTAGACTCTTATGAACTTACTGATAAAGGAAAAGAATTATCAAGATTATTAGGAGATGTATTAATAAAATTTTTATCTAATGATCAATATAGAGATAAGATAGAATCTATTGAAGTAATTGGACATACTGATAATACATATACAGGGGAATATAATAGATTTTTATCTACAGATAGAGCAGGGGCATTTGTAAATGAAATGTTATCTGGCCAAGATGAAGATACTTATGGAAAGTTTTTCAAAGCCTCCGGTATGAGTAAGTTTTCACCTAAAGCCGGTACTGTAGAGAATCAAACGGTAGAAGAAGAAAATCTTAATAGAAGAATAGAGGTATGTATAAATTTCAATGATAAAGACATAGAAGAATCAATAAAAACGTTTTTTAGTAAAGAAGATAAATAATAAAAATACTACATAGTGAATTATATAAATTTATATTTATTAGTGCACAAGGCACAAGTAAGGTGAAAATTCCTATTTGAGAGGAATTTTATTATAGTCCTGCGGACAGCAAAGTGTTTTCATATTTACTATAAATCCATATATTCACCAAGCTATATGAAGGTGCAACCTTCATTAGCCCCCTGTAATAACTTTTATATTAGCTGTGATATAAGCAAGAGAATAGCCTAACTTATAATATTCAACTAAACACTTAAAATTTCAGAAATTCCCCAGGAATTTCATCCATACCTGTGCCTTGTGCCCTGATACTTGTGCCCTGCACTATACCTTTCATTTGCTCTATTTTGCTGAAAAAGCTGCTACACTCATTTGTGCAACAGCCTTTTTATTATCTTTTAAATTTAGTTTGTTTATTTATAATATATTTTGATTTATTACGGTTCCTTTTTTTATTCTTAAATAAGTATACGATACTTATAATTGATATTATTACTACAATAGTTAAAATTACTATACTCCATTTTATTATTCTAAACCAACTGTAGTAGGATTCATTTTCAGTTAGAATAGTATCTCTATAAACTGATGAATATACAGGAATTTCTATAGAGTTTTCTTTTTCATTAATGATGATTGATCCAATAGGGTCTGTATTATTTTTTCTAAAAACATCAGCATCTATGCTATATTTAACAGTAGTATTTTTTGTATTAAAGTCATTGTTATATATTTCAACATTATCCTTTATATAAAGATCCACATTTTTTGTTTTCTCAGGACCAAAAGTTTTAAAAACTTTGTACTTTACATCTATTGAACCTACTGATGCATCAGTAGTAAATTCAACAGAATCACTACTATTGAATTTATTGCCAGAATATATAGACTTTTTAGCTTCATAAGAGTAATCTATTATTGATTTCATATCGGTAAAAGATGCTTCACTAGAAGGTGCAAAAAGAACAACTCCCAGCATCTTTCGTCCATTTCTTTCAAATAATGATGTTAAGCATCTACCAGCTTTATCAGTGAAGCCTGTTTTACTTGCAATGCATGTACTATCTGTAAGATCAGGATAATCTCCATTTATAAATCTATTAGTATTTCTTAAACGAACTTCTCCATTTCCAAAGTCATGTACATAAGATGGAATTTTAGATGCAGCTAAGATTTCAGGAACTTTGTAAGCTTCTCTAGCTAGTAAAGATATATCATAAGCTGTAGTTTGATGATCTGAAGTATTAGTATCTAAACCACTAGCTGTTACAAAGTGAGTGTTCTTCATATTAAGTTCTTTAGCTTTTTTATTCATCATTTCTATAAATTGTGAAGTATCGCCATTACTTACAGTAGGTATATTAGTAGCGATAGTTTCAGCTATATCATTAGTTGAAGCAATTAGTATACAATTTAATGCTTCTTCAGCTGTTAACTTTTGTCCAATTGTTAAATGAGTGTACTCATACAAAGCAGAAGGTTCTTGCTCTAATGTATAAGGTTCTATTTCTATAGTATCAGTTGGACTTGTATTCTCTGTTAAAATTAAAGCTGTCATAAGTTTTGTTATAGATGCAGGAAAAGCTTTTTCTTCAGCATTTTTAGAATAAATTACATCTCCAGTATCTACATCTACTGTGATGGCATATTTACTTTCTATTTCAGGATATTTTATAGTATTAGCTTTAGCCTGTATAGGATTTAATATAGTAGCAGATACTAAGATAACAGATAATAATATACTTTTTATTTTCATAATTGTAATCACCTTTTTAATATTAATCGCTATTATAGAGTATAACATTTACAAAGAATATACTCAAATATTTGTTATATAGTTATAAATGTTTTGAATTTTCCGAAAAATCTTTAAATTCACATAATTATCTGATAAAATATTAATAGAGTTTTGTTGGGAGGTTAATGATATGGAAAGAACGTTAGCATTAGTTAAACCAGATGGGGTAGAAAGATGTTTGATAGGAGAAGTAATTGCTCACTATGAAAGAAAGGGGCTTCATATAGCAGATATTAAGATGGTTGTTCCTAGTAGACAATTGGTGGAAGAGCATTATAAAGAACATAAAGGAAAAGATTTTTTTGATGAGTTAGTAGATTATTTAACCGGGAGAAGTGTAGTAGCAATGATTGTAGAAGGAACTAACGCTGTAAGTGTAGTAAGAAAAGTTAATGGTAATAAAAATCCATTAGAAGCGGAGTTGGGCAGTATAAGAGGAAAGTATGCTTTTGAAACTACTAAAAACTTAGTTCATGCATCTGATTGTATTGAAACAGCTCAAAGAGAGATAAATTTATGGTTTCAATAAAATAATAGTAATAAGTGGCTGTTTGCATGGGGAAAATAGATTGCGCAGCCATTTTTTGTTTATAATTGTTATTTAGTATTATTTTGATTTTAATGTAACATAAAATAAGGAATATCATACTTTAATTATATATAGATTAATGAAATGTAAAAAAATTCTTGACTTAAATGTAAAAAGAAGGTATAATCACATTAAACAAGTAGGAAAAGTAAGAATGAGGTGATGACACTGAAGATTTCAACAAAGGGAATATATGGGTTAAAGGCTTTAATTGATTTAGCAATATATTCAAAAGAAGATATCGTGACATTAAAAAGTATCAGTGAGAGACAAAATATTTCTGAAAGATATTTAGAGCAAATTTTTTCTTTGCTTAGAAAAAGTAAGATAATAGTAGGTAAAAAGGGATCACAAGGTGGATATTCTTTAGATGTAAAACCTGAAGATACAACAATATACACTGTACTTAAAGCATTAGAAGGGGACTTTTTACAAATGTCTTCAGTAGAAAGTGATGATAAGCTAGATAAAGTGATTGAAGAATTAGTATGGAATAAGTTAGACGAATCTATAACTAATTTTTTAACTAGTATTACATTGCAAGATTTAATAGATGAATATAAAAAGGATGAAAAAGATCCATTTATGTATTATATATAATTTTTTTAACTTTAATACCTAGTAAAACGATAGAAATAGTAAGGAGAGGATAAAAATGAAGATTTCTAAAAATTATATTGAATTAGTGGGGAAAACACCTTTGTTAGAATTGGGAAAATACTCAAAAAACAATAAGTTAAATTCTAGAATTATAGCTAAACTAGAAGAATACAATCCAACTGGTAGTGTCAAAGATAGAATAGCATTGGCTATGGTTGAGGATGCTGAAAAGAAAGGATTACTAAAAGATAATTCAGTGATAATTGAACCAACATCAGGGAATACGGGGATTGGGTTAGCTTTTGTTGGAGCAGTTAAAGGATATAGAGTTATTCTAACTATGCCTGAAACAATGAGTATTGAAAGAAGAAAAATACTAAAAGCCTATGGTGCAGAATTAGTATTAACTCCAGGTAGTGAAGGAATGAAGGGAGCGATACAAAAGGCAGAAGAATTAGCAAAAGAGATTCCTAATGCGTTTATACCACAACAATTCACAAATTCTTCAAATCCAGAGTATCATAAAAAAACTACTGCTGTTGAGATTTGGGAAGACACTGAAGGAAAAGTTGATGTAGTAATAGCTGGCGTAGGTACTGGAGGTACTATTTCAGGAATAGGGGAATATTTAAAGAGTAAAAATCCAAATATTAAGATCATTGCTGTAGAACCTAAAGATTCACCAGTATTATCAGGAGGTAAACCAGGAGCACATAAGATACAGGGAATAGGAGCTGGATTTGTTCCAGATAATTTTTATAAAGATTTTATAGATGAGATAATACAAGTTTCAAATGAAGATTCTTTTAAAACTGTAAAAGAGTTAGCTAGAACAGAAGGTGTTTTAGCAGGAATATCTTCAGGTGCTGCTTTATATGCAGCAAAACTTGTAGCTGAAAAAGAATTAGGAAAAAATATAGTTGTAATTTTACCAGATACAGGACTTAGATATCTTTCTACTCCAGTATTTGATGAAGTGTAAAATTTTATAAAAAAAGTTGTTGACAAAATAAAAGATAGGAATATAATGGAATTAAGAAAAACGAATTAAATCTATGAGTAAGAGGAGTAGATTAAGAATTAATTTTTAGAGAGTCGATGGTTGGTGTAAATCGATATTTAATCTTTATTGAATGGACTTACGAGAGGAAACTGAAATTCTAGTAGAAAAGTAGGGGACACGGCTTCCACCGTTAACAGGATAGGGTATGTTAGTACCTAAAAAGAGATATGAATATGTTGAAACATATTTGTAATAGAGGTGGCACCGCGATTTCAAGCCCTCTACGCTTAGGCGTAGAGGGCTTTTTTGTTTATAAAAGAAAAGGGGGCAAGAAAATGGAAATAGAAGTTTTGTTTTTAGGAAAAGATAAAAAATTATCATATAAGTTATTAAATGGGGATGAGGAGACACCAATAACATTGTTCAAGAGACTGAAAGGACAAAATAAAATGATACTTGAAAGTGCACTAGGTGGAAGATATTCGATATTAGTTACTGATCCTTATAAAAAAGTTAAAAGTTACGGAAATAAAATAGAAGTTATTTACAAAGAAAAAGAAGAAATTTTAGAAAAAGATATATTAGCATTTTTAAAAGAAGAAATAGAATTTGAAGTTGAGAGTTATGAAAAATTTCCTTTCTTGGGAGGGGCTTTAGGATATATAGGCTATGATGAGAAAGCTACCTATGAAAAGGTACAATTTGAGAATCCTGATACACTTGGAGTACCAAAGTCATATTTGATGTTCTATAAAAAATTTATTATATTCGATCATCACTTCAATAATTATTATTTATGTTTAGTAACAGATGTAAATCAAGATGTAACAGATGAGGATTTCAATTTTGTTAGTAGCGATAAAATTTATAAGGAAAAGGAATTTATTAAGGAACAAAATGATTTCACTACAAATATGACTAAAGATTCATTTAAGAATATGGTAACTAAATGTAAAGAATATATAGTTCGTGGAGATGTATTTCAAGTTGTTCCTTCACAAAGAATAACAAAAAAATATGTAAAAGATGAATTTAGTATATATAGAAAATTAAGAAGAACAAATCCTTCACCATATATGTTTTATATGGATTTTGGAGATTTTAAAATAGCAGGATCATCACCAGAACGGTTAGTAAAGGTTATTGATGGAGTAGTTAGTACTAATCCTATTGCTGGGACAAGACCAAGAGGAAATACTCCCGAAGAAGATTTGAAATTAGAAGAAGAATTAAAAAATGATGAGAAGGAAAGAGCAGAACATTTAATGCTAGTAGATTTAGGTAGAAATGATATTGGAAAGATATCAGATATAGGAACTGTAGAAGTAAATAAATTTATGGTTATTGAAAAATATAAAAGAGTAATGCACTTAGTATCTGAAGTAAAAGGAAAATTGAAAAAAGATATATCAAAGTTAGAAGCACTTAAAAGTATAATGCCAGCTGGAACGTTAAGTGGAGCACCAAAGGTAAGAGCTATGGAGATCATAGAAGAGTTAGAACCTTGTGCTAGACGAATTTATGGTGGAGCTATAGGATATTTTTCTAATGGTGGAGATTTTGATACTTGCATTGCAATAAGAACAATTATTTTTAAAGATGGACTTGCTCATGTTCAAGGGGGAGCAGGCATTGTATATGATTCCAATGAAGAAAAAGAATATGAAGAATCAATTAATAAAGCAAGAGCGCTTTTGGAGGTAATAGAATGATTTTAATTATAGATAATTATGATTCATTTACTTACAATGTTTATCAATATGTAGGGGAAATATATAAAGATATTATGGTTAAAAGAAATGATGAGATTACTTTAGAGGAAATAAAAGAACTAAAACCAGAGGGTATAATAATTTCACCTGGACCTAAAAGACCAGAAGATAGTGGAGTTTCTTTAGAGGTTTTAAGAAATATAAAGGATATTCCTATTTTAGGTATTTGTTTAGGTCATGAAGCTATAGGATATGTTAATGGCGGAGAGATAGTGGAAGCACAAAAAATAATGCATGGTAAAACATCACTTATTAATCATGATGGTAAAGGATTATTTAAAGGATTACCCAATCCATTAAGAGTTATGAGATATCATTCATTAGTAGTTAAAGATGATAAGTTAGAAGGTTTAAATGTAACTAGTAGAAGTTTAGATGACAATGAAATAATGTCAGTTTCTTCAGAAGATGGAATGATAATGGGAGTTCAATTTCATCCAGAATCAATATTTACTGAAGAGGGAAAGAAAATTATTAAAAATTATATAGAGATAGTTAGGGGGTAAAGGAAATGGAATTTAAAGATAGTTTATTAAAGTTATGCAATAAGGAAGATTTAACTGATGATGAGACTTATGAAGTAGGAAGATTCATTTTTAGTGGTGATGCTACTGAATCAGAGATAGCAGGAGGACTTTTAGCACTTAAGACAAAAGGGGAAAAAGTAAATGAAATAGCATATATAGCTAAGGCGATAAAAGATTATGCGCCAAAGTTTAATTATAAGCACAAAAATTTATTGGATAATTGTGGTACTGGTGGAGATGGTGCTAATACTTTTAATATTTCAACAACAGTTTCGTTTGTATTAGCAGCGCTTGGAGCAAAAGTAGCAAAGCATGGAAATAGAGCAATATCATCTAAGAGCGGATCTTCAGATGTGTTAACTGAATTAGGAGTTAAAATTGATTTAGATAATGAAGCAATGGAAAAGATATTAGAAGAAATAGGAATAGTGTTTATTTTTGCTCCTAATGTTCATAAAAAGATGAAGTACGTCATGCCAGTAAGAAGAGCATTAAAAATACCAACAGTATTAAATCTTATAGGACCATTAACAAATCCATTTGATTTAAATGGACAACTTTTGGGGGTACCAAGAAAAGAATATGTAGGAAAAATGGCAGAGGCACTAAAGATTTTAGGAAGAGAAAATGCAGTAGTTATTAATGGTGATAATAAAGTTGATGAAGCAATATTAACAGGAATAAATTATATATCTATATTAAAAAATGGTGAGATAGAAAATATTGAAGTAAAAGCAAGTGATTATGGAATTAAAGAAGTTTCATTAGAGGAAATAAAAGGTGGTACACCAAATGAAAATGCAGAAATACTAAAAGCTGTATTAAAAGGAGAAGAAGGACCTCATAGAGAAGTTGTAGTATTTAATGCAGCATTAGGACTTATAGCTTGTGGAATAACTGATACTATAGAAGAAGGAATTGAACTTAGTAAAAAGGCACTAGATACGGGAATAGCATATGAAAAATTAGAACAACTAATTGAAAGGAGCAATAACGTTGGAAGCAATATTAGATAAGATTATAAAAGAAAAGGAGAAAAGACTACCATCATTAAAGGAAGAAGCAAAAAATATTAATGATGTAGTAATGAAAAAAATATCATTTCTTAATGTATTAGAACAATCTGATGATGTTGTTATAATTGGAGAATTTAAGAGAGCATCTCCATCTAAAGGAGATATAAATATTTGCAATCCAGAAGATAAGATACCTTATTATGAAAAAGCAGGTTGTGGATGTGTATCAATTCTTACTGAAGAAAAGTTTTTTAAAGGAAACTTTAGTGATTTGAAACGTGGAAGAGAATTGATAGATATACCAATATTATGTAAAGATTTTATTATAGATAAATGTCAAATTGATTTAGCAAAGGCCAATGGTGCTAATGTAATATTATTAATATTCAAGATTTTAGATGATGATAAGTTTAAAGAATTATATGAATATGCAGTATCTAAGGGATTAGAAGTATTATGTGAAACTGCCGATGAAAAAGAGGTAGGAAGAGCTTTGAAATTTAATGTTCCTATTATAGGAATTAATAATAGAAATCTTAATAATTTCAACGTATCTTTCGAAAAGTTAGAAAGACTAGTAAAATATGCCAAGAGTGGTGGAGCATATATAGTCAGTGAAAGTGGAGTAAAAACAGCAGAAGACATAAAAAGGATAAGAGAACTTGGATGTAGTGCTGTTTTAATTGGAGAAACTTTTATGAAATCAGAAAATGTTGTTGAAACTATCAGCAATATAAGAGGTTATTAAATGAAAATTAAGATATGTGGAATAAAGGAAAAAGAACATGTAGCTTTGTTAGAGGAATTGAAGGTAGATTATGTTGGATTTGTTTTTTGCGATAGTAAAAGAAAAATTACTATAGAAAAAGCTAAAGAAATTTCTTGTGACTATAAAAATATAAAGAAAGTTGGAGTATTCCAGAATAATTCCAAAGAATTTATCTTAAAAGCCTATAATGAAGTTGGTTTAGATTTTGTGCAATTGCATGGTAATGAACCTGTAGAATTTGTAGAAAATTTACAGATTCCAGTTATTAAAGCTTTCAATTTGAGAGATAAAGATTCTATAAATAAAATAACACAATATAAGAATATTGCTAATTTAGCAGGATATTTAGTCGATGGAGCTAAAGGTGGAAGTGGAGAAGTATTTCAATGGAATTGGTTAAAAGAATTAAGTGATGATATAAGAGAAAAACTATTTTTAGCAGGTGGTATTAATGAAGAAAATTTAGAAAAAGCTATGCAAGAAGTTAAGCCTAAAGTTATTGATTTATCATCATATTTGGAAGTAAATGGAGTTAAATCTTCTCAAAAAATTAAAAGATTTATGAATAAAGTAAAAGAATTAAAAGAGAGGGGCTATTAATATGAGTAATTATTGCTATCCAGATAAAAGTGGATATTTTGGAGAATTTGGTGGGAGGTTCGTACCAGAAACATTAGTAGGTGAAGTTAAGAGATTAAAAGATTTTTATGATGAAATGAAAGAAGATGAAGGATTTAAAAAGGAAGTAGAATATTACTTCAAGGAATATGTAGGAAGAGAATCTCCTTTAACATTTTGCGCTAATTTAACTAAAAAGTTTGATGGGGTAAAGTTTTATTTAAAAAGAGAAGATTTAAATCATACAGGATCTCATAAAATTAATAATGCATTGGCACAAGCTATTCTTTGTAAGAGAATGGGGAAAAATAAAATTGTTGCAGAAACTGGAGCAGGACAACATGGAGTAGCAGCAGCAACAGCAGCAGCATTATTAAATCTTGAATGTATAGTATTTATGGGAGAAGTTGATGTAGAAAGACAAAAACTTAATGTTTTTAGAATGAAATTATTAGGTGCTAAAGTAGTGTCAGTAAGTAAAGGAAATGGAACATTAAAAGATGCTGTTAATGAAGCATTAAAATATTGGACTGAACATTGTAATGACACTCACTATTTAATAGGATCTGCTTTAGGACCACATCCATTTCCTGAAATGGTTAGAGATTTTCAAAGTGTAATAGGAAAAGAAACTAAAAAACAAATAATGAAGAAGGAAAACAGGCTTCCTGATGCAATAGTATCTTGTGTTGGAGGAGGAAGTAATGCAATAGGAATGTTTTATCCATTTATAGAAGATACTTCTGTAAAGTTATATGGAGCAGAAGCTGGTGGATTAGGTGTAAATACAGGAGAGCACGCAGCTACATTAGCAGAAGGTACTAAAGGAATATTGCATGGTTCTAAAATGTATCTTCTTCAAGATGAAAATGGACAAGTTAAAGAGCCGTATTCTATATCAGCTGGATTAGATTATCCAGGTGTAGGACCAGAACATTGTATGTTAAGAGATACAAAGAGAGCAATATATGAACCAATAAATGATGATGAGGCATTAGAGGCTTTTGAAATATTAACTAGAGAAGAGGGGATTATACCTGCTATAGAATCTGCACATGCTGTAGCATTGGCATTTAAAATTGCAAAGAGGATGAAGAAAGATGAAATTATAGTAATTAACTTATCTGGTAGAGGAGATAAAGATGTTGAGAGAATAGGAGTGATTTTAGGTGACAAATATAATTAAAATAAAAGATGCATTTAAGAATGAAAAAGCAGTAATGCCATATGTTATGTGTGGAGAAAAGTCAGTAGAAAAAACAATATCAGATATAAAATTTTTAGCTAAAGTAGGTGCCAATATAATAGAAGTCGGAGTTCCATATTCGGATCCTCTTGCCGATGGTGATGTAATTTATGCGGCAGCTACTAAGGCTATAAAAAATGGAATAACAGTTAAGGATGTTTTTCATATAATAGAAGAAGTAAGAAAAGAGGTAAATATTCCTTTAGTTATTATGACATATATAAATCCAGTAGTATGTTATGGATTAGAAGAATTTTTTAAGAAATGTGATGAACTTAAGGTAGAAGGAATTATAATTCCTGATTTACCACTTGAAGAAATAGATTTAGTTAAACCATATTTAGAAAAATACTCAATAGAATTTATACCACTAGTATCAATAAATTCATCAGAAGAAAGAGTAAAAAATTTATGTGAAATTAGTAATGGATTTTTATATGCAGTAAGTGTGCTTGGTATTACGGGGGAAAGAGAACGTTATCCACAATCTACTATTGATTATGTAAGAAAAATAAGAAAAATTTCATCATTACCAGTAGCTTTAGGATTTGGTGTAACAAGTAGAGAGCAAGTAGATGATATATATAATGATGTTGATGGATTAATAATAGGAACAAAGATTGTTAGATTATTAGAAGAAGAAAATTATGATGAATTAGAAAAGCTTATAAAAAGCTTAAAGCACTAGAATTACTTAATGTTATAAAATTATATAAATAAAGAGGCTGAAGCAAGAAGTTTATTAAGTTATGGTGCTTACAGCCTCTTTCAAGTTTAAAAGAAAATTTTAAATTATCATAAATACCTTAATTTATCGTAAGATATTTAATATTTTACTATATTGTGATAAAATAAATTAAATATTGGGGGTTATTCTAAAAAAAGGGGGGCTAAAATATGTTTAATATTTTTAACTTGCAGTCATTAGAAGAATTTTCGGATATAGCGAAAAATAATAGTATAATTGAGCAAGAAGAATATGATAAATATGATGTTAAAAGGGGTCTTAGAAACAATAATGGAACAGGAGTCTTAGTTGGATTAACAAAGGTAGGAAACGTACAAGGTTACGAAGTTGTTAATAATGAAAGAAAACCAGTCCCAGGAACCCTTAGTTATCGCGGTATCGATTTAAACGAAATAGTAGAAGGATTTCAAAAGGAAAATAGATTTGGGTTTGAAGAGGTTTGTTATTTATTATTATTAGGTAGTCTGCCTAATAGTAATCAATTAGAAGCATTTAAAGATATGCTTAAGAATTCGAGAAGTTTACCAAATGGTTTCACAGAAGATATGATTTTGAAAGCTCCAAGTAAGGATATAATGAATAAACTTCAAAGAAGTATATTAGTATTATATTCATATGATACTAATCCAGATGATAATTCTGTTAAGAATGTTCTAAGACAGAGTATTGAGTTAATTGCTAGGATACCATGTATGATTGCATATGGATATCAAGCAAAATCACATTATTATGATAAGAAAAGCCTTCACATTCATATACCAAGGCCAGAATTAAGTACAGCTGAAAATATATTATATATGATAAGACCAGACAATCAGTTTACTAAAAGTGAAGCTGAAATTTTAGATTTGGCTTTAGTAATTCATGCAGAACACGGTGGTGGAAATAATTCTACCTTTACTACCCATGTAGTTTCATCTGCTGGAACAGATACGTACTCTGCTATCTCTGCGGCTGTTGGTTCTTTGAAGGGAACAAAACATGGTGGAGCTAATATAAAAGTAATGGCTATGATGAAAAATATAAAAGAAAACGTATCTAATTGGGAAGATAAAGAAGAGATAGAAAATTATTTGAGAAAAATTTTAGATAAGAAGGCATTTGATAAAACAGGGTTAATATATGGTATGGGACATGCTGTATATACTATTTCAGATCCAAGAGCAGTACTATTAAAAAAGCAAGCATTTAAATTAGCAGAAGAAAAAGGTAGAATAGATGAATTTAATATTTATAGAAATGTAGAAGAAGTAACTAAAAAAATTTTTAAAGAAAGAGGAAGGAATATAGCTACAAATGTAGATTTATACTCAGGATTTGTATATGATATGCTAAATATACCAGTAGAACTCTATACACCTTTATTTGCTACTGCTAGGGTAGCAGGATGGTGTGCACATAGACTTGAGCAGATTGTATCTGAAAAGAAAATTATAAGACCTGCCTACAAGGGAATTAGAAAAAATGTAAGTTATGAAAAAATGGAAGATAGAGACGAAGATCAATGTTATACATTTTTGCCTAAAGAATAAATATTAAGAATAGAAGAGGATTGAATTACAAGTATTTGTGATTCAGTCCTTTCTTCGGTTTATTCTAGCTTTCTTAATAATTCATTAGATATGTTATGAATTGTGAATTTTCCCCCAAGGTTTTCTGAAATGAAATATATTAAAAGAAAAAAATAGGAAAAAATTAACAAATCTAATGACAAAAGTTTCCAATTACTATATAATCGATATTGAGGCCTATGAAGAAAAGGGGGGTATATTATGATTAAAGATTATAGTACTAGAATTATTCTATTAGTTCAGAATGCTGAGACGATTTTTACGTATTTTATAGTGTCTCCGGCAACAATAATAAGCTTTAATAGAAGATATGGGGATAATAGTTATAATAGTTCTAGTCCAATTTTAAAGTTATATTATAGTAATGGAGATACGTTTATAGAGGGAGAATCAATTTATATACATTCATTTGCAGATAGTTGGTACATACATCCTTGTAGGCAGGGAATAGATGCATTTGTGAAGTTGGGAAGGGTTCTTGAAAATGGTAAATTCGTAGAGTTGGCTAGATCTAATGTTATTTCAATTCCAAGGAATTCAGAATCATGGGATACTAACATAGTATATTCAGATATTTCTTATAGATTAAAGGAAGCAAAAGATATATTGTCTAAGGAAATAGTATCAAATTTATCAAAAGAATCTATAAGTAAGGTTAATTAGAATAAGGAGGAAATGAGATTGAAAAAAGGATATGTTGCATTAGTATTGCACTCACATTTACCATTTGTAAGACATCCAGATATAAATGATGCTTTAGAGGAAAGATGGCTCTTTGAAGTAATGTCTGAGTGTTACATGCCTTTATTGAAGGTTTATGAAAATTTATTAGATGAAGGAATAGATTTTAAGGTAACTATGTCAATAACGCCACCTCTTATGGAGATGTTAGAGGATGAATATTTAAATGAGAGATATTTTAAACATTTAAGAAAATTAATAGAGCTTACACAAAAAGAAATTGTTAGAACAAAAAATGATGAAAAAATGAATGCAGTAGCATATTTTTATAATGAAAGGTTTATTGAGCTATTAGAAATATACAATAAATATGATAGAAGAATTTTAAATGGTTTTAGAAGATTTAGTGAAAGTGGAAATTTAGAGATTATAACTTGTTCAGCTACTCATGCTTTATTACCATTATTAGAAATTAATGAGGAAACTGTAAAAGCTCAATTAACTACTGGAGTGGAAAATTATTATGAACATATGGGAAAGATGCCAAATGGAATTTGGCTTCCCGAATGTGCATATACATATAAATTGGAAAGTTATCTAAGAGATTTAGGAATAAAATATTTTATATGTGAGAGTAAAGGAATACAATATGGGTCACCTAGACCAAGGTATGGAACTGCAGCACCTGTGGTAACGCCTAATGGAGTTGTAGCTTTTGGTAGAGATGAGGAATCATCTCACCAAGTCTGGAGTTCATTTGCTGGATATCCTGGAGACGTTGATTACAGAGAATTTTATAGGGATATAGGTTTTGAATTACCTAAGGATTATATTGGTCCCTATATAAATGCAGGTGGAATACGAATTGATACAGGTATAAAATATCATAGGATAACTGGTAAGACGGAGAACAAAGATATATATAATAGAGAATGGGCAATGAATAAAGTGGAAAGTCATGCTAACCATTTCACTCATTCTAAGAATGATCAAATTGAAGAACTATCTAGGAATATGGATGTTGCACCTATTTTAACATGTCCATATGATACAGAATTATTTGGACATTGGTGGTTTGAAGGACCAGAATTTATAGAAAAGTTTATGAGAAAATCATGTGAGGATTGGACGAATTATCAGTTAATTACTCCTTGGGAATATATAAATAAATATCCAAGTATCCAGTGTTCTACACCATCGCCATCATCATGGGGAGCTGATGGTGATTATTCTGTATGGCTAAATGAGGGAAATGATTGGATATATAAAGAGTTACATCAATGTGAAGTTGCTATGACTAGATTAGCTAATACTTTTGATAGACCATCAGATATAGAAAGAAGAGCTTTAAATCAGGCAGCTAGGGAGTTGATGCTTGCAGAATCTTCAGATTGGCCATTTATAATAACTACTAATACAACTGTTAAATATGCTGTTAATAGAATTAATAGTCATATAAATAAATTTTCTAAGTTATATGATGATTTAACAAAGAAAGCTATAGAAGAGAAATCGTTAAATAACATGGAGAAGATTGATAATATATTTAAAAATATAGACTATACTTTATATAAATCAAAGTAATCTTATATAATAAAAGAAAATGAAAAGTCCCTAGAGGACTTTTTATTTGTAATTAAACTCTATATAATAAAGCTAAGCGTAATTTACATAATTTAAAGGAGAGATTATTATTAAAGATTTATTTGATACAAAAATAACTATTTTAAAGAATGGATTGAAAGTTATATCTATAAAGAAAGAAACTTCTTTAATTGCAATAAATTTAGGGGTAAAGATTGGATCTATATATGAAGCAAATAATGAGAAGGGGATATGTCATTTTATTGAACATATGCTATTTAAGGGTACTAAAAATAGAACAAATAAGGTATTAAATGATGAGCTTGAACAATTAGGTGGAGAGTATAATGCTTATACAGAATATAGTTCTACAGTATACAATATAACAGCACTTAAAGAGGAAGCAGAATCAGCATTAGAATTATTAGGGGATATGATTATTAATAGTAATTTTCCTAAAGCTGAAATGGAAAAAGAGAGAGAAGTAATATTGTCAGAGCTTAGATCTTCTAGGGACGATATAGAAGAATTATCATTTATAAAAATAAATAAGTATGGTTTTAATAGAAGTCCTTTAAAGTATGAAATTATAGGAGATGAAAAGAGAGTAAAGGCATTAAAAAGAGAGGATTTAATAGAATTTTATAGCAGATGGTATGTACCTTCTAATTCTTGTATATCTATAGCATCATCAATGGAACATAATGAAGTAATAGAATTAGTTGAAAAGTATTTTAATACATGGATTTATAAAAAAGTAATTCATCCTGAGGTTATTATAGAAGATAATAAGCCATTGACAAAGAGAAGTTACAAAAATGATATTGAACAAGGATCTATCTTGTACTTATATACATTTCATAATTTAAATAAAAAAGAAGAGTTAGCTTTAAAAATTTTAGAGCATAGATTAGGATCTTCAAATAATTCTATATTATTTAGGGAAGTTAGAGAAAATAAGGGATTGGCCTATGAAATATATTCTGAAATGAATATGTCTAAATCTATAAAGACGTTATATATTTATACAACAACTAATAAAGAAAATATAAATGAAGCTATGAGTACTATTGATGAATGTATTGAAAAAATTAACAATAGAGAGATAAAGTTCAATAAGAAGACAATAGATATAATGAAAAAAATTCTTAAGACAGCGGTAGTATCAACTTTAGAAGATGTTACAGACATAAGTAACTATGTACTTCATCAAGCATTAGATAATGAAGAGTTATATCAATTTGTTGATGATATGAAGGATATAGAAAATATAGATGCAGAAGATATATATAATGTTGGAGTTAAAGTATTCAAAAATCCTACAATACATATTTTACTTCCAAAGGAAAGTGATAGATATGAATAATATAATAACTAATATTGAGCTTTGTAAAAAGAATAAGGAAAGATCAAATATTTTTATAGATAACGAATTTGCTTTTGCTGTGTCAAATGAAATAATATATAAATTTCATTTAAAAATAAAAGGTAATATTGATATGGAGTTAATGTCAGAAATAATAAAAGAAGATAACTATGTAAAAGGAAAAGAAACTGCATTAAAATACATAGAAAGAAGTTATAAAACAGAAAGCGAAGTTAGAAAAAAATTATTGGATAAAGAATATGAAGAAGAGACTATAGACAGAATCATAGAATTTTTACGTAATTATAATTTTATAAATGATAATGAATATGTAGAAAGGTACTTGAAGGAAAAATTAAAGACTTATGGATATAAGTATGTTTACAATAAATTAATTCAAAAAGGAATAGAGAAAAATATCATTGATAAAGTATATGAGAATTCTAATAAGGAAGAAGAAGAAGTTGGAGCTTATGAATTAGCTAAAAATAAATATAAATCGTTAATTAGAAATGAAGAGACATACTTAAAAGCCTATAGAAAGTTATATGATTTCTTAATGAGAAAAGGGTATTCTAGTAACTTAGTGAAAAGTATAGTAGAAAGTATTTGTAATAAAGAAGATTTTCTTACTGATGAAAATGACAATAAAATGAAGGATTTAGCGAAGAAAAAATATTTAAAGGTTAAAGATAAAAATAAAACAATGACTTATTTATTATCCAAGGGATATGACTTTGATAAGGTGAAAGAGGTAGTTAATGATTTAGCAAATGAGAGGTGAATATGAGAAATATTAATCTAATTGATCTGCTTATAATAGTAATATTTATGTATTCAATTATAAAGGGAATTGTAGTTGGATATTCGTCCTATAATCTGAAAAGGAATATAATATCTTTTGAAAATACAATAATATTTTTTTTAAGTTTAGTTATTACTATTATTTTAGGCAAAAAATTTATAATGCCTAATTATATGGAGATAGTTAATCAAATTTCAAGTAAGTTAAATAATGATATAGGAAGCATCATAAGAAATGTGCCGAAAATTACAATTATTTTTTTGTATGTGGTAGTAAGCATTTTTATTATAAATATATTTATAGTATTTATGAGATTCATTAATAATAGGTTAATATTTAATGTTATTGATGGTGCAAATACAGAAATCAGAAAAAAAAATCGTAGTATTAGATTTTTCTTAGGAATGATATTTACAGTACCGAAAAGCATAATAATTACTATAATAGCTGTATTTCTTATAAGTATAAGTGGTGTATTGGTTCCTAATAATAAAATACTTCAATTGGTTGATGATAGTATAATATATAATAAAATTAATACAAAAGTAGTTTCTCCTGTATCTACATCATATGTTTTTAAATATATTCCTACAATATTAGATAATTCTTTTAAGGTAATTGGAAATGATTCTAATGTAGGAGATATTACATTATATAATGGAGTTACTATAGAAGATGGAATAAAATCTAATAATGATATAGATGAATTTGCTGTTGAATTAACTAAAAATATGAAAAGTGATAGAGATAAAGTTGAAAAATTATATATGTGGATAAGCTCTAATATAAAATATGATTATGAAAAAGCCGGCAATATAATGGAGGAGAATTATGTAAATGATTCAGGAGCAATAACTGCTTTTAATAGCAAAAAAGGAGTATGCTTTGATTATTCTTGTTTATTAGTATCATTTTGTAGAGCTATAGATATAAAATCAAGAATTGTAACGGGACAAGGCTTTACAGGAACTCAATGGGCACCTCATGCTTGGAATGAAGTATATTTAGAAGATGAAGATAAGTGGATAAATGTAGATACTACTTTTGCTGTCAGTGGATATTATTTTGACTCATATAATTTCGATAAAGATCATATAAAGGAATCAGTTATTGGTCAGTGGTAATTAATAATTTATAATATAAAGTTTTAATAAAAGATATAGAATAAAAAAATAGGCTCTCGTAATAACAAACGGAAATTTGTTGACGAGAGCCTCTTTTAGTACACAGTTTTCAGTGCACAGTGCACAGTAATGGTAGAAATTCTTGTAGAATTTCTTAGATTATAAGTGGGATGCATTAAGTTGGGAGTAAGACTTATTTTATAATTAGAATTATTATTGTGATACTGATTTACAGGGGACTGATGAAAGCTTTGCTTTCATGTATATCATATTTAATTCATAATTACATAAGCTACTTACCCCAGCTAAACTCGCTGTCCGCAGGACTATAATATTTTCCCTACAGGGGAAAATTAACCTTTACTGTGAACTGATAATTGTGAACTGTGCACTGTCACTAATTTGTTGGTTCTTTTCTTAGTTTCTTTAAAATTAAATTTATAGCTTTATCACAATCTTCATCTTCAGGATTTAGTGCCCATGCAGTATTAAAATAAACTAAGGCTTTTTTGTTATTAAGAGAATGAGCATAACAATAGGCTAAATTAAAATAGTATTTAGAATCAATTTTAAGAGCTAAAGCTTTATTTAATAGTTCTATTGCATCAGTATATTCCTTGAGTTTTATATGACAAACAGCAGCATTATATAATGCATCTGGTTCATTTTCTCTTATCTCGAAAGCTTTTTCATATAAAGATAGAGCTTTTTTGTACTCTTTTTTTGCATAATATAAATTTCCTTCATCAAAATAATTCATATATACCTCCTTGATAGAATTTATATTTAAATTATGGACAAAATAGAATTTTTAATTCACAGATATTAGATAATCGTAATTTATTATATTGAAAATATGGTATTATTGTGTATATACTTAAAAACATGTTATAATGAATTTCAATAAGCACCACTGAGTATATGGGTAATATTTATAACAAGTGGCAGTATTTAAGGGGTGGACTAGTAATGAATAAAAATTTGAGATTAGGTATAGATGTAGGTTCTACTACAGTTAAAGTAGTTGTATTGAATTCTTCGTATGATGTTATTTTTAGTAAATATACTAGACATTATTCAGATATTAAACTTACAACTATAAATGTTCTTAAGGAGACCTATGATAAAATTAAAAATAAAAATGTAAAAGTTAATGTAACTGGATCAGGTGGATTAGAAATAGCAGATATATTAAATGTAGAATTTATACAAGAGGTTATTGCATGTACTAATACTGTTGAAAGATATATAAAAGATACAGATGTAGCAATAGAACTAGGGGGAGAAGATGCTAAAATAACTTATTTTGGATCCACATTAGAACAAAGGATGAATGGAACTTGTGCAGGTGGAACCGGTGCTTTCATAGATCAAATGGCATCTTTACTAGAAACTGATGCAATGGGTTTAAATGAACTAGCTAAAGAACATAAAATTATATATCCAATAGCTTCTAGGTGTGGTGTATTTGCTAAAACAGATATACAACCATTAATTAATGAAGGTGCAGCAAAAGAAGATATAGCAGCATCTATATTTCAGGCTGTAGTTAATCAGACAATTAGTGGCTTAGCTTGTGGAAAGCCTATTAAAGGTAAAGTAGCTTTCCTCGGTGGTCCTTTGTATTTTTTATCTGAACTTAGAGCTAGATTTATAGAAACATTAAATTTATCTAAAGAAAATACAGTGTTGCCTGAGAATTCTCAATTATTTGTTGCTATGGGGGCCGCATTAGCTTCTGAAACTGCAAAAGTAGAAAATTTAGAAGAATTAATATCTAAGCTAGAAAATAGTGATAGTGTTATACATCATGATAACGTATTAGAACCGCTTTTTAAGGATGAAGTAGCATATAATGAGTTCAAATCTAGACATGAAAAGGATAAAGTTGAATTTATGCCTATAGATTCCTATAAGGGAAATTGCTATTTAGGAATTGATGCTGGTTCTACAACAACTAAAATTGTATTAATTAATGAAGAAGGAAATATTATCTATTCTTTTTATGATAATAATAGGGGTGAACCCTTACAACTAGTACTTAAAGAAATAGAAAAAATATATGATATTTTGCCAAGTGATGTTAATATAGTATATTCAGCAGTAACAGGATATGGTGAATCATTAATAAAAAATGCTTTAAAAATTGATGAAGGAGAAGTAGAAACTTTAGCCCACTATAAAGGTTCTAGTAGATTCTTAGATGGAGTAGAGTTTATTTTAGATATAGGTGGACAAGATATGAAAGCAATAAAGGTTAAGGATGGCATAGTTCAGTCAGTAGTTCTTAATGAAGCTTGTTCATCAGGTTGTGGTTCTTTCATAGAAACTTTTGCTACATCATTATCTATGAATATAGAAGAGTTTGCGCAAGTAGGGATTAGAGCGAAAAATCCAGTAGATTTAGGAAGTAGATGTACTGTATTTATGAATTCAAAAGTTAAACATGCTCAAAAGGAAGGTGCTGAAATAGGTGATATTTCCGCTGGATTAGCTTATTCAGTTATTAAGAATGCATTATATAAAGTTATAAAAATTAAGGATCCTGAAGAATTAGGGAAAAAGGTTATCGTTCAAGGTGGAACATTTTTAAATGATGCGGTTCTTAGAGCGTTAGAGATTACATTAGGTAAAAATGTTGTGAGACCTAACATAGCAGGACTTATGGGAGCTTATGGTGCCGCATTAATAGCTAAAGAAAGATATCAAGGGAAAAAGACTACTTTGTTATCAAAAGGAGAAATAAGTGAATTTTCTGTGGAAAAGAAGTTTACTCATTGTGGTGGCTGTGGAAATAAATGCATGCTAACTATCAATATTTTCAATGATGGAAGAAGATTTATATCTGGTAACAAATGTGAAAAGCCCCTTGGAAATAGTGAAAATAAATTAGATATACCTAATTTATATGAATATAAGTATAAAAAGATTTTTGACTATAAGCCATTAGAGGAAGAAAAGTGTACAAGAGGTGTAGTAGGTATTCCTAGAGTTTTAAATATGTATGAAGATTATCCGTTTTGGCATACATTCTTTTCAGAATTGGGATTTTCAGTTAAACTTTCAAGTAGGTCATCAAAGGGAATATATGAAAAAGGAATAGAAACAATACCTTCGGAATCTGTATGTTATCCAGCAAAAATAACTCATGGGCATATAATGGATTTGATAGAAAACGGAGTTAAGTTTATTTTTTATCCTTCAATACCATATGAAAGAAAAGAGTATGAAAATGTTGATAATCATTATAATTGTCCTATAGTAACTTCTTATCCAGAAGTTATAAACAATAATATTGAAGAGTTAAGAGATAAAGATATTAATTTCAAGTATACTTTTGTAAATTTAAATTCAAAGAAATCTATAAAGAAGCAGTTATATAAAGATTTATGTGAATTTAATATATCTGAAAAGGATATAAATAATGCAGTAGATATAGCATATGAAGAGTTAATAAGAGTAAAAAATGATATACAAGCTAAAGGTGAAGAAACCTTAAAGTATATAGAAAAAAATAATATAAAAGGTATTGTTGTATCAGGTAGACCATATCATGTAGATCCAGAAATAAATCATGGACTTACAAAGATAATAACATCTGAAGGAATGGCAGTACTTACAGAAGATTCAGTAGCTCATTTAGGTAATTTAAATGAACATCTTAGAGTTATGGATCAATGGGCTTATCATAGTAGATTGTATAGAGCAGCAGCTTTTGTAAGAACTAGAAGGGACCTAGAACTTATACAGTTAACTTCATTCGGTTGTGGATTAGATGCTGTAACATCTGATCAAGTACAAGAAATATTAAGTAGAGGAAATAAGATATATACTCTATTAAAGATTGATGAAGGAAGCAATTTAGGTGCTATTAGAATAAGAATTAGATCTCTTAAAGCAGCAATCAAAGAAAGAGAAAATGGACAAGATAATGAGATAGTAATTAAGAAACCTAAAGAAAGAGTGCGATTTACTAAGGAAATGAAAAAGACCCATAAAATTTTAGCTCCACAAATGTCACCTATACATTTTCAACTTTTACAACCTGCTTTTGATAAGTCAGGATATGATGTGGAGATTCTACAAGAAGTAGAAAAGGCAGATATTGAGGAAGGACTAAAATACATAAATAATGATGCTTGTTATCCAGCAATAATAGTTATAGGACAAATGATAAGAGCATTAAAAAGTGGACGCTATGATTTAAATAATATTTCTCTTATTATGACCCAAACAGGGGGAGGATGTAGAGCTTCAAATTACATTGCCTTTTTACGTAAAGCTTTAGCAGATCTTCATATGGATCAAATACCAGTTATATCTTTAAATGCTGCTGGATTAGAAGATAACCCAGGATTTAAGATAACATTACCTATGGTAAAAAGAGCTATGATGGCATTGGTATATGGAGACTTATTTATGAATGTATTATATAAAGTAAGACCATATGAAAAAGAAAAAGGTGCAGCTAATAGGTTATATAATAAGTGGGTTGAAATAGTTAAAGAGAATGTTGAAGATGGAAATAGTAGAGTATTTAAGAATAATGTACGTAATATAGTAAAAGAATTCGATGAATTAGAATTATTAGATATTAAGAAGCCTAAGGTAGGAATTGTAGGAGAAATTCTTGTTAAATTCCATCCAGTAGCAAATAATTATGCTGTAGATATAATTGAAAAAGAAGGCGGAGAAGCTGTAGTCCCTGAACTTTTAGATTTCTTTATGTATTGTGCTGAAAATAGTAAATTTAAGCATAGCTGTTTAGATGCATCACTACTATCTGTTTTTACAGGAGATGTAGTAATAAAATATTTAGAGCATCATAGAAAAATAGTTAAAGAAGAATTAAAGAAAAGTAAAAGATTTAAAGCACCACATACTATTGGAGAACTAGCTAATAAAGCAGGAAAAATAATGTCTCTTGGACATCAAACAGGAGAAGGTTGGTTCCTTACAGGTGAGATGATGGGATTATTAGATGATGGAGTTAACAATATAATATGTATGCAACCTTTTGCTTGTCTACCAAATCATGTTGTAGGTAAGGGAATGATTAAAGAGCTTAGAAGACATTATCCACTTGCTAATATAGTACCTATAGATTATGATCCAGGAGCATCAGAGGTAAACCAATTAAATAGAATTAAGCTTATGATGTCAGCAGCATTTAAAAATATGGATAAAGAGCAAAGTATTGATAATGCTATTTCACCAAAAGAGAACATAGATAAAAATCAATTACAAGGTCAATTATCTTGACAATAGTAAATCTTTGTTTATAATTAATATTATAATTTAATAGATAAACTAAGATGAAGAGGAGTAGTGAAATTACTTACTATAAAGAGAAAGAAATTTATAAGCTGGGAGATTTCTTAGTAAAGTGTTCATGAAGGTAGCTTCGGAGTTTTTCTGGTGAATCAGAAGTAGTCAGAAACGGAAAATAACCGTTATTATAAAAGAGCTAAAATTATTATTTTAGAACTAAGGTGGTACCGCGCATAGTCGTCCTTTTGGAGCTATGCGCGTTTTTTTGCACATAAATCAAAACCGTGTTATGTGTAAGGTGTAAAGTGTCATTTTCTATTTATGTAGTAACTGTGCACTATGCACTGTACACTGTGCACTAAAAGCGGAGGTAATAGTATGGAAGAAAAGAATATTTCAATGTCAAAGACTTATGATCCTAAATCTTTTGAAGATAGAATATATAAGTGGTGGGAAGAAAAGAAGTTTTTTACTCCAAAGGTAGATAAAAATAAAAAGCCATATACAATAATCATGCCACCACCAAACATCACAGGCCAATTACATCTAGGTCATGCATTAGATAATACATTACAGGATGTACTAATAAGAACTAAGAGAATGCAAGGTTATTCTACACTTTGGCTTCCAGGTCAAGATCATGCATCTATTGCAACTGAAGTTAAAGTTGAAAATGAATTATTAAAAGTAGGACTTAAAAAGAAAGAAATGGGAAGAGAAGCATTTCTTGAAAAAGTATGGGAATGGACTGATAAGTATAGAAATACTATAAGAAATCAGCTTAAAAGAGTAGGTGTTTCAGCGGATTTTACTAGAGAATGCTTTACAATGGACGAAAATTTAAATAAAGCTGTTAAAACAGTTTTTGTGAAGTTATATGAAGAAGGACTTATTTATCAAGGAAACAGAATAACTAACTGGTGCCCTAACTGTCAAACTGCTTTATCAGATGCAGAAATAGAATATAAAGAAAGTGCAGGACACTTCTGGCATATAAATTATCCAGTTAAAGATAGTGATGAATTTGTAGAGATAGCTACAACAAGACCAGAAACACTATTAGGAGATACTGCTGTTGCTGTTAATCCAGAAGATGAAAGATATAAACATCTTATAGGTAAAACATTAATTCTTCCTTTAGTAGGTAGAGAAATACCTGTAGTAGCCGATGATTATGTTGATAAGGAATTTGGAACTGGATGTGTTAAAATAACTCCAGCTCATGATCCTAACGATTATTTAGTAGGTAAAAGACACAATTTACCTGAAATCAGTGTTATGACACTAGATGGTAAAATTGTAGAAGGTTACGGAAAATATTCTGGTATGGACAGATATGATGCAAGAAAAGAAATGATTAAGGATCTTGAAGAAGCAGGACTTTTAGTTAAAGTTAAAGATCATACTCATAATGTATCAACTCATGATAGATGTGGTAAAGTAATAGAGCCAATGATATCAAAACAATGGTATGTTAAGATGGAAGAATTAGCAAAACCAGCAATAGAAGCCGTAAGAAATGGTGATACAGAGTTTGTACCTCAAAGATTTGATAAGATTTATTTCAACTGGATGGAAAATATCCAAGATTGGTGTATTTCAAGACAATTATGGTGGGGGCATAGAATACCAGTATGGTACTGTAAAGATTGTGGTGAATTAACAGTATCAGTAGAAGATGCTACTAAGTGTTGTAAGTGCGGTTCAACTAATATTGAACAAGATAATGATGTTTTAGATACTTGGTTCTCATCAGCATTATGGCCTTTCTCAACTCTTGGATGGCCAGAAAAGACTCCAGATTTAGAATATTTCTATCCAACTGATGTATTAGTTACAGGATACGATATAATATTTTTCTGGGTAGCAAGAATGATCTTCTCATCAATAAACAATATGGGAGAAACTCCATTTAAGCATGTATTAATTCATGGTTTAGTTAGAGATGCTGAAGGTAGAAAGATGAGTAAATCTTTAGGAAATGGTGTAGATCCACTTGAAGTTATCGATACTTATGGGGCAGACGCATTACGTTTTATGCTTATAACTGGTAATGCTCCAGGAAACGATATTAGATTTAAGATGGAAAAAGTTGAAGCAGCAAGAAACTTTGCTAATAAGATATGGAATGCATCTAGATTCGTAATGATGAACTTAGATGAAGAATTATTGAATAAATATAAAGAATGTACTAATTATTCATTAGCAGATAAGTGGATATTAGATAGATTCAACAGATTAACAAAAGAAGTTACAGAAAACATTGAGAAATTTGATTTAGGTATTGCAGCACAAAAAATCTACGACTTTATGTGGACTGAATTCTGTGATTGGTATATTGAACTTGTTAAACCAGTATTCTGGGGAGAAGATGAAGAAGCTAAAGGTGTAGCGTATAACGTACTTAAGAAAGTACTTGTTGGTGGATTACAATTACTTCATCCATTTATGCCATATATAACAGAGGAAATATATAGTCACTTAAATTGTGAGTATGAATCAATTGCAATTTCTAAGTGGCCAGAATTTACAGAAGATTTAGTAGATGAAAATGCTGAAAAAGAAATGAACTTGATTATAGAAGCTATTAAGAGCTTAAGAAATGTAAGAGCAGAAATGAATGTACCACCATCAAAGAAGGCTAAAGTTTCAATCTATACTGTTGATGAAAAAGAAGCTTTTGAAAAAGGTATAATCTATTTAGAAAAGTTAGGCTCAGCTTCAGAAGTTGAATTTGTAAGTTCTAAAGATGATGCACCAGAAAATTCAGTTACAGCTGTAACATCAGGAGCAGAATTATATATGCCATTATTAGATCTTATCGATCTTGAAAAGGAACTTGAAAGATTAAATAAAGAAAAAGATAAACTTCAAAGTGAAATAGATAGAGTAGAAAAGAAGTTATCTAATGAAAGATTTGTATCTAAGGCACCAGAGGCAGTAGTTGCAGAAGAAAAAGCTAAAGGTGAAAAGTATAAAGAAATGTATAAAGCTGTAGTAGAAAGGCTTGAAGCACTACAAAAATAGAAAATACAATAAGAAGAGGGGCTGTACTCTAAAGTGCAAACAGCCCCCTTATTCAAAAGCTAAGGGGTTGATATTTGTGGCAGAAGAAAACAAGTCTTCAAATTTTATAAAAACGATAATAAGCAATGATTTAGAAAGCGGAAAATATAAAGAAATAGTTACACGTTTTCCACCAGAGCCTAATGGTTATCTTCACATAGGTCATGCAAAATCAATAATATTAAATTTTGGAGTGGCTGATGAATTTGGTGGAAAAACAAATTTAAGATTTGATGATACAAATCCTGTTAAAGAAGATACAGAGTATGTAGAGTCAATTAAAGAAGATGTAAAATGGCTTGGTTATGATTGGGATAATTTATTCTTTGCATCAGATTATTTTGACTATATGTATGAAAAAGCTATATTACTTATAAAAAAAGGATTAGCTTATGTATGTGATTTGACACCAGAAGAAATAAGAGATTATAGAGGAACACTTACAGAGCCGGGGAAAGAAAGTCCTTATAGAAATAGAACCATAGAAGAAAATCTACAATTATTTGAAGAGATGAAGAATGGAAAGTATAAGGATGGAGAGAAAGTTTTAAGAGCTAAAATAGATATGGCGTCTCCTAATATAAATATGAGGGATCCTATAATATACAGAATAGCTCATGCTACACATCATAATACTGGAGATAAATGGTGTATATATCCAATGTATGATTTTGCACATCCTTTAGAAGATGCTCATGAAGGTATAACTCATTCAATCTGTACATTAGAATTTGCAGATCATAGACCTTTGTATGATTGGATAATTAAAGAATGTGAAACAGAATATGTACCAAAGCAATATGAATTTGCAAGATTAAATATAACTAATACTGTTATGAGTAAGAGAAAGTTAAAATTACTAGTAGATGAAGGTATAGTTGATGGTTGGGATGATCCTAGAATGCCAACAATAGCTGGTCTTAGAAGAAGAGGATATACAGCAGAAGCTATAAGAAATTTCTGTAAGGAAATAGGTGTAGCAAAAGCAGCATCAACAGTAGATTCTGCTATGCTTGATTACTTTGTAAGAGAGGATTTAAATATAAAAGCGCCAAGAACAATGGCAATTTTAGATCCATTAAAATTAGTTATAACTAATTATCCAGAAGGTGAAGAAGAAATTCTTGAAATAGAGAACAATCCTCATGATGAAAATTCTGATAAGAGAAAAGTACCATTTTCAAGAGAAATATATATTGAAAGAGAAGATTTCATGGAAAATCCTCCAAAGAAATATTTTAGACTATTCCCGGGTAATGAAGTTAGACTTAAGGGAGCATACTTTGTAAAGTGTAATGAAGTTATTAAGGATGAAGATGGAAATGTAACAGAAATACATTGTACTTATGATCCAGAAACTAAAAGTGGTAGCGGATTTACAGGAAGAAAAGTTAAAGGAACAATACATTGGGTTAGTGCTAAACATTGTGCTAAAGCCGAGTTTAGATTATATGAACCACTTATTTTAGATTCAGAAGAAGAGGAAGAAGAAAATAAACACTTCTTAGAGAAGATAAATCCAAATTCTCTTGTATCAAAAGAAGGATTAATAGAAGATAGTTTATTATCAGCTGAAAAAGGAGATGCATTCCAATTCTTTAGACACGGTTACTTTAATGTAGATTCTAAATTATCAACAAAAGAAAAACCAGTATTTAATAGAATAGTATCATTAAAGAGTTCATTTAAGTTATAAGACAAAGGACTGAAATTCAATAAATTATTGAATTTCAGTCCTTTTTTATTTCTAAGAAACGACAGAGTTTTATACTTGGTAAATGTTACAATTAATAATATATAACAGCAGTTAACCTGTGCCTTGTGCCCTCATACTTGTGCCTTGTCTTGTGCACTGCCTCAGTTTGTTGCCGATTTTTTTACAGGGTATAAATAATCATTAATTGATTGAGACAAGTTATTTGCTTTAGATAATAGTAATAATCCATTGCTTTTATCAATGTATTCTGTATAAGTCATAATTTCTATAAGATATTGAGATTTAGTTATTTCTTTTAAAGCTTCTTGAAGAATATCAAGTTCTGAAGTAGTTTTATTTTTAGTATCTAGATTATCTAAAATTAAACAAAATTTATTAAGGGTCTTTTTTAGTTCTGCAACAAAAACAGTAGCTCTATTTTCTTTAGTTAAGTTATGACATAACTCTTTAGCCATTATTGCAAAAGATAAAAAATTCTTTTTTATTATATTAATGATAATCATCTCCAATTTAACAAATTAATTATATATTGTAATTATATCCATAAAACAAATAAACATACATGTAATTCAATAATTCGTATATAAATTGATAATTACAAAATTTTAGTGGTACAATATCATATATTACAATAAATAGGAGAAGTGGATAAAATGAGAATAATACATACAGATGGAAAAGATAAAAGATTCGAAAATCTTTGTTGTGAACTTGATAAGTATTTGAATAATATAATTGGAGAAGAAAAGCAACAAGATCAATATAACAGATATAATACCCTTGAAGATATACATGATGTTATTTTGATTACAGATAAAAGTGATGTTTTAGCTTGTGGTGGATTTAAAAGATATGATGAGTTTACTGCAGAAGTAAAACGAGTGTATGTGAAAGAAAACGCAAGAAGACATGGACTTGGGAAAACTGTAATGGATGAAATTGAAAAAGTAGCCTTAAAAAAGGGATATAAAAATCTTATTTTAGAAACAGGAAGGGCTCTGAAAGGTGCTCAAAAGATGTATAGAAAGCTAGGATTTGAGGTTATTAATAATTTTGGTCAGTATATTGGCAATGATGAATCTATATGTATGAAGAAGATAATTTGAGTTAAGAAAATAAATAATAAAGAGACTACCAGATAATTTACAATTCACAAAATGCAATTCGCAATTAATGTTAATTTTCACCTGTGGTGAAAATATTGTAGTCCTGCGGACAGCAAATGAAAATTTGCATTTCCGTATGGCAACTATGTAGTGGTATATTAAATATCATAAATGAAAGTGAAACTTTCATTATCTCTTGTATAGACTATGTAACAAATTCAATTAATTTTATAAAGCTAGTTTTAATAAAAAACATTGTTAACATATCTTAAAATTTAAGAAATTCCTCAGAGGAATTTCCACCACAATTGAGAATTGTGAATCGTGAATTGAGAATCAAAAAAGAGACCTCGCTCACAAATTTTCATTTGTTATTGCGAAAGCCTCTTCTTCATAAAGATTAAGTCTTAGTTATTTATAAACTTTTCGAATCTTTCAATAATTTTATCTTTACCTAAGATTTGCATTATAGCATAAAGGTCAGGTGTATTAGTTCTATGAGTAATAGCACTTCTTACAGCACCTGCAACATCAGAAACCATTCCTTTGAATGCTTCAGGATTCTTTTTAAATGCTTTTCTATCAGCAGTATACCCCATTTCTATTGCCTTTTCTTTAAGAGCTGCAAACCACTCTTCTTGTGTTCCATTTAAGTCTAAAATAGGCATATATTCTTTAATAATTTCTTTAGCAGCTTCAATTGTTAAAGATTTAGGTAATTCTATATTTTCTATTGTTTCTTTGTTAAATAATTCATCAAAGAAATAGAATATTTTTTCTTTAACATCAGACCACTTACCAAAGTCTTTTCTTGGTTTTGGAACTTCTCTATCAATATTAAATATAGCAGTAGCAAAATCTTTATCTTTTGATATTAGATCAGCCATTTCAGTATCATATTCTTTGCTCCAAGCTAAGTAGTTATCATAAACTTCACTAGCTTTCATCTTTGATATAACATTTTTACTTACATCATTTAATTTCACTATATCAAATAGAGCACCACTTTTACTCATTTTATCTAAAGAAATTTCAAATTCTCTGTAGTCTAAAGTAGGATTTTCTTCTCTCCAAGTTTCAAAAGTAGAATTTATTATATTTAAAAGATATTCTATAACAGATGTTACAGGATAACCTTCTTCTCTATAATATGAAACAGCACTTTCAGCATCTTTTCTTTTACTTAATTTTCTCTTAGAACCACCATCTTGTTTCATGATAGTTGGAATATGTGCATAGTTTGGAGTGTCAAAGCCTAATACATCAAATAATTGAACATGAATTGGTAATGATGATAGCCATTCTTCTCCTCTTATTACATCTGTTGTTCCCATTAATGCATCATCTATAGCATGAGCAAAATGATAAGTAGGAAGTCCATCAGATTTTATTATTACAATATCTACATTATTTTCAGGGAAAGATATATCACCTTTTATTAAATCATGGAACTCAACTTTATTATTTATATTTCCAGGAGATTTTAATCTTAATATGTAAGGTTCTCCATTGTTGATACGTTTGATAGCGACGCTAGGGTCTAAATCTCTACATTTTGCATAAGAACCATAATAACCAGGAGTAATTTTATTTGCAGTTTGTTCTTCACGAGTAGCATTTAATTCTTCTGCAGAACAGAAACAAGGATAAGCTAATCCTTTTTCTACTAAGACTTTTGCAAAAGCTTTATATATATTACCTCTTTCACTTTGTTTATACGGTCCATAATTTCCTATTTCAGTATTTTCACCAGTAACACCTTCATTGAAGTGTAGGTTGAAACTTTCCATAGTTTTTATAGTATCTTCAATAGCACCAGCTACTTCTCTTTTTTGATCTGTATCTTCTATTCTTAAATAAAATATACCATCACTTTGAGAAGCTAGTCTTTCATTTATTAAAGCAGTGAAGATTCCACCAATATGTTGAAATCCTGTTGGGCTAGGAGCGTATCTTACTACTTTAGCACCTTCTTTTAGTTGTCTTTTAGGATATTTCTTCAAATAATCTTCAGCACTTAGAGTAATATCTTTAAATATTGTATTAGCTAAGTCAGTATAACTCATAATATCATCCCTTCATAAATCTATTGTAAATAAGCTAATTATAAATTTATATGTAATACTAAATTCTATTTTATTATAACTATAGTAATTATCAATGTAAATAGAATAGATTTCTTAAATGAAATGTTGATATGTGGAATAATAATATTATAATAAAGTTAGTGAGTAAATATATAGGACTGGAGAAAAATTATGAATTATAGAGAAACGATGGAGTATATACATAATACGGCAAAATTTGGAATGAATTTTGGGTTAGAAAGAACAAGAAGACTTCTTGAATATTTAGGAAATCCACATAAGAAACTTAAATGTATACATATAGCTGGGACTAATGGAAAAGGATCAACATCAGCTATGGTGGCAGAAATATTAAAGGAATCTGGATATAAGGTAGGATTATATACATCACCTTTTCTAGAAGAGTTTGAAGAAAGGATACAAATAAATTCAGTTAACATACCTAAAGAAAAATTGTGTATTATAGTAGAAAAAGTATCAAAGGCTGTGGAAAAAGTAGAGAGTGAGGGGCTAGGTGATCCTACGGAGTTCGAAATAATTACGGCAGCAATGTTTTTATACTATTATGAAGAAAATGTTGATATAGCAGTAATAGAAGTTGGACTAGGAGGAAGATTAGATTCAACTAACATTTTAGATCCGATACTAACAGTAATTACATCAATTTCTTATGATCATGTTGGTATATTAGGCAATACACTAAGGGAAATAGCTACAGAGAAAGCTGGAATTATAAAGGAAGGTGTTCCTCTTGTCTTGTATCCTGTGGAAAAGGAAGCGAAAGAAGCTATAGTTGATATTGCAAAGATAAAAAAATGTAAAGTGAATTTTGTAGGATTTAATGATGCAGAATTTATTGGAGTTAGTAAAGAAAAAAGAATATATCAAGTTGTTAGATACAATGATGAAGAATATAAGTTATCTTTATTAGGGACTCATCAAATAACGAATTTTTCAGTTGTTATGAAAATAGTAGAATTACTTAGAAACTTAGGATATAAAATTACTAATAATAATGTCAAAGTAGCTTTAGAAAATGTTATATGGAAAGGTAGAATGGAAGTAATACATAATAATCCATATATTTTATTGGATGGAGCACATAATTTAGGAGGAATAGAGAAGTTAAAAGAAAGTTTAGAAAGATATTTTACTTACTCAAATTTAACATTAATACTAGGAATATTAGGAGATAAAGATGTAGAGCATATGTTAGAAAAAATTATTCCAAGTGCTGAAGAAGTAATAACAGTGACACCTAACTCCCCTAGGGCAATGAGTGCTAATGAGTTAAAGTCAAAAATAGAAAAAATAAGTGATAAGAAAGTCACTGCTTTTGATAAATATGAAGAAGCTTTTAAATATGCAAAAGATATATCTAATGACGATGATATGATATTGATTTGTGGGTCTTTATATATGATAGGGGATATGAGAAAGACTATAATGAATAGAAGTATTTAATAATATAAATGAAAAAAGGGTCTGAAGCACACTGTTAATTTATTGTGCCACAGATCCTTTCCTATTTTTTAAATTTGCAAATTTTTTTTCTTAAATATGTATTCTATCCAAGAATCATATATTGTTTTTATTAATGCGAAAACGGGTACACCTAAAAACATACCGATAAAGCCAAATAGGCCGCCTCCAACTAAAATACTTATCATAACTAGTAAAGGTGTAAGACCTAGCTGATCTCCTAAGATTTTAGGACCTAGATATAATCCATCAAATTGTTGAAGTATAAAAATAAATAGAACCATTCCAATAGCTCTAGAAGGTGAATCAAATATAGTTAATATTACTGCTGGTACAGCTCCAATAAAAGGTCCAAAATAAGGAATCATATTAGTTATACCAATAATAAGAGCTATTAATAAAGCAAATTTGAATTTGAAAATAATAAGTCCTAAAAAGCATATAGAACCAATTATAAGTGAATCGATAGATTTACCTATTATAAATTTTCCAAAGATTGAATTAGCACTATCAGTTAAAGTTAAAAGTTTATTATAATAATTATCATTTAAAATGGATCTAAAAAATTGTTTTGATTTAAAACATATAGTATCTTTATCTTTTAAAACATATATTGATATTACAATACTTACAACAAAATTAAGTAAAAAAGATCCTATTTTAAATAGCGTTGTTATAGTAGATGTTAAGAACATATTTATTGAGTTACCAATTTCACTTATAAATTTAGAAATAAAGTTTGTAAGTGATTTGATTAATTCATCACTACTTTTTAAGTCAGTTTCTTCAAAAAGCTTTGTTAATGATGTAGAAAATGTTTCTAAATATCTAGGAAGATTTTCTACTAATTCAGATAATGATGACATAATTGTAGGTAATAATACATTTATCAATAATAATAGTATTCCTCCACATAAGAGATAGGTTAAAGCTAAACTTATACCTCGTTTATATTTACTTTTTATTCTATTTTCAAAAAACATCATAATTGGGTTTAGAATAAAAGCTATAGTTAATCCTATTAATATAGGTTGTATTACTCCTAATATTAAGTTAAGAAAATTAAGAAAATTTGCAGAATAATCCATTAATCTATATATGATAATAGTTATCAAAATTAATGGTAGAAATTCCATATAAGGTATCTTTTTGTTTTTAAACATATTGCATCCTCCCCAAGATATTATAACATGAATATCTAAAAGGAAAATAAAAAATCCAGTAATATTTACTGGATTATAATACCTATTCTATAGTACTTAAAACACTAGTTAAAGCTTTAGCAAGTTGGTCTGGACAAGAAGTAGACTTTTTTCCGCATTTTATTCCAGACAATTTTTCTATTGCTTCATTAATATTCATATCTTTTAACAAAGAACTCAGTCCTAAAGCATTTCCAGGACAGCCCCCTACAAATAAAACTTCTTTAACTTTGTTATCTTTAATATCAAACTTAATTTCAGAGGAACATACCCCGCTGGTCTTATAAGTATACATAATATTCCCCACCCTTCTTGTGTATATGTTTACATTATATCATATATTTACAATTATGAATAGAATAAGATATAGTACTTGAAAAGATAAAGAATAATTTAACACAATATTTAAATAATTTTATAGAGAAAAATAGTAATAAAATACAATATTATTAAATAAATAAAAACTTTATTGAAGTTTATGTATATTAATAGTATAATTTTAACATAAGAGTAATTTAATAGATAAAAATAAATAGGAGGTAAAGTTGAAGGATACAATTTTGGATAAAACAATAAATATTGAAGAACTTATATTTATTATAAAAAGGAGATATAAATTAATAGTATCTATGATGATATTAATTGGAGGAATTTCAGCTACTTTAAGTTTTTTTGTTATTAAACCTAAATATGAAGTTTCAACAAAAATATTTGTTGGAAAAGCTGAACAGGAAGAAAAATACAACAACAGTGATGTACAGATGTATCAGCAATTAATAAAGACATATTCAGAGACAATAAAAACTAAAGATCTAGTTGGTAATGCTATAAAAAATGTAAACACTATGAAGACAACTGGACAGGTATTAGCAAATATAACTGTTACTCCAATAGCTAATACTCAAATTTTACAAATAAAATATAAAGATGATAATAGTAAAGAAGCGAAGGAAATTTTATCTGCTGTTACAAATGAATTTATAAATACTTCAAAGACTTTAGTTGCTAATGGAAATGTAAAAATTATTGAATCTGTGGAAGAACCAAGAGTACCAGTAACTCCTAAAAAATTTCTTAATATAAGTATGGGAATAGTTATAGGCTTATTAGCAGGATTAGGAATTTCAATTTTATTAGAGACTATGGATAGGACTTTTAAGGATAGAGAAGAGATAGAAAAGATAATTGGTATACCTGTTCTTGGAGTTATACCCAGTGAAGAATTTACAAAAAGAAGAAGATAGGAGAATAGTATGTTTATAGTAGAGAGAAAACCTAAATCTATATCAGCTGAAGCATATAGAACATTAAGAACTAATATTCAATATTCATCTTATGATAAAAAAATAAAGAAAATTTTAGTTACAAGTTCAGAACCATCGGAAGGAAAGAGTACAATTATTGGTAATCTAGCGGTATCTTTATCACAGAGTGAAAATACTGTAATTATATTAGATTGTGATTTAAGAAAACCTACAATGCATAAAAAATTCAAAATATCTAATGAAGTTGGATTGACAGAACTATTAGTTGGAAAAAAAGAATTAAAAGATGTTGTTCAATACAGGAATAAGCACCTTCACATAATAACATCTGGTAAGATACCACCTAATCCTGCAGAAATGTTAGCTTCAAAATCAATGGAAAGGCTTTTAGAACAATTGGCTAATGAATATGATTATATACTTATGGATACACCACCATTAAATGCTGTTACAGATGCACAAGTATTATCTACTGAAGTTGATGGAACCTTAATAGTAATAAGGAGTGAAAAAACGAAAAAGGAATCAATATTAACTGCTAAAAATTTATTACAAAAAGTAAATGCAAATATTTTAGGAATAGTTTTTAATGACGTAGCCAATTCGATAAATAAGTATTATTATTATTATGGAGAAGATAAAAAATAATACAAGAGGTGAAAAGTATGATAGATTTACATAGTCATATATTGCCAAACGTTGATGATGGCTCGAAAGACATGGAAATGTCAATAGAAATGATAAAAGAAGCTATTAAGTGTGGGACAAGAAAGATTGTAGCAACACCACATTATGCTAAAGGATATTATACTAATGAATACGGTAAGATAAAGGAAATATTTCCTGAGTTTAAAGAAAAAATTGAAAAAGAATTAGATATAGAGATATATCATGGACAAGAAGTTTATTTTACTGAAAATATATTCGAAGAGTTTAAGAGAGGAAATATAGGCACTATAAATGATTCAAGATATATGCTTATAGAGTTTCCGCCAGTAGATTTTAAAGTGGATTCATTAGATTATTTGTATGAACTTCAAATAAGAGACATCGTACCAGTAGTGGCACATCCAGAAAGATATAGAGCAGTTATGAAAAATCCTGAGATATTGAATGAATTTATTGAAGCAGGATGTTTGTTTCAGCTAAATGGTACTAGCCTTCATGGAGCTTTTGGTAAAGAAGCACAGAAAACTAGTAAAATTCTTTTAAATAGTGGAGTATATAATTTTATAGGTTCTGATGCTCATAGAAGTGATAAAAGAACTATGAATTTGACGGAGAGTTTTGAAATTATAAAGAAAAGTGATAAAAGATATTTAGAATCGATGGTACAATCTAGTGAATTGCTATTAGAAAATAAAGAAGTTATTTACCAAGGTGAAAAGATAAAAGTAAAGAAAGGGATTTTTAGTTTTATAGGATTGAAATAAGTTTTTATGGAGTGTATATCACTCCTAAAAATTAATAGATTAATGTAAAATTAATACATAAATATTCAAGAATATAAAATTCAGTTATAAAAAGGGTATATTGTGAATATTGAAATGGGGTAATAGAGGTGAAGCATGTTTTCATAATAGGATCTAAAGGGATACCTGCGAAGTATGGAGGGTTTGAAACATTTGTAGAAAAGTTAACTCAATATCAGCAAAGTAAAGAAATAAAATATCATGTGGCATGTTTATCTAATAATTATGATGAATTTATTTATAATAATGCAAGATGTTTTAATATAAAGGTGCCCAATATCGGAGCAGCGAAAGCAGTGATTTATGACTTATATGCAATAAGAAATGCAATAAAATATATAAAAGAAAATGAAATACAAGGAGCAATAATTTATATATTAGCTGCTAGAATAGGACCGTTTATAAAAAGATATAGCAAAATACTAAAAAAATTAGATTGTCAGTTATGGCTAAATCCTGATGGGCATGAGTGGAAAAGGGCAAAGTGGAATTTTATTATAAAAAAATATTGGAAACTATCAGAAAAACTTATGGTTAAGAATTGTGATTTAATAATATGTGATTCTAAGAATATTGAACTATATATAAAAGAACGATATAAGAAATATAGTCCAAATACAACTTTTATTTCTTATGGTGCAGAGTATGAAGGTTCTAAGTTAGATGATTTTGATGAAAAGGTTTTAAATTGGTATAAGAGTAACAATATAAAAGAAAATCAGTATTATTTAGTTGTGGGTAGATTTGTTCCTGAAAATAATTATGAGGTTGTAATAAAAGAATTTATGAAATCGAAGACAAAAAAGGATTTGGTGATAGTAACCAATATAACTAAGAATAAGTTTTATGAGAAATTAAAAGAAAATACATCTTTTTATAAGGATAAGCGAATAAAATTTGTAGGAACAGTTTATGATCAACAGTTATTAAAAAAGATAAGAGAGAAGGCTTATTGCTATATTCATGGTCATGAAGTAGGGGGAACAAATCCGTCACTTTTGGAATCGTTAGCAATGACAAAAATCAATTTACTACTAGATGTAGGGTTTAATAGAGAAGTAGCGATGGAAGGAGCTATTTATTTTTTAAAGACTAATTCTAATTTATCTCAAAAAATAAATGATTTAGAATTTATTTCGAAAGAAAATATAAAAATACTAGAAAATAAATCAAAAAAGCGAATTATTAATGAATATAATTGGAAAGGTGTGATAGAGAAATATGAGAGACTAATTTTAAAAAGTGAACTTGAGTATGAAGTAGAAGTGTCATTAGTGGGGGATGTGTGATATGAAAGATATAGATTTGATAGTCTTTCCATTTCATGATTATAAAAAGTGGTTAAAAGAAGGATTTAGGACCAGAGATGCTCACTTATTTGAAAGTTACAAAAATAGCGAATTTGTAAATAAAGTACTAGTTGTGAATAGACCTGTATCTATAGCAGAAATGGTAGCAAAAAAAAGTAGTTGGAAAACGAATCATGGTGAAGTAGTATATAAAGAAAATAACTGGGTACTTATGAAGACTGATAATAATGTATATTATATTGATATGTATATTAAAGATGTAATAAAGGTAATTATAGAGCGTAAACAATGGTGGGATAGAATTTTTAGAGATGAAAGAGTTGCTGATGCCATAAATAAATCAATTAGTTTAATAGGGATGAAAAGTAAGTGTATATTATTACAAAATCCAATGGCTGTAGGGATACTAGAGAAATTAGATTATGATACATTTGTTTTTGACGCTATAGATAATTGGGTATATCATCCGCAAATGAATAGATATAGTGACATTATAAGAAAAAACTATGAATTTATAATTAAGAATGCAGATGCAGTATTTACTGTATCTAAAAATTTAGAATATTTTTTTGAAAAATCCAAATATGTAAAATGTATTAGTAATGGTGTCAATAAAGAGTATTTTAGTGAAAGTATATCTATAAAAGATAACGACACAATAAATATAGGATATGTGGGAAAAATACAAGAAAGAATAGACTTTGAATTAGTAGAGAAATGTATTTCTGTATATAAAGAATGCAATTTTATATTTATGGGTCCTGTATTAAATTGTAGAAAAAAAATAATAGAATTAAAGAAAAAATATGAAAATGTAAAATTCACAGGTGATATACATTACAAAGATTTACCAAAAATGATGAAGAAAATTGATATAGCAATAATGCCGCATAAGAAAAATAAGTTTACTGATAGTATGAATCCAATAAAGTTATATGAATATATTGCAGCAGGTAAACAACTAGTTACAACTAATATTGCAGGAGTAGATGGAATTTCGCCTTATGTATACATATCAAATAATGATAGTGAATTTATAAGTTATATTCAATTTGCCATAGATGAATTAAAAAATAATACTAAATTAGGATATAAAATTGTTAAATCATTAAATGAGAAATATACCTGGGAATATAAATCACAGGAAATTATAAATGATATCTTGTTACAATCAAGGAGGAAGGTTGATGATATCAGTAATAATACCTACGTATAATAGAGAAACGACAATCAAAAGAGCGGTTGATAGTGTTCTTGGACAAACATATAAAAATTTTGAAATTATTATAGTAGACGATAATTCTACAGATAATACAGAAAAAGTAATAGAGAATATGCAAGATAAAAGGATAGTGTACTTAAGGCAGAATTCTAATAGAGGAGCATGTGTAGCTAGAAATATAGGAATTAGCAAGGCAAGGGGAAAATATATTGCCTTTTTAGATAGTGATGATCAGTGGGTAAGTAGTAAGTTAGAAAAGGAAGTTGAATTTTTAGAAAATAATAAATTAGATATTGTTTTTTGTTCTCATAAAGTTGTGAATTCAGAATTAACTAAAATTGTTCCTAAATCAGAGATTAAGGAAGAAAAAATTGGACAGTTGATTTTTTATGATAATTTTATTACGACAGGAGCTATTTTAGGAAAGAGAGATTGTTTTATTGATGAGAAATTTGATAATGAATTGACGAGATTTCAAGATTGGGATTTAGTAATTAGATTAATAAAAAAATATAGAGTTGGGCATTTAAATGAAGTACTGACAGTGAATTATATACAAAGTAATAGCATAACTAAAAATGATTTTGCTGGAGTAATATCTTTAAGAAAGATTTATAAAAAATATAATAATGATATTAACAAGAATGGGGATATTAATGCAAAGTTTAATGATAGAATTGCGAGATTAGCAATTCAATGTAATGAGAGGCCAATGAAAGAATTAAAGATTAGTTTAAGAAGTAAGTTTACAATAAAGTGTGCTGTAAAATATGTTATATGCTTATTTAGGATGCAAGCAATTTTAATAAAATAAAATTCAGGAGGATATAGAGAAAATATGCATGTGGTTTTTGTTATATTACATTATATTACTACTGAAGATACAATTTTATGTGTTAAATCAATTAATAAGAATGTAGACTATAATGATTATTCAATAGTAATAGTTGACAATGGTTCAAAGAATCATAGTTATGAAAAATTAAATGAACATTTTAGTAAGAGTAAAAATATATATATTATTCGTAGTGAAGAAAATCTTGGATTCGCAAAAGGAAATAATATGGGGATTAAATATGCAAAAGATAAATTAGAAGCTGATTTTGTAGTAATAATTAATAATGATACGTTAATAATGCAAAATAATTTTATAAATAAAATAATAAATGTGTATAACAAGGAAGCATTTTATATTTTAGGTCCAGATATAATTTCAACAAAAGATAATGGACATCAAAATCCTCATAGAAATAAAATAGCAAGTTTAAAATATGCTCGAAAAATGGTAATAGAGTTTGGAATGAACTTTTTGTTTAGTTACATATATTTGGACGTTTTAATTTATAAAATCAAAAACTTATTTTTTAGCAACAAAGATTTAAAACATAGCAATGATGATTCAAATAAAGAAGAACTAGTATTGCATGGAAGCTGTTTAGTATTTTCACCTAAATATTTAAAAAAATTTTCTGGAATATATAATAATACATTTATGTACGGAGAGGAAGAAATATTATTTTATATATGTAAAAGGTTAAATTTGAAAGTTATTTACGAACCTAGTATAAAAATATTACACAAGGAAGGTTCGGCAACAAAAACTGTATATAATAAAAACTTCAAGAAAAGAAATTTTTACTATAAGAATAAATTTAAATCATCACTTCAGTTATATAAAATTATTTTACAGAAAGATAAAATTGAGAACTTATTAGGAGGAGATTCATGAACATTTTATATATATCCCATGAACGAAATTTAGGGGGAGCATCTATTGCTTTGTTAGAGTTAATTGATGAGATGTTGTTAATGAAACAAACAGTTTATGTTTTAGTAGTTGGTAAAGGGAAATTTTATGAGGAGTTGAAGAAAAGAGATGTTAAGATTATAGAAAAAAAATATTATGTTTCTATGTATCGAAGAGTAAATTGGAAAAGTAGAGTGAAATGTATATTAAGAAATATACAAAATTGTATAGTAGCGTATCAGGTTTCAAAAGAAATAAAAAAGTATGATATTGATTTAATACATACAAATACAAGTGTTATATATATAGGAGCAATGATTGGTAAAATCTCACATATACCACATATATTTCACATAAGAGAATTTGATACTGCAGAGGATAGAAAATATCCTATCTCGCCTAAAATTATAAATAAGTTTATAGAAAATAATTCAGTTAAAATAATAACAATATCTAAAGGATTATATCGGGAAAGTATTAAAAAATTTAATAAAGATAAAGTTATTATAATATATGATGGTATTAGTGATATATATAAATATAAAACTAAAAGAAACGCTACTATAAATAAAGATGAATTCAATATATTGATTTTAGGATATATAAGTTCTGGAAAAGGTCAAAAAGATGGAGTTTTAGCAGTAATTAATTTGTATAAAAAAGGATATAGAAACGTTAAACTTACTTTAGCAGGAAATTTTGAACAAAAATATAAAGAGGAAATTGATGCTTTGGTAGTGGAAAATAACATTGAAAATAATATTAGGATACTTAAGTTCACAAAAGATGTTGTAGCTTTACATGAAGAAGCTGATTTAGAATTGAATTGTTCAAGAAGTGAAGGATTTGGAAGAACAACTATTGAAGCTATGTATAATAAAAAACCTATAATAGGTGTTGATTGTGTAGCTACAAATGAGCTTATAGTTGATGGATTTAATGGATTTTTATATAAAGCTGGGGATATAGACGAGTTATCAAAGAAAATTGAGTATTTAATTTGTAACTATAAAGAAAGAAGTATTATGGGGAAAAATGGATGTGAATATGCTATTAATGAATTTAGTTCGAAAAAAAATGCTCATAATATTTTTAATCTATATAAAAAGATAATCTAGAGGAGAGTTATTTTGGAAGAAGTTATTATTGAAAGAGAAAGTGATAAATCAGTTAATTTTATAGAAAAATTTATTATTTACATATTAATATTTAATTTGTTATTTGAAAGATGGATGCTTTCAATAGATTTAAATAAGTATATTTATTTAATAATAGGTTGTTATATAGTTTATCAATATTTATTTAGAGGAATTGAAATTACAAAAGGTGTTACTTTTATAACTTTAGCTTTTGTAATAATTATAAGTATGAATATAATGCTCCATGGTTGGAATAATTCATTTATACGTAGCTTAATTTTATATGGAGTTGGAAGTAGTATCATAATTATATTTTTTCTATATATGATTAGTTATAAAGAGTTTTATATTAATAATTTTTTTATTAATAAAGTAAGAAAAATATTTAATGTGTATTTTATTATAAATATACCAATAATTTTACGGCAGTTGAATAATACCTATTTTCTTATGAGGTTTTATGATAATAATCCTATGTATGAAGATCATATTACAGGATTAATAGGATCTAGTGGAACTCATAGACTTACTTTATATTGGATAGCATTAGTAGTTATGAATATCAGTTACTATATGAAGGAACGTAAAAAGAGTACTTTATATTTAACGATTTTTCAGATAATATTTATGGTTGTTATTTCTGCTCAAAATGATAATACGTGTTTTTATTTATTATTTCCATTAATAGTAATCCAAGTAATTATATACTATGAAATTAAGGAGAAAACGAGTCGTTTTAAATCTATAATTATTTTATTGGGAATAATTGTATCATTGTGTTATATAATTTCAAGTAATAGTGAAATAGGTGAATTCTTAAACACAAGGGTCAAGGGGAAAGTATTACAGTTAACTGGAAATATTGATCAATATGATAATCAGAACGAAGAAGAGGAGAGAATAGAATTATTCAAATATTCACTAAATTATGGTAATGGATATACTTCAGGAATGGGGATAGGTACAGTTAAATATGCTGATCCGGCTATGCCTAGTCATTTTGGTATGAGTGAAATATCAATTAAGGTATATGAAGGAGGTATAGTATATTTTTCCTATCTTATAATATTATATTCGTATCTATTATTTCATATTTTTAGTATGAGAAATTTATCGGTATTTTTACTTATAGTTATGAATTTTACAATATTAGCATTTTATACACAAGTTTTTAAATGCTCCCAATTAATAATTCCATTAGTATTTATATGTTTGTCCTTGAGAAATAATAATGAGGAAGAAGGTGTAATTAATGAAAGTACTAATCAATAGGGTATACAATACTTATAATATAGGAAGTGCAATGATGGCCATAAACCTTATTTATTATATGTATAATAATGAGAAGGAAATTGAATTTTATACAGATATTGATGACGAAGATAATTTGCGAAGGCTAAGATTATCATGTTGTACTGATAAAATATATATGAATAATATAAAACTATCATCTAAAACAATAGCTGAAAAAGTAATTGATAAGTTGATGAATATAACTATAAGAAAATTTGATGAAGGTAAAATTAATTTTTTATATAGTAGAAGATTAAAAAAATATGCTAAAGCTATAGAAGAACAATATACGAAGGTAATTATATTAGGGGGAGATGATTTATCTAGTGAGTATCCCTTAAGAGGTATAATGCATCAAATTAAGATGATTGATAGTTTGTCTGATAATATAAAAGTTATTTTGTTTGGACATACATTAGGTCCTTTTGAAGGTAAGAAGGCTGCTTATATACATAAAGTATTAGAAAAATGCATGATATGCCCAAGAGACATTGTAACGTATGACTATTTAAAAGAAAGATTAAGAAAAGGTAACATTGAATTGACAGCAGACTTAGCTTTTCTTGATTTGCCAAATCCAGGAGAAAAATATAGAAATAATAAATTTATAAAAGGCGACTGTGACTATATAACATTAATTCCTTCTGGTTTATATAAATATTATACTAATGATAGAAATCGCTATTTAGAGGTATGGAGCAATATAGTAAAAAGTATCTTAAATAATAAAGAGTTAAGAAAATATAAAATAATCTTTATGTCACATGTTACAAAGCCAGATTCAGTCAGTGATATACTAATTATCGATGACTTGATTGAAAAATTAAATAGCCAGTTATCGGAAGAGTTAAAGAAAAGAATAGTTAGGATTTGTTATAGTGAAATGTTGCCTTATGAAGCTAGAGATATATTAGGAGGAGGATATTTTACATTAACAGGAAGAATGCATGGAGCTGTATCTACGTTTCAAATGGGAAAGCCGGCTATATCTATAGCTTATAGTAATAAATACAAAGGAGTTATAGGAGGATTAGGATTCAATGATTTAATCATTGATGGGAAAGGTGAAAAATTATGGAGAGGTAATGAAATAGTTGATGAAGTAGATAAGATTATTGAAAAAATCATATTAAATTATGATATATATTTAGAAAATATAAATATATCAGTAGAAAAGTGTAAAAAGAGAATTTTATATTGTATAAAAAAAATATAAAAATCAGTAGAAAAAATTTGGAAATAGGGGGACATATATAATGAGTAATAATATCATGGATTCACTAGGGGGTAGTTGTACAGGGTGTGGTGTTTGTGCTAGTATATGTCCTCTTAAGTGTATAGACGTAAAGAGAGATATTAATGGATTTTATTATGCTAGTACTAACCAAAAATGTATAGGATGCGGATTGTGTAAAAGTGTTTGCAATAAGTTTCATCAAGAATATATGAATAATATATATAAGATTGAAAGGTCAAAGGGATATTTAATGTATAGTTTAGACGATGAAGTTTTACAAAAAACTTCATCAGGAGGTATTGGGAAAGAAATATGTGAATATGGTTTGGATAATGGTTATAAAGTGTGTGGGGTTGTCTATGATTATGATCAAAATAGAGCAGTACATAAAATAATTGATTCTAAGAAAAATATTGATGATATACTAGGTTCTAAATATATACAAAGTTATACGGTAGATGCATTTAGTTCATTAGAAAAGACTGAAAAGTATATAGTAGTGGGTACTCCTTGTCAAATATATGGGTTGAGAAAATTCATGATAAAAAATAAAATAGATGATTGGATTTTAGTAGATTTTTTTTGTCATGGAACACCTAGTTTAAATTTATGGGATAAGTATATTGAGATGATAAAAAGGAAAGAGCATTTAGAAAAAATAAAAAGTGTTAATTTTAGGGATAAAGTATCAGGATGGCATAATTTTTCCGTTACAATAACTGATGAATATGGCAAAATTCATTCTAAAAGCATGAATAAAGATTTATTTATGAGAATATTTTTAGAAAATTTAGATTTAAATAATTCTTGTTACCAATGTAAATTTAGATTTAATGAAGTATTTTCTGATATACGATTGGGAGATTTTTGGGGACCAAAATGTAACGATAATGAAAAAGGTGTTTCTATAGTACTATCAAATACTAAAAAGGGTGATGAAATCATTAAAAAGTTAATGAATACAACCTATGTTGAAAAAGTATCTTTTGGTGAGATAAAAACTTCTCAGTATATTAAGGAAATAACAAAGCCAAATGTAAAAAATAAATTTCAAGAAAAACTTAAAAAAGATATAGCTTTGGATGATTTATATAGAAAATATGTTATACCAATTGAGAAAAAAAGACGATTTAAACGGAAGATACGGAGTATAAAAGTAAAAATAAAAAAAGTAATTGGGTGAGAGAATTATGGGAGATAAAAAGTTAAAGAGTGATATAGTTATATCATATGTGTATATGGTAGTTACTTTAATTTTAACATTTTTTTTAGTAAGAATAGAAACAAGATATTTAGGTGAAGATTTATATGGTGTATATAGTTTGGTTAATTCTACTATAGGATACATAGCTATTTTAGATTTAGGAGTTGGGCAAACAGTTATAAGATATATTGCACAATTTAGGTCAGAAAACAGAAAAGATAAGATAGAACAAATAGCAGGACATAGTTTCAAAACATATATAAAAATTGTTTTAATAGGGTTAATTATAGGTATAATAATAATTTTAAATTCTAAGTTAATTTTTAAAAGCTTAGCAAATGAAAATGTTTCTATATTTAAAATATGTTTTTTTATAGCTTTATTAAATATACTTTTGCAAATTCCATCAGCTACATTTTCAAGTATACTGTCTGCGTATAAAAAGTATAAAGTATTAAAGCTAACTAGTTTAATTAAAGTAATTGTTAGAGCTATATTAATAGTGATATTACTTAAAATTAAATCAAATATAATTGCTATTTTTAGTATTGATTTAGTTTTAAATCAGTGTTCAAATATCTTCAATTACATTTTAGTGAGAAAAAAGTTAGATATTAGATTAAATTTCAAATCTTTAGATAAAGATATGAGAAATGAGTTAAAAGGATATTCATTCTTTGTATTTTTAGGAATAGTTACAGATCAAATATTTTGGAAAACAGATGGAATATTATTAGGTATTATGTCAACTACTACAGCAGTAGTTGGAGTATATGCTATATCTTCTCAATTAATCACTCAATATATAAATTTATGTAGTACATTTTCATCTGTATTTTTACCTAGAATAGTGGATAAGATTTCTTTAGGTAAAAGTAAAAGGGAGATAAACGATTTTTTTATAAAGGCATCTAGATTTCAATTTATGTTTGTAGGAATGATTTTAACATCATATATTTTTTTAGGTAAGGAAATGATTCTTTTATGGTTAGGTAGTAAGTTTGAGTATGCATATTATTATGGATTAGTAATTATGATATCACTTACTGTACCTATGTTTCAAACTACAGGATATCAAATACTTTATGCAATGAAGAAGCATAAAGTTCGTTCTATTATTTACTTATGTAATGCTATTGGTAATATAGTTTTAAGTATAATTTTATTTAAAGTAATAGGACCAATAGGTGTAGCGCTATCTACCGCTATTGCTATGATAATAGGAAATACAATTTTTATGAATCTGTATTATAAGAAGGTTTTAGAATTAAATTTAATAGAATTTTTTAAAAAGACTTGTTTAAAAACTGGTATAGTTATGATTATAGTTTCATGTTTATATTTTATAGTAAATAAATTTTTACAAGGAACTTGGACAACCTTTATTACTAAAGCAGTTATAATTAATACAATATATATTATATTAATAATTTTGATAAGTTTTAATAATCAAGAAAGAAATAAGATAAAAAATATATATTATAAAATTGTTCCTAATACAAGTAAAAGTCAGATTTAATTAGTATACATATTTCATTTGTAAAGTTTACATGAATTTATACGATAAAATATGTGATTAGAATCAACTATTTTATAGTAGATGTTAATAAAATATCTCAAGGTTATAGACTTTGAGATATTTTATTAATAGAAGATTTACAATATATTACACAAATGATAAACTAAAATAAAAAAGATGGGAGAAGATGTGTGGTGGTTAAAAAATCAGAAAAAATAATTTCATTATTATTGATTTTAGTTTTAATATTTAATAATAAAATATTGGTAAAGGCTAATGATAATGTAACGCCTATAGAGATTAATAATGGTATAGAAATGGTTTCTATAAAAAGCTTTATAGAGAATTCTGGAGGAACATTAGAGGTACAAGAAGAAGGAAATACCGTTATATATAGAGTTATGGATAAAGAATTAATAATAAAAAATAATTTATCACAAGGGTATATAAATGGTAAAATAGTTCCATTTAAATATGAAGTTATTAAAGAAGATAATAATGAGTTAGTATTTCCTGATTTTTCTTTTAATATTCAATTGGTAGAAAACAACTGTTTGTTACCACTACAATTTATAGAAAAAAATTTCAATGTAAAAAAAGTAGAAGAAGGAATCATTATTGATAATGAAGAAAAGGCTGCTGATATTAATGAAGATATAAAAGATGAAGTAATTAGTACAGATGAGAACGATAGTAATACAGGGACAAACTATACAAATTCACAGTATAACGCATCAGGTACTTGGAAACCGAATTCTGGAACTGGAAGTCAAAGTGGATATGGAGTAACAGGTGGAAATCAAAATGGGGGTGGAACCCAAAATGGAGATGGAACCCAAAATGGAGATGGAACCCAAAATGGAGACGGAACCCAAAATGGAGATGGAACCCAAAATGGAGACGGAACCCAAAATGGAGATGGAACCCAAAATGGAGACGGAACCCAAAATGGAGACGGAACCCAAAATGAAGATGGAACCCAAAATGAAGATGAAAACGAAGTTGAATCTGGAGATGGTAATAATTAAAAATTTTTAAAGAAAAATTTTACCATATGGATTATAGTATTAGGAGGAATAAAGATTGGAAAATAAGAAAAAGTATATAATTATATCATCGATAGGTGCTATAGTTATTGCTTTAGCAATTATAGTAGTGTTAGTTATAGTAAATAATAAAGAATCTAAAATTGATATTAGTATCCTTAATGGATTAATAAATGAAAAATATGAAATAACTAATAGTAATATTGAAGAGAGAGTATTAGAGTTAAATATAGAAAGTAATAATTTAGATACAGATAACTTGAAAAATTTAGGCAATAGTATTGCAACTAAGATTAAGGATAGCGGGTGGAAAATAAGAGCAGTAACCATTAATATTTTTGAAGATGGTAAAAGTAATGATGATAATAAGTTTTACTCAGAAGGACTAAAGAATAGAATAAATCTTTCTATAAATGTAGGTGATATTAGTATTTCTGAATTCAAAAAAGTAGAGAGTAATAATATAGATAATATTGTCATAGATGATATGAATAGGAGATATCATTCTATAGAAAATAATAAGTTGATTATTAAATTGGAAGCTGAAGATATAAATGAAGAAAATGCTATGACAAAGATGAAGGAATATATAGAGACTTTTAAATCATTAAATCCTAATATAGGAGATAAAGAAATTGAAGTAAGAGTAAATGAATTTTATAAAGTGGGTTTTGCAACATCTAGTGATAGTGATATTATGGAAATTAGTAGAACAGAAAAGTTTTAGGAAACTATAAAAAAATAGTACATAAAAAGTACCCCTTCATATTATGGTATTGAGGGGGTATTTTTATTATGGATAAAATATATGTTTTTAATTCGTACTACAACATTATAGAAGTAATAGACATAGATAGTTTCATTTTAGAAAAAGAAATAGTGATTAAAAGTAAATTTTCAGTATCTCCTCATCCTATTTATATGAATATGGTTGATAATAGGAAAAATATTATAAATTATAAAGTAGGTACTATAATGGATTTAGAAAGTAATGAAGAAATATATATAGCAAAAGGAATAATCTCTTTTTATCAATTTAAAAAGAGATTATTTTTCCTAAGTGAAGAATGTTCTTCTTTAATCATATGCGATAAGGATACAAAAGAAATTGAGGAAATTATTCCTGTAGGTGGTACTCCATTTTCTATGACCTTTGACAAAAGGAGAGAAGTATTAATTATAACAGATGTAAGTGATAGTTTTATTAATATATATGATATTAAAACAGGTATACTAAAAAAAGTTCAGGTTGGATTAAATCCCACTAAGGCTATATTTTCTACAGGAGGAGAATATTTAGTTGTATGTGAAAGTGCTATGGAAAAAGAGATTAATGGATCTATATCAATAATATCAATTAATAATTTTAAAACTTTAGATAGGATCATGGTTGGTGTTACACCTTATGATATATATATATCTGGAGATGGATGTATTGTATCAAATTTAGGCGAAGGTAGTATAAAAATTATTGATTTAAAAAAAAGAAAAGAAATAAAAACATACTTTGTTGGAGGAATACCATCAGATATAAGTTATTATAATGAAAATATATATTATTGTGATAAACTTAGTAACTCCATTATAAGATTAAATATAAATAATGGAGAAAAAAAGAAGATAAAGTTTAAAGGAGAGCCCAAAGGAATATTTTTAAGTTAGTAATAAGCAAGTTGCCTAGATATAGGTAACTTGCTTATTGCTCATCAAATAATAAATTCATTAAGTTAGTGTAAATAGAGGAAGAGTCTTCTTTCCACTTTTTACATAAATTACGTGCTTGCTTGTTGCTACCTACAGAAACCTTTAAGTCGACGAGTATAGACTTATTTTCTTCAGCCTTAAGGTGAACTAGGTAAGAGTTGTCATTCTCTATAGTATAGTCAGCAGTTATAGCTATTTTATTCTTTATTGTATTTAAGTTAGAGGATAAGTATTGGTCTACTAATGATTTTTTATCTTCAGATAATCTATTTTCGAATAATTCTAAAGCAGTAAGGCCCTTGTCAGTTATTTTTAATTTATGTACATCTTCGCTCTCAAATTCTAGAATAAAATTTGATGAAATTAATTCGCTTAAATATGGTTGAAGTATAAAATAGTTTATAAAATTATTTTCTAAAATTATTTCTGTAATAAGGTTTCGTGTAACAGGAACATTTAATTCCCTAAATATATATAGTAGCAGCAATTTATTCTCTGCAAGGTCTAGTGTATCATCAAACATATTATTCCTCCTACTATTATTCAATATCTTTATTATATCATAAAAACACTTTTTTCAAAAAGTAATATTTCATTTACATCAGAATATAAATTTAAAAGAGGAGGGAGGTGATGATAATTAAAAATAAAAAAATAATTATTACTTATATTACAATAATAATATTTATATTAGGACTCAGTGTTACATTTATCTCTCTCTTTGATTCTATTACTACATACAACTCTAATGGTAAAAAGCCTATATATTATGTGAAAACAAATGAAAAGAAAATAGCTATAACTATTGATACAACATGGGGTGAAGATAATGTTAAAGAAATGTTAGATGTATTTGATAAATACAATGTTAAGGCTACCTTTTTTGTAATAGGAAAGTGGATGGATCAATATAAAGATGACACAATGGAAATTTATAAAAGAGGTCATGAACTTGGAAATCATTCAGATTATCATAAGGATTTTACAAAAATATCCAAAGATGATATTATTAAAGAAATAACAGATTGTGATAGCAAGATAAAGGAGGTTACGGGAAGCACACCAAAATTACTTAGAGCTCCTAAGGGAGCGTATAATGATTTAACTGTGGATATAGCAGAAGAAACAGGACATTATCTTATTCAGTGGGATGTTGATTCTATTGATTGGAAAAATGTTGGCTTAGAGGAAGAATATAAGAGAGTACGTTCTAAATGTAAAGAAGGATCTATTCTTTTGTTTCATACAGGTACAAAATATACTGTAAAGAACTTAGATAGATTGATAGGTGAATTAACAAAAGAAGGATATCAATTTGTAACAGTTTCTGATTTAATTTATGAAAAAGATTATAAAATAGAAAATGATGGAGGACAAACTGTAAAACAATAGTTGAATAATATACAAAAAATGTATATAATGGAATAGAAATTATTTACTATTTCCAATTTCCAATTAAGTTAAGTAGTTTTTAAATTTATATTAATATAACAAAGAGAAGAGGGGTTATGTGATGGAGGAATTAATGTTAAACAATAAGTTGTATTTAGAGGGAACAGTAGCTTCTGAGTTAGAATTTAGTCATGTTATGTATGGAGAAGGTTTTTATACTTTTTATATGGATGTACCTAGATTAAGTGATGCTTATGATAGATTATTTATAACTGTATCTGAAAGATTATTAACAGGAATGGAATTAACCGTTGGTAAAGAAATTATATTAGAAGGACAACTTAGATCATACAATAAGTTCATAGAAGGATCAAATAGATTGATTTTAACTATATTTGCCAGAAAAATTGAAGATTGTTTAGAAAGAAGTAAAAATCCAAATCAAATATACTTAGATGGTTTTATATGTAAGAAACCAGTATATAGGACAACACCATTTGGAAGAGAAATATCTGATCTTTTACTTGCTGTTAATAGAGCTTACAACAAATCAGATTATATACCTACTATTGCTTGGGGTAGAAACTCTAGATTTTGTCAAACATTAGAAGTAGGTGATAATATAAGAATTTGGGGTAGAATCCAAAGTAGAGAATATCAAAAGAAAATTTCTGAAGATGAAGTTATAAAGAAAATAGCTTATGAAGTTTCTATTTCAAAAATGGAAAAGGTACCTCATGAAGCTAATGAAGAAAAAGATGATGTGGCTACAGATGAAAATAATGTGGCTGAAAAAGTAACTGATACTATAGAAGAAAAAGGTGCAATTTAGAAAATAATAAAAAGGAACTGAAAATCAGTTCCTTTTATTATTTTCTTAAGTCTTCCATGATTTGAGTTTTATCTTTTGTTTTATCATCAACATTTTTGATGATTCTAGCTGGTGAACCAGCTACGACAACTCCTGCAGGTACATCTTGTGTTACAACTGAACCAGCGGCAACGACAGCACCAGCACCAATTCTAACTCCCTCAAGAATAACAGAGTTAGCACCTATTAATACATCATCTTCAATTATACAAGGATCTTTTGAAGGTGGTTCTAAGACACCAGCGACAACGGCACCAGCACCTAAGTGAACTCTTTTACCAAGAGTACCTCTTGCACCAACAACGGCATTCATATCTACCATTGAACCTTCACCAATTTCGGCTCCAATATTGATAACTGCACCCATCATTATAACGGCATTTTTATCAATTTTAACTCTATCTCTTATTAGAGCTCCTGGCTCAATTCTAGCATCAATATCTACCATATTTAATAGAGGAATAGCAGAATTTCTTCTATCTTGTTCTATTCTAAAATTCTTAATCTTGTCTGCATTTTCAACTAAGAAGTTCATTATATCACATGATTCTCCGAAAAGAATGTGAAAAGGATCTGAACCATAGTTTTCAATTTCACCAAGATCAAGTTCATCAATTGAACCATTTAAGTATACTTGAATTGGTGTTGATTTTTTTGCGTCTTTTATGTATTTAGCAATTTCATAGGGATTAGTTAAATCATAATCCATACTTAGCCCTCCTCTTTATAAAAACTTTCACATTTTATAATTATAATTTATAATAGAAGTAATTAAAAGGGGTAAATGAACCAAAGGGGTGTTTTAACATGAATTTAAGTGACAGAGTAAACTCTATAGAAATATCAGGAATAAGACAATTTTATAACAAAGTTAGAAAAGTAGATGGTGCATTATCATTGACACTAGGTGAACCAGACTTTGATGTTCCTAGTTCAATTAAAAAATATATGGGTGAGGCATTAGATAAAAATATTACTCATTATACAAGTAATGAAGGTTTGTTATCATTAAGAAAAAAAATATCATCTTATTTAGACGAGTTTAAGATTCATTATGATGAGGAAGAAATTTGTGTAACGGTAGGCGGAAGTGAAGGACTAGCATCTGTTTTTGGTGCAATAATTAATCCAGAAGATAAAGTGCTTATTCCTTCACCAGGATATCCTGCATATAGTGCATTAACAAAATTATATGGAGGCGAGGAAGTGCTTTATAAGTTAAAAGAAGACTTTTCCATTGATGTAGAAAAGTTAAGAAAACTTATAGAAGAAGAAAAGCCTAAAGCTATAGTAATTTCATATCCGAGTAATCCAACAGGGGCAACATTAAGTAAAAATAATTGTGTAGAGTTATATGAGTTATTAAAAGATAAAGAAATTTTTATAATAACAGACGAAATTTATTCGGGAATAGTTTATGAAGAAGAATATAACTCTTTAGCTCAATTTGAAGAATTAAAAGAAAAAACAATTTATGTAAGTGGCTTTTCTAAGTTGTTTTCTATGACAGGGCTTAGGTTAGGATATGTATGTGCTTCTCCTAAATATATAAAGGGAATAATTAAATATCATCAATATAATGTATCTTGTGCTCATTCGGTAACTCAATATGCAGTAGCAGAAGGTTTTGATGAGGCACTACAAGAAAGTAAAAAGTATGTTGGAGAATTTAGAAAAAGAAGAGATTATATTATAGAAAGATTAAAAGATATGGGAATGGAAACATATATTCCTGGAGGTGCTTTTTATGTATTTCCATCAATTAGGAAGTATGGAATGTCATCACAAGATTTTTGTGAGGAGTTCTTAAATCAGTATAAAGTAGCTATTGTCCCAGGAGATGCATTTTCTAGTGGGGGAGAAGGATTTGTTAGAATATCTTATGCATATTCAATGGATCAATTAAAAGATGGAATGGATAAGTTGGAAAAATTCTTGAAACATTTAAATAAGTAATAAAATAAAACTTTGTGGATTATTTATTCACAAAGTTTTATTTTGCATATATTATACAAAAAGGAAATATCTTTTGATATTTGAGAGCATCAATTATGATTAACAGTAGATAATCGAAGTAGAAAATTGTAGATAACAAATGGAGATATAATTTCTAAAAATTAGAATAAATAGAAATGTGTATGTATACAATGTAATTTAATAAAAATGTAAAACAGATTCAATTGGTTATGAATCTGTTTTTTTTATATAAAAATGGCGAAGAATTTATAAGTACAAGTATGAGAACATATAAAGTTCAAAATTTAAATTAAAACATTAAAAATATTATATAAATTCAATATAATGATAAAAAATAAAAAAATATACAAAATATTAATGGGATTTTAATATAATACAATAAAAAATAAAAAAATACAGGTAAAATATTGAAGAAGTAAATTTAGAAGAATATAATTAGAATAAGTAAATTAGGTATTAATTTGCTTATTTTAAAAGTAGATAGGAGGTGAGTGTAAACGTTTATAAAATTATAATAAGGAGGAAAGATATGAAACTAAAAAAGTTAACTAGTATTATTACATCAACACTTTTGTTTGCAAGTATGTTTGGCAATAATTTTGCTACAGCATCACCAAATGAAGTTTCTAATAATACTACAGAATCAATTTCACAACAAAGTGATAGTAATGTGTTAAAGGTCAATATTGATGACAATGGCTCATTAACTTATGCAGAACCAAAGGTCACTAATGACGAAAATACTCAATTTAGTTGGGATAATGCTACTGTTTATTTTGTATTAACAGATAGGTTTAACAATGGAGATACTAGTAATGATCATTCATATGGTAGGTCATTAAACCAAGATGGTAGTGTACAATCAGGATATAAAGAGAATCCAGGAACGTTCCATGGAGGGGATTTAAAAGGATTAACTAAAAAATTAAATGAAGGATATTTTACTGAATTAGGTGTAAATGCGATATGGATTACAGCACCATATGAACAAATGCATGGATTTACTTTTGGTAATACTAATAATGCACAAGATGGATATGGATTCCCGTATTATGGTTACCATGGGTATTGGGCTCTAGACTTTACTAATATGGATGCAAATATGGGTACAGCAGAAGAGATGGAAGAATTTGTTGACACAGCACATAGTAAAGGTATTCGTGTTGTTATGGATGTAGTTATGAATCATTTAGGATATATAACTGCTTATGACACTAATGAATATGGATTTGGTAAAACAGTTTCTAATTGGAAAGACTATTATTATGGAGATTTAAAGAATTTAAAAGGTGGAGATTGGGAAGAAGCAAATATATATCAAAATGATTCTAAATGGGCATCAAATTGGTATGGTGGAGATTTTGTAAGAATTGCATATCCTTTTGATGGGTATACTGGAAGTAAATCTGGAGATGATCAAACAAGATGTCTTTATGGACTTCCGGATATAAAAATGGAATCTAGTACTACTGTATCGACACCACCATTTTTAGTGAATAAGTGGAAAAAAGAAGGTAGATATGATGAAGAAATGCAAAAACAAAATACATTTTTCCAAAAAAGTGGACTACCTAAGACTCCACAAAATTATGTAGTACAATGGTTATCTGATTGGGTTAGAGAATATGGAATAGATGGTTTTAGATGTGATACAGCTAAGCATATTCCAGTATCATCATGGAAGGAATTAAAAACTCAAGCTAATGTAGCATTAAAGGAATGGAGAGAAAATAATTCAGATAAACCTGGTGCAAATTGGGATGAAGATTTTTGGATGACAGGTGAAGATTGGGGTCATGGAGTAGGCAAAGATCATTATTTTAGTAATGGATTTGATTCAATTATTAACTTTACATTCCCAAAGAGCGGATTTACTACATCTACTTTAGAGAGTACTTTTAGTGATTATGCAAATAAGATAAATAATGATCCAAGTTTTAATGTATTAAGTTATATTTCTTCTCATGATACTGATTTAGGTGGTAGGAGTGACATGATTGGGGCAGGAAATGCATTATTATTAACTCCAGGGGCTGCTCAAATCTTTTATGGAGATGAGACGAATAGACAAAAACAATGGACAGATTTTTGTGCAAATGGATATACTGACCAACCTACTCGTTCAGATATGAACTGGGATTCACTTGACCAAAAAGTATTATCACATTGGCAAAAACTTGGACAATTTAGAAATAAGCATTTATCAATTGGAGCAGGACAACATAAAAAAATAAGTGATTCACCATATACTTTTAGTAGAACATATCAAGGTGAAGATGGTGTTGTTGATAACGTTATCTGTGTTATAGGAGCTAGTGGAAGTACCACTGTAGATGTATCATCTGTATTTGGTGATGGAGATACAATAACAGATTATTATACTGGTAATACAGCTGTAGTTTCTGGAGGAAAAGTAACATTTACAGCTGGAACTAATGGAGTAATATTATTAGAATCAAATAGTAAAAAGCCAGCAGTAAATGCAAGTCCAGCTGGTGGAGATTATTATAAGAAGGTTTCAGAAGGATTAGAAATAAAACTTACAGTAGGTAATGCAGATTCTGGAGAATATTCTATCAATGGTGGAAAAAAGGTAAGCTATAAAAATGGAGATAAAATTACCATAGGTAAAGGTGAAGAATTTGGTTCAAAAACTACAGTTGAATTATTTGCATCTAATGATGAGGGTGAGGCAGCGAAAACATTTACCTATATAAAGAAAAATCCAGATGATAAGTTTATAGAAGTTCATTTTAAGAAAACAGGTTGGGATAATCCAAGTATTTATATGTATCAAGGCGATGGAGCTACGGCTGTTCAACTTACAGGGAAATGGCCAGGTGTTGCAATGGAAAAAGAGTCAGCACCAAATTCAAGTTGGTATACTTACAGGATTCAAGGAGAAACAAATGCAAGGGTAATATTCAATATAAATGGTGGAGGAACTCAAGAGCCAGGACAACAACAGCCTGGGTATGAGGCATCATATGAAATGTGGTATACAGGAAGTGGATTAACTTCAGTATGTCCATCAGATTATGTAAACGATGAAGCTGAGTTAGAAGTAGCATTAAGTGCAAATAAAACATCACCAGTTAATGAAGGAGAAACAATTAAATTGACAGCTACAGCTAAGAATGGTACAGAACCATATACCTATAAGTTTAAAGCAAATGGAGAAACTTTAGATTCTGATGAAAATGTTTGCAATTGGAAACCATCAAAGGGGACCTATACAGTACAAGTAACTGTAACTGATGCTGAGGGAAAAACTGCATCAAGTAAATCTATGGAGTATGTAATAGAAGGTGAAGATAATAAACTAAAAGTAGATGATTTTACAGTAAGTTCTAAGACTGTGAAGGTAGGAGAAACAGTAAACTTATCAGCAAGTGCATCTGGTGGAACTGGAACAATACAATATAAATTTGTAACAAAAAAAGATAATAAAGAGACAGTAATAAGCGATTATTCAACTACTAAGACAGCAACATGGACACCAGCAGCAGCAGGAGAATATGAATTACTTGTTTATGTTAAAGATAGTGATGGAAATAGTGATTCAGATACTGCATCATGTACAGTAGAAGAGAATAATGAAGAAGTGGTTATAACAACAGATAAGGCTTCACCACAAGTAAGTGGAACATCAATAAAAATAACTGCAAAGGCTGATAATGCAAAGGAATATAGATTTTCTATATATGAAAGTAATAGTGGATGGAGTACGTTAAGAGAATATGGAACATCAAATACAGTAACATGGACACCAAAATCATCAGGAAATTATATAATATGGGTTGATGTGAAGGATTCAAAAGGTAATGTTACTTCTGGAGAAAGGAATTATGTTGTAAAAGGAAAAACTGTAAGAGTAGAAGAAACAAATACAAATATCAAGTATACAGGAAGTTGGAAGACAGTAAGTGGAGATAAATACAGTGGAAGTACTATAAAGACAACAAGCCAAAGTGGAGCAAAGGCAGAATTTACATTTACAGGAACATCAATAAGCTTAATAGGACCAAAGGATAATACAAGAGGAATAGCAAAAGTAACAATAGATGGAACAGTATATACAGTGGATATGTATAGTAGCACATCACAACCAAGAGTATATATGTTCCAAAAGAAGGGATTATCATCAGGAAAGCATACAATAACCATAGAGTATACAGGGTTATCAATGACAAGTGATGCAAATGCAACAATGGGATTTGATGGAGTAGATATAGTAGATGGAGATATATGCGAACTTCCAGGTAAAAGAATAGAGGAAAATAACAGTAATATAACTTATATAGGAGAATGGAAAACATCAAATAATGCAGCACATAGTGGCGGAAGTTGCAAAGCATTGAATGGAAACGGTAGTGCAACATTTAAGTTTACAGGTACAGGTATAAGAATATTAGCACCAACTAATAAGGATAAAGGACTTGCAAAGATAACAATAGATGGAGAATATAAGTTGGTATCAATGTACACAGCAAATTATAAGGCAAAAAATGTAGTATATGAAGTAAATAGTTTACCAGTAGGAACACATACAATAAAAATAGAATATACAGGTTTAACAAGTAGTGGATCAACAGGAGCAGCAATAGTAATAGATTCAGTAGATATAATAGAAGGGGATATTGTAAAAGCTGAAACAAAACCAACAACAAAGAGAATAGAAGAAGATAATGAAAAGATAAGTTATAGTGGTAAGTGGAATATATTAGAGTATAAAGACTATAGCAAAGGAAAAGCGCTAGGAACAAATACAAAAGGATCAAAAGCAACATTTAAGTTTACAGGAACAGGAATAAGTATAATAGCAGCAAAGAAAGCCAATAGAGGAATAGCGAAGGTAACAATAGATGGAAAAGTATATAGTGTAGACATGTATAGTAATAATTTTATACCAAGGACATATGTATATTCAGATAAGAACTTATCATCAGGAACACATACAATAACAATAGAGTATACAGGAAGTGCCAATAGTTCAGCAACAGGAAATACTATAAGTATTGATGGTTTTGACATAATTGATGGAGACATATTATAAAAATAATATCATAGGAGAGCAATGGCTCTCCTATATACAAAATTATAAGGGGGAAATAAAATGGGGAAGTTATCAAAACGGTTGACCAGTATAGTAACTACAGTTATTTTAACAGCTAGTTTGATTTGTGCTGATATAAAAATAAGTCAAGAAATTAAAGTACAAGCTGCTACAAATGATTATAATTTACCTAGTGAAACAAAAGGAGGATTAATACTTCATGCATGGAACTGGAGTTTTAATACAATAAAAGAAAATTTACCAAAGATTGCAGAGGCAGGATATAAATCTATACAAACATCTCCAATTCAAGGAACAAAAGAAAATTCTATGGGCACAGACCATTGGTGGGTATTATATCAACCAACTAATTTCAAAATTGGAAATGCACAATTAGGTACTAGAGATGAGTTTAAAGCTATGTGTAAAGAAGCTGAAGAAAAATATGGAATAAAAATCATAGTAGATGTTGTTTGTAATCACATGGCAAATACAGGTGAAAATAAATACAAATTTTCTACAGCTATAGAAGATAAGTATGAAGCTAGAGAATTTTGGCATGAATATGACAATCCACATGGAATAGATTATGGAAGTAGGTATAGTATAACTCATGATTGTATGGATTTACCGGACTTAAATACTTCCAACAAAACATTGCAAAATGATATAATTACATTTCTAAATGATGCAATAGATTGTGGTGCTGATGGATTTAGATTTGATGCAGCTAAGCATATAGAATTACCTGATGATCCAGATAAAAGTGATTTTTGGCCAACAATTCTTAGTAATTTAAAGAATAAAGATCAATTATTTATATATGGTGAAATACTAGATACAAATGGTGGTAATTCAAGAACTAGTGCATATTCTAATTATATTAATGTAAATAGTGAAGCTTATTCTCAAAATGTAAGAGCTGCTATTGGGTATAATGATAAACAAGATACAGCAAAAAATATTGGACAAGCATCTTCAAGTAATTATAATACAAATGGTGTTGATAGCAAGAAAATAGTTACTTATACAGAAACTCATGATGATTATGCTGGATTAGGACAACATACAACTAAAATGAGTGATTGGTACAATAAAATGGGATGGGCAATAGTTGCTGCTCGTGATTCAGGAACACCACTATATTTTAATAGACCAGCAAATTCAACTGCTTCAAATCCATTACCAGGTTCAATGGGGAATGCTGGTAATGATATGTGGGAAGATCCTGATGTAGTAGCAGTGAATAAATTCCATAATGCCATGATTGGTGAAAAAGAGTATCTTAGAACATTAAGTAATACTACTATGGTAATAGAACGTGGAACGAAAGGTGCAGTTATAGTAAATCTAGATGGAACAGCAGATATTAATACAGAAACAAATTTAAAAAATGGTACGTATAAAAGTATAGCTTCTGATGGTGGAACTTTTACTGTTTCTAATGGAATACTTACTGGTAAATTAGCTTCTGGAAAGATTGCAGTTATAGGAGAAATATCTGATCCTGTAACAACTCCTACACCAACAATTACTCCAGCATCAGGAACTACTTTTACAGATACATTATCTTTAACATTAGGATATAAAAATGCAACTTCTGGTACTTATGCAATAGATGGTGTAGATCAAGGTTCATTTACTAATGGAAAGGTAATAACAATTGGGAAAAATACATCAGCAGGAAGTACAGTAAAAGTTACTTTAACAGTTACAGATGGTAAAACTTCTAAGAGCGAGACTTATACTTATAAAAAAATAAAACAAGGTGAAAAGGTAACAGCATCTATTATTAAACCTAGTGGATGGAGTAATGTATATGCATACATTTATGATGAAAGTGTAACTCCAACTAAAGAAGTAGCAAAATGGCCAGGAACAAAGATGACAGATATGGGAAATGATAAATATACTATAGAAATCCCTGAGGGATGGAGTAGTGCTAAAGTCATATTTAATGATGGTGGTAGTAATCAGCTTCCTCAGGGAGTAGGAACACCAGGATTTGATATTTCAGATACATCAATGATTTACAAAGATGGAAAATGGCAAACAGATGAATCAGAGCCACCTGTTGATGAACTTGCTGTTACAGCAACACCAGATAAAGCAACGTTTACTACAAATACCTATGAAATAACATTAGGATTAAAGAATGCCACATCTGCAACATATTCTGTTGATGGTGGTAAGAAAAAGTCATTTAAAGACGGAGATAAAATAAAGATAGGACAAGGAAAAGTAGAAAATTCTGAAATTACCGTTGATTTAGAAGCAACTGATGGTAAAGATATAGTTAAGAAAACCTATACTTACACTAAAAATGCACCATCAACTGGTAGTAGTAGTAGTACTAGTGGAGGTAGTGTTGAGGGAGCTATCGGTGGTAAATATGGAACTAATACAACAGGAGTTGGTAAAAATAAGACAATAAAAATTGATGGAGATTTTAGTGATTGGTCTGAAGATATGATTATTGCACAAGGTGTAGCTAACGATGATCCAAGATCATTTAGAGGAACTCATGAAGGACCAGTATATGATGATTATGCATTATATAGCGCTTGGGATAATGACAACCTTTACTTAATGTGGCAATATACAAATGTAACTGATGTTATAGATCCAGCTCAAGGTTATCCAATAAGTGATAATGGTAAACCATACAATGGAGATATACCTCAAATGCTTGCTTTTGATTTAGGAATTGGATCATATGGAGATGGATCATCTAAATCAACTGATGCAAAGACTGGAGCAGTTACTAAAAATCCAAATTTATGGGGAATAAAAGTAAATTATAAAACCAACGTAGATACAGTTATGTGTTTCTCAAGTAAACCAGGAGTAGGTCAACCAGCAATATTTAAAACTGATTCTGATGGATTATTTAATTATAATACAGCAGTAGGTTTTAAGGAGGCAGGAGTATCATTTAAATATGGTGATGGATTCTTAGGTTCAACTATGACAGGTATCAAGGCAAATGGATATGAAGGATATACACCAGATGATGTATATTCTGAGTCTTCTAATTGGACAAATTTTTTAAGTACAAATCATGATAAGAAACAAGATACTATGTATGAAATGGTTATTCCGTTAAGTTCATTAGGGATTACTAAGGATCATATTGAAAACAAAGGTATAGGTGTTATGCATATTTCTACCTTCGGTGAATCAGGTATAGGATCTCTTCCTCATGATAAGTCAATGTTAGATGTAGCTACTAAAGCTTATGAAGCAGATTCATCAACATCTGCGGAAAAATCAGATAGTGATATTATTACTGTACCACTAGCACGTATAGGAAAAGCAGGTGGTGTTACTCCACCTGAACCAAAAGATTTAGCAGTATATACTTTTGGAGCAGATAGATGTTCTCCACAAGTTGAAGGAACTACACTTAATTTAAGCTCCAGTGCACAAGGGGGAACCTCACCATATACTTATAAGTTTGAGATTAATGGAGAAGTACTACAAGACTTTTCAAGTAAGTCAACTTGTAAGTGGACCCCAACAGAAGTTGGAGATTATGTTATGAAAATAACTATTAAAGATGCTGACGGTAAGACAGTTACAAGAGAAGTAGATTATGAAATAGAATCTTCAGGTGATAATGACGAATTAGAAGCTTCGCTATTAGCAAATCCAAGTGATTCACAAACATTAGGAAAATCAACTACATTTACGGCTAAAGCTATTGGTGGTAAAGCTCCATATAAATATAAATTTACTGTGGATGGAACAACTGTTGATTCTGAGGATAATAAATGTGTATGGACAGCAACTAAAGAAGGAACTTATGATATTAAAGTAACTATCACAGATTCTAATGGAGATGTGGCTAATTCAACTATAAATGACTATAAGATAAATAAAGTTATTGGAGATAAGATATCAATAGATAGTTTCACAGTAAGTTCTAAATCTGTAAAGGTAGGAGAAACAGTAAACTTATCAGCAAGTGCATCTGGTGGAAATGGAACAATACAATACAAATTTGTAGCAAAAAAAGATAATAAAGAGACAGTAATAAAAGATTATTCAACTTCTAAGACAGCAACATGGACACCAGCAGCAGCAGGAGAATATGAATTACTTGTTTATGTTAAAGATAGTGATGGCAATAGTGATTCAGATACTGCATCATGTACAGTAGAAGAGAATAATGAAGAAGTAGTTATAACAACAGACAAGGCTTCACCACAAGTAAGTGGAACATCAATAAAAATAACTGCAAAGGCTGATAATGCAAAGGAATATAGATTTTCTATATATGAAAGTAATAGTGGATGGAGTACGTTAAGAGAATATGGAACATCAAATACAGTAACATGGACACCAAAATCATCAGGAAATTATAAAATATGGGTTGATGTGAAGGATTCAAAAGGTAATGTTATTTATGGAAAAATGAATTATGTTGTAAAAGGAAAAACTGTAAGAGTAGAAGAAACAAATACAAATATCAAGTATACAGGAAGTTGGAAGACAGTAAGTGGAGATAAATACAGTGGAAGTACTATAAAGACAACAAGCCAAAGTGGAGCAAAGGCAGAATTTACATTTACAGGAACATCAATAAGCTTAATAGGACCAAAGGATAATACAAGAGGAATAGCAAAAGTAACAATAGATGGAACAGTATATACAGTAGATATGTATAGTAGCACATCACAACCAAGAGTATATATGTTCCAGAAGAAGGGATTATCATCAGGAAAGCATACAATAACCATAGAGTATACAGGGTTATCAATGACAAGTGATGCAAATGCAACAATGGGCTTTGATGGAGTGGATATAATAGATGGAGATATTGTAGAGACTGAAACAAAGCCAATAACAAAGAGAATAGAAGAAGATAATGAAAAGATAAGTTATAGCGGCAAGTGGAATATATTAGAGTATAAAGACTATAGCAAAGGAAAAGCGCTAGGAACAAATATAAAAGGATCAAAAGCAACATTTAAGTTTACAGGAACAGGAATAAGCATAATAGCATCAAAAAAATCTAATAGAGGAATAGCAAAAGTAACAATAGATGGGAAAGTATATAATGTAGACATGTATAGTAATAATTTTGTACCAAGGACATATGTATATTCAGATAAGAACTTATCATCAGGAACACACACAATAACAATAGAGTATACAGGAAGTGCTAATAGTTCAGCAACAGGAAATATTATAAGTATTGATGGTTTTGACATAATTAATGGAGATATAATATAGAATATAGGGAACCTAGGGAACCAGATGAAATATGTCTGGTTCCTTTTAAATTAAAAGGTACATAAAAAAAGGGTATATCATATAATATAAGCGGAGTACTTTAAATTATAAAGGGTTATTTTATGAGTAGAGAAAATTGGTTTAATTTAATGTCTAAGATAACATTTGCATCTACCTGTGAAAGAGTTTTGAAGGATGAAGTAAAAGAAGCAAAGGTAAAATATATTAACTCTGGAATTCAGCAAGTTGAAATAATAAAAAATGATGATAATATAGTACATGCAAAAATAGTGTGGTCTCAAAGTACAAAGTATATAATACGAGGATTTCAAGAAAAAGCAAATAATAATACAGTATATGTTTTAGTTGATTTTAGAAATGAGAATTCCCCGGATTTTTATATATTAAGAACAGAAGATATTGTTCAGATAAAATACGAAAGTAATGAAAAAATTAAGAAAGCTAAAGGAAATATAATTTTATATTTTGATGAAATAAGGAAATATAAAGATAATTGGCATAAAATAACAGAATAAGGATAAATAGAGAGTCTATATTTATAAATAAAATATGGATTCTTTAATTTTTGTGTAAAAATATACATAAAATTAAAGAATATATAAACTTAAATTACAAAAATGATGTAAAATGGATTAAATTACATTATATATATTGAATAGAATTTTTTATAGGAATATAATTAATTTGAAATAGTTATAGTTCTGCGCAGTAACTGTAATCGTTTAATTAATATTGAGAGGGGAAACGGGATGAAGTTTAAGAAATTAACAAGCGTTATTACATCAGTATTATTAATTTCTAGTATGTTTGGTAGTACTGCTATAGGTGCAGAAAGCAATAATGTTAGTAGTACAGAATCAGTATCAAGTGAAAATATACTACAAGTAAATATTGATGAAGATGGAAATTTAACTTATGCTGAACCAGAAACGTCAGCAGAAGATGCAGCATTTAGTTGGGATAATGCTACAGTATATTTTACATTAACAGATAGATTTAATAATGGAGATTCTAGTAATGATCATTCATATGGAAGATCATTAAACCAAGATGGAAGTGTTCAATCAGGATATGAAGAAAACATGGGGACATTTCATGGAGGAGATTTAAAAGGTTTAACTGAAAAGTTGAATGAGGGCTATTTTACTGACTTAGGTGTAAATGCAATATGGATTACAGCACCTTATGAACAAATACATGGATTTACTTTTGGTAATACTAATAATGCACAAGATGGATATGGATTTCCATACTATGCATATCATGGATATTGGGCATTAGATTATACTAATGTAGACGCAAATATGGGGACAGCAGAAGATATGGAAGAATTTGTTGATACAGCACATAGTAAAGGTATTCGTGTTGTTATGGATGTAGTTATGAATCATTTAGGATATATAACTGCTTATGATACTAATGAGTATGGATTTGGTAAAACAGTATCAAATTGGAAAGATTATTACTATGGAGACTTAAGCAATTTAAAAGGTGGAGATTGGGAAGAAGCAAATATATATCAAAATGATTCATCATGGGCAACTAATTGGTATGGTGGAGATTTTGTAAGAATCGCATATCCTTTTGATGGGTATACTGGAAGTAAGTCTGGAGATGACCAAACTAGATGTCTTTATGGACTTCCAGATATAAAAATGGAATCTACTACAGAGATATCTACACCAAATTTCTTAGTGAATAAATGGAAAAAAGAAGGTAGATATGACGAAGAAATTGCAAAGCAAAATGCATTTTTCGAAAAAAGTGGATTGCCAAAGACACCACAAAATTATGTAGTACAATGGTTAACTGATTGGGTTAGAGAATATGGAATAGATGGTTTTAGATGTGATACAGCTAAGCATATTCCAGTATCATCATGGAATGAGTTAAAAACCCAAGCAAAAGTTGCTTTAAAAGAATGGAGAGAAAATAATCCAGATAAGCCAGGAGCAAATTGGGATGAAGAATTCTGGATGACAGGTGAAGATTGGGGACATGGTGTAGGTAAAGATTACTATTATAGTAATGGATTTGATTCAATGATTAACTTTACTTTTCCTAAGAGTGGATATACTACGTCTACCTTAGAAAACGTTTTTAGTAGTTATTCAAGTAAAATAAATAGTGATTCAAGTTTCAATGTATTAAGTTATATCTCTTCACATGATACTGATCTAGGTGGTAGGAGTGATATGATAGGAGCAGGAAATGCATTATTATTAACTCCAGGTGCTGCTCAAATTTTCTATGGAGATGAAACAAATAGACAAAAACAATGGACAGATTTCTGTGCAAATGGATATACTGACCAACCTACTCGTTCAGATATGAACTGGGATTCAATTGATCAAGAAGTATTATCACATTGGCAAAAACTTGGACAATTTAGAAATAAGCATTTATCAATTGGAGCAGGACAACATAAAAAAATAAGTGATTCACCATATACTTTTAGTAGAACATATCAAGGTGAAGATGGTGTTGTTGATAACGTTATCTGTGTTATAGGAGCTAGTGGAAGTACTACTGTAGATGTATCATCTGTGTTTGATGATGGAGATACATTAACAGATTTCTATACAGGAAATAAAGCAGTTGTTACTGATGGAAAAGTGACATTTACAGCTGGAACTAATGGAGTAATCTTAATAGAATCAAACAGTAAGAAACCAGCAGTTAGTGCAAGTCCAGCAGGTGGAGATTATTACAAAGAAGTTTCAGAAGGTTTAGAAGTAAAACTTACTGTGGGTAATGTCGATACAGCAACTTATAGCATTAATGGTGGAGAAGAAGTAAGTTATAAGAATGGAGATAAAATTGTTATCGGAGAAGGAGAAGACTTTGGTACTAAAACAACTATTACAATAAAAGCTTCTAATGATGATGGATCAGTAGAAAAGTCTTATACTTATAATAAGAGAGATCCAAAGGAAAAGTTTGTTAAAGTTCACTTTAAGAATGATGGATGGACAAATCCTAATGTTTATATTTATAAAAATGATGAGACTACAGTAACTCAACTTACAGGTGCATGGCCAGGTACAGCTATGACAGCAGAAACAGGAGATAATGAAGGATGGTATAGCTATGAACTTCAAGGTGAATTAGGAGTAAATGTTATATTTAATTCTGGATCAATGCAAATACCTGGTTCTGGAGAAGAAGGATTCGATGCATCATATGAGATGTGGTATGTAAATGGATCATTAACTAGTGTATGTCCAGATGATTATTATAAGGAAGATGACGATACATTATCAGTAAAAGCAAGTCCAGATGGAGGAGATTATAAAGCAGCAGTAGAAGATGGATTGGAAGTAGAGCTTTCTGCTAAGAATGCAGAAAAAGCAACTTATAGTATTAATGGAGAAGAAGAAGTAGAATATACAGATGGAGATAAGATAATTATCGGAGAAGGAGCAGAGTTTGGGGAAGAAACAGTAGTAGTATTAACAGCAGTAAATGGAAAGGAAACAGTTACAAAAACATTAACTTATACAAAACAAGAGCCCGTAACTGAATTTGTTAAAGTTCACTTTAAGAATTCAGGATGGACAAATCCTAATATTTATATGTACACAGGAGATGGAGATTCAGCAGTACAATTAACAGGAGTTTGGCCAGGAACAGCAATGGTAGCAGAAACTGAAGACAATGAAGGTTGGTACAGTTATACCTTGGAAGGATTAGCTTCAGCGAAGGTAATCTTCAATTCAGGATCTAATCAAATTCCAGGATCAGGACAATCTGGTTTTGATGCAAGTAATGAAGTATGGTACGTTGATGGAGCTTTAACAAGTACATGTCCAGATGATTATTATCTTGAAGGAGAATATAAAACTCCAACAGTATCATCAGATAAAGAAAGTTGCACTTATGAGGCAGAACAATCAGAAGGCTTAGAATTAGAATTATCAGTAGCTAATGCTGAAAAATCAACTTATAGTATTAATGGAGGAGAAGCAGTAGAATTTACTGATGGTGAAAAAATAACAATAGGAAAAGAAGATGCTGATGGTGCTGTAACAACAGTTACATTAGTTGCAATTAATGGTGACAAAACAGTAACACAAACATATACTTATACAAAATCTATTCCAGTAGAAAAAATATTAAAGGTTCATTTTAAGAAGGATGGATGGACAAATCCTAATGTATATATATATACAGGAGATGGAGATTCAGCAGTAAAATTAGCAGGAGATTGGCCTGGAACAGCAATGGTAGCAGAAACTGGAGATAATGAGGGCTGGTATAGTTATGAAGTTGATGGCGTAGACTCCGCTAAGGTTATATTTAACTATGGATCAGTACAAACACCAGGTTCAGGAGAATCAGGATTCCAATTAACAGGAGAAATGTGGTATGTTGATGGAGCATTAACTTCAGAGTGTCCAGAGGATTATATAGAAGATGATGAATTAAAAGTTTCTACAAATGTAGAAAGTGGAGAATATGCAGCAGAAACAGAAGAAGGATTAGAAGTAGAATTATCTTGTAAAAATGCTGAAAATGCAAAATATTCTATAGATGGTGGTGAGGCTATAGAATACAAAGATGGTGATACTATAGTTATAGGTGAAGGTGTAGAAGTTGGAACAGTAACAACATTAGTATTAACAGCAGAAAATGGAGAAGAATCAGTAACAAAAACATATTCTTATACAAAGACAGAACCAGTAGAAGATTTTATAGAAGTTCACTTCAAAAAAGATGGTTGGACAAACCCATATATTTATATTTATACAGAAGACAGTGATGGTGTAATCGAATATGTTGGTAAATGGCCAGGAACAGCAATGGTAGCAGAAGACGGTGATAATGAAGGTTGGTATACTTATAAAATTGAAGGTTTATCTAATGCAAAAGTAATATTTAGCTCAGGATCAATGCAAACACCAACATCAGGAGCAGCAGGATATGATGCTTCAGGAGAAATGTGGTATGTTGATGGTCAACTAGTATCTACTACTCCTAGTGATTATATAAACTAAATAGAAGTATAAAAGAGGACTATTGCATAAAAGGGATGATATGCAATAGTCTTTTTTGAATGTTGTTTTATAGAGGGATAATGAAAGTTGCATTTTCATGTAGATTAATACATATTTTATCTACAATTTAAGATAATATTAATGAGGTGATAAATATGAAAAAATTATTATACATATCAGTAAATTCCAAACCGGAGGAATTATCAGCAAGTAAGACTGTAGCTAGAGCATTTATAAACGAATTTGTAAATAGATATCCAGAATTTGAAGTAAAAGAATTAGATTTATATAAGGAACATATACCAAGATTAGAATATAAGTATTTTGAAAAAAGAAGTTGCCTTGTATCAGAAGAAGCTTTTAATAAATTAAGTAAAGAAGATCAAGAAGAAGTACATAAGATAGTTAGGCTTTGTGATGAGTTTAAAGAAGCTGATGTATATGTTATTGCGGCACCAATGTGGAGTTTATCTTTTCCAGCGCCTCTAAAGGAATATTTAGATTGTATTATTCAAGATGGAAAAACAATACAGATATCTGAAGATAAAATGGATGGATTACTAGATGATAAAGTAAGAGGAATGCTTTATATACAATCATCAGGAGCGAAAATTCCTTGGGGATTAGGAATGATATTAAATAAAGGTATTCATTATGTAGAAAGTACAGTAAAAGCAATGGGAATAAAAAGATTTAAAGAATTACTAGTAGATGGTACAGGAACTACTGAAGAAGAAAAACAAGAGGCTATAGATAGAGCATTAGAAAAAATAGATGATTCTATATATGATATTTGGAGAGCAGATTAAATTAACTTATCCTGAATAAGCAATATTAATTATGGTAGAATTATAATAAGATATTGTATTTAGGAGGATAACTTTGAATAAATTTGAGATATTAGAAAAGTATTATGGGTATAGAGAATTTAGAAAAGGGCAAGAGGAAGTAATAGATTCAATTTTACAAGGGAAAGATGTATTAGCAATTATGCCTACTGGGGGAGGAAAATCTATTTGTTATCAAGTTCCAGCACTTATTCTTAATGGATTAACAATAGTGATTTCTCCACTTATTTCTCTTATGAAAGATCAAGTAGATACTATTAAGGAAATTGGAATTGAAGCGGCATATATAAATTCATCATTGTCTTCTAGAGAATTTAATGAAATAATTGAAGGAATAAGAGAAGATAAATATAAAATAATATATATAGCACCAGAAAGGTTAGAATCATATGAATTTTTTGCAATAATTGCAGAGAAAGATATCTCGCAAATAGCAATTGATGAGGCACATTGTGTATCGCAATGGGGACATGATTTTAGGTCAAGTTATAGGAGAATTGGGAGTTTTATAGATAGGCTTTATAAGAGACCTATAATAACAGCTTTTACTGCTACCGCATCTGAAGAAGTACGACAAGATATAGTAAATTTACTGAAACTTAATAGTCCGAAGATTTTTATAACAGGTTTTGATCGAGAAAATTTAAGTATAGACATAATAAAAGGTGGTAACAAAAAAGAATACATATTAAAATATATAGAGAAAAATAGAAACCAATGTGGAATAATATATGCATCTACAAGAAAAGAAGTAGATAATTTATATGAAATGTTACAAAATAAAGGATATTCTGTAGGAAGATATCATGCAGGATTAGGTGATGAAGAAAGACGGAGTAATCAAGAAGATTTTATATATGATAGAGTAAGCTTAATGATTGCTACTAACGCTTTTGGTATGGGAATTGACAAGCCTAATATAAGATATGTAATACATTATAGCATTCCTAAAAATATTGAAGGATATTATCAAGAGATTGGTAGAGCAGGAAGAGATGGTGAAAAGAGTCAATGTATATTGTTATTCTCTCCATCAGATATACATACACAAAAGTATCTTATTGATGTAGGAATAGAAAATGAAGAAAGAAAAGTAATTCAATATAAGAAGTTGCAACAGATGATAGACCTTATTTATAGCAATGATTGTTATAGAAAAGGAATATTGAATTATTTTGGTGAAGAATACAATAAGGAATGCGGTAATTGTAGTAATTGTTTAAGCGAAGGAGAAATTGTTGATAAAACTATTGATGCTCAAAAAGTATTATCTTGTATATATAGGATGAAAAGAGGCTTTGGAACCAAGATGATTGTAGATGTTCTTAGAGGTTCTAAGAATAAAAGAGTATTAGATTTAGGATTTGATAAGTTATCTACTTATGGAATTATGAAAGATTATACTGGAGAAAAACTAAAAGAATTTATAAATACATTAGTATCTCATGGATTTATAGATCTTATAGAAGGGGATTATCCTGTAGTAAGATTAAACGATAAGTCTATCCTTGTATTAAAAGGAAAAGAGGAAGTAAGATTTAAGGAATACGTTGTTGATAAGAAGATTATTGAAGATAATGAATTAGTGATGATACTTAAAGAATTAAGATTAGAAATAGCTAGAGAAGAGGGAGTACCTCCATATATTATATTTGGAGATATTACTCTTAGAGAAATGAGCAGCGTATATCCAAGAACTAAAGAAGAATTCCTTGCTATATCTGGTATAGGTGAAAAGAAATATGATAAATATGGTGAGAGATTTTCAGAAGTTATAAAGAGATATGTAGAAGATAATAATATAAATATTATAGTAAATAATGAAGATGATGAGATAATTGAGGTTAGTACTGATAAAGAATTATTAAATAGATTATTAGAAGTTAGAAAAAGCTTTGCTTTAAAAGAAAATACTTTAGATAGAAGTATAATCAGTATACAAAGTTTGAAAGAAATTAGCGGAAGATACCCAATAACCGTTGATGAATTTAAAGATATTTCTGGAGTAGGACCTAAAAAGGTTAAAGAATATGGAGAATTTTTTGTAGAAGCAGTTAAATCTTATGTTGAAGAAAAAAATATTAAGAGAAATTGGATTGAAAAGAAGCATAGAAAAGTTATTATAGACGGTGATGGTAGAAATAATGAAGAGAAATCTATAGATATGGTGAAAGAAGGAATATATTTAAAAGATATTTCCGAGGAAATAGAAGTATCAATTTCTACAATTTTAGGGTACATTACTGATTATATTAAAGAGTATGGTGAAAATCCATTAAAAGAAGATATAAGTAATTTATATACAGAAGATGAAGAGAGGTTAATCATCAATGAATTAAAAAGTACGTCATCTAATAAGATAAGTGAATTGAAAAAGAAGTTACCGGATTATATTAAATATGAATCTATAAGAGCAGTAATAATAAAAAATAACTATATATAAAAAAATGCTATTGCAATTATCTTTGCAATAGCATTTTTTATGGTTCATACTCTTCGTAAAGTTCATAATTATTTTTCGATAATTTAAATAAATCATAAGTTATTGGTAGTATAGTAATTGTAGAAATAAGGTTACCAAAAATTATACATGATACAAACATATAATTATTAAACAAAAGAGATATAAAGAAAAAAATCAATAATTTACATATACTTTGAAATTTAAATTTTTTTCTTTGTTTTGTATTACATAAAGGGTTACTTTCAGTATCGGCAGGGGCATACATATATGTTAAGAGAATTAAAACTATATAGGAGATAATGATCATGTAAATATCAAAATGAAGAAATTTACATATTAATGCAGATCCTATAAATGATATAAATGAGACTACAGTACAGAATAGGGATCCTTTAAGATGAAGTCCAAAGTTGCTTAGTCTCATAATTGCAAATGAGAAAATTATTATAAAAAATTCTAACATAACATCAAAGAAGTAGGCTCCTATTAATAAAATAATTAATTTTGTAATATTTATAAAAAATACTAAAATACCATAAGATAATTTTTCAGTATCCATAGATCCATCATCTAATGTATCAATTATCTTAGATGATATTTTATCAGCAATCTTTTCATATGTAATCATATTAGTTTCCTTTCTTGAAAAATAAATTTATGTAGAGAATTATGTATAATTTTATTCTCTACATAAATATACTTAAATAAAATTACTTACGAACTAGTTTTTTGTTATTGAAATTCTTTGGTTCGTAAAAGAAAACCCAGAAGCAACCGAAACCAGATTGTTCAGCCACCTTGTTAGAAATTTTAGATACTCCTTTAGCAATGTCTTTTTTTACAGTATTTTTATTCATGTTCATAACAATACCTCCTAAGTATATTTAAAATTAGGATAATATGTAAAAAATATCCTTATATATATATTACCATATATTCAAAAAAATGCAATAAATTATTAAAAAAATATAACAATTTTATAAAAATAACAAATAATTATATTTTATGATTACATATCGTATATTTATAAATAGGAGGTGTAGTTATGAGTTATTTAATTTTATCTATATTGATAGGTGGTATTGCTCTTGGATTTGCTTTATTGCTTTATTTCGATATTATAAAAAAGAATGTCGGAAGTGAAAAAATGAAAGAAATTTCAAAGAATATTGAAGATGGAGCTATGACATTTCTATTTAGAGAATATAAATTTATTTTGATATTTGTATTGGTAGTAGCAATAATTATAGCTATAGCAATACATTATAAAACGGCAGTAGCTTTTGTTTTAGGAGCATTTTTTTCAATTATGGCGGGATTTTGTGGAATGAGAGTAGCAGTGAAAGCTAATGTAAGAACAACTGAAGCTGCTAGAAAAGGAATAAAAGAAGCCTTAACTATTGCATTTTCTGGTGGATCAGTAATGGGCATGGCTGTAGTAGGATTTGGAATTATTGGATTAGCAGCATTGATGATAATATTTAATTTAGATACAGAGTATATTACTGGATTTGGTTTAGGTGCATCATCTATAGCCTTATTTGCTCGTGTAGGAGGAGGAATATATACTAAAGCCGCTGATGTTGGTGCTGATTTAGTAGGGAAAGTAGAAGTTGGAATTCCAGAAGATGATCCTAGAAATCCTGCCGTTATAGCTGATAATGTTGGAGATAATGTTGGAGATGTTGCAGGAATGGGAGCAGATTTATTTGAATCATATGTAGGGTCTATAATTTCTGCAATAACTTTAGGTGCATTTGTTAATGTATCATCAGGCAATGAAACCAGTATATTTCCAATGATAGTTGCTGCATTTGGAATACTATCATCTATAATAGGTGTAGTAATCATCAGAACTATAAAGGGTAATAACCCTCAAAAGATTTTGAATACAGGAACATATATAGCTGGTATATTAATGATAGTTTCTACAGCTATATTTTCTACTGTAATCTTTGGGAGTCTTAAATTTTTTGTACCAGTTCTTGCCGGAATAATTATAGGAATATTGATAGGAAAGATAACAGAGGTGTATACTTCCGCAGAGCATAAAAGTGTTAAAGAGATTGCAAGAGAATCTCAATCTGGTCCGGGAACTAATATAATTTCTGGGTTGGCAGTAGGAATGAAATCAACAGTAATTCCTATAATATTAATATCTATAGGAATCCTTATTTCATATTATGTTTGTGGAGGAAATTCTGATAGTTCACAAGGTTTATATGGTATAGCATTATCAGCAGTGGGAATGTTAGCTACTACAGGAATTACAGTAGCTGTAGATGCTTATGGGCCAGTAGCGGATAATGCAGGGGGAATAGCTGAGATGGCATCTTTACCTAAAGAAGTAAGAGAAGTAACTGATAAATTAGATTCAGTAGGTAATACAACAGCGGCTATAGGAAAAGGATTTGCTATAGGATCAGCAGCATTGACAGCTTTAGCACTTTTAGCCTCTTATGCACAAGTAGTTCAATTAAAAAGTATAGATTTATTAGATCCTCTTACATTAACAGGAATATTAGTAGGTGCTATGATACCGTATCTTTTTGGAGCATTGACAATGCAAGCGGTAGGGCGTGCTGCTAATAAAATGGTAGAAGAAGTGAGAAGACAATTTAAGGAGAATAAACAGATACTCGAGGGAAAATCTAAACCAGATTATAAAAGATGTATAGATATATCCACAGAAGCTTCTTTAAAGGAAATGATTGTGCCAGGGATATTAGCTGTAGTTATACCAGTATTCATAGGTATGTTTTTTGGAAAAGAGGCACTAGCAGGTATGATAACAGGAGCATTAGTATCAGGAGTTTTAAATGCTATTATGATGTCAAATGCAGGGGGAGCTTGGGATAATGCTAAAAAAGCTATTGAAGGTGGAATTTATGGAGGAAGTGGAAGCGAGAGCCATAAAGCTGCAGTAGTGGGGGATACAGTAGGAGATCCGTTTAAAGATACATCAGGGCCATCAATGAATATACTAATTAAGCTTATGACTATAGTTTCAGTGGTTTTTGCAACGTTAATATCATCTCATGGAGGTATTTTAGTAGATTTATTTTTTAAGTAATAAAATAAATATGGAGCTGTTGCATGAAGAGTGTGGCAGCTTTTTTTATAAAGTTTGATAGAGTAAAAGCGAGGCATAGGTATATGACATGGATACCTTACTTGTGCCCTGTGCCTTCTAACCTATACCTTATTATTAAGGATAAACTTCTGTTTTTTTTTCTATTTTATTTAATTAAAAGAAGAAAAATGTTGAAAAATGTGATAAAATTTATTTAGGGAGATAAAAATTATCACATTTTAGGGGGAATAAACATGTATACAGTGTTACATATTGAGCAAAGTGAATTTTTTTGTAAAGCAGCTAAAGAAATATTAGAATCAAATAACTATCAATATATATATACTAATAATTTTAATGATGCAATTGGATTAATAGATGAATTTGATGTTGATCTTATAGTTACATCTTTATACGCTGAGGGATGTACTGTAGAAGATTTTGTAGGTACAGTTAAAGAAAAGTATCCAGAGAAACCTATTTTTGTAGTTACAGGAGATTCTATGGGAGAGGAAAGAAAGAAATTAATAGACTTAGGAATAAGAGAATATATATTTAAAGAAGAGTTTAAAGAGGAATTTATAAAATATGTAGATATGGCATTTGCAGAAGATCAATATGCGAAAGATTTACAAGAGGCACGAATTGCAGTAGTAGAGGATAGCCATCTTGAAATGCTTTTTGCTAAAGATATATTATGCAAATATAATCTTAAAAATATAGATTATTTTAAAACTGGTACTGAATTGATAAAGAAAAATAAGAAGTATGATATTTATTTAATAGATATAGTATTAAAAGATGAATTTGGTAAAGACGTAATAAGAAAGTTAAGAAGAGATAATATAGATTCTACTATAATAGCAGTAACAGGATTACATAATCCGAAGGTACAAGCAGAAATTTTAGATTCTGGAGCTAATGATATTATAGTTAAACCGTTAGAAGAAGATTTGTTTATTGCAAAACTTAAATCATATATAAGATTTTATACTTTGAATAAGAAATTAAAATCTGCAGAAGAATAAATGAATTGATAATTCACAAATAAAGAGGACTATCGCAATAAGAATGAAAATTCGTCAGCGATAGTTCTTTTTAATTTACAATTTACGATTCACAATTATCAATTATAGTTAAAGTGCATATTAGTATCTGTTATAGGTAAGTAGTGGTGAAGGATGTCACAATTTTTGTTGCTGTTCGCAGTACTATAATATTTTCCTCTCAGGGGAAAATTAATATTAATTGTGAATTGCGTTTTGTGAAATGTGAATTCAAAGAGGGGTATTGTGTATTACACAATAGTATGATATTCTTTATATATAAACTATTATGTAATACATAGTATCAATCTACTATGTATTACGTAGTAGTTGTTGAAGGAGGTACAACAGTGAGTACACAATTAAGAAAAGGTGTAATAGAGATATGTGTTTTAACAATGATAAATCATAAAGACATGTATGGATATGAAGTAGTAGAAGCGATATCAAAAGTAATGGATATTAAAGAAAGTACAATATATCCACTCCTTAGAAGACTTACTGCTGAATCAAATTTTGAAACTTATATTGTAAAGTCAGAAGAGGGACCAGATAGAAAGTATTACAAAATAACAGCAGAAGGAAAAGAAAAGTTAAAGACTTTAGTTGATGAGTGGGACAAATTTGTTGATGATGTTAATTCTATTTTAGAGGTATATAGGAAGGAGAAAATGTATGAATAAAGAAGAATTTTTAGATATATTAAAAGATTATTTAAAAGGACATTTTAGTGCTTTAGAAATAGATGATATATTAAGAGATTATGAGGAGTTTTTTATAAATGGTAAATTAGAAGGTAAAAGCGAAGAAGAGGTGGCAAAGGGATTAGGATCACCAAAGCAAGTTGCAACTGAGCTTATAAGAGAAATGAAGGGAAGCTTTGGAGAAGAAAATTATGCTAAGGAAAATGTAGATACTATAAAAAAGAATGTTTTTAGATTATTTAATAAAGCTAGAAACAAGTCAAAGGAATTTTTAAATTCTGATGCTATTGTAAAAGGTGAGATATCTTCTTTTGCTGTTAAGTTAATAATATTGTTTATTACATTAATATTAGCAATTCCAGTAGGCACAATTATTGTTACACTTATGACAATGGGAATAGGAGCTATAGTAGCAACTATCGTTAATGTATTAGTATATATGGCAGCTGTAACTACATTTTCTGTAAAAACATCTATAGCAGTAACGATATTCTTTGGAGGTCTTATATATACTGGCATACTAATAATCGGATGGACTCTATATATAAAGATTGTTTCTTTTATGATCCTATTTATTAGAAAATATATAGGGTGGATTAAAACGAAGTTGATGTATGTAAGAGCTAAGAATAATTATGAAATTAATGGTGGGGTGAAAGAAGATGAGTAAATCTAAGGTTGCAGTAATTGTTGGAATTATTCTTATATCAGTTGGAATAATAGGAGTCATACCTAGTGGAATATATATGACGAGAGATGTATTGTTAGATGTAAGTAATGCTAGAAATGAAAAAATGTCTTCCGAAAATTATATTGCTATAGGAGAAGAGGAGAAAGTAATAGAAAATCTTAAAATTGTTTCAAAAAATGAGATTTCTCAATCATTAAACATAGTAATAAAAAAATCTACAGATAATACTTTTTCAATTAGAAAGTATAAAGGTTTTTTTGATGATATAGATGTGACTTATCAATATGATGAAAGCAGTAAGACAATTATAGTAGACACAAATAGGAAAAGAGATAGTTTTAATTTCGACAGAGTGAAAGATGGATTACTAAAAAATTTTTATGACGAAGCAATATCAGCTTTGGCAAATGGAAGAAGTATAGATAGTAACTATATTGAGGTCTATGTACCAAGTAGAGTTAATATTGATATAGATAGAAATGGATATACTTCATTAACGGTGAGAGATGAAGAGGTATTAGGAGATAATTTAAATTATAATATTTCATTTGGAGAGATATCCCTGCCAGAATTTAATCAATGTAAAAATATAAATATTAATAGTAGTAATCATGTAGAATTGGATGTAAGAGAATTTATAAATGCAGAAAAAATAAATATCGTAGGAAATTATGTAGATATAGATTCTGAAGGTAAATCCTTAGAATATGCAAAAATCGATAAGTTACCAGAAGAAATAAATATTATAGCAGGTTATCTTGAAATTAATTCCTACATTCCATTAGCAAATAAGATGATTTTAGATGTTGATAGAGAATTATATTTTGATATGCCTTTTAGTGAATATAGTGTTTATGGTGATATAACTTCTAAATCAGATAATTTACAGCTTATAAATGTTAATGGAAGAGTTGAAAATGGAGTATTTAAGGGGGAATTATCTAATGGAGAAAAGGGGAACGTTGAAGTTATAATAAAATCTTGTGACTATGGAGAAATTGAAAATGTATCAAAGTCAAGTTTAGAATTAGATATAGAATAAACAATTGTGAAAATCTCTAAATTACCGATGTTAAATTTGTAAATAGAGATTTTCTTTTTTTTACTTAGAAATTATTTATATAATTTTGTGAATAAATGAGTTATAATATTCACAGACGAAAAAACGAAAGCCTAAAAGTTTTTTTATAGGGCGAAATAATACATATACATATTAAGGAGTGATTATTGATGACTAAGTGTGATGGACACTTAACAAATAGTATTGATCTTGGGATTATAGCACTTAAGAGTTCAAAAGAACTTGGAAAGAAGATAGATGCTCATTTAAGAAAAAGATTAGATCATGATGAGACTTTCTTAATTTCTTCAGATGAAATTAGATTTTCTAATGGTGAAGGAAAAGTAAAACTTTCTGAAACTGTAAGAGGAAAAGATATATATATTATTTGCGATGTTGGAAACTATAGTTGTACATATAAAATGTTTGGTTTTGAAAATCACATGGGACCAGATGAACATTTTCAGGATATAAAGAGGGTAGTATCTGCAATAAGAGGAAAAGCTAAAAGAATAACAGTTATTATGCCTTTATTATATGCATCAAGACAACATAGACGTAAGGGAAGAGAGTCTTTAGATTGCGCTATTGCACTTCAAGAATTAGAAAGATTAGGAGTTCAAGAAATTCTTACTTTTGACGTTCATGATCCAAATGTACAAAATGCTATACCACTATTATCTTTTGAAAATTTATATCCAACATATGATATAGTTAAAACAATAATAAGAGAAGAAAAAGATCTTGATATCAATAAAGATAGCATGTTAGTTATTAGTCCAGATACTGGAGCAATGGATAGAGCTATTTATTATTCAAGTGTACTTGGAGTAGATGTAGGTCTATTCTATAAGAGAAGAGATCACTCTACTATAGTAAATGGTAAAAATCCTATAGTTAAACATGAGTATATGGGAAGAGATGTTGAAGGAAGAGATGTTCTTATTGTTGATGATATGATCGCATCTGGAGAATCTGTTTTCGATATAGCTCAAGAACTTAAAAAGAGAAAAGCAAGAAATGTATATGTAGCTGCTACGTTTGCATTTTTCACAGAAGGAACTGAAAAAATCGAAAGATTTTATGAAGAAGGGTTAATAAGTAGAGTATATTCAACTAATTTAACATATATTTCAGATTCAGTTAAAAATGCACCGTGGTTTAAAGAAGTTGATATGTCAGAACTTATCTCTGTAATATTAGATAAGTTAAATAAAAATACAAGTATAGCTCCTTATTTAGATGCAACAAGAGTAATTACTAAACTTTTAAATGAAAGAGAATAACTTTCAAAATAAGGTTAATTTTAAAAAGAATTAGATATACTTATTGATAATGTTAAGTAAAAAGAACTCCTTCTTGGCGATAACTAATTTATTTGCCAGAAGGAGTTCTTTTAAAATGAAATATTCATAGTTTGAACTAAATCTAATTTCTTATGTCTTGGTAATTTTTTTATAGCATACTCACGTTTAAGTGCTGATGATTTATCATCAAAGGTTTCGTAATAAGCTAATTTTACTGGTAACCTATTTCTGGTATATTTAGCACCTTTACCACTATTATGAGTAGCGATTCTTTTTTCTAAATTATTTGTCCAGCCAGTATACAAAGTATCATCAGAACATTGCAATATATATACATAACACATAAAATCATCCTTAGTTAAAAATATAATTAGTATATTTGTTTAAATGAATATCCGCCTTCAGTAAGAAGGGACTTAATTGTATCGATATGTTGGAATCCATTAGTTTCTACAGTTACTTCTAGGACAACATTTTTAAGTCTATCAATTGCTTTAAATTGATTGTGCTCTAACTGAATAACATTAGCATTTGCTTTTGTTAGTAAATTAGAGATTGCAAGTAATTGTCCAGGATTATCAGGTAATTCAACGCTAAAGCAGAATAGTCTTCCTCTAGAAACAAGACCACTATTGATAAGAGAAGATATAGTAACCATATCTATATTTCCACCACTTATTACAGAAACTACTTTTTTACCTTTAACTTTTAATTTCTTTAATGCAGCTAGAGAAGCTGCACCAGAAGCTTCAGCTAAAAGTTTATGTTTTTCAGTAAGAACAATAAAGCTATCAGCAATTTCTGCATCAGAAACAGTTATAATTTCATCAACATAATCTTTTATAATTTCAAAAGTTTTGTCTCCAGGAATTTTTACTGCAATACCATCAGCAATAGTATTAACAGTGTCTAATGTTTTAAGTTCACCAGAATTAAAAGATTGGTACATAGCATTAGCACCTTCAGCTTGTACACCAATAATTTTAATGTTAGGATTTAATTCTTTTGCGGCAAGAGAAATCCCGCTTATTAGTCCACCACCACCGATAGGACATACTATAATATCAACATCTGCAAGGTCTTCAAAGATTTCTAAAGCAATAGTCCCTTGTCCATACATTACATCTAAGTCATTAAAAGGATGTATAAATACAGATCCATCTTCCTTTTCAATTCTCCTTGCTTCATTATATGCATCATCATATACATTTCCATGAAGAACTACATTTCCACCAAAGTCTTTTGTAGACTTCACTTTTATTAAAGGAGTAGTTTTAGGCATAACTATCTTGGATTTAATACCGAATAAGTTAGAAGCATAAGCAACTCCTTGAGCGTGATTTCCTGCTGAAGAGCATACAACTCCTTTACTTTTTTGTTCATCTGTAAGAGTTGTAATTTTATTTAAAGCTCCACGTAATTTGTATGCTCCAGTGATTTGTAAATTTTCACATTTCATATATACATCATTTCCACATTCTTTAGAAAAAACGTTACTGTGCATTAAAGGAGTTTTTTCAATAATATCCTTAATATTTTCACGTGCCATCTTTATTTTATCTAAATGCATTTTTCAGCCCCCCAAAAAAAATAAAATTTAGTTATATTATATCACTATATTACTGTTATTGGATAGTTATACAAAATTAAAATATTTATCTATTAGTTTCAAAAAACTATTTTTAAATTTAATATCATCTTCTAGAGTTCTCTTTTTTGTTACCGATACTCTTTTTCCAGCCCTCCTAGCTTTTTGCCCCATGTGTCTTTGAAAAAGTAGCATATCAATATTTTCATTAGTATAAATCAATCCTTTTTCATTAATGGCATGGGCACCACGTCCTAATGCCATGGCTGCAACACCATAATCTTGAGTTACAACAATGTCATTTTTTAATGTTTTATTCATCAGTGCTATATCTACAGAATCACGTCCTTTATCAACAGTTATAACTTGGCATTGTGGAGAAGATATTATGTGACTTGTATCTACAAAAAGAATTACAGGAATATTTTTAGTAGAACATAATTCTATTATTATATTTTTTACAGGACATGCATCTGCATCTACTAATACTTTCACTAAAATCCCCCTTTCAAGATTATATTAATATTATTATAAACTTTAATTAGAGAATATAACAAAAAATTTTTTATATAAAATTAATATGTGACAACATTTACATAAAGTGTTACTATATAAATATAAGGGAATTTGAATTTTATTACATAAAAATGTAAAATAAAAATATAAAATACGTTTATTTTACATAATATGGGGAGGATTCGAAAATTATTTTTTTATTTTTGAAATAAGTGTGGGGGATGTTATGAAAAAGCGGAAGTTCAAATTAATGTTAAGTTTAAAAATCAGTTTAGCTGTTTCTATTATATTAATAATAAGTTACGCAACTATTTTTACATCGGTTTTGATGGGACAATATAATGATAGTATCAGTAAGGCGGAGACTACTGCTAAGGATATGATTTCAGTATATAGTGATCAAATTGGAACGGAAATAAAGAGTCTAGAAAATATAAGTAAAACTTTAAAAAGCTTTATAGAACAAGAGATGAGATCAGGTAAAAAGGATAGAAACTCAATAATAGAAATTCAGAAGCAATTATTAGAAAATTATTCTAATTTATATGGAGTGGCAGTTACATTTGAGGCTAATAATTTTGATGGTGATGATGCTGCATATGTAGGAAAAGAAGGTGCAGGATCTAATGGGGAGTTACAAAGCTATGTTATAAGAAATGGTGATGGATATAAGGTTTTACAATCTAAGTCATCGAAACCAGATAGTGAATGGTATACTAATCCAAGAATAAGTAGAAAAACTTATATTTCAGATCCAAAACAATATTCTATTGATGGAAACGAGGTTAACTTAGTAACATTATCAGTACCAATATTAAGTAATGATAATATTGTTTTAGGAGTAGTATCTTTAGATATAGAAATTAATATTTTCCAAGAGTTGATTGAAACTATGAATCCTATTGGAGGTACAGCTCAGCTTTTATCAGAAGAAGGTATTTTTGTTGCTAATACTGAAAGTCCAGAATCAATAATGAAAGACGCTAGAGAGTTAGGTGAACCATGGGTAACAGTTACGCAAGCTACAAATAATGAAAAAGATATAAATGAATATTTAGATTCAGATTCCATAGACGGAAAAGTGCTAGAAATAACTTCGGATATTAAAATAGATGGAGAAAAGCTAGGTTGGAAGTTATGTTCGACTATTCCTAAAGATAATATTATAGAAAATGTAAAAAAAGAAATTGTGTCCGTTTATATAAAGGCTATAATTTTCTTAATAATAACTATACTTTTTATTATATTTATTATTAATAAAGTAGTTAAGAGAATAAAATATGCAGAAAATCATTTAAATACTTTATCTAATGGAGACTTAACAAAGGAAATAGATGTAGCTATGCTAAAATCTAATGATGAGATTGGAAATATGATGAGAAGTATGAATGTTATGCAAGAAACGCTTAGAAACATTGTTAATAATATTCAAAATGAGTGTAATATAGTAGCAGAGTCTATTGAAAACACTGATGTTCAAATAGAAACTTTAAAAGAAAAGATTGAGGATGTATCATTAACAACAGAAGAAATAGCAGCTGGAATGGAAGAAACAGCAGCTTCTACAGAAGAAGTAAATGCATCTTCAATGGAAATGAAGAGAGATATCAATGATGTTGTTAAAGAAGCTGAAAATGGTGTAAAATCATCAATTACAATTGCTGATAAAGCATCTAATCTTAAAGCAGATGCTATCGAATTAGAAAAAAATGCAAAAGAAGTAAGAAGAAAGCTTAGTACTAATTTACAAATAGCTTTAGAAAAATCAAAATCTGTTGAGAAAATAAATGTTTTAACTAAAGGAATATTAGAAATAGCGGAACAAACTAATTTATTATCTTTAAATGCCGCAATAGAAGCGTCACGTGCTGGAGAGGCAGGTAAAGGATTTGGTGTAGTAGCTAATGAAATTAAAGAGTTAGCTGATATTTCAAGAAATAATGTAAAAGAGATTCAAGGTATAACTAATATTGTTATAGAATCAGTGGAAGGGTTAAAGAAGAGTTCATTAGAGGTAATAAATTTTATTGATAATCAAGTTATTCCTGACTACCAAAAACTTTTATCTACTGGTATTAATTATAATGATGATGCAGATTTATTTAATAACTTACTTAATGGTGTAAAGAATGTATCATGTGAATTACTAGGTAATATCGAAGGTATGGTACAAGCTATAGATGAGATAACTGTAGCAGCGACAGAAGGTGCTGAAGGAACTTTGGTGATTACCGATAAAGTGGAGGAAATTGTTAACCTATCAGATAGTGTTATGAAAAATTCTAAAAAAACAAAAGTTTGTACTGAAAAACTTTTAAGTGAAATATCACGATTTAAAAATTAATGATAGGAGCTGCATTATGTAAGATGTAGCTTCTTTAAATTGAATATAAGCGATAGATGTAAAAAACAAACAAAAATATTGTTATTTTTTGATGGAATAGTAAAAAGATGATATAATTATTGGTGTAAATATTTTATAGAAATAAGGGACTTAATATAATAAGAAAATATCTAATATAGGTAAGGATAATGAGGATATGTTACATAAAGTATTAATTCATACAATTGAAATTTTGATAGTTTTAATAGTTTTAATAGTGGTAATACATGTTATTAAAAGTCTAAAGAAGATGAAAGATACAGAACAAAAATTATTGGAAGCAGAAAATGAATATAAAGAATTAATTAAGGTATTACCTGAAGCAATATTAATATTAGAAAACGAAAAAATAGTATATATAAATCAATATGGATTAGATTTTTTTGAAGTTAATTCTGTAAAAGATATGAGTATCGAAAAACTGAATACTGTTTTTGATAATTCATTAAATTATGGACAATTAAGAAACAAATCTGAATACCAAGAACTTGAGCTTACTAATAAAGATGGGAATATAAGAAATGTAGAAGTTAGAATGATAAAAAATATAGAAGGTAAGTTAGTTATTGTAATTACTGATATAACAGAGAGATTTTTAAGTTATGAAAATACTGAAAGAGAAAGATTGAAAAATGAGTTTTTTGGGAATTTATCTCATGAATTTAAGACGCCTATTAATGTGTTATTGAGCACAGCACAATTGTTAGAAGTTCATCAGAATAAAGGTACAGCAGATACGGTTATGTCTGAAACTATTAAAATAATAAAACGAAATTCTTATAGATTATTGAGATTAGTGGATAATCTTATTGAATCTACAAAAATAGATACAGGAAGTGCAGAGATGAATTATTCCAATTATGATATAGTTCAAGTTACTGAAGATTTAGTGGATTCCTGTATATCATATGCAAACAATTATAAGATAAAGATTATATTTGATACAGAAGTAGAAGAGTTAAAGGTGGCTTTAGATATTGATAAATATGAAAAAATTATCTTAAACTTAATTTCAAATGCAATTAAATATAATAAAGAGAATGGTGAGATTTTTGTAAACTTATTAGTTAGAAATGATAATGTAGTTATAGAAGTTATAGATACTGGTATAGGCATTGCGCAAGAGAAGATAAAATATATTTTCCAAAGATTTATGCAGATAAATAAATCTTTTATAAGAGATGTAGAGGGAAGTGGCATTGGACTGTACATGGTAAAGTCCTTAGTAGAATTACATAAAGGTAAAATAGAGGTAGAAAGTGTTGAAGGGGAAGGAAGTAAGTTTACAGTTACTTTTCCTAAAACTATTGTGGAAAGTGAAGATGATACTGTGTACAGCAAAGGTATTATAGCTGATGGAAAAAGCAGTGTGAAAATAGAGCTTTCTGATTTATAATTATAGATATGGTAATAATATAGTTATAAGTTAAGATAGGAGAAATAGAATATGGCAAAAAAGGTATATGCTATAAAGGAAGGTTTCGATAAAGAAAATAATAAAAAAATAGTTAATGTAATAGTTAATACTTGGGCAGAGTGTCAAAGATATGTTACAGGAGTTAAAGGAGCAAAATATAAAAGTTTTGAAAATATTGAAGATGCAAAAAGATTTATTAGTGATAGCGGAGATGTTTTAAATAAAAAGGAAAATGATTATCCTAAAGATGGATTACATATTTATGTGGATGGTAGTTACAATGTATCTACAGAAGAGTATTCCTATGGAATGGTCGCCGTAGAAAATGACGTAGTTTTACATATAGAATCAGGATACAGTAAAAGTAATGAGGAAGCTAACATAAGACAGATTGCAGGGGAATTAGAAGGAGCTATAAGAGGAGTAGAATATGCATTGACTCTTGGTAAAAGTCAAGTAGTGATATTCCATGACTACATAGGAATAGCAAATCATGCTACTGGATTATGGGAGAGAAAAGATAAATCTTCTATAGAATATTATAATAAGATGCAAGCTTTAATGGCAGCAGGAATAAAAGTTGTATTTGTTAAGGTAGATAGTCATACTGGAGATTTTTTCAATGAGTTAGTGGATGAAAAGTGTAAAGAAGAATTGGGAATTCCGTCAGAAAAGGTAGTGGAAAGTTGGCTTAGTAGAAATGTACTAAGAGTATACGATGATACGGTTAAAAAACAAATATCAACTATTGCGCCTAGAGGAGTTAAAAATCTTATAGTTATTAACGAAACAAATAGTGGAGAAAATGCTACTAATGTTGATAATATAGAGATGGAAGAGGAGATAAGCACTGAAAGATTATTAGGAAGAATGGAAGAAAGAAAAGCAATAATCATAAATATGTTAAATTCAGAACTTCCAATAGAAATGATTGAAAACTATACTAAAGTTTCAATAAGAGAAATAGAAAATATAAGAAGAGAAATGTAATATTAATGGAGCTGTCGCGCGAAGGGTGTGGCAGCTTTTTAAATCAGATTATGTTTCTTGCTTAGGTTGAAATTGATATAAAAGTCGTTACAGAAAGATCATGAAAGTTGCACTTTAATGAAGCTTTGAATATATATTTGCATAGGATTATATAGAGAGAGTTAAGTTTATATTAGTACCTGTTCTAGTTAAGTAGTGGTAAAACTGTATCTCTCCAATAAAATACACTAGCTGTCCGTAGGACTATAATAAAATTCCTCATAAATAGGAATTTTCACCTTACCTGTGCCATAATAAAAGGAACTATCGCTCACAAATTTTCGTCTGTTAATTTGACAATCTCATTTTTTATAGAATACAGATTTTCCTTTAACTATTGTATGTAGTATGTCAATGTCTTTATTAAATATAGTGATATTTGCAAAACTACCTTTTTTAAGATTTCCTCTATCATGTAAGTCTAGATATTTAGCTGGATTTATTGTTACCATTTTAATAACATCATTGATAGATATTGAGGTATTATTTAAAAAGTTTTTTACTGCGGTATTCAAAGTCAATATACTTCCAGCTAAGGTACCATCTTCTAATCTTGCAGAATTATCTTTTAAATATACTGTTTGACCACCAAGTTCAGAAATTTCATTAGTAGAAGAAGCTGCTCTCATACTATCCGTTATTAATATTATTTTATCAGCACCTTTAATTTTTAATAATACAGAAAACATATATGGAGAAACATGTATTGTATCTGCTATTAGTTCACAATAAATATCGCTATTAAAAGCTGCACCTAAGATAGAGGGATTTCTGTTTAGCATTGGAGGCATGGCATTAAAAGTATGTGTGCATCCAGTGATCCCGAGATTTATTCCTTCCATAGTTTCCTCATAAGATGCAGCAGAATGTCCTATAGATATTTTTATATTATAATTATTTATTACATGTTTTATAAAATCTTTACCATTATCAATTTCAGGGGCTAAAGTTATAATTTTTATTATATCTATATAATTTTCTATAAAATCAATAGAAGGTTTGATTATGTGTTTTGATTGTTGAGCACCTTTAAATTTTTCATTTATAAAAGGGCCCTCTAAGTGAGCACCGAGAATTTCACTTCCAGGTAAAAAGGAAGTCATAGAATTTCTTATATTATCTAATGCTTTATATATTGATTCCTTATCCATAGTCATAGTAGCAGGTAAAAAAGAAGTTACACCATTTTTACATATAGTTTTACTTATTACATTTAAAGCTTCAGAGGTTCCATCCATAGTATCGTAATTATTAGTACCATGGATATGGATATCAATAAATCCAGGAGAGACAAATTCTCCATTAGCATTTATTATTTCAATATCATTTAAATTAGATACAGCGTTTATAGGAAGTATATCTATAATTTTTTTATCAAAGAGTAAAATATGATTTTCTAATATAGTATTTTCTAATATAATTTTTCCATTAATTATTCCACGCATTAAAAACACCCTTTATGAGAAAAATATATATTCATTGTATATAAAAATAATAATCTAATCAATAAGTTAGAATTTATGACCACAATATCGACATATCTTAGCTTTAGCTCGTACAAATTCTGAACAGATTGGACATTCTTTAAAATCTTCATTAATAGATTCTTTGGAAAATAATAATTCAACTTGATCCTTTTTTATTTTTTCTAATAAATCATTAAGTTCTAATAGTTTAATTTGTAATAATGAAAGATAATTTTCATTATTTATACAACAATTATAGCAGTCTCTAAAAAGCATTGCTAAAAATAAGAACGGACTACTGATTATTAATAATCTTAAATAATTTCCTAGAGGTATAGGTAAAGATGGAGTGAATTTCAACCAATAGATGATAGATACTATAGTTATAATCCAATTTACAATCTCTAAGAATTTATAAAAGTGTTTACTAGGAGGAAAGAATCTTTTTTTTATTTGTAATAAAGAAATTTCTTTTTCATATAAAGAAATTTCCTTTTTTATTAATCTTATTTTATTATTTAAATCTTCTGATTTATCAATAATAGAAGGTTCGCTCATCGTTAATCACCTCAATTTATTAACAAATAATAATAGTATATGTGGATAATGATAGAAAATGATACTTAAAATGTTAATAACTGTGTATTATATTATAATAAGGAGGTGTTTTTGTGAAAAAAGTATTGAAAGTTTTATGTCCTTTATTATTGGTTCTAATAATTTTTAATGGATGTATTGTGAAAAGGGAACCTTTTGACAGAAGAAAGTATCAGTGGCTTGATGGGAATGATATTTTTGTAACAGAAACAAATAAGTGGGAAGAGTGGAGTAAAAGTTGGGAAAAAACAAATGGTGAACCTACAGAAATCGTATTAACACCAGGGAAAGATGAAACAGAAATAAATTTTGCATGGTATTCTAAGAAAGATGAAAAAAAGCCAGAATTTAAAGTAAGTGAAAGTGAAGATATGATAAATTCAAAGAAAATAGATGTTAAATCTGAGAAGGCTACAAAAGGATATTTATCCAATAAAGTTACAGTAAAGAATTTAAACTCAAAAAAAGAATATTACTATAGCTATACTATAGATGATAAGTGGAGTGATCCTTTGAAGATATCAACAATAGATAAAGAAGGATTTTCATTTTTATTTGCTGGCGATCCTCAAATAGGAGCTTCTAAAAATGTATGGAATGTAGATGGAGAAACTAAATTTGATATTGCAAAAAGAGATGGTTTTAATTGGGATAGATCCTTAAATTTTTCATTTATGACATCAGCGATACCACGTCCTAATTTTATAGTTACATCAGGAGATCAAATTCAATCACGAAGCAAGAATAATCCTAGTAAGTATTATAATAAAAATGAGGTGGAGTATGCTGGTTTCTTAAGTACAAAAATATTAAGATGGTTGCCCATTGCTACAGCTATTGGAAATCATGATTCTCCTAGCGGAAACTATTCATTTCATTTTAATAACCCAAATGAATCATCATTAGGAAAAACAGAGGCTGGAGGAGATTATTATTTTACTTATAAAAATGCATTATTTATTATTCTTAACAGTAATAACAGTAACACAGAGGAACATAAAGAATTTATCAATAAAACTGTGGAAAAGAATAAAGATTTGAAGTGGAGAATAGTAACTTTTCATTATGATATATATGGATCAGGACCTCATAGTGAAGAAGATGATGTTGTAAAATTTAGAGATAATATAGTTCCAGTACTAGAAGAAAATAATATAGACTTAGTACTTAATGGTCACGATCATACTTATTGTAGAAGTTATATATTAAGGGGTGGAGAAAAGGATATTAGATATAGTAAGGAAGATACAGAACTTTATAATCCCAATGGAATAGTATATATTACTGCAGCTTCATCAACTGGGAGTAAGTATTATGAATTGTCTAAAGAGGTGCCAAGTTATTTAGCATTCAGGGCAGAAGTACAAGAAACTATGGTTACTAGTGTTGAAGTTAAAGATAATACTTTAGATATTAAAACTATTAATGATAATCGTACTGTTATTGATGAGTTTAAGATAATAAAACAATAGTGATGTGAAAGGTGGTAAATTAGTGTATAATTTCAATAGATGTTAAACTATAATGAAAATAGTACTATTATGGTTTTTATTGGAGGATAATTAATACATTAATATTGATATATTCTTATGATATGAAGTATAATCAGATTATAAATATGTATTCAATAGGGGAGGAATATGAGAGAGGCAATAAGATTTATTATAAATATTATTCTACTGGGGATAATTTCATTTAGTGCTACAGAGATAGGGGTTAAAGGATGGCAATATTATAAAGCTGATAGAACTTATTCTAAGGTAGAAGAATTTAAACCAGCAGCAGAAAATAGTGAAGATGAAGAAAATGTTGTAAATGATGAAAATGAAGATAACTATAAAAAATTAAAAGAAATAAACTCGGATTATAAATTGTGGATAAGCATTCCAGAATTCGCCATAGAATATCCTGTTGTACAAGGCGAGGACAATGATTTTTATTTACACAATGATTTTTATAAAAATAAGAGTTCATCAGGAACTATTTTTCTTGATTATAGAAATGATGTAGAAAATGATAAGAACTTAATAATTTATGGACATAATATGAAAAATGGTAGTATGTTTAATAAAATAACAAAATATAAAGAATCTGATGAATTTAAAAAAGGAAAGATGAAAATTATAGAAAATAATATGGAATATACATATGAAGTTTTTTCAGTTTTTGTAGAGGATGAAAGTAGCCATGAATTGAAAAACAAATTTAATTCTTCAACGGAATATGATGAGTATATTGAAGAATTAAAAGAAAAATCTATGTTTAAAAAAGAAGTTAACAATACTGATTATCAAAATATAGTAACACTATATACATGTAGTTATGAATATGACGGAGCGAGAACTATTGTAGTAGCTACATTAGTAAATGAATAGAGTTAAATAAGACAGTGAATAGTGAAGGTTAATTTTCCACCTGTGGGGAAAATATTATAATCTTGCAGATAGCAACTAAAATTGACATTTTCATATTACTTAGTCATTACAATGCCAATTTTAATTATAAAATAAGTGCGGTGATATTAAACTTTAATGTCACCGCATTTTTCTATAATTTTAATAGCTCAATCCTACCTTTTCAAAGGCTTGTTTTAAGTCATTGATTATATCTTCAATATCCTCTATTCCAACACTAAATCTAAAAAATCCATTAGAAAATTCATCAGGATATAGATATTGACGCTCATCATCTGGTCCAAAGAATACTATTAGGCTTTCGTCATGACCAAGAGATACTGCAGAAGTTATTACTTTGAGATGACTAATAAAAGCATTATGAGTATCATAATCAGCATCTATTCCGAAAGAGAGAACACCAGAAAAACCATTCTTCATTTGCTTTTTTGCTATTTCATGTCCAGGGTGACTTTTAAGTCCAGGATATGACACGAAAGTAACAAAAGGTAAAGATTCTAGATACTTAGCTACTTTTAAAGCATTATTGTTGTGTTGTTTCATTCTTAATGGTAAAGTTACAGCTCCTCTCATTATAAGCCAAGCATTGAAAGGACTTATGGTTCCACCTAGGTTAACCATTGCTTCTTTTCTAATTTTATCAATTAGATCTTTTTTTCCTAGAACGGCTCCACCCATAGCATCTCCATGACCGTTTATATATTTTGTGAGACTTTCAATAGATAAATCTGCACCTAATGAAGTTGGACGTTGATTGTATAAAGAAGCAAATGTGTTATCCACAGATAATAAAGCATTATTATTGTGAGCAATTTTAGCGATTTCTTCAATGTCACTAATGTTTATAATAGGGTTTCCTGGAGTTTCTATATGAATTAATTTAGTGTTTGGTCGTATAGCAGCTTTTAGTTCTTCTAAATTTGATGAATCTACAAAAGTACATTCTATTCCATATTTATCAGGAAGATATTCTGTCAGTAATCTATATACAGCAAGATAGGTTATTTTTGAGCATACTACGTGGTCTTTTGATTTAAGAAAAGTAAAAAATACAGATGAAAGAGCTGAGACTCCGGAAGCTAAAACTACAGAATCTTCGCAGCCTTCTAAAGTCGTTAATTTTTCTTGAAGATATAATTGATTTGCTCCACTATTTCTTGTATAGAGAGCTTTATCGGTACTACTCCAATTTATATCTGTTGGATCATAAGGTAGTGCATAACTATTTGCCATAATTATAGGACGTTTAATAGCACCACTCCCTTCATCAATATCATTTCCACTATGAACAGCTCGAGTTTGAAATCCGTATTCTAATCCAAATTTATTCTTTGACATAACATAAAGCCCCCTTTAATATTTATTCCTACTATTTCGATATGAATATGTGATAATAATATAATATACTAATCAGTGTAAAAAGTAAACAGTTTATATAAAAAAATACATAGGTAAATAAAAAACGATCATTATACAATAGAAGACAAGAAGTGTCAAATAGAATTCATAAAAGTTAAAAAATCCATCATAAAAGAAAAAAATATAAAGAAATTTCAAATACGATTAAAAAGACAATGTATAGGAAGAAATATGGAAATTTACATAATAAAGTGAGATAATTAAAGTGTAAAGAATATATTAACAAAGGTAGGGGACAACCATGAAGGATTTATGCTTACAATACAATTATTTTATAGCAAAAAAAGAGTTCAATATAAAAAAAGATTATTTTGAAAAAGGAATATCTTATGAAAGACAAATGAATTATGATTTTGCTATACATATGTATAAAAAAGTATTAAGCATAGATAAATTTCATTTAGAAGCAAAAGAGAGACTCTATCATATATATAGAAATACAAATAAAACTAATAAAGTAAATGAGGTTATATCAGAACTTTTAAAATATAATAATTCTGAATATATTGGGTATCATTATAAATTTAATTCTTTGATGGAAGAAGGGAAATTTGAAGAAGCAGAGGCTTTGTTACTAAAGATAAGTAATATATTTAGAAATATGGAAAGCTTAAAATTAGATTATATTACTTATTTAGTAAGTATTGAAAAATATAAAGAGGCTAAGAAAATAATAAATTCTATAGAAAAAAGTAATTGTTACTATGGCATATTTAACATAAGAAAAGTTTTAATATTGTTAGCTATGGGTAAGAAAGAAGAAGCTATTAGTTTATTATTTTCAAGAGAAATTTATGATAAAGAAAATATAATTGTAAATGAAATGATCTCTTTAGTAGCTAATAGAGATATAAATGTAAAATCAACTATAAAGCATATTAATAGATTAGAAGAAAAAATAGAAATGAGTGTCTAATTAGATTGGAGGAAAAGTATATGATTAATAATGGGACTATATATATTAATAATTTAACAAGCAATTTATCAACTCCATTCGATATGGAAATTTTAAATAAATATTTAAATAACAACGAAGAGGATGAGAGTATTAAAAAAGGATATGATATTCTTGAGGCATCAAGTAAAGTTAGAGAAATATCTATGATGTATGGAGCAAAAAATAGAAGATTATAAAATATAGAATGGGTTATTACACAAGGTAAGTAAAAATTGTGTAATAACCCATTATTTTTCATAAATTTATAACTACCTAGCATATACAATTTTTTCTGTATAATCACCTGTTCTAGATAAGTAGTGGTGAATATTGAAGATACATATTTTTTAATATTCTACACAATTATCGTAGTTTACAGAAAAAGTTTCCCTTTCGTCTTTATATATATGTCCAGAGGAGTAATTGTCTCCATTTACAGTTATGTAGACTTTTGATACACCAAAATTATATCCTAGAGAATTAACTAGAGATTTTAAAAGCATTAATTCACTAGTAGATCCTAAATTCATGGTATTTATAAAATTATCACCAAAATCTACACTCAAAGTATCATTTTCTAATTTAGCACTATTTACAGTAACCTTAGAGGAAAGAGTTAGGGTATCACTATTTTTTTCAGTTTTAAGAGCATTAACGATAGCTTTTACTAATGCACCATCTGTAACTTTAAGAGTTTCATTATAATAAGTCATTTTGTCATCTAAACAATTATAAGTATATAATCTTACAGTTTGGGTTTTTGTCTTAGGATCATTAGAATCTTCTATAGATGAATTTGTGTTATCAGTTTTACTATCCTTAGTAGAAGTTTCAATAACAAAAGGGTCTATGTTAGAGCTTGTTTTATTATCTTTAGTAGTTTTATTTCCACATCCTAATAAGGATATGGATATCGAAATTAGTAACAATAAAGAAATTGCTTTTCTTTTCATAAAAAAACCCCTTATATAATATGCTTTGTAATATTATATAAGGGGTTTTTTCAATATAGAACTAACAAATTTAAAAAAGTTTAAATAAACTGTAATTATAACATAAAAAGGATATAAAGTAAATCTTGTTATCATAAAATAGTATATTTGCATCATAATGTTAAGAATAAGACAAAATTGATGAAATAAGACACAAAAGTCAGATGATACGAAAAAGTGTAGAAAATGGTATTTTGCAATGGCATAATTAAAATAAAGAAAGATAAAACCAGTGAGGGTGAGAGATATGAAAAAAAATAAGGGTAAAATATCATTAAAGTTAATGTCTTTATTACAAATAAATAGATCAGAAAATATAAAAGAAATAGCAGGTAGTTCAACAGTAGATGAAGAAACTGTTAAAATAAAAGATACTATAGTATTTAGAAAAAAATCTATAATTATTAAAGAAAAATACAATTTCGATAATAAAATTGAAACAGTTTTAGAATTATTAAAGGGAAATGAATCAAAAGTAATAATAAGTGGGTATGAATTTGCTGATTTCCAATTAGTTAATGATAAGTTATATTTTTCACGTATAAATAAAGAAAATTTAATGGAAAATTCAGTGGAAGAATTTGTGTTTAATTTTGAAGAAGAGAAGTTAGATCATGTAGAAGAAATTAATGAAGAAAAAATTAAAAAAGCTATTATTGATGCTATAAATATAAAGTTTGCAGAGAGTTATAGCATATATAGAATAAGAAGTGCAAAATTAAAAAGAGTATATTCTAGAGATGATAAGTGTTGTATATGGTTCACTGTTAAATTAACTGATAAGAATATAAGAAAAGAAAATAAGATTACTGGGGTTTATTGTGATGATTTTTCATATGTAGCTGAAAAAGATATCTTAAATGTAAGCTATGATGTTGATAATACTTTAAATATTATAGAAAGTAAGAATGAGTATGAGGAAGAAATAATAAGAATTAGAGAAGGTAATATTATAAGTAAAGGGAGCATTAATTTAAAAAATGTAATGCCAAAGAATAAAATAGAGTTAAATAAAAATTTTATAATCGTATCTGAGAGCATATATGTTGTTAATTATTTAAATGGAAAGATATTAAAATATACTATTAAAGGAAATAAATATGAAGTAGAAAAAAATTATAATTTTGCAGCAGAAGATTTTGATAAGGATATTGATGGCAATATATGGGCTGTAAAAAGCTTTTGTGGAGAAAATATAGTATATAAGTTAGAAGGTGATCAATTTATTCATCAGTATCGCGTAAACTCAGATAGATGTTTATTATCTGTATATGATGACAAAAATATAATTATAAGTGATAGAAGTGAATATTCGCTGATTAGTAAAAACAGTATCATAGCATAATATGAAGAGCTGATGCACAATATCGATTTATTGTGCATCAGCTCTTTTTTGTAGTAAAATCGTATTTAGTTAATAAAGTTTAAGGTTGGGATAGATTATGATGAAAAAATCGTCATTATTGCAGATGTTTAATAGAGATACTATTGGAGAAAATCATATAAAGGGTAAAAGAGTATTTGAAAATGACCTAGTGGAATCTATGGATATAGTGGAAGAAGAAAATATTATATGTATTGATGGAAATGTAATTTCAGAAAACTTATTTAATGAGTATAAGACTACTATAGAGGTAGATATAAGAAATAAAAAAATATTATATACATATTGCACTTGTGCAGATTATAAAAATAATGGTCGTTTAAGAAAAAATTATAGTTGTAAGCATGTAGTAGGAACATTTTATAAAGCATTAGAAGAACTAGGTGATGAAGATAAAGAGATTGAAGATGGGGATAATGTAGACATATTATCATTACTTTTACCAGAAGAAAAAGAAAAGCCTGAGATTAAAATAGAGGTATATATAAATAAGGATAAATGGAATGGAAATATATCTGCAGAATTTAGAATTGGACTTAAGAAGGTATCTTCAAATAAGCTTTATGTTTTAAGAGATATAAATCAATTTTTAATTGGATTTTACAATAAGATTCCTATTAAATATAGTGAAAATTTTTCCTTTGACTTAAATAAGCAAGTATTATCTACAAAAGATAAGGTTCTTATTGAATTTATAGAAACGTTAAAGAAAATAGAAAAGAATAGTAAAGAAAAGATTATTTCAGGAAAATACATATATATACCGGAATATTTTCTAAGAGACTTTTTTAAAGTTATATCTAATCATAGAATCTATCTCAATGAAGGTTTTTTTAATAGACCTGTTGATGGAGAGATTAATTTTGATATACCAATGATAGATTTTGATATGAAGATTATAGGGGATAAATATGTATTAAAATGTCCAAGTGGTATGGCTATGCCATTAAATGATAAGGGCAATGTATTTATATATGGAACAACTATAGTGTTACCACCATATGATTTTTGTTATAGGATAAATAATTATTTAAAGATATTTAATAAATGTGATGTAGTAACTATTCCTATTGAAAATGAAGAAAAGGTACTTAAAGAACTTATTCCTAGTATAAAGAAAATCACCAAGAATCTTATCTTAAGCAAAAAGGTTCAAGATAAGATTGTAGATGAACCAGTAAAATTTCATTTCTATTTTGATCGGGAAAATGAAGAAGTAACTTTAACATTAAAGGTTTCTTATGGAAGGTATCAGTTTAATATATTGGATGAATTTGAAGAAAAAATAATATATCGAGATAAAAAGAGCGAAGATAAGATAATAGGTACTTTAAGGACATTAGGATTTGAAGCTATAAAAAATAAGTTTCATATAATATATGGTGATGATTATATATTTAATTTTTTCAAATATAAAATAAATATACTTCAAGATATAGGAGAAGTATATTATTCAGAAAATTTTAAGGGAATAAAATCAATAGGAAGTAAATTTATAAGTGGTGAGATAGCAGCAGGAAAATATGATTATTTTGAGATGAAGTTTAAATTAGGGGATATACCTGAAAGTGAAACAAAGAATATATTAAGAGCTTTTAGAGATAATGTTAAATATTACAAGCTTGATAATGGTGAATTTTTAGATATAGAAGAAATAGAGATGAGACGCTTTTTAAAATTGATTGATGCAGTTGCACCTTTTGATATAGAAAGCAATGAAGTATCTATTCCTAAAAATAAAGGCATATTTCTTAACAATTATTTAGAAGAGAATAATATAAAATATATTAAAGGAAAGCCAGAGTTAAGCAAATTAAAGAAAAAACTAGATTCAATAGGTGAGAAAAGGTTTAAGATTCCAAAGAATATAAATGGAGTACTTAGAGAGTATCAAGTTATAGGATTTAAGTGGATGAAAACAATAGAGGAATTAGGTTTTGGTGGAATCTTAGGCGATGAGATGGGACTTGGAAAAACAATTCAAGCTATAACATTTATTTCTGCAGGAAAAGGAAAGAAATCTCTTGTAGTTACTCCAACATCACTTATATATAATTGGAAAAATGAATTTGAAAAATTTGCTCCAACATTAAAAGTAGTTATAAATAATGGTGACAAAGATACGCGAAGAGAAGTATTAAATGAAAGCGATGATTTTGATATTATTATTACAACATATAATTTATTAAAAGGTGATATTGAATATTATAAGGATATGGATTTTGATTATTTTATATTAGATGAGGCTCAATATATTAAAAATCCTCATTCACAAAATTCAAAGATGGTCAAAGAGATTAAAGCTAAAGTAAAATTTGCTCTTACTGGGACACCGATGGAGAATTCGCTTATGGAATTATGGTCTATTTTTGATTTCATTATGCCAGGATACTTATATGATGAAAAAACATTTAGTGTTCGATATCATAAAAAACTCAGAGAAGATAAAGTAGTAATAGAAGAATTAAATAAGCTTATAGAACCATTTATATTAAGAAGAAAGAAATGTGATGTAGTAAAGGAATTACCAGAAAAAATCGAAAAGATAGTAGAAGTTGAATTAGAAGAAGAGCAAAAAAAGGTTTATGGGGTATATAGTAAATATGCCACAGAACTTATAGAAAAAAAAGTACAAGATGGCGAGTTTGAAAGTAGTAAAATTGAAATATTATCTTATATAACGAAGCTTAGACAAATAGCATTAGATCCATCAGTTACAATTAATGATTATGATGGGGGTAGCGGAAAAATTGAAGCTTTAATGGAATTATTACAACATGCTATAGAAGAGAACCACAAGATATTAGTATTTTCACAATTTACATCAATTCTTTCAAATATAGCTAGAAGGCTAGAAGGAGAAAAAATAGATTTTAGTTATTTAGATGGATCTATACCGGCCAAGAAAAGAATGACTTTGGTAGAAAATTTTAATAATGGAGATGATTCAGTATTTCTTATTAGTTTAAAAGCTGGTGGAACAGGATTAAATTTAACATCTGCAGATATAGTAGTTCATTTTGATCCATGGTGGAATCCTGCTGTTGAAAATCAAGCTACAGATAGAGCACATAGGATAGGACAAAAAAATGTTGTTGAAGTTATAAAATTAGTTTCAAGAGGAACTATAGAAGAAAAAATAGTTAAGTTGCAAAAAGATAAAGAGAAACTTATTGAGAAAGTAATAGATGAAGGCAGTAGTAGTGACAATATCGTAAAAGATCTAGATGAGAAAAGTCTTCTTGAAATATTGGAGTTTGATATATAAAGTATAAAGACTATTTTATATTTAGAACATGCAGTGTAATAAAATATTAAAGCAAGCTATATGAAAGTTCAACTTTCATATAGCTTGCTTTATATATTCATAGTATTAATATATATGGTTAAGTGCATATTAGAATCTGTTCTAGTTAAGTAGTGGTGAATTATATCAAAAGTATTGAAACATAAGGTTATAGAATTTTTTATTTGCTATAACATTCAGAGTAATTTGCAGAAAAAGTTTGTCCAGGTGCCATAGAAACATGGCCAGATTCATATGGATTACCATTTTGCGTTATTAGTGCTTTTGATACTCCAAAGTTATAACAGAATGTATTTATTGTAGCGGTTAAAACATAATATTCTGAAGTTGAACCTACTTTTGTTGTATCGATAAATTTATCGCCAAAGTTTATTGATATCATGTCGTTATTTCTATCTATGCTTGCAGACCTTACATATGCATCAGCTGGAATTGCAGCTATAGATGGATCTTTTAATGCTTCCACTAATGTCTTTGTTAGAGCACCGTCAATAACTTCAACTTCTTTATCAAAATAAGATATACTATCATTTAAGGAATTATAAGAGAAAATCCGTACTACTTTTTTCTTAGTGTTACTAGTATTTTCTACAGAAGGTAGTTGTTCAGGTTCCTGAATAGGTTGAGCATAGGTAGGTACATTGTTATCAATAACGGTAGAGGCATTATCTACTGTAGTAGTGCCATCAGTTACAGTAGTAATGTTATTAATTGAATTATCTTCAGTGATGGTTGGCTCTGGAATTGATTCTTCATTGGTGGTGTTATTTTGATTATTTTTCTCTTTAGCAGATTTGTCTGATATATCAGCATTGTTATTACTAATAGTTTTATTTTTACTTGTATTTTCAGTAGCTTTCTTTGATGATTCTTTTTCACAACTAGATAATGAACATATTAAACAGATTAATAATAAAATAATAGTTAGTTTTTTCATAAAATCACTCCTCTATATAAGTATACAATATAGAGATAAAATGTATATAGAATACTTATATGTTAAAAATACACAAAACGGTGTTTTATAGTTATGCAGAAGAGTTTTATGCATTTTAGACTTTAAGTCGATTAATACGGTAAAAAAAAGCCTTTTACATGATAAAAAATGACAAATAAATAGAAAAAAGCGTTATATAATCAAAGTATATACAAATACAAATGTTTTTATAAAAAAATGGGGTGATTTTATGAAAATAATTGGGGAAATAGGAAAAAGTTTTACTGAATTAGGGATAGGTATGATTTTCATAGATTTAATATTAGTTGTACTAATTATAGCGCTTATTAAGTGTATGAAAATAAAGAAAATATATGAAGCTTTTTCTAAACAGTTAAAATCTTATGAAGGTAATGAGCAATTAGAAACTAAAGATAAAGTATTGAAGTCTATTGTTGATAGTTTTATTAGAGCTGCTGAGTCGGGAATATCAAAAATAAATTTGAATGCAATTATAAATAAAAATTTAGATAGAGAATTAATTAATGCAGAAAAAAGTATAAAAGTATATGGTTCTTTAATAGAAGTACTAGGGGTAATAGGAACATTTTTGTCTATTATGATAACTACTATGGAATATAAGAATGTAGTAGTTTCCAAGATAATAATATCATTTTGGCCAATAATGTTTGTTATGGGAGCTAAATTATTATTGGAGATAGTGAAATTGATGATTATAAAAAGAAAGGAAGAGTTTTATTTTCTTTTAGAGGATTATTTAGAAAATGATATATACAGTTTATACAGGGAAAAGCAAAATATAGAAATTACTAAAATAGAAGAGCTACAAAATAAAATAGAAGAGTTAGAAAAAGTGATAAAAGAGTCTTCTATTAATTCACAAAAGTTTGCTGCAATTTTAAATGATTCAACAAATAAGATTAGATATAATTTTAATTTATTACATAGTGATTTAAATAAGGTTCATGAATTATTGAAAAGTAGATGGTAGAAGTTCACTTAATATTAAGAAGTTCATATTAACTACTCCTTGAATAAACTATTGGTATTTAATATAATCTTTATTATATAATAAACAAAGGAGGGGTTATATGAAAGAGAAGAAAGCACCGAAAAAATCATGGATATATTATTATGTTGTGACATTTGTTATTGTTATTTTATTAAATACATTGGTTTTTCCTTTTATTTCTCAAAGGGAAATAAAAGAAGTTGGATATAATACTTTTTTAGAAGATTTAGAAAAGGGGAAAATTTCCGAAGTCGCTATGGGTGATAATCAAATTGTTTATTTGATTAAGGATAATAAGGGTGATGAGAAACTATATAAGACTGGTATATGGCCAGATGATGATTTAGTAAACCGTTTGAAAGATGCGGGAGTTAAGTTTTCTGCTGAAATTCCGAAACAGGCATCGCCTATGCTTAGCTTTTTTATGACTTGGATATTTCCAATTTTAGTTTTCTTTATTTTAGGACAATTATTATCTAGGACATTGATGAAAAAGATGGGTGGCGGAGGAAATGCAATGACCTTCGGAAAAGCAAATGCTAAAATTTATGTAGAAGCACAAACAGGAAAGACTTTTAAAGATGTTGCTGGGCAAGATGAGGCAAAAGAAGCATTAACTGAGATAGTTGATTTCCTTCATAATCCTCAAAAATATTCTGAAATTGGAGCAAAGCTACCTAAAGGAGCGTTACTTGTAGGACCTCCAGGAACAGGTAAAACATTGCTTGCTAGAGCAGTAGCAGGAGAAGCGCAAGTACCATTTTTCTCAATATCAGGGTCAGAATTTGTTGAGATGTTTGTAGGAATGGGAGCTGCAAAAGTTCGTGACCTATTTAAACAGGCTAATGAAAAAGCACCATGTATAGTGTTTATTGATGAGATTGATACTATTGGTAAAAAGAGAGACAATGGTGGTATCAGCGGTGGTAATGATGAAAGAGAGCAGACGTTAAATCAGCTTTTAACAGAGATGGATGGATTTGATGGAAAAAAAGGTGTTGTTATTTTAGCAGCGACTAATAGACCAGACTCTTTAGATAAAGCATTATTACGTCCAGGTCGTTTTGACCGTAGAATACCAGTAGAACTTCCAGATTTAAAAGGAAGAGAAGATATACTAAAAGTTCATGCAAAAGGTGTTAAGATTTCTGACAATGTAGATTTTAATACTATTGCTAGAGCTACATCTGGGGCATCAGGAGCTGAACTTGAGAATATTATTAATGAAGGTGCATTAAGAGCAGTTAGAATGGGTAGAGAGATAGTACTTCAAGAAGATTTAGAAGAAAGTGTTGAAGTAGTTATAGCAGGATATCAAAGAAAAGGTGCAGTTATTTCACAAAAAGAAAAAGAAATTATTGCATATCACGAAATTGGGCACGCTTTAGTAGCTGCTAGTCAAACGGATTCAGCGCCAGTCCATAAAATAACTATTATTCCTAGAACTTCTGGGGCTCTTGGATACACTATGCAAGTAGAAGAAGGAGAGCATGTTTTAATGAGTAAAGATGAAGCTTTCAATAAGATAGTAACCTTTACCGGTGGACGTGCAGCTGAAGAATTAGTATTTGGATCAGTAACTAGTGGTGCATCTAATGATATAGAGCAAGCAACAAAAATTGCTCGTGCTATGATATCTAGATATGGTATGAGTGAGCATTTCGATATGGTAGCTTTAGAAACAGTAACTAATCAATATCTTGGTGGAGATACATCACTTGCTTGTTCAAACGAAACAGCAACAAAAATTGATGAAGAAGTGATAGCTATGGTTAAAAGTGCTCATGAAAAAGCTATCAATATTTTAAAAGATAATATGGGAAAACTTCATGAGTTATCAACATATCTTTTAGAAAAGGAAACAATAACTGGTGAAGAGTTTATGAATATATTAAATTCATAAAAGTTGAATAAATAGAAAAAAGAACTGCTAATATAAAATATAGCAGTTCTTTTTTTATTGGTGTAGTACCTTAAAGTATCCTTGTTCATGTAAACAGACAGGACAAACTAAAGGTGCATCAGTACCTTCTAAAATAAATCCGCAGTTAGTACACATCCATGTTACAGAAGTATTCTTTTTGAATAATGTACCTTCTCGTAAATCTTTTTCATATTCTTCAAATCTAGTACCATGAATTTTTTCTATTGAGGCAATATCATTAAATAGTTTAGATATGGCATCGAATCCTTCATTTTTTGCAGTTTCAGCAAAAGATTTATAAACTTCATCATGTTCATGAAATTCACCTTCTTTTGCATGTTGTAATTCTTCTAATGTTGTATCAAATTTACTTACAGGATAAGCTGCATCTATTTTTAATTCTTCACCTTTAAAATCTTTTAATGCTTGTAAAAATCTTGAGGCATGAGCTAATTCTTGTTTAGCGGTATAATTAAAAATTTCTTCTATTATGTACAATTTTTCTTTTTTAGCTGTTTCAGCAGCAATAGAATATCTTGTTCTAGCTTGTGATTCACCAGCAAAAGCTCTCATTAAGTTAGTCTTTGTTTCACTTTTATCAAAATTCATATATAATATCACTCCTTTTTAATAGTTTTAGTAATAATAAAAAAAATATGTTTGTAAAGATAAATATTTAACAAAAACTATATACAGAATTACTTTTTTCATTATATTATTAAAATGTATACTTAAAGAGAGGTGGCAGCTTATGAGAGAACATAGTTTAGTTTTAATTAAGCCTGATGGTATTGAAAAAAAGGTAGTTGGAAAGATAATATCTATTTATGAAGAAAACGGATTAGAAATAGCAGATATGAGATTAGTAAAACCAACTAGGGAAATAGCAGAAAAACATTATGAAGAGCATGTAGGAAGACCATATTTTCCTAATTTAATTGAGTGCATAATAAGTGGACCTGTAATTGCATTAGTTTTAGAAGGTGAAAATGCAATACAAAAGGTTAGAACTTTAAATGGTGCAACTAATCCTGATAATGCAGAAGAAGGAACAATAAGAAAGCTTTATGCTACAAATGGGACAATAAATACAGTACATGCATCTGATTCTATGGAAAATGCAGATCGTGAAATTAGTATTTGGTTTAAATAATAAAAAAAAGGAGCTGTTGCACGAGAGTGTGGCAGCTTTTTTCAGTGAGCTTGATAGAGCATATCAGTGCACGGGGGTGGAGGAAATTCCTGCGGAATTTCTGTATCTATAGTAAATATGAAAACACTTTGCTATCCGCAGGATTATAATAAAATTCCTCGCAAAGAGGAATTTTCACCTTACTTGTGTCCTGTGCCTTTTAACCTGTGCCCTATTCACTTTTATCTCTTCACTGTTAAAGCGGAGTTATATTCATTTTTGTTACTAATAGATTAGAGTTAAAGCAAGGTTTATCTTTAGTGATACCGATAAAGTCATTACCAAACATAGAATATATGTTATTAGAAATATTAAATTCAGGTAACCTGCCAAGAAGGTTTTCTCCGTCAGTTAGGTAGGACATTTGCACCGGTGAAACATAATCACCATTATTAGTGTAGTCACCACCACTTAAAATAACTACCAATATTCCTAAATCACCATTTAGTAATTCTTTTAAAGTTTTATTTCCTGGTTTTGCAGTTAAAGATATATCTGATAAAGAGGGAACATCATCATAATTACCATTAGCAGCTGCTGTCAATGGTAAATCAAATTGTATTGAGGTTTTTTTATCAGTATAAGGTTTTTCAAGTACACCGTTATTAATTAAAGGACAGATGTCATTTTCTATAGTAGTACCTTCTTTATCAAAGAAAGGAATAAGAATATTATTTTTACTACGATCTATTGATAATGTAAAATCTTTTGAGAAAATTTCTTTGTTAGCTTTATCGGAAAATATAGATGCACCTTTGCTTAATGTTTCTCCATTTAGTGATTCTATAAACTTATTACTTATTTCATTAAAGTCAAGTATAACTGGGACTTTTCCAGTAGGTAAAGTTTCTAATATAGTAAAGGCATCTAATTGTTTTCTTACTTCGCATAAAAAAGTTTCTTTATCAAATTTACGACTAATATTTATAAGTCCACTATCAAAAATATTGAGAGAGGATTTATGTTTAATAATTATTTCTAAGTTTACGCAACTATCATAATTTTTATAGTTTAATCCTACGTCATTAGTTAATGATGTTTCAGTTTTTATGAATTTAATTTTATTGCTAAAAATAAAGTCGGGATATTCACTTCTTAATGTTGATAATAAATCGTCCATATCCTGTACAAAAGTTTCAGCAGAAGGATTGTATTCCCTTAAGTCACGTTCTCTAACTTTATTTTTTTCTACTTCAAAGTTATATGGAATTTTTAAATCAAGATTTCTTTTGGCAGCGTCCCAAGTTTCATTAGTAACATTTCCTAAAGAACCAGCAACACCAATATATCCATTTTCATATACTCTGCATCCATTTTTAGTTATAGATTTTTTTATTATAGAATCTATTTTACTTTGTGAAATACTTAAAGATATCTCATTAGTTATTTCTTTATATAATTCTTTTATCATATATATTACCTCCTTAATTATTGAACATTTATTTCATTTACACGAATATATGGACCACCAATACCGACCTTTAATGGATATTGTTCCATTTTACCGCAACCACCAAGGGCAAATGAGAAAAGTTCAACTTTATCAGATATACCATCAATTTTGTTCAAAGTAGACATAACGTTACCGGAGATAACAGAAATTTTAACGGGTTCAGAAATTTTACCATTACGAATCATGTAAGCTCTAGCAGGAGCTATTGTGAAAGTCGTCATACCAGAACCATGACGAATAGTATCTATAAAAATACCTTCTTTTACATTTTTAAATAGAGATTCCTTTGTTTCAGAACCTTTATCTATAAAAGTTGTTGTCATCCTAACTAGAGGTTCATATTGAAAATTCATAGCTCTAGCGTTTCCAGTTAAGTTTTCTTCTAATATTGCAGCGGTATTAGAGCTATGAAGACGCCCATTTAAAATACCATCTTTTATTATATAGTTCTTTTTACACTTAGTACCTTCATCATCGAAAGGGGTATATCCAGCACCTTCTATAGATCCAGTATCTACAATGTTTAGAATATCGGAACCTACTTTTTTACCTAAAACCCATTCTTTTTTCATAGTTTCATCACCAACCATAAAATCAGACTCACTTTTATGTCCAAAGCTTTCATGAGCAAATACTCCAGTAGTTACTGGGGATAAGATACAAGTATATTTTCCAGGGGTAACGGCCACTGCATTAGTAATATAATCTATATCTTTTTTTATATTATTTATTATGAAATCTTCTTTATTTGAAAGTTTATCAAATGTTACAGATAAGATATCATTACCACCATTAAAAGGTTCATTATTGACGTTTAAAATGTATCTAGGAGAAATTGAACAGGTTTGAAAATCAAAAGTTACATCTGTTCCTTTACTAGATATAATATGTTTTTCTGTATGGTTGTCTAAATAATATAATTTGCAATCTTGGATCTCTTTAAAATTCTTTAATAGTGGCACATAAGAATTAAGGACATCAATTTTGCTTTTGTTACTAATTTTAGAAATATCGGAATCTTTATATTTAAGATAATTACCTTTATTGACTTCAAGTCTTTTCACGATAGGATTATTTTCTATATCATCATTTACTTTAGCCATTTTGGCTAAAGAATCTATTTCGTTTTGGATATTATTTATTTCAGTTGTAGAGCTATAATACCAACGATCACCATCAAATAATCTGATTATTGCACCGATTTCAGTTTTACTATTATTTTGTTTTAGCTTAAAGTTGTCTAATATTATTTTTGTACTATAGATAGTTTCAATACGAATATCTGTATATAAACCTTTTGGAAATTTAAACATTAAATAAATACCTCCTATTACTGTTATTATATAAATTATACTATTAATTACACTTTATATGATTAAGAGTTATAATATTATGAAGATAGTTTAGATAATAATTTGGAGTTGCCAGAGAAATTTAGAGTGATAACAATATTTTAACAATAGCTTTCCATAGAATTAACATGCGGAGACTAATATTTAATTAAATATATAAGATCTGTATGGAGGTTTATTATGGAGAAGAGTAGCAGTAAACTTAATAAATTAGAAAAGTATTGGATTCTATATGATGTTGGTAATTCTGCTTTTGTGTTACTTATGTCAACTATAATACCGATATATTATAAAAATATGGCATCAGCTGAGGGCATATCGTTAGCTAACTCAACAGCATATTATAGTTATGCTATTTCAATATCTACTATTATAGTTGCAGTGTTGGGACCAATCTTAGGAACTATGGCAGATAATAAAGGGTACAAAAAGCCGTTTTTTACATTTTCAATGATAATAGGGGTATTAATATGTGCATCACTATCAATACCTACTACAGTAATAATGTTTTTAGCACTATTTGTAATAGGTAAAATAGTATTTTCTATGAGTTTAATATTTTATGATTCAATGCTTGTAGATGTAACTACAGATGATAGAGTGGATGAGGTATCATCAAAAGGGTATGCTTGGGGGTATATAGGAAGTTGCATACCTTTTATAGTAAGTCTTTTATTAATTCTTAAGGCTGATGCAATAGGTATTAGTACATTTATTGCAACAGCAATAGCTTTTGTATTAAATGGTTTATGGTGGCTTATAGTTACGATTCCACTTATTAAAAATTATAAACAAATTCACTATGTTGAAAGATCTAATAATTCTATTTTAAGTAGTTTAAGTAGACTTTCAAATATATTTAAAGAAATAAAAAATGATAGAAAAGTATGTATCTTTTTAATATCATTTTTCTTCTATATAGATGGAGTTTATACAATAATTGAGATGGCAACATCTTATGGAAAAGATGTAGGGATAACTGATAATAGTATGCTTATGGCATTATTATTAACTCAAGTTGTAGCATTTCCTTTTGCTATTTTATTTGGTAGGTTATCTAAAAAATTTAAAGTTAAAGACTTAATATCTATATGTATACTAGCTTACCTATTAATAGCTTTATTTGCCCTTCAATTAGATACGGCTATTGAATTTTGGATCTTAGCAACTTTTGTTGGGGTTTTCCAGGGAGCTATACAAGCATTATCACGTTCATATTATGCTAAGATAATTCCAAAAGAAAAATCTAGTGAATATTTTGGTGTATATGATGTTTTTGGTAAAGGAGCATCATTTGTAGGTACAATGATAATGGGACTTTCAACACAGATTTTTGGAAATTCTAAAGCCGGGGTAGTAGGTATTGCAATAATGTTTGCATTAGGATTTATACTATTTAGAGTTCAAGGGAAAAGTGCGAGAAGTTTAGAAGCAGAGTATATATAAATTTTAAAAAGTCTTGGTGTTGTATATAGGAAAAATGCATATTGGCATCTGTTCTAGTTAAGTAGTGGTATTTCCTTGTAGTAGTTTTAATTAAAGAAAATTAATATTTAAAAAGTTTATAATATATAGTAATGGTATAAAAAGTTGTGATATAGAGTGATATATCACAGCTTTTTAATGTGTTAGAAATATATTACCAAGGTTCAATAATTAACAATACGTCATTTTTATTACCAACTAGTCCAACAATAGGATCTGAAGATGTTCCAAAGTCATGAGAAAAATTATTGTCATCGGAAAGAGAAAAATGATACTTAACTACAAATCCATAGAAGCTACCTTCACTATTATCCACAGGGGTAATAACCTTAGGTTCCATAGAGCAAACTGTAAAGTTAATTTCATTAATAGAATTTACTGAATTATTGGATAGTATAGTGTAAAAATTAATTAGCTTATCTTTTGAATTACCAAATAAGTTTGTTGTATAGTTACTGTATTGAGAATTAGCAATTCTTAATGAGTCTGATAAGCTAGTAGTTGAGAGAAAATTTTTCATCGTATCTATAAAATATTCTTTTTGAATATCATATTGTTCTGTGACAAAATACTGATAAGTATCTGGATCTGTCATTTCAGACAAAGCACATTGTAATTGACTATTTCTAATATCCTCTAGGGCTAATTCGAAAGGTTTATTATAATTAGGACTAGAGGTATCAGGATAAGACGAAGGTATGTATGGTTCTGTAAAACTAGTGTCATTGTTATTGATATTTACATCAGTAGTAGTATCAATGTTGTTATTAATAGACGATAGTTGATTTTTTACTAGTCTTAAGTAATAGGTAACTGGTTTATCATTGCTATTTGCAAATACTAGCAATGAAAGAAAACTAATAAATCCTATGATAAAAATTAATAATGATGTAGTAATTAAAAAAAACCTGATCTTTTTCATATAAGCTCCTTTGTATAACAATATTTACAACTATTATACAAAATAATACATAAAAATTATAGAGAGGGTAGAGAAAAGCCTATATATGATATAATAAGATAAAAAAGAAGAGAGGTACATATAGATGAGAAGCATTGGATTTATTGGAATTGGTGTTATGGGGAAACATATGGTTAGAAATTTAATGAAGAATGGTTACGAGGTTTCAATATATAGTAGAACCAAAAGTAAAGCCAAGGAAGTTATAGAAGAAGGGGCATTATGGTGTGATGATATAAAGAGTTGTGTAAACAATAAAGATGTTGTTATAACAATAGTAGGATATCCAAAGGATGTTGAGGAAGTTTATTTTGGGGAAAATGGAATAATCGAAAATAGTAATAAAGGAACTATATTAATAGATATGACTACAACTAGTCCAAAACTTTCAGAAAGAATTTATGAAGAGGGTATGAAAAAAGGATTATTAGCTTTAGATGCTCCAGTTTCTGGTGGAGACATTGGTGCGAAAAACGGTACATTGTCTATAATGGTAGGTGGTGACGAAGAGGTTTTTGCTAAAGCTTTAGATGTTTTTAAGGCTATGGGAACAAATATAATATATGAAGGAAAAGCTGGAGCAGGTCAACATACAAAGATGGCAAATCAAATTGCTATAGCTGGTACAATTGCAGGAACATGTGAAGCTATTGCTTATGGAAGAGCAAATGGACTTGATACAAGGAAAATGTTAAATAGTATAAGTGAAGGTGCAGCAGGAAGTTGGCAGCTTAAAAATAATGGTAAGAATATATTAGATGAAAATTTAGATCCTGGTTTCTATATAAAGCATTTTATAAAGGATATGAAAATTGCTAATGATGAAGCAGAAGGTAGAAAGCTTTCATTAGATATATTAAAAGATGTTCTGAAAATTTATGAGGAACTTGAAAATGAAGGTATGGGAGATTTAGGAACACAAGCTTTGATTAAATATTATAGTAAGAAATAATATAAAGATAGTAAAAGAATACATGTCGCTTAGCATTTAAAAATATGCTAAGCGACATTTTTTTACAGAAATAAAAGTAATAAAATGGTACAGTGTAGATGTAGTGATATAAATTAATAAGTTAGAGGAGAATTATAATGAAAAATAAAAGAAGTTTATTTTTATATATGTTGGTTAATCCTATTTTTATTATAGTATATTGGATATCATGGTATGAATTTGTTCCAGTATATCAATATGGATTTTTACGGACTAACATAAAGATATTACTTTTATCTGGAGTATTCTTTATAATATGGTTGATCTGGTTTATCGTAAGAAGAGTAGAAAAAAATCTTTGGGAAAAGTATAGGGGCTTTTATAAACAATGGATATGTATAGCCCTTATATTAATAATGGCAATAACTTTGAAATATGGATATGAAGTATATAAAATTACTATAAATTCAAAAGGATATTTTGTTGATAAGTATAATGAATATAAAAATACAAAAGAGATTGTATATGAAAATGAGAATAAAATATACAAGGATGGCTTAAAAGGAATTATTAATAATATTTCAAAGGAAGTAGAGTTACCAAAAAAATTGTACATTAGTAACCTGAATCTTACTTTTGAAGAAGATGGTACAATTACTTCTTTTTCAGCAGGTATTTATGGAAAAGATAAAAAAGGAAAGAAAAAGGAATATGGTATTAGTTATTATAGTGATTCAACTAGTAAGATTACAATACATTCATATTCTTACGGAAATACTAATGAAGATGATGATTATACAGTAGAACAATTAAATAAATGTTTAAATATCATTCCTTTAGAAAGTGATATTGAGAGTTGGTGGGAAGGTGAAGAGTATGGCATTATATATAAGGGGAAAAGAAACTGGGGATACGAAAAAGAAGGAATTCTATATATTGATTTCAATGGAAATATACGAGGAGCAAGTAAAGTATTATCTGAAATAAAGGGAAAAACTATATCTGTTTATGTACCAGATAAAGAAGAGAAAATTACACCTAAAAGATATAATTTTGTAAAAGATCTAAATAATATAGAATCCGAAGATTATGTAGGAATACCAAGTGAATCAGAAAAAAATGATGAAAATGTACTTAAAGTAGGAGAAACAATATTTCTAGAGGACGGAACAGTTATTTATAGGTTTAATGAGGATATTAAATATAAGTTAGAGGTGACAAGTTCATCTTTAGGAAGTAGAACTTATGCATTATATAAGTTGAATAAAGAAGATAGCTCATGGGTGGAAATTAATTGGATAGCTTTTGGGATGTCAATGGGTCAAGTATCCTCAATAACTTTTATAAATGAAGATTTAGGATTTGTAGTATTAGCATATGGAAGTGGCAACGATGCAAAAGTATTTCGTACAGAAGATGGTGGAAAAACTTATACACAGATAAAAATGAAGTTAGTAGATGCAAGAGGTATGAGGTTTAATGTTAATCCATATGATTCTACAGAAAAGGTATATGAAAAAGATGGCTTATTATATTTAGAGGTCAGACAAGAAAATGATGGATATTATGCTAAAAGTTCTGAGGGACTATATATATCTAAAGATCATGGAGAGAATTGGGAATTTGAAAAAGAACTTGATGGGGAGGAGTAATATAGTAATTAGTTTTTGATATATTGAATAATAAAAGTCTATCGTCATACAATTACCGATAGACTTTTATTATTATAGTTTGTAGTAATTATGCTAAATCATAGATTAAGTGAAAGAATTTCTTCAAAATTATCGATAACATAATCATAATCATCAACATCACCAAAGCCATATCTAGCATATATAAAAGGAATATTAGCTATAATAGCTGATTCTCTATCACCGATGGTGTCACCTACATAAACAGGGTTTTGTAGATGATTTCTTTCAATAATCAGCTTATTATTTTCTCCTTTAGAAAGCCCTGTTGATCCTGAACATTCTATATCTATAAAATATTTTTCTAAGTTATGAGCTTCAAAGAAGCATTGTATGTAACCATCTTGGCAATTGCTTACTATAAATAGTTTATATTTTTTAGATAACTTTTTAAGGGTACATTCTAGATTAGGATATAATTTTCCACCATGTTTACCTAAGTAGATTTTTTCTGAATCACAACATTCTTTCATAATCTGAATTTGCATATCCTCATCTAAATCGGGAAATAATTTCTTTCTTATTGTATCTACTGTTAGTCCCATACAGCTTTCCATATCTTTAGGTGTTATAACTCTATTTATTTCAGGGTAGGTATCTAATACTGTCTTCCATGCACTGCAAACTCCTTCTATGGAGTTCCAAAGTGTTCCATCTAAATCAAAAATAATACTATCGATGTTCATAATATATACCTCACAAAAATTATTATACCAGGATTATAACATATATTTCTATAAATTTACTATATGTGGAATAAAATCAAGTTAAAAAGTATATTACAAGAAAAGTCGAAAAAAGTTGAAACAATTACTATTGATATATGGTATTGTTATATTATATAATAAAATTACATAAAATTGTTTATATGGAATTTTATTTTATGAAGAAAAATGAATAATACATACATTATTTTTCATAGTAATTGTAATAATTGAGAGAATAATGACGGAGGTATCGAAAATGGAAGAAACAATGATTAACTTATTAACAAATATTCAACAGAGCATAACAAGTGTTAAGCAAGGCATATCAGGTATGAATCAGGATATATTAAGTTTAAAGGAAGAGATAGCTACTGTAAAAGAGGATATTGCTAGTATAAAAGAGGATATTACAGCTGTTAATCAAAATACATCGGGGGATAGTAGAGTAATATCTGTTATAAGACAAGAACTTTCAGAAGTTAAAGAAGATATTACAAGTATAAATGGAAAGATGATAAGTAATACTGAACAAGTGCCAAATGAAAATAAAGATGTGGTAAATATGAAAGATGACTTATCGATTATAAAACAACAATTAATGGATATGAAATTTAATGGATCAACTAGAACAGAAGAAGCTATAAGTACAAATTCAAATGTAGATATATCAGAAATAGGTAAAAAAGTAGATAAGGTAGATATAAAAGTAAGTAGAATAGAAGGACAAACTTCTAACTTATCAGATTTATCTGATAAGTTAAGCAACATTGAGGATAAGTTAGAAAAAGTAGATATGATATCATCATATAATAGTTTTGAAATTTCAAAGTTAAAGTTGAATCAAAAACATGTCTAGCATTGACTAGATATTTAAAATTAAACCGAAGTTAATTAAAAGTTATGATAAATATAATTTAACTGAAGAAATATAAATATATTGTAAAATAGATGGCTATTGCTGACGAATTAAAATTCGCCGGCAATAGCTATTTTTATGGTAAAATATACTAAAATAAGAGGTGATTCTTATAGTGTTAGGAGAGAAGATAGAAAATGAATAAGATAAGAAATAGGATAGTGTTTGTTCTTTTAATGACATTTTTAGTTGGTAGTTTATTACAAGGTTGTAGTGGCGCGGAAACAGTAAAAAGTGATAAGTATACAGAAACGACGTTAAAGTTAAAAAACAACAACATGTATAAGACAAATTTTCAAGGAGTTTTAGAGGATATTAGGGATGAGATAGAAATGCCAGAACAGTTATATGTAGATGAAGATAATAACATTTCAATGAAATTTAAGGCTAATGGAATAATCACATTTATAAAAGGTAGATTATATGGAGTAAATAAAGAGGGGGAAACTATTTTTTATGATATGTATTACAATAGGGAAATTTCTAAAAAAATTAAGGTAAGATATAATATCGCTAATAGGGAAATAGATGATCAATGTGAAATAGAAACATTACTAGATATTATGAAAGGAATAAATTTACGTGAAGCAGTGTATAACTGGGATAGTGAAGAATATGGAATATTATTTTATGGAAATAGAAAATGGGAGGCAGGAACAGAAGGAATTATATATGTTAATGGTAAGGGAGATAAAAGGGAAGAAGAGGCTTTAGAAAATACTATATCAACAGCGTCAATGTCTCTATACATACCAGAGAAGGAAGAAATAATAACTCCAAAACGATATATATTAGTAAAAGATATAAATGAGATTAATGGAAAAGCTTATAATGGTGAAGATAGAATTAATGTTGATGCATCTATGAATATGAGCAGTGGAGAATTTGAAATCTTAGATAATGGAGAAGTTGTATATAAGTTAAATAATAATGTAAGATATTATTTAAAAATAATTGCTGCAGCGGCTGGAAGTAGAGAATATGGATTATATATAAGTGAAGATGATGGAGATACTTGGGGCGAGGTAAACTATGAACCATTAGATAAGATGGGACAAGCAGCTTTTATGATTTTTATTGATGAAGAGTTAGGTTTTATATCCTTGGCTACCAATGGCGGAAAAAATGGCTATTTATATAGAAGTGAAGATGGTGGATATACTTTTGAAGAAATTAATTATAATGAATCAGCAAGAAATAATAATAGTTCTATAGATATAGATATAGAATATTTTGATTATCCAGAAAAAGTATATAAAAAAGATGGTTTTCTTTATATGGAAGTTGGACAAGGTGCCGATGGTGACTATAAAGGTAATTGCAAAGGAATATATATTTCTAGAGATTGTGGAAATAAGTGGGAGTTTTTAAAAATTTCTAATACCACCAGCGATGGAGATTAGTAGGATTTGATTAAATAAATGAAGTAAAAATAGCGCTGTAGAATGTCCTATGACGCTTTATTAAATGGAAGTAAATATATTTATGATATAGAAATAAAAAAAGATAGATTCAAAATTGAATCTATCTTTTGGCTCCGTAGAGAGGGCTCGAACCTCCAACCTGTCGGTTAACAGCCGAATGCTCCACCATTGAGCTACTACGGATCAGTGACAATATCTATTATATCGTGTTTTGAAAAATTGTCAACAATTTTTCTTAAAAAAATTTATGAAAATATCAGTGAGAAAATTAATTATTTTATAGAATAGATTTCTCCTTAAAAAATATATTAAATAAATTTAATATTACATTATTCTACAAATAAAAAGTTTTTTCTTTAAATATTTACAAAATATCTCATTAATGGTATTATATATACGTAAAGGATATATTTTAATTACATGGATAAATATAAACAAAAATATTTATGAAAATGAGGAGAAAGTAAATGAGAAGAAATTTAAGAAAACTAATTTGTACAACAACCGTTGCAACGGTATTATTAGGAGTTTCTAACACTGCATTGGCTAGTAGTTATAGCACTTTAAGTACTTCAATTGGATGTAGTGTTTCAAAATCTACTTGCAGTAGTTCAAAACCAAACACAACAAATCAAAATTGCGGTAATTCAAAACCAAACACAACAAATCAAAATTGCGGTAATTCAAAACCAAACACAACGAATCAAAATTGCAGTAGTTCAAAACCAAGCACAACAAAACCAGATTGCGGCAATTCAAAACCAAGTACAACAAAACCAGACTGTGGCAATTCAAATACAACAAAGCCTGACTCTGGAAACTCAAATACAACAAAACCTGACTCTGGTACAACAACACCATCAGTACCAGATAATACAGAAGATACAACAACACCAGTAGTGCCAGATAATACAGAAGACACAACAACACCATCAGTTGATAATAATGAGACTTCATCTGAAAATGAAGATTCAAATACTGATGTTTCAACACCTGTAGTAAATGAAGATGGAGATAGTACTGAAATAGAAGAAGGTACTTTAGGTGTAAGTGATGTAGAAGAAGACAGCGAAGATACAGAAGATACAGAAGAAACAAAGACAATAGCTGGAGTTAAAACTGGAGATAATAGCAAGCTTCCGCTACAAGTTTTTCTAGGTTCTATAGCTTCTGGTGCATTATTCGTTATAAATAGATTTATAAGAAAATAAGATTTAGGAAAAAGACTGTGGAAAGTATATTGGGGAACTTTCTACAGTCTTTTTATATGTACTATTGGCAGAAAAAATATATTAATAAGTGGATAAATAAAATGAAATCTAAATATACATTGAAAAATAAAAATTTATAAAAAGTATTGAAATACAAATAGATAGGGAGTATTATAAAAATATAGAAAACATTTACATAAATTTAAATATAAGGAAGTGAGGGTATTAAGAGATATCTAAGTAATTTTATTAAAACGATTAAAGTATTATGGAAATGCTCCAAGATATATATATTTCTTTTATTTGTTGTAAACGTATTAATAGGACTAATAGCTCCAGGGAAATTAATAATTTGGAAAGAATTAATTGATACTATAACACTTTCTTTGAAAAAAAATGGAGACAATGTAGATATAATTATATTTTTTTTAGCTATATATTTATTTGTAATTATTATAGAAAATCTTTTGACTTATGTAACTAATTATTTAAAAAAGATGTTATCGGAATATTTAAATAAGTATATATCAAAAGTAACTATGGAAAAGATAGCAACATTAGATCTAATACAATTTGATGACGCAAAAATCTATGATGATTTACAAAAAGTAAATGATGAATCTGTTAGTAGATCTGTTGAGTTTTTATCTATATTAATTGAACTAATAAAAAATGTTATAGGATTAATAGGAACAATAACAATATTCTTAACGTTCAATCCAATAATAATAATTTTATGTATTTTCACTACTATACCGATGTTTTATATCAGTATAAGTGCATCTAAAAAGGAATTTTCATTGTATAACGAGAGATTAGAGAAAAGAAGGTTAGTTATGCAACTTCGTTCTATTTTTATAAAGAATGAAAATATAAAGGAGATGAAGATTTTTGGTATAGGTACATACTTTAAAAACTTTATGTTAGATGTATATCAGAAATATATTGATGAGGATAAGGTAGTGCGAAAGAAATTTTTAAAGAGTTTTGCTTTAGGAATAACTTTTGAAAATATGATTTCATATGCTATAAAACTATATACAATATTGGTGTCTATTAATAAGAAAGCTTCTATAGGTAGTATAACTATGTATATATCAGGAATTGATACAGTGCAAAATTCTATGATTACAATACTTAATATAGTAAGTGAGCTTTATGAGAATGAGTTATATATGAAAAGCCTATTCAATATATTAGAATTGCAACCTAAATATAAAATATCTAACGAGAAAAAAATCATATTTAACCGAGAATTTAAAGAAATAGAATTCAGAAATGTATGGTTTAAGTATCCTAACAAAGATCAATATGCTCTTAAGAATATTAATTTGAAGATACAAGCAAATAAAACTTATTCATTAGTAGGAATGAATGGATCAGGGAAAACAACATTAATTAAACTATTAAGTATGCTATATTTGCCTGATAAAGGTGATATTTATATAGATGGTATTAATATAAAAAATTATGATAGAGAGTCAATATATAAGAATATTGCAGTAGTTTTTCAAGATTTTCTACGTTATCCATTAGATGTGGCAAAAAATATTGGGCTCGGAAATATCGATGAAATAGATAACATAAATTATATTATGGAAGCTGCAAAAAAATCTGGTGCTGCTGAATTTATAGAAAATCTTCCTAATAAATATAATACTCAACTTCAAAAAGAATGGAGTGAGGGTGTAGATTTATCACTTGGTCAGTGGCAGAAGCTGGCGATTTCTAGAGCATTTATGGCAGATAGATCTATCTTAATATTAGATGAACCCACAGCATCATTAGATGCAGTAGCAGAATATGAAATATTTAAAAGCTTTAAAGAAATCATAGATGGTAGGACATGTATATTAATTTCACATAGATTTTCTACAGTAAAGTTGGCTGATGAGATATTAGTAATAAAGGATGGAGAAATAATAGAACAAGGAACACATGAGGAGTTATCTAAAAGCAATGGGTTATATGAAAAGTTATATAGTATGCAATCTGAGTCATATGTGACAAATTAGAATGAGTTTTTATTTGATTTGTTCGTTACCTTTTAGTATTTAAATATTAATTAAGGTAATGTTCATATATAAGATTTAGAAAGGGGGAAGAAGGAATGACTAGAATAGTAAATCCATTTAATAAAAATATTGATGAGGTGTACACAGAAGCAAATTATTCTTGTGAATGTCACTGTAGTGCAGGTAGTAGTTCATCACCTCGTTCAGCAGCTTATGATGGTGGTTATTGGAGTCATAGTGTTGTATGTACATGTAGCTATGGTTCAACTAATTATACTTATAACCATAATCTATAGTAAAACAATTTTCAGAAAGTTTTCTGAGATAGCTATCTAACCTAGGTTAGATAGCTTAATCTTAAATATTAATAACATAAGTTATATTTATATAAATTAAATTTTTTAGAAGGAGGGAATATAAAATGGAGAGTACTGCAAGTAGATTGAAAAGTTTATTTGATCTAAAGAAGTCAAATGAAATTTTTAGATTAGGAAAACTATTTAAAACAGAGAATATACATTATTTTTATGATCTAGGAACAAGTAAAGTATTGCAATTAGATGATGAGGCCTATGAGATTCTTAATTTCTTATTTGATAGAGAAAACAGAATGGATTGGGATGACTTTGTTGAAACTTTAGGTGATAAACATTTAAAAGCATTGGATCAATTAGAAGAAATTATTGAAGATGAAAATTTGTTTTTAGCTCCTAAGATGGAAAGGTTATATACTAGAAATCACTGTGAAAACCTAGAAAACATCGTTAATAACGATTTAAAACAAGTAATATTAGAATTGACCGGAAAGTGCAATTTAAGATGTGGATATTGTATATATAATGATGATTATGATGGAAATAGAAATTTTAATTCTAATGATATGAATAAAGAAGTAGCTAAAGCAGCAATAGATTATACAATAAAGCATTCTAATGGAGAGGTAGCAGTAACTTTTTATGGTGGAGAGCCTTTGTTAAACTTTGAATTATTAAAGTGGTCTATGGAATATGCTAAAGAAACTATAAAAGACAGAACGGTTACTTTCTCATTTACTACTAATCTTACTTTAGTTACAAAGGAAATAGCAGAATATTTAAGCACAGTAGATAATTTGACAGTTCTCTGTAGTTTGGATGGACCAGAGGAGGTTCAAAATAGCTATAGAAAATACGTAGATGGAAGAGGAACTTTTAATGATGCAATACGAGGACTTAAATATTTAGTTCAAGCTTTTGAAAAGAATGATACTAATACAATTAGTATCAATGGAGTATTTGCCCCACCATATAGTTTTGAAAAAGCTGAAAAGGTTAACAGGTTTTTTCAAGAGTTATCTTGGTTGCCAGAGAGTACAGATATAAATGTTACATATCCATCTGATGGTAGTATAAAAGATAGCAGTGCAATACAAGAACTTTTAGAGAATCCTATATATATAAAGGAAGGAAAATTGATAAACACTTTATATGAATGGAGTAAAGAAAAGATAGATGAATTTGATCTTAAATTAGATGATACGAAGATGATAACAATGGGTGGAATACAAAAGAGACTTTTAGGAATTCATAATAGAAGAATATCAAAAGAGCCACTTATTAAACAAAATTTTAATGGTTGTTGTGTTCCAGGAAGTAGAAGGCTTTATGTAGATACAAAAGGAGATTTTTATCTATGTGAAAGAATAGGAAATTCTCCAAGTATAGGCAATGTATATGATGGTATGGATTTTGATAAGATTAAAAAATATTATATAGAAGATTATTCAAATGGATCTATTGAAGAATGTTCAAAGTGTTGGGCTTCTGCTTTGTGCTATAAATGTTATGCAGAAAATTATACTAAGGATGGTTTTAATAAAGAATATAAGAACTCAAGATGTGATTCGGTAAGAGATTCAATAGAAGATGGATTAAGTCTATATCACTATATTTTAGAAACAAATCCAGAAAAGCTAGATATTTTAAATGAAATTGAAACTATATAAGTTTTAACATTATATAACTATAAACCTATAGTAAAAGAATTTAAGAAAGATAGGCTATCTAAATTTAGTTAGATAGCCTATTTTCAATTTTACTATATTGAAAGAAAATACCTTAAAGGATGGTAAATATGATAGGAATTAATAGATTAACAGGAAATTTAGAAAATGGGATGAGTTATTATCTTTATAGTAGCGAGGGGGAGAATAAACTAAGGGTAATATTACTAAATAAAGGCGGTGTAAATTATGAAAAAGATGATGAGAATGGTATTACTCATTTGCTAGAACATATGTGTTTAGCTTATGGAAAATATAATGAGAAAGATTGGTTTCATACACCAGTGGGAATTATTAATGGGGAAGAATATATATGCACAGGATATACAGATTTTGATAGAACAGTATTAAAAATATATACAAGAGACGAAAAAAATCCAATAGAAAAAAGCTTGTATCTCGTAAATAAGATTATCAGTGGAGAAATCATAAAAGATGAAGTTTTTCAAGAAGTGAAAAAGCTTGTAATAAAAGAATGCGAAGATTTTTCTATTAGAAATGAGTTGCAAAAAAAGATTATAGAATTTATAACAGATGGTAAAAAGAGTATATTACCAATGGGTAAAGATAGTATAATAAAGAATATATCTTTAGATGATATAATAAAAGTTCATAGAAAAAATTTTATATATAATAAGTTATCGATATTAATAATAGGTAATATAGATATCTTTAAAGTAGAAAATATATTAATAAATAATTTTAATTCAAGTAAATCTAAAGAAAATTTTATTGAATATAGGAAAAAGGATGTTATTGGATATAAAGAAAATAAAGAATTATTATTGGAAGATATAAGAAGTAAGAACAATGTACTGAAAGCATATTATAGATTTCAGAGTAATGACAGTGAAATTAGAGGAAGATTGATAAGATATTTTTTTGATAGAATATTAGAACAATATATTTTAACTAAATATAAAGAAATTAATAATAGTATATCTAACGTTATATGTACTGATAGAAGGAATATATTCGGTAGTGATTATTATATTATTGTTTGTAAAGGGATTAAAGAAAGAGAGTGGAAGAAAAAATATCTAACCATCATAAGGGGAATTTTAAAACAGGGTATTAATAAAGAAGACTTTATGAAAGAGAAAGAAACTCTTAAGAGTATTTTAAATATTTTAGTAAATGAAGAAGTGGATGCAGAAGATATAGCAAAAGAGTATATACATAATTTTTTTAATAAAGAGGCTATTCTTTTAATTAAAGATGATTATATGATAATTAGTAAACTTATTAATGAAATTAGTATAGATGATTTAAATAATTGTATGATGTCAATTTTAGATAGTAAAAGTAGAATGGTATTTATACGAGGGGCATATAATGATATAGGAATAAGTAAAGTTAAGAAATAAAATGTTTTTAGTGGTATTAATTATTTTATTTCTTTTTACCAAAATTATTAATGCTATGGTATTGGAGGTAAATAATAATATGAGTGCTTCTATATCAAACTATGATAATTTAAAAATTATATTAAAAGAAAAAGCAAATGCGATTCTTGAGGATGAAAATTCAAGTACAGCTAGTATTCAATATGCAATAAGTGAAGGAAATAAAATAATAATATCAGATGCTGTTGGTTTTTCTGATAAAGATAAAAATATTAAAGCTGATAATAATAGTATTTATGGTATTGGTTCTATAAGTAAACTTTATACTACTGTAGCTGTTTTACAGTTAGTGGATGAAAGAAAGGTTGATTTAGATCTCGCTGTAACAAATTATATAACTAATTTTAAGATGAAAGATCAACGTTATAAAAAGATAACAGTTCGAATGTTACTAAATCATTCAGCTGGTTTTATGGGAACTACACAAGGAAATGTGTCTTTTAGGGAAATCAATGATATGTACGGATATGATTCATTTCTGGATCAGTTAGCAGAACAAAATTTAAAAGCAGAACCAGGAGAGTATTCAGTTTATTCTAATGACTCATTTACCCTAGCGCAAATTTTAGTTGAGAGAGTCAGTGGTATGGAGTTTACACAGTATATAAAAGCAAATATTACTGGACCATTGGCACTGAAAAATACTAAAACACCTAGAGATGAATTTGATAGAAGTAAAATAGCCAAAGCTTATGATAAATATACAGGAAGAGTAGAACCGGTAGAAAACTTTATGGAAATAGGCATGGGTGGAATGTATTCTACAGCTGAAGAAACATGCAAGTTTATTAGTGATATAACCAATAGAGATAGTAAAATATTAAGTAAAAACTCTGTTGATGCTATGGGGCAGAAGGAATATTTAAAAGGTGTTTGGCCCATTGATGATAATGATAATATTTGGGGATTTGGTTTAGGCTGGGATTGTGTTAAACTTTTCCCTTTCAATAGATATGGAATAAAAGCATTAAGTAAATCAGGAGAAACTTTGGATTATAAGTCTTATGCTGTAGCTATTCCAGAGTATGATATATCTGTTACAGTAATAACCTCAGGCGGAAGTTTTGAAAATAATCAATACTTCGCAGTAAGTTCTCTATTGGAACTTCTTAAAGAGAAAGGAATTATAAAGGAAGGATTACCAAAGGCTAAGTTAGATTATCAAAGAAGTCAGTATATGCCTCAGTATTTAAAAGAACATTCAGGTCTATATGGCAGCAAAAATAATTATTATGATGTTAAGATAAATTCTGATGGAACATTAAATTATAATGATTATGGTTACGATATAACTCTTTACCATACCTATTCAGGATTTTTTCAAACAAAAGATGGCTCTATGGGAATAAGATTTGTAAAAGAAAAAAATGGAGAAACTTATATGGAAAGACGTATATACAGAGCTGGAGATGGGTTATATGAATTTGCTTATTGTGAGTATATAGGTCAAAAGATAGAAAACAATTCTTTAAGTGATGAAGTTAAGGAGTCTTGGGATAAAAGAAAGAATAAACTATACCTTACAGTAAGTGAAAGCTATGGATCAGAGTTTTATCAATATGGATTAGGAATATGGTTTCAAGAGAATGTAAATGGTTATGTTAATGGTAGTAATAAAATTATTGATAATAATAATAGCAAAGCAATACTAAAGATACCAGGAGTTATAGGTAGTGATATATATGATTGTGAATTTGTAGAGAAAAATGGTATAGAGTATGTTGAAAACGGCGGAATAGTCTATATGTCTCAAGATGGCGTTAATACATTAACTAGTAGTATAGATAAAATCGCCATTGAAGAGGATGGATATACTAAGTGGTTTGTTGTTCCTTCAGAACTTGATGGAAAAAGAATAGCTGCAGATTTAGAAGATAAAACAAATATTATTATCTATAAGGCTAATGGTGAAACAACGCACAATTTCCATTTTTATAATGAGAAGTCAGCAGTTTTAAAAGTAGGTGATTATGTTGCTGTGGTGGGAGAGAAAGGGGCGGAGATTAAGGTAACAATAGAAATGTAGAGGTGAAGATAGAAGGTACAGTAGCTAAATCTAGTTTATTTAAGAGAATATTTAAATAAAAAGTACGTCACGTATAATTTCATTTTGGGAGTGAAATTGTAGGTGGCGTTTTATTATATTTGAAATATTATGTTGATAACGCTAAAATATAGAAAATTATCAAGAAAAATGGTAGAATATAATAAAAATGTATAATCACAAAGGAAAAAATAAGCATATTAATAATATAATTAATATTAAGAGAGATTCAGGGGTTGGTTTTATGAGATTAAATATAGAACAGCAAAAATTGGTAAATAGCAAAAATGTAGGACATCAAGTTATACGTGGAATTGCTGGATCAGGTAAGACAACAGTAGGTGTATGTAGAGCATCATATCTTCTTGATAACGTTTGCGATAAAGATGATATGATTTTATTTCTTACGTATAATAATTCATTAAAAACATACATAAAGTATTTGTACAAAAAAACTAAAGATGAACTTAAGGAAAATCAGAATATAAGTTTTTTTGATAATAATAGTGATAAGAACATAAAGGTATCTACCATAGATTCTATTATGTATGGATATTTTAAAGCATATTGTAATGAAAACGGTAAAGATTTGATTTTGGAAATGCAAATAAAGCCGGCTATTATGAAGCAAGGGATTTATAATGTAAGAAAAACTTTTGGAGAATCATCTATATTAAATGAAAATAATATTAAGTTTTTAAGAGATGAAATTGCTTGGATTAAGGCATGTAGGTATATTACGTTGGAAAAATATCAAAATTGCTTTAGAACTGGAAGATCAATAGGTAATAATGATGGACCTAGTAGATTGAATAGAAATTCTAAAAGTAGGGAAGCAATTTTTAGACTTATGGAAGAAGTTGATAAATTGCTTATGAAAGAAAATAAGGTAGATATATTTACAGCTAATATTATTGCACTAGATCAGATACAAAGGTATAAAAATCATAAAAGATATAAGCATATTATAATTGATGAAGCTCAAGATTTAACAAAGGTACAGCTTGATTTTATAAATATATTAAGAAGTGATAAGGAAGATAGTTCTATATTATTTTTAGCTGATGTAGCTCAAAGTATATATCCACAAGCATGGTTAGTAAAAGAAAGATCTTTTAAAACTATAGGATATGATATGACGGGGAAAGGGTCTAGGTTATCTAAAAATTATAGAACTACTACAGAGATAGCAGAGGCTGCATATAGTCTTTTATCAAAAGATATTAATATAGTTGAAGATGAAAACTTTGTAAAACCATCATTATTAGATAAGAGGGGAGAATATCCTATATATACTCATTTTAATAATGAAGAATAAAGAAATAGATATCTATTAAGGACGATAAAAGCATTAAGAAATAATTATGAATTAAAGGATATAGCAATAGTATCTAGGATAAATAAAAACTTAGAATTATTAAGAGATTTTCTTATTAAAAATAATATAGATGCAACAGTGTTTAAAAAAGATATAGATTTTGAACAGGAAAAGATAAAGCTTGTAACTATGCATTCTGTTAAAGGATTAGAGTTTAAAGTAGTAATATTAATAGATTTAAATAGCAATCTCATGCCATATCCAGTTAAGGAAACTAATGAGGAAGATAGATTGCTAGAAGAAACTAGAGATAGAAAACTTATGTATGTAGGAATGACTAGAGCAGAAGAAAAATTATTCCTTTGTTCTCATGGAGAGCCATCTAAGTTTATTAATGATATAGATAAAAATTTACTATTGCTTAAAAGCGAAAGTAGGATAAACACTTATTACAATGTTGAATATAGTGAATATTTATTTACAAATGAAATAAAACAAAAAGAAGAAGAAGAGGAATCAGTAAGACAATGGATGATAAAAGAGTTAATTAATAATTATGGATATCCGAAAGAATTATTGAAAGTAGAATATCCATTTAAGAATTTTTCGAGAGATGGAAAAGCAGACATCGTAGTATTAAACGGTAAAACAAAAGAACCATATATAATGGTAGAAACAAAAAGTAGAAAAGAAGATATATCTAACGCAGTAAATCAATTAAAGTCATATATGAATGTATCTAAAACTCCATTTGGTGTTGCTACTAATGGAAAAGATATAGTTTTTCTAAATAGAGATTTTAATGAAATAAAAGATATTCCTGTATGTAATGCAATGATATTATCTAGCTCAGTAGAAGAATATAGATATATTGACACATCAACTAAACAAGAAAAGTACTTTAAAAGAGACTTAGACAATATAAATGAAATTATATACGATGAAGATGTAATAAAAGATAATATGATGAAAATACCAGTGTATGCAGATATAGCAGCAGGAATCCCTATAGAAATAGTAGATGAATTAAGAGGATCCTTTACACTTCCAAGTGAATGGGTTAAAAATAAAAAGGATTTATTCATCTTAAAGGTAAAAGGGGACAGCATGATAAATGCCAATATAGATAATGGTAATTTAGTAGTACTACAAAGTGCTAGTACAGCAGATCCAATGGATATAGTAGCGGTATATTATAATGGGACAACCACCCTTAAAAAGTTTATGCCAATGGGAAGTACCGTACTTCTAATAAGTGAAAATCCTAACTATGAGCCAATTAATATATCAGAAGGTGACTTTAGGATAATGGGGAAATTGGTTGGGATATTGAAAAGTTAAAAGTAAGAAAATACGTCACGTATAATTTCATTTTTTAGGTGGAGTTGTACGTGACGGTTTGCTTAAAAATATATTACACTATTAAGCTTTAGATTGTATCTAATCTATAATATTAAACTCTAATAAATTTTTAGACGTATTAAAAGTATATTCTACTAATGTAAGGTTTGTCCAAATATCGAAGTTGGGTGGTCTTCGCCCAACAATATAGTTTCTTTGCGCAAATTTATTTTTGGCTTCAATAATTGAAGAATCAAATTTTTTTGCTACTAAAAATGCGTTAATCATCGAATAATCTCCATAAGAGTATTCTTGGCTTATCCAATCTACATATTTCATTACTTGATCAATATCAATTGGTAGAGCATCACCTTTTTTTAATTCCATAAGTAGATATTTGGAAATTGTACCATAAAAGCCAGGAATATACTTATAGCCAAATACGTCCATTTTATCGATGTAGTCTAATGGCTTGAATGGAGACGCAATTACTTGATGAGATATATAATCCCAATTGCCAAAAATGCTTTCAGTATGTGAATCTTTATTTGACAATTGTGAAAGAATTCCCGCCTCTAAGGCCATTTCATGGCTTAAAGTTTCATTTTCATTGCAAGATGAGAGAATATCAGCCACATTAAGAGTATAATTATTTTCATTAAGTTTAAGCTTTATATTATTATGAGTAGAGTTATTAAATTTTAAAATTTCATTAGCTGTGTTGTTTAATAAAAATTGTTCGTTTTTTTTAAGAATTATATCTTTTAATGCCTTATTTTCATCATCATCGATTTTAACAAATGATAACTTATAAAATGCTCTCAACATTCTAAATTTTGATGGATTTGAAGACAAAACGTCATCCATATCAACACCGTTTTTGAAAAAGAAGGGAGTTGGCTCAAAGGTACATATCCATCTATTATTTATACTTTCTTCACCTAAGTCAACTAATAATTCATTTTTAATGTCTAAATATTCTGGAGTTATTGGTTGAGATGAAGAAGTATAATTATTATATTTACAATCTCTATTAATATTTTTAAGAGTACCAATGCCATATATTTTTCTATCAATAAAAAAATATATGTTGTCACCTTCTTTCATTGTAGCATAATCAGAAAAAGTAGATTCATGATGAGTTTTCCACTTATTATTTATTGGAGAACTCATATTTGTAGAATATACACCTCTAGATATACATGTTTCTAGTGGATTTAAAATATCTATTTTTTTACTTGATGTTTTTTTTAAACTCATTATGTATCCAGCCATATATTTCTCCTCAATATAAAAGTTATACACTAATATTATACAAAATATATGTTTAAAAGGAAAAGTAGTGTTTTTTGTTTTAAAATATGATTAAATAGTAAAATTTGATTTTTCTTTTTGTTAAGAAATATATTATAATAACTAGAGGTAATAATTCAAAAGGAGAAAGTAATATGGCTATAGAGAAAACAGTATGTGAGCTTTTTGCTGGAGTCGGTGGTTTTAGACTAGGGTTAGAAAAAGCATCAAAAGAATGGAATACAGTTTGGGCAAATCAATGGGAACCAGGGAAAAAGTTGCAACATGCATTTAATTGTTACTGTTCTCATTTTGGAAATACAACTAATCATGTAAATGTTGATATATCGCTTATTAATAAAGAAGAGATTCCAGAACATAATTTGCTTGTAGGGGGATTTCCTTGCCAAGATTATTCAGTAGCTAGAACAGGAGCTCAAGGGATAAATGGTGTTAAAGGAGTTCTATGGTGGCAAATAAGAGACGTATTGGAGAAAAAATCACCGAAGTTTGTTTTATTAGAAAATGTGGATAGGTTATTAAAATCACCTGCTAAACAAAGAGGTAGAGATTTTGCAGTAATGTTAGGATGTTTTAATGACTTAGGTTATAGTGTTGAATGGAGAGTCATAAATGCTGCAGAATATGGATTTGCACAAAGAAGAAGAAGGATTTTTATTTTTGCATATAGAAATGATACTCAGTATTATAAAGTTATGAAAAATAAATCTAATAAGGATATTATAAATCATAAAGGTTTTTTTGCTACTACATTTCCTATAGAAGAATGTGATAATGTTAATGTTAAGGATTTTATTTATGAAGATATATATGATATATCTGATAATTTCAATTATGAATTTTGTAATTCAGGTTTGATGATAAATGGAGAGATTTCTACAGTTAAAACTATTCCTAAATATGAAGAACCTATTACTATTAGAGAAATAGTTGAAGAGAATGTAGATGATAGATACTATCTTGGTGAGCAACTTGAAAAGTGGAAATATTTAAAGGGAGCTAAAAAGATTGAACGAACTAGTAAAACTGGTCACTCATATGTATTTTCAGAAGGACCAATAGCATTCCCTGATTCTATTGATAAACCTGCAAGAACAATGTTAACTAGCGAATCAAGTGTAAATCGAAGTACACATGTTATAGAAGATCCACAAACAAAAAGATTAAGATTATTGACTCCAATGGAAGCAGAAAGAATACAAGGATTTGATGATAATTGGACTAATACTGGTATGCCTGAAAAGTTTAGATATTTTTGTATGGGTAACGCATTAGTTGTTGGAGTAGTGACAAGAATGGGACTTACATTAAATAAAATTTTTGATGGTGAAATATAGGACTACAGTACTGTAGTCCTATTATTTTAAAAGTGATTTATTTAATTGACTTAGAATATATGTATTATTTATCCAGAAACTTTGTGTTGTCATATATCTACCATCAGGAAGTTCGTTTGCATCTTTATGGATATCACCAATAATAACTCCATCATTAAAGAGATAGGCGCTTCTTTGAGTGTGTGGTCTTATATGAACAATAGGATTGTCCTCTTTTTTAGGAAAATTATTAAGTACTATTTTTTTTGATTTAGTTTCCTTTATAGTAAGTATAACTCCGTTGATTATAGTTTCACGAACTTTATTCCAGCCATCAAAAACAATGGTATTTAGGTCGTTATAAGGCATGTTCCAGAATTGACAGCCTTTTAACTCGTATATATCATTATTCTTTTTAAATACTACAAATAAAAATTTTGTCTTATCAAAATAATTAAATAAAGAAGATTCTTCCCACTCTTCATTAATTATATCTTTAAATTTGAATGCCGGAAAAGACATACTTTCTTTTATAGAGTTGTTATTTTCTATGCGAATAGCTTTAACAACAACATTTGCTTTTATAAATTCTTCTGCTTTATTTGATTTTATTCCTAACATTCTGTATGAAAGATCACACCATTGAGATTTATTATTATTATATTCCCTATTGAATAATTCACATAATTCTTTATCAGATTTTCCAATATGAATATTTATTTTATTAATTATATATTCTTCAAAAGTTTTATTTTTTAATTCATCAACATTTTTAATTATTGGTTCATATGTTGTTTTGTTTGGAACAATATACGTATTTAAAATATGTGTCATATAAGAAACTTTAAATGAAAATGCCCTTGGCTTTGCTGGAATATCAGAAAAAGGTTGTTTCCTACTATTTGCTGACGTAGCTGCTTTTGTTGCTGCTCCAAGATACATTGTATCTCCTTCAGAGAGTTCATGAGCTTTTCCATTTCTAATCTTGTTAACTATTATATTATAATCATTTTTAATTATTTCTAAATCCTGTTTAGGTGGGGTAAATAGCTTAGCATAGTTGATTCTGTAATCTAACCTATTAGGTATTTCTTTTGAGTATAAATAATATACTAGCAGAATAAGATTTGATTTTTTCCAAAGATGGCTTTCATAAAAATCTTCATTAATAACTTCACAATAGTCAATCATAGTTAAAATTAAACGTTCTTTTGCAGAAAGACTTTTATTTTTATTAATTTTATATGGTGTTACTTTTAACTCAACACCAGCTTTATCAAAATCAGGATTTGAATCATTATTGCATTTATATTGAAAAAAGCATTCTTCTATTAATTCACCTAATCCACCTTTTCGTTTCTTATTTTCATGAGTTGAACCATAATTACTAGTATCTTCATATATACGGTTTAGATTATTATTATATTCACCTAAAATCTCAGAAAAGCTTTTTCCAATAAGATTTTGCGCATAATTTTCAATACTTTTGGCATCAGTTTCATTATATGGTAAGTACATAAAATTCTCCTTATAACAATATTTTGCTTAATAAATACAGTATACAATATTTGATTAAATATGTATAATTTTGATACTCATAATTGTTGAGAGATTAAATGTAAGTTAAAATGGATTTTATAAAGATATACATTAAAAAAGTGAATTTTAATTATGTAGTAGTAATAAAAATTATGTAATGGTTCCATAGAATAAATTATTTAATAAGTTTAGGAATGGAATTAATTACCATAAAAAGATATAATAATTAAAATTTTGAAAACATTAAAAACAATGTGATATATATATGGCGATTTAGATATCATAAAGGGTAAATTTGAAAAATTTATTTTATAATATAAGTAGAAAATATTTAGATAGGAGAAAACAATGGGAAATGTTGATGCCAAGAATATTATAGCTAGCGAAGTAGCTATAGATAACATTAAATTTAAAGACATAAATAACAATTGCATCACAGGAGAAACTAATCATCTATTACCAAAACTTAGACAAGCCTTTAAAAAAGCTACAGAAGTTAAAATAATCGTAGCATTTTTAAAAGATACCGGTGTTAAGTTATTAGAAGATGATATTAGAGAATTAGTTGATAGGGGAGTTAATATAAAAATATTAACAGGTAATTATCTTAATATAACAGAGCCTAAAGCTCTTACATCATTAAAATATAACTTTGGAGATAAGATAGATTTGCGATTTTATAATGTTAAGAATAAATCATTTCATCCGAAGGCTTATATTTTCAAAAATAGTGAAGGTGGAGAAATTTATTTAGGATCATCTAATATGTCTAGAGCGGCACTTACTGATGCTATTGAATGGAATTACAGGATTGATAAAAGTACGTCACCAGAAGATTTTGATTATTTAGAAAGAACTTTTGATGATTTGTTTTTAAATCACTCTACTATAATAGGAAGAAAAGAGCTTAATGAATATGCAAAAACTTGGAGAAAGAGACGTATTGTTGTTGATGATGTTGAGGAAGATACTAATGTTATAGATTTATACACACCTACTGACACACAGCTACAATGCTTATACAATTTAAAAGCCACAAGGGAAGAAGGTTTTGATAGAGCATTAGTAGTTGCTGCAACTGGTGTTGGTAAAACATATCTTGCAGCTTTTGACTCAAAAGAATATAAGAAAGTACTTTTTGTAGCACATAGAGAAGAAATATTAAAACAAGCATATAAAAGTTTCAGAAATGTAAGAGGCGAAACCTCTACCTATGGATACTTTTATGGTAATACAAAAGATAAGGACAACGATGTAGTTTTTGCATTAGTACAAACTTTAGGTAAAAAAGAATATTTAAATGATAAGTATTTTAATAAAGATGATTTTGATTATATTATCATAGATGAATTTCATCATGCTACTGCTAGTAATTATAAAAAGATAATAGATTATTTTAAACCTAAATTTTTATTTGGAATAACGGCAACACCAGAAAGAATGGATAACAAAGATGTTTTTGCAATTTGTGATTATAATGTTGCTTATGAAATTAGATTAAAAGAGGCTATAGAAAAAGATATCCTTTGTCCATATAGATATTATGGTATTTACGATAATACAGTAGATTATGACAGTATTGATTATTCAAGAGGAAAATATAATGAAACACAACTAGAAAAAGCATTAAGTAAAAAGGAAAGAGCGGATTTAGTTTATAATCATTATAGAAAATTTGATAGTAAAAGAGCATTAGGATTCTGTACATCAAAAACTCATGCAGAATATATGGCAGAGTATTTTGCAGATCAAGGAGTTAAAGCTGTAGCTGTTTATAGTGGTGGAAAATATAATAGGAACGAAGCTATAGAAAAATTAGCATCAGGAGAAATCTCAGTAATATTTTCTATCGATATGTTTAATGAAGGATTAGATATACCATCAATAGATATGGTAATGTTTTTAAGACCTACAGAATCATCAACAGTATTTTTGCAACAATTAGGAAGAGGTCTTAGAAAATCAAAAGATAAAAAATATCTCAATGTACTAGATTTTATAGGCAAATATAAAAAAGTTAATTTAGTGCCGTTATTATTAAAAGGCGAAGACGGAAAAAGAAGTAGTGGAAATAGATTTGTAAATCCTCAAGTGGATGATTATCCCGACGGGTGCTTAGTAGATTTCGACTTTAAACTTATAGATATTTTTAAAGAAGAATACAGCAGATCAAGAAATATTAAAACATGGATAAGAGATGAATTCTTAAGAGTAAAAGAAGAATTAGGACATACTCCCAATAGAAAAGAATTCTTTTTACAAATGGAAGATGACTTATATATAAACCTCAAAGCAAAATCTAAAGAAAATATATTTAAAGATTACATATCATTTCTAAGTGAAATGGGAGAAGAGTCGCCATTGCTAGATACTGTAGCTCACAGATTTTTAGTGCAAATAGAAACTACAGCTATGAGTAAAACATATAAAATGCCATTATTATTAGCATTCTATAACGATGGAAATATGATAATGAAACTTGATAAAAGTGATATAGCAAAATCTTTTAGGAATTTTTATAGTTACGGTTCTAACGGCATAGATATGAAAAAGCATAAATCAACAGAAGACTATAAGTTATGGAATTATGATAAATATTATAAATTAGCCAAAGATAATCCAATAAATGCTTTATGCAAAACCCATGGAGAATTCTTTACCTTTGAAAATGATAAATTTTATCTATCAAAATCACTAGAATCATATATTAACAATGAAGAATTTTTAGGTCATTTTAAAGATATAATTGATTTTAGAACAGTGGAGTATTATAAGATGAGATTTGATAATGAGGCTTAGAGGAAATATTATTTTAAATAACAAGTTTAGAATAAACATTGGGGGATAGGTTAATATGTTTGAAATCAAATATAGATTAGTTCTAGATATGAACGAAATTAATTCAATGTCTTTAGAAGAATTTGATAAGGAATATGATGACTTAGAAGGAATTATTGAACTAAATTTTAATGGAAGTAAGATTGGAGAGACTTTTGAAGGTGAAATAACTGAAGAAATGTATGAAGTAGGATGCTTTCAAGATGAGTGGGTAACTTTATGGTTTAGAAATCTTATTAAAGCGGCAAAGTTATTAGTAAGTAATAATTATGTAATGTTTTCTGAAATTGAAGCACCTGTGTGGATAGAATTAACTAAGTCTAATAATCTTATTAAGGTTAGAGAATTAAGAGAAGTATATCATAAGATTGAAGGTATGGAAGATATAGATTGTGTAAGCGGCCCATTAATGGATACCAAACCTATTAAAGAAGAAGTAGTTTTAAAAAGTGGTGAGATTTTTTTCAGAGATGTTAAGATGGAGGAAACTAGTTTTAAAGAAAATTTCATAACAGCTACAGAGTTTCAGCAAGAGATTAAAAATAAAAGTAATATGTTACTTACTGAAATAAAAGAAATGTTTCCAGATAAAATTAAATCTAAGCTTATTAAAACATTAGAAGAGTCAATTAATAGTATAAAGGACATTTAATTTTAATGAACATTATAAAAGAGGAATACAATGAGTAATAAAGGGGAAATTACAGAATCAGATTTTTATATTGAATTTAGTTATAAAGATAATAATACATTTAGAAGAATTAACAATCTTATTAACTATGTAAGGCGAGAAAAGAAAGCAGAAAGATTAAATGGGGATGACATAAATGTTATGGATTTTTACACTAATGAAGAATTAGAGTATTTCTGGTGGCCTACTGATGCAGAGAATAAGGAATTCTGGGGAAAATATTACTCTATACCAAAAGAACAACGAGAATGTGATATTGGTTTGAAAATTAATTGGGATTTAGAATCAGTATTAGATGCAATTAGTAATGGTGAATATGAAATATTAGGCTGTAGAATTATTAAAGCTAATGTTGCTAGAATATATTTTGATCCTTGGTCATATCCTTATGGTGACAATAGTGCATTAGTAGAATTAATTAAGCCATTTAGAATAAAGATAATTAAGATAGAAGGATAATTTATTAAAGTTGTTACACAAAATTATATTAGTGTAGCAACTTTATTTATTTTGCAGAAAATTTATATGTCATTACTTGAATTTAAAGGCATAAAGAAAATCAATGGTATCGATTTTCTTTACCATTGAAAAATAATACAATCGTTATGCTATAATGATTTAAAAGTTTAAACTAATGAGACAATACAAAAGGGGGAAGAGGTAAATCAATGTGGACTATAATATTAGTTACCTTTATAGCAGGACTGGGAGCAGGACTAGGGACAGGATTAGCAGGGCTTTCGGCGGCAGCAGTTGTTTCGCCTATGTTGATTACATTTTTAAAAGTTCCTGCCTATGAAGCTATTGGTATAGCATTAGCTTCAGATGTACTTGCTTCGGCTGTATCAGCATATACATATGGACATAATAAAAATATAGATTTGAAGAATGGGATAGTGATGTTGATATCTGTGTTAATTTTCACTTTTGTAGGAAGTTTTCTAGCATCATTAGTACCTAATCACGCTATGGGTAATTTCTCAAAAATAATGACTTTAATAGTTGGATTAAAATTTATTTTTCGTCCAATAATGAATACTGAAGATAATATGAAAGAAAGCAGTGAAAAAAAGAAAATTGTAAATTCAATTCTTTGTGGGATATTAATCGGATTTGTCTGTGGGTTTGTTGGTGCAGGAGGAGGAATGCTTCTTCTTTTAGTACTAACAGGATTTCTTGGATATGAACTTAAGATGGCAGTAGGAACAAGTGTATTTATTATGACATTTACAGCATTAACAGGAGCTTTGTCACATTTTTATATCGGAGGAAGTCCAGATTTAAAGATAATGCTATTATGTATCCTATTTACATTTATATGGGCACGAATTGGTGCAAGATGGGCTAATAAAGCTGATGTAAAAAAATTAAATAGAGTAACGGGGATCATATTGACCTTATTAGGAATTGTGATGTTTGTTGCATAAATTATAAATCTATAGGGAGATGAAGTTATGGATATATTAGAAATTATGAAGGCAAGACATTCAGTAAGAAGTTATCTTGATAAAAAAATTGAAGGGGAAACAAAGGCTAAATTATTACAATGTATTGAAGAATGTAATAAGGAAAGTGGTCTTAATATACAAGGATGTTTTGATGAGCCTAAGGCATTTGATTCATTTTTAGCACATTATGGAAAGTTTAATAATGTTAATAACTATATTGCAATTGTAGGGAAAAAGAGTAAGGATCTACAAGAGAAGATTGGGTACTATGGAGAAAAAATAGTATTAAAGGCTCAAGAGTTAGGTTTAAATACTTGCTGGGTGGCAATGACATATAGTAAAGGAAAAAGTCCATGTAAAATAGAGAGTGATGAAAAATTACATATTGTTATTGCTATTGGCTATGGAGCTACAGCAGGTATAGCACATAAAAGCAAAAAAATCGAAGAATTATCTACTTGTGAAGGAGAAATGCCAGATTGGTTCAAGAGAGGAATGGAGGCAGCAACATTAGCACCAACAGCAATGAATCAACAAAAATTCATGTTTTACTTAAATGGTAATAAAGTAAAACTTAAAGATAAAATGGCATTCTATTCAAAAATAGATTTAGGAATAGTTAAGTATCATTTTGAAGTTGCAGCAGGAAAAGAAAACTTTATATGGGATTAGGATTGTAAATAACAAAGGAGAAAAGTTATGGATAAGGAAATAAAAATTCATGTATTACAATGTGGAACTGTAGGAACTGATGAAACTATAACAGATAGAAGCAAATCCAAGAATCCTTATGCCTATACTGGAATTTTAAGAGGTAATAAACATCGTGTTTGGATTCCTGTTTATGTTTACTTAATTGAACATCCCAAGGGAAAAGTATTAATTGATACTGGATGGCATAGTGATGTAAGAGAAAATCAAAAAAAGCATATGAGTTGGAAACTAAATCTTGCTAGTAAAGCAATATTACCTAAAGGTGAGGCAGTGGATGAACAACTATTAAAGTTAGGTATAAAACCAGAAGACTTAGATTATGTATTCCTTACACATTTAGATGTAGATCATGTTAGTGGAGTTAAATTAGTTAAAGATGCTAAACATATTTGCGCTAGTGAAGGTGAACTAGAAGCAATTAAAAAAGGTGATATAAGATATAATCCATCATTATGGGAAGGTATTAATATTGAACCGGTTAAGATGAAGACTTCAAATTTCGGACCATTTAAGAAAAGTTATGATTTATTTGGAGATGAAAGTGTATTATTAGTTGATGTTTCTGGACATTCTAATGGCACCATGGGTGTAATGGTTAGAAACAATGGAAAGTTTATTATTATTACTTCTGATAGTTGTTATAATCATAAATCATGGCAGGAGCTAAAACTTCCTGGAATAGCTAAAGATAGAGAAAGAGCTATGGCATCATTAAAATGGGTTCATGCTATGTCAAAAGATAAGAATTGCAAAGAAATCCTCGCAACACATGATGATGAAGTTGAGCCACATGTTATTACCTTATAAGAAAAATAAGAGGTGGATGTCGTGAGAAAATGTAAATTTAGGATGAGTAAAATAGCCAGTGAATTTAAGAAATGCAAAGGTGCTTTTATAGCCTTAGGTGATGAAACGAGACAGCAAATTATTCTGGCATTATTAGAAAGTGACTGTAGAGGAATAAGAGTTGGTGAGATTACAGAAAAAACAAATTTATCACGACCAGCAGTTTCTCATCATTTAAAGATATTAAAAGAAGCTGGAATAATTAATATGAGAAGAGAAGGAACAAAGAACTACTATTTTGTAGATGCAGACCAAAGTCAATGGAAGAGGATTTTAGAACTGGTACAACTTATATATAAAGCAGCTTGCGATATTAAGGAAAATGATTCAAGAAAAGAAGAACCGTGGTAATAAAAATAGTTATAGATTTAAAGTAGTAATTATATAATTACTACTTTTATTTTACATAAAATGTATTATAATTTAATTAATATTGTTTAAGGGATAGGGACATAAAAATGATTTTTAGAAAGAAAAATAAAACATATTACGTTGGGGAAAGAAAAAAAGACAAAAGGATTAGGGAGATTCCCATAGGTTTATTAATAGTATTAATTTTTATAGCTATTTATGCTAGTGCTAAGGGTAGCGAGTGTTTACTAAATGAGATGTTTAAAGATAAATTTCATGATTCTATATATGTTAATGTTTACGGAGCGGTTATTGATTGTATTATCTACTCTATTTGTGTTATTTTAATCGGTAATCAGTTTATAAATTATGACAAAGTAGAATGGCTAAATGATCCATTACGTAAATTTCATAAAAGAAAGAGATATCTAGAAGTAATAGGTAAAATTATTATAGTAATAATGGTTATATGGCAGATGTTACTTATTTGTTTTAATGTGTCAGATATGTGGGAAGATAATTATAAAAGTGTAAATATAAATATTAGTAAGTGTAAAATTTATTCATCAAAATTTAGTACTAGAAGTACAACTGAATATTATATAGATATAAGCAAGGATTTATCTATTGAATTAAATAGTACACAATATTATGAATTAGATAAACTAAAAGAAAAATATCCTGAGGCAAATATTAATATAAAGTATTTAGAAACGACAGAATTATTTTTAACTTATGAAAAATTAGATAGTAAATAATAAGGATAGGTGAAAATATGGATTTCAATAAATTATTGAATAGCGCGGAGTACGCATTTCTAAGAACTAATGAACATCTTGGAAATAATATTATTATGCTAGGGCTAGCCGGTAGTTATTCTTATGGTACTAATAATGAAAATAGTGATATTGATATAAGGGGCATTACCCTTAATAGAAAGTCCGACTTAATAGGAATGACTTATTTTGAACAATATGTCGATGATAATACTGATACATGTATTTATTCTTTTAACAAAATAATTAACCTATTATTAAACTGCAATCCTAATACCATAGAATTATTAGGGTTAAAACAAGAGCATTATTTATATTTAAATGATATTGGAAAAGAGCTAATTAATAATAAAAAGCTTTTTTTATCTAAAAGAGCTATACAATCATTTGGAGGATATGCCAGTGCACAACTAAGAAGACTACAAAATGCTCTAGCAAGAGATTCATATCCACAGGAAGAGAAGGAAAAGCATATATATAATTCGGTGAAAAATGCTATGAATACTTTTAATGATAGATATCAAGAGTTTCAGGAAGGTTCTTTAAAGATATATATCGATGAATCCAATAAAACAGATATGAAGAAAGAAATTTTTGTCGATGCTAATTTAAAACACTATCCTTTACGAGATTACAAAAATATTTGGGCTGAGATGAATAATATTGTTAAGGATTATGATAGAGCAGGAAAACGTAATAATAAAAAAGATGATAATCATCTTAATAAACATGCAATGCATTTGATAAGATTATTCATGATGGCTATTGATATTTTAGAAAAAGAGGAAATCAACACATACCGTGAAAATGAACAGAAATTATTATTAAGTATTAGAAATGGAAAATATCAAAATAGTGATGGAAGTTTTAAAGAAGAATTTTATGAAATGATAGATGATTATGAGAAAAGATTAGATTATGCTTCCCAAAATACATCATTACCAAATGAACCAAACATTAAAGAAATTGAAGAATTCATGATTAATGTTAATGAAAAAGTAGTATCAAATAAAATATAATTAGTGTACGTCACGTAAGATTTTCCGTGACGTTTTTTGAGTAAAATCCACCACTACTTTGCTAGAACAGATGCTAATATGAGTTTTTACATATATATTACCAAAAGATATACAAAAAGTTACGTATTTTTATTATTTGATTTTCTATAAAAGATGTTGATGGTATAATTTACTTAACTAATATTTAAGTATTAGAGGAGTAGAGGAAAATGAAAACATACAATAAGTTAGTAAGAGATAAAATACCTGAAATAATAAAAGCTGATGGAAAGAATTGCGATACTATAATAGTTTCAGGAGAAGAGAAAAAAGAATTATTAAGAGCAAAACTAATGGAAGAAGTTAATGAATATTTAGAAGATGACAACTTAGAAGAATTAGCCGATGTTATGGAAGTATTATTTGGATTAGCTAATGAGCTTGGATTTAGTGAGGAAGATTTACTTAAAAAGAGAGAGGAAAAACTTAAAGCTAGAGGTGGGTTTAAGGAAGGAATAGTTTTGAATCGTACATATTAATATTTACGTCACGTAAGATTTTACGTGGCGTTTTTATGTAAATTCCACCACTACTTTGCTAGAACAGATGCTAATATGAGTTATTACATATATATTACCATGTGAAATAATGGTATAGATAATGTTGCTAAGGATATTGACAAAAGTTTAAATAGGTAATATATTACATATAAAGGGTAATATATTACCTATTTTTGTTGAGGTGAAATATGAAGTATATAATATCGGAAGATAATGATAGTGTATTAAATTTTGGAGATATGGATAAATCTTTTTTTCTAGTGGGATTGCTTAATGAATTTATGAATAGATTTCAAGCAGCGGGAGATAGATTTTTTGAAGAAATTAGTTGGAAACAATGCTTTCTTATTATTTGCATAGGTTTTTTTGAAACACCACCAACAATAAAGGATATCTCTGAAATGATGGGAAGTTCTCATCAGAATATAAAGCAGATACTATTAAAACTTGAGAAGTTAGGATTTTTAAAATTTGTGCCAGATGAAAAGGACAAAAGGAAGCAACGTATTATCCTTACAAACAAAACAGATAAATTTAATAAGAAGTATGAGAAAGCCAGTGCAGAGTTTATAAATCAGTTATTTCAGAATGTCGATAAAAATGATCTAGATATTACAATAAAGACAATATTACAGCTAGATAATCAGTTAAAGAAAATGAAGTAGTATTTAGCTGGATTAGATATGCATTTTAAGTATAGTTTTTTAATTAATTGAGGGAGGATAATAGGAAATGAAATCAATTGTAATTTATAAGAGTTCAACGGGGTTCACAAAACAATATGCAGAGTGGATTGCAGAAGAAATGGGTATTAAAGCTATAGATATTAATAAGGTATCAACAATCAATATATCAGACTATGAATATGTGATTTTTGGTGGTTGGATTATGGCAAGTAATATAAGTGGACTAGATAAAATAAAACAGTTAAAGCCTAAAAAATTAGTTGTGTTTGCTGTGGGATCTTCATTGTATAGTGAAGAATTGAAAAACCAAATTTTAAAACAAAATAATATTGAAGAAAAATCATTTTTCTATATGCCAGGTGGCATTAGATTTGAAAAGCTGAATTTCATAGTTCGTTTTATGTTGAAGAAAATAAGAAAGTCTGTGGCTAAAAAAGAAAATAAATCAGAACAAGAGGCAGTATCTTCTTTTGATATATCTGATAAGAAATATATTACTCCATTAATAAATTATTTTGATAAAAAGTAAGATTATAAAAATATATCACGTAGATTTACGTGATATATTTTTTTCTTGACTTAGAGTTAACTCTAAGTGCTACAGTATATATAGTAAAGGAAAAATTTATGAAAAATCATATAGATAGACAAGTAGTGGTGAATTTTATTGTAGATTATTTTTAAAAGACATGTAAAGATTGAATTTATTATTGACACTAAGAAAAAATTTTTGATAAAATTATTATATCGAGTAGCCAAAGGCGTAAATCCAGATATGGATTTACGCCTTTTTTTTATGCAAGTAACTTTTTAGACAACAAAGGAGGACGAAACATGGAAGAAAAACAAACAAGAAATAAAATAGGAATAATGCCTATAAATAAGCTAATGTTGTCAATGGGTATTCCGATGATTTTATCTATGATGCTACAAGCAGCTTATAATATTGTAGATAGCGCATTTGTTTCTAATATGGATGTCAATGGAGAAGCAGCTATAAATGCATTAACACTAGCTTTTCCAATACAGATGGTGATAGTAGCTATCGGAATAGGTACAGGTGTTGGAGCCAATGCTCTTCTTGCAAAAAGTTTGGGACAAAATAATAGAGAAAAAGCAAGCAAAGTAGCTGGTAATGCTATTTTTCTTGCTGTAGTAATTTATATTGTGTTTCTACTATTTGGATTTTTAGGGGTAAAAGCTTATATTTCTACTCAAACATCTAATGTATTGATTTCAGAAATGGCAGTAGAATATTTAAGAATATGTTGCGTAGCATCATTTGGTATTGTATTCTTTTCAATCTTTGAAAAGCTATTGCAATCTACTGGAAAATCTATATTTTCAACTATAGCACAGATAGCTGGGGCAATTACTAATATTATATTAGATCCAATATTAATCTATGGGTTATTAGGAATACCTAAGTTCGGTGTAAAAGGAGCAGCTTATGCTACTGTAATAGGACAAGTTGTATCTTTAGTTGTAGCACTTACATTTCATATAAAATATAATAAGGAAATCAAAAATGGCTTACATTATATGAAACCTTCAACTGGAATTATAAAAGAAATATATGCTATTGGGTTACCTGCAATTATTGCACAAGTGCTTACATCAGTTATGACATATGGACTTAATATTATATTTGGTACTATAAGTGAAAATACAGTTACGGCATATGGTTTATATTATAAAATTCAACAATTTGTACTGTTTGCTGCATTTGGACTTAGAGATGCTATCACACCAATTATATCTTTTAATTATGGTATGCAAAGTAGGACACGTGTTAAAGATGGAATAAAATATGGTATGATGTATACCTTTATCATTATGATTGTTGGTACTTTAGTATTAGAGATATTTGCAATTCCGTTTTCTAAAGTTTTTGGTTTATCAGGGGAAACACAAAGTTTATGTATTGATGCCATTCGTATTATATCTGTTAGCTTTGTATTTGCTGGTGCTAATATTGCATTTCAAGGAATATTTCAAGCCTTGGATAGTGGTGTCCCATCGCTAGTTATTTCTGTTTTAAGACAAATTATTTTTGTACTACCTGTTGCATGGGGATTTTCTATTGTAGCAAGGCAATGTAGTGATTATACATGGTTAATTTGGACTACAATTCCACTAGCTGAAGTTTTATCACTTATCTTTGCAGTATTTTTTATGAAAAATATAAATAAGAAAAAAGTAAGTATGTTGTAATATTAATAATGGGGGACTGGTGCATAACAAATCATTTAACATTATGCTTCAGTTCTTTTTTTATGGGAAAAATTAAGTGAAAAGACAGTGTAATTATATGGTTATTGACATATGCTCAAAATGATTTATAATTTATATTATAATAGACGAAAGGGGAAATATAAATGAAAATTGCGGTAACATATAATGATGGAGAAATTTTTCAACATTTTGGTCATTCTAATCAATTTAAAATTTATAATGTAATAGATAATAAAATTTTAGATGAAGAAGTTGTAAATACTAATGGAAGTGGTCATGGAGAGTTAGTTACATTTTTAGCTAAGAATGATGTTAGCACATTAATTTGTGGCGGTATTGGAGGAGGTGCAAAGGCAGCTCTTGAGGAATCAGGAATTAAGTTATATGGCGGAGTAAAGGGAAATGCTGATAAAGCAGTTAAAGCGTTGTTATCTGAAAAACTTGATTTTAATCCGGATGTAAGTTGTAGCCATCATGATGAAGAACATAAAAATGATGGTCATGTATGTGGCGAGCATGGTTGTGGTAATCATAGTTGTTAATTGATGAGGTGTACTTAATATGGTAAGACCAACGAAGCTGAGGAGGATAGAGTGTGAGCCGGTGGTTTCTCATTTTATTCCATCAGAAAAAGGTATAGAAAAACTAGAAGAAAATATTTTATTACTAGAAGAGTTAGAAGCAATTAGATTAAAAGATCTAGAAGGATTTGAACAATATCAATGTGCTGAAAAAATGGAGGTTTCAAGACCAACATTTCAAAGAATTTTATTATCAGCAAGAGAGAAGATTGCCGATAGTATAATTAATGGGAAAGCAATTCATATACAAGGAGGCAACTATACAAAAAATATATGTAATGTTAAATGTAACTTTTGCAATCATAAGTGGAATGAGAGTTTTGAAAACTTACAGCAAATAAAAGATGGAGAATATACCTGTCCAACATGTAAGTCTACAAAGATTAGTTGTCTAAAGCAATGTAAAAATAAATTTTGCAGTAAATGTTCAAAAATTAATCTGTAAAATATGTCACGTGGAATTTTATTTTAAAAATAAGATCTACGTGACATATTTTTTCTTGACTTAGAGTTAACTCCAAGTGCTACAGTATATATAGTAAAAGAAAACAATACTTTTATGAAGGGAGATGAGTAGCTTGACTATTACAGAGGTCAGTGAAAAATTTGGATTAACAGCAGATACATTGCGGTATTATGAGAGAATTGGTTTACTTCCAAAGGTTAATCGGAATAAAAGTGGAAATCGTGATTATACTGAAGAAGATTGTAATTGGATAAGTTTTATTAAATGTATGAGAAGTGCAGGACTTTCTATTGAAGTACTTATTGAGTATGTTGCTTTGTTTCAAAAGGGCGAGGAAACAATTCACCTAAGAAAGGAATTGTTAATAGAACAAAGGAAACAACTTGCTGATAAAATTGAAGAAATGCAAAATACATTAGCATATCTTGATAAAAAAATCTATGGTTATGAAGATAAATTATTAAAATGTGAGTCTAAGCTTAAAAAATTTTAATGATAATAGATTAAAAGGCTATTATACAATAATTTAACTAAATATTGTGTAATAGCCTCTTTATTTTATGTATTTTTATCATATTAGCACCTGTTCTAGATAAGTAGTGGTGAATTATGAAATAAGTTTACTTTATATGTGGTAAAAAGTGGTATAATATTAATATAATAAAATATTTTGATTAAAAATTTGTTAATAGGACAGTAATAAAAATAGTAACTTGTAGGTAATATAGGTGGTGAAATAGTAGCGGTGAATATTATTGACTTTCTTCATGATAGCTATCAGGAAGGTTTAAGAAATTTGGCACAAGTTCAAAGTGAAACTTATGAAGAAGCTATAGAAAAATACAGAGATTCATTTATTTCAGAAATGATATTAATGAGAAGAAAGGATAATGATATAAAAAGTATAAATAAAAAAACTAGTAAGGTAATAGAGTTTATAAATGATATTCCAATAGGAGAAATTGAAGAATTTTTTAATAAGGTTTTATCAGTATATATAATGTGGATTGATTCTAAAGGTAAAGAAGCTTTAAAAAATTTTGAAGAAATATTAGATAGTATAAATTATAAGCAGTTTAAATATGATTTAAGTAATAATATATTATTTAGAGGAAGACAATGTGAATCTATATTAACTCCTTTTGACATGTTTCATATACCTTTTAATAAAAGGTATTTAATTGGAAATCAAAGATATAGTTTAACAGGACAGCCATTATTATATCTAGGATTTTCAGTATTAGATATATTAGCTGAGTTAGATAATAATTATTATGACTATAGAAATATAAAATTGTGTGCATATAAAATGAAGGTAGGATTTAATGTATTAGATTTAAGAAATAGCTTCTACGAATATTTTCAAGAAGATCCACTAGAAAATATTCTTGTTAATGGTGACGATAGTTTTCCGTTGGGATATAATAATATCAAAGAGAAGTTTTTTAAGTTTATACTATCATCAATTTGTACTTTTGAAAAACGTCAGGAGCATAGAAAGTTCTCATTTTGTGAAGAATATGTATTACCACAAATGTTAGCTCAAATAGCAAAAGAAAATAACTTTAATGGTATAATTTATTGTTCTACTAAATTGAAAAATAAAGATAATGACAGGTTACATAAAAGTGCATATAAAGATAACGTAGCAATATTTACAAACTTTTGTAGAAATCATGTTTATGATAGTGAGTTATATAGCAAGTTTAAAATTTCTAATCCTATAAGTCAAAATCATATAAAGATTATAACTATAGATCAGGTAAAAGAATTGTGTGACTCCATAAAGGTATTAGATGAAGATCAAAATTATCGTGATTATTATTTACTTGGAGAAAAGCTAGATTATGATTTTTCAGATATAACTATAGACGATAAAAAATATTTTGAAATCAGTGTGGGTCAAATGCATATATATTTGGTATATAATATTCTTATAGACATTAGAAATGAGTGTATTATTAAAGGGAGGGAACGCCATGAATTTAGTAATTAAAGATATTATTGGTTCTAAAGTTGCTTCAGAGAATGAACAAGGCGATTTAATTTTTGATGAAATAGCCACTAGCCTTGATAAAAGTGAAGCAGAAATTTTGTTAGATTTTTCTGGATTGAAACTTATTACTACAGCTTTCCTTAATAATGCAATAGGGAAGCTTTACAAGAATTATGGAAAAGAAAAATTAAATAATAGGTTAAAAATAAAAAATATAACTGATAAAGGTGATGTAGAATTGCTAAAGTTAGTTATATTAAATGCAATGGAAGCAGCATAAATGTTAATATTTTAATAAGTTTAAGGAAATAACTATATATCAGTTATTTCCTTTTGTTATAATCAATATAACTAAAAAAAGGTAATTGGGGGCTAAAAATATGAGTAAATTAGAGGAAATTTTAGAATTTAATAAAAATTTTGTAGAAAATAAAGAATATGAGAAATATGAAACATCTAAAAATCCTAAGAAAAAGATGGTAATTTTATCTTGCATGGATACTAGACTTACAGATTTACTTCCAAGAGCGTTAAATATAAAAAATGGTGATGCAAAATTAATAAAGAATGCAGGAGCTGCTATAATGCATCCTTTTGGAAGTATTATGAGAAGTATAATTGTTGCTGTGTATGAGTTTAATGCAGATGAAGTTTTTGTTGTTGGTCATAGTGGATGTGGGATGTGTAATTTAAATACTGAAGGACTATTACAAAAGGTAAAGGATAGAGGAATTTCAGAAGAGACTCTAAATACTCTTGCTAACGGGGGAATTGATGTTAAAGGATGGCTTCATGGATTTGATTCAGTAGAAAAATCTATTGAAGATAGTGTGAATATGATAAAAAATCATCCATTAATGCCAGAAGGTGTTGCTATTCATGGGCTTATTATTGATCCTGCAACAGGTAAACTTGATGTACATATAAATGGATATGAAAAATAATTATTTATTTCGAATTACATCACATATATTTCATTAATGATATAATAATCTTGAAAGAATTTTATTCTAGGAGGGGAGAACAGATGATAAATAAAAATGTTGAATTTTTACGTTCTTTAATGAATGAAAGAGGAATAGATGCATATATAATTCCAACATCAGACTTTCATGAATCAGAATATGTTGGAGATTATTTTAGGGCAAGAAAATTTATTTCTGGATTCACAGGTTCAGCAGGTATTGTTGTAATTACAAAAGATATTGCAGGCCTTTGGACTGATGGAAGATACTTTATTCAAGCAGCTAATGAGATAAAAGGAAGTTGTTTTAAGCTATTCCCAATGGGTGAGGAAGGAGTTCCAACAGTTAAAGAATTCTTAGCAGATAACGTTAAAGAAAATGGTTGCATTGGTTTTGATGGTCGTGTAATGAATACTAAATCTGTTGTAGATATTAAAGAAGCTCTTGAAGGAAAAAATATTAATATAAAACATCAGGAAGACTTAGTAGATTTAATATGGAATGATCGTCCTGAAATTTCAAAGAAACCGGCATTTTTACTTCCTGTTAAATATTCAGGTAAAGAAGCTATAGATAAGTTAAAAGATTTACGTAAAGTTATGGAAGCAAAGAATGCTGATATACATATACTAACTTCCTTAGATGATATTGCATGGCTTTTCAATATTCGTGGAAATGATATAGAGTGCAATCCGGTGGTGTTATCTTATGCAATAATTACTAAAGAAGATGCTACACTATATGTAGATAAAGCTGTACTTAATGATGAAATTGTTAAGTATTTAGCTTCAGCTAAAGTTACAATTAAAGATTACAATGATATATATGAAGATGTTAAAAATATAAGTTCTGATGCAACGGTATTATTAGATACTAATAAGGTAAATTATACGTTAACTGAAACTTTACCAAAAGGGATTACCATTGTTGATGAGATGAATCCAACTACCTTTGCTAAAGCTATAAAAAATTCAGTGGAAATTGAAAATTTAAGAAAATCACATATAAAAGATGGCGTAGCTTTTACTAAATTTATGTATTGGTTAAAAACTAACATTGGAAAGATAAAAATAACTGAGATATCTGCTAGTGATTATCTTGAAAATTGTAGGAGAGCTCAGGATGGATTTATAGAATTAAGTTTTCCAACCATTGCTGGATATAAGGCTAATGCAGCAATGATGCATTATTCAGCTACAGAAGAGACAGCAGCGGAGTTAAAAGAAGAAGGTCTTTTCCTTGTTGATTCAGGAGGACAATACTTTGAAGGAACTACAGATATTACACGTACCATGGCATTAGGACCAATAAGTGATGAAGAAAAGTTACATTTTACAACAGTAACTCGTAGTATGCTTAATCTTGCAAATGCAAAATTCCTTTATGGTTGTAGAGGTATGAATTTAGATATACTTGCAAGAGGTCCACTTTGGGAGTTAGGAATAGACTATAAATGTGGCACAGGTCATGGAGTAGGATTTTTACTAAATGTACATGAAGCTCCTAATGGATTTAGATGGAAAGTAGTACCAGAACGTAATGACAGTTGCATTTTAGAAGAAGGTATGGTAACTACTGATGAACCAGGAGTATATATAGAAGGTAGCCATGGTATACGTATTGAAAATGAGTTAGTATGTAGAAAAGCAGAAAAGAATGAATATGGTCAATTCATGGATTTCGAAACTATAACATATGCACCAATAGATTTGGATGCTATTGATCCGACGCTAATGTCAAAAAGAGAAATAAAAATGTTAAATGATTATCATGCTATGGTATATGAAAAACTTTCTCCATACATGACAGAAGAAGAAAACATTTGGCTAAAGAAATATACAAGAAGTATATAATTAGCTATAAAAAATAGTTAGGTTCTATCGATATATATAATAGAACAAACTCTTTTTCGCAAATTTAAAGTACATTTATTAACTGCTGTAAGACTGATTAGTTTTACAGCAGTTTTTCTATTTAGAAGTGAGAGAAATATATAAATTATACTTATGTAATAATAAGGAATTATAAGAAAAAAATATATAATTTCATAAAATAAAAAGAATTGAATAAAAAAAAATAAAATATTAATGGTAAAAAGACAACAAACGACAAACTTTTTAGATTGTATATGATATCATTTTAAAGAAGTTAAGTGACAATTCAATTATAATTAAAGGACAAGTTATATAATGATAGTCACCGAATTGTATTTTATTTATAATACACTTCAATCTATACATTAATATATAGGTATAATGGTATAAAGGGAGTAACGTTTATAGATAGAGACTAATATTATAGATTAATAAGAAGTGTATGTATAAGAGTTGTTTTCATGATAGAAATTGAATTTTATTGTGAAAATAACTCTATTTTTTTATCAATTGTTGAAAAGACAAAAAAAATACTGCCAAATGATTTTGCATATTATTATAACCTAGTAAAAGTGCTTTTTTTCAATATTAATATTTTTATTATTTTATAAATTATAGGTAGAAAAATAGTATAGAATTCAAAAAAAGATAGAAAAATGATGTAAGAAAATTTTGATTTAATCTATTATTGTCGAAGTTATTGTACTAAAAAATAAAACTATTAAAATGTATTATATAAAGGATTAAATTAGGGGGAAATTTAATGGGTACAATAATAGGGATTGATTTAGGAACTACTACCTCTGAAATCGCTTATGTTAAAGATGGAAAACCAGAAGTAATAATTAATGAGTTAGGAGGCAGAATAACTCCATCAGTAGTAGGACTAACTGATGAAAATGAAATTATAATCGGTAATACAGCTAAAGGTCAGGCAGCCTTGAAGCCGGATAGAACCGTAATGGAAGTAAAAAGGATTATGGGTACTGATAAAATGGTTACCCTAGGAGACAGTGTAGTAACACCAGAAGAAATATCAGCGATGATTTTGAAAGAACTAAAGAGATATGCTGAAAATTACATCGGAGAAGATGTAAAAGAGGCTGTTATAACAGTACCTGCAAACTTTAATGATTTACAACGTCAAGCTACAAAGATTGCAGGAGAATTAGCGGGGCTAAAAATAGAAAGGATTATCAATGAACCGACAGCTGCTGCTATTGCATATAGTGTTGATAATCTAGATAAAGAAGAAAAAATTATAGTATATGACTTAGGCGGAGGGACTTTTGATATAACTATACTTAATTTATTAAATGGAAATTTAGATATTAAGACAAGTAGAGGAAATAATAAATTAGGTGGCAAGGATTTTGATGAAAGACTTGTAAATTATATTTTAAAAAGATTCCATGACGATAATGGTATTGATTTAAGTAAAAATCGTATAGCTATGGCTAGAATAAAAGAAGAAGCTGAACGAGCGAAAATGGATTTGTCTGATATGAGTTTTACAGAAATAGAAATACCATTTATAGCAACAGATGATAAAAATAATCCACTGGAAATTAATTTAAAAATATCTCGTGAAGAGTTTGAAGAATTGATAAAAGATTTAATAGATGTTACAGAAGCAGAAGTAGATAAAGCTCTTGAAGTTGCAGGATATAGTGAAGAAGATATTGATACAGTTATAGCAGTAGGTGGATCTACAAGAATACCTTGTGTAAGAGAATTACTAAAAAATAAGTTTGGAAATAAGTTAAAAGGCGGTATAAATGTCGATGAAGCGGTAGCTATGGGGGCAGCTATCCAAGGTGCCATACATAAAAACGATCCAAATTTAAGTTCAGTAAAGATTATGGATATATGTATGTATACGTTAGGTACAAGTGTAGGAAAAGAGACAGTTGATCATATTATAATGAAAGATAGTAAGTTACCTTGTACAGAAAATAAAATATATAATACTTCTATTGATAATCAAAAGTCTATGGTAATTGAAGTATATCAAGGTGATGGAAATTTAAAAAGTGAGAATACTAAAATTGGAGAATTTAAGATAGAAGGTATTCCAGAAGCTCCAGCTGGAGAAGAAGAAGTAGAAGTAGCATTTACATATAATATTGATGGAATTTTAGAAGTCACTGCAGAAATTATAAGCAGTGGAGAATCTATAGTGGGTATTATTGATACAATGGGAGTTAATGCTAAGCCTATAGAATATAGTGAAGATCTAGGAAAGTGGAGTTCTTCAAGGCTTAGTAGTAAGTCTAAAACTATAATAGAAATGGCAGAAAAAAAGATTCATCATTTAGATAGTGATAATAAAATAAAAGTAGTTAAAGTAATAGAATCATTAAAGAGAGCAATTATCGATGATGATGAATTTTTAGTTGATAAATACGATGAAGAACTGACAGACCTTCTTTTTGAAATTTGTTAATAAATTTAATTTAATTGATATTTAAAATAAAAACAACAGCGTTAATTAGCTGTTGTTTTTATTTTTTTCTACATTTTTCTATAAAAATCTATTACAATTTTATATAAATACTGGAAAAATATAAATAAATATGCTATAATTTGTTGTAATATAGATAAAACAGGTGTATTTACATATACATACAAAAAAAGTTGGGAGTGGATGCTATGGCTACTAATGAAAAAGATGATATCAATATTCATATAGGAGAAGAGTTAGAATTATTTCCAATAAAGAAATTGACTATGGAAGATAAAAAATTAGATGATTTATATGGACCTTTTGTTGATATGGAAGAAAAAATGAAAAATATTGAAAAAGCTAATAAGAAGAATACTCTAATTATGGATACAATAAAAACAGAATTAGATGAAAAAAATAAGAAAATTAGAGAATTAGAATCTACTATTAGAGGCTACGCTGAAAGAGAAGATAAGTTAGTTAAAAAGGTAATTAAAATTTTAGATCAAATTGACTATATAGATAATTTTGCTAATACTGCAAAAGATGAAGCGCTTATGAATAATATTAAGACTATGAAAAAGCTAATAAGAAAAGAGTTAAGAGAAGTAGGTATAGAGGAAATTCCTACTGTTGGTGAAATATATAACCAGGATCTTCATCAATGTGTTGACGCAGTAGAAGATGATACAAAGACTAAATATGAAATTGTAGATGTTATTAAAAAAGGGTATTTAATGGACGGAAAAGTAAAGAGAGCAGCATCAGTAATTGCTGTAAAATAGATGATTTTAGTTATAAGGAGTAGAAAATGGGGAGAGTAATAGGAATAGATTTAGGGACAACAACCTCTGAAATTGCTTATATAAAGAATGGTAAGCCAGAGATAATAGTGAATAGATTTGGTTCTAGAATTACTCCATCTGTAGTTGGACTTACAGATGATAATGAGTTAATCGTCGGAGAAAAGGCGAAAGGCCAAGCTATATTAAAACCAGATAGAACAGTAATGGAAGTTAAAAGACTTATGGGAACAAATCAAAGAGTTTCTTTAGGTGGAAAGAATTTATTACCACAAGAGATATCAGCTATGATTTTGAAAGACTTAAAAAAATCAGCTGAAGATTATTTAGGAGAAGAAGTAACAGAGGCAGTAATCACTGTACCATCAAACTTTACAGATCTTCAACGTCAAGCTACTAAGTCTGCAGGAAGAAAAGCAGGATTAAAAATTGAAAGAATAATAAATGAACCTACAGCGGCGGCATTAGCTTATGGTATTAATAATCTAAATACCGAAGAAAATGTATTAGTCTATGATTTAGGTGGCGGAACTTTTGATGTTACTGTTTTAGAATTATTTGATGGAATATTAGATATAAAAGCAAGTAGAGGAAATAATAAATTAGGTGGAAAAGATTTTGATGATAGAATCATCGAATATGTAGTTAAAAAATTTAAAGATCGTCATGGGATAAATTTAAGAGAAAATAAAAAAGCTATGGCAAGAGTAAAGGATGCAGCTGAGAAGGCTAAGATAGAACTGACAACAATGAAGAATACAAATATAGAAGTTCCATTTATAACAGTAGATAAAGATAATAAGCCTTTAGCGATTAAAATGAGACTTACTAGAGAAATGTTTGAAAAGCTTATTTGTGACTTGGTAAAAAGCACAGAGAGAGAAATTGATGATGCTATGCATGCTGCAGGTTTTAAACCAGAAGATATAAGTACGGTTATAGCTGTAGGAGGGTCAAGTAAAATTCCTTGTGTTAGAAAATTACTTGTATCAAAATTTGGAGACAAAATAAGAGATGAAGTAAATCCAGATGAAGCGATAGCTTTAGGTGCAGCTATTCAGGCAGGAATAAAAAATGATGAAATAAGTTCTAAGAAAAGTGTTGTTATAACTGATGCTTGTAGATATACACTTGGTACAAGTATTGTTATAAATGGTGAAGATAGAGTACTAGAAGGAATATATGATCCAATAATTATGAGAGATAGTAAGATTCCATGTACTGTTAAGAAAAATTATTTTACTGTAGAAAAAAATCAGACACGAATGACTATAGATGTTTATCAAGGTGATGAAAAGAAGGCTGATGAAAATATAAGTATCGGTGAATTTGTTTTAGATGGAATACCGCCAAGACCAGCAGGAGAAGAAGAGATAGAAGTATCATTTACTTATGATCTTAATGGAATATTAAAGATAACTGCGAAAGTATTAAGTAATGGCAAGTGCATAGAAGGAATTATTGATACAACAAAATTAGTTAGAGAAGAGCAGTTATCTGAAGAAGAATTAGAAAAATGGTCAACATGTAGACTAGCTTATAAAGGTAGAGATGTCATAGAACTTGGTGAAAAGAAGTTAGATTCACTAAATGGCGAATTAAAGCTAAAAGTAAAAGTGATTTTAGATAATATTAAAAGAGCTATTATATCAGATAATGAATCATTGATACAAAAATATGATAATGAATTGACAGATTTACTTTTTAATATTGTATAGAGTAATAAACTTAGTTTTTAGGAGAGATGTATGAGTAGTTTAATAGAACTTTCAAATAAATATTATAATGACTCATTGAAACTTGTTCAGGATAATAAGATTTCAACTGCTATTAAAAATCTAGAAAAAGCTCTTAAATATTATTGTAGAGATGTTGATACTCTTAATCTTATGGGATTGTGTAAGTATAAACTTTGTGATTTTGCAGGGGCATGCTTTTATTGGCATAAAAGTTTAGAGTATAGGCCAGACAATAATAGAGCTCAGCATTATCTAGATATATTAGAAGGAAAAGAATTTAAAGAAATATTAGAAATATATAATAAAGGCATAAGCAATTATAATAAGGGAAACTATGAAGAGTCTATAAAAATAATAAAAGATATTAATAAAAAAAATGAAGAATGGATTGAACCATATATAATACTTGGATTATCTTATTATAATATTAATGACTATTCTTGTGCAAAAAGATATATAGAAGAAGGAATAAATAAGGATATAGGAAATAATAAATACTTATCGTATCTTTTAAAGTTTAAGAATAATAAAAAACAAAATGCTATTTTTAATAAAAAAAGTATTATGTTATATGCAACTATGGGACTAGCTATTATAGCTATGACTTTAATAGCTGGTAAAAATTATAGAAGCTATAATACTACAATAAATCAATTAGATTCTTATAAAAATAGAACTGCTGTACTTGAAAAACAATTGGAAGAAAGTAAGTCAGCATATGATAAACTTGCTCTTGATATAAGTAATATTAGTAGTGAGAAAAAAGAAAATGTTGAATCTACAGAAACTATTGATAATGAGGCAGAGGTATTTAATATAGCTATAGATAAATTTAAAGAAGAAAATTATAGTGAGGCTATTGAGAAGTTAAATTATTTATGCAGTAAGGGAAAAGAAGAAATATATGTTGCAGAGGGTACGTATTATTTAGCTGTTTCTCTAGAAAAAACAGGAGATTACGAAGGTGCATATAATTGGTATAAAAATTATATAGATAAGTTCCCAAATAAAAATTATTATGACGATTCATTATATAACTGTGGATTAATGCTTTATAATGAAGGGAAAATTGATGAGAGTAAAGAAATGTTTGCTAAACTAATAAATGAGGCACCAAATAGTATTTTTGTGAATAGCAGAGTTTCAGAAATATTAAATAATTAATTCTACAAGAGAGGAGAAAAATATGAGAGATTTATATGGCATTCTTAAAGTCAGCCCTGAAGCAGGAGATATGGAAATAAAAAAAGCATATGTTAATATGGTAAGAAATTATCCACCGGAAAAAGCTCCCGAAGAGTTTAAGGAGATAAGAAAAGCTTATGAAACATTGACTAATCCAGTTGCTAGGAAAGAATATGATGCGTTTTTAAAACATGGTAAGGAGATAAAAAGATATAATGAAGCTGGAATGAAAGCTTTAGAAAATCAAAATTTTAAAAAAGCTATTAACGAATTTAGTAAGATATTAGCTATAGAACCTAAATTAATATCTGCTAAAAATTATTTAGGGGTAGCATTTCTTTACGATGGACAGTATGAAAAGGCTCTATTACAATTTCAAGAGCTTGTACAATTAGAACCGAAGAACGCAGAATTTCAAGAGAATTTAGGAGAAGCCTATAAAAATACATCTCAATATGATAAGGCAGAAGAACATTTTCTTAAAGCTTATGAAATTGATCCTCTAAATGATAATAGGGTATTTGAGATAATAGGATTTTATAAAGATAATAAAATGTATAATAGGGCATCATCTTTTCTTAAGAAATCTATAATAAGAAATAAAAGTAGCCAATTTGATATATTACCATATTACATAGAACTTGTAAGAATATACGTGACAGATAAAAATAAAGATGAAATAAAGAATACTATGGATATGATTGAGAGAAATATATCTAATGATAAAAAGAGCAGAGATTATATGTCTACTAAGTTAGGAGAAATAATATATAAATTATATGATGATAAAGAATATGAATTAGTGGAGATTATAGCTAAAAGAACCTTATGGTTAAATCCTAATGATTCTAAAATTAAAGATATATATAATAAGTCTAAGAATAAGAATCAGGCTAATAAGAAGAAAGCAATTAAATCTTCAAAAATATCAAAAGTTGGCTGGATTCCAATTATCATATCATCTATTATTGGATTAATTATAATATTTGCATTAATAATTTTTATTGTTGGTTATAATTAATTAAAAATTGAGAACACTATATTTATATTACGTCGAGTTAGGGGTAAGAAGGTATGGTGAGAAATAACAGAAAATTTTTAATTATAGTATCTATATTTATGTTGATATCTCTTAATACAAAGATAGTTAAGGGATATGAAAATATAGATGTAGATATGATAGAAAAATATAAAAAATATAATACTTATGTTAATGGAAGATATGGGTTTTCAATAGAATATCCTTCTGAGTTAATTCCGCAAGAAGAGCCAACAAATAATGATGGGATTTATTTTAGTAATATAGATAATACAGTAGAGCTTATAGCATGGGGAAGTAATAATACAGAAGGAAGTAGTGCTGAAAGTCTTTATAAGCATGATATGTTATATGTACCAAGAGATAATCATATTACATGGTGCAATGATTATGCGTATAACTTAACATGGCATGATGAGAAATATATATATCATAAGTATTCGGTAGTTGGAAAAGGGTCTATAAATACTTTTACATTTAAATCACCGATAGAGAATAGAGAACTTTATGAATACGTTATTGAAAGATTAGACAGATCTTTTAAGGCACCTTTAGTACATCAATGTTGTTAATTGCATAATAATTACTGGTAAATATTTTTAATAAGAAATTTAAAATAATTTAAAAAATATTTATCTCATGACAAGTTACGACAAAATTTTCACAAAAGTTATGGTATTATATATCTGAAAAGAGAAGTTTGAAGAGTCATGATCTATTTGAAGTAGCTTCAAATTAGTAATAGATATCATCTTTGGGGAAAGGTGATTGAGTAGATTCCTATAAACAATTCGACAAATTGCTAGGTATAAGGGGTATAGGGAATAAATAAGTCGGGGAAAAAGGGACATTTACTGAGTTTGAATAATATATAGGGTTAAGGGATGGAAGTAACAGGGGTAAAAGTTACTTCCACTTTTTTATTGATAATTATATTAAAGTCTATAAAGTAGCAAAATGCTATCTTTATAGATTTTTTGCTTATTATAAACTTTTAAGAAAATTTATTTTAGTCTATACTTAAAGTAATGAAATTTTCCTATAAGGGGGATAAATATATGAGGATCTTACATACAGGAGATTGGCATCTAGGAAAAAACCTTGAAGGTCAAAGTAGAATGGATGAACAAGAAAGATTTTTAGAAGATTTTATAGATATAGTAAAAGATAATAATATAGATTTAGTAATAATTGCTGGAGATATTTATGATAGCAGTAATCCACCGGCAAGAGCTGAAAAAATGTTTTATGACACATTAAAAAAATTATCATTAGGTGGAGAAAGAATGACTTTAGTTATTTCAGGTAATCATGATAATCCAGATAGATTGGTTGCAGCAGGACCTTTAGCTAGAGAACATGGTATTGTTATGGTTGGAACTCCTAAATCTGTTGTACCTATTGGTATATATGGAAAAAATGAAGTTGTTGATTCTGGAGAAGGGTTTATTGAAATAAGTATTAATGGAGAAAATGCAGTGATACTTACAGTACCTTATCCAAGCGAAAAGAGATTAAATGAAGTTTTATATAGTACTATGGATGACGAAGAAGAAAAAATGAAGTCTTATAGTGAGAGAATTTTCTCTTTATTTGATGGATTAAAGAAACATTATAGAAAAGATACAATAAATCTTGTAACAACACATCTTTTTGCAATGGGTAGTGAAGAAGGTGGATCTGAAAGAAGTATACAATTAGGTGGCAGCTATATTGTTGATGGTAGTTGTTTTCCTAAGGAGGCACAATATATTGCTTTAGGACATGTTCACAAGCCACAAATAGTACCAGGAACAGAAAGAAGAGCTAGATATTCCGGATCACCGATTCATTATAATAAGAAGGAAATTAATTTCACTAAAAAATGTTTTGTTATCGATGCTAAGGTAGGAGAACCATGTGATATTACTGATATAGAACTTAAAGTTTATAAACCTATAGAAGTATGGAAATGTAATGGTGTAGAGGAAGCAATTAATAAATGTGAAGAGAATAAAGATAGAGAATGTTGGGTTTATTTAGAAATAGCTACTGACAGATATATTAGAGAAGATGAAATAAAGATGATGAAAGACATCAAAAGCGATATTTTAGAGATAATGCCAAAGATATCGTCTATTGATGGTGAAGAGGATGATGTTGAAAATTTTAAGGAGAAATCTTTTGAGGAGATATTTAGAGATTTTTATTTTAAAGAGAGGGAAGTTGAACCTAGTGATGAGGTAGTAGGTACACTATTATCAATAATATCGGAGGAGGATGAAGCGGATGAGACCAATTAAACTTGAAATTAAAGGGTTAAATAGTTTTATCGAAAAGCAAACAATAGATTTTGATAAGCTGACTAAAAGAGGATTGTTTGGTATCTTTGGACCTACTGGTAGTGGTAAATCTACTATTCTTGATGGGATAACTTTAGCTTTATATGGAGAAGTTTCAAGAAAAAGTTCAAATTATATAAATACAAATTGTGATAGCACTAGCGTAGAATTCACATTTCAAATTTCAGGAGCCGATACGAGAAGGTATGTCGTTTCCAGAGAATTTAAAAGGAAAAAAGATGGAGCTATAAATTCTGGGAAATGTAAACTTATTGATATAACTGATGGTAATGAAGAAATATTAGCTGATAAGAAAAAGTTAATAGATGAAAAAATAAAATCTATAATAGGCCTGGGAATTGAGGATTTTACAAGAACTGTAGTATTGCCACAAGGAAAGTTCAGTGAATTCTTAAAATTAGAAGGTAAAAATAGAAGAGATATGTTAGAAAGATTATTTAATCTTCAACAATATGGTGACAATTTAGCTTTTAAGCTATCAAGGGAGATTGCAAAGGAAAAAGAAAATAATAGTGTTCTATTAGGAGAGCTTAAGGGTTATGAAGATATAAGCAAGGATTTATTACAAAGTAAAGAAGAAGCCTTAATAGATATTAATAATAAATTGAAGGATGCAAAAGAAAACTTATCAAAGATAGAGGTTATTTATAAGGAAAATGAAGAGTTATGGAACTTGCAATTAGATTTAGCAGGGTATAAGGAAAAAGAAATATTACTTATGCATGAAAAAGATAATGTAGAAAAATCTAAAGAGATTGTAAAGTTAGGGGAAGCGGCATTAAGAGTATTACCTTATATAAAATCATATGATAACACTTTGAAGGAAATAGAACAGTGTCAGTTACAGTTAGTTGAAACTAAGAATATTATTGAAAAAATAACAAAAGAAAGAGAAGCGGTAGAAGAAAAGTGGATTATAGCTAAAGCTGACAATGATAATAAGAAGCCAGAATTATTGATAAGAAAACAAAAGGCATCTGATGCTTTAGAAGATAAGAAATCTTTGGATAATATACTAAAGAGAATTAGTGAATTAAAAATTAACCTTAATGAAATAAGTGAAAAAGGAAAGAAAAAGAAAGTTGTTTTTAATAAACTTACAGAGGAGTTAGAAACATTAGAAAAGAAAGAAAGAGAAGCTGATGAATCTATTGTAGTTTTTAAAATTGAGGATGAATTAAAGGAAAAAATTCAAAAAGGAATTATACAAAGAGAGAGGTTCGATACATTTAAGGAAACTATTGATAAGAATAATTTAAAAATAAAAAATATATCACAGGCTATAGAGGAAAATACTACTTTAAAAGAAAATGTATCTAAGGAATTAGAAGTTATAACAAAATCATTAGAAGATAAAATAGAAATTCTAGAAACTCTTTTGAAATCTGTACCGGGGACTCAAGATGATCTTTTGCATATGCAGAAGGTACTTTCAGAGAATAAGGAAAAATGGAGTAGTTTTAATAAAATTTCAAAGGAGATAGAAGAGGGAACAGCGAAGGTTTCTACATTAAGAAGATCTTTAGATGAATATAGTGAAATTATAAGTAAAGAAGAAGAGGCTTTAGCGTCTATGAAAGATAATCTTGATATTATGGGAAAAGAGATGTTAGCTCATAATTTGAGGGAACAATTAAAGGATGGAGAAATATGTCCTGTTTGTGGTTCTAAGGATCATTTTAAAGAAAATATAAAAGTTGTTAAGATAGAAGGTATTAAAGAACTTGAAGATAATATAAAGGATAAGGAAGCTTTATTAAAGGATTATAATGAGAAAATTACTATAGTTAAGGCGAATATTACAAATGAGGAAGAAAAACTACATGAAAATAATAAATTGTTATTAGAATTAGGAACAGAATTTAAAAATATATCTCCCAAGGAAATGGAAGAGAATCTAGAAAAATTAAAAAATGACATTGAAAATCATATTAAGAGAAAAGAGCAATTAGAAAAAGAAGTAAACATAAGCAAAGAGGAAAAATCAAACTTAGAAAAAAAGATAAGTAATTTTGCTGTTGAAATAGAAAACTTAAATAAACAATTTATTGAACTAGATAAAGAAAATAATATTACAAAAGAAGATTTTAGTGAAGTAGAGAAATCTTTAAATTCATTAGTTAAAGATACAAATATTGAAGATTTCAAAAGTAAATGGGAAGAAATAAAAGCTATAGAAGAAAAAAGAGAAAAACTTTTAGGAGAAGTAAAAAAATATAGAAGTGATAAGGATAAACTAAGCAAGGATAAAGATGAAATAACGAAGAGTATTGATGATTTGAGAGCAGAATTTATTGAAAAGAGAAGTAATATTCAGTCTTTAGAAGATAACAGTAAAGAGAAAATAGAGTCTATAAAGAGCAAGGTGGGAGACGTAGAAGATATAGATGAATTATTAGTCACTATAGAAGGTAAAGTAAAAGTTATAGAAGAGACATATAAAAATCTTGAAAATGAAAAACTTCTTAAAGATAAGGAGTACACTACTGCTAATGAAAGTTATAGTTCTATATTAGGTAAGAAAGAGCAGCTTTTACATAGAAAAGGTTCAGAAGAAGAAACAATAAATGAAAAGCTAAGAGAAGAAAAGTTTGCCTCTGTTGATGAGGTAAGAAGTTATGAAGTATCTAATGTAAAAATAGAAAATCTAAAAAAAGAAATAGAAGAATATAATGATTCGCTTTTAAAAATAAAGGGAGCTATTGAAAGTATTAATGAAAAAATAGGGGATAGATCTTTAGAAGAAGAAAAGTGGGAAGAAATAAAGAATTCAAAAACTTCTTTAGAAGAGCAATATAAGGTAGTAAGTGAAGACAAGGTAAGAATTGATGAGGAAATAAAGATAATTAATACAAAGTTAAAGGAAATGGAAGGATTACTTGGCAAGAAAGAAAAATTAGATCATAAACTTGCATTGCTTAGTGATTTAGAAAAATTATTTAAAGGAAAGAAATTTGTTGAGTTTGTAGCAGCTCATCAGCTTAAATATATCTCGATGGAAGCATCAAAGAGGCTAAAGGAAATAACTAATGGTAACTATGGTCTTGAAGTAGATGAAAACGGAAAGTTTATTATAAGAGACTACAAAAATGGTGGAGCAGAAAGAGATGCAACTACTCTTTCAGGGGGAGAAACCTTCTTAGCATCATTAGCATTAGCATTAGCTTTATCAGCACAAATTCAATTAAAAGGCACAGCGCCTTTAGAGTTGTTCTTTTTAGATGAAGGGTTTGGAACATTAGATGATAATCTATTAGATGTGGTAATGAGTTCCCTTGAAAAGATTCATAATGACAAACTAAAAATAGGTATAATTAGCCATGTTGAGGCAATAAAAAACAGAGTGCCAATGCAACTAGTAATAACACCAGCAGAAGCAGGCCGCGGTGGTAGTAAAGTTGAAATTGTCACAAATTAGTTTGTAAAATAAAAAATCATATAAATCTATTGGAATAATAGATCTTATATGATTTTTTTATTAAAATGGTGGTATTTTAAGTTGTGTAAAATGCATATTAGCATCTGTTCTAGATAAGTAGTGGTGGTGATAGTAAAAAATAGATTGCCGCAATGCAGCAATCTATTACAGAATTAAAATTATTCTTTGATTTCCTTGATTTCAGGTGTATCGTCTTTTGTTATTGCCATTTTGTTAATCTTTTCTTTTTTAGACATATCTTTAATTAAGTCTACAATATTGATACCTGTTAATGAGTTAATAACATCTGGCAATTCTGCCATTACGTTAGTAACATTTTTAGTGATTTTTGAAGCACCACCTTGTCCACCATTATCAATAACAACCATTTTATCAGTTCTAGAAAGAGGCTCAGCTATATATCTTGCTATTTCTGGAAGTTTATCGGCTAACATTTGAATAATAGCGGCATCACCATATAGTTTGTAAGCTTCTGCTTTTTCTTTCATAGCTTCTGCTTCTGCCTTCATAGCATCGGCATTAGCTTCACCTTTAAGTCTTATGGCATCAGCTTCTGCCATACCTTTAATTTTTATTGCTTCAGCTTCGGCTTCAGCTTGTTTTATTAACTTATATCTTTCAGCCTCAGCTTTTTGCTCTTCGCTATATTTATCAGCTTCAGCTACTTTTTTAATAGTAGCATCAAGTTCCATAGCCTTTTTTCTAGCTTGTTGCTCTGCTATTTCTGTTTGTCTTTGCTCTTCAAAAAGTTCTGCATTTTTTGCAGCTTCGATTACTTGCTTTTTAACGATATTTTGTTCTACTTCATATGAAAAATCAGCTTTTGCTTTTGCTCTTTGTTCTTCTTCTTTATAAGCTTGTACCCTAAGTTCTTTTTCCTTGATGGCTTTAGCTATTTCAGTATCGGCTTTGATTTCTGCTTCTGTTCCTAGTCTCTTAGCTTCAGCTGTTTTTTGTTTTTCTTCTCTTTGTGCTTCAGCTTCTGCAATGGCAGCATTCTTTTTAACTTCAGCTATTTGTTTAGCACCTAATGCTGTTAAGTAACCTTTAGTATCGTCTATATCTCTTATTGTGAAAGTTTTTATCTCAAGTCCCATTTTTTCCAAATCGTTTTTAGCAACATTTTCAACTTCGTTAGCAAACATTTCCCTGTCTTTATAAATCTCTTCAATTGACATTTTTGAGACAATTTCACGAAGTTTACCTTCAAGAACATCTTGAACGGTACTTTTAATAACTTCTATAGTTTCTCTTTCCTTGCCGGTATTAAATTGTTCCATAGCAAGAAGAATTCCAGTTGAAGAAGAGATTATTTTTATGATAGCTACGCCATCAGTGTCAATAGGAACACCATTACTATCTAGTGATTCATGGGTTCTAACTTCTACTTTCATATTTTCTAAAGATATTCTATCAGTTTGTTCAAAGAAAGGGATAACAAGACCTCCACCTCCGCTAATGACTCTTTTCTTTAGACCAGTAACTACTATGGCTTTATCAGCCGGAGCTTTTTTCCAAGTTATTAGGATTATGGCTATTACGACTAAAATACATATAGCAGTTATAATAGCGCCAGTTGGAATTTCCATTACACTAACCTCCTGTAATATATTAATTTATTTACTATATATTAACATAGAGAGAGTAAAAACACAACACAAATAGTATAAAAAAATATTTTAAAAGTTAAGTAATAACTTATAACTAAAAGTTACATATAAGTGTATTTTTAAATACATAAAAATATAAATCGACAAGAAATATACAAAATATCAAATAATATGATATAATTAAGAAAATACATGAATTATGGAAAAAAGAGTTTTTGAAGGAAAGAGGGATCAACGTGGATATAATAGAAACTATTAAAAGCTTTTTTGGAGGAAATAAAGTAGAAATAATTGATAATATAGAATTTAGAGGCAAAGAAATAAAAGCATTACATAGATATAAAGAAAAACTTAATGAAAGATTATCTGTTACGAAGTTATACATTAGAGAGAAAGATATAGAAAGTGAAGAAGTTAAGGTAAATTTATTAAATAAGACAAGAATAATTGCGATATTATATTGTTTTAATACTGAATTAGAGCTGGCAAAACTTAAATGTGTAGATGAAATTATAAGAGCCATGGATGACGAAGTATTTCTAAATTATATAGAGGAGCTTAAAGAATGTAATAGTATTGGTATAACAGAAGATAATAAAGTTATACTTAAGCATATCACTAAGTTTCTTCATTATAATTCAATTGATTTTTCAAAAGAAAATAGTATTGAAAAAGAGAATCAAGAAGAAAAAAGTGCGGAAGTGGAAATAAAGAAAGAAGTAGAAGAAACGAAAAAAAGTGAAAATAGTGACGAAAATAAAGCTAATGAAATAAAAGATATAAAAAATGAGAATGTTGAATCCATAGAGGTCAAAAACGATAATATAGATAGCGCTGATGAAAAAGTGATAAATGATGAAGAATCAATCAATAAGGACAATATAAAAAAAGAAGAAGAGAATACAGATAAAAAAGAAACTGTAAAAAAAGAAGAAAAGTCAGAGAAAAAAGAAAATAAAAATTCAACAAAACTAAAAGAGGAAAATGAAGAAATTAAAGATAAAATTCTTATTGCCTTAAAAAATAAAAATGATTTTATTACAATAAAGGAAATAAGAGAAGATGAATATAATTTAGGTTTATCAGAATGTACAAGCCAAAAGATATCTGCATTAATCAGACAATTGGTAGAAGAAGGAAAAGTAGAGAGAGTATCAGAAAAGAAAGTTATTAAATTTAAAATAAAATAATGATATAAATCCAATATTCAATTTAGAATATTGGATTTTTTATATCAAATAAAGAATAAATATACAAAAATACAAGAAAAATCAAAAAAGAATAAAATTCTATTAAATATCATAAAATTACCTATGAATTATATTAAAAAATTTAATAAAATTTACAAAATGACAAAATAGTATTTACAAAAAAATAAATAAAGTATATATTTAGGTATAAGATATAAAAAATTACAATTTAGATTATACAAAAGCATAAAGGGGGAAAAATATGATTAAATTAAGCGCATTATATTTTATTATTTCAATGTTACTACTTATTGTTGGATATTTTGCTTCTAAATCAAATTCTAAGTATGCAAAAATAGTAGTTATCACTGAGATCATTGCAATTATTATTTACGTCACTGGTAGATTTATAACATTACCTTATTCGTCTGTGTTAGGAATCATTTTTGGTGGAATTTTATTGTTGGCAGAATTGGTATCTATTGTTCAATTTATTTGCGTACAATACTTATATGGGAAAAGCGTAGCTAAAGGAAAACAAGAAGCTAAGGGATTAGAAGTATATGGAGATAAAGAATTGCCAACAGTAGATATATTGATATGTACATATAATGAGCCTTTAAAATTAGTAGAAAAAAATGTTGCAGCTTGTTTAAATTTAAATTATCCAAAAGATAAATATGAAATATATATTTGTGATGATGGTAGAAGAAAAGAGTTTAGAGAAATGGCTGATAAGTATGGGGTTCAGTATATTACTAGGGATAATAATCTTCATGCGAAAGCTGGAAATATTAATAATGCATTAGAATTCATAAAAGGAGATTTATTTTTAGTTTTAGATGCAGATATGATGCCTAAAAAAGAATTTTTAGAAAAGACCGTTGGATATTTTAGTGATGGAGCTATGGGATTTGTGCAAACACCGCAAAATTATTATAATCCTGATATGTACCAATATCATTTAAATAAAGATATACCTAATGAGCAAGATTTTTTTATGAGAGACTTGCAAGAGCATAAGTCTGCTGTTAATGCAATAATTAATGTCGGAACTAATAATGTGTATAGTAGAGCTGCTATTATGAAGATTGGTAAGTTTCCTACTTGCTCTATTACAGAAGATATGGCGGTGGGGATGTTATTGCAAGGAAACGGATATAAGAGTGTTTTTGTAAATGAAACATTAGCATTAGGATTAAGCCCTACTACTTTTGTAGATACAGTGAAACAAAGAGATCGTTGGTGCAGGGGAAATATGCAGGCAATGAAGGAGTTTTTTAAATTCTTTAGAAAAAATTTAAATTTTAGTCAGAAGATATCATATCTTAGTGGATATTTATTTTGGTTTGGATCCGTAACAAAAATGGTGTTTATACTATGTCCTATGGTTTATTTATTTTTCGGAATTCCGATTATTGATTGTGATTTAATTGTTATGGCATCTTTGTTGATTCCATATTCAATAGGTCAATTATTAGTAATGAAATCAATGCCTACTAGAAATCAAAAATTACTATATAGTATATTTTATGATACAGCAGTAGCTCCACATTTAGTTTTTTCAATAATAAAAACATTGTTAAATTTAAAAGTTAATTTTAATGTAACACCTAAAAATACTACAACTGACAAGCCGTATTTTCAGTTTAGAGTTGTATTGCCACATATATGTCTTCTAGCAATAATTATCATATCATGGATTATAGGTGCTATAAATGTTAATAGAGGGAATATATTTTTTATAGGATATCTAATTAATATTGCATGGAGTATATATAATGTTATTGCTCTTATAGTATGTATAAGATTAGCATATCAAAGACCTATATATAGAACTTCTGAGCGTACAAATGTTTCAGAGGATACTAAATTAGAATTAAATACAGATGAATATGGAGAAGTAAAAGCAAATATACATGATTTATCTGAAAAAGGATTAGGAATAATACTTCCTACAAGATATAACTTTAATGTAAATGATAAAGTAAAATTAAGAATATATAATAAAACACAAGAATTAGAGGCAAAGGGAAGAGTGGCTAGAAGTTCTGATAATTTTATTGGAGTAGAATTGGATCAACTAGAGCCAAAAGAAATGAAAGAAATTATGGCAATTTATATGGAAAATTTGACACCTTATTATTAATTGTTCTCAAAAAAAGCATCTACATTTATTAGTTAACAAATGTAGATGCTTTTAACATACTTATATATTTTTTAATGAAGAATAAGGAGGAAAAATAATGTCATATATAGAAATAAATATATAAGAAAGTCATATATAACAATAAACTGTTTATTGTTATTGACAAAAAATTCTTTAAAAATAGGTTAAAGGTGACGGTATATGGAAACTATTTTAGCATATCTAAGAGAAGTAAATACAATTTCTATTATATTGAGATTAACGTTGGCAACACTATTTGCCGGTATTATAGGACTAGAAAGAGGTCAGAAAAAGAGGCCAGCAGGTTTTAGAACTCATATATTAGTTTGTATCGGAGCAACTATAATTATGATTACCAATCAATATATAATTGATGTAATGGATATGTCTTCAGATCCTACAAGACTTGGTGCACAAGTTATAAGTGGCATTGGTTTTTTAGGAGCAGGAACTATAATTGTAGATAGAAGAAATCAGGTAAAAGGTCTTACAACAGCTGCTGGACTTTGGGCATGCGCTTGTATGGGACTAGCCATTGGAATTGGCTTTTATGAGGGGGCAATAATATCTTGTATATTTTTATTTGGAGTAATGACAGGACTTCATAAATTGGATTTATATGTTCAAAATAATTCTAAAGTAATAAATATTTATGCTGAATTTAATAATATTTCTAATGTTACGAATTTTATTAAAAATCTTAGAGAACGTGGAATAAGAATATCAAATTTTGAAGTACAAAAAACTGATAAAATAGATAAAAGTAGTGTGGGAGTAATTATGACTTTAAGATTATTGGATAAGGTAAATCATGCTGATTGTATATTAGCATTGCATAATGAAGAGGGTGTATCATTTATTGAAGAAATTGCATAATAGGCAAAGGTATATATTGGAGAAAGTAAAGTTGGATTAATATCCATTTTATAGTAATAACAAAATGGAAATATATATGTAAAAACTTTATATTAGTATCTGTTGAAGCTAAGTAGTGGTGTTTTAAAGATGTGTTAAATATTCAAAATAAAACCATCGCCACTACTTTATTAGAACAGATGTTAATATCAACTTTATACACAAATAAACTCACATCTAAAACGAACCACAAGACTAGGTAATGTTATTGCCTGGTCTTATTTTATTAAAATGCTATGAAATTATTGGAAAATAATTAAGAAAATGGTATTATATAATAAAAGTGGGGAAGGATTTGATTTTATGAGAAAACGGTTTAATAAAGTTATCATATTCTTAATGATAATTACTACAATATCTGGGTGTAATATAGACAATAAAGTTCCTTCATCTAAAAATTCTAAGTTTAATAAGGTGGAATTTAATGATGTAAAAAGGAACAAAACAAATATGGATAAAAAACAGGGTGTTTATTATGAAATCTTTGTGAGGTCTTTTGCTGATTCTGATGGTGATGGAATTGGTGATCTTAACGGTGTGACAGAAAAACTTTCATATTTAAAAGAATTAGGGGTAGATGGAATATGGCTTATGCCTGTAACGGAATCTGAATCATATCATGGTTATGATGTTATAGATTATAAGGCTATAGAAAAAGATTATGGGACAATGGAAGATTTTCAAAAGTTATTGGAAGAAGCACATAAATTAAATATAAAAGTAATTATGGATTTAGTAATTAATCATACAAGTTCTAGTCATCCATGGTTTAAAGAATCTGCATCTTCACCAAATAGTAAGTATAGAGATTATTATAGGTGGGTTACTAAAGATGATAAAGATAATTATGTAGCAAATGCTGTATCAGATTTTGGTTCAGGTGATGTATGGCATAATAAAAATGGAGCTTATTATTATGGGATATTTTGGAGTGAGATGCCAGATTTGAATTTCAATAATGAAGCTGTAAGATCAGAAATAAAAGATATAGCGAAATTTTGGTTAAAAAAAGGTATTGATGGATTTAGATTAGATGCAGCAAGACATATTTATGGTGTACATGAATTTGAGGAAGAAAGTGATCCGTTGAACAAAAATTTGCAATGGTGGAATGAATTTGCCACTGCATGTGAAGAAGTAAATAAAGATGTTTATCTTGTAGGAGAATGTTGGGATGAAGAGAAAAAAGATGTAGCTGCTTATGTACAGCCTTTTGATACTATTTTTAATTTTGATGTATCTACAGACCTTTCTAGCACAATATTATCTGGTAAGGCTAATGTAGATGGTAAGGAATTTTCTAAATCTTTAGAGGAAATTTATAATCGATATGATTCAATTGATGATAAATTTATAGATGGTGTTTTTGCAACAAATCATGATCAAAATAGGATTATGTCAATGTGTGAAACAGAAGAAAAAGCTCAACTTGCAGCTATGGTATACATGACATTACCAGGAAATCCATATATATACTATGGTGAAGAAATAGGAATGAAAGGTATGAAACCTGATGAAAATATAAGAGAACCATTTGTATGGACGAGTGGAAGAAAAAAGCCTAATACAACTTGGGAGAGTAGTCAATATAATGAAGATTTAACACCGTTAGATAAACAAAAAAATGATAAGAATTCTATGTATAATTTCTATAAAAAGATCATTGATTTAAGAAAGTCTACACCGGCGTTATATAGTGGTGATTATAAAGCTATTGAAATAGATAATAATAATGTTATGGCCTATGAGAGAAGTAAAGATAATAATAAGGTTTATGTTATTCATAATTTTAGCGAAAAAGAGCAACAGGTAACAATAGAAGGTATAAATGGGATGAAAGTAATATACTCAAGAGATAGTAAAGATTCTGTAAAAGGAGATGCTATAAAAGTAGAACCACTATCTTCAATAGTTATTTCAAATTAAAAAAATTCAAGAAAATAAATATTTTGAGAGTACACTCATAAAAACTACAGCATAGCTTTTCTAATATTGCAGATAAATAATATATAAAAGTTTTTGCTACTGTAATTAATGTTAATTTAACATGAATAGAGGTGCAGATTATGAGTGAAGCTTTAGAAAAACAACGAAGAGATGAAATAACGAAAAGAATGTTTTTAGAGTTATATGAGGATGACAAGATTACAGAAGAAGAATTAAAAGAGAAGTTACTACAAGAGTATATTGATGCTGGATATTACTATAAAAGTTTTGACGATATAACTATAGAAGATATGGAAGAAGCCATCTATCAATATTATAAATCTATGGGATTTACATTTAAAAATTTTGATGAAATTATAAATTATGATGTAGATGCTGATCCTATTACAGAAGAGACATTTAAAACTTATGAAAAGATGATTGAAAAATTGGAAAAAGATAATTTTATAGTATATAAATAATAAAGAATGACTATAGTAGAATAATTTTTTACTATAGTCATTGTTTTAGTTCAGGAAAATTAATTAAAGGTATTATCATCATCATTATAAGAAATGAGCTCATGAGAGAATCTATCATATGGATCATTAATATTATCTATGTTATTAGAAGAAGATATTTTAGCATTATGTTTATCATTAAATAGATTCACCGAGATACAAGTTATAAGTAATACTCCTAATACCAGAAGCGCTAAGGAAGCAGCAGAAAATAAAAGGAAATTACCTGATTCATTATCTTCATTTTTTAATATTGTCATTGTATATTTATCAGTGGTAGATTCATCATTAGATGTCATAGAAAAAATATATGCTCCAGGATCTTTAATATAAAATTCAAAAATTGCTTCACCATTTTCGTAATCTATATTGTAATCATTATCAGCTTTACAATTATAGATAAGAATTTTTTCATTAGTTTCTTTATTAATTAAAGAAAAATTTAAATTAGAAAGAACTGGATTATCATCGTCTTCATTAGGAAATAAATCATCAAAATTGAAGGTAAAATCATCATCATAGTAGCTATCGTCATCATAGTATTCATCATCTGAATATATGTCATCATAAGTATAGTCCTGATATATAACATATTTCCCTGGCTGATCAAATGCAATAAGATTTTCACCAGGTACAGTTATTCTATTCATGGGAGTATCTCCTAAAATATTAGAAGTGTAACATCCATAACAAAAAGTAACTAAACTAAGCATTATTAAGAATACACCCAAAATATATCCAAAAATATAAGTTGTTTTTTTCATATTTATCCTCCTAAAAGTCCTATAATTCATTATATCATATATGATTATACATTATAGGATATATTTGTATAAATAAAAACTTACATGAAATTCAAATACATTCCATATTGGAATGATATTATTCCCTTAATGAATTATGGAGAGGGGATTTTAATAAAATGAGAGATAGAGAAGAATGTAAGAAAATTTTTGTTAATGTAGCTATGACTATAATATATTTATTACTGATGACATTAAGTATTACTGGAGTATTAGTTCACGAAATTTTAGGGGTTGCAATTTTAGTGTTAGTGATGATTCATATAATCTATCATAAACAGTGGTTAAAGGTTGTAGGGCAAGGAATATTTAATAACAGAATAAAAGTTAGAGCAAAGGTAATGTGGATTGTAGATATTGTTATGATTATTTCAATGCTAATAATTATTGTTACAGGAATAGGTATTTCTAAATATATTTTTAGTTTTTTAAATATAGGTAATAGTAATATCATGAAGAGTTTGCATGTATCTGCATCTTATATATTTTTAATATCAATTTCTATTCATATAGGTTTCCATTTTAACTGGGTATTAAATATGTTTAGGAGAATATGGGGAATAAAAGAAGATTTTAAAACTAGAAAAATAATATTAAGAGTTTTAGCAATCATATTAGTACTTAATGGTATAAGAGTATCATTTCAAGAAGACATAGCGTCTAAAATAGTATCTCCGATAACTGGAAGTTCAAATGAAGAAAAGTTTATTCAGTATCCTGAAGAAAATAGTAATGGGGTACCTAATAATAATAATGAGAACAGTGATGACAATACTGATAGTGAAACAGAGGATGATAATGAAATTATAAACAATGAGCAGTATAGTATTAGCAATTTATCTAATAATTCTAGCTATGGAGATTATAGTAGTGATAAATCAATGGAAAGAGGTAGACCATCCCAAGGTAATAATAATTTTGGCAGTGGAAATGATGAATATGGTTATGAACAACAACCATATTCAGGTGGACAAGATTATGGATCTCAATATGGTGGGTCAGATAATGGTTCACAAAATACACCAGGAAATGGAGAGTTTAATGGTAATACTGAAGGTGGAATGCCTGGATATTCTAATGGAGCTATGAGGATTAAAGAAAGTTCTAGTGGAGGAAATTTAGATTCTATCTTTAATACTGTTTCAATAATGAGTATATATGTAGCAGGAACATATTATACAGTGAAGCTATTAGATAAGAAAAAAGAAAGAAATGTAAACTAATTTATAAGACTGACAACACATACTATTTTAAATTTAGTATTGTGTGTCAGTCATTTTGTTTTTATAATATTTACGAATTGTATTGGGAATTATATTTATAGTGTAATAATTAAGTTGTTTTCTGGGCGAGGAGTAAATTTTAAATGGGAAAATTATTTAATATGTTTTGGTCATTTTTCAAAATAGGAGCTTTTACTTTTGGTGGGGGATATGCTATGGTTCCTTTAATTGAGGAAGAGATAGTAGAAAAACAAAAATGGGTTAGTAAAGAGGAGTTTGTTGATATTATAGTTTTATCTCAAAGTTTTCCAGGAGCTTTAGCAGTAAATTGTTCAACAATGGTGGGATATAAAATATATGGAATTGCAGGGGCAATAGTAACCCTTTTAGGAGCTATTTTACCGTCATTTATAATAATGCTTATTGTAGCTATGTATCTTATGAAATTTAGAAATAATGTATATGTTAATGCTGCTTTTAAAGGAATAAATTCAGCAGTACCTATAATGGTATTAGTTGCAATAGTTTCATTATCAAAGTCATTGAGTAAAGGTACAATGACATTTATAATCATGGCATTGTCATTAGTAGTACTATTATTTTTTGATATTAATCCCATATGGGTAATTATAGTATCAGCATTATTCGGAGTGCTTTATTATGGAAGAGGGGAAGAAAAGTAATGAATTACATAAAGTTATTTTTATCTTTTTTAAAAATAGGCACTTTTAGTTTTGGTGGAGGCTATGCTATGCTTCCTTTTATTCAAAAGGAGGTTGTAGAAAAGAATCAGTGGATTACTATGGCGGAATTTACTGATATAATAGGAATTTCTCAAATGACACCAGGACCGGTGTCAATTAATTCAGCTACTTTTATCGGATATAGAGTTGGTGGAATTTTAGGTAGTATTGTTGCAACTATAGGAATAATTTTTACATCATTTATCTTGGTGCTTATAACAAGTAAAGCTATAAAGACGTTTAAAGATAATCCTAAGATAAAAGGTATGTTAATGGGGATGAGACCAGCACTTATAGCTCTTATATTAACTGCTTTTCTATCTTTAGCTAAAGAGGCTTATGTAGATTTTAAATCAATTTTAATAACAGTAGTAGCAGCAGGATTTTTATTTACAAAAAAACTTCATCCTATTTTAGTAATTGTTTTATCAGCATATTAGGAATTATACTTTACTGATATTTATAAACTCAATTATCCATAATGATTATTGATGGATAATTGAGCTTTTTATATTAAAGTGTTGCAAATTGTGAATTATATAAATCGGCATAAATGCCATTTTGAGATAATAATTCTTGATGGGTTCCTGATTCGGCTATACCTTCATCAGTTAATACTAAAATTTTATCAGCATTTTTAATAGTTGAAAGTCTATGAGCTACTATTATAGTTGTTCTACCTTTAGATAATTTTTCAAGAGATTTTTGAATAATAAGTTCAGTATTGTTATCTAATGCAGAGGTAGCTTCGTCTAAAATAAGAATTGGCGGATTCTTCAAGAATACTCTTGCAATTGAAAGTCTTTGCTTTTGTCCTCCAGAAAGTTTTACACCTCTTTCACCGATGTAAGTATCATATCCATTTTCAAGACCTAAAATAAAGTCATGGATATTAGCTTCTTTTGCAGCTTCGATAATGTCATCTAGAGATGCATTAGGACTACCGTAAGAGATATTTTCTTTGATTGTTCCAGTAAATAAAAATACATCTTGTTGTACTATACCTATATTACTTCTTAATGAGGATAGTCTGATATTGTTTATGTCAATATTATCTATGGTGATAGTACCTTCTGTAGCAGTATAGAATCTTGGGATTAGATTACAAAGGGTAGTTTTACCACCACCAGAAGGGCCAACTAAGGCAATAGTAGAGCCTTTTTCAATTTTGAAAGAAATATTATTTAAAATATGATTTTCATCATCATATTTAAAAGATACATTATCAAATTCGATATCTCCTTGGACATTAGAAAGCTCTATTCCATTTGGATTATCTTTTTCACATTCTTCTTCAATAAGTTCTATAAATCTCTTAAATCCAGTGGCACCAGATTGAAATTGTTCAACGAATCCGATAAGTCTTTTGATTGGATTAAGGAACATTGATATATAAAGGAAGTAAGCTGCGAAGTCACCAAAGTTAATTATACCTTTATATGCGAAATAACCACCGGCGATTATTGCAATAAGATTTAATAAATCTAGTAGAAAGTACATTCCTGAATAAAATTCGGCCATTATTTTATATGCAAAGCTACGAGCTTTTACAAAAAGGGTGTTATTTTCTTCAAATTTTTCTAATTCATAATCACTATTGGTGAAGGCTTTTACGACACGAATTCCTGAGATACTATTTTCTAATGATGCGTTTATTTCTCCGGTTTGAACTCTAGTTTCCATAAAAGCATCAGACATCTTTTTTCTCTTTTTTATGGTGAACCAAATTAATAGTGGTAATAGAAGAAATATTATTATTGTAAGTGGAACATTGATAGTACATAAAATAAAAAATGATCCAATAAGAGTTATTATAGATATAAATAAATCTTCTGGTCCATGATGTGCTAATTCGGAGATATCCATTAAATCATTGATAATCCTTGACATTATAACACCGGTCTTATTGTCAGAAAAATATCCAAGAGGAAGTTTTTGTAGATGAGTAAATACATCTCTACGCATTTCTGCTTGCATTTTAACACCAACAACATGTCCCCAATATTGAACAAAATAATTAAATATATATTTCAAAATATATATAGTTAATAAAGAAACGCCAAAAATAATTAATAATCGTAGATTGTGATTTGGTATTACATCATTAATAATTTCTCTTGTAATCATAGGATATACAAGATCACAGAGTGCTAAAGCAAAGGCGCATAACAAGTCTAGTGTAAATAATCTTTTGTGTTTTGAATAATAACTAATAAATTTTTTAAGCATATAATATCTCCTTTCTTTAACTAAATATGAATAAATAATATCTTACACCGATTTAGAGATTATTACAAATGAGAAAGTGATTATTTTGATAATAAATAAAGATAATGAAGAATCAGGCGATAATTTAGTAAATTCAAGAGATAGGAGGGAATGTTATATGGATATTGGAAGTTTATCTATGGCTATGAGTCAGAGTTCTTTAAATACAGCAGTACAACTTTCAGTGCTAAAATTGGGCATGAATAGTAGTGAAGAGTTAATGAATAATATGCAGGAAATGATGGAAGATGTAGTAGTAGATCCTAATGTAGGACAAAATTTAGATATAACAGTGTAAGTAATAGTTTATTTTGAGGTTATCATAGACAATGTTGTTTATGATAACCTCTTTTCATTGTATATTTTACAGAATAATATGTATATTTTCATGAAAATTATGAACAAACTTTGACTAAATTATTAAAAAAGAGTAAAATTAACAACGTCGAGTATTATACGGAGGTGGACAAAATGAGGCCAAAGCTTTTTACGATGATAAAAAAGCAAGAATTTACAAAAGAGAAAATTATTAAGGATATCGTTGCAGGCATAATCGTAGCAATTATTGCATTACCACTTTCAGTGGCATTAGGTATATCTTCAGGGGTATCCCCAGAAAAAGGATTAATAACAGCGGTTGTAGCTGGGTTTATTATATCCTTTGCAGGTGGAAGTAGAGTTCAGATAGGTGGACCTACAGGAGCATTTGTTATCATTGTTTATGGAATTATAGAAGATTATGGTATAGATGGACTTATAATGGCCACAATAATGGCTGGAGTCATCTTGGTGATTTTTGGATTGTGCAGATTTGGAAATATTATAAAATTTGTACCTCATACAATAACAGTAGGATTTACAGCAGGTATAGCTGTTACACTTTTGGCAACTCAATTAAAAGATTTTCTAGGATTAGAAATTGATAAAGTGCCAGCAGAATTTATTCCTAAAATAATATGTTATATTGAAAACATAAATAGTATAAATTTTATGGCTTTGATTATAGGAGTTTTATCAATTATTATTATTGTTTTTTGGCCTAAAATAAATAAAAAGATACCAGGGTCATTGGTAGCTATTATTGTGACTACTTTAATCGTACAACTTATGGGGTTAAATGTTGAAACTATAGGAAGTAAGTTTCCAACATTATCAGGGGCAATTCCTATGCCAACATTACCTAACATGGATTTAAAAACTATAGAAGGTCTTATACAACCAGCATTTACTATAGCTATTCTTGCTGCAATGGAATCATTATTATCAGCAGTAGTTGCTGATGGAATGATAGGCGGAAATCATAATTCTAATATGGAATTAATAGGACAAGGTCTTGGAAACATTGCATCAGGGTTATTTGGAGGAATACCAGCAACTGGTGCTATAGCAAGAACTGCTGCCAATATAAAAAACGGTGGAAGAAGTCCAATAGCGGGGATGGTACATGCTGTGGTTTTATTATTAATTATGGTAATATTTATGCCACTTGCTAAAATGATACCTATGACTACATTAGGAGCTATACTTATAGTTGTATCTTACAATATGGGTGAGTGGAAGACTTTCGCATCACTATTAAAAGCACCTAAAAGTGAAGTAATAGTTTTACTTTTAACTTTCTCCCTTACTGTAGTTTTAGATCTTGTAGTAGCTATAGAGGTAGGTATGGTATTAGCGATGATACTATTTGTTAGAAGGGTTGCAGAAAATACTGAAATTAAAACTACAATTCTTGGATCAAATGATAAAGAAGATGATTCTGTTGATGATAAATCTAAAGGAAATGTTCTTGTTTATGAAATCAATGGACCATTTTTCTTTGGAGTTACTCATAGATTTATTGATGTTATGAAAGGATTAAATTCTTCATACGATGTTTTAGTTTTAGATATGAAACATGCTACTACTGTAGATGCTACAGCTATTGATGCTTTAGAGAGATTATATAAGAGATGTGAAAAAAATAATATTAAGCTTTGTTTAGCAAATATTAATGAACAACCTAAAAAAGTTCTAACTAATATGGGCTTTATTGATTTAGTTGGAGAAGAAGCGGTGTTTAAGAGTAGAGATAAGGCAATAGAGGTTAGCGTACCAGGTATTGTTATGTAAATATAAAGAATTGGCTTGCACTAAGGAGTAATAGAATTCTAGTGCAGGCTTTTTTATTTTGGTATTTTTTATGTGGTAGTGATATGTTGCTAAAGTTCATATTAGCATCTGTTGTAGATAAGTAGTGGTAAAAGGTATGCTGTGGAATAAAAAGAAAATAATACAATGTATATTTTTTATGAAAATAGTTCAGAATTTAAAAAATATGTTCTGGAGGTATATAGTATGCATTGTCCAATTATCTTATTAACAGACAAGTCGAAGTATTATTCAATATTAAAAAAAATAAATGAAATGATGAAAGATACGGAAGTAATTACTAGCAGAAGTTGTCCTCATTGTACTAGCACAAAAGTAATAAAGTATGGCAGAGTGAAAAGTAATAAAGCACAAATTTTTTATTGTAAGGAGTGCAAAAAAAGATTTGTAGAAACTATTGGGACACCATTTTATTATAGTAAGAAAAGTGAAGCAGTATGGAAGAATTATTTTGAAAATATGTGGATTGGATGTACTATAAGGCAGTGCTCTGGCAAGATGAATATTTCACAAAACACTTCATTTTCATGGAGACATAAAATTCTTGGTTATTATTCAAAATTTTTAAAAAGAAAAGCTTTAGAAAATGAAGCAGAGATATTAGTAAGGACTTATGTTCAAAATTCTAGAAAAGAGAAAGAATCAGCTATTGAAAATGTCAATAAAGAGGTTTTTTCATTAAAACCAGGAGAAAGATTTTATTTTTTCTTTACTAAAGATAAAGATGAAAATATAGAATTTATTCCTTTTGATAAGTATCCATTAGTAAGATCAAAATTAGAAAAGAACTTGTCTGTTATTCTAAATAAGGTAAAAAAGGTTTCTATTTATGGAAATAATGTTATTATGTCTTATGCTAAAAGAAAGTTTAAAGAAGTCTCAAAAATAGTTTCAAATTCTAAACTTTTTTTCTATGAAAAAGAGATGAGAACTTGGATGAGCGGATTTTGGGGAGTATCTTTTAGATATATTACTAATTATTTAAATTGGTTCAGAATATATTATAAAAATGATAAAGAATATACAAATACAAGACAGTATTTATATAGAACAGTTAGAGAACTTATTAATGAAAATATAATATAAAATGGGAAGGGCAAGCTTTGACTTAAAAAATGAATTACATAGGAATTAGCAAAAAACACTACTTATCTAGAACAGAAGAGTAATTTTTTTATTGATGGATTTTAAAAAAATTAAATAGATATAATTTTCATAACAAAATTATACAAAAAACACTACTTAGTTAGAATAGGTACTAATATGAAGTTTATCTATATACGGATGTAGAATAAAAAGGTTATCACACAATAATGTAAGTGATAGCCTTTTTATTTATGCAATCTTTTAGTAATAATTATATCAAACGTGTAATTTTTCAATGTCGAAAAATAAATAGAAGAAATGGTTGATAATTACTATGAGTTATCGTATACTATATAACATAATAAATAATAAATTATAAAAAGTTTATTTTAAATTTATCAAGGGAGATGTGGGAAGTGAAAGGAAGAAATTCAACTATTATTGCAGCTGCAATAACTACTGTTAGCGTGTTAGGAGTAATATTACTAATAGATGGGCATAAAACTGTGCCTACTGGACACACAGGTATAAAAGTAGTATTAGGAAAAGCACAAGAAGAGACGTTAGGAGAAGGGTGGCATTGGAAAATGCCTTTTGTTACAAAAATTGAAGTAATGGATAATAGAACTCAAAAAATAAAGGTAGAAGGTTCTTCAGCAAGTAAAGATTTACAAACTGTATCAACGAAAGTTGTAGTAAATTTTAGGATAGACAAGGAGCAATCTTCAAAGTTATATAGGAATGTAGGAAGAACTTATGAAGAAACAATATTAGCGCCAGCAATCTCAAATAGTGTTAAGGCAGTTACAGCAAGGTATACAGCTACAGATTTAATACAACAAAGAGATGAGGTAGCATCAGCAATGACAGAGGATCTAACAGAAAAGATGGCTACTTATGGTATCGTAATAGATGGGTTTAATATTACAAACTTTGATTTTAGTGATGAGTTTAACAAAGCTATTGAAGCAACTCAAACAGCACAACAAAATGCATTAAAAGCTCAACAAGAATTAGAAATATCTAAGGCTGAAGCAGAAAAGAAGATTGTAGAAGCACAAGGGGATGCTGAGGCTAATAGAATAAAAGCTGAATCAATTGATGATAAAATATTACAACAAGAATTTATTAAGAAATGGAATGGAGAACTTCCAAGTGTTATGGGATCTGATGGTAATATATTAGACATAAGTTCATTAATGGGGCAAGAGAAAAAGTAGAATTTAAAGATTAAATAATAAATATTTTTATGGAAATGATAATATTATGAATCATAATATTATCATTTTTTTGTGATTATACAAAAGAGGAGGAAAGTGAATGGATGAGAAAAGAACATTAAGATGGTATAACTTGGGCATGATAGCTTTTGTTATGGTATGGGGATTTGGAAATATAGTAAATAACTTTGCACAACAAGGATTGCAAGTAATTGTATCATGGATTTTGATTTTAGCACTGTATTTTGTTCCATATGCGTTGATGGTTGGTGAAATGGGATCAACTTTTGATTCAACTAGTGGTGGAGTAAGCAGTTGGGTTAAAGAAACGTCTGGAACTAAAATTGCATACTTAGCTGGATGGACTTATTGGGTTGTACATATTCCATATCTAGCTCAAAAACCGCAAGCAGTAGTAGTAGCGCTAGGATGGGTTTTCTTTCAAGATGGTTCTAAAGTAAGTAATATGAATCCAATGATGTTGCAGTTAATTACTCTTATAATATTTTTAATATTTATGTGGGTTGCATCAAGAGGAATAACATCCCTTAAGACAATTGGAACATTGGCAGGAACAGCCGTTTTTGTAATGTCAATTTTATACGTAATTCTTGTTTTAACAGCACCAATTATAAGAAATATAGAACCAGCTACCACTAATATATCCTTAAAAAATTTTGTACCATCCTTCGATTTTAAGTATCTAACAACATTATCTATGTTAGTATTTGCTGTAGGAGGAGCAGAGAAGATATCTCCATATGTTAATAATACAAAGAATCCAGAAAGAGAATTTCCTATTGGTATGATTATGCTAGCAACATTGGTAGGAATATCAGCTATATTAGGCTCTATAGCCATGGCACTTATGTTTGATGCTAATAATATTCCAGGAGATTTAATGTTAAATGGTCAGTATAATGCTTTTAAAAAATTAGGTGAATATTATGGACTTGGAAATCTATTTTTAATTATATATGCTTGTGCAAATACTATAGCACAAATTTCAGCATTAGTTTTTTCAATAGATGCACCACTTAAAGTATTACTTTCCGATGCAGATGAAGAATATATACCTAAATCAATGATGGGAGTAAATAAATATGGTGCGCCAATAAAAGGCTATTTATTAACTTTAGTTTTAGTTAGTATATTAATAATTGTACCAGCTCTAGGTATAAAAGATATAAATGGATTATTTAACTGGTTATTGAACTTAAATTCAATAGTAATGCCAATGCGATATTTATGGGTATTTTTTGCTTTTATAGCATTAAAAAAGGTTGGAGTGAAGAAAGATAAGGAAGGATATAAATTTGTTAAAAACGATTCATTAGGATATTTTATAGGAATGTGGTGTTTTATTTTCACTGCATTTGCATGCATAATGGGGATGTTTCCTAAAGTAGAATTATTTTCTTCACAATGGGTTTTTCAATTAATTTTAAATGTAATAACACCTTTTGTGCTTATTGGGCTTGGTTTAATATTGCCTATAGTAGCTAGAAGAGAAAAAGGGAAGAATAAATAATCATAAAAGTCGTTTAATATAACGACTTTTATTTGATTTAATTGTTATAATAAAATATAATTATCATGAAAATGTTTAAATTGAGGTGAGGAATATGTCTAAAGGTAATAGTTCAAAGCCAAGTAAAAAAGAGTTAAGAAAAGAAGAAAAAAGAAGACTTGAAGAAAAAGAGAATAAAGTTAAAAAGGTCATAGATATAGTTTTGGCTTTAATTTCAGTTGTAATGATTATATTCATACTTAGTATAATGCTTGTAAAAACAGAAAAAGGAAAACTTTTAGTATGTGGTATTGGGGGAATACTTCTATCTATAATAGCTAGTGTATATGGATATAAAGAATATAGATTTTCAAAAAAAGATGAAAAATATAAACAATATTTTGGAGGAGCAGTACTTTCTTTAGTTGTTTCAATTTTAATATTAATTACTGCTAATCTTATATAATGAAAAAAGGATATGTACTTATTACTGGAGCTACTAGTGGTATCGGAGCTGCTATAAGCGAAATTTTTATACAAAAAGGATACTCAGTATTGATTACAGGAAGAAATGCAGAGAAATTAGAAGAGTTTAAAAAAAGATTTTCAAGTAATGTTGTTGAGACTATTGCTGTGGATTTAAATAAAAATGAAAATATAAATCTTTTAAGAGAATATATAAAAGAGCATAATATATATATAGAAATTTTAATTAATAATGCTGGAGCTGGATATAATGGCTATTTCTTAGATATTCCTTTAGAAAATCATAAAGAAATAATTAATTTAAATGTAACGGCTTTTACAGAGATATTATATTTATCATTGGATAATATGATGAAAAATGGAGGGGGAAAAGTATTAAATGTAGCCTCTTCAGGAGCTTATCAACCAGGACCAACAATTGGTGTTTATTATGCTACTAAAGCTTATGTATTATCGCTATCTACAGCGCTGCGCGAAGAATACAAAGATACAAATATAAGTATTTCAACATTATGTCCTGGCGCTACTAAAACAGCTTTTTCAAGGAGAGCAGGTAAAGGAGATTTAGTAAATGCTGTATCACCAGAGTTTGTTGCTAAAAAAGCTATTAAGGGATTACTTAGGGGACAAGCAATTATTAAACCTGGAAGGTTAAATAGAGTATTAATAAATATTACTAAAGTTATGCCGGCAACGTTAAATGCCAAGATTGTAAAAAAGATACAGACAAAAGCTGCTAAGAAAATTTAAAATAATAGCATTAAGAGCATAGATAAGTAAGTTAAAAGTACCACTACTTAACTGCAACAGATGTGTATATGACAAAATCACCTATAAAGTGGAAATTAAAAGGCTCCTGATAACAGGGGCCTTTTAAACTATAATTTTTATATTACAAATTCTCCATCTTTAAAGATTTCAACGATTTTACCTTCAAAAGTTTCTGCTGTAATATTTAGATCCTCTGAACCTACCATAAAATCTTCATGAACTAAAGAAACATTACCACCAGCATTTTTTAGTTCTTCGTCAGTCATATTTTCTCCATTTTTGATTGTTGTAGCATAACAACTACCGAAAGCAAAATGACAAGATGCATTTTCATCAAAAAGAGTAGAATTAAAAATAACGCCACTTTGATTGATTGGAGAACTATTTGGTACCAATGCAATTTCTCCAAGATAAGAAGAACCTTCATCAGTTTCTATTAATCTCTTTAATAAATCATAATTATCTTCACAAGTAAAATCTACTACTTTTCCATCTTTAAAATGAAGAGTAAAGTTTTCAATTAATGAACCTCTATAGTTAAATGGTTTTGTGTTTTTTAGCCATCCATTTACACCAGTTCTATAAGGGGTTGTGAAAATCTCCTCTGTTGGTATATTAGCAATGAATTCGATCCCTTGTGCATTTTTTTCAGAACCACCTTGCCAAATTGCACCTTCAGGTAAATCTACAGATAAATCTATAGTAGGTGATTTGTAATACATTGTTTTTATTTTTAGATTATTTAATTTTGTAGTTCTGTTAAGCAATGTGTTTGTGTGAATTTTCCAAGCCTCTACAGCATTGTCATTGTCAGCTCTTACGGCAGAAAGTACAATATCATATAATTTATTTAATGCTTCATCTATTGGAAGGTTAGGGAATACTTTAGATGCCCAAGTTGGAGATGGAACATTTACAACACACCAGCTAGCTATGGAGTTTAAAATAAATTTGCTATGCTTTTTTAAAGCTAAATTTGATGCCTTACTTTCTATAGATAGCCTTTCACTATCAATACCTTTTAGAGCATCAGGGTTAGGTACTGTTATTGATAAATAGGCAGCATTAATTTCATCAGCACCATTTATGCAATCAACTAAGAATTTTGGATATTCCTCTAAATATTCTTTTTTAGAATATATGTACCTAGCTCTTTTGCATTTATTAGATATCCAATTTACGTGTACATATTTTGCACCAATTTTATAAGCTTCTTCCACAACAATACTAGTAAAATCTTCACATTCTATAGTACTATTAATATATAGTGTTTGACCGTCTTGAAGATTTATTCCGTTATTTACAATAAGTTTTGCGTAATTAATCAATTTGTCATTTAATGATAACATTAGGTCCTCCTTGTGATGTATTTTATTTACTTATTAATTATTATATCAAAATGCATCAGTATTATGAAATGTTTACAAATTAATTAAATAGTATAAAATATAAATATAGAATAAAATTTAGGTAGGATGAAGATGAATCAATTACAAAATAACAAAATCCTTGCTAAGAAGTTTTATGCAGAGAGAAATATTACAAAAGCGATGTACTTTTATTTAAAAGCATATAGCTGCGAAGGAGGAAATAAAGATAAAGAGCTTATTTTAGATATAGCATTACTATATGATGAGATGGGACAGTTAGAAAAGGCAAAGGAAAAATTTAAAGAGATAATAACTTTAGATCCATTAGAAGAAAGAGGATATTATGGAATGGCTATTGTTTATGATAATAGAAGACAGTTCAGTAAAGCTGTTGAATTTTATAAAAAAGCTATTGAAATAAATCCTAATTATAATAGAGCATATTTCTTTATGGCTGGTGCATATGATGCTATAGGAAAGCAAGATGAAGCCATTGAAGCTTATAAAAAAGTAATAGAGCTTAATGAGCATGATTTTTGGGCTCATTTAAATTTAGGTGCTATATATGAGGAAAGAAATGAAAATCAGTTAGCACTTAAGGAGATAGAGAAAAGTTTAGAAATAGAGCCATATGATTATTTGGCTTTATTTAATAAGGGGGTAGTATTAAAAAAACTTAATAGAATAGAAGAAGCTAAAAAGGCATATTTGCAATCAATAGATGAGAATGATGAATATTCTTATACATATTTGAATTTAGCAGTTATATATAAAGAAGAAGATAACTTAAAGATGGCTATAAAGACAATAAGCAAAGGAATATTAAAAAGACCAGAAGAGGGGTTTTTATATTATAATAGAGGATGTTTTTATAATAGTTTAGGGTGTGTTATAGAAGCTATTGAAGATTTGAAGAAGTGTATTGAGATATATACTCCTTTTATTAAGTATATAAGAAAGGATAAAGAACTTCGAAACTTAATGAATAATGGAGAATTTAAAGCTTTTATAGATAGTATTGACAGCCATGAGGAGGAAGAATAGTGAAAAAAATATTATTTGATTGGGTTTTACCAATATTAACAGCAATAATTTTAGCGATGGTTATAAAAAAATTTTTATTTGTAGTAGTAACAGTACCAACAGGTTCTATGAAAGCTACTATAATGGAAGGGGATAGGCTCCTTGTTACTAGAGTATATAATCCAGAAAATTTAAAAACAGGTGATATAGTTGTTTTTGATTTTAAAGAAGATAATGAGAAGTTTGTAAAAAGACTTATTGGAACACCAGGAGATACAGTAGAGATTTTTGAGGATGGTAGTGTTAAAGTTAATGGTAAATTATTAGATGATTCATATGTATATGAAAGAGAATATGTTACTGATGTTTATCAAAAATACGAAGTACCAGAAGATTCATATTTCTTTTTAGGTGATAATAGAAATGATTCTAAAGACTCTAGAAAGTGGAAAACTAGCCCATATATAAAAGGGGAAGATATAGAAGGTAAAGCACAATTTACATTGTATCCTTTTAATAGAATTGGGAAATTAGAATCTTATGATTTTGCAAAATAAAACTACATAGCTAAAGGCACAAAGATTTGTTATTAAAAGTAGCATTTCTTTGTGTTTTTTTATTTTATAAGAAATTTTAAAATTAAAAAGTAAGTTTAGGGGAAATAAAAAATAAAGCAGCTATAGCACTATTTTGTGTATGGTGTGTATTAGAGATATTACTTATGGGCTTTAGCGGATCATTAATACTTTAATATCATATTTAATTTTTACAAATAATTAATATACTCCTATTATGTAGATATGTATGAGAATAAAAATATCTATCATGAGAGGGAGTATTTTTTATGTATAAAAGATATATATATAGATGTGCATATAAGATATTATGATAAATGTAAAAAAATTAATGTTTATCATTAAATTTTAATTGAAAAACATTAAAATGCTTGTTGTTATATTATTAACATATTAAGGGAGGGGTTATATGAAAAATACAATTAATAAAATTAAAAAAGGAGGTAAGATTTATAGTAAGATTTTATTCTTAGTGATTATAGGGGTATCAATTTTGTTTATGGTAAACATTATTAATATAAAAAAAGTAACAGTTGCAGATAGGAAGAATATTCATATTGAAAAGATAGATAAAAGTTTTAGTGTTATTATAAATAATAAGAATTATGGTGAATTAGAAAACTATGATGCTAGTATAAATGATAACTGTAAAGAATTACTTATTATAAATTTGGTAAGTAATGAAATTAAATTGATATTTCTTTTTTCAATTGGTATTATTATTTATAGAATTCTTGTAGGTATAGGAAAAGATACAAGACCATTCACTAAATTAGTTAGTAAAAGAATAAAATTAATTAGTATTTTAATTCTATTAGTTGCGTTAATACCAACAATTACAAGAGGAATGTTAAGTTTCTTTTTATTTTCGAAAGGAGAAATGTTTTTCTCTAGTTATACACTTATATTAATATTTATTAGTTGTGTAGTCTGGGGGATATCTTATGCAGTAGATTATGGTTGTGATTTACAACAAGAAATAGATGAGACACTTTGAGGAATGGAAAGTTATGAGTATTATATTAAGATTAGATAGAGTAATGGCAGATAGAAAAATATCTTTAAATGAGTTAGCTGAAAAGGTAGGAATTTCAAATGTGAATTTATCTAATTTGAAAAATGGGAAAGTGAAAGCTGTAAGATTTTCAACATTAGAAGCTATTTGTGATGTTTTAGATTGCCAGCCAGGAGAAATTTTAGAATATAAGCGAGATAAAAAAGGTTGAAGTACGTCACGTATATTTAAATTTTTATTAATGATTTATTATTATGATATGTTATAATGTAAGGTACTACAATTTTCAGTATCGTATTAAAGGAGATTAGTTAATGGATAATTTAAATCAAGAAGTGGAACTTGCCATAGAAGAAAGTCATTTAGGATATGTTATAGAACAGTTAAAGGAAGAAAGATTAAAGGAATTAGAAAAAAGAATTAAAATTTCAAACTTGATAATAGATCATAGAAAAAAGACTTTAGAAGCATATGAAGATGATGAAGATAGAGTAGCAGAATATTTTGATCATGAGTCCTATGTAATGGAAGAGACATTTAAATCTATAGATAAGACAATTCAAGAAATAACAACTCTACTACCGGCACCTTATTTCGGAAGAATAGATTTAAGAGAAGAAGACAGTGAAGAAGATAAGTTATATATAGGTCGATTTGGTGTAATGAATAAAGAGAAATTTGAACCTATTATAGTTGATTGGAGAGCACCTATTGCTTCTACATTCTATAATGGAACTCTTGGAGAGACATCATATATGTCACCAGATGGAGAAGTATCAGTAAATGTTCTTTTGAAAAGACAATTCATTATTAAACAAGAAAAGCTAAAGGGAATGTTTGATTCTGCTATTGATGTAAAGGATGAAATTTTACAAAGTGTTCTAAGTAAAAATTCATCAGATAAGCTTAAGGATATTGTTATGACTATTCAAAGAGAGCAAGATGAAATTATAAGAAGACCTAGAAATTCTGTAGTTGTAGTTAATGGGGTAGCAGGTTCAGGAAAGACTACAATAGCATTGCATAGAGTTGCTTATTTGCTATATAACAATAGAGAAGTTCTTAAGAATAAGATGCTTATATTAGGACCAAATTATATTTTTATGGAGTATATTCGAGAAGTACTTCCTACATTAGGAGAGTCGGGTATTGATCAAATGACCTTTGTAGATTTTGCTTTAAATCTTTTAAATTTTGACAGAGATCAATTGATGACTTTTGATAAATATATGGAGAAGATAGTTGATAATGATAAAGAATTTATTGAAGTGGTGAAGAAAAAGACTTCAGAAGCATTTATAGAAGAATTAGATAATTTAGTTAAGAATATGGATGAAAATGCTGAAGTTAGAGAAATAAAATATTTTGATAATGTAGTACAGTCTGTAGAGGATATAAAAGATATGCTATATAATCATTTTAAGACTATGCCACTTTATAGAAGAAAGAAAAAGATTAAGAGAATAGTATTTTCAAAATTAAGAGATGCAAGAAACGAAAGAGTATGGGACATAGAAAGAAAGTTTAAAGAAACAATTGAGTCACTTAGTGAAGATGAACTTAAATTACAATTAAATAATTTAGAATACAAAAAAACATTGGATATAAGAGAAGCTGTGATGGAAGTTATAAATGTAAAGAAGACTTTAACATGGCTTGATAATATTGAAGTTGAAGAAATATATGAACCATATAAAAACGGTGATCTTTATACAATAGACGATTTAGCACCATTATTATATTTAAGAATTAAGCTAGAGGGTATTAAGCTTCAAAAGGAAATAAAGCATGTAGTAATTGATGAAGCACAAGATTATTCTAAACTTCAATTTATAGTTGTAAAAGAGATAACAGAAGCATTAGGACTTACTATTGTAGGAGATAGTAACCAAAGAATAACACCTATAGAAGGTAGTATTCCTATGGAAAGTATTGAAGAGATATATCTAGGTTGTGAAGATATTGAAAAGTTTTCTCTTAATAAAAGTTATAGATCTACAAAAGAGATTATGGAATATGCCAATAGCTATTTAGAAGGAGAAAAAATCGTTCCACTAGTTAGAAATGGAAATAAAGTTAAGGTAGAAGCTGTTAAAAGTAAAGAAGAGTTAGTAGATACTTTAAAAGAAGCTATCATGGATATGGAAGATGCTGAGATGGAGACAGTAGCTATAATAACTAAAAATAGAGAAGAAGCAGAGGAATTAAGTACACTTCTTGAAGGTGAAGGACTTAAGTTGTATGATAAAGAAGAAATGATATACAGAGGTGGATATATTATTATTCCATCATATCTATCAAAAGGTTTAGAATTTGATGGTGTAATAGTAGTAGAACAAGGAAATGAAGAAAGTAAATTATCTTATGTAATGAGTACAAGAGCATTACATAACTTAACAGTAATATCAGTATAGGATACAAAAACAAATATGATGACATAATACACAATAGATATATTTATATATATGTGTATTGAAAAATATAAGAGCTGTAGGAAAACTAATTTTTAGTATTCCTACAGCCTTTTATATTATTTGATATTTAAAACGATGGCTTTTGGTCTGCTCATAGCTTCGATTGAGTATCTTATACCTTGAGTACCCATGCCTGATGATTTTACTCCAAGGAATGGATAGTGATCTGGTCCTCTTTCAGTTTTGTTATTAATTTGAACAGTTCCAACTTCAAGTTTTTTAGCTATGTAGAAAGCTTTGTCTATATCTTGAGTGAATACAGATGATTGTAGTCCATATTCAGATTTATTTGCAATTTCAATAGCTTCATCTATTGAAGATACTCTAATTAATGGTAATACTGGGCCAAACGGCTCTTCCCAAGCAAGACGCATATCTGTAGTAACATTATCAAATAATGTTGGGTAAATTGTATTGTTTTCTCTAGTACCACCAGTTACTAATGTTGCACCAGAATCTTTGGCATCTTTAATTAAGCCTTCTACGAAGTCAGCAGATTTGTTATCGATTAATGGTGTAATTACAACACCATCTTCAGCTGGATTTCCAACTTTTAGTTTTTCGATTTTTTCCTTTAATAAAGGAATTAATTTGTCTGCAACACTATCGAAGGTAAGAATTCTTTTAACAGCTGTACAACGTTGTCCAGAATATGAATATGCTCCATTTACAATATTTGTTGCAGCTTCTTCTAAATTTGCATCTTCTAAGATTATAGCAGCATCTTTACCGCCTAACTCTAATAGAAGTGGTACCATTTTTGATAAAGAAGCTATGTGTTGTCCAACAGCAGTACTTCCTGTAAAGTTTATGAAGTTTATACCTTCATGACTTATTAAATAGTCACCAATTTCGCTACCTCTTCCAGTAACAGTATTTAATACACCAGCAGGTAATCCAGCTTTATTAAATACTTCTGCAAGACATAAAGCTGAAAGGGATCCTTGTGTAGGGGGTTTTAATATAACTGTATTTCCAGCAACGATTGCTGGTCCAATTTTTGATGCTGAAAGATTTATAGGATAATTAAATGGTGCAATTGCAAGAACAGTTCCAAGTGGTTCACGAGATACAAAGGCCATTTTTGATTTTGAACCTCCAGGGAAACTATCTCCACTTAAAGCTTCTCCTTGCATAGATTTTGCAGTGTCAGCAGTAAATCTTAATAAATCTGCTGTTCTAACAACTTCAGATACACATGATTTCTTATCTTTTGATATTTCCATCATCATTAAAGTTGCTATTTCTTCTGAATTTTCCTCTAAAATATTAGCAGCTTTATAAATAATATCAACTCTTTCATTTAAAGAAGTTTCTTGCCATGATTTTAAGGCTTCTTTAGTGTTCTTTATTGCCATATCAACTTCTTCAGTTGTCATAGCTTGAACTTTACCAAGGGAAGAACCATCTACAGGAGAAAAAATTTCAATTAATTTTTGGGAACTAGACTCAATCCATTCTCCATTGTATAGATTCTTATATATTTTGTCATTGTTGCGTAAATTTGAGAACAATTCTATCACCTCTTCAGTAAAAAAAATTTTGTTATTAACAAATTTTAAATAAATTTATTATACAATATATTATATTGTTCCACAAAATTATACAAGTATTATTGCAAAATAAAAAATCTACTGAGACAATTCAGAGTAGATTTTATTTTAATGTAGTATTATTTTTTGTAAAAGCTAATATTAAAAAGTCAGCGAGCGTAACCGATCCCTTGTTCTACTAGATACCATTTTTTATCTTCTTTATTATATTCATAAGTTACATCATGATATGGTGTATCATAAAAAAGTTCTGCATACTCGCAATCTTTTAGTAGATAATCATACTTTTGGCAAATTTCGCTGATTTTTACGCTGCTTCCTTTTAGAAAGTAATTTATATCGTTTACAGAAAGTTGTAATATATGTTCACTACAAGGGAAAAAGATAGTATCGTCATCTAAGATAATAGGTGGTTTTTTTCCGTAGTGGGCAAAGCCTATAAAGTTTGGATTTAAAATAGGATTTCTTCTCATTAGCAATCCCTCCCTCGATATACTGTATTTACTATAATTATAAGATTTTGAAAAAATATACTCAAATTCTATAGTTTAGGATTTGAGCGTAATATCTCTTAAATAATGTTATTTACTCTAGTTTAAAAAAAAACACATTATTTTTTAAATTTTAAATTTTCTAACTTTTCAAAAGAATAAGAGATGAACTCTTATTCTTTTGAAATATTAATTTATAGATAACTTTTGTAGAGCTATTAATAATTACAATTATTTCTACCAACAATTTCATCTAATGATAAAGTTCTAGTATCACAATCACAAGGACAGCAACAAGAATTGTTGCAATTATTAGAATTGCAGTTATTATAATTATCATTATAGCTAGCTACATCATTATAATTATAGTTATTGCAATTATCATTATAACTAGCTACGTCACTATAATTATTATAATTGTCGTAGTTATTGTAATTATTTGAACAACTATTGTAATTATCATAGTTTGCATAATCATTTGAATATTCATTACAATTATCAGTAAAGTTAGTCCAAGTATTTCTAGTGTTGAATTCGTTACTAGAATTATTATATGAGTTATAGTCAAAATCAGAATTGCAACGGGAATTGCAATCACAGTCAAAGTCACAGTCAAAGTCACAACAATCACGGTCGCAATCACAATTATTGGCATTTTCTAAAGCTGATAATAATTGGGCAAAATCGCTAGCTAACTTTCTTTCAGCCATAGCTGTTGATTTTAATAGTTCTATGAATTCACATACTTTTTTACATAAGTTCTTTGAGCAACCTTTGAAAAGACAGCAGATAAGTCTAGTCACTTCTTTTGTAAAACAAGCAAATGCTTCTGCTTCTTTTTCAGCTGCTTCAGCTATTTGTTTTACTAGACAAGGAGAATTATTTCCACATTCTAGTGCTTGATTTAGACTATAAGCTGTGCTAAATAAATTATTTGCGGCAGCTTTTCTATCACAGAAAGCTTCTTTAACTTCGCAAAGTAATTCTTTCTTTTTACAACAGCTTAAGTTACTTTCTTTAATTAAGCATTGAATCTTACGAAGAGCGCAATTGAAGGAACGATTTAATTTCTCCTCTGATTCTGCAATTGATTGGTAAAAACAGTACATAATTTTTTCCTCCTATTTGATACTATAATATCAATGTTTTTTATAATATTAGTATATGAATAAGAGGAAATCTGGTGAAAACTATTTGGTTTTGTTAACAGTTATTACTGTTGAAAAATTTAAATTTTTTAGTTTGATTTCTTTATTTATGTCGTTGATTAGATCAGTTTCGGATTTATATGTTTTATATAAAGTATCATCAGTAGTTATATTAAATAGTACATTTTTATCATCACCGCTGCCTACAAGCCTTAAATCACTCATATTGGTGATACAATGAAAGTCTTTAAGAATATCTCTCATTATGTCTTCGGTGATACTGATTTCTTTATGGTTTAAATTTATTGGATCCATATGAATTACAAGATGCACGTTTAATTTTGTTGAAATTTCTTTTTCTGCTCTATCAATTATGTCATGGACTTCAACTAGTGTTAATGTTGAAGGAACTTCAGCATGTATAGAAGCAAGATATTTATTAGGACCATATGAATGAATTAGTAAGTCATGGACACCTAATATATTAGGATAAGATAATACCTCTGATTCAATATTTGTAACTAATTCAGTAGAAGGTTTTTCTCCTAATAAAGTATTCAATGTTTCTTTAGATAATTGAAATCCTGAATATAATATAAAAATAGCAACTATTAGTCCCATTATGCCATCTAGAGGAAAAGGAATCCAATTAGATAGAATTAATGATATAACAACAGTTCCAGAAGTAAAACAATCACTAAGAGCATCTACAGAAGAAGCTTTAAGGGCAGAAGAGTTAATAAGTTTAGCTAAATAACCATTAAATCTACTAAGCCATAGTTTAAAGGATATTGAAATTAATATAAGTAAAGTTGGTATCCATTGAAATTTTATTGGAACAGGATGAATAATTCTTGAAATAGAAGATTTTACGAAAGAAAAACCAACTAATATTACTAACACTGAAACTATTAGTGCTGATATATACTCTATACGACCATGACCATAAGGATGATCATCATCGGCAGGTTTTGATGCTAACTTAAATCCAATAATTGTTACTACTGAACTAAAAACATCGGATAAATTATTAAAAGCGTCAGCTGTAACAGCTAGAGAATTAGATAATATACCAACTACAAATTTTATAGAGAATAAAATTATATTTATAATGATTCCTACAATTCCACCAAGAAATCCAAATTTGTCTCTAACTTTACTATTGTTTTTATAGTCTTCACTATTTTTTATAAAGGTTCTTACTAAAAATTTAGAAAACATATATAGTTATACCTCGCTTTATTATAGTTTATTTCTTTAATTATATATTAAAGAATTACCATTTGCATATAAATAAATTAATTTGTTATACTGTATAAATTAGGAGGGAATATTATGTGTAGTTTAAGTAAAGAATTAATAGATTTTTTATATAGTAGTCCTACAGCATTTCATGCAGTAGAAAATATTAAAAACATATTAAGAACAGAAGGGTTTGAGGAATTGAAAGAATGCCAAAGATGGCAAGTAAATAGTGGTGGAAAATATTTTGTAGATAAAAATGGATCAGCATTAGTTGTTTTCACTATTGGTGAAGAAAGTGTTAATTTTGATGGATTTAAAATAGTGGGGGCTCATACAGATTCACCAGGATTTAGAATAAAACCTAATCCAGAGATGATAAGTAATAATTATATAAAGTTAAATACTGAAGTTTATGGAGGACCTATAATTAATACCTGGTTTGATAGACCATTAGCTATTGCAGGAAGAGTTTGTACTAAAAGTGATAATCCATTGAAGCCTAATTATCATATTGTGAACATAAATGAACCTATAGCATATATACCAAATTTAGCAATACATATGAATAGAGAGATAAATAAAGGGGTAGAATTAAATAAACAAGTAGATACTTTACCTATTTTAGGCCTTATAACTGAAGAGTTTGAAAAAGATAATTATCTGCTAAAGATAGTATCAAAACAATTATCTATAGAAGTAGATGATATTTTAGATTTCGATTTATATTTATATGAATTTGAAAAAGGTACTACTTTTGGTGTTGAAAAAGAATTTATATCATCTTCAAGAATAGATGATTTATCAATGGCATTTGTTGGTGTAAAAGCAATGATAAATTCTTTAAATAGTGGATTTAAGGGAACTAATGTATTAGCACTTTTTGATAATGAGGAAATTGGAAGTACTACTAAGCAAGGAGCCGACTCTCCGATGCTTTCAAATGTATTAGAGAGAATAATATATAGTATGGGAGGAAATAGAGAAAATTTCTTTATGAATCTTGCTAATTCATTTATGATATCTGCTGATGGTGCTCATGGAATCCATCCTAACAGATCGGAAAAAAATGATCCAACAAACATACCATATATAAATAAGGGACCAGTAATAAAAATTTCTGCAAATCAAAGATATACATCAGATGCAGAATCTATAGCTATTTTTAAGAATATATGTAATAAGGCTAATGTGCCATATCAAACGTTTGTAAATCGTTCTGATATGATGGGAGGTTCTACTATTGGACCAATATCTTCATCACATTTACCAATTAAGAGTGTAGATATAGGTGCAGCTATGCTTGCTATGCATTCTATAAGAGAGGTTATGGGAGTTAAAGATATTGAATATTTTGAAAATGTTATTACAGAATTTTATAAAATATAGAACTTATTATTAACTATTGAAATATATTGTTATTGATGATAAAATAATCTAAAATAAATAATTAATGAATATTGCCTATGGTAGAGGTGCTAAAGTCAATAGTAGTTATTTTTAGTGGGTACACAGTGAGAAATAATGAAAGGGACAATGGCCGAAGTGAATGGATAGACGTTGAAGTTCACTGGCATTATAAATAATATTTATGATGTTGTCACTAATTTTCGTGGAGAGCTACAAAGGTTACATTTTACAAAAATGATGTATTGCATAATACAGCTAAGGTAAGTGTACCCTAGCTGTTTTTTTGTTTTTTAGTAATTTTTACATAAGAAAAATAAATCTATATAAATGTTGTAGCATAAAGCAGTATTCGTAGTAAGTTAATTAAGGGGGCTATTTTAATGAAGTTATTAGGGACAATGAGGATAGAAGAAGATACACTTTATATAGGTGGAGTATCAACAAAAGAATTAGCTAAAGAATATTCTACTCCGCTATATGTCATTGATGAACAACATGTGAGAAATGTATGTAGAGAGTATCTAAGGAATTTTAAAGTAAAAGAGAATGGAAATAGAGTTACTTATGCAGGAAAAGCATTTTTACCATTAGAAATGTGCAAAATTATAAATGAAGAAGGATTATGTTTAGATGTAGTATCAGGTGGAGAGTTATATACAGCTTATAAAAGTGGGTTTCCTATGGAGAAGGTATTATTTCATGGAAATAATAAAACTATTGAAGAGATTAAAATGGGTATCTCTTTAGGTGTTGGAAGATTTGTTGCAGATAATTTTTATGAATTAAATACAATTAATGAATTTGCAAAGAAAGAAAATAAAGTTGTCAATGTTTATATTAGAATAACACCAGGTATTGAGGCTCATACCCATGATTATATTAAAACAGGTCAAATAGACTCTAAGTTTGGTTTTACACTTATTAATGATGGTGTAGTAAATGCTGTGAAAGAGATATTGAAGTTAGAGAATATTAAACTTATGGGATTGCATGCTCACATAGGATCTCAAATATTTGATGTAGATCCTTTTGTCGATGAAGTAGAAGTTATGTTTAATATAATGAATGATGTAAGATCAAAACTAGGGATAGAACTTCCAGAATTAGATTTAGGAGGTGGCTTCGGAATATATTACACTAAAGAAGATAAACCAAAGAATCCGAAAGTATTTTGTGATGCTATATTAAATAAGGCAGAAGAGATGTCTAAAAAATTAGAATATCCTATGCCTAAATTAATTATAGAGCCAGGAAGATCTATTATTGGTAATGCAGGTACAACTCTTTATACAGTAGGATCAATAAAAGAAATACCAGAAGTAAGAAAATATATATCAGTAGATGGTGGTATGACAGATAATATAAGGCCATCTTTATATAGAGCAGATTATGAATGTGCTATTGCCAATAAGATGAATTGTAAGGAAGAAGAGTTAGTAACTGTAGCAGGAAAATGTTGTGAGTCAGGTGATATATTAATATCAGATGCTAAACTACCAAAGGTTGAAAGTGGAGATATACTTGCAGTAGCTACTACAGGGGCATATGGTTACTCTATGTCATCTAACTATAATAAAATACCTAGACCAGCAGTGGTTATGGTTAAAGACGGAAATAGTAGAGTAGTATGTAAAAGACAAAGTTATGAAGATTTATTAGCATCAGAAATTATATAAAAGGTGGGGATTTTTATGAAATTTAGTGGAGTATGGTTACCTATTATTACACCATTTAAAGATGGAGAAGTTGATTTTGATTCTTATAAGAATATGATAGAAAGTTATATAGATACAGGTATTACTGGATTTATTCCTTTAGGAACTACTGGAGAAACACCTACTTTAAGTGAAGATGAATATTTTTCTATAATAGAAAAGACTATAGAATATGTAAAAGGAAGAGTAAAGGTAGTAGTTGGTGTTGGGGGAAATAATACAAAATCTTTGATAGAAAAAGCAAAAAAAGTAGAAGCGTTAGGAGTAGATGGTATTCTATCAGTATGCCCATATTATAATAGACCAGATCAAAGGGGAATATATGAACATTTTAAAGCTCTTGCAGAATCAATAAATACAGATATTATTTTATATAATATTCCATATAGAACAGGAAGAAATATTGAAATATCAACAATATTAAAGCTTGCAGAAATACCAAATATAGTTGGTATTAAAGATGCTTCAGGAAGTTTTACTGAATCGCAAAAATTAATTATGAATAAGCCTAAAGATTTTGCTGTATTAACAGGAGAGGATGCTCTATTCTACTCAACTTTAGCATTAGGAGGAGATGGAGGGATACTAGCTTCATGTCATGTAAATACTAAAGAGTTTGTTAGCATATATAAATATATAAAAGAAGGAAAGATGGAAGAAGCATTAAAACTTTGGAAGCCATTGTATGAATTTATTCCATTATTATTTAAAGAACCAAATCCTGCACCGCTTAAATATATAGCAAAAAAGATGAATTTAATTGAAAGTGATGAGATAAGATTACCACTTTTGAATATTAGTAAGGAACTAGAAGCAGAATTAGATGAAGTTTTAGGTTTTTAATAATTGTCAGCATGAAGTATATTTCTTCATTGTATTGAGAAAATACAAATGAAGAGGTGATTTAAATGAGTGATAATAAAAAACAGGAAGAGAAAATTAATAGGGAATACGATAAGGTTAATAAGGAAGAATATGATAAATTAAGTTTAGCAGATGATAAGAAAAGAATGGGAAAAGGAAACCCACTTAATCAAAAAAGGTAAAATTATATTGTGAAATATTTACAAAGAGAGTATGATAAAAAATATCATTCTCTCTTTTTTTTGTTAAATATTAATTATAGAATCTATAATAATTTCAAAGAATTAAACATAGATTATTATATCTATGGTTACTAAGGGGTTGTTAAAAGTGAAAAAGTTTATTGGAACTATTATATCAATAATAGTTATAGTGTCAATTATAATAGGGGGGACGTATTACATATATTTTTATCCTAAGACAGAAGTAAAATCTATAGACAGCAACGTATCAATAAATCAATTAGAAATAGTAAAAAAGTTTATACCTAATAACGCAAATTTTAGTTTAAAAAATATATCTATAGATTCCGATGTTAAGTTTTCAGAAGAAGAAATTACAGATTTAGTTATAATGGCAATTAGCGATATAGAAGGAATAAAGGAAAATATTAATGGAATATTAGTAGATATAGAAAATAATGAAATTAAGTTAATAGTTAATGCTAAGTATAAATTTATACCTGTGGAAATAAATTTGATGTTTGATTGTAGAAGCAAGGATGGAGATGCTGTATTGCATTATAAAAAAGGAAATATTGGTTTTATATCAATAAGTAAGGAAAAAATTTTTAGAGGTATAAAAGAAGATAAATGGATTAAAATAGATAAAGAAAATGGAGATATTATAGTAACTTTAGATACAATAGATGGATTGGAAATTACTAATGTTAAAGCTGAAAAAGATAATATAGAGTTATCTATTCATGGAGATATTAGTCTTTTTAAATGAGATAATTGTTCTTTTAGAAAGGAAAGAGTAGAGTGGTAAATAAGGTATTTGAAGTCTTAGCAATGGTGGATTTATTGATATTTATTATATTTTCTATTATGTTTGTGGAACTTACAGCGATAAATGAAACTTCATTATTTATTCTAGTTATTTTAATAATAGGATCTACTTATGGAGCAATAAAATTGACAATAGATTATTTTAAATATGATAAAAGTTTAAGATGTTTTTTTTCAATATTGAGTTATTGTTTTGTTGATGTGTTGTCTTTAGTGGCAATAATAGTTATAGGAAGTTTGTTAATATAAGAATGTATTGAAGTTAATAATTTTCTCTCATTTGGATACACTAAAAAGGTAACGTTTATGGTAGGAGGGAAATTATGTATTATTTCATGATTATTTTAGCATTATTAGTTATATTAATTGCTTCAGTTACGATATATAAAAAAAATGAAAATGATAAAAATCTTATAAAAGATATACCTTTTATAAATTCTAAGGGGGTATCTCTAGAAGAGAGAGCAAAAAGTATATCACTTGAAAATTTAAATGTAGAAATATTCAATTGTAAATCACAAATTAAGTATTCAGTGAAAGAATCTTATGAGACCATTATCAATGGATATAATTATTTTGATAACGATGTAAGAAATGGTGAAGAAGTCATTCCACCTAGTGAATGGCTATTAGATAATATATATATACTGGAAAAAGAATATGAAGAAATTAAAACTGCTATAAAGGGTAAGATTTTAAAGGAATTACCTGTTATAAGTGATGGTGCAATGAGAGGATTTCCAAGAATTTATTTTATTGCCGTGGAAATAGTAGGATGTACTGATGGAAAAATAGACATATCATCTATAGAAAGATTTGTAAAAGAATATGAGGAAAATGTAATTTTAACATCAAAAGAAATATGGGCATTACCAATAATGATAAGAATTGCTCTTATGCATAGAGCCGCTAATATAATTGATAAGATGGTATATGTTCAAAAAGAAAAAGCTTTAGGAAATATAGTTGGGGAAGAGATTGTAGATAAAATAAATTCTAGTGATGAATTAAAGGCAAAATTAAAAGAAATATATAATGATGAAAAGGTATCAGTTCATTTTGTAGAACGAGTTCTAAAAGTATTAAGAGATAATGAAGTAGAAAAAATAGATGTATATAAATTTTTAGAGAAGAGACTTCATAAAGAAGGAACTACTTTTGAGAGGGCAATTACTATAGATCATAATAGAATTTCATCATTTGGAATATCATTAGGAAATACAATAAACTCCATAAGAACTATGATAAGTGTAGTTTGGGCTCCAAGTTTTGAATCATTAAGTTATGTAGAACAAGATCTTAGAAAAGATCCACTTAGAGTATATGAAAAAATGGATTTTGATTCTAGGGAAAAATATAGATTAAAAATAGAAGAGATATCTAATACATATAAAATATCTGAAACTTTTATAAGTGACATATTATTAAGTTGTGCGGAAGAAGGAAAAGAAGAATATAGTAGACATATTGGATATTATTTATTAGGTGATGGAGAAAATATATTAAGAGAGAAATTAGGTATAGAAAATAAAAAAGAGAAGGTTTCTCCTAAATTTTATATTAGTGGTGTTCTATTTATAACAGCCATATTAACATTGTTTATAACATATGCTTCATATTATATGGGTTACGGTGGATTTTCATATATATATATAATATCTTTTTTATGTTTATTAATTCCTTGTAGTGAGATTGTTTTATCGTTAATTAATTGGGTTATAAATAATGTTTCTAAACCAACATTTATACCTAAATTACAATTAGAAGATGGCATACCAGATCAAGGAAAAACTGTGGTGGTAATACCTACAATAATAGATAGCAAAGAACGTGTTGATGAACTTTTAGATAAATTAGAAGTATATAGTTTATCCAATGAAGATAAAAATCTATATTTTGCTATATTAGGTGACTTTAAGGATTCATCTGTTATGGAAGAAAAGGGAGAAAAGGAGATTAATGATTATGCTATAGATGAAGTTAGGGCAATAAATAGAAAATATGGTTTAAAAGAAGATAAATTTTATTATTTTAATAGAAGACGAGTTTTTAATGATAAGGAAGAAAAGTACATAGGTTGGGAAAGAAAGCGCGGAAAGCTCGTAGAATTTGCATCTTTAATAAGAGGAGATGAAAATACTACTTATAATGTCATAAGTGGAGATATATCACCTCTTAAAAAAGCAGAATATATTATAACATTAGATTCAGATACAATTTTACCAAGAGATTGTGCAAAAAGATTAATAGGATCTATGTTGCATCCATTAAATCATCCTATTATAAAAGATGGGATAGTGGTAAAAGGTTATGGAATAATGCAACCTAGAATAAATATAACCATTGAAAGTAGTAATAAGACATTATTTTCAAAAATATTTAGTGGTGAAATAGGAATGGATATATATACATTAGCAATTTCAGATGTATATATGGATTTATTTGATGAAGGAATATTTACTGGAAAAGGAATATTTCATATAGATACTTTTAATGAAGTATTAAAAGATAAGTTTGAGGAAAATAAGATATTATCACATGATTTAATAGAAGGAAGTTACTTAAGAACAGCTTTATTAAGTGATACAGCCTTATTTGACTCTTATCCTAGTAACTATATGTCATATATAAAAAGGTTACATCGATGGGTGAGAGGTGATTGGCAACTGCTTCCTTATATCTTGAAGGATAAAAAATTAAATTCTGTTTCAAAGTGGAAGATGATAGATAACTTAAGAAGAAGTTTATTAGCTCCATCTATAATAATATTATTTTTAGGAGCATTATTATTTTTTAGAGGCAATATAGATACATATATATCTGTTGGAATGTTAGCAATATTTATGCCTATGTTATTTGATGTATCAGAGGCAGTAGTAAGTCCTATAAAAGGTATATCTTTATCTGGAGAAATAAGAGATGGAAAAACTCTAGTGTTACAGATATTTTTACTTTTTTCATTTTTACCTTATTGTGCTTTTAGAATGTTAGAAGCGATTTTTATTACTTTATATAGATTGATAATATCCAAAAGACATTTATTACAGTGGGTAACTTCAGAGGATGTTGAAAGATTTAGCGATAATTCTCTCGGAAACTATATAGTGACTATGTGGTTTGCTCCAATATTTGGATTAGTTATAGCTATATTATCCTATAGAAGTTCTTCTAATGCATTTTCTTTACTACTATTAGCTTCAATTATATGGATACTTAGCCCAATATTTGCTTATAGCGTATCAAGAGGTTTAGCAACGGAGGAAAGAAATATATCTGAAGATCAAGAAAAAGAGTTATATAAAGTTGCTAGAAAAACTTATTGTTATTTTGAAGATTTCGTTAATGAAGAAAATAATTATTTACCACCAGACAATTATCAAGAAGATCCACATATAGGGGTAGCTCATAGAACATCACCTACAAATATAGGAATGGGACTTATGGCCAATGTTGTTTCTTATGATATGGGATTTATTTTTATAGAGACTTTTCTTGAAAATACTGAAAAGATAGTAAAATCTGTAGATTCTTTAGAAAAGTATAAAGGACATTTATATAATTGGTATGATACTTTAACAAAGAGACCACTACATCCATTATATGTATCAACTGTTGATAGTGGAAATTTAATTTGCTATTTCTGGGTTCTTAAGGAAACAATTAAAGAGTATATTAGTAAACCTATAGACATAAATAAATTATTAAAAGGTATTAAGACTGTTATAGGATTATGTGATGAAGAATTAAGACTTTCTTTAGAAAGGTTTGATTTTTATGATGATATATTAAGTGAATTGGAATCAGAAACTATAAATATAGAATCTTATTTTAGTTGTATATCTAAAATATATTCTAAAGAATTGGATATTGATAAATTAAAAAGGGAAAAAGGAGTATCTTTTTACTGGAATAGTAAGCTAATAAGAAATATACAAAAGGAAAAGAAAGAGCTTCTATCAATATACCCATTTCTAGAATTTAGAGACATAAAAAATGATAAAGATAAAAAGATATATCAAGATCTCGTAGACAAAAGTGATAATTTAGCTTTAGAACAACTATTAGAGGTTTATAAAAATATTGTTAAATTTATAGAAGATAAAGATTTCAAAGCTGCTATAAAAGATGGGATATATTCTATTGAAGATATCATAAAAAGATTTTCAAGTTTAAGAGAAGAAATAGAGTATCTAGATAAAAATATGGATCTTTCTATAATGTATGATAAAGGAAGAGAATTATTTGCTATAGGATATGATGTAGAGAAAGGTGAGATTGGTAACTGTTATTACGATTTATTAGCCTCAGAAGCTAGAGGTGCATCTTTCATAGCAGTTGCTAAAGGAGAAGTACCATCAAGTCATTGGTTTAAACTTGGTAGAAGTTTAACTAATACATATGGATGCAAGGGCTTAGTATCATGGAGTGGTACCATGTTTGAATATATGATGCCGTTAATAATTATGAAAAGTTATAAAAATACTATATGGTCAAGTACATATCATTGCGTAATAAAAGGTCAAATAGATTATGCTAATAAGAGGAATATACCTTGGGGAATTTCAGAATCTGGATACTATTTATTTGATAAGTTTAAAAATTATCAATATAAAGCACATGGAGTTCCAGGATTGGGATTGAAAAGAGGGTTAAGAGAAGATTTAGTTGTGTCACCATATTCTACAATTATGGCAATGATGGTAGATTATAATGATGGATATAAAAACTTAGAGAACCTTAAAGAAGAAGGTTTTGAAGGAAAATATGGTTTTTATGAGGCTATAGATTATACTAGAGAAAGATTACCTAAAAATGAAAATAGGGCTATAGTTAAGAGTTATATGGTTCATCATCAAGGTATGGCATTAATGAGTCTTAATAATGTACTTAATGAATTTATTTTCCAAAAAAGATTTCATAATATAAAAAGGGTTAAAGCTACAGAATTGTACTTACAAGAGAGAGTTCCAAATAAGATAACCTATAGTAGAGAAGTTATTTTTGAAAGTAAAAAGGTTGTTAAGTCAGCGCCAAGAGTCTATACACGAAACTATTCAACTCCATTTACAGATATGCCAGAATGTGGATTGTTATCTAATGGTGTTTATTCAGTGATGGTAACTAATTCTGGAAGTGGTTATTCGAAAAAAGATGATATGGATATATATAGATTTAAAGAAGATGTTACTTTAAATGAAAGTGGAATGTTTTTTTATATTAAAGATGTTAGAAATGAAGAGATATTCTCACCTACATATCAACCTACAAAGGTTTTAGGAAATGATTATAAGGTGAATTTTTCTTTAGATAAAATCGAATTTAAAAAGAACTATAAAGGTCTTTCTACTTCATTAAATATAGCAGTTCTTCATGAAGATAATGGAGAATTGAGAGAAATAGATATTACTAATGGTAGTGGAGAGGATAAAATAATTGAGGTAACTTCCTATATGGAAGTAACTTTAGCAAATTATGGTGCTGATGCTGTTCATCCAGCATTTTCAAATCTATTTATAAATACAGAATTTATTGAAAATCCAGATACATTATTAGCAAATAGGAGGCCAAGATCAAAGCATGGTAATAAACCATGGATAATGCAAAAGTTATTTGTCGTTGGTGGAGAAGAGGTCAGTGCAACTCAATACGAAACTAGTAGGGTAAATTTTATAGGTAGAGGAAACACATTAAAAAATCCTATTGCTATAAAAAAAGATGGCAATTTATCTAATACAGTAGGTGCAATATTAGATCCTATAATGAGTTTAAGAAAAAGAATAAGAATAAAAAGCTCTGAGAGTGCTAAATTTTATTTTTTAACTGCTATTGGAGAATCACGAGAAGAGGTTATTAATATTGGGCGAAAATATAGTAATGAAGATGATATGAATAGAATATTTACTGTAGCGTCATCGGAAGTTAATATGGAGCTTAACCATTTTGGATTAAAATATCCTCAAGGAAATTTATTTAATTACATGGCTTCTAAGATTATATATTTAAGTCCTCTTATGAGAGCACAAGAAAATGAAATAAAAAATGTATCCTTAGGTCAAATGGATTTATGGCCTTATGGAATATCCGGAGATAACCCAATAGTTTTACTTAAGTTATATAAAGAAAGTGATAGAGGAATATTATCACAAATGCTGATGGCTCATGAGTATTGGAGGAGAAAAGGATTAAGAAATGATCTTGTAATTTTAGATTATGAAGAAACTTCCTATTACAATAAAGTAACTAATATGATTAATGATGAGGTAAGCAAGAAAACATTACCTAATGTCTACATTTTAAAAGCAAGGGAAATATCCAAGGAGTTATTAAATTTGTTGGAGGCACTAGGAAGAATAGTGATAGACTCTAGAAAAGGTTTATTGGCTACACAAGTTAAGTATAAAGATAGCAATAGTAAAAATGAAGAGAGACTACCGGTTATAAATGTAGATTATACGTATAAAGAAGTTAATTTAGAAGAAAAAGACTTATTATATTTCAATGGCTATGGCGGTTTCAAAGAGGAAACTGGAGAGTATGTTATTATTTTAAAGGAGGATGAAAATACTCCAGCACCATGGATTAATGTAATATCTAATGATAAATTTGGTACTCATATATCTGAATTAGGAGCACAATATACATGGTGTGGAAATTCTAGAGAAAATAAATTAACACCATGGAATAATGATTGGGTCAAAGATTCTCCAGGAGAAGTATTATATATTCGAGATGAATATGATGGTGAAATTTGGAGTGCTACAGCTATGCCAATAAGACATAAGTCACCGTATATAGTAACTCATGGCTATGGGTATTCGAAAATAGATCATTATTATAAAGGTATATATTCATCTATGAAGGTATTTGTTCCAAAAGATAAATCTGTAAAGTGTGTAACTTTATCATTAAAGAATGAGAGTTCTATGAAGAGAAAGTTAGCTATAACATATTTTGCAACATTAGTAATGGGCGTTATTCCAGAACATACTTATACACATATATATACAGAAATAAATGAAGATAAAAATTATATAATTGGAATAAATCCTTATGGTGGTAAGTTTAAAGAAAAAATAAGCTATTTAACTATGGTTGGAGGAGAAAATGAAAGTTTTTCTGGTGATAGAAAGAGTTTCTTAGGAAGAGAAGGTGAAATTTCAAATCCACAAGGATTAAAATATAGGTCACTAAATGGTATTAGTGGTGCTGGGATAGATCCAGCATTAATTACCATGGGATACGTTACATTAGAAGAAGAAGAAACTAAGGAAATTACTATCTTATTTGGAGAAGAAGAATCTATAGAAAATATAGAGGATATTATTAAATCATTATCAACAATAGATGAAGTAGAGGATGCATTAGATAATGTTAAGGAATTTTGGAGGAAGTTACTTGGAACAATTGAAGTTAACACACCAGATAAATCTATGGATTTGATGGTAAATGGATGGTTAATGTACCAAGATATAGCTTGTAGAGTGTATAGTAGAACTGCATTCTATCAATCTGGAGGTGCGTATGGATTTAGAGATCAACTACAAGATGTAATGAGTCTTAGCTATTTAGATCCGTCGATAACAAGGAAACAAATAGTATATTCATCATCAAGACAATATGTAGAAGGTGATGTACAACATTGGTGGCATCCTATTGTAGATAGCGGTATAAGAACAAGATTTTCTGATGATTTGTTATGGTTACCTTATGTAACTGCAGATTATATAAAGAATACAGGAGACTATTCTGTTTTACTTGAAGAGACAACTTATTTAGAAGATGAACCATTGAAAGAAGGGGAAGATGAGAGATATTCTATCACAAAATATAGTGATAAAAAAGGAACTATTTATGAGCACTGTATAAAAGCTATAGAAAGAGGTTTAAGATTTGGTGAACATAATATTCCACTTATGGGCAGTGGTGATTGGAATGACGGAATGAGTGAAGTAGGTAACAAGGGTAAAGGAGAGTCTGTATGGCTTGGATGGTTCATATATTCAATATTGAATGACTTTATTAATATATGTGAATATATGAAGGATGAAGAAAAGAAAAATAGATACCTATCAATGAAAGAATTTTTAAGAGAAAATTTAGAGAAAAATGCATGGGATGGAAAGTGGTATAAGAGAGCATATTTTGATGATGGAACACCATTGGGAAGTAAAGAAAATGATGAATGTATGATAGATTCTTTAGGTCAAACGTGGGCAGTAATTTCTGGTGGAGGATCTAAGCAAAGGATAGAAGAAGCTATGGATTCTCTTGAGAGATACTTGGTTAAAGAAAATAGTAATATGATTTTACTTTTTACGCCTCCCTTTAATAATTCAAAGTTAGAACCAGGATATATAAAAGGATATGTGCCTGGTGTTAGAGAGAATGGAGGACAATATACTCATGCAGCAACTTGGGTTATATTAGCTTATAGTAGGATGAAGAAGACTAACAAGGCATTTAGAACATTTAATATGATAAACCCTATTACGCATACTAAAACTTATGGAGATTGTAATACTTATAAGACAGAACCATATGTAGTAGTAGCAGATATTTATTCTACTGAAGGTCACGTAGGTAGAGGTGGTTGGTCATGGTATACAGGTTCAGCAGGATGGCTTTATAGAGGAGCTATTGAAGGTATATTAGGACTAAAGCTAAAAGGTAAAGATGGTTTTATAGTAGAACCATGTATACCAGATGAGTGGGACGGATATACAATGAAGTTCAGTAGAAACAATGTAACATATAATATAGCTATAGAGAGAGGTGAGGATAAAGGTATATATATTAATGATAATAAGGTAGATATAATATCTTATGATTTGTCTGGTGAGATAGAAGTTAAAGTGATTATTTAGTTTAATTTTTAGTGGGTCTTGGGAAACTAAATTTAGTTTACAAGACCTTTTATTTTTATAAGAGAGGTGATCTGATGAAAGATGAAATGGCGCTAGTTTTTTCAGGAGGTGGTGGAAAGGGGGCATATGAAGTAGGCGTCTGGAAGGCATTGAAAATACTTGATATTGACAAAAGAATATCTGCAGTTTCAGGAAATTCTATTGGGGCATTGAATGGTGCGTTTTTTATGTGTAGTGATTTAATGGGAGCATTAAAATTATGGAGAAATGTTACTCAGGAAGATACTATTCCATTAAAAATAACAGATTTTATTAAGTTGTGGTATAGATATAGATCCGATGTAGAGAAGATTATAGATACAGAATCTATAATGACCATGGATAAATTAGATATATTTTTTAGTGAAAATATAAATTTTAAGGATATAAGTAATTCTAAGATTTTGGGATATGTTTCCGCATATAATATGGATAAAGAAGATATAGAATATTTTAAGTTAAATGGTAGAAGTGAAAGTGAAATTAAAGAAATATTAAAGGCTTCAACTTCATTACCACTTATTTTTGATCCTATATTTATAAACAATTGCAAATACAGAGATGGATGTATAAAAGATAATATTCCTATAGAACCTCTTTATAGAGAAGGGTATAGAAAGTTTATAGTGGTCTCTTTAGAAAAAGATGAAAAAATAGATAAAAATAAATATAAGAATGCTAAATTTTTTGAGATAATTCCGTCTTGTGATATTGGAACACATATTGTAAATGGAAGTTTAGATTTTAATCCTAAGGGAGCGGAGAAAAGATTAAAACAAGGATATTTAGATACTATGAGATATTTTAATAAAATTCAATATAATAAAAATATATTAGATACAAACTATTAACATAATTTATAGAAGATTTATAGTAAAATAATAGTATGATTAGTTAATGAGTGGGTGAGATAATGGATAGTAAGATAGGGCTAGTTTTATCTGGGGGAGGAGGTAAAGGAGCTTTTGAGATAGGAGCTTGGAAGGCCTTAAAAAGATTGGGTATAGATAAAAAAATTCAAGTTATATCAGGAAATTCTATTGGTTCTTTAAATGCAGTTATGTTTATGGTAGGAGAATTAGATTTAGCATTAAAAATGTGGAGAAATTTATCACAAAAGGAGGCATTACCGTTAAGTGCTACTCAGTTATTAGGGTTATATAAGCAATACAAAAAAGGAATAACTAACATATTAGAAGAAGATACTATTGTGGACAGTAGTGGATATCAAGAGATTATCGGAAGTTATGTTGATTTTGAGAAGGTAAGAAATTCAAAAATCAAAGGTTATATATCCGCTTACAATATGGATGACGATATTGTAGATTATTTTACTGTAAATGATAAAAGTGATGAAGAAATAGAAAGACTAATTAAGGCATCATCAGCATTGCCTGGACTTTTTGATCCAATAAAAATAAATGATAAATTTTATAGGGATGGTTGTATAAAAGATAATGTACCTATTGATCCGCTATATAAAGAAGGATGTAATGAAATAATAATTATATATTTAGGAGAAGATGAAAGGGTAGATTTATCGAAGTATCCGGGAGTTAAGTTTTATGAAATTTCACCTAGAGTAAATTTAGGTGGAATGCTTGATGGAAATTTAGATTTTAGTGGTAGTGGCGCTAATAAAAGAATTTTACAAGGTTACCTAGATACAATGGCATATTTTGATAAGTTGGCTTATGAAGAAGGTGTTCCTTTAAATAAGTTAGATATCATTGGTGAAATAAAATGAATATATTTTCAGATGGAAATATTAGATAATATTGACATAGCCAATAAATAGTGATAAAGTAATAATAAATTAAATAACCTTCAGGGCAGGGTGTGATTCCCTACCGGCGGTAAAGCCCGCGAGCGTAATGCATGATTCGGTGAAATTCCGAAGCCGACAGTATAGTCTGGATGAAAGAAGGAAAATAATTTTTTAGCTAAAGTATTATGTTTTACAATTAAGCCCTGAGTATATCTATACTCAGGGCTTTTAGGTTGTAATACATTTAAATATTTAAGGTTACTGAAGGTTATACAAATTCTATGGAAGAACTTTGTATAACCTTTAATTTTTGTAAAGAGTGGTGAAGGAATATTGAAAGAAGAATTTATGGAGAGAGCTTTACAACTATCGTTGAAAGGAATAGGACATACTAATCCTAATCCTATGGTAGGAGCTGTTATTGTTAAAGATGGAAGAATAATAGGTGAAGGATACCATAGAAAATATGGTGAGGCTCATGCAGAAGTAAATGCCTTTGACAATGCTACAGAAGATGTAAAAGGAGCTGAAATGTATGTAACTTTAGAACCTTGTGCTCATTATGGAAAAACGCCACCTTGTGCAGAGCGAATAGTTAAAGAAGGAATAAAGAAGGTTTATGTAGCAATTGGAGATCCTAATTCCAAAGTAGGTGGAAAAGGAATTGAAATTCTAAAAAGTGCTGGAATAGAAGTGGAAGTGGGATTTTTAGAAGATAAGTGTAAGAAGGTAAATGAAATTTTTCTTCATTATATAAAAAATAAAACTCCTTTTGTAATTGCAAAGTGGGCAATGACACTAGATGGAAAAATAGCAGCAAACACTGGGGATTCTAAGTGGATAACTAATGAAAAAAGTAGGGAACATGTGCATAAGCTAAGACAAAGAGTTTCAGCAATCTTAGTAGGGCACAATTGTGTAAAAAAAGATGATCCAATGCTTAATGTTAGACTAGAGAATCTAGAAAATGGAGTAAGTAATCCAACTAGAGTCATTGTTGCTACTGATGGTGATATTGATTGTAAATTGAAAGTAGTAAAAACAGCTAGAGAAATTCCAACTATTGTAGCGGCTAAGGTTATTGATGATATAAAGAGAAGAGAGTTAGAGAGCTATGGAGTGGAAGTATTACTTTGTGCTGAAAGAGATGGAAGAGTTTCAATAAAGGATTTGGTTAAGAAGTTAGGAGAAAGAAATATAGATTCACTACTTATCGAGGGTGGTGGTGAAATACTAGCTTCTGCTTTTGAAGAAAATGTAGTAAATAAGATATCGGCATTTATAGCACCAAAAGTTATTGGTGGAAGAGATGCAGTAACAGCTATAGAAGGGAAAGGACATCCTTTGATGAATATGGCAACGAAGGTAAAGAATATAAAATATAAGACATTTGATGATGATATTTTGATAGAAGGTGATGTGGAGTGTTCACAGGAATAATTGAAGAAATAGGCGTTGTGAAAAATCTAAAAAAGACTTCCGACGGAATGACACTATTTATATATGGCAAAAAAGTTACATTTGATACAACATTAGGAGCATCAATAGCTATCTCAGGAGTTTGTACAACTGTTACATCTTATAAGGATGGAATATTTTCAGTAGATATTATGGAAGAATCTTTAGATAGGAGTAACCTTAAATATCTATCAGTAGGTGATAGAGTAAATCTAGAAAGAGCATTATCAGTAAATGGAAGACTAGATGGACATATTGTATCTGGTCATGTAGATGGTATGGGGAAGATTATTAAGGTAGAAAAAAGAGGTTTTTCTCATGAGATTACAATTGCATTAAGTAGTGACTTACTTAAATATGTAGTAGAAAAAGGATCTATTGCTATTGATGGAACATCGCTTACTGTTGCAGCAGTTAGTGATGATGATTTTAAAGTAGATATTATTCCTCATAGTGGGGAAAATACTACGTTATTAGAAAAGCCTATAGGTAGTGAGGTAAATATAGAAGTAGATGTACTTGCAAAGTATGTTGAGAAGATATTTTCTAGAAGCAAGGAAGAGAAAAAAAGTGATATAACTTTAGATTTTTTAAGAAGTAATGGTTTTTAAATTAGGGGGGAATAGTATGAACAATAATTTTTGTACTGTAAAAGAAGCAGTAGCAGATTTAAAGCAAGGGAAAATGATCATAATAGTTGATGATGAAGGTAGAGAAAATGAAGGGGATTTAGTAATTCCAGCTGAAATGTCTACAGGAGAAAATATCAACTTTATGATTAAGTATGCTAAAGGCCTTTTATGTGCTCCGGTTGAAGTGGATATAGCAAAAAGATTATCTTTAGATCCAATGGTAGCTAATAATACAGATAATCATGAAACTGCTTTTACAGTTTCTGTTGATTATAAAGATACTACTACAGGAATATCAGCTTTTGAAAGAGCAGAGACAATAAGACAATTAGCAGAATCAAAAGATCCTAAAGATTTTAGAAGACCAGGACATATTTTTCCGCTTATTGCGAAGAAAGGAGGAGTCTTAGAGAGAACTGGACATACAGAGGCTTCAGTGGATATATCAAAAATTGCAGGATTTAAAGGTGCAGCAGCAATTTGTGAAATAATAAAAGAAGATGGAACTATGGCAAGAAGAGATGATCTAATAATTTTTGCTAAGGAACATAATTTAAAGATATTAACTATAGAAACACTTAAAAAGTATAGAATGGAAACAGAAATAATTGTTGAAAAAGTTACAGAGACAAAACTTCCAACAGAGTTTGGTGATTTTAAAATAGTTGGATTTGTGAACAAGATAAATAGAGAAGAGCATGTTGCCTTAGTTAAGGGAAATCCAAGTAAAGATGAGCCAACATTAGTTAGATTACATTCTGAGTGTTTAACTGGTGATGTTTTTCATTCTAAAAAATGTGATTGTGGGGCTCAATTAATGACAGCTCTTAATCGTATTGAAGAAGAAGGTACAGGAGTATTATTATACTTAAGACAAGAAGGAAGAGGAATAGGATTAGTAAATAAAATAAAAGCTTATGCTTTACAAGAAAAAGGCATGGATACAGTAGAAGCTAATATAGCATTAGGTTTTCCAGCAGATATGAGAGAATATAATATTGGAGCACAAATGCTTTCACAATTAGGAGTAGGTAAGATAAGATTAATGACTAATAATCCTGATAAGATTGAAAATATAAAAGGATTTGGTGTAGAAGTTATTGAAAGAGTTCCAATTATAATTGAAAGCAATCCTATAAATGAAGGATACTTAAAAGTTAAGGAAATTAAAATGGGACATATGTTTAAGTAATAAATTTTAATATTAAATAAATTTTAGGAGGAATTAATGATGATAATTGAAGGAAATTTAGTTGCATCAGGTTTAAAAATTGCTATAGTGGCAGGAAGATTTAATGAATTTATAGTAGGAAAACTAGTTTCAGGAGCAGTAGATGCAATAGTACGTCATGGAGGAAATGAAGAAGATATAGATATAGCCTATGTACCAGGTGCTTTTGAACTACCACTAGCAGCGAAAAAGCTTGCTAAGACTGGAAAATATGATGCTATCGTAGCTTTAGGAACAGTAATAAGAGGAGCAACTACACATTACGATTATGTGTGTTCAGAAGCTGCAAAGGGAATTGGAAAGATCTCTTTAGATGAAGAAATTCCAGTAATGTTTGGTGTAGTTACTACAGAAAATATAGAACAAGCTATTGAAAGAGCTGGAACAAAAGCAGGAAATAAAGGATTTGATGCAGCAGTTTCTGCAATTGAAATGGCAAATTTACTTAAAAATATTGGATAAGATGAAATAAAGAAGTTGAAGCACCATTAGTGCGACAACTTCTTTTTTATTGTACTTGTATGTATATAAAACTAATATTAATACCTGTTCTAGATAAGTAGTGGTAATTGTAAAAATAAGATAAATACCACTACTTTTCTAGAACAGATGCTAATATGACATTTTATTATAATATACCAGCGAGAGTACAATTAATACCTTCAAGGAGATCCATTTGTGGATAATATAGTCCAGAATTTTTTAGTTTATCTGTATTAAGCAAATAAGTTACATCCCTAAAAGGAAAATAGCTACGAGCAGGGATATTTTCTGTAACTCTTTTTATCTTATAGTCTCTTTTTAAGGCTTTAGCAATGGTGAATACAATTTCTTCAAAAGTGTATATGTTAGGATGAGTTAAGTTGAATATACCAGTAATATCATCATTTGTTATAGCGGATTCAAAAGTTTTAACAAGATCATCGATATTGATAAATTGGATTGAAGAATTATTTGGAGGAATTGGAATGGTTTCATTATTCAATATTTTATCTATAAAAAATTTTTCTCTATATAGATTATTATCTTTGCCATATATATAGGTTGGTCTAAAAATACAGTATTTTAAGTCACTATTAATTAAAGAGTCCTCTGCTTCTTTTTTATTTGTTCCATAACTGCCCCAATTTTCATTGTATCCTGTTTTGTAATTTTCATTAATAATGTCATTTGTACTAGGATAAACAGCACCAGAGGAACAAAAGATATATTTTTTTATTGTAGATTTATTGATGGAATTCAGTAGAAAGTCTATATCTCTCTTTTCATAGGCAGAAATATCAACAATGTAATCATAATGTTTATTTTCAAGGCTTTTCTTTAGATTGGGTATGTCATGTCTGTCGCAGATTATGTGTTCTCTAAAACCGGTATATTCAATAGGAATAATACCTCTAGTTAAAATATCAACAATATAATTTTTAGAGATTAAGTGTTTTGCAATAGCTTTGCTTACAAAAGTAGATCCTCCTAGGACCAAAATAGTATTCATATAATCACCTCATAAATAGTATAGCATATTTACAGTATTATTGTATACTATTTATATATATTATACACAATTAAGATTTATAACATATATTACAAAAATAAAATTTTATACTATAATTTAAGTATTCATATTTTAAGGAGTAGATAAAATAAATTTAGTATAAAATAGGAGGTGGAGAAGAACTATGAGTATTGTACTATTGTTTATAATATTATCTATTATTGTAGCAATTATTTTTCCACCAAGTTTAGGTAAAATGCTAGTGTTTAAGGTGTAAAGTTTATACACTTATAGAAAGAATTAATATTTGGCGTAGTAAAGCATTTATTTCATCTGCGCCTGTAGCTGTAGAACGGACTGAATTTAATGTTTTTGATAAGGTACCTTCTATTGATATTCCAGTATATTTTCTTGCTGGAGCATATGATTATACTTGTTGCTATTCTTTATAAAAACAGTATTATGACGCTATTAAAGCACCACTTAAAGGTTTTTATACTTTTGATAACTCTGCTCATAGTCCGCTATTTGAAGAATCTAAAAAAGCCATTAACATATTAAAAGAAGATGTATTAAATAATAAAAATACTTTATCTGATTGATGGATGTTATTAGTATAAAGGTTAATTTGATTAATTTTTTCTTTTTGGTGTATAATAACAATTATAAGTATTAAGAAAAGGGGTGAAGTGTTAGTAGAATTTAACTGCTAACAATATATATGTTAAAAGAGACATTAAAAAAAGATGAAATAGCAGCTATGAAGGCAAAGGAAAAATCTAAAGTTGCTGTTTTAAGATTAATAAATGCTGATATTAAAGGTAAAGAAATTAATACAAGAACTACTTTAAGTGATGAAGAAATAGTCTCTATAATTGAAAAAAACATAAAACAACAAAAAGAGACTTTAGAATATGCTGAAAAACTTGGTGATGAAGAAAAGATTAATGAATGTAATTTTGCTATTGGAGTATTAACACCATATTTGCCAGCTCAATTAAGTGATGAAGAAGTAGAAAATATGCTTAAAGAAATTATAAGTACTAATAATTATACTGCTAAAGATATGGGTAAAATTATGAAAGAAATAATGCCTAAAGTAGCAGGTAGATATGAAAGAAGTAAGATTAATCCAATGGTTAAATCTTTATTATAAAATAATTACAGGTAGCAAAAATGCTACCTGTAATTTTTTAAGTAAGAAAATTTTCTGTTAGAGTTAGTTTTTTGTATATATCAGAAATAAAGTCTATTAAGGCACCTAATAATGTAAAGGAGACAAGGTGGATTGCATAAGATAAATATACATCATTAGTATTAAATAAATAATAAGTAACACCAGAGGTTTTAAGAATATCATTATAAGCTAAGAACCTTAGGATCGGATTTGATTGAAATAATATATTATTATCAGGAGATCCTGAAATGGTATTAATTATATTAATGAATATAATTAATAAACTTGTTGTTCCGAAAGAAAAATAAAATTTTTTCATATATGCCGTTAACACCACCTGTATATATTTATATAACCATAATTATACATTATAGCATATAAAAATATTTATATACAGAAAATTTATACAAAATATGGAATTTTGTATGCCTATTTTGGTTCAATATCTTCTTTTATACAATCACTAGTATAATCAAATTCTTGATATGAGATATTTTGTTGTACTATATTATCATGAACGCCTTTAATTATTGTTGAAAATTGTTTTTCTAGATAGCCTCTTTCTTTAGGAAGATATTTTTTATTCATAATAATCACCTCAAAATATAGTTTGTGTAAAAAAGTAATAAATATTAAATGGAAATATAATTACATATACAAGAATATACTTTATAATGATATATAATAGATATGAAGAGGTGATATGACATGAATGATGATAGTTATAAGTGGAAAGGAATCATAGCATACTTATTTAGTTTTGTTGGAGGGTTAATTATTTATTTCACTGAAGATAGAAATTATACACTTAAGTTTCATGCTATGCAATCTACTGTTTTTGGACTAACTGTAGCGATATTACAAGTGTTATGCAAAGCAATTCCTTTCGTAGGATGGATTATTTCTGATCTTATTAGAATAATATGGATTATTTTTGTTGTAATAGGTGCTGTACATGCTGCTCAAAATAAACCATATAGATTTCCTATCGTAGGTGAAATAGCAGAAGCAGCAGAAAAAATCATTGGGTAATATTGCTTTTGATATTTTCTAGTGGTATAGTAATATTTATATTAATAGTTTTAACTTCGAAGATAAGGAAGAGTAACTATAAGGACGCTTGAAGAGAGTTGTCGGTAGCTGCAAGACAATAGTAGATTTATAGTGAATGGGCCTTTAAGAAGTATGAGGAATACATACTCATAACGTTGCTCGCGTTAAGAGCTAGAGGAGAGAAATCTCAAAAATAGGTGGTACCGCGTACTTAACGCCCTATAAGCTTTTGCTTATAGGGCTTTTTATTTTATATAGTGATAAAAATGGAGGAAAAAATATGAGTGAAAATAAGAAAGTTATTTTTAGTGGAATACAACCATCAGGAAATTTAACTATAGGAAATTATTTAGGTGCTTTAAAGAATTGGGTTAAGTTACAAGATGAAGAAGAATATGATTGTTACTATTGTGTTGTAGATTTACATGCAATAACTGTAAAACAAGAGCCAGCAGAGCTTAGAAGAAGAACATTGGAAGTGCTTGCAATATATATAGCAGCTGGATTAGATGTTGATAAAGTTACTTTATTTATACAGTCCCATGTAAAGGCTCATAGTGAAGCTCAATGGCTTTTAAACTGTAGTACTTATCTTGGAGAATTACAAAGAATGACACAATTTAAAGATAAGTCTGCAAAATATTCAAATGTTGGGGCAGGACTTTTGAACTATCCAGTGCTTATGGCTGTTGATATATTGTTATATCAAACTGATTTAGTACCAGTTGGTCAAGATCAAAAGCAACATTTAGAATTAACAAGAGATTTAGCACAAAGATTTAATAACACTTATTCAGATACATTCAAAATACCAGAGCCATATATTCCAAAAGAAGGAGCAAAAATAATGGATCTTCAAGATCCAACTAAAAAGATGAGTAAGTCAGCAGAAAATCCTAATGGCTATATATTTATTATGGATCCACCAGATGTTATTAGAAAGAAGATTTCAAGAGCAGTAACAGATTCATTAGGTGTAGTTAAGTATGATGTTGAAAATCAACCTGGTGTTGCAAATCTTATGACAATATTAAGCACTCTTACAGGTATGAGCTTTGAAGAGATAGAAAAGAAATATGAAGGTCAAGGATATGCTAACTTTAAGAAAGATGTAGGTGAAGCTATAGTTGCTGAATTAGAACCTATTCAAAATAAGGTAAAGGATATTTTAAGTGATAAAAAGTATCTTGAAGAAGTTTATAAAAAAGGTGCAGAAAAAGCTAATTATGTAGCTAATAAAACATTAAGAAAAATGCAAAAGAAAATAGGACTTATACCACCAGCAAGATAATTTAGAACCCGTTAGGGTTCTTTTTATTTTCAATTAATTGTATAATTAGGTAAAAAATAATTATAGGAGGCTCCGAATGAAATTTTTACCTTTTATGTCAGGACAAGAATTTTTACAAGCTTATCCAGTTTATTGTGCAATTATAATATTACTATTCTATCTATTTGTAACAGGAAAAAGAAGAAAGGAAAGTAATTATGTTATTGAAGAATTATCTATTGAAGATGTATTCATGATAAATAATATTAATAGAAAGAACATAAGGGAGTTATTAGCTTTTTTCACTTATGGATTATTAGTAAAGGGATATATAGAAAATTTAGATAAAGATAAGGGACTATTTAGAAGTAAACAGGAAATGTTAAATTCAAATAGTAATTTGAATATTATTGAAATGGAATTAATGAATAACTTCTCTGGCTTTGGTGTTGAATTTAATAGTATAGTAAATGATTCTAGATTAATAAATCTTTCTAGAGAATATTATTGTAGTAAAGAGAAAGAATTTTTGAAAAGAGGATTAATAGATGTTATTGAAAAAACAACATCAATAAAAATAGAAATTATAATTGCATATAGCTTAACAATAATACCAGGAATTCTTAGAGTATTTAGTGGAATGATAAATGAAAAACCAGTAACATATTTGATTTATGAAATAATTATTACAATAGTTATATTATATATTATAAGTAAAAATATTATGTCTAATAAAATTACAGAGAAAGGAAAAAAGTCTATAAAAGCTTTTAAAAAAATTAATGGTAATTATAAAGATAGTAATAATGGGGCAGATATTAATATAGATGATTATAACAGACTTATGGCATCTTTCGTTTTATTTAATATTGGTATAGATTATTTTGGAGTACCACATGCAGAAGATCATGATAATTTTGGAGGACATTCTTGTAGTTCATGCAGTTCATGTAGTTCATGCGGAGGTGGTTGTGGTGGCTGTGGTGGTGATTAGTTTTGAAGAATAAATTAGTTTTACAGTGGCATATAACAAGTAGATGTAATAAGAGATGTAGCCATTGTTATCAGGAAGAGTATAGTGATAAAGAATTTACTACAAGTGAGCTATTAGATATAGGGAGTCAATATCTAGAATTATTACGGGAATATAACAAAGTATATGGTGTAAAGGAAAAAGGTCATATTAATATAACCGGTGGAGAACCTTTTATAAGAGAAGATATATTTAAAATATTAGATTTTTTTAAAGATAATAAAGATGAATTTACATTTGGTATTTTGACTAATGGTTCATTGATAGATGAAAAGGTTGTAAAAAAACTTAGTGAATATAACCCTAGAATGGTACAAGTAAGCTTAGATGGTGATAAGGATACTCATGATAAGATTCGAGGCAGAGGAGCTTATGAGGAGGTTTTAAATGCTCTTAAAATGCTAAATAGGTATAAAATAAAAGGAATAGTCTCATTTACTGCGAATAATGAAAATTATAAGAGAATATCAAAGGTTATAAAAGTGGCGAGAAGGGCTAAGGCATATAAAGTTTGGTCCGATAGAATGGTTCCTATTGGTTCAGGTAGTAGTGGATCGATAAGAACATTAAGTAGTGATGAAGTTGTAGATTATTTATCTATAATGAGGAAAGAAAAGAGTAAATTTATTAATAGGTATAGAAAAACTATAATTTCAATGGATAGAAGTTTACAGTTTTTATCTGGGGAAGGAAGTTGTTATAAGTGTAGTGCCGGAGATGGATTAGTTATAGTGTTAGAAAATGGAGATGTACTTCCTTGTAGAAGATTACCTATAAAAGCTGGAAATATAAAAGAAAAGAGGCTTAATGAAATATATTTTAATAGTGATGTTATGAAAGAGATAAGAAATATAAGTAATAAAGTTCCTAAACAATGTGAGAAATGTAGTTTCTATGATATATGTGGTGGTGGAGCAAAATGTATATCCTATGGTATATATGGAGACTATACCATTGCTGATTATGGATGTCCGATAAAAAATAGAGAATTATAGTAGTTTGATGTTAAAAGCATAAGTAAAATACAGTAATTGAAATTTTATGGTAAAAAGTGTATTATGATATTAATAAATTTATGAGGGGGATGGGAATTTGGGATTTTTCACACCGGCAGAAAATGCTTCTAATTTTATTAATGTTGGATTAAAAAAGACTACAGAGAAACCTATAAAAATATTTTTACTTGCAGTAATGGCAGGAGCCTTTATTGCCATTACTGGATCAGGAGTTGGTGTAGCAACACATGCTATCACTAATGCCTCTTTATCAAAACTTATAGGAGGCTTAATTTTCCCTTGTGGATTAACGATGGTTATTCTTGCGGGATCAGAGTTATTTACAGGAAATATGTTAATTTCTATTTCGTGTCTAGAGAAAAAATCGAAATGGTCAGGAATGATTAAAAATCTTGTTATAGTATATTTAGGTAACTTTGTTGGATCCATTTTAGTGGTATGGATACTATCAATAGGAAAACAATGGGATTTGTCATCAGGGCTTTTAGGGGCTATGACTATAAAAACAGCTGTAGCTAAAGTATCATTACCATTTGTATCCGTATTAATGCTTGGAATAATGTGCAATTTTCTAATATGCATAGCTGTCTGGATTGCATCAGCAGCAAAAGATGCTGCTGGAAAAGTTATAGGACTATTTTTACCTGTAGCTTTTATGATTTTCTGTGGATTTGAGCACTGTATTGCAAATATGTATTTTATACCTGCAGGTATTTTTGCTCTTAATAATCCTGAATATGTAAATAAGGCTATTGAATTAGGAGTGAATGTGGATAAGTTAAGTTGGGGCACATTCATAACAAACAATTTGATACCGGCTACTATAGGAAATATAATTGGAGGATTTTGTATTGGATTGGTATATTGGGCAGTTTATTTAAAGAAAAACAAAACCTTCATAGAAAATAAAAAGTCAGAAAGGGAAACGGCGTAGCATAATACATAAAAAACTTTTCTAGGTATAAACTACCTAAGGAAAGGATGTGATTATAATGGTTAACAAGCATGGTTCATGTAACCCAATGCAAAAAGGAACAAGAAGACAAAAACTTCATGAAAATCAAAATAATGTAGGGAATCCTAAAAAAGATTCAGGGTATGAAGATTTTGATGGAAATCCTATAGAATAAGGATAGAGTAGGGCATTTTGCAATAAAGTATGCAAGGCCCTATTTTTATGGAGAGGGAATATATGATATTAGAAAAAGACTCAAAATTTCTTAGAAAAAAGACAAAGGATTATATAGTGTATATAGTGTTATTGGCTATAGTAGTTACTACATATGTTTGGTTAAAGGTATTTGGAATTATAGAAATAAACTCTTATGATATAGCAATGGTTATGATTTTCTTTTTTCTACCATTGTATGTAATATATTTTCTTACAAAAGAATTAATTTGTATTGTTGATGTAAGAAAAGTAAAAATATCAAATGATTGTATTTATATAGGAGATAATAAAATAGAAAACAAAGATATAGAAAATATCATCATTATTGCAAGGTTTCAAGAGTTGATATGTGTAAGAAAGTGGTATGAGAAGAATGGTGAGTGGCATATTAAAACATCTATAGGACCTAAAAAATTAGATTATTTTATGGACAAGCCACCTGTTATAAATTTATCTGGTGATATTAAGATAGAATATAAAGGGAAACAATATAAAGTTTATGGAATACAAAATATATTAGAAGTTGCCAGAATGATATATATTGAAACGAATATAAAGAGTACCAGAATAAGTGTATATTATGTGATGGGAAGTGGATTTAAGACAAGATATAATTATTTTGAGAATAACTATAAAAGTAATATTTTTATTGATATAAGTGGAAAAAATAATAAGAAGAATTTAAGTCCAGTAGATACATGATTAATTCTAATAGAAAAGAGGTTTGATAACAAACCTCTATTGTTCTTCTAATATAAATTTATTAATTACTTCAGCAACGCCATCTTCTTCATTAGTTTTAGCAACATAATCGGCAGCTTCTTTTACGAAGTCAAAAGCATTACCCATAGCTACGCCAAGACCGGCAGACTTAATAAGGTTCAAATCATTACCAGCATCACCAACACCGATGGTTTCTTCTATTTTAATTCCAAGTTTATTTGCAAGCATAACTAACCCTAAACCTTTGTCTACTTCCTTAGGTAATATTTCTAAGAAGTGTTCAGCACTTCTTACTACATTATATTTTTCATAAAGCCAAGATGGAAGTTTTTCAATTGCTTTATCTAGTTTTTCAGGATGATCTATAAACATTATTTTTATATACTCTTCACTTCCAATTAACTTTGAACTATCTTCATAATAAAGATATATATCATTCATAAAAGCTTCTAAGACAGAGTATTTAGAAATATCTTTATTTGGTGTTAATACAGCATCTTTTGTTAAAGCATGTATGTGTATGTTTAATTCTTGTGATAAATTATATAATTCTTCAAAAGATTCTTTTGGCATATGACATTGATATATTACATTTTCAGACTTTGTTTCAAGAACTAGTCCACCATTAAAAGAGGAAGCAATATCACCATCTTCTAAAAGATTAAGTTCTTTAAGGTATCTATTTATACCATTTATAGGTCTTCCTGTAGATAATACTACTTTAACTCCTTTAGATTTTGCTTTAGATATTGCTTCTTTGACAGCTGGAGATATAGTTTTGTCATCTCTTAAAAGAGTACCATCCATATCAAGGGCTATTAGTTTGTACATAAATGACTCCTCCTATGTTTAACAAGATTTATAATAATTATATCATCTAAATGTAAATAATAAGAGAAAATATATCTTATTTTCATAAAAAAATTATATATTTACAGCGTTATTAAGATAAGTGTAAAAATCCATTGAAAATAGCTATAGTTATTTGATATAATGAAGTTTGTTGTTGGGCAAGGAGGAAAAAATATGACTACAAGAATTGCCATATTAGGTGGACCAAGATGTGGAAAAACTACATTGATACAACAATTATATGTGGATATGAAAATAATGGGCCTAGATGTAGGTTTTGCTACAGAGTATTCAACTGATTATTTAAGAGACAAAGGTATGATAGAAACTATAGCTGAACAGTATGGAATATATTTAGGTCAATTGAGAATAGAAAATCAATTAAGTGTACATGATTATGCTCTTACAGATTATGCTACCTTTGTACCATATATTTATGGTAGATTTATGATAGGAAATAGGAAACGCACTGTAAAAGAAATAGAAATACTTAAGGACTTATATAATTTAGCTTTAAATGATATAGGAAAATATGATTATATATTTTTTCTTCCAAGAGAATTTGGATATGAAAGAGATGGAGTTAGATGGCAGGATGAAGAAGTTGCATTAGCTGTGGATAACGCAATAAAGGCATTTTTAGATAGTGAACATATAACTTATCGAGAATTAGATGGAACAACAAAAGAAAGAGCGGAAAAGATTTTAGATATTTTAGGACTTAAAAAGGATGAAAAATAGTTATTAAGATAAGAGAGGATGAAAGCGGTTTGAGTAATATAAAGAGTGAAATTGATAGAAGAAGAACCTTTGCAATTATATCTCACCCTGACGCAGGTAAAACTACTATTACTGAAAAGTTACTTTTATATGGAGGAGCTATAAGAGAAGCAGGATCTGTAAAGGCAAGAAAAGCATCTAAGCATGCAGTATCTGACTGGATGGAGATTGAAAAACAAAGAGGTATTTCTGTTACTTCTTCAGTATTAGAATTTAGTTATGATGGATTTAAAATAAACATATTAGATACACCGGGACACCAAGACTTCTCAGAGGATACTTATAGAACATTGATGGCAGCAGATGCAGCTGTTATGGTAATTGATGGTGCAAAAGGTATAGAAGATCAAACAAGAAAGTTATTTAATGTATGTTCATTAAGAGAAATACCTATATTTACTTTTGTAAATAAGATGGATAGAGAAACTAAGGATCCATTTGAACTATTAGAGGAACTGGAAAAAGAGCTTGGAATAAAATCATATCCAATGAATTGGCCTATAGGTAGCGGAAAAGAATTTAAAGGTGTTTATGATAGAGTTGGAGAAAGAATTATAGCTTTCGATGGTGGAAATCATGGATCTACTCAAGCTAAAACTATAGAAGGTCATCTTGGAGATAGTGAATTTGATGAAGTTTTAGGCGGACATCTTCATGAAAAATTACAAGAGGATATAGAACTACTTGATATGGCTGGAGATGAATTTGATTTAGATGCTGTTAGAGAAGGAAGATTAACACCAGTATTCTTTGGATCCGCATTAACAAATTTTGGAGTGGAACCGTTCTTAAAAGAGTTTTTAAAGCTTACACCTCCACCGCTAGCTAGAAATTCATCTAAAGGTGAGATTGATGTATATAATGAACCATTCTCAGCATTTATATTTAAGATTCAGGCTAATATGAATAAGGCTCATAGAGATAGAATTGCATTTATGAGAATATGTTCAGGAAAATTTGAAAAAGGTTTAGAAGTTAAGCATGTGCAAAAAAATACAAAAATTAAGTTATCACAGCCACAACAATTCTTAGCTCAAGATAGAGAGATTATAGAAGAGGCATATGCAGGTGATATCATTGGTGTGTTTGACCCAGGTATTTTTTCAATAGGGGATACACTTTGCGTAGGTGATAAATTTAAGTTTGAGGGAATACCTACATTTGCACCTGAACATTTTGCAAGAGTTAGACCTGTAGATACTATGAAGAGAAAACAGTTTGTAAAAGGTGTTACTCAAATAGCACAAGAAGGTGCGATTCAGGTGTTTAAAGAATTGCGTATTGGTATGGAAGAGATAATCGTTGGTGTTGTTGGGGTTCTACAATTTGAAGTTCTAGAATATAGACTGAAAAATGAGTATAATGTAGACATTAAAATGGAAAGACTTCCATTTAGAAGCATAAGATGGATTGAAAGTAGTGAAACTCCATTAGATAAATTATCTCTTACATCAGACACTAAGTTAGTTAATGACTTAAAAGAAAGACCAATTCTTTTATTCCAAAGTGATTGGGCAATATCATGGGCTTTAGAGCATAATGACGGCTTAATATTATCAGATATAGGTAAAAGTGAAGAATAATTATTAATTTTAAGTGTTTAAAAATAGTTTTGTATTTTTAAACACTTTTTTATATATAAAATTCCATGTTAAACAACTTTTACATAGTGCAATAATTTGTATTATATGGTAGAGTAAAAACAAGAGGTAAGATTATTGACATGTGTTAAGTGATAACGTATAATATAGTATATAAAACAACTTAAAGGCAGGGGATTATAGTGAATGTAGCTTTTTTTCTTACTCCTAAAACGGAAGTTATTTATGAAAAAATAGATTCAACAATGAGACAAGTACTAGAGAGAATGGAATATCATAGGTATACAGCGATTCCATTAATAGATAATGAAGGTAAGTATGTTGGGACAATAACAGAGGGAGATTTATTATGGAAACTTAAAAATACACCAGGGTTAGATTTTAAGAATACGGAAAAAGTTTCTATAAAAGATATTGAAAGAAGGTTTATAAATCATCCTGTTTCTATAAATGCAGAAATTGAAGATTTAATTTCAAAAGCAATAACTCAAAACTTCATTCCTATAGTAGATGATGAAGGAATCTTTATAGGGATAATAAAGAGAAGTGACATAATAAACTATTGTTATGAGAAAATAAAGAAGTAGTGGGAATATAGCCTTATCTATTTTATCTTTAGTTGTAGATTTATGTAATATAGAGTTTAACTCTATGATCTTTTGTATATTTTAGATAAGGCTAAATGAAACATATTTGACTTATTAAATCTATTCATAGAATTAGTAATGGAATGTTGAGGTTATAAAAGAAAATAAAATTTCTTTTACAGAGTTTAGTATATCCTATAATAAAAAAATTATTAGCTTTGCTAATAATTTTTTTTTATACTGTAAAAAGATTCGTAAATTAATAAAATAAGTCCTAATAAAAGTATAGTATTTATCAGAATAAAAAAGTTAGAAAAGTATACTAAAGTAAAAATCGAAAATAAAGTTAATGCTATTAAGAATAGTAATATCTTCATATTGTACCCTCCTAAAATAGTTTGCAAAAAATATATTAACCTAAAATACAATGGATTATTCATAAATGTATGGATACAGTTGCAAAATATTCGCTATTAAATATAATAAAAAGTGAACTTTTACTTAACTTAATAAGAATTTTATAAAGAATAAATATATGGAGGGAAATATGGAGAATAGGATAGCTAGAAAAGGTAAAACTTATGATTTAGTACTTACGGGTATTTTTGCAGCATTAATATTTGTTGTAACATATGCTACACACTTTCCTTTTCCAACAATGGGGATAGGACCAAAAATATTGGTTCATTTAGGTGATGCTGCTTTATATTTATCTGTAATTATGATTGGAACTAGAAGAGGAACAATAGCGGCAGCAATTGGAATGGGGTTATTTGATATTTTAAGTCCATATATAATATGGGCTCCTGTAACAATAATCGCAAAAGCTGGTATGGCATTTATTGCGGGATTATTTATTAATGGTAATAAAAGAGAAGGAAAATCAGTTAAGTTTAATATAATAGGATCTATTATTGCTGGAATCTACATGATAGTTATGTATTGGATAGGTGGAGCTATAATAACTATACTTACTACAAAAAATGTAGGGATTGTAGCAAGTCTAATTGCAAATACAGAAGGAATACCAGGAAATATAATACAAGTAGTCCTTGGCATAGTTGTAGCAGTACCATTAGGAGCAGCTATAAATAAGGTTAAGAAGAGATAGAATTATTTGAATTCACAATTCATGATTCACAATTTTCAATTAAGGTAAAAATTCTTGAGGAATTTCTTAGATTATAAGTGTGGTGATATTAGTTTAGTATCACTGCATTTATTTTATAATTAGATATTTATATTGTAATGTTGTCTTATAGGGGGCTAATGAAAGTTGTACTTTCATGTAGCTTCAGTTACAAATTAGAATATAACTTTCATATCTACGGGAAATATGAAAATACTTTGATGTCTAAAGGTGTGGAATAAGATTCATAATAAAGAAAAAAATTCACCTTACCTGTGCCTTGTGCCATCATACTCGTGCTCTCTTATATTTAAGGTTAAGTTCATATTAGTAGCTGTTATAGTTAAGTAGTGGTGGAGTAATATCAACGAATAACAACACTTAAATATAACAGCTTTCTACGCTAACTTAGAGTATAATTGTTAATTGACAATTGCGGTGTAATAGGGATATACTAATATGAGGTATAGACAAATATATGATACAAGGAGGAGTTTCGATGAGTGTTATTGATACACTATTAGAACGTGGATACATAAAACAATTTACTCATGAACAAGAAACAAGAGAGTTATTAGATAAGGAAAAGATAACTTTTTATATAGGCTTTGACCCAACGGCAGATTCATTACATGTAGGACATTTTATAGCAATGATGTTTATGGCACATATGCAAAAAGCAGGTCATAGACCAATAGCATTAATAGGTGGAGGAACAGCAATGATTGGTGATCCTTCAGGAAAGACAGATATGAGAAAAATGCTTACAGCAGAACAAATTCAACATAATGTAGAATCTATTAAGAAACAAATGGAAAGATTTATTGATTTTGAAGATGATAAAGCATTGATCGTAAATAATGCAGATTGGCTTTTAAATTTAAATTATGTAGAATTTATAAGAGATATTGGTGTTCATTTTTCTGTTAATAGAATGCTTACAGCAGAATGTTTTAAACAAAGAATGGAAACAGGTCTTACATTTTTAGAATTTAATTATATGTTAATGCAAGGGTACGATTTCTTAGTTTTAAATCAAAAGTACAATTGTGTAATGGAACTTGGTGGAGATGATCAATGGTCAAACATGATTGCTGGTGTTGATTTAATAAGAAAGAAGGAAAGAAAGCCAGCTTTCGCTATGACATGTACATTGTTAACTAATTCAGAAGGAAAGAAAATGGGTAAAACTGAAAATGGTGCATTATGGCTAGATCCAGCTAAAACTTCTCCATATGAGTTTTATCAATACTGGAGAAATGTTGGTGATGCAGATGTTGAAAAGTGCTTAGCATTATTAACATTCTTACCTATGGATGAAGTAAGAAGACTAGGTGCTCTTAAAGATAAAGAAATAAATGAAGCTAAGAAGATATTAGCATTTGAGGTTACTAAACTTGTTCATGGAGAAGAAGAAGCTAAAAAAGCTAAGGAAGCTTCTGAAGCTCTATTTGGAGGCGGAATAAATTTAGATAACGTACCAACAGTTACAATATCTAAAGATGATTTAGGGCAAGGTGTTTTAGAGATTATTTCTAAAACAAAGATAGTGCCATCAAAATCAGAAGGAAGAAGACTTATTCAACAAGGTGGAATTTCAGTTAATGGAGAAAAGGTTTCTGATCCATTTTTACCGGTTATAGAAGATATGTTTGAAGATGGTCATATGATGGTTAAGAGAGGGAAGAAAAACTTCTACAAAGTAGAAATAGAGTAAATTTATTTTGATAAAGGAATTCAGTTTTTGAGTTCCTTTATCTTTGTTATTTGTCATTATAAATCACTATTATAAAGTAATATAAAGAAGTTGACGATAAAAGAAGTAATGAGCTAAGGTGGTGATAGTATGGCAAATATATCAGATTTAAGTAGATTAAGTGGGAATAGTAGTGGAATAAATGAAAAAAAGATATCTTTTTCTAAAGGAGATATTTTTACTGGAAAAATAAAGACACAAGATTCGACGGGGAAAATTGTAGTAGAATTAAAAGATGGATGGATGTTTGAAGCATTATTTGATGGTAATGTAGAAGATCAATTAGACAAAGATGTTACTCTAAAGGTAGTTGGGTACTCTAATGGTAAATTAAAATTGAATATGATAGAAGATTCAGAAGTAAGCTATAAACAAGATAGTGGAGAAGAGATCATAGATGAAGGTTTCAATCTTAAGAATATAGGACTTAATAAAGAAGACATAAATTTTATAAAATCATTATTAAAACATAATATACCTTTAACAAAGGAAAATGTATCGGACATAAAAAGTTTAATAAGCTTTAGAGACAGATTAATAAATAATAATGAAGAATCAAATGAATTTATAGATAAATTTCTAACAAGTAAAAATATTTCTAAAGATTCTATAGAAGGTAAAAGCATAATAAAAACTTTAGATGGTTTTATAGAAAAATTTAAAAATTTAACTGATGATGATATATTATTATTTAAAAATAGTAGCATAGAACTTAATGAAGAAAATATTAAATCATTAGAAGTTATTAAGAGTGATAATGGAGTTATAAAAACTTTGAATGATTTAAAAGCTTCTATTTTTAAAGATGGAAAAATTATAGAAAGCTTTGAAACGAAAATAGATATAGTTGAAAAAAACAGTATAGAATCTAATAATAATAATGAAGAAATTAAAATATTAAAAAGTGATACTAATGTTAAAAATTCAAAAGAGATAGTTAATGATATAAAAGATATATATAAATTTGAGAAGTATTTTACCAAAGACAGTATTAATGATACTATTAAAGAATTTTTAAATACAAGTAATAGTATAAGTAAAGATGAAATCAATGAGTTTTTAGTATCAGAGTTAAAAGATATAGTTGATAAGCCTATAGAAGAAGTTTTAAATAAGCTAAATAGTGATAAGTTTAATGTTGAAGGAAAAGAGATCATTAATAAATTTAAAGAATTTATTTTAAATAAATTTAAGAATGATGCATCAGAAATGAAATCTAACAAAGAAAATATAAAAGAAAGTATTGAGTTACAAAGTAAAGATGTAAAAGATTTAGTTAAATCATTATTAAAAGAAAATGTTGATGTAGATAAAGTAGTGACAACATTTAAAGAACAATTTACAACGATAAAAGTATTTAATAATTTAAGTAAAGATATGTATATATTAGATGTTCCTGTTAAAGTTCAGGATGATACCTACGATTGTAAGCTTATTGTCAAAGATGAAAGAGGTAAGGGAAAGAAAATAGATTCCTCTAATGTTAGATTATTTGCATCTGTATCTACTATTAATATGGGAGATGTTGATGCAGTTATTAGTGTTTTGGATAAAAATATAAATGTTAACTTAAAAATAAAGAAAGAATTCATTGGTGTTATTGAAGGAAGTAAGAATATATTAATGGAAAAGTTGAGAGGGATAGGATATTCACCAGTTATTAATGTCACAGAAAGAACTGAAAAAGTAGATGTCTCTAATGTTATAGATTTATTAGAAGAAGAGTATAGTAAGGGTTTAAATGTGAGGGTGTAAGTATGAAAAATTTAAAAAAAGCTGTAGCATTAAAATATGAGGCCGCTAATGATGCTCCTACTGTCACTGCTAGTGGAGTTGGTAAAATTGCAGAAAAAATATTATCTACGGCAGATGAAAATAGTGTTCCGATAGTTTATAATAAAGAATTAGTTAATATGTTAAGTAATGTAGATATAGGTGAATCGATACCAGAGGAATTATATGAAGCAGTTGCTGAGATATTAGCATATGTAATGGATTTAGATAGAGAACAAAAAGGAGGATGATAGATTGAGTTTATATGCAATATCAGATTTGCATTTAGCTTTTAATGTGGATAAACCTATGGATATTTTTGGATCTAAGTGGGAAAATCATGTAAGTAGGTTAGAAGAGAATTGGAGAAGAAAGATAACTGAAGAAGATACGGTTCTTATAGGTGGAGATATATCTTGGGGAATGAATATGGATGAGACTATAGAAGAACTTGATTGGATTCATAGGTTACCTGGAAAGAAGATTATTATAAAAGGAAACCATGATTATTGGTGGAATAGTATAACAAAACTTAATTCAATGTATGATAATATGAAATTTATTCAAAATAATAGTTTTTCTTATGAAGACTATGGTATCTGTGGTACAAGAGGATGGATTATAGCAGAGGAAGAGAATGCTTCAGAGCATGATAAGAAGATATATAATAGAGAATTACTAAGACTTAGGATGTCTATAGAGGATGCGAGAAAAAAAGGATTTACAAAAATAATAGCTATGATACATTATCCACCTATATTAGAAAAGGATAATAAAACAAAACTTGTTGAGATTCTAGAAGAGTATAATGTAGAGAAAGTAATATATGGTCATATTCATGGCCAAGGATTATCACGAGCATTTAAAGGGTTTATTGGAGAATGTGAATATATATTAACTTCTGGTGACTTTATTGATTTTGATCCAATAAAAATAATAGAATAAAAATATCCACCTAATGATAGGTGGATATTTTCTATTTATTTAATAAAGCAGTTGTTTGTTTTGTTAGTTCCTCTAAAGATGAAGTTATATCTTTTATATTATCTTTAAAATCATTAATGCTTGATAATATAGAGTTAACTTCTAAATTACATTTTTCAGAAGATTCTTTTATTGAGTGAACTTTTGCATCTATATCAGTTCTAACTGATGTTGATGAATTAACAGAGTTAACGGAATTTTTAATTTGGCTAACTGTGTCATCAATAGAAGTTTTTATTGATGTGAAAGTTTCTTTAGTAGTTTGTACTGTATTATTTTGAAGCTCTATAGCATCACCGGCAGAATTCATTGCTGAAGAAGTATTCATAATATCTTTTTTTATTTCATCTAATATTGTTGTTATATTTTCAACAGCATTTTTAGAGCTCTCTGCTAGTTTTCTAATTTCATCAGCAACAACACCGAATCCTTTTCCTGCTTCGCCAGCTCTAGCTGCTTCTATAGCAGCATTTAAAGCTAGGAGATTAGTTTGAGAAGCAATTTGACTTATAGAATCAGTTATAGAGTTAACAGATTCTATTTTTGAAACTAAATCTGAAACTATTGAAGCAGAAGTAGAGAATGAATCTTTTAATTCATTTAAAGAAGAATCTAATGTATTCATGTTAGTTAAACCATCATCAGCAAGCTTTGATGTGTTTACAACTAAACCGTGAACATCATTTATGTTTTGAGATAATCCTTCCATTTCATTGTTAAATTTATCTATAGATTCTATTGTTGAATCTAAATCAGAAGATTCTTCATTAGTATAATCTGAAATTTTATTTGCAGATGTATATATTTCTTCTGTTGATAAATTTTTAGCCTTATTTTTAATAGATATTACTGAAGTTTGTATTTCGTTGGAAAGTTCTTTTATTTCATCATTATTTGAAATTGTAAGTGGTGTATCATCAATAAAAGTAGAATCGTCTTTTTTTCTCGAAAATAACATAGCTACCTCCCGTTTTATAGAATTTATTACTATACATACTTTATCGAATAAAAAAAACAAATCTTCACTGTAAATTATAAAATATTACTTTTTTATAGAGTCTTTTGCTAAATCACGTTGACAACGCGCTTTTTCTTTTAGTTTTGAATCTACCCCTGGTTTTACTATAAGATTTGAAAACCATTTTAATGAGGAATCAAAATCTCCTGTACGTCTATATAATTCACCAATTAAGTACTCTAAAGAATAAGCGTTCATACCATAAATAGGAAAGAGTTCGTTTGTATATGCAAATTCTAAGCCTTCTACAGCTTTTCGTAAAAATATAATTTCATTATCATAAGATTCATTAAGCCTATATAACCAACCTAATCTCAAACATAAAATAGCTTTTGTAGATGCTGGTGAATCAATATATACAGAGTTTAGTAAAGCTAATTTATATCGTTCAATAGCCATATTAATATCTAATAAACGAGGATATTCTTTTGAGATATATTTAGGTGTAATATTTTGAATTACATGTATTCTTTGATGATTACGAAGCTTAGAAAAATCATTTTTTAATGCGGCATAACCACATTTAGGACATAATGTTATATCGTATAAGTAGGGATTTATATCTCTATAATAGATGAAAGAATCACTATCTCGCTTAGAAATTTTATATCCTTCTTTCTTTACAGAAGCTGTCTTAAATTCCGTATGACAAACTGGGCAATCAATGGTTTTATCGAAAAGTAGTGTTAAAGGATCTATAATTTTATCTGTTGCTTTTTTTGTTTCAGTTTCTTTTAGAGTGGGTTTTTTGTATATATTAATATTTCCTGTATTATTAAAACCTATTTTATCTAGACCTCCAAATAGGTCTTCTGTGTTTGACATTAAAAACACTCCTTGTTATAAAAAATTAAATATGTATATATTATATCAAAAAAATATGTTAAATACAGTATTGGTATTTTTATTATTAAATATGATATATTATAATAGTAGTTAGATATAATTATCATAATATAAAGAGGTTTAATTATGGCAATAACACAATGGAAGACTTTTTTATTTCCTTATGAGCAAGCAGTAAATGAGCTAAAGGTTAAATTTAAGAGTATAAGAACTGAATTAAGAAGAAAAAATGATTATTCACCAGTAGAATTTGTTACGGGAAGAGTAAAAGAAATAAATTCTATACTGGAAAAAGTTAATAAGTATGATATTCCCATTGATAGGATAGAGTATGAGCTTGAAGATATAGCTGGTATAAGGATAATGTGTCAATTTGTTGATGATATATGGACTGTAATTAATATAATTAGAGAAAGAAAAGATATGCAAATAGTTTATGAGAAAGACTATGTTACTAATGTGAAGGAAAGTGGATATAGAAGTTATCATATAGTAATAAAATATCCTGTTAACATGTCAACTGGCCTTAAGATGATCTTAGCAGAAATTCAAATAAGAACTTTAGCTATGAACTTTTGGGCAACAATTGAACATTCATTGAATTATAAATATAGAAAAGACTTACCAGAAGATGTAAGAGAAAGACTAAAAAATGCAGCTCATGCAGCATATAAATTAGATGAAGAGATGCGAATTATAAAAGGTGAAATAATGGATGCTCAAAAACTATTTGAAATAAAATCTTCATTAGTTACAAGAATATCAGATAACATATTGGCATTAACTAATTTAGGAAAACATATAGAGGCGGCTAGATACAGAGAGCAACTTAATAGATTTTTAGAAAATGGAGAAGTTATAGACCTTACTAACTTATTATCATCTACAGAAAAAACACTTACTATGTATAAACATAGGTCATATTAGTATAAAAATGTTACAAAATAATAAAATTTTGTAACATTTTTTTATTATAATTTGAAACTTTTTATTAAGTATCTAGTCTAATATATGAAGGTTAGTATTAAGGAGGGGGCATATTTGATAAACACATTATCAAGAATAAGTGTTAAAGGTAAACATAAAGAAACTAATGAAGAGAGTATAGAGAAAAGGGCGATTAAGGATGATAAGGCATTTGAGAAGCTTATGGAATACTATAAAGAATATTTGTACAAGACTGCATATTTATATGTAAAAAATGAAGCTGATGCATTAGATATAGTTGGGGAAACAATTTATAAGGGGTTTATTAGTAGAAAGAAACTTAAAGATCATACTCTTTTTAAAACTTGGATAACTAGAATACTTATAAATAATGCAATAGATTTATTAAAGAAGAAAAAGAAACTATCTAGTGTGGATAATAATGATTTGTTTGTAGCAGGGAAAAATATGGATGACGTTATAAAGTACATAGATTTATATGATGCCATAGATCTTCTAAATATAAAGTATAAGAATGCAATAATAATGAGATATTTCAACGGAATGACTATAGAGGAGATAGCTAAGGTTATGGATTTGCCGGAGGGAACGGTGAAAACTTATTTACATAGAGGAAAACAATGTTTGGCAAGATTGTTAAAGGAGGAGGAGTAAATGAGTAAGTTTGATGAAATAAAAATTCCAATGAATATAGAAGACGTTATAAGAAAAGAGATAAAGAGAGGGAAGCGATATCAAAGAAGGAGGAAAATTGAAGTTGTTATAATAGCTATTACAATAATTGTCGCAGTACTAGCTATAATAAAATCTGAAAATATATTTTATAAAAATTATTTGGAGTCAAAACATAAAGACGAAAAAGGAAATATAAATTCATTATATGATAAAGAGATAAATGAGTATAAAAATGAAATAAATAAGAGTTCTGAGGATAATGATGTAGTTATGACACTCAAAGAAGCAATTTTAGATAATAATAATTTAATAGTACAGATAAATGTGGATTACAGTAAGTATCTATCTAAACATAATGAGGAGGTTAATATTGATAGAGAAGAAATAGACATTAAGAATATTAGTTTGTATAGCTATGAATCAACAATAGATGGAAATACTGTGAGTCTTATTTCTGATATATTAAAATTTAATAGTGTAGATAATTGTGATATTGTACTTAATTTTTTAGTAGAAGATTTTAATGATAGTGATACTCATGATGTAAACTTATCTATAAGTAAGGTTTTTATTCAAAGAATAGATATTAACTCAAGTATGTCTATAGATGGGAATTGGAATTTTAATTTTGGAGTTGATAATAAGTTATTAAATAAAGTTAATGTAAAAATGATAAATAAAGAAATATATGTTCCGAATGATAACCCTATAGATATTCAGCATATGGATATAAGTGAAGTTCGTGTATCTCCTATATCTATAAATGTTAAATATATAAAATATTCAGGTAGGGGTTCAAATAATATAGTGTATTTTACTGTTGAAGATGAAAAAGGTAATAAACTAGAAAATCTATATGTAGACGAAAGTCACAGTCAGTGGTGTTATGCAGAATATATTATACCAGAAGATGCTAAAAAGCTAGTAATCAAACCATATATAGAATATTTATATGGAGAAAGTGAAGCAAGAGAAACGGAAATACAGTGGTTTGAAAATGATTTTATAGAGATTGAATTAAAATAAAAATAAGGGGTGTAGCACAAAAATTAACTGGATTAGTGCTACGACCCTATTTAATAATATAGTAAAATCTTATGAAACTGTTGTTTTTGATAATTTTTTATTATAAAAGAAAGTAAATAATGCTGCAGTTAAAATTAAAGCATATCCAATATAACTAAGTATATCAGGGATTTCACCCCAAAGAATAAATCCGATGATAGCAGCAAAAATTATATTAGTATAATCAAAAATAGATATTTCTGAAGCCGGAGCATACTTATAAGCATTAGTTATTGCAAATTGACCAACTGATGCAAATACACCAGCCAGCATTAAGTAAGTAAATTCTGTTAGAGAAAGAGGTTTGAAGTTAAATAACATAAATACTCCTGTTACTATCATGGAAAAAGATGAAAAGAAAAATACGATAGTAGCAGGTGCTTCTTTATCTCTTAAGTATCTTACAAAGGTGTAAGCAGCTCCAGCGGAAGCACCAGAAATAAATCCAATTAAATACGGAATTGTTTCAACATCAAAAGATGGTTTTATAATAAATAAACTTCCTATAAATGCAATAATTACAGCAGTAATTTGTGTTAGTGATATTTTTTCTTTTAAGAATAAGTATGAAAAAAGTATAAGAAAAAATGGTGAAAGTTTATTTAGCATTGAAGAATCTGAAAGATTCATATGACCAATTGCATAAAAATTAAATATAATTCCTAAGGTTCCCGCAAAGCTACGACCTATAAGAGCCATTCTATTTTCTTTTTTTCCAATTAAAGATTGCTTGTTTTTTATAATCATAAATAATGCCACTAAAAATGAAACTAAGTTTCTAAAAAAGGCTTTTTCCATTGAAGGAACATCACCTGCTAATTTCACAAAAGTACTCATAAGAGCAAATCCTAGTGCTGAAATTATGAGAAAAAATATTGCTAAGTTTTTATTTTTCATATAATCCTCCTAAATAATTTACGATAACAGTTATCAGTGTACAATTCACAATGGTGTACTGAATAGGGCTATCGCTTACGAAATTTATTCGTTATTGCGACAGCCCCTTAATTTATAAAAATTATTTTATAACTATATTAACTAATCTACCTTTAATAACGATAACTTTAACTACTGTTTTATCACCTATAGCAGCTTTTACAGAATCATTATCTAAAGCAGCAGCTTTAATTTCTTCTTCTTCTAGTCCACTAGCAATATTAATTTTAGCTTTAATTTTACCGTTAACTTGAATTGCTATTTCAACTTCATCTTTAACAAGAGCAGATTCATCACATACTGGATATTTTGCATTAAATACAGAATCATTGTTTCCAAAAGCTTCCCAAAGATCTTCAGCTAAGTGAGGGGCAAATGGAGCAAGTAACTTAATATAATCTATGCAAGTGTCTTTTAAGAAATTAAGATTCTTGTCTTTTTCATTGATATATTTAGAAAGTGCATTTGTGAATTCCATCATTCTTGCTATAGAAGTATTAAATTGGAATTTTTCTGTATCGGTTTCTACGCTCTTAATAGTATGATTTCTAACGAAGTTAAGTTCTTTTTCTAGTTTATCCATTGTATCTTTATTATTTTCACCAGATTTTATAGCAGCTAAAGCAGTTCCAAGAATTCTTTCCATTCTTTCAACGAATTTGCTTATAGATTTGATACCATCATCACTCCAAGCTCCACCTTCTTCATATTGGAAGCCAAACATTAAGTATAGTCTAAATACATCAGCACCATATTCTTTGATATAGTCATCTGGAGAAATAGTATTTCCTTTAGATTTACTCATTTTTAGTCCATCTGGTCCAAGGATAAGACCTTGATGTTTTAATGAAGTAAATGGTTCGTCAAAATTAAGATATCCCATGTCTCTTAATGCTTTATTAATAAATCTTGCATATAGAAGGTGCATACAAGCATGTTCTGGTCCTCCAACATACATATCTACTGGTAACATTTTATTTACTATCTCAGAGTCAAATGGTTTTTCGGTATTATGAGGATCTGCATATCTTAAGTAGTACCAAGAAGAACATACAAATGTATCTAAAGTATCTGCATCTCTCTTAGCTGGTTTGCCACATTTAGGACATGTAGTATTAATAAATTCGTCACATTTAGCTAATGGTGATTTTCCATCTGGAGTAAATTCTACATTGTATGGTAGTTGTACTGGAAGATCTTTTTCCGGTACTGGAACAACGCCACAGTGATCGCAATGAATAACTGGGATAGGTGCTCCCCAATATCTTTGTCTAGATACTAGCCAGTCTCTCAATCTATAGTTAACTTTTAAAGAACCATTCTTAGATTCTTCTAGTTTTTTAACAATTGCTAATTTTGCTTCATCGCCTTTTAATCCATCAAATTCACCAGAGTTTACAAGTAGTCCATACTCAGTAAATGGAAGGTCTCCACCTTCAATAACTCTTGTTATTGGTAAATTGTATTTAGTAGCAAATGCAAAATCTCTTTCATCATGAGCTGGAACAGCCATAACAGCTCCAGTACCATATGATGCAATTACATAGTCACCAACCCATATTGGTACTTCTTTTCCGTTGATTGGATTAATAGCGTAGGCACCAGTAAATACACCAGTTTTTTCTCTTGTAATAGATTGTCTTTCTATTTCAGATTGTTTTGCAGTAGCTTCTTTATAACTTTCGATTTCTGCCTTATACTCATCTTTTACTACTTCGTCTACTAATGGACTTTCTGGTGCTAAAACAACATAAGTAACACCATTTAGAGTGTCTACTCTTGTTGTAAATACATCAAATTGAACATCGCTATCTTTAACTTTAAAAGTTACTTCTGCTCCATTTGATTTTCCGATCCAATGACGTTGCATAGCTTTAGTTTTTTCAGGCCAATCTAAATCATCAAGTTTTTCTAATAATTCATCTGCATAATCAGTAATTTTGAAGAACCACTGAGTAAGATTTTTTTTAGTTACTTCGGAATTACATCTTTCACAAGCACCATCAACTACTTGTTCATTAGCTAAAACTGTGTTACATGAAGGACACCAGTTCACTGGAGCATTTTTTCTATAAGCTAATCCTTTTTCATAAAGTTTTAAGAATAACCATTGAGTCCATTTATAATAATCTTCAGAGCAAGTTATTACTTCATTTTCCCAGTTGAACATAGCTCCCATAGCCTTTAATTGTTCTTCCATTGTTTTTATATTTTTAAAAGTAGAGTCTTTTGGATGAATGCCTGTCTTTATAGCATAGTTTTCAGCAGGTAATCCAAAAGCATCAAAGCCCATTGGTTGAAATACGTTGTAGCCGTGCATTCTTTTAAATCTAGCCCAAGAATCTACAGGACCGTAGTTAAACCAGTGACCAGCATGAAGTTTAGCTCCTGATGGATAAGAAAACATTTCAAGAACATATAGTTTCTTATCTAGATTACTTCCATCAAATTTATAAGTTTCATCTTCACTCCATTTTTTTTGCCATTTAGCATCAATTTTAGTTGAGTACTTTTCCATTTTTTTAATCGCTCCTTTTATCATAAAAGTTAATAAATAACATAAAAAAGCTTTCGTCTCAAATTTAGAGACGAAAGCTATACTTCCGCGGTACCACTCTAGTTAAGTATAATCATACTTCACTTACAAAATAACGGCTTTTACCGTGCTAATTTTTTAAATTAGCAAGCTCCATGATAAGTTCATGCTATTCCTTACTGTTTTACACCAACCAACAGTTCTCTTAACTAAGAAATTTAGCATTACTACTTCATTTCAATGCTTAATATAAAGTTATAATATTACTTTATATAAAATAATATTTATTGTCAAGGAAAAGAAATATTAAATTTATTTTGGAATTATATATTATTCAATAAAAGTTTACTATTTTGAATATCAAAATTAGTGTATAATACTATAGGAAGATAACTAGAAAGGAGTAATTTAATGTTTTTAGTGAAAGGTTTTTTAGCTTCAACTTTTAAACCAGAAGAATATAAAGAAGTAAGAAAAAAAGGCATGCAATATGGTTTTTTATATCTATTTATAGCTATATTATTATTTACTGTAATTACTGTTATACCAGTGATAGGGCCTATGCAAAAAACATTTAATAAAATAACAAATGAAGTTATACCTCCATTTACTATAAAAAGTGGTGAAATGTCACTTAAAAATGGGGAAGACTTTTATGAAAAAGAATTAGATGGTTCAGTATTTATGGTAGATTTAAATGCGGAAAATGATAATACAGATCAATTTAACAAATATATAAGTGGAATATTAATTAGTAAAAATAAAATTTATATAAAAACACCTAATGAAAGTATGGATTTTAATATAGATAAAAGATTTAACATAGATGATGAAGAAATTAAAAAGTTTATGCCTATGATGAAAATAGGAATGATAATATCATTTTTCTTTATTATAGTGGTAAATTTTATTAGCTATTTATGGGTAAGTCTAATAATTGCATTGGTTGGAAATATAGCTAAATCTATATTGAAAGTAAATTTATCTTTTAAAGAGTTGTTCAATATGGCCTTATACTCTTTGACTACACCATTATTAGTTGTATTAATAATGAGTTTTGTATATCCATTGTCGTCAGATGCTAACACATTTATCATTATGGTATTAGGGGCTATAACAATAATAAGAGGAATAAAATCAATGAAAGTCAATATAAATGTTTAGAGAAGATAAATTATTTAATTTTATATCTACAAAAATATTATAGGAAGTAGTACACAGGAGGAGAAAAAGATGAATTTTTTTAAGTATTTTGCAATAGCGATAGCTAAACCTAAACAGTATCATAAATTTATGAAAGTTAGTTTAAAGAAAGGTTTTTTATACTTATTTATTTTAGTACTTTTAACAAGTATACCATATATATTTTATAGTGCTAAAAACAACAAAGATATTTACGAAAAATTACAAGTTATATCTACAATTGTAAAAAATGATATCCCTGATTTTGAAATGACAAAAGATAAACTTACTATAAAAGAAGATGTTTCTATTGATAAGGATATAGATGGAATTAGAGTTATAGTAGATAAAAATAAAGATATAGAAGTTTCAGAAATAGCAAAAATGGGATCAGCTGTAGTTTTAGATAAGAATAAAATTGCTATTGTAGCAAATGGTCAAGGATCAGTGACTTCTGTTCCAAATGAAAAGTTAGAAGACAATAAGCTAACTAAAGCTGATTTGCAAAAGCAAGTGGATGAAGGTTATATTCCAGCAAAAAAGAATGCTTCTAAAGTAGGTGTAGCAAGTTTAATAAGTAATACATTGGTTAACTATGGACTATTTTTAATAGTTACAGCAATAGTAGCAGGAGTTTCAATTGTTACAGCTAAAAACTTATATATTAAGATGTCATATAAAGATTTATTTAGGATTTCTTTATTTGCTATGACAACATCAATTTTTGTAAATCTATTTGTTATGTTCTCACCAACTTTATCAAAGGGTGGAATTATATTTGTTATAGCGCCAGCATTGATTTATATGTGGTTTGGATTAAAGCATATAAAATTAAATGGATATGCTGAAGAAATTTCATATAAAGAGGAGCCTAAGAGAGTAGAACCTAAGCTATAATAAAAAAGCCTCAAGATAACTTTTGTTATTTTGAGGCTTTTTCGTATATTGCAATTAAAGATTTTTTATCCATAAAGTAGTTAACAATGTAGCCCATTAATATGACACCAGGAATATCTATGATAAGTCTAGCTATTGTAAATTTATATCCTAGAGATGAAAATTCAAATAGCAATGTGGAAATTTTTACAACACACCAAGTGTTCATAAAAATAATTATATTACTAAACCTTGCACCTTTTTTAAGAAGAACTGTGGTAAATGGAAAAGCTGCATACATGGGTCCAGCAGCAATAGAAGCAATTAGCATTGATAGAAATATACCAATAAGTCCAGAGTTATTCCCCATATACTTAATTAATTTTTCTCTAGGAACCCATACATCAATAAGTCCTAGTAAAATCATAATAGGAGGTAATACAGAAATCATTTGTACAAAGCTATCTGTTGCACTTAGAATACTTTTATATCCGATAGACTTATTTAGCAATGATATTATAATAAGTAAAGTTAGAGAAAAAGCAAAGAACTTATATCTTTTAATTACTTTTATAAAATTATTCATAAGAACATCATTACCTTTCTGATTAAAATTGCTACAATAAAGGAAAATAGAAAAGCAATAAAATTTCTAAGAATGGCAGCTTTTTTGCCAATATATTGAGATTCTAATGATATAGTCATTATTCCTACTAATGTTAAAGTAGATATTAGAGCTGCGACTTGGGGATATCCTGCATTATTTTGAAGTAACATATTTCCAGTTGAAAAGGCCACAAAGGTTGGCATAAGTACAATTGAACCTATTAATGCTGAAAGGACTATCCCAAGAAATCCTGAGCTATTACCGATTAATTTTGAAATAGTGGAAGGTTCGACAATTGAAAGAATGATTCCCACAATTATTATGATACCTAAAAATTGTGGCATTATTTTTTCAAAAGAAGTAACTGATATTTTTAGAGAATGTATAGTTTTTTTCTTATCCTTTAGAAAAGAGATTATCAATAATACAAGTGATAGGGTATATAAGATAATTGCTGTCATAATACCTCAATTATAAAAATTATTACGTTATTATGATATGCAGGATTATTAATGATTGTTACATATAAATAGAAAGGGGGCTGTCGAACAAAGGAGTGTGGTAGCTTTTTCAGCAAAATAGAGTAAATGAAAGGTATAGTGCAGGGCACAAGTATCAGGGCACAAGGCACAGGTATGGATGAAATTTTAAGTTTTTAGTTGAATGATATAAGTTAGGCTATGTCTCTTATTTATATCACAGCTAATATAAAAGTCATTGCAGGGGGCTAATGAAGGTTGCACCTTCATATAGCTTGGTAAATATATGGATTTATAGTAAATATGAGAACGCATTGCTGTCCGCAGGACTATAATAAAATTCCTTCCCAAGAGGAATTTTCACCTTACTTGTGCCCTGTGCATTCTAACCTGTGCCATGACTAAAGGAGGTATCGCTAACAACTTTTTGTTTGTTAATACGACACCCCATTTTTTAAAACTTCAATTTTTTTAGATACTTTTCGTTTATTTCATGTATTAGTAATGAGATAATAAAATCAGCCACTAGAAATACTATATTGGCACCGAGGATTAATAGTGTAATAGGTAATTTAAATTTAAGTGTAGTAATATCAACCACAAGATTACTTACAACTAAGTAAATCATTACTAATGATATGTTGAAATATATAATTTTTAATGGAATCTCTAAGTAAAGTTTTTTAAGTTTTTCTATAAATAACTTAAAAAATCCATAAGTACCAAAAAGAATTATGTAAGAAATAACATTACCTCTTAATCCAATTAGCAAAATACCAAGAATAGATGTGGATATATATATAGCTAATGCAGTTTTGATATTAGTCCATATTATTGCTATTGGTATTATTAAAGCTAGTATAGCTAATATTGTTATTTTATTAGTAGGTAGCAATGAAGAAATATATAAAGCTATAACGGATAAAGCAGTAAGGATACCACCTCTTGTTATATTAGATACATTTTTCATATAATAACCTCCCATAAAAGTTTAACAGCAAGAAATTAAATCTCCACCAAAGCATTCACAGCAGCAATCAGAGCAGACTAAACATTGGCACATATCGCAGGCTGAGCATCCTTGATTACCATAGGTATTGTAATTTCTATATTGTTGATTTTGTCTATTCATAGCATTTAACATAGAAGAATATTCTCTATTATATGGATCCATTGAACAAGCTGTTCTAAAATAGTTGTAAGCACTATCATTCCAATTACGTCTAGCATGAACCATTCCCATTAGGAAGTTCCATTCTGCATTTCTATTTGTAATATTATTTAGCATAGATTCAGCTTGTGCTATATTTCCATTTTGAATAGCAAATCTAACTTGAGTAAATTCATTATTATTATTATTATTTGTATAATTATTGTTAGAGTAGTTATTATTGTAGCTACTATTTGATTTTATTTTATCATATGCTTCATTAACTTCTTGAAGTTTTTCTTCAGCTAGTTTTTTTAGAGGATTATCTCCATATTGATCTGGATGATATTCTCTTATTAATTTTCTATATGCTTTTTCAATTTCTTCTTTAGAGGCATTAGGCGATACTCCTAATACTTCATATGGATTCTTTGCCACTAGTTCCACACTCCTTACAATTGTTAACATTAAGTATTTTATCCATTTTCATTATTAAACCTAGGCTAAGAATATTTTTTATGATTTCTTTATTCTTTTTTAGATTTATATTATCAAGTTCATTAAAGGCTATTCTTCCACATGTCGTAAGATTGAACTCAATTCTTTCTAAAATAGAAGACCTAAATTCTTGATATGGAAGATTTTCTTTATTTAATATATCATTTAATGGATTAAATTTATTTTTTTGCATATCTTTTTCTAAGTCATCAATGGCATCTATTAAATATATCCATTTACCTAAATTATAACCTAAGTTATAAAGATTTTCATCGTTTGAATTGTAAACAGATATTAAATATCCTGTTAAGTGAGCAAATGGATGAGAAATTTCATCAATAGATTGTGCAATTCCACCTTTTTCAAGTTGTGATAGATTATAAAGGTTCTTTTCTATTTCTAGCAAAATTTTATCAGAGTCTTTGGGGAATTTTTTAAAATATCCTTTTAAAATAAAAGATAAAAAGGATGAGGTAATTGATTTATCATCTTGTTTATCATCTACAAGTTTAAAATAAGTCAATGCAACATTACAAAATGCTGCATATGATAAAGCTTTATTATCTAATACATAAGGCTTTTTTTTATGTGGGTGGACAAAGCATCTTTCTGATTGTACATATGTACCATTAGATTCAATGGAATCTAATAAAATTGCTAAGAATGTCATATCATAACTAAGAGTCATTCTTGGCAATTGCCCAAAGTTCTTCTTTATACTCTTACAAACGCCGCAATAATAAGCTTTAAAAAGTTCATATTCTTTAACCTTAAGTTCCATTTTATTAGGTAAAACATATCCAAACATTAAATTCCTTTTGTAACTCCTTCATTATCTAATATTTCATATATAGTTTTTGAAGTAGTGTCTTCCATAGTATATCCTAGAAGATTAACAACTTCTTTTAGTTCTTCTTCGCTATTTGTTTCTATTTCTAGATATGGAAATGGACAAAAACTTTTATCGTTTATATCTATTTCAATTAATGTATTTTTATATTTATAGCTTTCTCTATATTTTTTAATAGATTCTACTAGTATCAACCCAAGAGAAGTAAAAATATTTTTTCCCGTTTCACTATCAGAAATTATTACTTCATTTTCATCCATAACTTTATATGGAGTTTGTGAGATAAGTTTTTTTGTAGTCATAAAATTTATAGTTTCATTATTTAACAAGTCTTCTATAATTCGTATTCTTGCATAGCCTTTTTTGTTTAGTAATCTTCTATCTTCAAAATCATATATGTTGTTAATTTGATTTTCTTTTTTTACTAGTTGAAGGTTATGTTTTTTTACTATAGATCTTATATTATCTACATCTATTTTAATGATACGAGTCTCCATTTCTTGCATGTAAAGTCACCTCATTTTTTATATTTATTATATAATGTTAAGAATTTTGTGATATATATATTTACTATACTACATTACTTCAACCTAATAAGCAATTCCAAGAAAATTTATATATAGGTATTTGTTTTTTTTCTGTAGTGTTATATTATTAATATGTTATTTAAATATAAGAAGGAGGAAAAATCCTTGGATTATATAAATGAAATTCATTTAAAAGAAGCTATTGTACATATATTAGATCAAAACTCAGATGAACCGATACTTACGGAATATCCATTAATTTTAACAGAAGATATAGATGAATATTTAACTAAGCATTTAACTAAATCTTTAAAGGATGAAGAGTTGAAATATGGATACTTTAAAGATGGAAGAATAATTGTAAATGAGACGTCGTTAGAATATTTTAATGGAAATATAAATTTTGTAGATATGTCAAAAGAGTTAGCTAGAAAATTTTTTGCAATAATGAAGGGAAATGGAACGATAGGATCTTGTGATTTGCTTATAGTTAGTTTCCTTACAGATTTAGGACCTATGATAGGTATACTTAAATTAGATTACATAAAAAATTATGCTCATGTTGTAGATTTTGTTAATGATAAAATAGGTATAAAGATAGTAGAACAATATTCTGGGCTTCCAGCTGCATCTCAAAAATTACAAAAATGTGCATTTGTTAAAAGTGAACGAGGTACTAGTGATCTTCTTGTTATAGATAAAATAAATAAAAAGGAAGAACAAGAGGGATATGTAAGTAATTATTTTATTGAGAATTACTTAGAGTGCACATTAGAAAAAACAAGTAGAGATAAAACAAAAGAGTTTATAACTAATGCAGAAAAATGGACACAAAAAGCTTTTAAAGAAAATGCAGAAAGTGCTAATGAGGTAAGAAATACAATTAAGAAAAAGCTTCGTGAAGAAGATTCTATAAATATAGAGAGTTTAGCTACAGAAATGTTTCATGATAATGAAGAAGCAAAAGAAAGTTTTAATACCTATTTACTTGAAAAAGGTGTTAAGGATACTATAGATCTTGATAAAAATTATATAGAGAAAAAGTTAAAAAGAGTCAGACTTAAGATAGATAAAGATATAGATATTTATCTAAGTGAGGAGGCTTATAATGATAACATGAGGTTTGAGATTAAACCAAATGGTGATGGTTCAGTTAATATGATAATAAAGAATGTTATTAATTATATCGAAAAATAAATTGAGTATAATACTAAAGAAGAGTAAAGGAGGAATATGGAATGAATATTGATATTAAAAATGTAGATTTATCTACTGTAGAAGCAATGATAATTCCTGTATATCAGGATAAAGTTAATAATTGTGAATGGGTAGAAAAAATAAAAAAATCTAATGCTTTCAAAGGAAAAGAAGGTGAAGTGTTTTACTTTACTAAAGAAGAAGGCGGATTAAAATATGAAATTCTTGTTGGTCTTGGAGAATATGAAAAATCAAGTGCTGAAATATTAAGAAGCTCAATAGCAAAAGCTACTAAGAAAGCTAAAGAACTAAAAGTTAAAACTTTAGGAATCCAATTTACAGAAAGTAAAAACATATGTGTTGGAGGAACTGTTAAAGCTATTGCAGAAGGTTCTAGACTTGCTTTATATACTTTTAATAAATATAAAAGTAAGAAAGAAGAATATGATGTAGATATTTTTATTTCTAAAGTACCAGAAGAAAAGATAGCAAAAGCAACTGAAAGATTAGAAGAAGTAAATAATATAATAGATGGAGTAATTATAGCTAGGAACTTAGTAAATGAACCAGCTAATGTAATATATCCAGAAACTTTAGCTAGTGAAGCAGAATCTATTGGAAAAGATAGTGGATTTGAAGTAGAGGTATTTGGAGAAGATAAAATAAAATCTTTAGGGATGGAAGCATTTTTAACTGTTGGTATGGGTTCGGATAAAAAACCTAAGCTTATAGTTATGAGATATATGGGAGATAAGGATAGTGAGGAAATTACAGGGCTAGTAGGTAAGGGTCTAACTTATGATACTGGTGGATATTCTTTAAAGCCAAATGATTCAATGAAAGATATGAAGAGTGATATGGGTGGTGCTGCTGCAGTTATAGGAACTATTAGTGCTCTTGCTAAAAATAAAGTTAAACAAAATGTTATTGCAGTAGTAGCAGCTTGTGAAAATGCTATTTCAGGTGGAAGTTATAAACCAGGTGATATAATAAGTTCAATGGCTGGAAAAACTATAGAGGTTCTTAATACAGATGCGGAAGGGAGACTTACATTAGCAGATGCAGTAACATATATAGTAAGAAAAGAAAAAGTAACAAAAGTTATAGATGTAGCAACACTTACAGGAGCAGCTCTTATAGCTCTTGGAGAAACAACTACAGCGGTAGTTTCTAATAATGATGAATTCTATGGTAAATTAATAAAAGCATCAGAAAAGACTGGTGAACATTTTTGGAGATTACCAGGTTATGATGAATATAAGAAAATGATAAAATCAGATATTGCAGATCTTAAAAATGTTGGAGGAAGATTGGCTGGAACTATAACAGCAGGATTATTTGTAGGTGAATTTGTTGAAGAGAAGCCATGGTTACATTTAGATATAGCAGGTACATCTTGGACATCTACGCCTGTTTCAGAATATGTAGTAAAAGGGGCTACAGGAGCACCAGTTAGAACTCTTTATTATTTAGTTAAGGGTCCATGTGGTTGTGGAAGCCATAAATAAAATTCATAATTTTAAAAAGTGAAGGTGCATAAAGAATATGTAAGGCTTTACCGATAAGTTTGATTGAGTAAAAGCAAGGCACAAGTATGATGGCACAAGGCACAGGTATGGATGAAATTCCTGCGGAATTTCTGAAATTTTAAGTTTTTAGTTGAATGATATAAGTTAGGCTATGTCTCTTATTTATATCACAGCTAATATAAAAGTCATTACAAGGGGCTAATGAAGGTTGCACCTTCATATAGCTTGGTGAATATATGGATTTATAGTAAATATGAGAACACATTGCTGTCCGCAGGACTATAATAAAATTCCTCCTTAAGAGGAATTTTCACCTTACTTGTGCCCTGTGCCATAATAAAAGGAACTATTGTTGACGAATTTTCATTCGTTAATGCGATAGTTCCTTTTTTTATGTTTATTTTGGATTTATATATTTATTAGTAGTTTTAGTAAAACTATCCCATTGAACACTTAATTTTATATCACCAGCACCGATGGCTTTTAATTTAAATTCAAAAGGGTTATCTCCATCTATTTTTTCAACAACTTTTTCATCAAAAGTGATGATAGGATTTGAAAATTCATATTTCTCTAAAGTTCCATTATTTAAAACAAATTGATTATTTAAAGAAGATAAATCCATAGTTTTATTAGTATTAGTTGATTGTTTATTTGAAGTTTTAGTGGTTTTATTAGATTTACCTTGAATTTTTACTTCTAACTCTTCATCGACCTTTACTTTAGTAGTAGGAATTCCGACAACTTCAATATCATCTATGCATAGAACTTTTGCAGAGGTATCTATAAGTCCTGAGGATACCTTAATAGTAGCTTCTGATAAGCCACTAAATCCGAAGGTAGCAGATCCTTTTGAAGTTTTAAAATCTTTTATGTTATCTCCAGAAATCTCAATTTTTTCATCTAGGTTAGAAAGAATATTATTTTCTTTATCGGTAAGATATAAATTAAATGTAGCCTTTTCGCTAGACTTATAAATATATTTATTACTTGCAATAGTAACATTAAAATATTTATTAAATAGTTCTTTATACATAGAATCCTTTGTATCATTATATTTAGATACAAGTAAGTCATATACTTCCATGGTCTTATTTTGTTTGAATTTAAGATCAATTAAAGCATTAAGATATTCTTCACCGTTACTTAAGGAAGTACTTTCATTAAGTAGAGCTTCTGCTTCAGAATACTTTTCAAGCTTAATATATGTTCTTGTAAGTCCCATAATTATATCAGGATTAGTGCGATCTACTTTTAAGGCCTCTTTATATTTTTCTAGAGAAAGATCAAATTTTTTATCTTCATAATATCTAGAAGCTAATAATAGATTTAATTTAAAGTTAGTGGAATTTTTAGATGATATATAGATATAAATTGTAAAACCAACTAAAAATATAATAATAGAACTTATGATTAATGGTTTATGATTTTTTTTCTGTTTTCTTTTACTAAAACTACTATTTAATGTACTATACTTATTAAATTTAGTTTTTCTACTTCTACGTAGCAAAATCTCACTTCCTTGTCCTAGGGTATATTATTTAGGTATTAAAACTATAACCTTTCATAATTATATCATAGGTGTGAGGTTATTTAGAGACTATTATAAAATATTCTCCAATCTTATTTTTTCTAAATTAATTATTTTATTAAAGTTATAATATATAGATCCTAGTGTAGCAACAGATTCTCCACGTTCTTGAATTTCAATGTATTCCTTTAGTCTATATATTTCGTTGGTAACATTATCTAAATCATTGTGATTTATAAATATAGCAATTAATTTAGATTCCTTTATCCAGTGGTCAAAAAGGATATCAAATTCATTGGAAGCCTCATTCCACATATCATTTTCTACATAATTTTTTATTGTTTCTATATGTTCAACTAAGTGATCATTAGTCTTTATAAGAAAAGAAGTGCTAAATAGTATAGCACATATCATAATTATAAATAGTGATAGAGAATAAAATAAATTTTTCATTAGGAACCTCCTTAATTTTTTCTTTGAAAATAAGTTTTACCTTCAGAATTTATAATACCTATAAAGACATCCTTATATGAATAAATAGATTTTCTAGCTAATTCATTTTTTAGCCATTCCATATCTTTATTTATGCTTTGTAGATTTTTATATCGTATTTTGCCATCAGATATTAGAGTAAGAGGAAGGATATCTTGCTGAACTTTTATATTTAAGTCTTTTTTTGTAACAGAAGTTAGTTTTGTTTTTGGAATTATAGATAATTTTCCAGAGGTTTCTAAAATTGCGTATTCTATATCTTCTAGATTGTAATAACCGGCAAGACGTAATTCTTCAAGTAAGTCATCTAGATTTAATTTTTGTCTTTTCATTTCTTCTATATCTATATAACCATTTTTTATAAGTAAGCTTGGCTTACCACATAATAGGGTTCTTGCTTTATCAAATTTCATTTGTATAACAGATAAAATAACTTGTAGTAGAATTAATGTTATAATAGGACATATACTATGAACTAAAGGAATTTTAGTATCTGAAATAGGTATTGATGCAAGTTCAGATATTATTATCGTAATTACTAATTCATAAGGCTGTAGTTCTCCAATTTGACGTTTTCCCATAATTCTCATAGTTATAATAATTATTATAAATAATATAAAAGTTCGAATTAATAAAGTAAACATAACTCACCTCAAATAAAAGTTTATTATTAGTTTTTCCACATATAATAAAATTATTAATGTTATTTGATATGAAATGTGATGTAAATATTTATAAAAGATGGGGGGAATAAATATGATTAAAGAAGAGTATAGAAGTTGTGTGAGGTCATTAATAATGATCTTAGTTAAAGCTACTAATGATGTTTTTCCAGATAGTAGAGTAGTATTAGAGCATTCGTTAGGAGAAGGCATTTTTGGAGAAATTCATAAAAAGCAGCCTCTTACAAAACAAAATATTGAATTAATTAAGAATAGAATGGAAGAAATAATAAGAGCAGATTATAGGTTTATTAAGAAGAAAATAAGAAGAGGTGAGGCAGAAAATTTTTTTAAGGGAAAAGCTGTGGAAGATAAAATAAAGTTATTAAGGTATGTAAAAAAAGAAGAAATATCTTTATATAGTTTAGATGATTATTATGATTATTTTTTTGGAGATATGATTAATTCTACTGGAGATATAAAAAACTTTGATATTATTTATTATAATCCTGGATTTATACTACTACCTCCTAAGGGAATAAATACTAAAGAATTAGGGGCATTTAAAGAACAAAAGAATTTATTTAAAATATTTTATGAGAGTGAACAATGGGGTAACATTCTGGGGGTAGGGAATGTTGGTGACTTAAATGAGAAAATTGATAATGGAGAGATAATAGATATTATAAGAATAAATGAGGCTTTACATGAGAAAAAAATAGCATATATAGCTGATTCTATTCATCAAAATAAAAATGTTAAAGTTGTTTTGATAGCGGGTCCATCATCATCTGGGAAAACTACTTTTTGTAATAGGTTATCTATACAACTTAGGGTAAATGGAATAACTCCAGTACCTATATCTTTAGATAATTATTTTGTTCATAGAGATAAAACTCCGTTAGATGAGGAGGGAAATCCTGATTTTGAATCTATATATGCATTAGATTTAAAATTATTTAATGAAGATTTAAATAATTTATTAGAGGGTAAAGAAGTTAATCTACCAGTTTTTAATTTTAAAACTGGAATGAGAAATACAAGTTCTAATAAAACGAAATTGCCTGAAAATGGTGTTCTGTTAATAGAAGGGATTCATGGATTAAATGATCTATTGACTAGTTCTATAGATAAAAAATATAAATATAAGATCTATTTATCAGCATTAACACAATTAAATCTTGATGATCATAATAGAATTTCTACTGCTGATGTTAGAATTATAAGAAGAATTGTTAGAGACTCATTATCAAGAGGATATAGTGGAGAGGCAACATTAAAGATGTGGGACTCTATAAAGAGAGGAGAGAAAAAGAATATTTTTATCTTTCAAGAAGAAGCTGATGCAATGTTTAATTCTACTTTAGTATATGAATTATGTGTATTAAAAAAATATGCAATAAGAGAATTGAAAAAGATAGAAAAGAATTCTGTAGTATATAATGATGCAAAAAGATTAATAGACTTGTTAGATGTTTTTAATGAAATTAATAGTGAAGATATCCCGGATAATTCTATAATTAGAGAATTTATAGGTGGTAGTTGTTTTTATGAATATTAATAATTAATCTGAATAAATTTCATGTCTATAAAAGATACTAGTTATTGAGGAGTGATAGAAATGAGTAAGGATAGTCAAGTTGATAATAAAAGAGCTAGAATGGAAAAATGTAATTTTCAAACTCCATTAACTAGTGAAGAGGCGAAAAATAGTAATAGAACTATGAAAAAGCACTCAATAAAGAGAGAAGGCTTTCAAAGTGATCATATAAACTAGAAAGAGTTTATATTGATATTTTTATCATGAGTAGGTGTTAATAAACACCTATTTTTTTTTACTACATATAGTAAGAATGAGAAATAATTTAGTGGAGACGTATATGCTTATATCGACAATGATTTTAGCCATAGCTGCAAGTTCAGACTCTATAGTTTTAGGAATTAATATTGGCGCAAAAAAGAATAAAATGTCAATATTTTCAATTTTATTATTATCATTTATTCCTGCAATAGGAACATTAATATCAATGTGCTTTGGAGGAATATTAAAAGATTTTATACCTTTAAATATAGCAGTTATATTAGGAGGGGTGTTTCTAATTATATTAGGATTAAAATCTTTAAAAGAAATCTTTAAAAATGAAGTAACAGAATTACAAATTCCTGAGAAAGTAATTTCAAAAGATATATTGATGTTAGGATTAGCTTTAGCAGTAAATAACATTACATTAGGATTAGGGGGGAGTATAGCTGGTTATAATCCAGTTTGGACTAGCGCTTTTTCACTATTATTTAGTTTTTTATTTATATATATAGGAATATTCATATCTATGAAACTTAATAACTATAATTTATCAAAGATATCAGAAATTATTGGTGCAGTTCTTGTTATATTACTTGGAATAGGGTCAATTTTATTTTAAAGGAGCCTTTTGACGGCTCCTTATGTACATAGTTATCTGCAATCGTTTTTGCATTTTTTAGAAGTTGAGCAGTTTGCTAAATCACTTGTTATATCCATATCAGAGCCAGCTTCTAAACTCTTATTTTGATTTTTCTTCTTTTTAGATTTTCCCACAATATCACACCTCCAATCTATCTTTTGTAAATATGATGTCACAAAAATAAAACTTTTATACGCAAATTAACAAAATATTTGACAAACTATATAAAGCAATATAAATTATCTTATATAAGTATAAATGACTAAGGACAAGGTGAAATTATGAAAAATTATAGCGCGTTTGATATTTTGGGACCGATAATGATAGGACCATCATCTTCCCATACTGCAGGGGCAGCTAGATTAGGAAAAATAGCGGCTACAATAGCAGCTGGTGAGATAGTAGGAGTTAAATTTTTGTTACATGGATCTTTTGCTAAAACTTATAAGGGGCATGGTACAGATAAAGCTTTAGTTGCAGGAATTTTAGGATTTGACCCTTGGGATGAAGAAATTAAAGAATCTTTTTCTATAGCAAAATCTAGGAATATTAAGTTTTGTTTTGAAGAAGTGGTAATGGAAGGAGCACATCCTAATACTGTTAAATTTATAATTGAGAAAAGTGATAATTCTATAAGTACAATAACAGGATCATCTATAGGAGGAGGAAATGTTATTGTTACAGAAATAAATGGGATGGAAATAGAATTTACGGGGGAATATCCAACACTAATTATCAATCATAGGGACAGGCCGGGAATGATATCAAGAGTAAGTACTATTATATCTGATAACAATATAAATATTGCATTTTTAAAAGTATATAGAAGTAAAAAAGGGAAAAATGCCTCAATGATTTTTGAAATGGATAATGTCATAACAAAGACTATATTAGATAAAATAGAGGAAATAGAGGATATAGAATCTGTGACAGTAATTAATCCAATTAAGGAAGGATAAGAAGTATGTTTGTAAATACAGGAGAAGAACTTATAGAAGTTTGCAAGAACAAAGGGAAAACAATATGGCAATATACAGTAGATATTGAATCAAAGGAAACAGGACTAAGTAAAGAGGAAATATTTAAGAAGATGGAAAAGGTACTGTCTACGATGAAACATGCAGTGGATAAAGGGATGAAGGAAGGTGTAGAATCAGTATCGGGAATTATAGGGGATGATTCTCCTAAGCTATATAAATATTCAAAAAGTAATGAAACTATATGTGGAGAATTTCTTGTTGAAGCTATGGCAAAGGCTCTTGGTACTTCTGAAGTAAATGCTGCTATGGGAAGGATTGTTGCTTCACCAACAGCAGGATCTTGTGGAGTTTTACCAGCAGTATTATTAAGTGTAGGAGAAAAATTTAACTTTACTGATGAACAATTAATACAAGGATTATTTACAGCATCAGGTGTTGGGATATTAATTGCTAAAAATGCTACTTTGTCTGGTGCAGAAGGGGGATGTCAAGCTGAAGTTGGATCTGCATCAGCTATGGCAGCAGCGGCGGTGGTAGAACTTATGGGTGGAGATGTAGAAACTGCTCTAAGTGCTAGTGCTACAGTAATTAAAAATTTTTTAGGTTTGGTGTGTGATCCAGTAGCAGGGTTGGTAGAAGTGCCTTGTGCTAAAAGAAATGTAGCAGGAACAGTTATGGCTCTATCTATGGCAGATATGGCGTTAAGTGGGATAGTATCTAAGATACCATTTGATGATACAGTACAAGCTATGTATGAAGTCGGGAAGATGTTACCATGTTCACTTAGAGAGACAGCCTTAGGAGGAGTTGCTGTAACTAAGACAGGACTTAAATATAACGAAAAAGTATTTGGTTAGTAGAAGAAGAGCCTTAGGGCTCTTTTTATTTTGTAACAAATCAAAGGGCATAGAATAATTTAATAGTGTATAAATATAATGATGGAGGAAAAATATGAAACTAATGGGCAGTAAGACAGAAAAAAATCTGCTTAGAACTTTTGCCGGTGAATCAAGAGCTAGAACAATGTATTCTTTATATGGAGAAAAGGCAGAAAAGGAAGGCCTACATTATATTGCCAAAGTTTTTCAGTTAACATCAGATAATGAATTAGCTCATGCGAGAGAGGTTTTCAATGATTATTTAAAAATGAATGGATGTACAATAGAAAATCTATTGGCAGCTGTAGCAGGAGAAAAAGAAGAAAACGAAGAGATATATAAGCAATTTGAAAATGATGCTAGAGAAGAAGGATTTACTGAAATTGCAGACTTTTACAAGGAAGTAAGAGAAGTAGAAGCAGAGCATGCTAAAAGGTATGAAGAATTAGCTAAGAAGCTAGAAAATAAAACTTTATACAAGAGTAATACAGAAATAAAGTGGCAATGTATGAATTGTGGATATATATATATAGGTACAGAGGCACCAGAGAGGTGTCCATTATGTCATTATCCACAAGGTTATTTTAAGAGATTTTGTGAAGATTATAAGTAGAGGTGTAGTTATGTACTTGAATTATCCAGAAAATTATGTTCAACTTTGCAAAAAAAATGTTTATAGAGATATAGATACTGAGGAACTAGTAGAGATTGAAGAAGATGAAATATGTGATGATGATATAGAAGAATTTGAAAACGAAAGTAGATCATACGATGATGATAATGTAGAAAGCAATGAGGAATATGATGATGATTATATGAATGAAGAAGAGTACATTAGTGATGAATTTGATGATGAGTTTATGGAAAGAGGTTGCGTAGATGTAAAGTGTATGTGCAAAAAGATGCATAAAGAGATTAAGGGTATGGGTGACGAGATAATGGATGACATGAAAAACTTAAAATCTAAGATGATGAAAGAAAAAGCTTCACTTACAAAAATGATGAAAGAACTTATGGTTATGCAAAAAGAATTGATGGTAATGCTAGGCAGTGAGGTTAAAAAGAGCTGTGAGAAAGAGGAAGTTAAGAAATGTTGTGAAAAGGAAGAAGTTAAGAAAGCAAGTTGTATTGAAAAAGTAGAAGAGAAAAAAAGTTGTGAAAAACCAATTATGATAAAAAAAGAAAAATGTACAAAGCCTGTTATGATAAAAGAGGAAGAATGCATTAAAAAGGTAGATAAAAAGGAATTTAAAGATATTGATGAAGAATATATTCTTAAATGTGAAAGCAAAAGAGGAGAAAGAAGAGGTCATTCTAAGAACAGAAAAAGTAAATAAATTAGTATCCCTGAGTAATTTAACTCAGGGTTCTTAATATAATAAAGTATAAGCAGGTTTTAGGGAGAATTTAAATGGATGGGATGCCAGATAACACTAGATGTTCAGAAGATTATTTTTTAACACTTAGTAGAACAATTGATCTTATGGCAAAGCTAGTAGATTCATATAGAATTTTAGTAGGTACTGCTAGTCAACTTAACACCATAGGGCTTGCGGAAAAAAAAGAGATTAAAGAGGCATTAAGACTTGCTAATAACATAACATGTATATTGGATGATTATATAGAGGCTGTAGATAATTGTGGAAGAGGATATTTATCTTACTTCTGCTTCAAGATGCAAATACTACAAAGTATAGCAGAAGCTCAAGTAATCTGCCAAGCCAAAGGATGTATAAAGAATATAGAACAGTGTCTTAGTGAAGGAAACTATTGTGAACATTGCAATAATGTGGCTGCTAGGATGAATAATTTACATACTTCAAGAGGAAAAGATGACAGAAACAAGGGTGGAAATAATGAAGATAAAAAAAATGATAATAAGGGTGAAAATAAAAAATAAATCAGTACAACTTATAAGTAGAAAGTTGTACTGATTTATTTTATACCTTTGTTAATTTAATCTTAGAGACCATTAAGTAACTAAAAATTAAGTATAATATTGTTGAAATAATAATAGATACTTTTGATGCTTCCATTTTTGTCACTAATATTATTAAACTATATAATGCAACGACACAACCAGCAATAGTTATTGGTACACCAGTAAATACACCATCAAAAGATGAAATATTATAGCGAGCAAGTCTGTATGCTCCAGCAATAGGGAATAAAATAATTAAAATATAACCTATGATTCCTAAATTTTCATATTGATTCAAAATGTATAATAACATTGCAGGAGCGACACCAAAAGACACTAAGTCCGCTAAAGAATCAAGCTCTTTACCAATCTCAGAAGAAACATTAAGAAACCTTGCAACTCTTCCGTCATATCTATCAATAATGGCCGCTAACAATATAAAAATACAAGCAGCTTCAAGTTTACCTTTAAATAGCATTAGCAATGAAAATACTCCACATGCTAAGTTTGAAAAAGTAAACATGTTTGGAATTAAGCTTTTAGACATAATATACACTCCTAAACTTAGATTTGACTAATAATAAACTAGTTAATGTAATTATATACTAAAGTGAGGAATTTTTTAAGAGGTAAGAGAAAAAATAAGATTATATTAATATTATCTTAAGAAATAAATGAATGTATTCACAAATACTACTTTAAAAAAATTAAACCATAAAGTATAATTTTAATATGTAATATTAGGTAGGAGAGTTGATGATGAAGAAAGTAAAATTTATATACAATCCATATTCTGGAGAGAAATCAATAATTAATAAGGTTGATAAAGTAATAAAAGTTCACCAAAAACATGGATATTCTATAATTCCATATAGAATAGAATTAGATAATGGATTAGAAAATGCATTTGAGGATATAAATGAAGGCTTTGAATATGTATTAGTTGCAGGTGGGGATGGAACTATTGATAAAGCTGTTAATTATATGAAACATAATAATATAGATATTCCGCTAGCTGTTTTACCAGTAGGAACAGCTAATGATTTTGCAAAACTTTTAGGAATTCCAAGAAGTGTAGAGAAAGCTTGTGAGCAAATAGTGACTTCAGAGGTTCAAGAGATAGATTTAGGTAAAGTAAATGATGATTATTTTATAAATGTAGCATCTACAGGACTTTTTACAGATGTATCTCATAAGACAGATATAAATTTAAAGAATACAATGGGAAAATTAGCATATTACATAAAAGGGGTAGAAGAAGTATCTAATCTTAGAAAAATACCAATCAAAATAACTAGTGAAGAAATGAATATTGAAGAGGATATGTATCTTTTATTGATATTTAATGGCCAAACGGCAGGAAATTTTAAATTAGCATATAATGCAAAAATTAATGATGGATTATTAGATGTAATATTAGTTAAAGCAGCAAGTATACCACAAACACTTACATTATTTATACAGATTCTTAGAGAAGATCATTTAGATAAGGGCAATAATATAATTCATTTTCAAACAAAGTCTTTAGAAATTTTTTGTGATGAAAATTTATCAACAGATATAGATGGTGAATTAGGTCCAGCATTTCCATTAAAAATTTCTTGTGAGCATAATGGGTTAAAGATGAAAGGGATAAAATTATAAAATATAAGAATAAAATATATAAATAATTAATAATTATAAGTAATAGAAATTAAGGAGGAATTTATGATTTACCTATATTTTATTTCTCTATTACTTATAATTTTTTTATCTTTTTATACATTTTACATAAGGAATAATTGCCCTAAAACTATCAAGGAAATAGTTACTATTGTCACTATTATGATTATATTAAGAATGGCTACATTAATGTTCACTTTTGTAAAAAAATCTATTTCGTATATGGGATATTTTAAGTATACATATTATTTAAATTTTATCTATATTCCAATAATCATATCAATAGTATTTTTTATTTTGTGGAGAAACTCAAAGTTAAAATCATCTCGTTTGGTGATAGTTTTAATAATATCAGTGTTTTTATATTCAATTATATTGCTACTAAATAAACCTATTGTTGAAATTTTTACAGATTACAAAATGGGATATGTAATTAATTTTAATATTCCAATAACAGAATTTTATTATGGGTTTATAAATATTATTGCTTTTGCCTTCATAATGAAATTTTTATTATATGCAAAAGATACAAATGGTGTACTTATAGTCGTATCGGCATCATTATTATCTTTAGCAGAGGTGGCTCTTAGTTTGGGATTTGGAGCATATATGCCTCAACCACTTATGGGGGAAGTACTTTGGGTAGTAGCTTTAGAGCGGTGTGTGGAATCATTTCGATGGAATAGTAGAGTGGACAAAAAATAAGAACTAGACAAAAGTCTAGTTCTTATTTTTTCTTTTCTTAGAATTTTTAAAATTGATATTTTTCTTTTCTGTTTGAGTTTTAGTAAATTGAGCTTTTTTAGAATATTTAGAATCATGATTCTTTGTCTTATCATTATGAACTCTAGGTTTATGATATGGTATTAAACAATTCTTACCATTACCTATTAAATCTTCACGACCAGCCTTAATTAGTGCTTCTTTTACAAGATCATAATTTTTAGGATTATGGAATTGTAATAAGGCTCTTTGCATAGATTTTTCTCTTCCGTTTTTAGGAACATATACCTTCTTACCGGTTATAGGATTTACACCAGTATAATATATTGTTGTAGAAAGAGATCCTGGTGTTGGATAAAAATCTTGTACTTGTTCAGGCATATAACCCATCTTTTTAATGTATAGAGCCAATTCTATTGCTGCATTTAAATCACTACCTGGATGTGAAGACATTAAATATGGAACAAGATATTGCTTCATGCCTAATTTGTTATTTATTTCAAAGTATTTTTTAGCAAATTTATCATATACCTCTTGAGTAGGTTTACCCATTTGAGCTAATACTTTGTCAGAAATATGTTCAGGTGCAACTTTAAGTTGACCAGAAATATGATATTTACATAATTCTTCAAAAAATTTCTGATTTTCATCATAGATTAAATAATCATATCTGATACCAGAACGAACAAATACCTTTTTTACCTTAGGTATAGCTCTAAGTTTTCTTAAAACACTTAAATACTCTGTATGATCTATTTTTAGATTCTTACATGGAGTTGGGAAAATACATTGTTTAGTTTTACATACACCGACTTTTTCTTGCACCTTACAAGCTTTATGTCTAAAGTTAGCAGTAGGTCCCCCAACATCATTAATATATCCTTTAAAATCTTTCATAGTTGTCAGTAATTTACCTTCTTCTACGATAGAGTCACTACTTCTATTTTGGATAGTACGTCCTTGATGGAATGTTAGTGCGCAAAATGAACAAGAGCCATAGCAACCTCTGTGAGAAGTTATAGAGAATTTTACTTCCTGTATTGCTGGTATTCCTCCATCTTTTTCATAGATAGGATGATATGTTCTAGTATAAGGCAAATTATAAGTTATATCCATTTCTTCCTCAGTTAAAGAGAATTGGGGAGGGTTTTGTACTACATATCTATCACCGTGTTTTTGAATTATTCCTTTGCCTCTAATAGCATCTTGCTCTTGCGATTGAATTTTGAAAGCTTCGTTATAAGCTTTTTTGCTTTCTATAACCTCCTCAAATGATGGACAGGTTAAGTATTTATCTAATTTATCTATGGAAGAAGTAGCATATACTGTACCACGGACACTTGTAATATTTTTAACTGGCTTTCCGTAATTTAAAAGCTCTGCTATTTCAACAACAGTTTTTTCTCCCATACCATAGATTAAAAGATCAGCTTTACTGTCTATTAATATGCTACGTCTTACTTTATCACTCCAATAATCATAGTGAGCAAAACGTCTAAGCGAGGCCTCTATACCACCAATTATGATAGGTACATTTTTGTATGCCTCTCTGGCTTTGTTACAATATATTATTACTGCTCTATCAGGACGATAACCTGCTTTGCCACCAGGAGAGTAAAAATCATCACTTCTTTTCTTTTTTGCTGCTGTATAATGATTTACCATAGAATCTATGTTACCAGAGTTTATTAGAAAACCTAATCTAGGCTCACCAAGAACTTTAAATGCCTCGACATCTTTCCAGTTAGGTTGTGCTATTACGCCGACAGTAAATCCAGCATGTTCTAAGGTACGACCAATTATTGCTGTACCAAAGGAGGGGTGGTCTACATAGGCATCACCTGTTATAATTATAAAATCTAATTGATCAATATTTCTTTCTTTTAAATCCGCCTTAGATATTGGCATAAATTGTGTATTTATTTTCATTATTAATTCCTCCAGACTGATATTATATTATCATAGAGTGGAGGGAATATAAAAGCATGAATCGGTGACAATTTTTATTTCTTGTAATATAATTATTATGGGCATATAATAAAGAGTATTGCTTAATAATAAATTAAGAACGAGGTGAGAAGAACATGGAGGGTGTCCCTCTTAGCAATTCAATAAAAATAGAAATAATATTGTTGAAGGAATATGGATATTGCTAAGTGTGTAATAGAAGATTCCTTCAATTAGTGAGGAGGAAAATTCGATGGAAAAACTCTACAATTTCTTCTTTAGTAAAGTTTATAAAAGAAAGGTTTATAATGAATATAATGATTGTATTGGAATTTTACATGATATGTTTGTTATGAATGATGGAGGATATCCTAAAATTATAGGATATCAGATTAAAAATGGAGGAGAAATATCTAGTTGTGTTTTTAGAAATATTGAGTTTTATAGAGATATGGATAAAAAGATAACTATAAAGATAAGAGGACAAAGAGATATTATTCCTAATTCATATTCATATTTATTAAGTAAGCATCTTTTATATAAAAAAATAGTTGATGTTAATGGAAAAAAATTAGTTAGAGTAAATGATGTTAGATTAGCATCTATAGCTGGAGATATTAGAGTTGTGGCTGTAGATCCTGGTTTTAAAGGATTAGCAAGACGATATGGGTTTTATAAAATTTTAAAAATAGCCTATAAATTGGTGAAAAGAGTACCAGAAGATCAATTAATTTTATGGGATAATGTTGAAGCATTAGATATAGTTCTTGATAATTTAAAGCTAAATGTTCCATATAAAAAATTATCAAAGTTACATCCAGCTGATTTAGCTGATATTTTAGAAGAGATGGATTCTGCCTATAGAAATAAGATTTTTGAAAGTCTAGATGAAGATTTAGCTGCAGATACTTTAGAAGAGATAGAGCCAGAGTTTCAAGCAGAGCTTTTAGGTAATCTTAGTGGAGATAAGAGAGCAACGGTATTATCAAATATTCCTAATGATGAATTGGCAGATATGTTAGATGAAGTAGATGATGAGACTGCTGAAAAAATATTATATAATATGGAAAAAGAAGACGCAGATGAAATAAGATCTCTTATGGAATATGAAGAAGAATTAGTTGGAAGTATGATGAATAAAGATTTTATTGCTTTTAATGTCAATATAACAGCAAAGGAAGCTTTAGATATAATAAAAGAAGTCAATCCAGATGAAGAGGTTATCTATTATGTATATATAACTGATGAGGAAGAAAAGTTTAAAGGTATGATTTCTTTTAAAGATTTAGTATTTGCAAAGGAAAATACTATGTTAAAAGATATAATGAAAGATGAAATGTTAACAGTGAAAGATAGTGATAAAGTTGAAGTTGCAATAGATGCTGTGAATAAATATAATTTATTATCTATACCTGTTATTGATGCAGAAGATAAATTATGCGGAATAATAGTTTTACATGATTTACTTGATGAAATTTTAGTTCCAAGCTATAAGAAAAGATTTAAAAGAGTGAGTTAATTTCTAAATGTTCAAATATAATATTGAAAATTACTTGCTATTAAGTAACATTTGGGGGGAATTATATTGTTTAAAACAATAAGGCATGATATAAACTGGATTTTAGAAAATGATCCAGCGGCGAGAAATGGATTTGAGGTAATTTTATTATATCCATGTATTCATGCATTAATAATGCATAGAATAGCACATGGCCTATATAAAATAAATCTTAAGTTTATAGCAAGACTTTTATCGCAGATATCTAGATTTTTCACTGGTATAGAAATTCATCCAGGGGCACAAATAGGAAAAGGATTTTTTATAGATCATGCTATGGGCGTAGTTATTGGTGAAACTGCTGTAATAGGAAATGATGTTATTATGTATCATGGAGTAACATTAGGTGGTACAGGAAAAGAAACAGGAAAACGTCATCCAACCATAGGTAATAATGTTATTATTGGTGCTGGAGCAAAGGTACTAGGTAATATATCTATTGGTGATGGGGTAAAGATAGGAGCAAATTCGGTAGTACTAAAAGATGTTCCGCCTTATTGTACAGCTGTAGGTGTACCGGCTAAGATAGTGAAAGTTAGAAAAGAAGATTAAAATGTGACTCCGGAGAGATATAATTTCTGGAGTCATGTTTCTTTGGAGGAATATATGGATTTAGATAGCAAAATTAGAAATTATATATGTTCTTTAGGCATTGATACATTTGGGGCAATAGAGTGCAGAAAATTTGAAGAGATTAAAGAACAATTAGAAATGAATAAGAGATTAAAACTAGAAAATCCTTTTGAGGAAGAAGATATAGAAAAGAGAATAAACCCATTTTTATTATATAAAGATGGAAAATCAATAATTTCAATTGCTTTTCCTTATTTGTATCCAACTAAAGGAGAAGAAAATCCATATTTTTCAAAGTATACTATGGGTTCAGATTATCATATAGTTGTAAAATCATATTTAAATAAAATATTAGAGTATATAAAAAGTTTAGGTGGAGATGGTATAGCATTAGTAGATTCTAATCCATTACCAGAGAGATATTTAGCAAAGCTATGTGGTGTTGGATTTATTGGTAAAAATAATATGATTATTACTGAAAAGTATGGTTCTTACGTATTTTTAGGAGAAATAATCACTAATATAGAAATGAAATATGATATACCTATAGACAATAAATGTGAACAATGTGTAAAATGTATAGAGAGATGTCCAACAAATTCTTTGAATCCTAAACGAAAAAATTCAAATATATGCTTATCTTATATTACACAAAAGAAAGATATAGAAGAAAAGTGGTTTAAGGTTATTGATAAAAGACTATTTGGTTGTGATACATGTCAAAATTATTGTCCTTTTAATGAAGATGCTAAGTATTCTAGTATAGAAGAATTTAGACCTAAGAACTTTATGAAAGAACCTAAGATATCAGAAATAGCATTACTTAATAAAAGTGACTTTCAAAGTAAGTACAAAACTACATCTTGCGGGTGGAGAGGAAAAAATATCCTTCAAAGAAATGCTTTGATTGTTTCACATAATTGTAATTATAAGTTGGATATAAAAGATAAAGATATAAATAGTCCTTATGTAAAGGAATATTATGAAAAGATAAAGAATAAAATTTAGAGGTGATGAAGTGATGAGACAAATTATATATAAAGTTATGAGTATGTTACCATCGTCATTTAGAAATAAAGTGGCAAAAGGATACTTGGAGATAAAACTAAAAAAAAATATGGATCTTACTGTAGAAGGAATTGATAATGCCAAGGATGTTGAGGGACCAATTATTTTTATTGGAAATCATTTAAGCAATACTGATGGACTAGTTTTAAGTAAAGTATTAAGTCCTTATGACCCTACATTTGTAGCAGGAGTTAAGCTAGATACAACGACATTTACAAAGTTAGGTATGGAGATAATTAAAACGACGCCTATAAAAGCTAATAGTGCTGACAAAGAGGGGATAACAAAGATAATAAATATTGTGAAAAATAACGGCAATCTGTTTATGTTTCCAGAAGGCACCAGGAGTAGAAATGGAAAAATGATAAAAGCTAAAAGAGGATTATATTTAATAGTAAAAATGACAAAGGCTACTTTGGTACCAGTAGCAACAACAGGAACAGAAATTCTTATGCCTATAAATGATGAATCTATGGAAAGTGAAACATTTAATCCAGCAAAGGTAACTATTAAAATAGGAAAGCCATTTAAGTTAAGAGAAAGAAGAGAAGATGAAGGTAAAAGAGAATATGAAGAAAATGTAGTTGATGAAGCAATGATGGAAATTGCAAAATTGCTACCAAAGGAGTATAGAGGCGTTTATGACATCACAGAAGATTAAAAATATTTTAGAAGGTCTTGAAAATATGTACCCAGATGCAAATTGTGAACTAGTACATAATAGTCCTTATGAGTTATTAATAGCAACTATGTTATCAGCACAATGTACAGATGTAAGAGTAAATATAGTTACTAAAGAGTTATTTAAAGAATACAACACAGCTGAGAAAATGATAAAATTAGATAATAAGCAGTTAGAGGAATATATAAAAACTTGTGGTTTATATAAGTCAAAAGCAAAAAATATACTATTAACTTCAAATATTCTTGTAGATGAATTTAATGGTGTAGTTCCAAAAGATAAATCAATTTTAGAAACATTTCCTGGTGTCGGAAGAAAGACTGCAAATGTGGTAGTTTCAAATGCTTTTGGTGTACCAGCATTAGCTGTAGATACTCATGTTTTTAGAGTAGCTAATAGGCTTGGAATAAGTAAAGGAAAAACACCAAATGAAGTAGAAGAGGAATTAATGAAAAAAATTCCTAAAAAATACTGGATAAAAGTGCATCATCAAATAATATGGCATGGAAGAAGATGCTGTATTGCTAGAAATCCTAAATGTGATGATTGTAATTTAAAGTCATATTGCAGTTATTATAAAACACTATAATTTAAATCTATAATAGGTATGTAATTCAATGTTTTGAATTAATCCGTAAATACACTATCAATTAAATAACATATAAAACCCTGAAATTCATAAACTATAAGTGTAAAAACTTCATAGATGAAGGAAGGGTGTTAAATGCATAAGAAAGTTGTGTTAATTTTACTAATAATTTTATGTTTGAACCCGACTAAAATTTTTGCACAAAATTACTATGAAGATGTAAAAATAACAGTTAATAGCGTAGAGACTAATAAAGATGGTACTTACACAGCACATTTAGGTTATATTAATAATAGCAATACGAAAGTGATTCCTATTTATATCTATATAAAAGGTAGAGTTATTGAAAATAGTGATGTACCTACAATCTTAAAAGTCGGAGAATATAAAAATGTATTCTATGTTAAATTTAAAGGGGACAAAGTATCAGTTATTTATAAACAGGGTATATTTGGTGAAGAAAAACAAGTGAGAGCTTTTTCAAAGCGATATAAAGAAGTTTTTAATTATGACCTTAGGAACTATGTTCCTAAGGTTTTTTTAATAAATTGTATATTTTATGTGCTCTAAATATATTATTTACAATTAAATGATATAATATTAATTAATTAAATTATGGAGGAAATAATAGATGACATTGAAAATGTTTGAGTTTATAGATGATGTAATTAATGAACTTGAGAGTAGAGAAATAGAATTAGAAAATATAGCAATAGATATTAAAGAGGTTTTTAGAGATATTATTGGTGAAGATAGAGAGGGATTTTTAGATGTAAAAGCAAGAGTTAAAAGTAGTGAAAGTTTAAAAGAAAAAATTTTAAGAAATTCTTATTACAAAAGGTTTGATAATCCGAGTGAGTTATTATCAAATTTATCTGATTTAATAGGTGTAAGAGTAGAATGTAGATTTAATGAAGATGAAGATAAAGTATATAAAATCATAAAAAAACAGTTTAGAGAAAGAACTGATGAAGGGCTTCATTATAATAGAAATTATCCACAAATAATATTAGATTTAAGAGAGAGACAGCCTCAAAAACAAAAAAATGGTTTTGTTATTTATAGAATAGATGGCTTTTTTATTAAAGATGATGAAAAGATACCTTTTGAATTGCAAATAAAGTCACTAGTTAATTTATTTTGGAGTGAAATAGAACATAAAATTGTCTATAAAAATTATAATTATTTAGTTGTAGATAAATTTTTAAAAGACATAATGGCATCAATTAAAAAGAATTTATCATTAATGGATAATGAATTGTTGCTTATTTACAATCATATAAATAATAAATCTAAGGACAATATGTGGAATCAGAGGGAGGAAATAGAAGTTTTATTATCTAAAATAATTTATGATGTTTTTGCAGATAAAGTTGAAAGTTCTTTAGGCTTTGCCGTAGATTTTAGGAAGTCATGTGATCAAGTTGCTAAATATATTCTTAGAAGTTCAGAGAAAGATAATACTATGGATTACAATACGATATTAATCAATCTTTTGGAGAGATTAAATGAAATACGAGAAAATGAAGTGGAATTCAATTCTGAAATAACTTTTGAAAGAAAATTACATTTTGAAGATAAATTTTCAAAGAAAGTATCACAAATAATAGTGTCAAATATGAACAATGATTTTCAATGGAATTTATTTTTTAGAATAATGTTTGAAATAGAATTAGGAAATAATGCAGAGGATTTTGAAAAATTTATAGGGTTCCTTAAGTTGGAATTATTAGATTGGAAAGGAAGCAAGAAAATAGATGATATTTTAGGAGAAGAATTAGCAATACAAGTTAAGGAAGAAATAATGTATAAAATTGCAAATGTTTTTGAAATAGTAGAATCTATAGAATTTATTCATAACAATAACATTAATGCCATAGTTGATAAAATACAAGAGTGTATAGAATTCGTTACCAATGAGTTTTTAGAAATGCCAGTAGAACAATGGCAGTTAAAGAAAGATAAAGTTCTTAATAAATTTGAACTAACTTTATTATCATATTTCTCTGTGGCTATTCCAATTGAAAAAGCAAATGATATAATAGAAAAGATAGGAGAAAATGACGAAAAAATTTCTATGGCTAAAAACTTAATAAATTATTATGGAAAAGAAGTCATTGATTCTAAAGAATTAGTTAAAATTATAAATAAGTAATTTCATATTATTTAGGAGGTTTATATAATGAAGGTAGGAGTTTTAATGGGGGGCATTTCCACTGAAAGAGAAATATCCCTAAAGTCTGGAGAAGGAATAGTAGCAAGTATAGATAGAGAAAAATATGATGTAGTGCCAATTGTGATAGATTCTAAAGATGATGTTATTAATAAAGTTAAAGATTTAGATTTTGCTTTTTTAGCTCTTCATGGGAAGTTTGGAGAAGATGGATCAGTACAAAGTGTACTAGAAACTTTTGAAATACCATACTCAGGATGTGGGCCTATGACATCAGCTATATGTATGGACAAAGATATGACCAAAAAAGTTTTAAAAGCAAGTGACATAAGAACGGCAAGATGGACTATGGCAAAATCTACAGAGAATATAAATTTTGATAAGATTGAAGAAATGGGATACCCTGTAGTAGTTAAACCAAATGGTGGGGGGTCATCAGTAGCTACTAATCTTGCTCATAGTAAAGAAGAAGTTATAGATGCTGTTAAGTTAGCATTAGATGTAGATAAAGAAGTTATGATTGAAGAGTATATAAAAGGTGATGAAATTACTTGTTGTATGATAAATAGAAGGATATATCCAGTTATTGCGATAAAGCCTACTGGTGAATTTTTTGACTTTGCTTCAAAATATGAAGCTGGTGGAGCTGAAGAAGTTGTGGTAACCTTAGAAGAAAACCTTCATAAAGAAGTAGAGAGACTGGCAGTAGCTTGTTGGGATGCATTAAAATGTGAAAGTTATGTAAGAGTAGACATGATAATAAAAGATGGAGTACCATATATTTTAGAACTTAATACATTACCAGGTATGACAGAAGCTTCACTTTTCCCTAAAAGTGCAAAAGCTGCAGGATTATCTTATGATAAATTAATAACAACTTTTATTGAAGAATCATTAAAAATAGAAAGATAGAGTGAGGTTATAGGAGTCTAAAACACAATAAATTTGTGTTTCAGGCTCCCTTTTTTATATAGTAAAGAAACAATATATGGTAGTTAACGTTATTCCTATGATACGTTGAGAAAATTTCATTTAGCAATAGTGATATCTTTGAATGAAAAGAGTATATTTTTCGTTTTCTATATGATAGAAATAGTGTAAAATAAAGACATATTAAGTAAAATTGAGGTGTATCATATGAATAATTTTTCAAAGAGGCTATTAGATAATATCAGTAAAGTTTTTATTGGAAAAGAAAATGAGATATTAGATATTATAAAAGGAATTTTAGCAGAAGGTCATATATTAATTGAGGATGTTCCAGGGGTAGGAAAGACAACGTTAGTGAAAGCTATTGCTAGGACACTGGATTTATCATGTAATAGAATACAATTTACAACAGATCTTATGCCTAGTGATATACTGGGAGTATCTTTGTATAATCCGAAAGATATGGAATTTCAATATAAAAAAGGTCCTATTTTTGCAAATATAATTTTAGCTGATGAAATAAATAGAAGTACTGCAAAAACTCAATCTGCTTTATTACAAGTAATGGAGGAAGGAGAAATTACAGAAGGAAATATTACATATAAGTTGAATAAACCATTTATAGTTTTAGCGACAGAAAATCCAGTGGAACAACAAGGAGTATATAATTTGCCAGAGGCACAATTAGATAGATTTATTATAAAGGTACATTTAGGATATCCAACAACTGAAGACGAATTAAAAATATTACAAGGGAAAAATATGGGTATCTCTTTAGATGAGCTTAATGCAGTAGTAAGTAAAGAAGAAGTTATAGAAATGCAGAATAGAGTTAAAGATATACATGTATCTTATGAAATTCAAAAATATATTATAAGAATAGTACAAGCTACAAGAAGTAGTGAAAAGGTTATATTGGGAGTTAGTACAAGAGGATCAATAGCTTTAATGAGAATTGCTCAAGCAGAGGCTTTATTAGATAATCGAGATTATGTTATACCTGAAGATGTGAAGAAAAATGCAAAGATAGTGTTAAGTCATAGGATAATTAAACAAAATATAAAAGACAGTGAAGAAAAGATAATAGAAGATATTATATCTACAATTCCGGTGGTGATTTAATGATAAAGATAAATAAGGGGTTTTTAATAAGCTTTATTGTTTTACTTTTACTAAATTACGCTATAGGGAATTTTATAAGCTATTCATTGATACTAGTATTTTTAGTTATATTTTCTATTGAGATGATTTCTTTGATAGTAGCTAAGATGTTCCTTAATATAGAAATGATTTTAGATGAAGTAGCCGTTGTAGGAGAAAAAATAGCGGTAGGATACATATGTAATAAATTAAGTATATATTTATCAGCTAATATTTTTGCTATTAATGAAATTATAGATGATATTAGTGGAAGTGAAGAAAGAAAGGATAAGTTAAATTTAGAGAGGAAATATCATACTATTACAGCAATAAAAAGAGGTAAATATGTAATAAATAATTTAGATATTGAAATACAAAGTATATTTAATTTGATTTCAATAAATGGCAAGTATAAAGTTAATAAATTCATAAAAATATATCCTAAGATATATTCATTAAATTACAATTATAAGTTTTATAACAGTAGTTGTGGTATAAAAGAATCTTTGATTAGGTCTAGTTATAGAAATGATGATATTAATAATATACGACAATATGAAGTAGGAGATAGTTTAGAAGATATTCATTGGAAAATAACGGCAAAAGAAAATAAATTATATACAAAGACATATACAAATAAACATAATGAAGAAAAAGTAGTGATAGTATCTTATTATTTAGAAAAAGACAAATTTGATTATTTTATGGAAGAAGACTTAACATCTTTTGTTATATCATTATGTAAGGATTTTATAAATAGAAATAATCATATAAAATTATTAATTAATAATGATGCAAAATTTATGTCTTATATATCAAATAATATTGATATAAGTAATCTTTTAGAATATTCATTAGAAAATCAATTTTCTTTTAGTGATAAAAATTATATTTATTATTTTAATGATATTATCGAAAATAATTTAGATAAAAAGAATGTTATATTGATAATTTCAAATATAGATGATAATATAAAAAATCTTATTGATATGTTATCTAGAAAAGACGTTAACATAACAATATATTTTAATAATTGCAATAAAAATTATAGTTTTTGTAATAATATTAAGTTAGTTAATATTATTGATTATATTAAAGGGGACAAAGAATATGAAAAAAGAAACATTAGTTAAACATTCTCTAATATACATAAATATTGCATTTTTATTTATAGTATTTATAAAATGTTATAAGATAACTAGTGTTAATATATTATTGGTATTGGCAATGTTAATAGTTGTGAGTGCTATTAATTACTTTTATGACAAAATTAATATTAGTTATAAAAAAGTGCTATTAAGCTCTTTGTTGATATTAATAGGCACAATTATATATAGTTTAGTTTTAGGTGTGAATAATATAGTAAATATATTAGTAGAAGTAGATAAAAATTTTTTAATAAATGATTATATCTCTTTTAACGATATTCCTTTAATAATTTTCATGATTATTTTTGCTGTAATAAATATATATGTATTTCTTATTAATAAAGGTAAAGGTTTTATTATAAATATAATTAATTTTACTATAATGATGACAATATGGTTCACAGGATATACCATAACTACAAGAGAAGTTCTGTATTTCTTTTGTATATTAACAATAATTAATTTTACTTTAGGTAGTGCTGATGGAAACTTAAGAAAAGAAAAGCTTATATTAGTGATGATAATATCAATTGTATCTATAACGGTAATAAGTAATATAGATATCGATTTTATTGGCAAACATCGTTATGATTTACAAAGTGTTGTAGATACTTTAATGGGGAAAAATAAAGTTAAAAATCAAATTGCAGGTTTAAGTGATAATGATAAGGTTGAACTAGGTGGAAAATTGCGGTTAGATAATAAAAAACTTTTTGAAGTAGAAATAGATGAACCAACTTATTTAAAGACTAATTGTTATTATAAATATAGTAATGGTTTGTGGGAAAAAACTATTGGTGATATAGACGATATAATTATATATAAGGGGATTGAGAAAGATGGGAATGATTCAGAAAAAGAAGATTATGCTTTAAGGGCTAATAAAAGTTTAGATAAGATACTAGGAAAATATAAAGGTGACTTTTATAGTGATGAAAACGGAAATTGTATTTATTACCCAATGGGAGAAGCAGAAAGTGTTATAGTAGAGGAGTCTAATAAATCCTATATTGACAATGATGGTGAACTAATTACTTTATCTCATAAATTTAATAAAAAATATCCAAATGGATATTATGAAGATGAGAAAGGGGAACAACATCCTTATGATGAGACATGGGTAGAAAAATATCCAAGAGGTTTTTATGTAGATAGAGATGGAGAGCCACATGAATATAATAAGCAATGGTATATAGATTATCCTGATGGTTTTTTAGTAGATGAAAATTTTAACCCTCATCCTAAGTTGAATTTATATCCTAGAGATTATAATAAAAATTATTATAGCAATGGTTTTCAATTGAAGGAATATAAAGTTAAGTATGATGATATTTATACTACTATATGGCCTCATCCATTAAATTTAAGAGAAGTATATAGTGGATATAAAAGTGAAGGTATTAATTTGTTGATTAATAGATATATAGATGATTTTAATACTAATTTAATGTCAAATAATTCTTATATAGAAGATATGGAAAATTATGAAGGAGAATTTGTAGGAGATTATTTTAAGAGTAGTGAAAATTTAGAATATCTTGATAATGCTATAAGTAGTGGATTTAAAGTTAATTATGATGATGTGTATTGGAAAACGTCTAATATATCTCCAAAGGTTGTAGATTTAGCTAATAAAATTATTGGGAATGAAACTGATGATTTAAAGAAGGTTCAAAAAATCAGAGATTATTTAAGAGAAAATTATCAGTATAGTTTAGATGTCACTTCTTTAGGAAAAGGAGAAGATTTTTTAGAAAAGTTTCTTTTTCAAGAGAAAAAAGGATATTGTACATATTTTGCTACAGCTACTACTATTATGTGTAGAGCTGTTGGAGTTCCCGCCAGGTATGTTGAAGGGGTAAAGTTAGGTGAAAAAGTTGGAGAGGGAGAATATATTGCTAGAAATTCAGATGCCCATGCATGGTGTGAAGTTCTTTTAGATGTAGATGCAAAAGGAGGACTTTGGACAATTGTAGAGTCTACACCAGGATATAGTAATGATAGTGAGAAAATTACAAAGGATGATAGTAAAGAAATAAATAGTAATACCGTTAATAATGATGTTGAAAAGAATAATGATAGTAGTGTTGTGAAAGAAAATAAAAAAGTAGATGCTACTAAAGTTGTTAATAATAAAAACAATAATAAGTATATAGATATAGTTTTTATAATTTTATTTTTTATAATAGCATTTTTACTTTTAATGATTTTAAAGAACGTATATATTATAAGGAGAACTAAGAAAAGTAAAGATATTAATGTAGTATATAGCTACTACATACATAGATTGAGAAAGTATGGTATAAAAAAGGAAAATTATGAAACTGGTGAAGAGTATCTTAATAAGATTTATGATAAAGATTTGAGAAAATGTGTAGAGGTACTTTTAAAAACATATAATATTAACATGTTTAGTGAGAAAAATATTTTATTTGATGCAGGAGAATATGTTATACTTTTAGAAGAACATTTAAAGAAGAAAGAAAAATATCATAAATATATAATAAAAAAATTTTTTGATATAAGTTGGAGGATTACATGAAGTATAAGCTAGTTTGTGTTGATATGGATGGAACATTATTAGATAGTAGTAAAAATATAAAGAGACGCAATATAGAAGTAATAAGAAAAGCAGATAAAATGGGGGTTAAGGTAGTACTTACAACAGGAAGAGGATATCCTTTTGCAAAAAAATTTAGAGATAAGATGGGGATAAGTACACCAATAATAGCTTCAAATGGAGCATATATAATAGATGGACATGAAGTAATGATGAAAAATATTATACCAATAGAAACTGCCAATACAATATTAGATGTAATGAAGAGGCATAAAGTTAAAACTTTTATTCATACAACAGAAGAGATAATTTATAGAAAAAAAGATATTGGTAAGTTTCTTGCAAAAAAGTTTTTTGGCGATTCTGTAAAAGAAATAGATTCTTTTGAGATAGGAATGAAAGATAATAAAGATAATTTATTAAAGTTTGTTGGAATTTCTATAAGTAGTAAAAAAATAGATAAAGTTAAGAAAGTTCTTAGAAAGATAGATAATGTAGAAGTTGTTTCTTCTACTAAATTCAACTGTGAAATTATGATAAAAGGATCATCAAAAGGTGAAGCAGTGAGAATGATGGCTGAAAAATATAATATAAAACAAGAAGAAGTAATGTGTATCGGTGATAATGAAAATGATTTATCTATGCTTCAATATGCTGGTTGTGCTGTAGCTATGGGAAATGGGTCAAGAGAAGTAAAAGAGATAGCAGATTATGTAACAGCATCAAATAATAATTGTGGTGTTGCACAGGCTATTGAAAAATTTATATTGATGGATGGAAATTAGGAGAGGATGAAGTATATGAAATACAAGCTTATTTGTATTGATATGGATGGGACGTTATTAGATAATTCTGCAAAGAATATTCCTAATGAAAACTTAGAAGCTATAAAGTTAGCTACGGAAAAAGGTGTGAAGGTAGCAATAACTACAGGTAGATTATTTACTTCAGCAAAGTACTTTTCTGATTTAATAGGGGTTAAGACTCCAGTTATAGCATCTAATGGAGCTTATATAAGAGAAAAAGATAGTGATAAGGTAATAGCAAAATTTTTATTAGGTGAAGATAATATAAATGCTATTTTAGATATAGTAAAAGATTATGATATAAGAATATTTTTTAATACTGTAGATACTGTCATTACTGATAAAGACGTTATGCAAGGAAATGCATATATGGAAATGAATAAAGATTTGCCAGAGGAAATGAGGGTAAAATTTTTAATAAATTCAGATCTTAAGACTACTGCTTTAAGATATAAAGACGAAATTTTAAAATGCATATGTATCAATGAAAATAATTTGCGTAATATAGAAGAGATAAAGATGAAACTAAAAAAGATAGATACTATTGAAGTAGTTTCATCAAATCATAATAATTTCGAGATAATGAATAAAGGAGTTTCAAAAGGAAAAGCTGTAGAAACTTTAGCTAAGGAGTATGGAATATTAAAAGATGACATTATAGCTATTGGAGATGGTGAAAATGATCTTTCTATGATAAAGTATGCAGGACTTGGAGTTGCTATGGGTAATAGTAGTGACTACATTAAGAAACATGCTGATTATGTAACAGATACTAATGTTAATGGAGGAGTAGGAAAGATTATTAAAAAATTTGTATTAAATAAATAAGTATATTATAATAATAAAATGAATTATTATAATATTAGAGGGAAATTATATGATTATTGATAAAGAAAATTTAAACATAGTGTTATTTCAACCAGAAATACCACAAAATACTGGCAATATTGCAAGAACATGTGTTTTAACTAATTCTAAATTGCATCTTATAAAGCCATTAGGTTTTGAAATTACAGATAAGAGCGTAAGAAGAGCAGGGTTAGATTATTGGAAAGAGTTAGATTTAACTATTTGGGATTCGTATTGGGATTTAAGAAAAGCTTATGAAGATAGAACATTTTATTTTTGTACTACAAAAGGAAAAGCATATTATGATGAAATCACAATGAAACAAGGAGATTTTTTGGTGTTTGGAAGAGAATCAAGCGGATTGCCTGATGAAATAAGAGATAGTGAACCGAAAAATTGTATAAGAGTTCCTATGATAAAGACATCAACAAGATCTCTAAATATATCAAATACAGTTTCAATAATTGCTTATGAAGGTTTAAGGCAATTTGGATTTCCTAATATGAAATAAGAGGTGAAGAGATGGATAAAATAAAGATTATTACAGATAGTACTTGTGATCTGCCGCAATCTATAATTGATGAATATGATATTGAAGTAATACCATTACTTGTTACAATAAATGGAGAGAGTTATAAAGATAGAGAAGAACTTGTTTTTTCTGAGATGATGGAGAAAATTAAGGATTCAGATGAATTACCTACAACGACTCAAATAAATCCACAAAGATTTTATGAATATTATAAAAGATATATAGATGAAGGATATAAAATAGTTTCAATACATATATCTTCAAAAATGAGTGGAACAGCACAATCAGCATTAATAGCAAAAGATATGTTAGATACAGAAGATATTGAGGTTGTTGATTCTCAAAATGTAACGGCAGGATTGGGTGTACTAGTATTAGAAGCACAAAATTTAAAAGAAAAAGGTTATGGATATAAAGAGATTGCAAATGAAATAAGAAATTCTGTTGATAATGTGAAGAGTGCCTTATTATTTACATCATTGGATAATTTAATAAAAGGTGGAAGATTATCTAAAACGGCTGGTACTATAGGAAATCTTCTTGGAATTAAGCTTATATTAGATGTTTCAAATGGAATTATGAATGTAAGAGAAAAAATTAGAGGAACTAAAAAAGGCGTAAAAAGTATTATATCATATATCGATGAAAAAGGTGTAAGAGAAGGTAGTAAAGTAGTGTTTCTAACTGCTGGACTTGAAGAAGTAGAAATTAGAGAGACTATAATTTCTGCATTAAAAGAAAGAAATATAGATTATATAGAATCAGAAGTTGGTTGTGTAGTTGGGACACATTCTGGAACAAATGCGTGTGGATTCTTTTTCTTAGAAAAAAATAATTAAATAATTAGATAGATTTAAGAACACTTAAGTTATTAAGTGTTCTTTTTATGTTAATAATAATATAAAAAAGAACTTACGAAAGAAGAGATTAGATGTGCAAAAGGTTTTTAAAATTTATAAGGAAGATATAAAAAATATAATAACTCATTACGGGGCTTTAACTGTAGTCATCGCTCTTTGTATTATACCATCTCTATATGCATGGTTTAATATAAAAGCTAGTTGGAATCCTTATGATCCATCAGCGACTAGTAAAATCAAGATAGGTGTTGTTAACGAAGATGAAGGTACTATTTTTAATAATAATTCTTTAAATATAGGAAATAAAGTTATTGATGAACTTAAAAGTAATTCTGCAATGGGGTGGCAGTTTGTTACGGAAAATAAAGCGAAGGAAGAGATTGAAAAAGGGAAATATTATGCCTATATAGTTATTCCTAAGGATTTCTCAAAAAATATAACGTCAATATTAAGCAATGATGTAAAAAAAGGTGAAATTATCTATACTGTAAATGAAAAAATTAATGCTATAGCACCAAAGCTTACAGATAAAGGAGCAACAGGAGTACAAGAAAATGTAAATAAAACTATAGTAGAAACTGTAAGTAATGTGATTTTTACTATGGCTAATGAAGTTGGGGTAGAGATAGAAAATCAACTTCCTAATGTAGAAAACATAAATTATAAATTAAAGGATATACAAAGTAAATTTTCTGATATTGATGAAACTATTAATATAGGAGATGAGGGGCTAAAAAGAATAAAGAATATAGTGGAAGAGATACAAAATGATATTCCTAAGATTAAAGATATATTATCACAAAGTAAAGATTTGGATAAAAGTATCAATAATTTTTTAGATTCTAGTAATAATAGCGTAAATAATATAGCACCTACAATAAAAAATGATATGAGTATTATAAGTAGCATATCTAATAGTGTAAATGTTTCAGCTATTGAGCTTAAAGAGGCTATATTGACTGGACATGAAAAAGCACCGGAAATGATGGAGGGTATAATAAATAAAATTAATAAAGATATTAGTTTGATAAATTCTCTAACTAAAGTATTAGAATCATTAAATAAGATAAATCCGGATAAACCATTAACAACACTAATAGAAACGCTACAAGGGTTTCAAGGAAAGCTAGTAGATATAATAAATAATTTAGAAATTATAAAAGTAAATATATCAAATGGAGAAAAACCTAATTTAGATATTATGGATAAAGTCATCACTTTATCTAATGATGTTAAAAATATAACAAATAAATTATATGTAAATTTTGATTCAGAAATATTACCAAGTTTAAATAAGATTTTTAATAGTGGAATAGAAATAAGCAATAATATATATGAGGTGTTAGAAGAAGCTGATAAAAAGATTCCCGAATTAGAAAAGATATTAGAGATAGCATCTTCGTTACAAGAAAAAGGTGTTGATGGTATTGAATATGCTAAGAGAGTTTTGCCCAAAGCTGAAGAAGTGATAAATGATATTGTAATTAAAATTGATACTGTTAATGATAATGATGCATTAAAGGAAATTATAAACATACTAAAAAGTGATGCAAAAAGTAGAAGTGAATTTTTATCTAATCCAGTAACAATAAAAGAGAATAAATTATTTCCTATAGAAAATTATGGATCAGCAATGTCGCCTTTTTATACTGTTTTATCATTATGGGTAGGTATGCTTCTCTTGGTATCTATATTAACCACAGAAGCTCATGGGGAGTATAAATCGGTAGAAGTTTATTTTGGTAAATATCTTTTATTTTTGACAATAGCCATAATACAAGGATTAATAGTTTGTTTAGGAGATATATTTTTACTTAAAGTATATTGTGTAAATCCTATAAGTTTTATAGTTGCATGTGCTTTTATAAGTAGTGTGTTTTCTATAATAATATACACATTGGTATCTGTAGCAGGAAATATAGGAAAAGTTATAGGGATAATTTTATTAGTATTACAAATAGCTGGTTCTGGAGGAACATTCCCAGTTCAGTTGACACCACAGTTTTTTCAAATAATTAATCCATATCTACCTTTTACTTATGCAATATCTCTTGTAAGGGAAACAGTAGGAGGAATAGTTAAGTCTGTTTTAATAAATGACATTATAGTACTTTTAAGCTTTATAGTTTTATCAATAGTGGTAGGTATAATTTTAAAGAGACCTATTAACAAAGTATCAAAGAAATTTATTGAAAACTTTAAAGACAGTGGAATTGGTGAGCATTAAGATGAAATATAAAATTTGTTGAATAACTTTGAGAATAAATGAAAAAATAAAGTTATATAGGAACATTTGATGTCAAATTTATACTTGATTTTTAAGTGATGTTCAAATAAGATATATGATGGCATAATAAAAAATGACGCAAAACTACAAAAAATGACAAAGGAGAAACGGAAGATGAAAAGTAAAAAGATAATAGCAATGCTTACAGCAGGTATAATTTCCATGAGTATTTTCACAGGTTGTGGAAGAGAAGCTAAAAATGATAATACTAATAAGAGTGATTTAATATCAACAGATGTAACTATTGGTTTATCAACAGATGAAGGTGGACTTGGAGATAAGTCATTTAATGATGCAGCTAATAAAGGGCTAGAAGAAATCAAGAAAGAGTATAATGTAAAAACACAAGTTTTACAGTCACCATCAAGTACAGCTTATGAGCAAAATATAAAAGAATTATCAGATGTTAATGACTTAACATTTGCTATAGGATTTAAAATGGAAGATGCTATGAGTAGAATTTCATCAGCAAAGCCTGATAAGAAATTTGCTATAGTTGATACTGTTATTGATAATGAAAATGTAACATCAGTATTATTTAAAGAACATGAAGGTGCTTTCTTAATGGGAGTTATAGCAGGAAGCATGACTAAAACTAACAAAGTAGGATTTGTAGGTGGCGTTGACAATAACCCAGTTATAGAAAGATTTGAAGTAGGATATATAGCTGGAGTTAAAGCGGTTAATCCTAAAGCTGCTGAAGGGTTAATAGGTGAAAATGGATCAAAACATGGTAAGTATGTAAGATATGCAGGAACATTTGGAGATCCAACTAAAGGTACAGAGTTTGCTAATCAATTATATGGTGAAGGTGTAGATATAATATTCCATGCTGCAGCAAGTACTGGTATTGGTGTAATTAATAAAGCTTCAGAGTTAAGAGAACAAGGAAAAGATGTTTGGGCTATTGGTGTAGATCAAGACCAAGCAGTTACAATGCCTCAAGCAAAAGATGCTATTTTATCATCATGTGTAAAAAGAGTTGATGTAGCAATATATAATATAGCTAAGAACTTTATAAATGGTGAATTTGCAGGCGGAACTACTATTGAATATGGATTAGCCGAAGATGGTATTGGTATTGCTGATACAAAGGATAATTTAAATGAAGAAACTTTAGAGCTTGTTGAAAAATATAGAAAAGAAATAATAGAAGGTTCAATTACAGTTCCAACAACTTTAGAAGAAATAGAATAGATTAGCAAGTCGATGTAAAAATAATACATTTATTTATTGGTATTTTAAATAGAGATGAAAATAAAGTAAGTAAATATTGATTTTTGTCGAAATTTGTAATAATATAATATTAACCGTTTGAAATAAATAATAAGAAGGAGGATTTTCATGCAAAAGAAAAAAGTGCTTGCGTTACTTACTGCTGGTATAATTTCAATGAGTATGTTAGTTGGTTGTGGAAGTAAGAAAGCAAATGAAGAAGCTAATTCTAACTTAAAACCTACTGATTTAAAAATTGGATTAGCGACAGATCAAGGTGGACTTGGAGATAAGTCCTTCAATGATTTAGCTAATAAAGGATTGGAAGATACAAAGAAAGTATACAATCTTAAAACACAAGTATTACAATCATCATCAAGTACTGTTTATGAACAAAACTTAAAGGAATTATCAGATAGTAATGATTTAACATTTGCAACAGGATTCACTATGGAAGATGCTACATCAAAAATTGCATCATCTAGAGCAGATAAGAAATTTGCTATTATAGATGCCTATGTAGATATGCCTAATGTAAATTCAATTACTTTTAAAGAGTATGAAGGTGCATTTTTAATGGGAGTAATAGCAGGTAAGATGACTAAAACTAATAAAGTAGGATTTGTTGGTGGTATTGATAATAATCCTGTTATAGAAAGATTTGAAGCTGGATACATAGCTGGTGTAAAAGCTGTAAATTCTGAGGCAGCAAAAGGACTTATAGCTGAAGGTAATGCAAAACACGGTAAATATTCAAGATATGTTGGAACATTTGGAGATCCAACTAAAGGTGGAGAATATGCAAACCAATTATATAATGAAGGTGTAGACGTTATTTTCCATGCTGCAGGTGGTACAGGTGTTGGTGTTATAAATAAGGCAGCGGAATTAAGAGAACAAGGGAAAGATGTTTGGGTTATTGGAGTAGATCAAGACCAAGCAGTTACAATGCCAAATGCTAAAGATGCTATTCTGTCTTCTTGTATTAAGAGAGTAGACATTGCAGTAGAAGATGTTGCTAGAAAGTTCCTAGAAGGAAGCTTTGAAGGTGGAAAAGAAACTGTTTTTGGATTAGCTGAAAATGGTATGGATATAGCTGAAACAAAAGATAATTTACCTGAATCTGTTATTGAAGAAGTAGAGAATTATAAAAAACAAATTGTAGATGGTGCAATAGTAGTTCCAGCAACTTTAGCAGAATTAAAATAGGTAAAATAATAGAGCTAGATGTAAAATCACATCTAGCTTTTTTAAAGATATAAGGAGGATTTCAATGGATAACGTTATTAAGATGCGTGGAATTACAAAAATATTTCCAGGTACAGTAGCTAATGATAATGTTGATTTTGATTTAAAAAAAGGGGAAGTGCATGTTTTATTAGGTGAAAATGGTGCAGGTAAAACAACACTAATGAACATACTTTATGGTCTTTATGAACCAGAAAAAGGAGATATTTATGTTAATGGTGAAAAAGTTAAAATAAAAAATCCTTCTGATGCTATAAAATTAGGAATAGGCATGGTACACCAACATTTTATGCTTGTAAATAATTTTACTGTAGCTCAAAACATCATATTAGGATCAGAACCGAAAAAAGGTTTAGCTATTGATGAAAAGGAAGCGAAAAAGAAAGTAGAAGAATTAGCTAATAAATATGGTTTTAATGTAAAGCCTGATGATCTTATTGAAGACATAACAGTAGGACAACAACAAAAAGTAGAGATTTTAAAAGCTTTATATAGAGGTGCAGAAATCCTTATATTAGATGAACCTACAGCAGTATTAACACCACAAGAGATAGATGAGTTAGCTGGAATATTTAAAAATTTAACTCAGCAAGGGAAATCTATTATATTAATTACTCACAAATTAAAAGAAATCATGAATATGAGTGATAGAGTTACTATTGTAAGAAGAGGAAAACTTGTAGATGTGGTTAATACAGGTGATACTAATATAGATGAATTAGCTGAAATGATGGTGGGTAGAAAAGTAAGTTTAAAAGTAGATAAGAAAGAGCCTAAAGTAGGAGAAACTTTTGTTAAAATAGAAGACCTTAAAGCATTAGATCATAGAAGAATTGAAATATTAAAAGGTATAAATCTTGATATTAAAAAAGGTGAGATATTAGGTATAGCAGGAGTAGATGGAAATGGCCAAAGTGAACTTATAGAAATACTTACAGGTCTTAGAAAATCAGCTTCAGGAAGAATAATGGTTGGTGATAAAGATATTACTACTCTTTCTTCTGCAGAAATAAATAAATTGAACATTGGTCATGTACCAGAAGACAGACATAAAAGAGGATTAGTTCTAAAGTTTTCTTTAGTAGAAAATTCAATACTAGGTAGACAAAAAGATAAAGAATTTAGAAATGGACCTTTATTAAATTATAAAGCTATAAGATCACATTGTAACAAATTGATAAAGGAATTTGATGTAAGAACACCTAATGAAGATGTTTTTGCAGGATCATTATCTGGAGGAAATCAACAAAAACTTATAGTTGCTAGAGAAATATCTAAAAATCCAGATTTTATAATTGTAGCACAACCTACAAGAGGACTAGATGTAGGTGCAATTGAGTATATTCATAGAAGACTTATAGAAGAAAGAGATAAAGGCAGAGCTGTACTGCTTGTATCATCTGAGTTAGATGAAGTAATGAATTTATCTGATAGAATTGCAGTAATATATGATGGAAAGATTATGGATATATTAGATGCTAAAAATGTAACAGAAATGGAATTAGGTATTCTTATGGCAGGAGGAAGCTTAAACAAGGAGGAAAAAGATGTTTAAGAAGATAATAAGACCAATTTTGGTTCCTATAATATCTATTGTATTAGCAGTACTTATAGCTGCTATATTTGTAATGATGTCAACAGGATATGGTTATTTTGATTCATTAGGAACTTTGATAGAAACAATATATATGGGTAGCTTTGGAAGCATAAATAAGATTTCAGATACGATGACTTTCTTTACTGTATTATTATTAACAGGTCTTGCTAATGCAGTAGCTTTTAGAACTGGTTTATTTAATATTGGTGTAGAAGGACAATTTATAATAGGGGGATTAGTAGCCACTATAGTTGGATTTATACCAGGTTTACCAATGATTGTACATGTACCATTAATGATCTTAGCTGGTATAATTGCAGGAGCTTTATGGGCTGCTATTCCTGGTTATTTAAAAGCTAAAAGAGGAACAAATGAAGTTGTTAATACAATAATGCTTAACTATATTGCTCTTTGGTTTAGTAATTATATAATTAAGTATTTTATTAGCGATGGAAGCAATCCATATTCTAAGGAAATTGAAAGTAGCTCAATGTTATATAGATTTTTTGAAGGTGGGAATAATGCTAATATAGGTATATTTTTCTCACTTATAGCAGTAGTTATAGTAGCAGTTTTAATTTCTAGAAGTAGAAGTGGATATGAATTAAGGGCAGTTGGGTTATCTCCATATGCGGCAGAATATGGCGGTGTATCAATAAAGAAAAATATAGTTTTAGCTATGGTAATATCAGGAGCGTTGGCTGGTCTAGCTGGTGCTAGTTACACTGGTGGAGTTAATCATAAAATATTTTATTTAACAACTATGTATGGATTTGGTACAGATGGTATAACGGTATCACTTATAGGTAAAAATAATCCAATCGGTGTTATATTCTCAGCACTATTAATTGCATCATTAAATGCATCTCAAAGTACTCTTCAAGGAGCTGGTATACCAAAGCAAATAGTATTTATAATTCAAGCAATAATTATAATATTTGTTGCAGCAGACTATGTATTTAATAAGTATTTATTAAATAGGAAAAAGAGTGAGGTGGTAGCATAATGGGAGATACAATTATTAATTTTATTGCAACAACACTAAGATTATCAACACCTCTTATTTTTGCATCATTAGGTGGACTATTCTCAGAAAGAGTAGGAGTTGTAAATATTGCATTAGAAGGCTTAATGACTTTAAGTGCATTTTTCTCAATAGCAATGACATTGATTACAGGAAGTTTAACAGTTGGTATAATTGCTGGTATTATTACAGCTGTTTTAGGTGCTTTGTTACATGCTTTTTTAAGTATTAACTTGAAATCAAATCAAGTTATTTCTGGTGTAGCAATTAATTTATTTTCATCAGCTTTAACAGGATTTCTATTATTTCAAATATTCCATACAAATGGTCAAACAGATGGTGTAGCATCAATGCCATATCCAAGAGAGTTTTTCTACAAAATACCAGTAGTGGGTAAATTACTTGGACAATTAAACTGGTTTGTATTCTTAGCGATAATAGTAACAATAATAGCAACATATGTTTTATTCAAGACTCCATTTGGATTAAGATTAAGAGCTGTAGGTGAATATCCTAAATCAGCTGATACAGTTGGGGTTAACGTAGTTAAGATGAGATATATTGCTCTTATAATATCAGGGATATTAGCAGGACTTGGTGGAATATATTTAGCTATGGATGCAAGATTATTTAGAGAAGGTATGATAGCAGGAAAAGGATATATTGCTCTTGCAGCAGTTATTTTTGGTAACTGGAAGCCAAAAGGCGCATTTTTAGCATGTATAGTTTTTGGTGCTTCAGAAGCTTTATCTATATTAGCGCAAGCTTTTGGATGGAATATACCATTAGAATTCTATTATGCACTTCCATATTTATTAACAATGTTAGCTTTAGCTGGATTTGTTGGAAAAACAACAGCACCAGCAGCTTTAGGAGAAGTATACGAAAAAGGACAAAGATAAAATATCTTTATATTGATTATTAAAAAGGCTGTCGTGATAGCAAATGGAAATTTGTAGGCGAGAGCCTCTTTTTTTATTCACAATTCACAAAGCACAATTAATAATTAAGGTGAAAATTCCTCTTTAGGAGAAATTTTATTATAAGTTTTGCCAATGGCAGATGATAATTCACAACAGGTACTAATATAAGCTTAACTATATATAATCCTATGCAAATATATATTCAAAGCTATATGAAAGTGTAACTTTCATTAGCCCCCTGTAACGACTTTTATATTAACTATAAATAAAAAAGAAACATAACCTAATTTATAACATTCAATGTAACACTTATAATCTAAGAAATTCTGCAAGAATTTCATCCAAACCTGTGCCTTGTGCCCTGAAACCTGTGCACTGATATACAATATAAATATAGTGAGTTTAAAAAAATAAAAAAAAATAAAAAAATCCTTTTATTATTAAGTGAAATGTTTTATAATATACGTGGGACAGAAATTAGAGTATGGGACAAAAAAAGACCAATGGGGTGTTGCTTTTGTATGAACTAATTAAACTACAGCAAAAAATAGTTCCAGAGATTATGTCTGAAATGATAAAAAGATATAATATTCTAAGAGCTATTTATGATAATGAGCCAGTAGGAAGAAGATTAATAGCAAATGTTCTTCAATTAGGTGAAAGAGTCATAAGAACAGAGGTAGATTTTTTAAAAAGAGCAAACCTTATAGATGTTAATGTTTCTGGAATGACTGTCACCGATGAAGGAAAAGAAATAATACATAAACTAAAAGAGATAGTTCATGAATTACAGGGATTATCAGAAATTGAAGATCAATTACGCAAAGCTTTAGGTATAAGAAATGCCATTATAGTATGCGGTGATATGGAGGAAGATGGAAGCCTAATTAATGAAATAGGTAGAACTTCCGCAAACTACTTGAAAAGTGTTGTGAAAAGTGGTAATGTTGTAGCTGTGACAGGTGGATCAACAGTGAAAGCTTGTATAGACAATGTTCCCAAAATTAACAACCTTAAAGACATTTTAGTTTTACCAGCTAGAGGTGGTATGGGGAAAGATGTCGCAAGACAAGCAAATACCTTAGCTGCAACTTTGGCAGGTCAATTAAATGGAAAACATAAATTACTTCATGTTCCAGATAATTTTAGTGACGAGAAAATTCTAAAGGAAATAAGAAATGAGAGATCAATAAAAGAAGTTTTAGAAAAACTAAAAAGTTGTGATATTTTAATTTTTGGAATTGGACGAGCTGATGAAATGGGACGTAGAAGAGGACTTTGCGAAGAGTCATTAAATAGTATACTTGAAAAAGGTGCTGTAGGAGAAGCTTTTGGACATTACTTTAATAAAGATGGAAAAATAATATTTTCTACACCTACTATAGGATTTAGTACAGAAGATATTTGGAATATAAGTACGCTTATAGCAGTAGCAGGAAAGAAAAGTAAAGCAGAAGCTATAATTTCTACATTGATTAATAAAAAAAATTCTGTTTTAATAACAGATGAAGGTACAGCAAAAGAAATCTTGAATATTCTTAATGAATAATAAGTATACTAAATCTGATGTTAAAAATTATATAGCATAGCTATGTAATTTACATAAATTATATAAGATTTTTTAGGAGGTATTCCAATGGTAAAGGTAGCAATTAACGGATTCGGAAGAATCGGTAGATTAGCATTAAGATTAATGATTGAAAATCCAGAATTTGATGTAGTGGCAATTAATGACTTAACTGACGCTAAGACATTAGCTCACTTATTCAAATATGATTCATCTCAAGGAAGATTCAATGGTGAAATAGAAGTTAAAGAAGGTGCTTTCGTTGTTAACGGACATGAAATCAAAGTTACAGCTGAAAGAAACCCAGCAGACTTACCATGGAAAGAATTAGGAGTAGACGTAGTACTAGAATGTACTGGTTTCTTCACTTCACAAGAAAAAGCAGGATTACACTTAGAAGCAGGTGCTAAGAAAGTTGTTATTTCAGCTCCAGCTACTGGTGACTTAAAGACTGTTGTATTCAACACTAACAACGATATCTTAGATGGTACTGAAACAGTTATTTCAGGTGCTTCATGTACTACTAACTGCTTAGCTCCAATGGCTAAAGTATTAAACGATAAGTTCGGAATCGAAAAAGGATTCATGACTACTATCCACGCTTACACTAACGATCAAAACACTTTAGACGGCCCTCACGCTAAAGGTGATTTAAGAAGAGCTAGAGCTGCTGCAGCTTCTATCGTTCCTAACTCAACTGGTGCTGCTAAAGCAATCGGATTAGTTATCCCTGAATTACAAGGTAAGTTAGATGGAGGAGCTCAAAGAGTTCCAGTTATCACTGGTTCATTAACTGAATTAGTATGTAACTTAGAAAAGAAAGTAACTGTTGATGAAATCAACGCTGCTATGAAAGCTGCTGCTAATGAATCATTCGGATACACTGATGAACCATTAGTTTCTGCAGATATTATCGGAATCACTTACGGTTCATTATTCGATGCTACTCAAACTAAGGTTATGGAAGTTAACGGACAACAATTAGTTAAAGTTGCAGCTTGGTACGACAATGAAATGTCATACACTAACCAATTAATCAGAACATTAAAGTATTTTGTTACTAGATAGTATTTAATACTTAAGTATAAGTTTATAAGGTCTGGTTTTGTAGTTACGGCTATAAGCCAGACCTTTTTTAAAAAAAGAAAAATTTATTAGGCTATTTCTAGTCTTATTTGAAATAAAAATATTTTGAAGAGGTGCTTTTATTATGATGAAATTCAATAAAAAGAGCGTTGAAGACATCAAAGATCAAGTTGCTGGTAAAAGAGTACTAGTAAGATGTGACTTCAATGTACCATTAAAAGATGGTGTTATTACTGATGAAAATAGATTAGTTGGAGCTATGCCAACAATAAAGACTTTAGTTGATAATGGAGCTAAGGTTATCCTTTGCTCACACCTTGGAAAAGCTAAAGGACCAGATGCTACTAAAACTTTAGCACCAGTTGCTAAGAGATTATCAGAAATGCTTGGAAAAGAAGTTGTTTTCGCTGCTGATGATGTAGTAGTTGGAGAAAACGCTAAAAAAGCTGTTGCTGAAATGAAAGACGGAGACGTTGTTTTATTAGAAAACACTAGATTCAGACCAGAAGAAGGTAAATGTGAAGATTCATTCTCAAAAGATTTAGCTTCTTTAGCAGATATCTATGTTAATGATGCTTTTGGTACTGCTCACAGAGCTCACTGCTCAACTGTAGGAGTAACTAAATTCGTTGACACTGCTGTTTGTGGATACTTAATCCAAAAAGAATTAAAATTCTTAGGTGAAGCTGTTGAAAATCCAGTTAAACCTTTCGTTGCTATCTTAGGTGGAGCTAAAGTTTCAGATAAGATTGCTGTTATCAACAATCTTTTAGATAAAGTTGATACAATCATCATCGGTGGTGGTATGGCTTATACTTTCTTAAAAGCTCAAGGTTACACAATCGGTTCTTCATTATGTGAAGAAGATAGAATGGATTATGCTCTAGACATGATCAAGAAAGCAGAAGAAAAGGGAGTTAAATTCTTATTACCAGTAGATCACGTTTGCGGTAAAGAATTTAACGAAAATACTGAAGTATTAACTACTGAAGATCAAAATATTCCAGAAGGATGGATGGGATTAGATATCGGACCTAAATCTGGTAAATTATTTGCTGATGCAGTTAAGAACGCTAAGACTGTTATCTGGAATGGACCAATGGGAGTTTCTGAATGGAAGAACTTTGCAGGTGGTACTGTAGCTGTTGCAGAATCAATGGCACAAAGTGATGCTACTACTATAATCGGTGGTGGAGATTCAGCTGCTGCTGTTAACAATTTAGGATTCGGAGACAAGATGAGCCACATTTCAACTGGTGGTGGAGCATCATTAGAATTCTTAGAAGGTAAAGAATTACCAGGAATCGTTGCATTAAACGACAAATAGTAATTTAGCTTTTCAAGGAGGATTTTTCCTCCTTGAAGATAAAATAATAAGATTTTAAGGAAGTGTTTTTAATGAGAAAGCCAATAATCGCTGGAAACTGGAAAATGCACATGACTGTAGATGAAACAGTTAATTATATAAATGAATTTAAACCATTAGTAGAAGGAGCAAACTGTGATGTAGTACTTTGCGTACCTTTTACATCTTTAGATGCTGCTGTTAAAGCTGCTAAAGGAAGCAATGTTAAAATCGGTGCTGAAAACATGCACTTTGAAGAAAAAGGTGCTTTCACTGGAGAAATAGCTCCAACTATGTTAACTGCTCTTGGAGTAGAATATGTTGTTATCGGACACAGTGAAAGAAGACAATATTTCAATGAAACTGATGAAGCTTGCAACAAGAAAGTTAAAAAAGCTTTAGAACATAACTTAGTACCAATTCTTTGCTGTGGTGAATCTTTAGAACAAAGAGAATCAGGTGTTACAGATGAAGTAAACAGCAAACAAGTTAAAGCTGCTTTTGAAGGTGTTTCTGCTGAAGATGCAGTTAAAGTTGTTGTTGCTTACGAACCAATCTGGGCTATCGGAACTGGTAAAACAGCTACTGATGATCAAGCAAATGAAACAATCATGGCTATAAGAGCTACTTTAGCTGATGTATATGGAAAAGAAGTTGCTGATAAGATCAGAATTCAATACGGTGGATCAGTTAAGCCAGCTACAATTAAAGCTCAAATGGCTAAGAGTGACATTGATGGTGCATTAGTTGGAGGAGCTTCATTAGTTCCTGCTGATTTTGCACAAATCGTTAACTTTGATAAATAGTATTGATAGTTAGCAGCCCAAAGTTAGTAGTTAGCAGTTTTGCTGACTACTAGCTGATGCTAACAAAGTATTGATAAATAAAAATGGATAATTAGTGACTTAATTATCGATTTTTATTTATTAAAAGAAATGAGAGTACTAGATAGTTTCATTTCTAAAAATTTATTATTTTTAGGGAGGCATAATTATGGCAAAGAAACCTACTTTACTTGCTATTTTAGATGGATTTGGATTGACTAATCATGTGGAAGGAAATGCTGTAGCTGCAGCTAATACTCCAAATATTGATAAATACGTAGAAATGTACCCACACACACAAATAGGAGCATCAGGAATGGCTGTTGGTCTTCCAGATGGACAAATGGGTAACTCAGAAGTTGGGCATTTAAATATTGGTGCAGGAAGAATAGTATATCAATCATTAACTAAGATTACTAAATCAATTAATGATGGAGATTTCTTTACAAATCCAGCTTTGGTTAAAGCTGTTAATAATGTAAAAGAAAATGGTGGAGCTTTACACTTAATGGGTCTTCTATCACCAGGTGGAGTTCACTCTCATATTGATCATCTTAAGGGATTAATAGATCTTGCAAAGAAAAATGACATAAAAGAAGTTTATATTCATGGTTTCCTAGATGGTAGAGATGTTGCACCATCATCGGCTCTTGAATATATTGCAGAAATAGAAAACTACATGAATGAAGTAGGTGTTGGTAAGATAGCTACTTTATCAGGAAGATACTATGCAATGGATAGAGATAACAGATGGGAAAGAGTAGAATTAGCATATAATGCTATGGTTCTTGGAGAAGGTGAAACTGCAACTTCTGCTGTAGAAGCTGTAGAAAAATCTTATCATGATAATAAAACTGATGAGTTTGTATTACCAACAGTAATTGATAAAGCTGGAGCAATTAAGAATGGTGATTCAGTTATATTCTTCAACTTTAGACCAGATAGAGCAAGAGAAATAACTAGAGCTATCAATGATAGACAATTCGATGGATTCAAGAGAAATACTTTAAATTTAGTATTTGTAACAATGACTGAATATGATTCAACTCTAGAAGGTGTTGAAGTTGCTTTTGGTCCTGAAGTTTTAACAAATACTTTAGGAGAATTCTTAGCTAAAAATGGATTAAACCAATTAAGAATTGCAGAAACTGAAAAATATGCTCACGTTACTTTCTTCTTCAATGGTGGTGTAGAAGAACCAAATGCAAACGAAGATAGACAAATCGTTGCTTCACCAAAGGTTGCAACTTATGATCTTAAGCCAGAAATGAGTGCTTATGAATTAACTGAAACTTTAGTTGGAAAAATTAATGAAGATAAGTACGATGTTATTATTCTAAACTTTGCTAACCCAGATATGGTTGGACATACTGGAGTGTTTGATGCAGCTAAGAAAGCAGTTGAAGCTGTTGATGAATGTTTAGGTAAAGTTGTAGATGCAGTTCTTGCAAAAGAAGGTAGAGTATTTGTAACAGCTGACCACGGTAATGCTGAACAAATGATTGATTACTCTACTGGTAAAGCTATGACAGCTCATACTACAGGACCAGTACCATTCATATATATTGCAAAGGATGCTAAGCCTTTAAGAGAAGGTGGAAAGCTTGCAGATATAGCTCCAACAATGATTGAAGCAATGGGACTTGAAAAACCAGTAGAAATGACTGGAGAAAGCTTAATAGCTAAATAGATTATTGATAAATAAAGTTATAAAAAGCTGTTGCACGAAGAGTGTAGCAGCTTTTTTTACTTTATCAGGTCACAAGTATGAGGGTACAAGGCACAGGTATGGATGAAATTCCTGCGGAATTTCTCAAGTTTTAAGTGTTAAGTTGAATGTTATAAGTCATACTAGGGAGCTTACCTATGACCTGTGTATTCTAACTTGTGCCATGATAAAAAGAACTAACGCTAAAAAATTTTCATTTGTTAATGCTACAGACTGTTTTTTGATTATCTAATTTGTTTATAAAGTCATCAAGTACTAATTTATAAGGATCATTTTTTTTAAAATCTAGATTAAGGTTATATCTTAAGAAATGATGTTTAAGTACAAGGCAATTATCAAGTTGTTTAGATTTAATAAGTTTATATTTGTTATAAATTTTATGTAGTGGAATTATAAAACCATGAGTTATTTTTATATCATTATTATAAGTATCAACTATTATTGATTTAGGATAATAAAATTCATAAATAACGATAAGGATAAATAATATAAAAGCAATTATCTCAAATATTTTTATATTATTTTGACGAAATAAAAATTCATACATACTATTGATAGATGGCAAAAATAAAAGTGGATATATGATACCAATGTTATCTGTTCTAAAAAATATATGTTTTTTAGGATTATTTTTATGGATATTCGATATAAAAGAATCTAAGAAGCATCGATAACCTATTTTTATCTTACCAATATAGAATCTATAAACTTCATTTTTATATAAAAAAATCAGTTGATTTTTACTATCAATATATATACCTTTTATTTCTGAAATCATAAAATTTTTAAATTTTCTAAATACCTTTATTTTAAACTCTTCATCTGTTATGATTATGAAATCTTTATCACTATAGTTAGGTATTTTTATCATAAGAACCCCCTCTCTTTTACATATATTTAATATAATAGCATAATTTATAAGGTGTGTAACAGAACTTATAAATTAATAATATAATATAGTAAAAATATAATGGGATGGTATTATGAAGGGTGGATTTTGTTATTGTCCAGATTTTGATGAAGAAATGGAAGAAATATTTAAAGAAGCTGAATTTCTTGGAGAAGGTAACAATGGTATAGTTTATGAAATTCCTGGCAATAAAGTACTTAAAATATTTAAAGAAAATAAAGTATGTGAAGATGAAAAATCAATTTTACTTAAAACACAAAAATCTAAAAACTTTCCTAAAATCTATAAACATGGTAAGTATTATATTTTAAGAGAAAAAATCGAAGGGATACGGTTAGATGATTATATAGAAAGACATGGTATGAGCTTTCAGTTGGCAAAAACTTTATATCGCTTATTAAAGGAATTTGAAAAACTTAAATTTACAAAGAGAGATATAAGATGTAAAGATTTGTATTTAATTAACGCTAAACATATAAGAGTAATAGACCCTAAAAAATCTTATACAAGAAAAGTAGATTATCCTAGGCATCTTATGAAAGGATTAAGAAGAAAAGGGGTATTAGATGAGTTTTTAGGATATATAGAGATTATAGATAGAAAGAAAGCTAGAGAGTGGAGAAAAAAGATAAATATATATTTTCAAGAATTGGATAATAAGAAAAAAGATAATTATTTTGAATAGTTATTAGATAAATCTATGTTAAGCAGTGCACAGTAAAGGATATTTTTCCCTAAGGGGAAAAATTAAAGTTCTGCGGACAGAAATTGTAGTTTGAGATAGGCAATTAAAATTAGCATTTTTATATTGCAATAATGTATTGGTACATTAAGTATGATACATGAAAGCAAAGCTTTCATTATCTTCTGAAAAGACTATATTAAAAGCTAAATTAATGCCACTCTCTTGGTTTTATTAAAAAGTATTGTTAACATACTTACAATTTAAGAAATTCCGCAGGAATTTCCACCACAACTGTGCACTGTGCATTGAAAACTGTGCACTGCCTTAAGAATGATTTGTAATAAATTTGGACATTTTATTTACGTAATGTTTTGGTCCTATAGCATTAGATTTAAGTTTGAATTTTCTTTTACCAATAACAAGTTTAAAATTTAAAGGGGAAGTAGAAATAATTTCAATTTTGAAATCTAATGTAGTAGTAGCATGTTTTTTAGAAAAACTATTTGATAAAGTAACTTCTCCTTTTGTTAAATCAAAAAGAAATAATGTTTTTAAGAAATATGTAGAATATACTAAAAATGCGACAAATACTCCTAAAGCAAAAAGTGTAGGGATAATTGGAGACATATTATTAAATATAAGTAATGGAATAACTGCGATTATTGGAGCAAAATTTAGTATTGCTGGAGTTGGATTTGAAAATATTAAGTGATTATTACCTGGTCTATTATTAACAGAATCAATAAATTCATCTAGTGCTGGCTTGTACTTATCTTTAATATCACCAATAAAGTATTCAAATATATTTCCTTTATAATATATAATTAATTTTGAAGTGTTGCTGATGTACATACATTGTATATCTTTAATTTCAAAAACACTCATTTTTTTTACGCCTCTAATTTTGAATTTAGTATCATTTATTTCTATTATAGGCAGGTTTTTTCTAGTAAAAAGTTCTTTATTCATAGTATCCTCCAAAATGTTTTCTCTATAAAATATTAACATAAATTTATTTAATATGTAAACGACTTTAAGGTTGTAAAAGTAACATAATATATTAATAAATCATTAATATTATGAATAAGTATTTAATAATGTAAATAATATTAATGATTATTGGAGATATTAATAATTGTTAATAGTAAGTCAATAAAATGTTTACAAAATTGTTTCTTAATATTTTATTGTAATAAAGGGAGGAAACAGAATGAAACAGTACATAGAAATTGTAGATGTATATGCAAGACAAATTTTAGACTCAAGAAGTTTTCCAACTGTAGAGGTAGAGGTAATGTTGGAAGATGGATTTGTAGGAACAGCAGCAGTCCCTTCTGGAGCTTCTACTGGAATATTTGAAGCAGTAGAACTTAGAGATGATGATGCTTCTAAGTACAATGGAAAAGGGGTACTTAAAGCTGTTGATAATGTAAATAATATAATTGCTGAAGAACTTATTGGTATGAATGCTTTAGATCAAGTTTTAATAGACGAGACTTTAATAGGACTTGATGGAACTGAAAATAAAGGTAAACTTGGAGCGAATGCTACACTTGGAGTTTCTCTAGCCGTTGCAAAAGCTGCAGCCAATGCATTAGGGTTATCATTATATCAATATATTGGTGGTGTAAATGCAAAAGTATTACCAGTACCTATGATGAATATAATAAATGGTGGTAAACATGCTGACAATAACGTAGATTTGCAAGAATTTATGATTATGCCAGTAGGGGCACCAAATTTTAGTGAAGCATTAAGAATGTCTTCTGAAGTATATCATATGTTGAAGAAAACTTTAAAATCAAAAGGATATGATACTGGAGTAGGAGATGAAGGTGGTTTTGCACCAAATCTTAAGAGTAATGAAGAAGCTATAGTAGTTATAGTGGAAGCTATAGAAAAGGCTGGATATAAGCCAGGTAGTGATTTTTATATAGCTCTTGACCCTGCATCATCTGAAATTTATGAAGATGGAAAATATAATTTAGCTGGTGAAGGTAGAGTATTATCTCCAGAAGAAATGGCTGATTATTATGCACAATTAGTAGAAAAATATCCTATTATTTCAATAGAAGATGGAATGGCAGAGGAAGACTGGGAAGGATGGAAAATACTAACTGAAAAAATTGGTAATAAAGTTCAATTAGTTGGAGATGATTTATTTGTTACTAATGAAAAGAGATTAGCAATGGGGATAGAGAAAAAAGTAGCAAACTCTATACTTATAAAGTTAAATCAAATTGGTACATTAACAGAAACATTAAATGCAATAGAAAAGGCTAATAGAGCAGGTTATACTGCTGTAGTTTCACATAGAAGTGGAGAAACAGAAGATACAACAATAGCAGACTTAGTTGTAGCATTAAATGCTGGTCAAATAAAAACTGGAGCGCCAGCTAGAAGTGAAAGAGTTGCTAAATATAATCAATTATTAAGAATTGAAGATGAACTTGGAGAAGTCGGTGAATATAGAGGAATAAAAGCATTCTTTAATTTAAATAAATAGAAATATCCCCAATCTAGCTTTTATGTTAGATTGGGGATATTTAAGGTACTAGAGATAAAGGGGAAGTAAAAATATGAAGGTTATTATACTATCTGCTTCTATAGGTGGTGGACATATGAGTGCATCCAATGCATTAAAATCATATTTACTAGATAATTCTAAAGGTATAGAAGTTGAGGTAATAGACACTTTAAAATATATTAATCCATTACTTAATAAATTGATTGTTAATGGATATGTTTTTTTAGTCAAAAAATTATCATGGGTCTATGAAAAGATATATGATATTACTGATGAAGAAAATGTGTTTTCTTTATTAGTTGAAGCAATTGAAAAATTATTTAGCAATAAACTTTTAAAATTAATAAATAATAAAGAAATAGATATAATTATAACCACCCATCCTTTTGCAGAAGAAATGGTTTCTGTATTAAAAGAAAGAGGAAAAATTAAAGTAAAACATATATGTATAATGACAGATTATTCACCACATAATTCATGGATAAATAATAATGTAGATCACTATATTGTATCCAATGAAGCGATGAAAATAAAGATGATTGAAAGAGGAATTGAAGATAAAAAAGTGCATGCATATGGAATTCCTATAGACAATAAATTTTTGAGGGACATAGACAAGATAAATGTATTAAATTCAGAAGGATTAGATCCCAATATCACTACTGTATTATTAATGGGAGGGAGTTTTGGAGTAAAAAATATAATAGATATATATAGGGAAATTTCCACCATAGAAATTGAATTTCAGGTAATTGTTATTGTTGGAAATAATAGAAGCTTGTATAGAGATATGCAAAAAGAAATAATGAATAGTAGTAAGAAAACTAAACTTATAGGATTTACAAGTGAAGTAGATAAGTATATGAAGGTGTCAGATATATTAATAACAAAGCCAGGAGGATTAACAGTTACAGAAGCTTTAGTTTCTAATATTCCAATGATTATATTTGATGCTATACCTGGTCAAGAAGAGGAAAATTCAAAGTTTTTAATAGAAAATGATGTGGCCGTAAGTATAGGTAATGGGATAAGGTGTAGCACAAGCATAGAAGAATTATTAAAAAATGAAAAAAGAATTTTAGGAATGAAAGAAAAATGTAAAAATATTAGTAAACCTTTTGTTAATAAGAATATTTTGAACTTAATAAATAATGAAATATAATATAGTTAATTTATTTAGGCAATTAAACAATAGTATTTTTATAAGGAAAGAGATAAGTTGTGAAAGTGAAAAGGCTGTGCATCTCTAATTATGCAACAGCCTATCTAAAGTTCTATTTTTTTTCGAAAAATACTTTTAATTGTTGTAATGCAAATATAACAGCACCACCAATTACAAAGTATACTATGCTGAACGTTTTTAATGACATCGGATCTTTTGGTGTTTCAAGAGTTGTAGGACCCATAAAAACAGCATATAGAGAACCAATCATAAGACCTAAAATTAAGTAAATAACTTGTGATCTATAATTTTCTAATACATATTTTAATAAACGTATAACAGAAACAATACCAGCAATTACACCCAAACCAAATATTATTAAAATAGGTAAGTAAGATAAGTTAATTTTAAGAGTTTCTTTTATAGCGTTTACAATTGGTACATAAAGTCCAAATATAAGTAAAAGTGTTGAACCGGATATACCAGGTAAAACCATTGCAGAAATTGCAATCATACCTACAAAAAACACATAAAGTCCAAGACCAATGGAAAGGTTGTCAAGTGATAATTTAAAACCGTCCCCACCAGAAGGATTAAAATATGTAATTGCAGCAACTATTAATATACCTACAATGGTAAATATTATGTTTTTATATTTACCAACAATAGAATCTTTTTCTTCTTTTATAACTATAGGAATTGCTAATACTATAAATCCTATAAATACTGAACTAATTTTATATATTTCTTTTTCAAAAATTGATGATAGTATTATCATAGATAATAAAAATCCTATAACCCAACCTATACCAAGTTTAATAAGAAATATTAAAGATTTTTTCTTTTCTTCTCTAGAACTTTTTATAGATACTAGTGCATTAAGTGAGTTTATAAAGTTATCATAAAATCCTAATAAAAATGCTATGGTACCACCAGATACACCTGGTACACTATCAGCTAGTGCCATAAAAAATCCGCGAATAAAATTGATTATAAACATATAAGCACTCCTTTAAAGTTTAATAGAATAAGGTTTAGTATTCTATTTTTAATATTCTTAAGAATTATATACTATTTTGAATATTATAACAATATACTACATAGATTAATTTATAAAATAAGGTAAGAAAATTGTTAAAATTATCAATTAAGTTATTATATTAAATGGACTATATTATAAACTTGTGATAAAATGTATTTGTTATAGTATGTACGAAAGGAGTTGTGTTTAGTGAAGTGGTTTTTAATAGCAGCATTAATTATATTATCTATAGCTATGATAGTGCTTGTACTTATGCAACCTAGTAAAACAGATGGATTAAAATCATTAACAGGTGGTCAAGATACATTTTTTACAAAACATAAAACTAAAACAAGAGAATTAATGTTAGGAAGAGCAACATTAGTTGTAGCATTATTACTTGGAATCGTTATATTGATGATGCAAGGTCCACAATAATTGTATAAGTTACTGATGAAGAAGCTATCTTTAGTAATGGATGGCTTCTTATTTTGTATATGAATTTATTTATTTACCAATAATATTTATGGAGGTGATTAATTTGAATATAAGAGAGATATTATTAGGGTTTATGAACGAAAAAGCTTATAAACCTATGAGTATAAAAGAATTATCAAAGATATTTAATATTAATAAAAAAGAGTCTAGAGATTTTGAAAAAGTTTTATTAGAGATGGAGAAAGATGGTCAAATCGTTAAAAATAGAGCTGGATATTACGGTGTGCCAGAGAGAATGGGATTAGTTGTAGGAAGATTACAAGGTCATGCTAGAGGGTTTGGATTTGTTATTCCAGAAGAGGAAGGGATGGTAGATATCTTTATTCCAGGTTCAGCGATGAATGGAGCGGTACATGGAGATAAAGTCCTAGCTAAGATAGTAGTCAGTGAAAAAGAAGGTAAAAAATGCGAAGGAGAGATTTCAAGGATACTTGAAAGAGCGCAAAAAGAAATTATTGGTATATATGAAGATTCAAAAAACTTTGGTTTTGTAATTCCAGAAGATAAAAGAATTAGTAAAGATATATTTATACCAAAATCTAAAAGAAATGGAGCTAAGTCTGGAGAAGTAGTTATTGTTGAAGTTACTGAATGGCCAGAATCAAGAAGAAACCCAGAAGGAAAAATCACCTCAGTTCTCGGAAACAAAGGTGATAAGGGAATAGATATATTAACAATTATTAAAAAGTTTAAATTACCAGAAAAGTTTCCAAAAGAAGTTGAAGATTTCGTTAATAAATATGATGATATTATTGATAGTAAGGAAGCGGATAGAAGAGTAGATCTGAGAGATATTAAGATGGTAACAATTGATGGAGAAGATGCCAAAGATCTTGATGATGCCGTATCTGTAAGCAAGCTTGAAAATGGTAACTATTATTTAGGAGTGCATATAGCAGATGTTTCTCATTATGTTAAAGAAAGATCTCCATTGGATGAAGAAGCACTAGCAAGAGCGACATCAGTATATTTAATTGATAGAGTTATTCCTATGTTACCTAAAAAATTATCAAATGGATTATGTTCATTAAATCCAAAGGTAGATAGATTGGCACTTAGTTGTTTTATGGAAATTGATAAGAATGGAAAAGTGTTAAATCATAAAATTGAAGAAACTGTTATACGAACAAATGAAAGAATGACATATACTGATGTAACTAAGATATTAAGAGATAAAGATGAAGAACTTATAGAACGATATAAAGAATTATATGAAGATTTCCTTCTTATGGGTGAATTATTTGAGATTCTTAATAAGAAGAGATTATCACGTGGTGCAATAGATTTTGATTTTGAAGAATGTAAGATAATACTAGATGATAAAGGAAAACCAATCGATATAAAGCCATATGAAAGAGCTATTGCAAATAGAATAATTGAAGAATTTATGTTAGTTTGTAATGAAACAGTGGCTGAACATATGTATTGGGCTAATACTCCTTTTGTATATAGAATTCATGAAGATCCAGATACAGAAAAATTAGAACATTTTAACGAGTTTATTTATAATCTTGGATATACAATGAAGAAAACTCAGGATGTTCATCCTAAGAATCTTCAGGAGATTGTAAATAAGGTAAGAGGAAAAAAAGAAGAGACAGTAGTAAATACATTATTATTAAGAAGTATGAAACAAGCAAGATATTCTCCTGAATGTATAGGACATTTTGGACTTGCAGCAAAATATTATTGCCATTTTACATCTCCTATAAGAAGATACCCAGATTTAATAATACATAGAATAATTAAGAAGCACTTAAGAGGAAAATTAGATGAGAAGACTACAAGGAGATTTATTGGAGCAGTAGATTATGCTTCTATACAATCATCTGAAAGAGAAAGAGTAGCACAAGAAGCAGAAAGAGAAGTTGATGACTTAAAGAAAGCAGAATATATGTCAGAAAGAATAGGAGAAGTATACTCAGGTATTATTTCATCTGTTACTAATTTTGGTATGTTTGTAGAGCTTCCTAATACTGTAGAAGGATTAGTACATATAAGTGAGCTAGAAGATGATTTCTATCATTATGATGATAGGCATATGGCACTTATTGGAGAAAGAACGAAAAATATATATAAATTAGGTGATGAAGTAGAAATAATTGTAGATAGAGTTGATATTGATGCTCATGAAATTTATTTTAAGCTTCATAATGTCCTAGAAGAAGATAATGAAGAATAGAGAATCAGTGCACAGTGCACAATTCACAGTGCACAGTGAAAGTTAAAATTCCCCATGGGGAATTTATTATAGTCCTGCGGACGGCTAGTTAGATTGAGATTAGATAATAAATATTATGGTATATATTTAATTAAATATATACAACTAGTCTTAATAAAGAAATATTGATATCGTATTTTAAATTTAAGAAATTCCGCAGGAATTTCCGCCATAACTGTACACTGTGCACTGAAAACTGTGAACTGAAAGAACTATCGCTGATGAAAGTTAATCATGATTGCGACAGTTCTTTTATAATGTGGTAAAATATATATATATAGTTTTTTATCAATGAAAAGGTAAAGTTTATATAAAGAAATTCTAGAGGTGGAAAATATGGCAAAGAAAAAAGATAGTAATACATTAGTTGATAATAGAAAAGCATTCCATGATTATTTTATAGAAGAATCCTATGAAGCTGGAATTGAACTTATTGGAACAGAAGTTAAATCAATAAGGGCAGGAAAAGCAAATCTAAAAGATTCTTATGCAGAAGTAAGAAATGGTGAGGTATGGGTCAGAAATATGCATGTTTCACCTTATGAACAAGGTAATATCTTCAATAAAGATCCTATGAGAGATAGAAGATTACTTTTGCATAAATTTCAAATAGCGACTCTTTCTAAATATGTTACTCAAAGTGGATATACTATGGTTCCACTTTCTCTATATTTAAAAAATGGTAGAGTTAAAGTTAATATAGCAGTAGTACGTGGAAAGAAAAATTATGATAAGAGAGATGCTTTAAGAGAAAAAGATGCAAAGAGAACTATAGAGAGAGAATTAAAAGATAGATATAGATAAATAGAATTCTTATAAAAAGAAGTTTTGTTACTATTTTTAGTATAGAAAACTTCTTTTTTATTATTAATAATATAAGTTTTGTAAAAGTTGGGGATAATATATTGAAGAGGTATGCTGGAAAAGATTATAATTAAATAAAAGAGTAATTGACTAAATGGAGGAGCAAAGTTATGTTAGACAAAAAAGTAGAAGAGTTACGTGATGAGTTTTTAAATTCATTAGTTGAAATACTAAAAATAAATTCTGTTGAAGGAAAGAAATTGCCAGGTATGCCTTTTGGTGAAGGTCCAAATGAAGCATTAGAAAAAGCATTAGAAATTTGTGATGATTTAGGATTTAATACAGTAAATTTAGATGGGTATGTTGGATATGCTGAATATGGCTCTGGAGAAGATTATGTGGCAGTTCTTGGGCACTTGGATGTGGTACCAGAAGGAGAAGGGTGGATGTATCCTCCATATGGAGCAGAAATTCATGATGGAAAGCTTTATGCAAGAGGGGTTATGGATGATAAGGGTCCTATTTTTGCAGCACTATATGGATTGAAGGCTATTAAAGATTTAGGTTTACCATTATCTAAAAGAGTTAGAGTAATTTTTGGAACAAATGAGGAAAGTGGTTCACATGATATGCCTTATTATGTTGAAAGAGAAAAACCACCAGTAGCGGGTTTTACACCAGATGGTATGTTTCCAATAATTAATGGAGAAAAAGGACTTACTATGTTTAGATTAGTTAAGGAGTTTTCTCATGGTGAAGAAGGGGTAAATAATATAGAATATATAGCCGGAGGAAGAAAAGCCAATATGGTGCCTGATTATTGTGAGGCAAAAGTTACTGGAGAAAACCTAAGTGAAGTATTATTCGCATTAGAAGAATATGCAGATAGAACAGGAATAAAGTTAGAAGGTATATTAGAAGAAGATAAGCTTATAGTAAAATCTTATGGAAAGAGTGCTCATGGTAGTACGCCAGAAAAAGGTATTAATGCTATTTCAGGAATAATTGCTTTCTTAGGTCAATTAGATTTACCAAAAGGTGATATTAGAGAGTTTATAGAATTTTATAATAAGTATATAAATTTTGAAATACATGGTGAATCTATGAATTGTGATTTATATGATGATATTTCAGGATATTTATCTTTTAATGTAGGTGCAATTGATATTAATAAAGAAAAAGGAAGTATATTATTAAATTTAAGATATCCTGTTACTAAAACTTTTGAGGAAATGATGAATCCTATTGAGGAAATAATTAAAGATTATAGTATATCAATAGAAGATATGGATCATGAAAAGCCTTTATATTTTAGTCCTGATAGTGATTTAATTAAGATATTACAAAAGGTATACACAGAATACACTGGAGAAGAAGCAACACTTTTAAGTATAGGTGGAGGAACTTATGCAAAGACTATGGATAATATAGTAGCATTCGGACCAATATTCCCAGGAAAACCAGATTTGGATCATCAACCAAATGAATGTATGGAAATAGAAGATCTTATGATGTGTGCGAAAATATATGCAAAAGCAATTTATGAACTAGCAAAATAATGTTTAAAAGTGCTTTACAATAAAATGTTATGATAGGAGGAAATTTAAATGAAAAAGTTAAGAATTGCAGCTTTAGTTGGAGCAGTAGTAGTAACTGCAGCTAGTGTGCTAATTAAGGATAAGGAAAATAGAAGTAAAGAAGAATATGGAAAAGTAAAGGGGATTCCGGAAGAACCAGCTAAATAGCTGGTTTTTTTATTAAGCATAAGTATATAATATTGTCAATTATATTGCGTAAAAGGCAAAAAAATACTCATAAACGATATAAAATATAAAGATAAATCCTTTGTGAGTTAAAAAAGATAGGATAAGTAATATATATAGAAAAAATATTCGGATAATGCGATAATTTAAATATATTATTAAAGAGAATTATAATTTATTAAAAAATGTAACTAAGGAAAAAGAAAAAGTCAGATAACTTTAAACTTATTTTGACTTTAGAATCTTTATAAAGATATGATATTTATTTAATTTGGAAATAGGAGAAATACATATGGATAATTTAAATATTTTAGATAAAAGTATTAATATGAATGATGAGATGATGGGGAAAAAAATATATATAGATCGAGATTGGATTGATATAGATAAAAGTGTAGGTATAGTATCAGATGTAATAATCCATATGAATGCATATAGTATTTCTAAATTAATAGGTATAGAAGAAAACTTTAAAGTGTTATTAAGAAACAAAGATTATGCTATAGTAGGTAATTCAATAGTTTTATATAAAGAGTTTATATCACTATTAGAAGAAGGAAAAAATACTCTTTCTTTTATATTTGATAATAATGAGGAAAGAAAAGTTTGTATAAATATTATTGAAGATAAAGATATAAGTTTGGACTTAATAATAGGAAAAGCTAATGGAGAAAGAGAAGATAGAATTGTAGTACCAATAATGATTGAAGGTATAACAGAAAATGGACTAAATGCTTTTAATTTTTCTCTTTCATTTGATAATAATAGATTTAGTAATATAAAAATCTTCCCTGGTAGTATATGTGTCAATCCAGAAGTAACTTTATTTACTGATATTAATGAAGATAGTGGAACAATATCAATAATGTACTGTGATTCCGTGGGAGATGGAACTGAAGCAATATATAAAGATGGAATATTTATAGAATTAGAAATGAATATAAAAGAAGAAGCTCCATTTGGAGATAGTGAAATAAATATGAATCAAATAGGTATATTTGCTGATATTAATGATTCACTATATAATCTAAAATTCCAATCAGGATTAATTACAGTAGATGGGCTAGTAAATGCAGAAATTCTTACACCTACAACTACTTTTGATTTAAATGATTTTGTAGATGTTTATGTAGATATAATATTTAATGAAAATATTTTAGAAAAGATAATATTAGGTGATACTGTTCTAAAGGAAAATGTAGATTATTTTATAAATAATGACAATGTAGTTTTAACAAAGGAATTCTTAAAGACTTTAGAAGAGGGACAAAAGGAATTTGTTTTCGAATTTGAAGAATGTGAAGATATTTTATTATATGTTGATATTTTTAGAGGAAACAAGAAAATTAAAATTGAAATTAATGATGTTTCTGTAACAAAAGGTACATCAGTAGTAGCACCTGTAAGTATAGAAGGCGTAACAGAAGAAAAGCTAAGTGCTTTTAATTTTGCATTAAGTTATGACAATAATAAAATGAAAAATGTAGCAGTAGTGGCAAAAGATATATGTGTAAATCCTGATGTGACATTATTTTCTGACGTAAATGAAGATAAGGGAATAATATCAATAATGTACTGTGATTCTAAAGGTGATGGAAGTGAATCTATTTGCAAGGATGGTCCATTTATAGATATTGAATTTGATGTAGATAGTAACGTAGAAAATGATATAAGTAGTTTTGTAATAAGTGATTGCGGAGTATTTGTAGATACAGAGGATCAATTATATGATTTAAGATTTATTGGTGGAAATATTAATATTGAGAATGAGGGTAAAGATCCAGAGTTAATTACAGAAGCAATAGAGGTAGATATGGATAATCTCAATGATATAGAAGTAAAATTGGACTTCAATGGTAATAGTTTAGTATCCATAAGTGATGGTAATAGTAAATTAGAGAATAATAAGGACTATGTTATCAAAGATAAAAGTGTTATTCTTAGTAAAGGATACTTAAAATCATTAAATATAGGTACAACACCTCTTATATTTCAATTTACTTATGGACAAAATAAAATATTAATGATTAATGTAAATAAATCAGTAGAGAATCTTCAGTTATCAATTGGATCATCTAAAGGAAAACATGGAGAAAAAGTTATATTACCAATTAGTCTTAGTGGAGTAACAGAGAATAAATTAGGAACAATTAATTTTTCAATTAAGTATAATACAGATAAATTTGAAAATATAAATGTTATACCTAGAGAATTATGTATTAATCCAGAATCAACATTATTTGCAGATATAAATAGAGATAGTGGAATAATAGTTATTCGTTATTTTGACACTTCAGGAACAGGAATGGAAGCTATATCAGAAGATGGTGTATTTATTGATTTAGAAATGGATATTTGTAAAAATGCTGAAGTTGGAGTTGAATCAATAAAATTAAGTAGATTAGGTATTTTCGCTGATATGAATAATTCATTATATGAAATCAATGTAAAAGCAGGATTAGTAAATATATTAGAAGGAGAAGTTGAGAATAAGGAAATAGTTAATGATAGATTAGAAATGAATGTAGATAATAATTCTAATAAGTCATTAGATTTGAATGTATGTTCTGTTTTAGGAAAGCAAGGATCAAGGGTAACAGTACCTGTTATTTTTAAAGGTATAACCGATGAAAAGTTAAGTGCTTTTAATTTTTCATTAAAATATGATAATAGTAAGTTTGAAAATGTTAAGGTTATTTCACAAGGATCATGTATAAATCCAGAGGAAACATTATTTTCAGGGGTAAATAATGAGGCCGGCATTATATCTATCATGTACTGTGATTCTACCGGAACAGGAATAGATTCTATTGCACAGGATGGTGTTTTTCTAAATTTAGAATTTGATATAAAAGGAAATTCAGAAATAGGAGTAAGTGACATAACTTTAAATAAATTAGGTGTATTTACTGATGCTAAAGGTGGATTGTATGATGTTAATTTTATAGGTGGGTCTATTTCTATACTAAAATCTCAAGATAAGGACTCAACTATAAATAAAAGCGTTGATAAGTTCGATAAAGAAGATCCTTTTGATGTAATCGTAGATATGAATCTAAATGGTAATAATTTAGTTCATATAATGAATAGAGATGAGATTTTATTAAAGGGAAGAGATTATTTAGTTAAGGGTGAAACTGTAATAATAACTAAAGAATATTTGGACATATTGCCACTAGGAGATGAAGTATTAACTTTTAAATTTAGTTCAGGAAAAGATCAAGTTCTTATGGTAAACATTGATCAAAGTAAGCCGAAGTTAGTGAATGCGGAAATAAATATAAATTCATCAGTTTTTGATTTAGCAAGTCCATTAGAAATTCCTATTAAGGTGTTGTTAAATGGTAATTGCTTTAGAGATATAAAACATGGTGCATTAACTTTAAATGAAGGAAAAGACTATATTTTAGAAGGAAATACAATTGTTTTAACTAAAAGATATCTAGAATCTATGGATGTTGGTGTGAAATTATTAAATATAAACTTCACATCAGGACAAACTATACCTTTTACTATCAATGTTATTAATAGTATGGAGGATGAAGGGAAGTTTTCTATTAATGTAGCTTCAATAGAAGCAAAAGCTGGAGACATAATCACTATACCAGTGTATGTGAGAGGAACTCCTAAACAAGGGGTAGAAGCATTTGACTTTAGACTAAGTTATGAAGGACAATTTTTAGATGTTATTGATGTAAAATCTGGAGAAGTTGTAGTTAATGCAGATAAAAATTTAAAGTATTATTCAAATGCGAAGAGACATTTAATTTATGTAACTTATATTGATTATGAATGCCTAGGAAATGATGCAATACAATATGATGGAGTGTTACTTTATGTAACATTTAAGATAAAAGACGAGACGTCAAGGGGACCAGTTAAGGTAGAACCTAATAATGATGATCCTGTATTTTCAGATTTTGATGGTAATAATTATGACTTTGATTTCAATGGAGGTGTAATAACTGTAATATAGTATTAAAAAGATGATATAAAATTACATAGCCCCAAATGCCAGAGTCATTATATAAAAAGGTTAATTTAAAAATGGGATCTCGCAATTGACGATTAAATTTCGTGAGCGAGATCCCTTTTTTAATTCCTAATAAAAAAGAATTTTTTACTATTATAGATTTATTATTAGTTCTTGAGAAAATATACAATTTTCTATTTTAGTATTTAATATAACATTTTTATAATCTCTATTTATAATTTCTCTTACGGTTTTTAGTCCTATGCCATGTCCATCACCTTTAGTAGAAAAATCTTTTTCGTAGATTTTATAAACAGGAGGTGTATCAGGAAGACAAGAATTTCTAACAATAAATATAATACTATCATCGGTTTTTATACCAGCGAAGTGAAGAGATTTCTTTTCACATAAATCTGCTGCTTCTATAGCATTATCCAAAAGTATACCTATAATTCTACATATATCAATAGTATTCATAGGTATATTATCAATGTCATCTATTAATTCAATTCTAGTTTCAATATTGTGGGACTGAGATGTAATTAATTTTGATGATAATAGCGCTTTTAATGGACTTGTTTTAATATGTTGCAATAAGGATAAGTTTTTATTTTTAGTAACATGTTTTCCTGTCTCAGGAAGGAGATCTTTATTATAAAATTCTTTTAAGCCATTAAGGTCGCCTTCGTCAATATATCCACCTAGTGTAAGAAGAATATTGATATAATCATGTTTAAACTTTCTTAAATCGGTAGAAACATTTTCTAACAAGTCTGTATACTCTTTCAATTGAGAATATTCTTTTTCTTTATACTCTTGTTCAAACATATTTTTAATTGCCTTCGTTACAGAATAAAGCATTGTTAAACATACTGTAGACAAAAATATAATTAGAATCATGTGAAGTGAGATACTTCTGCTGTCCCAATTTGGAAGAAGATATCCACATAAATAAATATAAATTAAAAATATACCTAGCATTGTAGCTAAGACAAAAATTGATAGAAAACCTATCTGTCCATATTTCTTAAAATTAATATATTTTTTACTCATTTTTAATGCTACTATTCTAAAAATTAGACTTATAATAGTTGTTGTAAATAGTATCGCTATACCTATTATAGAGTATAAGGGATAGTTGTTAGATAGTCCTTCATACTCAATATTAAATACAACTATTGTTATAGCACCAACAATTCCGTCACTAATCATATTACTGATTAATATGAAAATAGATGTTATCAAAGCATAAGTAAGATTTCTATATACTATAAAAATATAAATTAATACACTTGCTATTAAATATGATGAACTCAGGTTACAGAAGAAAAATGAACCTGATGTAGATTTATACATTACTGTTAATGCTAGTACACAGTAATTAAGAAATGTATAAATCACTAAAGCTCTAATATTATTTTTAACAAAACATAAATTAGCAACTGGTAATACTATCATAAGAGATAATATCAGTGGATAGAGCATATTAAAAACTAAAGCATGCATTTCTTTAACAATCCCTTCAAGTATCTAGAAGATACATAGCATATCTCTCCATTTATCATATTAATAATAAGTTGATCTTTATCTATTGATTTTATTTTTTTTGTATTGACAATATAAGATCTGTGAGGTTTATAGAAATCTGATGATAATTTTGTTTCTATATCCTTTAATGAACCATAAAATTCAGAATGACCACTAGTGGTATGAATACGTATTTTATGCTCTTTGCTAGAAGTTTCAAAAAATAGTATATCATCCATATCGAAGAATGTTATATTATTACCAATATTTATAGGGATAGTATTGGTATTTTGAACTTTAATATTCTTCAAATCATTGAATGCTTCATTTATACAATCTACAATCCTATCTTTTATCATATTAGTGTCAGCTTTTATTATAAAATCCATAGCACGAACTTTATATTGAAAAGTTAATAGCGTAAGTTCGGCATGAGAAGTTAAAAATACAATGTAACCCATTGGATCATGTTGTCTCAAAATTTTAGATAATTCTAGTCCATTTATGTTACTTTGGAGATCTATATCTAAAAAATAAATAAAATTCTGTGATTTAGAATCTTGTACATATTGAATTACTTCGTTAGGATTATTAGTAGATAATGCAATTTTAATGTGAGCACTTCTTACTTCATTTTCAATAATACTTTCTAAGTTTTTTCTTTGAGTAGTGTTATCTTCACAAATTATAATATCAAGCATAATATCCCCCTAAACAACATAGTTAATATAATAATTATACCATGAATGTTGAAAAATGTTTATAATTTAATTATTTTGTAATTATTATAAGAGTTTTTTTGGATTTTGTAGAAAATATATGTTATCATAAAAGATTTATACAAAAGTGAATTAATTATTAAATTAGTATAAATAAAATTTAGCATCAATATGAAAAAATAAAGAAAAAATGTTTATAATAATTTACTTTTTTTTCAATAGTTCTATTTCAATAATTTATAATAAATTTTTTTAAAAATAATATAAAAAGTTTTTAATAGTATTTTAATAATATCTTGCTAATAATTACAAAGTTATAGTTATATGTGATATTTTCAATAAATTAAATATAACTATAGAAATTATCGAATGAAAGAAGAAAATATGAAGAGTATAATGTATATAATTTTGTAGTTTTTATAGTATTTTACATAATAAAATTTATAGTATATATCAAGCTATTACCGTTATAATATATAGTTAATTTAAGCATATTATAAGTTTTGACAGGAAATAATAGACTGTGATACCATAATAAAAATTTGTAATAGATTGGAGGATATAGATGCAGTTTTGGGCTAACTTTTTTAAAGGGATAGCTATAAGTATTTCACAGATTGTGCCAGGGGTTAGTGGTGGAACTATAGCGATGATATTAGGAATATACGATAAACTTATACATGCAGTAAATAATATTGTTAAGGATTTTAAAAATCAGTATAGGATTTTACTAGAGGTCGGATTAGGAGCTATAATAGGGATATTTTTATTTAGTAACATGGTAAAAAAACTACTTGATAATTATCCTATACCATTAGGCTATTTTTTTATTGGTGTTATTTTAGGTGGAGCACCATTGATGTATAAAAAAGCTACAGAAAAACAAAGAAGTAAAAGAGGAATTATATTTTTGATATTGGGTATAATTGCTGTAATGCTAATGAGTGGTAATTATAAAAGTAATTCAGAGTTAATAACCTCACTGACAATAGTTAATTTTATATGGTTATTTATAGGAGGTTTTATAATTGCTATAGCATTAATACTGCCAGGAATAAGTGGGTCCTTTATGTTGTTAATATTAGGATTATATAATACTGTAATTAATTCTATAACAGAATTTAATATACCTATTTTGATTCCGATAGTATTAGGTGGACTAGTAGGAACTATAGCTACAGCTAAAGCTATTGACAAACTTTTAAATAAGTTTCCAAATGAGACTTATATGATTATTTTAGGATTTATATTAGGATCTATAGTTGAGGTTTTTCCTGGATTTAATGGTCTTGAAAGTATAGTAGGTATTATATTAGGTATAATAGGTTTCTTATTTATTTATTTTATTAGTAAAAATGAATAATTTTAATTAGATAAATTTTAGTATTTTTGCAGATAATATATTTCATAGAAAGATTCTTATAGCTAAAATGGAGAATTTATATGGAATATATAGAATTTTTAAAGAAATTAACATTAATGAGTAGAAAAGAGTACATAGAATATTTGCTATTATATAAGACATGTTTAGTAATATCAGAAGTAAAGCCAGCTGTAACAATAGCATTTAGTAAAATAAAAAATAATCAATATGAAGACTGGTGTAAATTTGGTATTAACTTTTTAGATACAGTATCTTTGGATTATATGGTTTTACGAGATAAAGAAGATATTATAATACTGATGATATATAATAAAAAATTATTAGAAGAAGTAATAAATGAAAAAGAAAATAAAAGTTTTTTAAAGGAGTTTGGATATTATAGTATTAATTTAGAATCAAATTTAAAAATTTTAAAGAATAGATATGATAAGTATAATTGTCCTCATGAAATTGGAATCTTTTTAGGAATTCCAGTTGAAGAAGTAAGAGCTTTTATTATAAGTACTGATAATAATTATATTGAATCAAGATATTGGAAGGTGTTTGTAGATCGTAAAAAATCTACAGATATATTTAAAAGATATGATTTTATACGTAAGTATACTATAAGTAGTATCATTAACGGTTTTTCATTATATAAAGTAGTATCATTAATTAAAGAAAATCTATACTAACATAGATTGTATGTTAGTATAGATTTTTTTTTATTTAGCATATTATGTAGTGAAAAAGATAAAATAGGAAAAAATATTATTGACTAATATATATAAAGTCATTATGATTAATCTTATATTAATTTGATAGGAAAACTATGAATAATATTTATAGATATTATAGGAGGAATAATTAATGAAAGTTATAATAATAGGAGGAATAGCAGCTGGTGCTAGTGCAGCAGCAAAACTAAAAAGAGTAAATAGAGATGTAGAAGTAATTATTTATGAAAAGTCCAGTATAATTTCTTTTGGCGCATGCGGACTTCCTTATTATGTTGGAGAGTTTTTTAAGGGAAGTAACAATATGATAGCAAGAACACCAGAAGATTTTGAAAAAACTGATGTAAAGGTTAGAGTGAATCATGAGGTTATAGATGTAGATTTTAATAATAAAACTATTGTTGTAAAAGATACTATTAATAACAATGAATTTACAGATAAATATGATAAGCTAATGATTGCAACAGGAGCAAGAAATTTTATTCCGCCTATAAAAAATATAGAACTTAAGAATGTTTGTACTTTAAGAACTATGGAAGATGGAAAAAGATTAAAATCGTTACTGAAAGATAATAAAAACAAGAAGGTAGCCATAATTGGTGCTGGATTTATTGGACTAGAAGCAGTTGAGGCTGTGAAAAACTGTGGAAAAGACGTATCATTATTTCAATTAGAAGATAGAATACTTAAAGAAGTCTTTGATAAAGAAATAACAGATATTTTAGAAGATGAGTTAAGAAAACATGATGTGAACTTATATCTAAATGAAACAGTCTTAGAGATTATAGGTGATGATAAAGTAGAAGGAATAAGAACTAACCTGAGAGAAATAGAAGCGGATATAGTTATTTTAGCAACAGGAGTAAAACCAAATACTGATATTTTTAAAGATAAAGGTATAAAGATGCTTAAAAATGGTGCAATATTAGTGGATGAATATGGTGAAACTTCTATAAAAGATGTTTATTCAGCAGGAGATTGTGCAACTATAAATAGTTTTGTTACAGGTGAAAATATCTATGTGCCATTAGCTACAGGTGCTAATAAATTAGGTAGAATAGTAGGTGAAAATCTTGCTGGTGGTAATATAAAGTTTCAAGGTTCTTTAGCTTCAAGTTGCATAAAGGTTATGAATATGGAAGCTGCAAGGACAGGATTATCTGAAGAAGAGGTTAAGAAAAAAGGATTAGATTATAAAGTTAAATTTATAAAAGATATGAATCAAACAAATTATTACCCGGGTCAAAGTGAAATATATGTAAAAATTATATATGATGCGCTAAATAAGAAAATATTAGGTGGTCAGATAGTTGGGTATAAAGATGCAGTTCAAAGGGTAAATGTGTTAGCAGCGTGTATTTTTGCTGGTATCACAACAGAACAATTAGGAATGTTAGATTTATGTTATGCTCCACCTTTTTCGAGAACATGGGATGTACTAAATGTAGCAGGAAATGTAAGTAAATAATATATATTAAGGAGGAAAAAATGAAAGATAGTTCATTTTTATCAGAATTTCTTTTAATAACAAATTTTAAAACCGTAGCATTTATAATTACTCTAATAGGTATATTTTTTATAATGAAAAGTATGGAAAAGAAAAAAGTAAAATTCCCTATAAGAATGATTACAGCAACAATTGTAGGATTAATATTAGGAGTAATAATACAATGGATAGCAGGATTTCCTAAAGATCCTAGCAAAGTAACTTGGTTATCTGAGGTTACGCAATGGTATGGTCTATTTGGTTATGGATTTATGGATCTTTTAAAGATGCTAGTAGTACCATTAGTGTTTTTATCAATTATAAGAGTTATTATAAATATGAAAGGAGAAAATCTAGGAAAACTTACATCAAGAAGTATCTTTATGTTACTAATTACTACTGCAATAGCTGCTATTATTGGTATGATTGTAGGAAATGTGATGAAGCTTGGTGTAGGTGTTAATATAGGAGATATAAATAATAATGTAGAAATTAGAGAAGTTACATCAATAATTGATACCTTAAGAGGTTTATTACCATCGAATCCTATAAAAGCTATGGCTGATGGAAATATAGTAGCTGTAGTTATTTTTGCAGCATTTATCGGTACATCAATAAATATATTAAAGAAAAAATATAGTGATGTAATAGAACCTTTTGTAGGATGGGTACAAGGGGCTTATAAGATAATAACAAGTGTAGCTATGACAGTTATTAAATTTATGCCATATGCAGTAGTAGCACTTTTAGCTAATACTATAACAGCGAGAGGGATATCGGCACTATATACAGTTTTAGATTTTATAATAGCAGTGTATATAAGTGTAGTTATTATGTTTATAATTCATTTATTAATAGTATCATTAAGTGGTATAAATCCTATTACATATATCAGAAATGTATCTGAAGCATTAATATTAGCTTTTACATCAAGATCAAGTTTAGGAACTTTACCGGTAACAATAGAATGTCTTACTAATAATGTGAAGGTTAATGAAGGGGTGGCTAGCTTTGTAGGAAGTCTTGGATCGAACATGGGTATGAATGGTTGTGCAGGAATATATCCAGCATTAATGGCTATAACTATTGGAAATATGGCAGGAGTAGAAATGGATATAAGCTTCTATATAATGTTATTGGTGATAATAACCATAAGTTCTCTTGGCATAGCAGGATTGCCAGGAACTGCAACTATGGCGGTCTCTGTTGTAGTTTCAGGTATGGGAATGGGCAGTTATTTTCCTTTAGCTGGGGGAATTATTGCAATTGATCCTATTTTAGATATGGGCCGTACTATGCTTAATGTAAATGGAACAATGACTAGTACTGTGGTAGTGGCCAAAAGTTTAAAAGAGATTGAAAATAAATAGGTTTTTATATTAGATAAGAAGAAAATAGTTAGGGACTGTTGCACTTAATGCTTCAGTCTCACTTTTTATAAAGAATGCACAGTGTACAAGGTATAGCAGTGAAGAAGTAATAGTGAATAGAGAATAGTTATGGAGGAAATTAACCTTAATGATTCATCACTTGCTTTTATTTATTCACTAGTCTATTTTACTTGTGTCATGTGCCTTCTAACCTGTGCCATGATAAAAGGACTATCGCTCACAAATTTTCATTTGCTAATGCGACAGCGCCTCTATTTTTTAAATTTACAACTTACCATTCACGATTTGTATATTTAACTTTAATCTTTATACATATAGTCACGAGTTAGAGGGATAGAGTTATTTATTCCTTTAGTAAATAATATTTGATGTAAATCACAAATACCGTTATTAAAAACAGCTGCACAGGCACAAAGATATAGTTGCCACATTCTAATAAATCTTTCATCAAATTTATTTTCTATTATATCTATATTATTGTTAAAGTTAGAATACCAATGTAAAAGTGTATTTTTATAATGTAGTCTTAAATTCTCAACATCTAAAACATGATAGTTGTTTTCTGCTGAAAGTGATATAATTTCTCGTAATGTAGGTATCACTCCTCCAGGAAAAATATATTTTTTAAGCCAAGGATCTCCTGGTGATTCTATAAGTGAAGTGATATAGTGTAGCAAAAATATACCGCTATCTTTTAAAACTGAGGATACTGAATTGAAAAAGTCAGGATAATGATCTCTACCTACATGCTCAAGCATACCAACACTTACTACAGCATCAAAAGTTTTATCTAATTTAGGTAAGTCAAGATAATTCATTAATTTTACTTCTAAAAAATTTTCTAAATGTTCTTCTTCTATACGTTCATTAAATTTCTTAAATTGTTCTTCGCTTAATGTGATACCTACCCCTTTTACTTTATATTTTTTAGTAGCTTCAATTAAAAGTGCACCCCAACCACATCCAATATCAAGTAAAGTGTCACCTTCTTTTAAGTTAAGTTTCTTTAAAATATGATGTATTTTGTTCATTTGAGCATCATACAGATTATCTTTTTCATTTTTAAAATATCCACATGAGTAGCTCATGGTTTTATCTAACCAAAGACTATAGAAGTCATTTCCTATATCATAATGAGAAGCTATATTCTCTTTTTGTTTGGTTTTAGAAGATTTATGAAATATTTTTGGAAGACCTTTAAAGTCAAAATTAAAGTGGGTTATATTTTGAAGTATTGAATTTAGTGCAAAATATAAATCACCATCAATTTCAAAGTTTTTATCCATATATGCTTCTCCAAAAGCTAAAGTAGTACTTAAAGCCATATCTTTTTTATTTAATGGTTTATTTAACTTTAAAGTGAAAGTGGGAGTGCTTCCCCCTACTAAAGTTTCTTCACCATCCCAAAATTTAATTTGGAAACTAGGGCCTTCAAAGTTTTTTGTTAAGTTTTTAATCAATGATTTTTCTATATCCATGAGATAAACCTCCTTTATTAAAGAGTATGCACTTTTAAATAAAAAAATAAACTGAATTTAAACAATTAGTAATAGATAGATATAAAAAAATGATATAAAATAAGTTAAGAAATTATTATATAATTAAGGAGAAAAAATATGCCAAAAGTAATAGTTATTGGTGGTGGACCAGCAGGAATTATGGCTGCATTGGAAGCAGCTAAATATAATGAAGTATTATTAATAGAAAGAAATGACGAATTAGGTAAAAAGCTTAAATTAACTGGTGGTGGAAGATGTAATATAACTAATAATAGATATATAGAAGAATTCTTTGATAAAGTAGTAACAAATAATAAATTCTTGTATAGTGCCTTTTATACTTTTACAAATGAAGATTTATTGAAGTATTTCACTGATAGAGGATTGAGATATAAAGTAGAATATGATGAAAAAGTTTATACTATGAGTGATAAAGCTGATGAAGTAATTGAAATTTTAAAAAAGGATTTAGAAAAAAATAAAGTTAAAGTTATGTATGGTACAAAAGTTGTAGACTTAATAGTGGAAGAAAAAAGTATAAAAGGTGTAGTAACGGAAGATGGAAATAAAATTTTAGGAGAAAAAGTCATTGTTACTACAGGAGGAAAAAGTGTTCCTGCTACAGGATCAGATGGATCAATGTATAAAATACTAGAAGACTATGGTCATGGCATTGCACCATTATATCCTGCATTAATTCCATTAGTTACAAAAGAAGGGTTTGTAAAGAATCTGCAAGGAGTATCAATGAAGGAAGTAGTTTTTACTACAAAGCTAAAGAAAAAGAAGATAGAAGTAAAAGGGGATATGATTTTTACGCACTTTGGGATATCAGGGCCTGGTGTTTTAAAATTATCTTCTTATATTAATAAGGCATTGAAGGATGGAGAAGTGGAGATTACATTAGACTTTTTAGAAGAGTGGAGCAGGGAAAAATTATCAAAGCAAATGAAATCAAACTTAAATAAAAGCTTAATTAACAATTTAAAGGGAATATTGCCACAGAATTTCCTAAAAGAGATTTTAGGTATGGTGGGATTACTTGAGACAAAAGCAAGTGAGCTAAAAAAAGAAGATGAAAATAGGGTTATTAATTATATAAAAGAGATGAGATTAACTATTATAGAAACTATAAGTATAAAAGGTGCTATGGTAACTAGTGGTGGAGTTAAAGTAAAAGAGATTAATGCATCGACAATGGAGTCAAAAATCATAAAAAATTTATATTTTGCAGGAGAAGTGATTGATGTAGATGCAGAAACAGGGGGATATAATTTACAAATTGCATTTTCAACAGGATATTTAGCTGGTAATAGTACAAAAGTGATTACAAATTAAATAAAATAATGTTATTATATGGTATAATATATTTGAAGTAACTAATAGGGGGAAGAAGGTAAATGAAAAAAGGAGCGAAAATAGCAATAGCTATATCGGGAATATTAGTTATAGCATTAGCTGTAGGTGGTACTATTTTTTTTGTTAACAAAAATAAGTATAATCCAGAAAAAGCATTAGAAGAATATACTTCATTAATTAATGATAAAAAATACGAAGAAATGTATTCTAAAATAACAAAGGAAAGTCAAGGTAATATATCTAAAGAAGATTTTATAAAAAGAAACAAGAATATATATGAAGGTATTGAAGCAACAAATATTAAAAATAAGGTTTTAAAAGTAAAAAAAGATGGTTCAAACTATGATATTACTTATGAATCTACAATGAATACAATTGCTGGAGAAGTGAAATTTAAAAATACTGTAGTAGTAAAGAAAGATGAAGGAATAGAGTGGTCTTCAAAAATGATTTTTCCTGACTTGAGCAGTGATGATAAAGTAAGAGTTAATGATGAACAAGCCAAAAGAGGTAGCATTTTAGATAAAAATGGGAATGTTTTAGCGGAAGATGGCTATATTAATGAAGTTGGTATTGTACCAGGAAAGTTAGGAGATGCAAAAGAGGATAATATTAAAAAGATTTCAGAGCTTTTAGAGGTAAGTGAAGAATATATAAATACTGAAATTACTGCATCTTATGTACAAGATGATACTTTTGTTCCTATAAAAGATATTTCATCATCAGATGAAAGGGTTGATCAGCTACTTGAGATACCTGGAATAATGCTTAATGATAAAAAAGCTAGGGTATATCCATTAGGCGTTGAAGCGGCACATTTAACTGGATATGTTCAAAATATTACAGCAGAAGAACTTGAAAAAAATAAGGATAAAGGTTATTCATCAAGTTCCGTAATTGGAAAAGTAGGATTAGAAAAAGCTTATGAAGATACCTTAAGAGGAACTGATGGTGTAGAAATATATATTGAAGACAAAAATGGTGAAAAGAAAAGTGAAATAGCATCGACAGAACTTAATGATGGAAAAGATGTTACTGTTACTATCGATAGTAGTATGCAAAAACTATTATATAGTCAATTAGAAAGTGATAAAGGGTTTGCGGTAGCAATGAATCCTAACACTGGAGAAGTATTAGCAATGGTAAGTACACCATCTTATGATCCTAACGATTTTATTTTAGGAATATCAAATAATAAGTGGGAAGAATTAAATAATGATGAAAATAAGCCTTTGTATAACAGATTTCAAGGTACATTTGCTCCAGGATCTTCTTTTAAACCAATAACAGCAGCTATAGGGTTAGAAAATAAGGCCATTGATGCTGATGGAACTAAAAATATAAGTGGTAAGAGTTGGAAGAAGGATGATAGTTGGGGGGATTATTCAATAACTAGAGTCACAGATTATGGTTCAACCACAAACTTAACAAAGGCTATGGTATATTCAGACAACATCTATTTTGCTCAAGTTGCATTAGATGTTGGAAAGGATAGTTTTGCTACAGATTTAACTAAAATGGGATTTGGAGAAAAAATACCATTTAAATATGGATTATACTCATCTCAATTTGCAGATGATGATAAGTTTAAAGATGATATTCAATTAGCAGATACAGGATATGGACAAGGAAAACTTTTAGTAAATCCAATACATTTAGCTTCTATATATACAGCATTTTTAAATGACGGAAATATGATAATGCCAACATTAGATAGTGGAGAAACATCAAAAGTATGGAAAGAAAATATTATGACAAAAGATACTGCGTCTACAGTATTAAATACAATGGTATCTGTTGTAGAAGATCCAGCAGGAACTGCAAGTGAGGCGAAGATAGATGGTCTTACTATAGCTGCAAAAACAGGTACTGCAGAAATAAAGAAAACTCAAGATGATACTGAAGGAACTGAGCTTGGATGGTTTGCAGCTATGACTACAAATAAAGATAATAATAATCTATTGGTAGTATCTATGATCGAAGATGTTAAAGATAAAGGCGGAAGTCATTATGTTATTCCAAAAGTTAAGACAGCATTAGAGACAGTAAAATAAAAACAAAGGACTTGATGTACAATAAATAAACCAATATTGTGCTTAAGTCCTATTTTTAACGATTTTAACCTCATACATATTTACTATTACTTATTATGTTTAGGAATAATTTATTTATATTAATAATATTATTAATATAAACAGAAGTTATGGGGTGAGGAGTTTGCAAAAGTGCTTTATTTTGGGTAAATATAGTATAGGATTTAAAGATGATTTTGTAAAATATAATGAATTAAAAAGACAGTATATGGAGTTGTCAAAAAATGCTGCTGTTGAATTTAATGATGCATTTTTTAAAGAATCCATGACAATACAGGATATAAAAGAGAAAGCATTGGAAAAAGGAAATGACATAATATTAAAAAATGTTGAAGTGGCTATTAAATATTTAATAAATAATGATATTATGGGAATTGATAAAGATACCTTTATAGAAAAATATTATGATAAGTTTTGTACTTTAAATAAAGATTTCACCGATATAATTAGCTTTAACTTTATCAGTAAAGGATCTAATATAAAAGAAGTTGCTCAATCTATAATAAATTCTGTAGGTAACGTTATAGGTGATAATTATGGAAAAAATAATTACATTCAAGAAATATTAGAAAGTCTATCTAATGCTATAGAAGACAATGTATTTAAGATTCATTATAGTTTAGTAGATGCTATGAGAGAAAATGGAAAAGAGTATATAGCAAAATATGTAATGGAAGAAGAGGAAAAATTATCTCTTGCTTTACTTAATAATTTTAGAGATGGATTAATTCCAAAAGAAAAAGAAGAAATAGTTGTAAAGGAAATAATAGAGAAAAATCCTTATAATAAAGAATTATATATGTATTTGATGAATTCTGGAGAAGCTAGTAAAAAGGATATATATGAAATAATTGAATTTTTAGCTATAGATATGTCAGAAGAAAAGTCTAAGGAAAAAGAGGAAAGAACAGTTGATGGAATAGTTTTTGATACTTTAGAGGAGGCAGAAGTAGCTAAAGATGAATTAAAGAGAATACAAGATATTGAAAATAAAATTAAAACAGGAAGTGAAAGTGATTATAAAGAAATTATTGAGGAAATAAGAAATGGTGATTATAAAACCATAATAAAGGATAAACATATACTAGAACTTAGTGAAAAATTAGTTGAAACAATTGAGTCAGAAGATAGAAAAATTGTTGAAAGATATTATAATACACTAGTTTTTTTAGATCAAGAAAGTATGAAGAGAGGAATAGCTAAGATAAGAAACCTTGATGTAAGGACTAAGAAGGTAAAAGAGGAAAAAATAAGATATATCGTAAATAGATCTGAGAAGATTATTAAGAGACATAGAATACTATTAGAGAGAGCTAAAAGGTATGAAGTAAGGGTTAAAGCATTAAAAACATTGCCAAAGGAAGAAAAAAATGCTTTAATTAGAATAATATCAAAGACTATAGAAAAAGGAAATGATATTATTGAGGATTTACAAGAGAGAAGTGAGAGAGAGGCTTGGAGGTTCATAACTAATAACGGTACTAGATCTATAGAAGATGTAGAAGAAAATAGGATTTAAATGTATGCAGATTATTTATTATATAAAAATATATAGTAAGTAATCTGCATATTTTAATTATATGTAATACAATAATTATTTTTTATCACTAAGTAATGATGTCTTGAATATTTTGATTAGGGAACAATATTATTTAGTTGGAGTTAGTATGGATGGAATTGCATTAGTATTATCAGGAGGGGGAGGAAAGGGATCTTATCAAATAGGTGTTTGGAAGGCTTTAAGGGAGTTTGGGATAGATAAAAAAATAGGAGCAGTAGCAGGTACTTCAGTAGGTGCTTTAAATGCCGCGTTATTTTTGCAAGATAACATAGATATCGCTAAAGAAGTATGGAGTAATATATCAAATGAAAAAATATTGAAGATAGATAAGATAGAAACTCTTAAAAAAATACTTTTAGAAACAGGAATAACGTCCTCTATGGTTAATAATTACTTAATAACTAAAGGTAAAAATGGGATATTTTCAAGAGAGGGATTACTTGAAATAATGAAAGAATATGTGGATTTAGATATAGTATCACAATCGAAAATACAATGTTTTATTAGTTGTTGTGAGATACCTAAAAAGGTAGTGAAATACTTTAATATAAATAATAATAGTCAGGAAAGAATTAAGGATATTTTATTAGCATCATCAGCATTACCAGTTATATATGATAATGTTATTATAGACGATAAAAGATATATAGATGGTGGGATAGTGGATAATATACCAGTGAAGCCATTATATGATATAGGATATAAGACTATTATAGTTGTGCATTTGAGTCATAATAGTATAATTAGAGATACAGATTTTCCAGGAATAAATATGTTTCAAATAATACCTAGGAAGCCACAAGGCAATTTTATCAAGGGAACTTTAGATTTTGATAAGAAACATGCAGAAATAAGGATGAATCAAGGCTATGAAGATACTTATAGACTTATACGACCTTTTTATGATATGGGACTTATTAAAGATAGAGTTTATAGATATGTATGTAAAAAGAGAGGACTAGGCTTGTTATAAAAAGGAGTTGTTGCACGAAGAGTGCGGTGGCTTTTCCTAGTAAGTTTGAAGGGAACAAGTATCATGGCACAGGGCACAGGTATAGATGAAATTCTTGCAGAATTTCTGAAATTTTATGTGTTAAGTTGAATGTTATAATTTTGACTATGTCTCTTGCTTAGATCAAATTTTCTATAAAAGTCGTTACAGAAAGCTCATGAAAGTTGCACTTTCATAAAGCTTAGGTTACGAATTATAATATAATTTCTGTATCTATAGTAAATATGAAAACACTGTGCTGTCCGCAGGACTATATTATTTTCCTATTAAAGGAAAATTAACCCTAACTATTCACCATTCACTCTTATCTATTCACTAGCCTACATTACTTGTGCCCTGTGCCTTCTAACCTGTGCCATGATAAAATAGGCTATCGCACACGAAGTTTCATTCGTTATTGCGATAGCTTTTTTTACTTCTATAAAATTCTTCTTGCAAAACTATAATCGCTAGCGCTAGATAAATTTGAGTATTTTACAAAATCTCCAGTTTGAGGTGCATGTATATACAAACCATTACCTACATAGATACCAACATGGTGAGTATTTCCTGGTGTACCAAAGAAGACTAAATCTCCAGGTTGCTCTTGGCCTTTTGGAACATAACTACCTAAAGTTTCTTGTGTATATGTAGGTGCTGGAGCATTTATACCTACCCTTCCAAATACATATTGAACAAATCCAGAGCAGTCAAAGGAGTTAGGGCCCTTAGCACCCCAAACGTAAGGCTTACCTAAATGGTTAGCAGCCTCAGATAGTACTGCCATTGCACCAGCACTATTTGTATCCCCACCTCTTGAAGCTACTGTTGCAGATGCTATAGTGGCAGTACCTTGTCCTAGGTTAAGAGCTAATTCGTTGTTAGCATTATCAATATAAGCTAATTCTGTTGAATATTTAACTTTTAGTTCATTTGCTTCTGCTAATAATTTTTCTTGATTAGATTTTTCTTTTTCTGTGTCAGTTATTTGTGTAGCTAATTTTTTATTTAAAGAATTTAATTTTTTTATTTCTTTATTGTAAGTAGATTTTTCTTTTTCTAGTCTATTTTTATTATCTCTTATATTATCTATGATGTCTTTTTCATAAGTAGATACTTTTTCAATAGTAGCAGCTCTTTCAATAAGATCACCTAAGGTTTTTGATTTAGATAATATTTCTATGGTAGAATCATTACCATTTTTATAAACAGCTCGTACCCTAGCTTTGAAATCGTCTTCATTTTCTTTAAGTATTGAATATACTTCATCTATTTCGGCTTGTTTTTTATTTATGGCTTCTGATTTTTCATTTATTGAAGCTTTTGTATTTTCTTGTTCAGATAGTAAGTTGCTTATTTTTTCATCTAATTTTTGTATATTAGAATTTGCTTCTTCAACCTTACTTAATATTTCTTGATACTCACTTAACATTGGAGTTGCATTAACTGATTCCCCCATATCTTCCATAGCAATCAATAAAGCGGCTGCTATAATAAGCGATAGATATTTCCTTTTCATTATTTATCTCCCCCAAAAATTAATTTTGATATCTTGAATATGAAATTTAAATATTTACAATTATATTCTTATAATTATTTGTGAAGAAATAATGAAGAGACAATTATACCTCTATTAACTTGTTGGTAATACTATATATTATAATTCTACATTTAATGTAGAATTATAATATAATATCTAACTATTTGAAGAAAAGGTATAAAATAAAAAAAGAATTATGTAATTAGAATACAATTTAATATAAATAATTTAAATAATATATAATAATAAAAATCGAAACTTCCAATGAAAAAAATAAAAATTTTTTATAATCTTTTATGGTAAAGCATCTATAAAATAATTTAGCTGGGAGATACTACATTTATAGATAATTACTAAAATAACATAAATGTTCAATAAGATTAGGAGGATGATGACAATTGGATTATACAAAAGAGAAAAGTATAAAAAAGTATAAAAGAAATCTTACATTAAAGATTATCTCTATTATTTTATTCTTAATTATAGGATGCTTTAGTACAATATTTACTGAAGATACAGCTCTAGGAGATACAAATAATGAATTAAAAGTGTATTTTTTAGATGTTGGGCAAGGAGATTCAATATATATAAGAGTAAATGATTATGATATTTTAATTGATGCTGGATCTAATAGTAATGTAGGGCACTTAATGGAGCAGTTAGAAAAAAAGAATATTGATGATTTTGAAATAGTTATAGCTACTCATCCTCATGAAGATCATATAGGGGGAATGACAGAGGTGTTTAGTAGATATGATGTTAAGGAATTTTATATGCCACCAGTAGTACATACAACTCAAGCATTTGAATCAATGTTAAATGCTATAGTAAAAGAGGGGATTAAAGCTAAGCCAATAAAAGAAGGAACACACCTCGACTTAGGTTCTAATGCTACTATAGATGTATATTCTCCAATAGATAGTGTTTATGAAGATCTTAATGATTATTCAACAATAATGAAATTAACCTTTGGTGATACAAAATTGATATTTACAGGAGATGCAGAATCATATGCTGAAAAAGAAGTGGTAGCTAAACATTCTGAGGATTTAAAAGGTGAAGTTTTAAAGTTTGCACATCATGGTTCAAGAACATCTTCTACTGATGAATTTATAAAAGCAGTATCTCCGAAGTATGGAATTATATGCTGTGGTGAAGATAACAATTATGGTCATCCTCATAAAGAAACTGTAGATACAATTTCAAAGTATGATATAGATACCTATAGAACAGATAAACAAGGAGAAATAGAGGTAACATCTGATGGAAAAAATATATTTATAAAAACAGAAAAATAGTGAATCTTTTGAGATAATGATTAATTTTATAATGAACCCCAGTACTCTTAATTCTTAAAAATTACAAATTTTGATTTTGATTTATATAAATATACAAATATTATTAAAAATCAAGTATAATAGTAAATGTAAATTTTTATTTTGTTTTATAAAAAATCGAAAAATCTAGGGAGAAGAGGAATGAAGAGGAACAGAATTACATATCTTATGTGTATCATTGTAGTTATAATTTTAGGATTGGCATCAAGAACCTATGAAGATATTTTGCCTGTATTTATTGGAAAATATATAGGAGATGTTTTGTGGGCTTTTATGATATATCTAATTATTGTTTTTTTATTTAAAAGGATATCAGTTATTAAGGTATCATTGATTTCATTACTTATTTGTTATGGAGTTGAATTTTTACAGCTATATCAAAGTGAATGGATAAATAATATTAGAGATACAGTTATAGGATCACTTATATTAGGTCATGGATTTTTATATACAGATTTAATTTGCTATATAGTAGGGATAGTACTTGCCGTTATTTTTGAGATGTTATTTTTAGCATCAAGAGAATGTTAAAGTATATAGATAGTATAGTAGAGCACTATTATTAGGTACATTTTCCGAATTTTTAAAAGTAGATTAAAGGTAATATGAAGTGGAGATAATAAGTGATGGAAGATAAAGTGAAAAATTTTATAGGACACTTTAAGACAATAACTAATCATAAATTGTTAGTTATGAAATATTGTTTTAGGGTAGGTTTATATAAACAAGGAATTTTACATGATTTATCAAAATATACATGGGTAGAATTTTCTACTGGTATAAAGTATTATAGAGGAACTGTAAGTCCTAATGGAATACAAAAGTTAGAAGAAGGTTACTCTATGGCATGGTTACATCATAAAGGTCGAAATAAACATCATTTTGAGTACTGGATAGATTATGGAGTAAGAGAAGAAGAAGGACTTAAAGGAATGAAGATGCCTGATAAATATGTAGTTGAGATGTTTATTGATAGGATGTGTGCATCTAAAAATTACTTAAAAGACCAATATACAAATAGTAGTCCATTAGAGTATTACAATGCTAGGAAAGAATATTATGTGATGAACGAAAGTTCTAGAGAATTATTAGAGTCGTTGCTTAATAAATTAGCTACAGAGGGAGAGGTTTGTACTTTAAAATATATAAAAGAAATTTTAAAATAAAGGTGATACTATGAGAGTGCTAATTATTAAGGTCTATTTAAGAGCTCAATGGGTACATTCGTTAAAAGAAAAAAGAATGATTATTAAAAGTATTATTAGTCGGTTAAGAAATAAGTTTAATGTGTCTGTTTCTGAAATAGATTATCAAGATATTCATAAAGAAATGGCAATAGGTATAGTTGCAATTTGTGGCACTGCTGCAATAGCAGACTCTACAATGGAGAGTATAATATCTTTTATTGAAGAAAATACTGATGCTACAATAACAAATATAGAATGTGAAAAAGAAGTTTTTTAGAATAAAGGCTATATTTTAATAAAATATTAAAATATAGCCTTAAAAAGTTATAAGGAATATTTTATTCTATTTTAATATGTAAAATTAGTAATTTTAAAATCGGAAAATGTAGAAAAAAATCAAAATATGGGTTTACATGGAATGCAAATCTCCTTTATAATGGAAATAGTAAAGGGGGATTATAAATGAAAAATAAAAGAAATATTATAAGTATTATAATTATATCAATGATAATAGCATTATTACCATTGAAAAATAGTGAAGTTTTAGCAGCTACAGATTATCCTATACAAGAAATGGAGATAACTACTTTAGATGGTTATAAATTAACCATTTCAGGGGATCAGGATGGTTCTTTATTGCAAGTAGCAAGTAGTACTGGGGAACAAAAGGAAAGGTGGAAATTCACATATGTTAATGGTGGATATTTTAAACTGGTAAATCAGGATTCTGGAAGACTAGTTTCTACTGTATCATGGGGAGTTTCAGCTAATAGTAAATGTATAACTTTTGGTGATGCTAATAAGCAAGAACAGTGTTGGATAATAGAAGGGGTAGATAAAGATTCTTTAGGAAATTATATAACTTATAAAATAAAAAATTATAAAGATTCAAATATGGTTTTAACTAATAATGGAAAAGGAGAACAGGTTACATTAACAAAATATACAGGTGCTAATAATCAAAAGTGGAGATTAGATAGTGCGGGACTAGAAGGTTTTGCAGGATATAGTAAAGATATGGACGGAAATGATAAAGCAGGAACTATTGGTGGAGTATTGGGAGAAACTGTTACAGTATCTACTTTAGATGAATTTCAAAAGTATTCCGAAGGTGATGATGTGAGAACAATTGTAATCACTAAAGATATATCTAAAAGCTCATTAACAAAAGTTAAAGTAGGTAAAAATAAGACAATAATTGGTGCTTACGGAGTTTCTTTAACTAATTTATATTTTTATCTAGATCAGACTTGCAATTCTGGTAATTTAATAATGAAAAACTTACATATAAAGCATTCAGAAGAAATAAATGAAAATAATGATATTCCACTTTATATAAGTGTAGGAACAAATTTTTGGATAGATCATTGTACTTTAGAAGGACATGACCTTACTGAAAATACGTCATTACATGCTAATGATGTTGATAAACTTATGTATGTAGGTGTTAAAGCAGATTATGTTACAGTTTCTAATTCTAAGTTTACAGGTCATAAATATGGTTTAATCTTAGGTTATCCAGCAGATGATGAATCTGCACAAGCAACTTATACAGGATATCCTAGAATGACAATATCAAATAACTTTTTTCAAGATGTTCAAACTAGAGCTCCAGGACTTATGAGATATGGATATTTTCATAGTTATAATAACTATATAGAATCAGCAACATTAGGTTATACAGCTTGTACAAATGCCAATATATATTCTGAGAAAAATTACTTTAATAATTGTAACAGTAGTGGATTAGTTAATGACTATGGAACAGCATATTTTACTGATGAAGGAAGTTATCCAACAGTAACAGCATCTAAATCTAAGGCAACATCATGGAGACCTAAAAATAACTATACATATACAACTATGAAAACTAGTGAGCTTAGAGAATATGCTGAAAATTATGCTGGTGCACAAAGTTCTAAAAGTAAAATGAACTATAGTACATATAAATCAGCAGGAGTTCAATCATCAAATTATGTAGTTACTTCTACAGCATCAAATAATACTGAAAATACAGCAAGTGGGTTAATTGACGGTGGAATATATTATATAAAAAATGTTAATAGTAATAAATATTTAGATGTATATAATGGAATTGATGAAAATAATACTAATGTGCAACAACATCCAGGTAATGGAGAAAAAGCTCAAAAGTTTAAAGTAGTATATGTAGGTGATGGATACTATAAATTAGTATCACAAGTAGGAACTGGAAAGAAAGTTCTTGATGTAAGTAAGAAAAGTAGCAAAAATGGTGCAAATATAGCTATTTATAAAGATAATTCTGGAGATAATCAAAAATTTCAACTTATTAGTTTAGGAAATAGTAGATATACTATAGCTACAAAGGTATCAAAAGGAAAATCTGTAGTTGAAGTAAAAGATGCAAGTACTGCAAAAAAGGCAAATGTACAACAATGGGAATATAATGGTCATAAATGTCAACAATGGAAGTTTGAATTAGCTGAATAGTGATTTTTATGAAAAAGCTGTCACGGTAAAAAGAGTGACAGCTTTTTCTATATATTTGTTTTTTATATATGATGTATAATAGGATATAATATATTGAAAATGAGGAACAGCTATGAAAAGTGAGATTAAGATATCTATACGAAATCTAGTAGAGTTTGTTATGAGGAGAGGAAGTATAGATAATAGGTATGTTAGTTCCATAAAAGCTTTAGAAGGAATAAGAGGACATCAAAAAGTTCAGGGATCCTATGGTGATAATTACATGGCAGAGGTGTCGTTATCTCATATATTTACTTATGAAGATGTTGATATTAAGGTGGAAGGTAGAGTTGATGGAATACTAATAGAAGATGAAAAAGTTACTATAGATGAAATAAAAACAACAACAAGGGATTTACTTATTATCGATGAAGATTTTAATCCGCTTCACTGGGCACAGGGTAAGTGTTATGGATATATTTATTGTATTGAAAATAAAATAGATAATATTTATGTTCAGATAACTTATTACAATGTAGATACTGGATATACTAGAATATTAAAAAATCAATATTCTGTTGATGAATTAGAAAGATTTTTCTTTAGCTTACTTGATGAATACAAATATTGGTATGATGAAAAAATTAATTGGCAAGATAAGAGAAATAAATCAATAAGTAATTTGCAGTTTCCTTTCAAAGAATATAGAAAAGGTCAAAGAGAGTTAGCGGTAAGAGTATATAAAAGTATAATTAATAGTAAAAAGTGTTTTGCAAGAGCACCTACAGGTATAGGAAAAACTGTATCAACATTGTTTCCAACAATTAAGGCTATGGGAGAGGGACATACATCGAAAATATTTTATTTAACAGCTAAAACTATTACTAGAGAAGTTGCAGAGGATACTATTAACTTTATGAGGAAAAGAGGTCTAATGATAAGTTCTGTAACATTAACAGCAAAAGAAAAAGTTTGTAAGATGGATGAGATGAATTGTAATCCAGAGTATTGTTCATATGCTAATGGTTATTTTGATAGATTGAATGGAGCTTTGAAGAAAATAATCAAAGAATATAATAATTTTGATAGAAAAATTATAGATGAAATTAGTGAGAAATATAAATTATGTCCATTTGAATTATCCTTAGAATTAACCTCTATAGCAGATATTATAGTAGGAGATTATAATTATGTTTTTGATCCTAGAGTATATTTAAAAAGATTTTTTGAAGAAAAAGAAAATGATTATACTCTCCTAATTGATGAAGGACATAACCTAGTTGATCGAGCACGTTCTATGTATTCTTCTCAATTATATGAGGAACAATTTATAGAAGTAAAAAAGTCACTAAAGAAAGGAACAAGATTATTTAATTCTATTAAGGAGATCATTGATTATCTTAAAGATAAAGGATCAGTTTTAAAAGTTATAGATGAAAATTATATTATAGAAAATGAAGAACTAAAGGAATTTCATAAGTTGTTAGAGGAATTTATAATTTTATGTGATTATTATCTATCAAAATCGTCAGAGGTTAATAAAGAGTTATTACAATTATATTTTGATATTCATAATTTTATAGTTATTTCACAGTATTACGATGAACATTATGTGACATTGAGTAAGTATGATTTTAAAGGAATTAATATAATACTTTATTGTGTTGATCCATCTAAAGTTATTCAAGAAAGAATGAAAAAATGTAAATCATCAATTATTTTTTCAGCTACGCTTATGCCGATAAACTATTTTAAAGATATATATGGATATAAAGAAGGAGATTATAGTATAAATCTGCAAAGTCCTTTTAATATCGATAATAGAATTATAATGATAGGCGATAATGTTGATACTACCTATAAAAAAAGAAGAGAAACAAGTTCTCAGATAGTAGACTATATTATGAATTTTACAACTTCTAAAGAAGGGAATTATATAGTCTTTTTTCCTTCTTATGAGTATATGAAAATTATTTATGAGAAGGTAATCAGTGAACATAAAGAAATAAATATATTTATGCAGAAAAGTGATATGACCGAGGAAGAAAAAGAAAAGTTTTTAGACTTATTTAATGAGGAGAATAAAAAAACTTATATTGGATTTTGCGTATTAGGAGGACATTTTTCTGAAGGGATAGATTTAGTAGGAGACAAACTTATAGGTGTAATAATTGTAGGTGTAGGAATGCCTCAAATATGCATTGAAAGAGAAATTATTAAAAACTATTTTGATAAAGAGAGTAAGGGGTTTTACTATAGTTATATATATCCAGGTATTATAAAAGTTTTGCAAGCAGCAGGTCGTTGTATAAGAACGGAAGAGGACAGGGGAGCAATTTTGCTATTAGACACTAGGTATTCCAAAAATCAGTATAGGAGCTTACTTCCAGAAGAATGGCTTTCATGTATTAAAGTTAGAGGTGGTAATGAAGTTAAAAAGTGTTGTAAAGAGTTTTGGAATAAATGGTGTTAATTATTAAAAAGCTGCTATGAATAAAAGGTTCATGGCAGCTTTTTATATTTAGGACAGCCTATATATTAAAAATTTATAGCGTTTATTTTTCTTATATAAATTATCAATAGGAATTTCATATAATAATGAAAAAGATGTGTTATTTTCCAGATAAAATATATAATCATCAGATGGATAATATAATATTATATCTACAGTCCGAGGACTTTCTTCTATGGAATACAGTATATTTTGAATTACTTTTATAAATATTTGTTCTGAAAAAGGATTAAAAAAGTAAAATTTATTATCTGATGGATTTATAGTATATTTTTCAGCTAAAGTATTAATAAAAGTAATAGGGTTAGCGATATTTTTATGCTTTTTGTTAAAAGACTTAATATTATTTATAGCGCACTTATGATAATAAGGATTCATTTCTATACCAACACTATTGCAGCTAAAAAAGTAGTTGCTATAAAAACTAAGACGTCCTTTACCGCAACCGAAATCTATAATAGTATCATTTTCGGATAAGAAATATTCCTTAAAAAGAATTTCTAGAGCTTCATAAGATGTTGGTTCATAAACATTATAATGAATAGATTCATTATATTTTTTTTGTTCGCCTGTAGTAGTTATGTTTAATAATTTTTCGTAATAATGATCTTTCATTTGTATTTCTTCCTTAGGTTTCGTAATATATATTATTATTTATTATATATTACAAATTAGAGTATTTAAATATAATATATGAAAGTAAAAGGGATATCGCAATAATGATTAAATTTCATTAACGATAGCCCTTTGTGAATTATTTAAATATGAACTAAAACGTAAGCTTAAATAATTCATTATTTAGCAGCACCTAATGAATTATTTTTTGCAACAGTTATTTAGTACTTTTTCTAATACGCATGTATTAGCATTAACAAGATAGCTATTCATGTTAAATAAGTAACTAGAATAATATAATATGGTGAACCAATACATAAAGATTAATAAAAATATAGTAGATTGACCTTGGTTAAAAAATCCATTTATTAAGCCTAAGTTATTACAATTATTCATAGCATTAAGTGTAGCTAGATCATTTACTGTATTTGTTGTTGTATTATTATTTATGCATTCTGAAATTCCATTTAGGTTATTCAAGAAATTATAATCTTCCATAAATTCGCTCCTAGAAAACATTGCTCTATATATAATATGGAAAATATTTAAAGGTGACACATATAAATATATAATAAATAAATGAAAAAAATAGAAAAATATGATATTATTAACATAGACTTATAAAGAGTAATGTATTTCAATAGAGTTAGTGAGGTAAAATATATGAAGTTTAAAATGAGTAAATGGTGTATTAGTGTTATTGTGAGTGCTATGGTTATTGTCTCATATATTGGTGTATCAATATTCTTCACAAATAAATTTTATTTTGGGTCTAAGATAAATTCTGTTAAGGCTACAGGGAAAACTGTTGATGAGGTCAATAATGAAATAGAGAAAAAAATAAAATCATATACATTGAAAATAAAAGGTAGAGATAAATTTGAATCAGAAATAAAAGGATCTGACATAGGACTTAAATATAAGTCAGGAGACGAAGTGGAAAAAATAAAAGAAAGTCAAAATCCTTTTGGATGGATAAAAGGAATATTCCACGGAACAGAATCAACGATATCTGAAATGGTTGAGTATGATGAAGAACTGTTAAAAGCTGAAGTTGATAAGTTAGATTGTTTTAAAGAAGAAAATATAGTAGAGCCTAAAAATCCTACATTTAAATATGGGGATAAGGGTTATGAGATAGTAGATAAAGTTAATGGAAATAAGGTTAATAAAGATTTATTAATTGAGAACATATCAAAGGCTATAATAGATGGAAAAAGTACTTTAAATTTAGATAAAGTAGATTGTTATGAGAAACCACAGTATACAAAAGATTCTAAAGAAGTTAAAGAAGCAAAAGCTATTTTAGATAAGTACTGTAATTCAAAGATAACATATAATATAAATGGAAAAGAAGAAATTTTAGATGGTTCTGTTATAAATACATGGATTAATATAGATAATGAATTTAAAGTTAATTTAGATAAAGATAGCATTGTAAACTACGTTGATAAGTTAGCTATGGAATGTAATACAATAGGAAATACAAGAAACTTCAAATCTTCCCTTGGCGATACAGTAAAAGTTAGTGGAGGAAATTATGGAGTGGTTATGGATAAAGAAGGAGAAATATCATTTTTAGAAACAGCTATAGTTGAAGGGAAAGTTACTTCAAGAGAACCTGAATATTTGCAAACAGCTTTTTCAAGTGGTGTTGATGATATAGGAGATACGTATGTAGAGGTTAATCTATCTAGTCAACATATTTGGTTTTATAAAAAAGGACAACTTATAACAGAAGGTGATGTTGTAACAGGAAATGTATCCAATAATTGTGCTACACCAACAGGGGTTTATAGATTAAATTATAAAGAAAAAAATGCAACATTAAAAGGAGAAGATTATGAAACACCAGTAAGTTTCTGGATGCCTTTTAATGGAGGGATAGGTATTCATGATGCTACATGGAGGTCAGCTTTTGGTGGTAATATATATTATAATAGTGGATCACATGGGTGTGTAAATGCTCCTTATGATGTAGCTAATGCAATATTTGATAATATTGAACCAGGAACTCCTATAATATGTTATTCTTAATATGTGATATGTAAATTTAAAGAGCTGAATCACAATAAATTGTGCTTCAGCTCTTTATTTTATCTTATTGTTTAGGTTTTAATATTACTTTTGTTAAAATGAACTAAATTCAATAATGTTTTTGTAATATAAAGAATAAAAATAAAATATAATTTAATGAAATAATTATAAAGGAGTAAATATGAGAAGCACTTTATTTATTAGTGAGAGTGAAAATAATTATGCTAAAAGAATATCGGATATTTTAGCATTGCTTTTAGGACCTGGTAGAAGTGTAGATATTAATGCTCTTTCAAGAGATGTAGATCATTATAAAAATATAGTATTTACTATTTGCTTTAATAAGAATTATATAGCAGAAAAAACGTTATTATATATAAAAGATATGAGAAATGTTTTAAAAGATAAAAAAATAGTTATGTTAGTTATATTAGAAGATGAAAGTGATAGTGAAGAGTTTAAAAGTAATATTATAGAATCTTTAGGGAAGAAACCAGATGTATTAGAATTTATGATAGGTAAAGTAGAAGAAAAAGAATTACTGAAAATAGCACATAATATAGCAGAAAAATTGAATAAGAACTCTAAGAAGATAGATAACATAGTATATATTTTAGAAAAGTTAAAAAACAAATAGTAAATAAAGGTAGCTAAATAAAAATAAAGGCTACCTTTTATTTTTATTTGAAGAATATTGTATTTTTTAATTGCATATTTGTATAAAAAATGACAAAAAATATTAATCGTGTTGACATATATAGAAAAAGGTGGTAAATTAGTATTTGAAATGAAAATAAAGTAATAATGTGTAATAAAGGAGAGGGAAAAGTTGAAAGGTATAAGAAGAATAAGTAAATTTTTATTAATTGTAATTTGCTTAAGCAACATGCTTTTTAATGTAAGTGAAGTTAAAGCAGATAATGAAGATGAAAAGGTAGTAAAAAGAACATTACCTATAACAGTAAGAGATTTTAACAGTGATTGGAAAATGTTCTCTAATGGAAATGATTTTACTGATGATAATAATAAACAAAATGTTATTAAAGATATGGTTGAAGGAATTGATCCTGTAAGCAGAAAGATAATCTTTTCTACTGAAGGATATAATTACGAAGTAGATAGACTTATAAAAAAAGGAAAATTCAAAGAAGGCAATAGAGGAACATTAGATGAGGCTAAGAAATTATATGAACAATTACAAGAAGGAAAAGATGTAAAGAAAAAATTGCTTTCAACAGCATACGGATATGCTTATTATTATATGAATAGTTATTTTCAAGATGTAGAAGGTCTGAATACAATAGTTGATGAGAAAGAATTACCACTTTATAGCCGTGGTGGAGATGCTATGGGTTATGATAGCTCAAATGAAGATGAAGCCTATGGAAAATGTGGATTTTTTATAGCTGATGGCAAAGGATTTAATGAAGAAAGGGCACATCAAAATTGTAATGGAACTCATAATTATCACTTTACATTAGAATCACATACTGAATTTACATATAAAGAAGGTCAATGGTTTGAATTTGCCGGAGATGATGATGTATGGGTATTTATTAATGGAGAGCTTATTGCAGACATAGGGGGAGTTCATGCTAAGAAAAGCGTAAAAGTAGAGCTGGATAAATTGCAAAACTTAATTCCTGGAGAGACATATAGCTTTGATTTGTTTTATATGGAAAGAGGAGCAGGAGAATCTAATTTAACAATTGAAACAAATATGAATTTTAGAAATCCTAATTTAAATGTAGAAGAAAATGCATATACTATTGATTCTAATGGAGAAGAGTCACCAGCAATATCTGTATATGAAGGAGAAAAAATATATTATACATTTACAATGACTAATACTGGAGATGCTACATTAAAGAATATAGAATTTGATAGCGAATTATTAGGTGTTAAAATAAATACAGATGGAATCTTTAAGAATGGAGTAAAAAAGGATAGTGAAGTTTCTTTTATAAAGAAAGATTCCAAAGGTAATATAAAGTTAAAGACAAACGATTTTAAAGAAGCATTAGGGTCTTTAAGTATTGGCGAAACTATAGAAGTTAGATGTAATAAAGAATTAAGTTATACTGCTACAGAAGAAGATGCCAATGCAAAAGAACCAGTAATCATTAATGAGGTAGTTGGTACAGCAACTTATGAAGAAAATAAGCTAGTAGATGAAGCAGAAGTAGCAGTTAATGTGAAGAAGATTGGTGAATATAATGCTACAATAAGAAATAATGTCAATACAATAGAACGTGATGGAGAAGTTATATATGATTGTAGTAAAGATGAAGTTATCCCTAAAGTAAAGAAAGATGATGTAGTTACTTTTAAATTTGACGTTATTAATAAGACTGTTGATAAAGATGGAAATCCATTGCCTATTGATAAATTATCAATTTCTGATGCTATGACTCCAGCAGACTATAATAATGATAAATGGGAATTTTACAGTGACGATATTAAAAATTTTGATAGCAGTAATTTTAATTTAGGAGCAAATGAAAAAATAGAAGTTATCACTAATGAATATGTAGTAAAAGAAGATTGTGATAATATCATACTTGTAAATACAGTAGTGCTTAATAGATTAGAAAGTAAATTAGATCAAGATTCTGTAAGTTTAGATTATGAAGATGAGATAATTGAAGATGTAAAAGGTGTAACAGATATAACTAATGATGATGATGATGATAAGGAAAAAGGAAATGGAATATTAACAAAGACCGGAGGACTTTCAGTAACAATTTTTGCTGGAATAGGAATTGTTTTAGTAGCAATTGGTGCTTTTGTTTGGTTTAAGAAAAGATAATAAATAAGAAGAGGCTGTCGCTATAGCAAATGAAAATTTGTATGCAAGGCCTCTTTTTTAATTTACAATTCAAGATTCACAATTATCAACTGAGATGGAGATTTCTGCATAATTATCATATGAAAATGTCAAATTTCATTGACTCCCCCAACCATTTTTGCTGTCTGCAGAACTACAATATTTTTCCAAAAGGGGAAAATCAACATTAATTGTAAATTATGAGATACTCATTCTTTAATTTATTTCTAAGATAAGTTTGTTATCTAAAAACTCTGAAGCTGTCTCAAATACTTTCAATGCTATATCGCAATAGTTACCTAAATATTCTTTACTTTTACTATAATTATTCCATACAACTTTTAGCGGTAATGGAGATAACTCTAATAAACAATCATTTAGAGCATCAAGATTATTACCGTAATAGCTTGGAAGGTTTAATTTATCTTTAATAATCTCATGAAAAATTTCTTTAGTTTTAAAATCTTCACCATTAAAAAACACAGAATTCATAGTAAATGCCCTCCAATCAGTAGTATTGAATGAATGTTTTGTAATGATCAGATGTACCGTAAATTAATCCATCATTGGAAAACACAATGCGATCACTACCACGAGAACCACCTTTGTAATTTATATCGCATTCAGTCCAAGTTCGGCCTTCTTTAGTAGGTAGAGAATTTTCATAATTGCCGAAATAATCTCCTCCAATACTTTTATTAGGAGCATATTTCCACAAATCATCACCAGGAGACCAACCAAGATTCATGGCTTCTTTTTTTGTAATAAAGTTATCAGGCAGTTTATTATATTGATGGATATAATCTGCTACCTCTTGAAAGCCATCAAGAATCTTATTTTCATTTATGGTATCGGAATTATTTGATGTTGTAGTATTGTTATCAATAATATTATTATCAGCAGTAGTATTTTCAATAACAGTGTTATTATTTTTGAAATGATCTAAGACGTCAGGAGATACAAATCCTAAACCAACAGCGAATACTAATATTGAAAAAATAATTATTGACAATTTGTTATTAAATTTTTTCATCATATCACCTCAATTATATATTATAGAGAGTGTGTTATTAAATATAAAGAACAACTTTTAAATTGATAAGAATTATTATATAATAATTCTTTAATGGGAGGTGAAGATATAATGATGAAATATTTTAAAGATAAAACATTTAAGATGGCAATATCAGCTACTATAGCGATTATTATTGCAGATGCATTTAAACTACATTTTTCTGTAACTGCAGGAATAATTGCTATTTTAAGTGTACAAGATACAAAGAAAGAAGCATTGAAGGTAGCAGGGGGAAGACTTATAGCCACTACAATAGCTATAGTTCTTTCTTTTGCATTATATATTATTTTAGGAAATAATCCTGTAGTTTTTGGTATTTTTTTATTGATCTTTATTCCAATAACTAAATCGTTGCAAATAGGAGATGGATTAGTAGTAGGATCAGTATTATCAACACATTTATTATCAAGTTCTAATATTAATCTATATTGGATTTTGAATGAAGAAGCTTTGACGATAATAGGAATAAGTATTGCAATGATATTTAATTTATATACAGATTCTTTAGAAGATATATTTGAAAAAAATAAGGAAGAAATCGAAGAAAAGTATAGACAAATATTATCGGATATGTCAGTTACTCTGGTAACTCATACGGTGCCAATATATGAGCAAAAACTTTTTCTTAGTGTAGAAAAATTGATTAGTGAAAGTAAAATTATTGCTAAGAAAATTAATGATAATTATATTCTCAAAAACAACTATTATTATTTGAATTATATAAATATGCGAACTATGCAATTAGATACAATAAGAAGGATGAAGAAACATTTTTTAAGGTTTAATATGACATATGAACAAACAGGTATCTTATCAAAATTTACGGAAGATGTTTCTAAGGAAATATATGAAAATAATGATTGTACTAATTTGATAAACAAATTAGATTCCCTTAGAAAAACTTATGAATTGATGGAACTGCCTAAAACTAGAGAAGAATTTGAAAATAGAGCATTGTTATTTCAATTTCTCAATGATTTAGAAGAATTTTTAGTTATTAAGAAAGAATTTGTAGAATCAAATTAGTTAAGTATTATAAAAATAGTATATAATTAACTTATATCATATATGAAACGAGGGATTATATGGATTATATAGTTGAGATAATAAAATTAGGTACTATTATTATATTGGGATTAATAGGTGAGTTTTTAGTATTTGGGTTTATCATTGGTGAAATACAGAAGGAAAGTAATAAATCTATAGTTAAGATGTTTGGAGAAAAAGGTATTTGGGTTGTACATGCTATAGGGACTCCAATTCATGAATTAAGTCATCTATTAATGTGTTTTTTATTTGGTCATAAAGTTAAAGAAGTAAAATTATTCAGACCAATTGCATCAAGAGATGATGGCGTATTAGGATATGTTAAATCAAGTAGTAATTCTAAAAATATATATCAGAATATAGGAAATTTTTTCATTGGTTCAGCCCCATTGTTTATGGGAGGTTTAGCTATATTTCTAGTGTTTTTTCTTTTGCTACCTGAAAGTTGTAAGACGATAATAAATTCTTCAGAGTTATCTCTAAAATTTATAGTTACAACTATATTTTCGATGACTAATGTGAAAAGCGTGAAATTTTGGATATTTATACTTATAACTATCGGAATAAGTACGAGTATGTCATTAAGTAAAGAGGATATAATGACTTCGAAAAGAGGTGCACTATATTTATCACTATTAAGTTATTTTATTGCTTTAGTAATTATTTTACTAAATATAAGTACAGATGGGATTTTTCAATTTTTAAAGTTATACAATTACATTTTTATATTTATATTTTTATTAGGGACTATTACATCTATGCTAACTCTTACTTTAGTTAAAATACTAAATCTAATTAAATATTAATAGAAAAGATCTTACATGTTATACCTTAAAGATAGGTTAATATGTAAGGTCTTTTTTATTAAAAATTTTTAAACAAAACATATTACCAAACAAAACATGGGAATATATGGTAAAATATAAATAAAGCTATAATTTGTAAAGGAGAATAAATTGAAAAAAACTATTTTATATGATTTAACACCATCCCAACAACTAATGTATTATTCAGTAAAGTATTCTATAAAGAAAAGTGTTGTAAATATAGGAGTCTCAATTTGGATAAAGGATAAAATAGATATACCTTTATTAAAAGAGGCTATATATATAGCAATATCAAGAATGGATGCTCTAAGAATTAGATTAACTGAGGAAGAGAATATTACAAAACAATATATATCAATGGATGAACCAAAGGAAACAAAAGTATATGATTTTAGCAAATTAACCACTGAAAAAATTGATAATAAGTTAGCAAAATGGACGAGAAAAACTGAGAAGTATATAGAATGTGACTTGTATGATATTGCAATAATAAAGGGACCCGATGATGAAACTATTATATATTTTAAAGTTAATCATATTATTATGGATGCCTGGGCATTAACAGTATTCACAAAGGATATTTTAGATATATATATAGGGATAAAGGATAATAAAGCATTATCAGAGGCACCAACATCATTTATTGAGCTTGTTAAGAGTGACTTAAAGTACACTACATCTAGGAAAAGAGAAAAGGATTATGAATTTTGGAAAGATACTTTTAATACTCCACCTAGTTATGCAGCTATTAGTAAAGAAAATGTGGGCAAGCCTTTTAGAAGCCTTTCTTTGAGCTCAAAATCAAAATTAAAGGTAATAACATTAGAGAAAGAAAAGGTATCTAAGATTAAGAAGTTTTGCAGGGAGAATCGTTTGTCACCTCAAATTTTATTTTTATTAGGTAGTCAATGTTATTTTTATTTATTAAATAATAAATATGAGACTATAGTAAATAATTCATTAGCAAGAAGATCTACTATATCAAGTAAACGAGCTGGGGGAATGATGGTAAATTCACTGCCGTTTAAGGTAAAATGCTCAAGAGATAGTAGTTTTATTGAAACATGTAATAAGCTTACTATTGATCAAATGTTTTTGTTTAAACATGGAGATTTTCCATATCAAGATATAATGGCGTATATAAAAGAACAATATCCAGTTAAAGAGACTGCTTATAGCTATACAGATATGTGTTTTACCTATCAATTAGCAAAGATTAATTCAGAAAGTGATATAAAATATTCTGTTAAGAGTTATAGTAATGGAATTTCAGCGATGGGACTTTATTTAACTATTATGGATGTTAGTGATGCAGGAACATTAGATTTCTTATTTGAATATACATTATCTGTTGTAAAAGAAGAAGTGATTTATAAGATTTATAAACTAATGATTAGAGTAATTGAATTAGGTATTAATATGCCAGAGATCTCTATTGGAGAAATATTGGACTTAGTTAAAGGGGAGATAGAGTAAATATGGTACAAGAAATCAATGTAAATAGTAGTAGCATCAATGGAGTGATTAATTATAAAGAGATATTGATAGATTCAAGTAATAAGTATAAGGATAAAGTAGCGTTTTATGAAAAAAAAGGAAGAGGGAAAATATCACATAGTTATAAAGAGTTGAAAAATGATGTTTTTAGGCTAGGTACTATGTTACTAGAAATAGGATTAAAAGATAAACATATAGCAATAATTGGTGAAAATAATTATAATTGGATTATATCTTATCTGGCAGTAATTAATGGAGTTGGTGTTGCAGTACCACTAGATAAAGAATTATCTGAAGAGCAATTGTGCAGGCTTATGGAAAAAAGCGATGTGTCTGTATTGATTTTTTCTAAAACTTTTCTATCTTCCATTGAATATATTAAGGAAAAAGTTCCTGATTTGCAGTGTTGTATATGTATCGATGAAAATTCATATGGATATGATGATGTTAAATCTCTTATAGATAAAGGCAAAGAAATGCTTGATAAAGGAAATACTTTATATTTAAAAAGTAATGTTAATATTGATAGCTTAAATGTAATAATGTTTACGTCAGGAACTACAGGCACTAATAAAGGAGTGATGATAAGTCAAAGAAATATATTAAGTAATGTTATGGATATGGCAGAGATATTTCAAGGTTATGATAATTTATTGGCAGTATTACCTTTTCATCATGCTTATGAGAATATATGTGGTATATTAACTACGATAAAATTAGGGATTACTACTTTTATAAATGATAGTTTAAAGTATTTATCTAAAAATATTAACGAGTTTAAACCAGAAGCAATGATTTTAGTTCCTTTATTTTTAGAAACAATGTATAGATCTGTGGAAGTAGAACTTAAGAGAAAGAAGTTAGAAGGAACATTTAAAAAATATTTAAAAGTAAGTAATGCATTATTAAAAATAAATATAGACTTAAGAAGAAAAATCTTCAAGAAGCTGATAGATAATTTTGGAGGAAACTTAAAAACAATAATCAGTGGTGGCGCACTTTTAAGAGAAGATTTAATAAAGAAATTTAAGGATATTGGTATCAATGTAATAAATGGTTTTGGTATAACAGAATGTACACCAGTAGTTAGTATTAATTTTAGTGAAAATTTAAATTCAATTGGTAAGCCTCTGTCTAGTGTAGATATATCCATTTTAAATCCAGATGAAAATGGTGTAGGTGAGATATTAGTTCATGGTGATCATGTTATGTTGGGTTATTATAAAGATGATAAAAGCACCAAAGAGTCCTTTGTTAATGATTGGTTTAAGACAGGAGATTTAGGATATATCGATGATAGTGGTTATTTATATATTACTGGAAGAAAAAAAAATCTGATAGTATTGAGTAATGGTAAAAATGTAAATCCTGAAGAATTAGAGGAGTATATATTAGAAAATATGAGCTATGTTAAAGAAACGCTAGTTTATAGTGCAAACAGTAGAAATGGTAGTAAAATTATTGTTGGAGCAGTGTATATAGGTAAAGAATATATATCAATGAGAGGTATAGAAAATGTAAGAAACCAACTGGAAGAGGATTTAAGAAAAATAAATAATAAGTTACCTTTATTTAAGCAAATACAAAAAATTTATATAAAAGAAGAAGAGTTTGAAAAAAACACTTCAAAAAAGATTGTTCGATCCAAATTTTTAGAGGAGGGAAATAAGATTGGAATATAAAGTTAAAGAAATAATTTCAGAATATTTAGGTATTGAAGTAAGAGATATAGGTTTAGATATGGACATAGTAGAAGATTTAGGAATTAATTCTTACGATATTGTAAGTATAGTGGGAAAATTTGAGGAAGAATTTGATATAGAAATTCCTGAGAAAGATATAAGGCTATTTAAGACAGTAGGAGATGTAGTTAATTATTTTATGGAAAAAAAATAATTTGATTTCAGGTGTATTTAGCAATTTATATATAAGGAAAAGAGGGGGTATTATATGTGTGATTTTGTAATATTTAAAGATGTTTATAAAGGGTATCAAATGGGAGAGGTTAGAATTAATGCAGCTGATGGTGTAAATTTTGTAGTAAAGGAAGGTGAATTTGCAGTAGTAGTTGGACCAAGTGGAGCTGGAAAAAGCACTGTATTAAATATACTTGGAGGAATAGATCAGTGTGATGGTGGAGAGATATATGTTGGAGATAACCATTTAAGTGATATGAGTAAAAAAGAAATAACATACTATAGACGTTATGATATTGGGTTTGTTTTTCAATTTTACAACTTGATTCAGAATCTTACAGCTAAGGAGAATGTAGAAATAGCGGCGCAGATATGTAAGAATCCAATGGATGCAGAAGAAGCATTAAAGAGTGTGGGATTAGAAGATAGAATGGACAATTTTCCATCTCAGCTATCTGGTGGAGAGCAACAAAGAGTTGCAATTGCCCGTGCTTTAGCTAAAAGACCCAAATTGTTGTTATGTGATGAGCCTACAGGAGCTCTTGATTATCAAACAGGAAAAAATATTTTAAAGTTACTTCAAGATACTTGTAGAAAAGAAAAAATGACAGTAGTATTAGTTACCCATAATCAAGCAATTACACCAATGGCAGATAGAGTAATTCGTATGAAAAATAGTAAAGTGGAATCTATTATCATAAATGAGCATTTAACTTCTATAGATGATATTGAATGGTAGGGAGATGAAGTTAAGTGAATAATTCATTAGTTAAATTGTTTATAAGACAGATAAAAAACACGAAAAGTAGATTTATTTCTATTATGGTAATTGTAGCTTTAGGGGTAGGCTTCTTTGTTGGTGTAAAAGGTGCTAGTCCCAGTATGAAATATTCTGCTGATAAGTTTTTTAAAGAAAATAATTTAATGGACTATAAGGTTATGTCTAGCTATGGTTTTAGAGAAGAAGATGTTACAGCATTGAAAAATATGAAAGGTATACAAGCAGTAATGCCTTCATATTCTACAGAGTTATTAGTAAAATCTAATGAAACAGAAGTAGCGGTTAAGGTACATGCTATTCCAAAAGCTTATGATAATAACGATAAAAATATAATAAATAAAGTAAATATTACAGAAGGAAGATTACCCAAAAAATCAGGAGAATGTGTATTGGGTAAAGATGAATATACATCAAAGACATATAAAATTGGAGATAAAATAAAGTTTGTACATCCTGATGAAGGTGAGAATATAGAAGATATTTTAGAAGTTCAAGACTATACTGTAGTTGGGTTTGTAGATAGCCCTCAATACATTTCTTATGATAAAGGTGTAAGCACTATAGGGAATGGAAGTATTGCCTTTTATATGATGATATTACCTGAAGACTTTAATTATAAAAGATACACAGAAGTTTATCTTAAAACTGATGTAAGTGATAAGTATGAATCATTTTTTGATGAAAGCTATAAAAAGGATATAGAAAAGTATAAAGATGACATTGAAGTCGTAGGAAATAAAGCTCTAAAGGATAATTATAATGACATAATTAAGGAAGCAAATAAACAATTAGATGATGCTGTGGAAAAATTACAAAAAGAGAAAGACAAAGCAGAAAAGGAAATAAAAGATGCTGAAGATAAACTTATACAAGGTAGAGAAGAAATATATAAAAAAGAAGCTTTATTAGCAGAAGGGGATAAAAAGCTAAAAGATAGTTTTGCAAAGTTGGAGAGTAGTAAACTAGAAATAAGCCAAGGAGAACAATTACTATCTAATGCAATAGAAAATTATAATAGACAAATAGAAGATGGTAAAAATCAAATAGATGAGGGAAGAAAACAGTATACAGAAAAGCTTAATGAATATGATACTCAATATGACCAATTTAAAGTTATGAAGTCGAAAGCAGAGAAAGAAATAGATGAAAGCAAAAAACAATTGGAAAAAGAAAAGTTGCTTATTGATGCACTTCAAAATTTATATGATAGATCTATAGAAAATAAAGATATTACATGTGATACCATTGATGATATTTCAAATAAAATAAAATATAAATATAATCTTACAGAAGAACAAAAAAAAATATTAGATAATATTACTTCAGAAATAAAATCATCAATAATGAATAATGAAATCCTTGAAAAAGCTATAGAACCATTAAGCAATAAGATTACAGATCTTACAAATCAATATAATGAAGGAGTAAGTAAAGTTACTGAAGCAGAAAAACAACTACAAGATGCTGAAAATAAATTTCTTGCAATGAAAACTGTTTTAGATGATGTAAATGGAAAACTAATAGTCGCTGAGGAGGAGTTAAACAATAATAAGGTATATGGAGAAAATGAAATAGAAAATTCCAGAAAAAAAATAAGTAATGGGAAGAATCAGATAGCACTTGGAGAGAAAGAATATGCTAATGGAAAGTCAGAATTAGAGAAAGGACGTGCTCAGTTAGTAGAAGCTAAGAACAAAATTAGAGAAAATGAGGGGAAATTAGAACAATCTAAGAATGAGGCAGAGAAAAAGTTTGCATTAGCTGACGATGAAATTGAACAAAAAAAGAAAGAAGTAAAAAATATAGAAATAGGTAAGTGGTATATATTAACCAATGAAGATAATACAGGATTCACATCTTTTGCACAAGATGCAGATCGAATTGATGGAATAGCATCAATATTTCCATTATTCTTCTTTATAGTAGCCGCCCTTGTATGTTTAACTAATATGACTAGGATGGTGGAAGAAGAAAGGACAGAAATAGGTACCCTTCAAGCATTGGGATATGAAAATAAGAGTATAATAGCTAAATATTTCTTTTATGCATTATTAGCAGCTATGGTTGGAAGTATTATAGGAATAATTGTTGGATTAAGTACATTGCCTAGAACTATTTTTAGTGCTTATGATGCAATGTATAAGCTACCACAATTTTATGTTAAATTGAATTTTCTAATTATACTGATTGCAATATTAGGAGCGTTACTAAGTACTTGTACTGTTGCATATGTAGTGGCTAGTAAAGAGTTAAAATTAAATTCTGCTACATTAATGAGACCCAAAGCTCCAAAGAAGGGAAAACGTATATTATTAGAAAGAATACCAATTATATGGAATAGAATAAATTTTTCTGCAAAAGTTACTATAAGAAATATTCTAAGATATAAAGCAAGATTTATTATGACTGTATTAGGAGTAGCTGGTTGCACGGCATTAATCTTAGCTGCTTATGGATTAAAAGACTCTATATCAGGAATTATTTCAAAGCAATATGGTGAAATATTTAGTTATGATGCTATGGTTAAGTTAAAAAGTGACGGTACACTAAAAGAAAAGGAAAGTCTTTTGGATAATTTAGATCTAGATAAGAGATTTAAATCAAATATGTTAATAAATCAGACAATAATGGATAGTAATAGTGATAAAGTAAAAAATAATGTACAAGTAAGATTATTTATTCCTGAAAGCACTACTTTATTATCGGATTATGTAGGGCTAAAAGATTTTGATAGTGGTAAAAATATAGATTTTAATAATAAAAGTGTAGTGATAACAGAAAAATTAGCAAAGTTATTAGATATAAAAGTTGGTGATGTAATAAGTATAAAAGATGACAATATTAAAATTGATTTAAATGTAACAAATATTGCAGAAAATTATATATATAACTATGTATATATATCTCCAGATATTTATGAAAATAAAGTTCATGAAGAGGTTAAATTTAACAGTGTTCTATTAAAATTCAAAAATGATAAAGATATTAAAGAAGGTAGTATAGCGGAGGATTGGTTAAAGAAAAATGATGTATTGGTCATTACATTTACTTCATATATTATAGATAGTTTTCAAGATATGATAAGTAGTTTGAATTTTGTTGTAGTAATTATGATTGTTTGTGCAGCAGCATTGGCTTTTGTAGTTTTATATAATTTAACTAACATCAATATTTCTGAAAGGCTTAGAGAAATAGCAACTATAAAAGTATTAGGGTTCACTGATGGTGAATCGGCTAACTATGTTTATCGAGAAAATATGATTTTATCAATAATTGGTATAGTAGTAGGGTTATTTATAGGGGTTTTTCTAAGTAGGTATATAGTAGGGACTATTGAGATGGATATTGTTATGTTTGAAAGAAAGGTAGATGCTATTAGTTTTGTATATGCTACTGCTTTTACATTAGTGTTTTCTATCCTTGTAAATATATTTATGTATAAGAAAATAAATAATATTAGCATGGTAGAATCATTAAAATCAATAGAATAGAATTATTGAAAAAAAATTAATAAATGTTAAAATTATTATATAATGTTATTTAGGAGGGCAAAAATGGGATTATATGATAAGTTAACAGGAAAAGCTACAATGAGCACTGATGGGGGTATTATTGAGGAATTTTTAATTGAAAATGAAGAAGTTATTGCTTCATATAAATTTATCAGAGATTCAATAATATTAACTACATGTGGAATTTATATGATAGATGTACAAGGAATATCTGGAAAGAAAGTAGAAACTAAATTTTTTCCATCAAAAAACATTAAGAGTGTTTCTTTTGAAACAGCTGGTACACTAGATATGGATGTAGATATTAAGATAGGTGTAGAAGGAAATACTGCTTTTACAGCAAATGGGGTACCATTTAATGCACCAATTTCTTTTAAAGTGCCAAAAGCACAATCTCAACAGGCTAAAGAAGTAATTTCACAAGTAAAAAAATATTACTTATGTAAGTAGAAACCGATATATATTAATGGCTGTTGCATTATGCAACAGCCATTAGTTTTAATAAAAGTAAGGTTGCCAATGGCCTATATGTGTTTCTTCTCTGATACTATAATCTATATTATTAATAATCTCTTGGGGAATGTTGGATTTTTGGAGATTGTTAATAAAAGCAGTAGAAAAATGTTCTAAAGCTTTAGGAATTAGAGTAGATGATGAATTAATATTTTCTATTATAGAAATATCATCATCACAACTTCTACTAGATGATAGTATTAGATTAGCATCGTTACAAGCATCAGAAGCAGTATTTTGAATTGAACTTTTTAAGTCGTTATTATAATCTATAGGATAAGTTACTTCTAAAATAATAGAAAAATTGATAATACGAGATTTTAAGTAAGGGGTTTCTATAAGAAAATCTTTATCATCATCTGAAAGAACCTCTGATGAGTAGTCCTCTTTGAATTCAGGTAATTTTATAGTTGTTAGTGGGGTAGAATATATTTCTTTATCTCCAGATAAACAGTGTTCTTTTTTTATTTCTTTATGGGATGAATGTGAGCCTCTAGTTTCAGTTCTAGGATTACTATAACATAAGAAGGAATCTATTTTACGTAAATCTAGTCCAAAATATACCCAAGTACGACCTAGCCACCTAAAACCAGCTATAGAAAATCTATCAACATTAATTAGATAGGCCCAATAATTTCTACCATTGCGTTGCCAAATGTAAGTGAATTTAAACAAGCAAAATCTTATAGAATTACTACTAACAAATTTACTATTTGGATTGTTGCTTATATATTGTACATTAGGATTATTTTGTTTAGGTGTAAAATTTGGAGGTGGCGAATTTGGAATACCTATAGGATAAAAATTTTCTCCAGGATAATTGCCTATAGGGGGTATTGGACCGCCTCCAGGTAGATATCCTGGAAAAAAAGGAGCACCAGGAATATTTGGAGGTAAAAAAGGCATAGCAGGTATTCCTGATGGTAATTCTCGATTAGAACAACTATAATTGATAAATTTATCGTTGTTTTTATTAGACATTTTATTAACTCCCTAGTAATACTTACATAACAATATATTCTAAGTAATTAATTATATGAATAAAACTAAGATAAATCTATTACTTTATATTTATATATTTATCATACCAGATATTAAAGAATATTTTAAAAGAAGCTACTAGTGGTACAGAAATCAACATTCCTAAAAAACCACCTATATTAGCACCTATTAAAATTGCTAGTATCGTAAATACGGGATGTAGACCAACGCTATCCCCTACAATTTTGGGAGCTAATAAATTATTGTCTATTTGTTGAACCACTATCATAGCAATAATAGCATAAATAATTTTTATAGGAGATCCACTTAATAATGCTATTATTACTGCAAGAATAGTACCAACGATAGGTCCTACATAGGGAATCATGTTACATATGCCAGCAATTGGTCCAATTACAAAAGAATAATTTATACCAATAATCGCAAGAGCTATTGATGATAATATTGCAACAAAGCATGCTTCTAAAAGTTGACCACGAATAAATTTAGAAAAGACTTCATGAATAATAAGTGTTGATTTTGCAATATTTTTACCAAGGGTACCTTCCCTAAATATGATATTATATATTTTTTTCCATAGTCCAATGAAGTATTCTGTATCTTTAAGAAGATATATACTTATTACTAATCCAACAAAAAATGTAGCTATACTACTTCCAAAAGATAAAACAGATGATGTCATGTTATCTAAGTTGTTTATAATATAATCTTGAATATCAGCAGCAATGTTTAATAAATATGGTTTTAATGTATTTAAAAATGGAATATTTAAGTTGTTAAGAGTATCTTTTATTGCAGCAGTAGAAAACTTATTTTCATTAAAGTAATTTATTATTTGAGATATTATGTTAGAAATAGTAGCATTATTAGATAATTGTCCACCAATCATAAAATATATTCCATATAATAAAGCAATCAAAATACCTAAAACAAACAAGTAAGAAAAAATTGTAGATAAAACTCTACATTTTGAAGGCTTAGTTATTTTGTATATTTTATTATTTTTAAGAAATTTTTCACAGTAATTTCTTATAGGATAAAGAAGATATGTAATAATTAAAGCTATGAATAAAGGCTTAATTAGAGAAAATATATCACTTAGAATATCAAATATAAAAGACAGTATATTCCCTATATTAGAAATAATTATAATTCCAATATATATAGATATAACAGTTATCACTATATAAAAAGCAAAAGTTATTAGTTTTTTATCTTCCTTAAGATTCACTATTTATCATCCCCTTATAAGATATATTTTACAATAATTTGTATAATATATCTATACAATATAAACATAACAAAATAATAATTACAAAAACGAGGCCGTTGCATAACAAGATGCACAGCCTTCTTAAAGTACCAAAGCACAAATTCATAAATAGTGCGAATCTTTTAATTAAAAATGTGGATTAACTTCTTTTTCTTGTATTCTTTTAATATCTTTAAGTCTAAGGTTAGTAGCAGACATAATTGCATCATAAGTTTCACCAGCTATAAGCATTTCTTTTGCAATAGATTCTGGAGACTCATTTGATTTATTATCCATAAATTCACCTCCTATTTATCTCCATAATTGAATTAATAAATTTTCCATACCTTTTAGTATTTCTGATGTTAAATCATGTTTGTAATTATTCAATAATATCATCTCCTAATATGTTATCTTAATATAGTCTGCGATAATATGAAGAATATATTCATATTTAATGAACAAGGCATATATTTTTTAAAATGCAATAATAATTGCAAATTATTGCATTTTATTTAATATGTGAAGTTTTTATGGCATAAAAAAATGAAATATTAATAAATTAGATAATTTGATGATAAAAATACAAATTTTTAAGTATCTTTTATATAAATGTGATATAATTTGTTTATTGTTTGAAAATATAACATGAAATAAGAGATATAATAAGTTATTTACTTGAATATAGTAATTAAGATACAAGGGGGTTGCACTGAAGTGGGGCAAAAGTTTAAGAAAGTATTAGTAGCAAATAGAGGAGAAATAGCAATAAGAATTTTTAGAGCTTGTCATGAGTTAGGAATAAGGACTGTTGCTATATATACAGAAGAAGATAAATGTTCACTATTTAGAACAAAATCAGATGAAGCATATTTAATAGGAAAGAACAAAGGACCTGTTGAAGCATATCTAAATATAGATGAGATTATAAATCTTGCGTTAAAAAAACATGTAGATGCTATACATCCAGGGTATGGTTTCTTGTCTGAAAATGCTGATTTTGCTAGAAGATGTGAAGAGGCAGGGATAGAATTTATAGGACCTAAATCAGAAATGATGGAAAAGCTAGGTGATAAGATTCAATCTAAGTTAGTAGCTAAAGCCGTTGGAGTTCCAGTTATTCCAGGAGTTGAAAAACCAATTGAAACAGAAGAAGAAGCTCTAGAAGCTGCAGAGTTATGTGGATATCCAGTTATGGTAAAAGCAGCAGCCGGTGGTGGCGGAAGAGGTATGAGAATAGTTAGAAAAAAAGAAGATCTTATTTCTAATTATAAAAGTGCTAAAAATGAAGCTAAGAAAGCTTTTGGTATAGATGATATATTTATTGAAAAATATATAGAAGGACCAAAACATATTGAAATTCAAGTATTAGGAGATAAATATGGAAATGTGGTTCATCTTTATGAAAGAGATTGCTCTATTCAAAGAAGACATCAAAAAGTTATAGAAATAAGTCCAGCATCATCATTAGATGATAGTGTAAGAAATAAAATTTGCGAAGATGCTTTAAAAATAGCAAAATCTATGAATTATAGAAGTGCAGGAACTTTAGAATTCTTAGTAGATATGCATGGAAATCATTATTTTATAGAAATGAATCCAAGAGTTCAAGTTGAGCATACTATTACTGAAATGACTACAGGTATAGATATAGTTCAAAGTCAAATATTAATAGCAGAAGGATATAAATTAGATTCTGATGAAGTTGGAATAAAATCACAAGATGATGTAAATCCTAGAGGATTTGCTATTCAATGCAGAGTTACAACTGAAGATCCAGCAAACAACTTTTCACCAGATACAGGTAGGATAGATGTTTATAGAAGTGGTGCTGGATTTGGTATAAGACTTGATGGTGGTAATGGATTTGCTGGAGCAGTGATAAGTCCTTACTATGATAGTTTACTTGTAAAAACAACATCTTATTCTAGAACTTTTGAAGATGCAAGAAGAAAAGCAATTCGTGCAATAAAAGAATTAAATATTACAGGTGTTAAAACTAATATAGATTTCTTAATAAATGTATTAAATAATGAAACATTTAAAAAAGGACAATGTGATACAAACTTTATATCTGATAATCCACAATTATTTGATATAAATCCAAGAACTGACAAAGAATATAGATTATTAAAGTTTATTGGAGAAAAAGTTGTTAATGAAACAAAGGGAATAAAAAAAGAGTATGATGTTCCAGTTATTCCATCAGTAGATAATATAGGAAATCTAAGTGGTACAAAGCAAATTTTAGATGCTGAAGGACCAGAAGGGGTAGTTAAGTGGATAAAGAATCAAAAGAAACTTTTACTTACTGATACAACAATGAGAGATGCTCAACAATCACTTATGGCAACAAGAGTCAGAAGTAGAGATATGAAAAATATCGCTAAGGCCACTGCAGTTTATGGTAATGATTTATTTTCTCTTGAAATGTGGGGAGGAGCTACTTTTGATACAGCTTACAGATTTTTAAAGGAATCTCCATGGAGAAGATTAGAATCTTTAAGAAAAAGAATACCAAATGTTATGTTCCAAATGCTTATAAGAGGGGCAAATGGAGTAGGATACAAAAATTACCCAGATAACGTAATAAGAGAATTTATAAAAGAATCTGCAAAAAGTGGAATAGATATATTTAGAATCTTTGATTCTCTTAACTGGTCAAAGGGTATAGAAGTTGCTTTAGATGAAGTATTAAACTGTGGTAAGGTAGCTGAAGTTGCACTTTGTTATACAGGGGACATTCTTGATACTAACAGAGATAAATATAGCTTAGATTACTATGTGAGAAAAGCAAAAGAAATAGAAAAAATGGGTGCTCACATTTTAGCTATAAAGGATATGTCTGCATTACTTAAACCATATGCAGCTAAGAAGCTTATTACAGCTCTTAAAAATGAAGTGGAAATTCCAATTCATTTACATACTCATGATACTACTGGTAATGGTGTTGCAACAGTGCTTATGGCAGCTGATGCTGGTGTAGATATTGTAGATACAACATTTAATAGTATGTCAGGATTAACAAGTCAACCTGCACTTAACTCAATAGTTGCTGCTCTTAGCAATACAGATAGAGATACTGGTATTGACTTAAATGGTATACAAAAACTATCAGATTATTGGCATGATGTAAGACCAGTTTATAGTCAATTTGAGTCTGATCTTAAGTCCGGTAGTGTAGAAATTTATAATTATGAAATTCCAGGTGGACAATACTCAAATTTAAAACCACAAGTTGAAAGTTTTGGGCTAGGACATAGATTTGATGATGTAAAGAAAATGTATAAGACTGTTAATAATATGTTAGGTGATATTATTAAAGTTACTCCTTCATCTAAGATGGTGGGAGATATGGCAATATTTATGGTTCAAAATGACTTAACACCAGAAAATATATATGAAAAAGGAAAGAATTTAGCTTTTCCAGATTCAGTAGTTTCATATTTTAAAGGTATGATGGGGCAACCAGAAGGGGGATTCCCTGTAGAACTTCAAAAGTTAGTATTAAAAGGTGAAGAACCTATTACAGTAAGACCAGGTGAATTATTGCCATCAGAGGATTTTGATAAAATTAGAGAATATTTAAAAGAAAAATATAAGTATGAACCAACTAATAAAGATTTATTAAGTTATGCTTTATATCCAGATGTATTTGAAGATTTCATTAAGTTTATTCTTGAATATGGTGATATGAGCCGTATGGGAAGTGATGTATTCTTCCATGGATTATCAGAAGGCGAAACTAGTGAAATAGAGATTGCTGAAGGTAAGACAATGATTGTTAAGTTAATAGAAATAGGTAAGCTTGATAATGAAGGAAACAGAACATTAGATTTTGAAATCAACGGAAATAGAAGAGAAATTAAAATAAAGGACAAGACAGAAAGAATTAATAAGAATTTAGGACCAGATGAAGGTTCTAAGATGGCTGATCCTTCAAATAAACTTGAAGTTGGAGCTAGTATACCAGGAACTATTGTTAAGGTATTAGTTGAAAAAGGACAAGAAGTTAAAGAAGGAGATAGTTTAATAGTAGTTGAAGCGATGAAGATGGAAACAAATATTGTAGCAGCTGCTAATGGAACTGTTGAAGCAATTTTAGTAGAAGAAGGACAACAAGTTAAAACTGGAGAATTGTTAATTAAGTTAGTATAGGAAAAGAGGCTATCGCAATAACAAATGAAAATTTGTAGGCGAGAGCCTTTTTTAGTGCACTGTATTTTTATTAAAGAGGTGATTGTTTATGAAAAAATTATTTAGGCATGATTTAAGAATTAATAAAGAACAAACAATGGTGAGTATAACAGATATTATAGAAGAAGATATTAATAAAAGTGGTATAAAAGATGGAATAGTTATAGTATTTTGTCCTCATACTACAGCAGGTATAACAATAAATGAAAATGCAGATCCAGATGTAGTAAGAGATATAATTTATGGCCTTGAAAAGGTATATCCTACAAGAGATAAAAATTATAAACATTTTGAGGGAAATTCTCATGCCCATATGAAAGCTTCTACAATGGGAGCTTCGCAAACTCTTATAGTAGATGATGGTAAGATGGTACTTGGAATTTGGCAAGATATATACTTTTGTGAGTTTGATGGGCCGAGAGATAGAAAATTTTTCGTTAAAATAATGGAAGGATAAAAAATAATTTATAAAGTATTGACTATAACCTTACGTAAGCCCGTATAATTCAAGATGAAAAGGATAGTAGGGGGTAAAAATTATGGTAAATGGAAAATATACAGCTGGTGAACTTGCGAAATTGTGTGGAGTTTCTGTAAGAACAATAAGATATTATGATGTAAAAGGATTATTGAAACCTATTGAATATTCTGAAGCTGGATATAGATATTATGATGATAGTTCAATTAATACATTACAAAAAATATTAATGCTAAAATATTTAGGATTTTCTTTAGAGAAGATTATTGAAATTATTAATAGCAATCTAGGGGAAAATTTGAGTCAGTCGCTTAAGGAACAAAGAAGACTACTTATGGAGAAAAGGGAACATATTAATTTAATAATTAATGCAGTAGAAGAAGCAGAAAGATATAGCGATAGCTGGGAGAGCTTAATTAAAATTATTAGTCTTACCAATGAAAAAGAAGAAGTAATAAAACAATATAGTACAGATATTAACCTTAATAAAAGAATGAATATTCATGATAAATTTAGTACTAATAGCTACGGATGGCATAAATGGGTGTTTGATAAAATGAAATTAAAAGAAAATATGAGGATTCTTGAAATCGGTTGTGGTAATGGAGCTTTGTGGTTAAATAACTTAAATAGGATTCCTAAAGGATGTAATATATTTCTAACAGATTATTCAGAAGGAATGTTAGAAAAGGCAAAAAGAAATATTATTAGTAATAATGATGTAAAATTTCAATTTATGCAAAAAGATGCTGATAATTTTGAAATAGATGAAGATAAATTTGATATTATTATTGCCAATCATGTATTGTTTTATATAAAAAATAGAGAAAAATTATTTTATAGTATTAGAAGACTTTTAAAGAATGAAGGTGTTTTTTATTGTTCTACTATAGGGAGAGAACACATGTTAGAACTTCATAATTTAGCATATGAGTTTGATGAAAGGATATGTATTCCACATGATGAAATGTGTAATGAATTTTCTTTAGAAAATGGTAAGGAGCAACTTAGTAAGGCATTTAATAGAGTTAGTAGAATTGATTATGAAGATAGTTTAATTGTTGATGATAGTAAAGCATTATATGATTATGTTTATTCAATTCCAGGTAATGCAGCGAATCTTATTGACAATTCTAAGAAAGATTTCAAAGAATTTTTAGATGATAAGATAGAAAAAGAAGGTGCTATTTATATTAATAAATCTACTGGAATTTTTAGATGTCATTAGGGATAGAAGGAAAAATAAATAATATCGTATAAACATTATAAAATAGGAAAATATAAGTTTGAAGTAATAGTTAAGAGGTGAAATTATGGTGAATAGCAAAACAGATTATACAACTTCAGATCCATCATCTAAGAAGTATGGTAAGAAAGTGAAAGATAAAGGAAATGAAAAAACAATTTATGGTTCATATGAGCCATCTACACGTACAGATTTTAAATAAATTTGCAATTGAAATGAGCTGTTGTGCAATAGTGTACAATAGCTCATTTCAATATATTTAAAATATTTCGAGGATTTCTACAAAATAGTTATTACTTGGTGCTTCAACTTCAACAATATCTCCAACAGTTTTACCAAGTAAAGCTTTACCTAAGCCAGACTCGATACTTATATGCATATTTTCTGGATCTAAATCCATAGTAGTTACTAAAGTAACAATTTCTTCATCATTTGTATCAACAAACTTAATTTTAGCTTTACTATTAAGATTTAAGACAGAATTATCGCTATCAGTTTCATCGATAATAATAGCTGTTGATATCATTGTCATTAAATATTGTATCCTGTTATCATTGGCTCTATAATTTGCACAAGCTTCTTTATATTCTGCATTTTCAGAACGGTCACCATGAGCAGCAGCAATAAGTTTTTCCTTAGCTATTTCAGCTCTTTTAACAGTCATTCTATAATCTAATTCTTCTTGTAATTTTTTTATATTCTCTTTAGTGAGCTTATTATTCATAAAAAATTAAACCTCCCCGATATTATTATGTAAATATTATATAACATATAAGGGGATATAAAAAATATACAGATATAGTTTTATTATATTGTTTAGAAATTAGTGATAAGGTATAATTATTTATATGTAATTAATTTGAAAATGCAAAATGAAGGGAGAATACTAATGGATAGAAATGATTTTTCCCATTTAGAAGATCAGATTAGGGCTACGGTAGAAAATGCTGCAAGATATGTAGAGTTCGCTAAAGTAAGGGTAAATAATACAGCAGAAGATACTCTAAACGAAGTGATATCAAAATTTAAGAATACATCTGATTATTTTGAGAGAAAAGTTCAAGAAAATATTTCTCAATATAATTATTCTAAGAATAGAAATGATGCTATAAGGGTAAAGGATAATGTTACTAATATGTATATAGCAAAAAAGCCAGCAGGTAGAGTTTCAGGAATAGTTCTTAATGTAATTGGAACTATAGGAACTATAGGATTTGCTATACCATTAGTGATATGTTCTATAATTAAGATATCAAGTGAATATGCATTAGTAGGTATGAATATAGCAATATATATATTAGCATTATTTTTTATACTTAGTATTTCTTTATCTTATAAGGGAGCTAGTTTAAGAAATAGGGTAAAACGATTTAGAAAATACGTGAGATGTCTTTCAGGAAGAAATTATTGTAGGATAGATGAATTAGCCAGCTCTGTTGCTAAGAATAATAGTTTTGTAATTAAAGATTTAAAAAAAATGATAAGATTAGATATGTTTAGGGAAGGTCATATTGACGATGAAAAGAGTTACTTTATGTTAAGTAATAAAGTTTATGAAGAATATCTTAATTCAAAAGAATCTTATAAAAGAAGAAAAGCAGAAGAGGAAAATAAAGATAAAAACGTTGATAAAGATGATGACAGTGAGAAAAGTGATATTGAATTGATAAGTGAAATGAGAGAAAAGTATATTTCTGAAATAAAGTATGCTAATGATGTTATCGAAGAAAAAGAAATCTCTATGAAACTAGATAGGCTTGAAAGAATTGTAGATGAAATTTTTAAGCAAGTAGAAAAAAATCCAGAAAAATTATCTGAAGTTAGAAAATTTACAAATCACTATCTACCAATGACTTTAAAGTTGGTTAATTCTTATAAAGAGTTAAATAATCAATACATTGAAGGAGATAATGTAAAGAAAGCTAAAATAGAAATAGAAAAAAGTATAGATTTAATAAATGGTGCTTTTGCCAATTTATTAGATGATTTGTTTGAGGATGTTGTTTTAGATATATCTTCGGATATTGAAGTATTAAAGACATTATTTACTCAAGAAGGATTGACAGAAGATGATTTTATAAAAGATGATAATGACAATAATGGAGGAATGTAGATGAGTAATAACTTTGATGAAGAAATAAATATCACCCCAAGTTTATCTTTTGATGCTGTTGAAGAAATTAATGAAGTAAAAAAGCTTCAGGAAGAAAAGCCAAAGGAAGCTAATGAAGAAGAGATATTAACTGTTGAGGAAAAGAAAATGGTGGATGATTTTGTTGAAAAGATTGATTTAACAAACTCTAATTCTATTTTGCAGTATGGTGTAGGAGCTCAAAAGAAGATAGCTGATTTTTCAGAAACAGCACTAAATAATGTTAAAACTAAAGATTTAGGTGCTATTGGTGAAATGCTTTCAAATGTAGTAGTAGAACTTAAGAATTTTGAAAATACAGAAGAAAAGAAAGGTTTTCTAGGTATATTTAAAAAACCAGCGCAAAAATTTGAAGATATGAAGGTTAAATATACAAAGGTTGAAGGTAATATAAATAATATATGTACAGCTCTTGAGAAACATCAGATACAGCTATTAAAAGATATATCGATGTTAGATAAAATGTATGAAATAAATAAAGTATATTTTAAAGAATTAACTATGTATATTTTAGCTGGTAAAAAGAAGCTCGATAGGGTAAGAAATGAGGATTTGGCAAAACTTGCAGAGAAGGCTAGATTAAGTGGGCGTACAGAAGATGCTCAGGAAACTAATGATCTTGCAGCTTTATGTGACAGATTTGAAAAGAAAATTCATGATTTAGAATTAACAAAAATGATTTCACTTCAGATGGCTCCACAAATTCGTTTAATTCAAAATAATGATACTTTAATGTCTGAGAAAATACAATCTACTATTGTAAATACGATACCTCTTTGGAAAAGCCAAATAGTTTTAGCACTAGGTGTAGAGCATTCAGCTAATGCTGTTAAAGTGCAAAATGAAGTCACTAATATGACTAATGAACTTTTAAGAAAAAATGCAGAAACATTAAAAATGTCAACAATAGAAACAGCAAAGGCTTCTGAACGAGGCATTGTTGATATAGAAACTTTACGTCAAACTAATGAATCATTAATTTCTACTCTTGATGAAGTTATGCGTATACAAGCTGAAGGCCGTGAAAAGCGTAAAGCAGCAGAAGAAGAGTTGCATAATATCGAAGAACAATTAAAAAGTAAATTGTTAACATTAAGAAAATAAGTCCCTCTAAGGAGGTGACTTATTTTTTTTATTAATTAATCAGTATTCTATTGCATAATATAATATTATTTACAAATACTATTTGGAAAAGTTACTAAAAAGGATAGGTGATATTTATATGAATAATAATATGTTTAGTGATGGGTTAAAAAATATACTTTTAGTTGGAATCGGTGCTATGGCAACTACTACAGAGAAGTGTAAAGAGATCATTGATGAGCTTGTAAAAAAGGGAGAAGTTACTGTAGAGCAAGGGAAAGTTTTAAATGAAGAATTAAAAAGAAGTATCAAAGAGAAGAAAAATGAAATATCTGATGAAAAAATTTCTGAAGTGTTAAGTGAAATAAAAAAGATGAGTCCTGAAGAAGTAGAAAAACTAAAAAATAAATTAAATTCTATATAATTAAGAAGCTGATAAAATGAAGAATAATAAGAAGCGTCTAAAAGAGATAATATCAGTATTAAAAAAATACAAAATAACAAAAGGAATTACTCCGGAAAAATGTAGAAAGATAGTTGAAGAATTAGGACCAACTTTTATTAAGATAGGTCAAATAATGTCCATGAGAACAGATATACTACCACAAGATTACTGTGAGGAACTAAAAAAATTACAGTCAAATGTTGCACCTATGAATTACGATACAGTAAAAAGTATAATAGAAGAAACTTATGATATGCCTATTGATATGATTTTTAAAAAGTTTGATCCTATACCAATAGGCTCGGCTTCTATTGCTCAAGTTCATAAGGCTATATTAAAAGATGGAAGATTAGTAGTGGCGAAGATACAAAGAAAAGATATTTATGAGAGTATGTATAGAGATATTAACTTATTAAAAAAAGCTCTTTCAATGACAAATTTATCTAAATTAATGGGTAATGTTATAGATTTTAATATGGTCTTGGATGAGATGTGGGAAGTAGCATTACAAGAAATGGATTTTCTTATTGAAGCTAGTAATATGGAAAAATTCAAAAGAAATAATAAGGATATACTGTATGTAAGTTGTCCGTATATAGAAAAAGAATATACAAACTCTAAAATATTGGTTATGGAATATATTGATGGTATAAGGATAGATAATATAGAACATCTAAAAGAAGAGGGATATGATTTATCAGAAATAGGGATTAAGCTAGCAAACAATTATATAAAGCAATTATTAGAAGACGGATTTTTTCATGCTGATCCTCATCCGGGGAATATATGGATAAGAGGTAGGAAAATTTACTGGATTGATTTAGGGATGGTAGGAACATTATCTACTTATGATAAAGAAATGTTAATGAAGGTTGTTGAAGCTTTTGTTGAAAAAGATATTAATAAAATAAAATCAGTATTATTAATAATAGGTAGGCCTAAGAGTGGTGTTAATGAAGAAAAATTATACAATGACTTGGAGAGTATAGTAAATAAATATAGTAATATGCCTATGAGAGAAATAAATTTAACAGTAATTTTAGAAGAATTTATGGCTATAGCTAAGGAACATAGCATCACTATGCCAAAAGGAATTTCTCTGTTTACTAGAGGATTATTAACAATACAGGGTGTTATGGCAATGCTAAGTCCTGATATTGACTTGATTGAGATATTAACTAATTTTCTAAATAATAATTTTATAAAATCTATAGATGTAAAAAAAGAAATTTTATCTATAGGTAAGGAAATATTATATTCTAGTAAGAAATCTATTTCTATTGTCAGTGAACTTTCAAATTTAATTAATATGACTATTAAAGGACAAAGTAAGATAAATTTAAAAATTATAAGGTTGGAGGAATCACTGAATTACATTGATAAGATGGTAAATAAAATAATAGTAGCTGTGATTACTGCAGGGTTGCTTATTGGATCTAGCTTAATTTGTACTACGAATATGAAAATAAAGATATTTGATATACCACTACTTGGATTTTTAGGGTTTCTCGTAGCGCTTATATTAGGTGGAATACTTATTGTAGATATTGTTAAAAAGTAAAGTCATTATAATATTATTACTATATTATAATGATTTTTTATTATATTTAGCTAATGTATAGATAAGCATCGCGAATTTACATTAATGTTTTCAAATTCTTTAAACCTTGACATTGAATTTACAATGAATTATTATTTCTCTATAATAATAATTATTGTTTGATAATTGCTATTAGAAAGAATATCTACAGTATATATTTAATAATACTATAAGGTAGTTATAATTTTGCTAAGTAGATATCTTTTATTTAGTTGTGGCAGTAGATAAATTAGGAGGAGAAAATGAATTATTCAAAAACTGCAGATGAGATCCTAAGGTTTTTAGGAGGAGAGAATAATATTATAGAATTGACTCATTGTATGACAAGGTTAAGAGTTAAGGTAAAAGATTCTCATAAAGTTAACAAGGATAGACTTTCTAAAATAGAAGGTGTTATTACTATAGTTGAAAGTATGGGACAAATTCAGATTGTTATAGGTAATAAAGTGGTAAAAGTTTATGAAGAGATAGCTATGAATATTCCTAACAGTGATAAAGTTATAAATGATAATAAAACTAATGACAAAGTATGGAACAAGGTATTATCTACTATAGCAGGAATATTTACACCTATAATTCCTGCTATAGCTGGTTCTGGTATGATAAAAGGAATATTATCTGTTGTAGCAATGTATTATAGCAATAAGCATGGAATAGATATAAAAGAAATGGATACATATATTATTTTAAATGCATTAGCAGATGCTATATTTTATTTCATGCCTATTATGCTAGGATATACTTCAGCTAAAATGTTTAAAACAAATGAAATAATTGCAATGGTTATAGGGGCAACACTTTGTTATCCTGCTTTTGTGAGTTTTATGACTGGAGATAGTGAAGTATCTTTATTTGGACTTACTTTAACAAAGGCTTCATATACTTCTTCAGTAATTCCTATTATTATAGCAGTATGGGTTCTTTCTTATGTTGAGAAATATCTTAAAAAGTTTATTCCAGAAGTAGTAAAAATAATAATGGTACCAACATTATCTTTATTAATTATACTTCCAGCTACATTATTTTTATTTGGGCCTATTGGAATTTATATTGGTAATTCTATTAATTTCTTATATAAATTTATATATGAGTTTAGCCCTGGATTATGTGGTGCATTTATTGGCGGATTATGGTGTGTATTAGTTATTTTTGGAGCACATAGAGCTCTTGTACCTATTGGTATAAATGATGTGGCGAAAACTGGTAGACAAAACATACTAGCTTTTGCAGGAGCAGCTAATTTTTCTCAAGCAGGAGCAGCTTTAGGTGTATTTTTTAAAACAAAAAATAAAGATTTAAAAACTATATCGATGTCAGCAACTATTACTGCATTATTTGGTATTACAGAGCCGGCAATTTATGGTGCAAACTTAAGATTGAAAAAGCCTATGATATGTGCTGTAATATGTGGTGCAATTGGAGGAGCGATAATGGGTATAGGAGGAGCTTTTGGTAATGCTTTTGCAAATCAAGGAATTTTAACAATTCCAGTTTATGCTGAAGTAGGTTTAAGAGGATTTATAAGTTATTTAATTGGAATTAGTATTGCATTTTTTGGATCAGCTATATTGACATATATAGTAGGGTTTGAAGATATACCAAGTAGAGGCATGAAAGGAGAAGAATAATGGGAAACGTATTTCCAGAAAATTTTTTATGGGGAGCATCATCATCAGCGTTTCAAATTGAAGGTGCTTGGGATGAAGATGGAAAAGGGTTAACTGTAGCAGATTATAATTCATTTAGAAAATCACATATTCAAGCAGATACAAAAGTAGCTTCTGATTTTTATCATAATTATGAAGAAGATATTGATTTAATGAAAGAGTTAGGAATGAAGACATATAGATTTTCACTATCATGGGCAAGAATCATTCCTGATGGAGAAGGAGAAGTTAATAGAAAGGGTATAGAATTTTATAATAAAGTTATAAATAAATTAATTAAAAATGGAATAGAACCTTTTGTGACATTGTATCATTTTGATTTACCCTTTGCTTTAGTAGAGAAGTATAATGGGTGGGAAAGTAGAAAGACAGTAGAAGCTTTTCATCGTTATGCAAAAATTTGTTTTAAAGAGTTTGGTGATCGTGTAAAGTATTGGCAACCTCATAATGAGCAAAATTTAATTGTAAGAATAGAAGAGAGAATTAATATATATGATGAAGAGGACAAATGGAAAATAGACAAGATGAGAGCACAAATGGATTACAATATGTGTTTAGCTCATGCTTTAGCCGTTAATTCTTGTCATGAGATGATAGAAGGAAGTAAGATTGGTGCTGCAGTATCTTCTTCTGTAACATATCCAATGACATGTAAGCCAGAAGATGTATATGCAGCACGTATGAATGATAACTTTAAAGTATATTATATGCTTGATATGCATTATTATGGTGAATATCCAGGGTATTATATTAAATACCTTAAAGAAAGAAACATTATGCCGTATATGAAAGATGAAGATAAACCAATATTAAAAAGTGCAAAGATGGATTTTATTGCTGTTAACTATTATAGAACAAATTGCGCAGAAGCATTGCCAGTAGATGAAACTCATGAATTTGGAGTTAGAGAAGGCAGTGTAGATTTTAACATGTATGGATTATTTAAAATGTCTATGAATCCTAGATTAAAAGCTACAGAATATGGAGCATCTATTGATCCTTCAGGATTACGTGTTGCATTAAATGAATATTGGCAAAGGTATCATCTGCCACTTATTATAACTGAAAATGGGTTAGGAACACCTGATATATTGGAAGATGGAAAGGTACATGATTCTTATCGTATTGACTACCTTAGAAATCATATTAAAGCTTGTGAATTAGCTATAGAAGATGGTGTAGAGATGTTAGGATATTGTCCATGGTCTTTTATGGATCTTTTAAGTTCTGCTCAGGGATTTAAAAAACGTTATGGTTTAGTGTATGTAAATAGAACGGATGATGATTTATTAGATATGAAAAGAATTAAGAAAGACAGTTTCTATTGGTATCAAAAAGTTATAGCTAATAATGGAAAGTTAGATTAATTATAAAAGAAGAGTATGGAACATATGGAGATACTATATTGTTTTATACTCTTTTTTATATGGTTTTTAAAACGTTTACGTGAAGAATACTTGAGTTTAATGTGAAGATAAAATGTAATTTTTACATAACCTATTATTTATTATAAATCTCTATGATAGAATCTGTAATGTAAAAAGAATTGGGGGGATGATATTATGAAAAGTAAATGGATAAAGTTGTCTATAATAAGTTTGATATTTATATTTTTGTCGATAGGTATAATACTTATCGATAGAAATTACTTACTTACGAGGCAGAATAGTTCATCTAATAAAAAAATAACAAAGAATATTGAGTTTTTTAATAATGGGGAGATATATTATGTTGATAAAGACGAAGATACTTCTATATTTACAGCTAAATATCAAAATACTATATCACAAAAGATTCAAGATTTATTAAAAGATAATGAGTATAATATGGAAAATCCACTTATTATTAATAATCCATATGGAACTAATACTTTGTCATTAAATATATATTTTGAAGAAGAAAGAAAGATAGATGTGAAATATACAATAACCGCTGAGGGAACTAAAGATTTCTCAAAATCTTTAAAATATAATGATAATAATGAATATCAGATTATTGGATTAGTTCCAGGGAAAACTAATAATGTTCTTATAAATTATTATGAAGATGGTAATGAAGTTGGGAGAAAAGAATTTAATATTATAGTACCAGAATTAGAACATGATATTGATGCAGAATTTACTTTTGAGGATGGAGAAAGTAATGAAGAAATTACTGATGGATTATTTGCTTTATTAGGTCACGATAAGTCTTTTAGTTCAAATATATACTTATATGATAATGATGGCATAATAAGGTCAGAGTTAGTATTAGATGATTATAGAGGTGATAGAATAATATTTAAAGATGATAAAATGATTTATTCTAATAGCACTAATAGTATAATAGCTGTAAACAACTTAGGAAAGATTGAAGATTTTTATTCTTTAGGTAATTATGAAATGCATCATGATTATGTCTACGATGAGGTAAATAATAAATTATTAATTTTAGCTAATAAATTAGGAAGTGAAACAATAGAAGATGTAGTGATTTCACTTGATTTAGCAACAGGTGATGCAAAAGAAGTATTAGATATGAGAGATTTATTAGGTGATATGTATGAAAAAGCAGTAATGCCGAAATCTGGTAAAAACACTTATGGTGGTGATGAGCTAGATTGGATTCATTTAAATAGTCTTCAAGTTATAGATGGAAAAGATATAATTGTAAGTGCAAGAGAGTTAAGTACTATAATAAGAGTTAATAATATATATAATGATCCTGAATTGAAATATTTAATTGCTGATGAATCTGTTTATAAAGAAACAGAATATGAAGAGTATCTTTATAATAAGATAGGAGATTTTACAGCCAATGCAGGTCAACATACAATAACTTATATTAAAGATGATAATTTAGAAGATGGTAAGTACTATATTTATATGTTTAATAATAATTACAAAGGAGCATCAACAAGACCAGATTTTGATTGGAGTAATTATGTAGGCTGCGGTACTTATTCTGAAGGTGATAAATCTATGTATTATAAGTATTTAGTAGATGAAAATGAGGGTACCTATGAATTAGTAGATTCATTTGATGTTGATTATTCAAGTATTGTAAGTAGTGTTGAAATATTACAGGATAATTATATTGTAAGTTCAGGAATGTCTCATAGTTATGCAGAGTATGATAGTGAGAAAAATTTAATAAGGAAATATAAGTATAATTCTAAAAAATACGCGTATAGAGTATTTAAATATACCTTTGATAATTTTTGGTTTGAATAAAAACATCTATTGATTCTTAAATATGTTATTATATAATTACTGTAAAACAGTAATTATAATTAGATATTTAAGGGGCGAGTATGGATTTTAGAAATAAAGAAAAGCATATGATAATTATATTGATGGTAGTAGCTATTTTTTTAGTAGATGGAAAATGTTTAATAAAAAAATTTATTGGTGTTCCATGCCCTAGCTGTGGATTAACAAGAGCAATTGTAGCTGCACTTAATTTAAATTTTTATAAAAGTTTTTCTTATCATCCTTTATTTTGGTTTATTCCTATTGTAATAATAATCATTATTTATGGAAAAAGGCCTTTATTTGGAAATAAAAAATATGAGATAGTCTTTTATATTAGTACAATTATGATTATATTAGTAGTTTATATTGTAAGAATGGTAATGTTATTTCCTAATACAGTTCCAATGGATTATGATAAGTCTTCGTACGTGTGGAAGATAGTAACTTTTTTTAAGAATATTATATAGATAATTTTATAATGTATGAGGTGAAATATTTTGAAAAGTATATTTTCTTACAATACTAGTATAGGAAAAGTTAATGTAGTTGAAGAGGATGGATTTTTAACATATGTTTCTATATCAGAGAATTTTGTTATTGAAGATGCGACTATTAAAGAAACAACTTTAATTAAAGAGACAATAGGACAAATAAATGATTTCTTAGCTGGAAGAAGAAGAGAATTTGACCTTCCATTGTTACCAAAGGGAACAGAATTTCAGAAAAAAGTTTGGAGGGAACTTCAAAATATACCGTATGGTACAACATGTAGTTATAAAGATATTGCAGAAAAGATTGGCAGTCCTAAAGCTGCACGGGCTGTAGGAAGGGCTAATAATAAGAATCCTATTATACTAATAATTCCATGTCATAGAGTAGTAGGAAGTGATGGAAGATTGGTAGGTTATGGTGCAGGATTAGAATTAAAGGAAAGATTATTAGCTTTAGAAAAAAATAATTAAATGGAAGTATATAATAAAATACGCTACATAGGGTAATAATTTGAAATTATGTAGCGTATTTTTTATAATTACAATATTATTTCATCAAAATCGTTTGGAGCATAAATTGTTCCAGAAAAAACCGTTTTTCCCTCTTGAATATAACGATCTTTTCTAGAAGATAAATTTTTATCTTCGCCATGAAATAGTATAATAGCTTTAGCATTTAATATTTTTGCATTATTACAAGCATCCTTAGCAGTAGCGTGATGTTTTTCATAAGGTTTAAATATTTCTCTATCTTCGTAGGAACAAAATGCCTCATGCATTAAATAGTCTACATTTTCACAATATGTTTTATTGTTTTCATTGTAGGGTTCATCACCTAAAAAGGATAGAGATTTACCGTTTGCAAGTTTAATATTAAAACCATGCTGTAGTTCTTTTGTACTACCAATATCAAAGAAAGCAATCTTTTGATTTAATATAGTAGTAGTATAACCATCACTTATAGGATGGAATAATATTCTTTTATCAAAAAGATTGGTAAACTTTTTTTGTAAAACGAAAGAACATATTGACTTAATGGCATCTATAGATTTTTGATGACAATAGATATTTAAGTCGCCTTCGTAGTTTTTTGTGTTTAAAATACCATGACAAGCAGCACGGATTACCCATACAACACCTAAAATGTGATCATTGTGGTTATGAGAAATAAAAATATTATGAATTGATTTAATAGGTATATTACATTTTTCTAAATTTGTTAATATTGTATTTCCGCCACCACAATCCACTAAAAAGTATTCATTATTCTTTGAAATTGTAAAACATGTATTATAGCATTTAGTGACCATGGCGGAGCCTGTACCAAGCATTGTGATTTTTTCCATAATGGAGCCTCCTCTATATAAGTGAAATAACTATTCCTTGGAATAATCCAATAACTAGTCCAAGTATTAATCCTAAAATTTCAATATGCTTTAATTCTTTTTTTGCAACACTTATTATGATTCTTTCTAGTTCTAAAAGATCTAATTCATTTATTTTTTCAGTTACTATTTTTTCAATTTCAACTCTTTCTTTTATCTTGTCAATCATATCATCAGTTATATCATTTATAGCAGAAGATACTTCTTCATTAACTATTGAATCTATTTTAGGGGCTACCATCATTTTAAAAGGAGCAGGAATAAAATTTAATTTTTCATTGATTATATTTTTGATTCTATTTTGCACATAAGAAGTTAAGTTTAATTTATCTTCTTCTGTGAAAGCATCATTAATAATATCATCTATTGATATTAGTTCATTGGCAACAACTTGTCCGATGTTTTCAGCTATTTCTTTCTTACGTTTAGGAATAAGTCCAAGAAGCTCAATATTAAGTATAGGTATCTTTATTGGGTTTATAGGTCTAAATATAAGTTTTATTGCTAAAATATTAGTTATCCAACCGATTATACCACCAATAAGAGCTAGTACAATAATTGTAATAAATGTATTCATAATTATCCTCCTAAGTGAATTTACTTATTAAAAGTATTGTATAATTTATAATAGTATAATTCAAGATTAGGTTTAATAAAATAGATAGAAAGCTGGTGTTTGTAATTATGTATACATATTTATTTGTAATTAATTTCATTGCATTTATAGTGATGGGGATAGACAAAAGTAAAGCAAGAAAAGGAAAATGGAGAATATCAGAAAACACTCTTATATTGATAGCTATTATTGGTGGATCTTGTGGAATGTTAATAGGGATGTATTACTTTAGGCATAAGACTAAGCATAATTTGTTTACAATAGGTATTCCAAGTATACTTATTATTCAAATAATACTAATAGTTTATTTTTTATATAATATGTTTACAATATATTAAAAAGTTCTAGAATATTACGAAAATACTTACTAAAAAAGCATATAAAGGTATTATTTTGAAACAGGCAACTATTGATGTATAATTAAGAATAAAATGACTTGCAATATGAGAGAGTGATATAAATGAGCAAAAGTATTTTGAATGTAATTAAAGACTATATAGATAATCATAAAAAAGAAAAAATAAAGTATTTAAGTATAATTATTATTTCATTAATGATTATATCCTTTTTTTATAATAATTATTTTTTATATGATACTGAAATTGCTAAGATAAATTCTATCGATGAAGTATTTGAGGGGGAAGAAAAAGGACCTGATGGGGATATCGAAAAGAATTATACACAAAATATTATAGCTACAATAAAAAATGGTGACTTTAAAGGCAAAGAAGTTATTATAAAAAATAAATATTCATCGTCATTAGTATATACAGATAAATATAAAATTAATGATGATGTATTTATCACAAAAAAAGTTGATAAAAATGGAGATATTACTGGGAATATAACTGGACTGAAAAGAGATAAGTATATAGTTATAACTATAGTTATTTTTATATTATTATTGATTTTGGTAGGAAAACAAATAGGGGGGTTAGTACTTGGAGGTCTTATAGTTAACATAGGTGTATTTTATATTATGATACATCTATACTCTAAAGGTATAAATATACTTCTATTAAGCGTACTTGCAACGTTTATATTCTCTACAGCTTTTTTGATGATAAGTAGTGGTATTAATAGAAAAACATTTGCAGCTATAACAATAACATTAGTATCTGTAGCTATTGTTACACTTTTGTCTATAATAATTCTTCAGTATACCGGTGGACTTGATTATGAGTTTATGGAGTATCTTCCGAAACCATACAATACATTAGATGCTGATTATATTTTTATTTCTGAAATAATGATTGGTGGATTAGGGGCTGTTATGGATATTGCGATAACTATGGTTACCACTGTTAATGAATTAATTGATAAAAATCCTTATATAAGTAAAACAGATTTAAAAAATTCATGTACAGAAGTGGGAAATGATGTTATGGGTACTATGATAAATGTACTGTTTTTCACTAATTTAGCAGGATGCATACCGATTTTTGCATTGAGTATAAAGAATGGAATAAAGCTTACTACCTTATTAACTACATATATACCTTTTGAAATAGCAAGATTTTTAACAGGAAGTATAGGAATTGTGATTACCATACCTATAGCGACATATTTGTCAACAAGAACATTGAAAAGGATGTGTAACCAATGATATTAACTTTAGCATTTATATTATTTATACTTATGATTTTAATTGGTAGCGATAGAGGAGCTAAGTCATTTTTAACTTTAATATTTAATATGGTAGCATTAATATGTACAATATTATTAATATCTAGCGGATATAATAGTCTTGTTATAACGTTTTTTACTTGTATGTTTATTAGCGTAATAACACTTTTTTATCAAAATGGTATAAATGTTAAAACTAAGACAGCTTTTATTTCGGTAATATTTACAACATTACTTTTATTAATTTTTGTGTATTGTATAGCTAGTAAAAGTATAATTCAGGGAATACCTATAGAGCAACAATTTGAGGGAGAAATGATTGCATATTCAAAAAATATAAATTTAAATATGACAGATATAGAAATATCTATTATTATCATTGGACTTATAGGTGCAATTTTAGATACATCTGTAGCAGTTGCAACATCGACTTATGAGGTTTATACAAATAATACACATTTAAATAAGAAAGAATTATTTAAATCATCGATGAATATGGGAAAAGATATTTTAGGAACAACTATGAACACTTTATTTTTTTCATATATTAGTGAATTTATGACGTTAATGATTTATTTTAATAAAAATAAGTACTCTTTTTCGAAAATTATTAATTCAAAGGTATTTGCTCAAGAATTTATAAGAATATTATTTAGTGGTATTGGTTGCATTATGATTATTTTAATTACAGCTACAATTACTTCAAATGTTATTATGAAGATAAAAAATATAAAAAGTAAGGCTGTTACATAATGAACTGCTCCCTGTCAAGTAGACAGGTGAAATAATAAAAATATTTAATATAGCTAATCACTTTTGTGGTTAGCTATATTTTATGCTACAGATTTTAATAAATACTCCCTATATTCTAACGGAGTCATAGAGTTGAGACGTTTTTGATATCTACGATTATTGTAATAATCTATGTACTCTATAATTGCTGCTTCTAATTCTTCATATGAATTAAATTTCTTTAAATAATACATTTCTGATTTTAACATACCCCAAAATGCTTCCATTGGACCATTATCAATACAACGTGATACTCGTGACATACTTTGAATCATATTAGCTTCTTCAAGCTTTTTCTTAAATGTTTTTGAAGTATACTGAAAACCACGATCACTATGAAAAATAGGCGTAGCCTGCGGATACTCCCTACGGGCAATATCAAATGTTTGAAACACTAGATTATTATTATTTGAATGCCCAATTACAAAAGAGACAATACTCTTATCAGAAAGATCTAGAATTGCACTTAAATATGCTTTCTTTCCAATACCATACTTCATTTCCGTTACATCTGTGAGCCACTTTTCACCAAATTTATCTGCATAGAAATCTCTATTTAGAATATTATCAGCTACAGTTTCAGGTGTAGATTTTTTATAAGTTTTTCGTTTTCTACGACATACTGACTTTAGATTAAGAATACACATAAGCCTATAAATTCTCTTTGGATTTACATGAAAATCATTTTCACGATTTAATTTTATAGTCATTTGTCTATATCCTAATATTCCGTTTATTTCTTCATATGATTCTTGTATAAGTGATAATAACACCTCATTAAATTTTTCATTCATACTTACTTTGCGATTCGTCCATTTATAATATGCGGAGCGTGCAATACCGGCTATTTCACATAATTCTTTAATAGAAAAAGATTTTTGCTTATGCAACTCTTGTATTGCTAAATAGATAAATTCATTTTTTGTTTTACTTAAAATCGCCTCCTTTCTATTTCGTCTAACTTTTTTAAGAATTCTATCTCCATCTGTTGTCTACGATTTTCGGCTTCAAGTAATTTGTTTTTCGCTTTTAACTTTTCTATTTCAGACATTTCATCGGCAAGCTTTCGCTTTCCACGTTTATCTAATAGTGCTTCAATGCCATTGGTTTCATATTTCTTAATCCAACTATATATTTGTTGATATGATATTTGAAATTTTTCTGCTGTTTTAGCGTAATTTTTATCATTTTCTATATAATACTTTACAATCTCAATACGTTCATTATAAGTTGTAGTTCTACCTTTAGTCATAATTGCTGTCCCTCCAACTCCAGAAGATTTTAGTTTATTATGACTATTATATATTGAAATCCATCTTTGTAGTTGCGTTTTTGAACGTATTTTATATTTTGCACAAATTTCATCTTGAGAATATAAATTTGACAAATAAGCTTCTACTGCTTGTAATTTCAATTCTTTAGAATAGCCCTTATATCCTTCCATCGTAAAGGCTTCCGCGCCTATACTATTGTAGTTACGAATCCATTGACGAAAAGATTCTAAGGCAATCCCCAGCATAGATGAAAAATGACTCATACTATTTTTACTTTTTAGATATTCCTCAACATATTTAACTTTTTCTTCAGCACTAAAATTACGTTTTTTACACATAAAAAAATACTCCCTCTCATGATAGACATTTTAATTATTTTATGTGTCTACCATAAGGGGAGCATATCATAATAAAATATGTACAGCCATTTATTTATATTAAGTTGTAATGTTTTAAAGCATTTTCAATACCATCATTATCAACAGAAGTAGTTATAAAGGAGACTAAATCAAAAATTTCTGGATTACTATTTCCCATTGCAATACTATTTTCTACGTATTGGAGCATTGATAAGTCGTTAGTACTATCACCTATAGCATAGGTGTTTTTTAGAGGAATATTAAGGTGATTAGTTATATATTCAATTCCAGAAGCTTTGGAGTATCCAACTGGAACTAGTTCATAAAAATTTTCACCTCTTTTAATAAATTCAAAGATGCTTTTATATTTGTTGTAAAATCCAGAGAAGTCACTAGACTCAGTAGAAAAAATAACAAGCTTGTCTACATCAATTGATGGATTATCCCAAGTTGAACCTGTATAAAAACCTTCTTTTTTATGTTGATCTATTATTTTTAACACATAAGGATGATTTATATTGTCTATTTTATCGAAGTAAATATCATATCTACCTTCTAAGAGGCCTTCTAAATTAAAGTTTTTCATATCCTTTGCTAATTGACAGGAAAGTTTATTACCTAGAGATTTATAGAATAGTACTTCATTATTAAACTCAATATAAGTACCACAACCACAAATATAACCGTCAAAATTGAAACTACGAATATAATCAGTTATTTCAGATACAGGTCTTCCTGTATTAATGAAAGCTAAATTACCATTAGCTTTTAGCTCTTTAAGTGCATATTTTGTACTATTAGGTATTAAATGTGTTTCCTCATCTATCAGAGTCCCGTCTATATCGAAAAATATAATTTTTTTATCCATTTGTTATTTAGCCGCAATAAAAATGCAGTATCTCCTTTCATTAGTTATATATATAATTATAAAGTCTTTGAAATATATTTCAATAAAAGAAGATTTTTATGCATAAATATAATGAAACAAAGAGATGTAATATATTTATACAAAAATGGACAAACAATATATAGATATATCAACAAATAATGTTAAATCTATGTTAAATTTATGTTAAAACGAGTTAAGTATAGTAATATAAAACAGATATTGTATTTCAAAGGAGAGAGTGAATTGAGTGTTATTAATATGTTTATTGAACTTTTTGGAGGATTAGGATTATTTCTATTTGGAATGAATATGATGGGAGACGGATTAGAAAACTCTGCTGGTGAGAAGTTAAAAGCTGTATTAGAAAAAGTAACTAGTAATAAATATGTAGGAGTTGCAATAGGAGCATTAGTTACTGCTGTAATCCAAAGTTCTAGTGCAACTACAGTTATGGTAGTGAGTTTTGTTGATGCAGGGCTTATGACTCTTGTACAAGCAGTAGGTGTAATTATGGGGGCTAATATAGGAACAACTATTACAGCACAAATGGTTTCATTTAATTTAGACGCGATAGCACCTTTATTTATTGGATTAGGGGCTATTATTATATTATTGTCAAAGCGAAAAAAAATTAGAGATTTAGCATCAATAGCCTTAGGGTTTGGAATATTGTTTTTAGGAATGAGTATGATGTCAGAATCAATGGCTCCACTAGCAGAGTCAACTTTGTTTATGAATATATTAGATGTAATTGGAGAAAACGTATTCTTAGGACTAGCGGCAGGGCTACTTATGACTGCAATAGTACAAAGCTCATCAGCAACAACTGGAATTTTAGTAGCGTTGGCAACAACAGGAACTATAGGTATGGATGTAGCATTGCCAATAATATTAGGATGTAATATTGGTACTTGTGTTACGGCATTGTTAGCATCTATTGGATCTAATAGAGTTGCTAAGAAAGCTGCATTAATTCATTTACTTTTTAATACTATTGGAGTAATAATCTTTTTACCATTTATGAATATAGTAATAGATTTAGTGCAAAAAATAGATCCATCAGATGTTGCTAGGCAAGTGGCAAATACTCATACCATTTTTAATATTTGTGTTACTATGGTTTTATTGCCTATGTCTAAATATTTAGTAATGTTGGTTAATAAGTTGATGCCGGGAGATGATGTTATAGAACATACCGGAGCAATATATTTAGATGAAAAGTTATTAGATAATCCGATTATAGCCACAAGTCAAGTGTTTAAAGAAACAATAAGAATGGGTGAATTAGCAAAGAAAAATGTGAAGTTATCTATGGAAGGTTTTTTGGAAGATAATGAAAAATCTATGGAAATGGCATATAAAAATGAAGCTACAATAAATATGTTGGAAAAAGAGATTACAGATTATTTGGTATTGTTATCATCTCATGAATTGCCAGAGGAAGATAGTAAAATTCTTAGTTCAACTTTTCATGTAATTAATGATATTGAAAGAATCGGAGATCATGCAAAAAATATTATGGAATTAGCTGTTGAAAAGAGAAAAAATAAGATTGATATAGATGGAGAAGCAAGAGAAGAACTTATAAATATGTATAATAGGACTATTGAAGCTGTAAATTTAGCTATAGATTGCTATAGTAATAAGGATAATGAAGAAGCTAAAAAGATTAAAAATATTGAAGAGGATATAGATAGATATGAAAAAACTCTTAGAAATAACAATATAAAAAGATTAAATAGAAAAGTTTGTTGCGCCAGTGCAAGTACTATATTTTTAGATATAATTAGTAATTTAGAAAGAATAGGGGATCATTCTACTAATATAGTAGAGAGTATAGTATAATTTATTATAAACATAGGGGATGGCTTTACTACAGCAAGGTATAAATATATATTCTTAATATACCCCTTTATAGTACATTTGGAGGAATTATGAAAGAAGTAAAAGCAATAATATTTGATATGGATGGGGTAATCTTTGATACAGAAAGAGTTTACTTAGATATATGGAGTAAGGTTTTTGAAAAATACGGGTATAAAATTACAAAAGAAGTATATATATCTGTTATGGGTAGGGGTAGAAAAAAAGTAAAAGAAATTTTTATGAAGAATTTCGGAGAAAATATGCCTATAGAAGAAATGTACATGGAAAAAGATGCTATGCTTGCAAAGGTTATAGGAAATAACGAAGTTCCTATGAAATTAGGTGCTTATGATTTACTTAAGTATCTAAAAGAAAATAATTATAAGGTTGCTCTTGCTACTTCTGCAAGAAGGAATAGAGTAACAAAGCAAATAGAAGCTGCAGAAATTGAAAGTTTTTTTGATGCCATTGTTTGTGGAGATGATATTTTAGAATCTAAACCTAATCCTGAAATATTTATTAAAGCGGCGTGTAACTTAGAAGTTGATAAAGAAAAATGTATTGTTATAGAAGATTCTCCTGCTGGAATAGAAGCAGCTTATAATGCAAATATGATTGGAATCCATGTTGAGGATTTAAAAAAGGCTGATAATGATATAAAAAAGTATTGTTATAGGAGTTTTAAAAGCCTAATAGAAGTTGGAGAGTTTTTGAAAGGATAAATGAAAAAGTAGTACGATTATATATAATCTTTAGAAGATATTCTGAAATGCAACTAGTAAATTGCAGTAAAATATAAAGTTATGTAATGCAAGATTAGTTGCATAAATTATAGATGGTGACTTTCAAAATTTACTTATAGTATAATAATTATGCATTAAGATTTATTTGCACAAGAAAATCATCGAAATATAAGAAAATGTTGATTATTTTACGAAATAGTTATATATTTGAAGTATTCAAAAAAAGGGGGGCTATTATGAGTTTTACTAATATTCGTAAACTACCATCACCAGAAGAAATCATGGATATGGTACCGTTATCAGAAGATTTGAAAAAAGTTAAAGCAGAAAGAGATGAAGAAATAAAAAAGATTTTTACAGGTGAAAGTGATAAATTTGTAGTAATCATTGGTCCATGTTCAGCAGATGATGAAGATTCTGTTTGTGACTACGTAAATAGACTTGCAAAAGTAAATGATAAAGTTAAAGATAAGTTATTTATTGTACCAAGAATTTATACAAATAAACCAAGAACAACAGGTGAAGGATACAAAGGAATGTTACATCAACCAGATCCAGAAAAAGCACCTAATATTCTTGAAGGATTAATTGCTATAAGAAAAATGTTTGTAAGAGCAATAAAAGAAACTCATTTAACACCAGCAGATGAAATGCTTTATCCATGTAATCATATTTATTGTGGAGATTTATTAAGTTATGTTGCAGTAGGAGCAAGAAGTGTAGAAAACCAACAACATAGGCTTACAGCTAGTGGGGTAGATGTACCTGTTGGTATGAAAAATCCAACTAGTGGAGATTTATCAATCATGTTTAATGCTATAAAAGCAGCTAATTTACAACATGACTTTATTTACAAAGATAATGAGGTTAGAACTAGTGGTAATTCTTATGCCCATGTTATTTTAAGAGGGGCCGTAAATAGATATGGAAATAATATACCAAATTATCACTATGAAGATTTAATGAAGACTTTAGAGTTATATAATAAATATCAATTGCCAAATCCAGCTGTTATAGTTGATGCGAATCATTCAAATTCAGGAAAGCAATATGCAGAACAACCTAGAATAGTAAGTGAAATTCTTCATAGTAGAAATTACAATGGGGATATTAAAAAGTTAGTTAAAGGTGTTATGATTGAAAGTTATATTGAAGGAGGATGCCAAAAGGTTGATGAACATATATATGGTAAGTCAATTACGGATCCTTGTTTAGGTTGGGAAGAGACTGAAAAATTACTTTATTTCATAGCTGATCAGGTATAAAATAATATATATTAAGAAGGAGCTGTTGTATTAACAAATAAAAATTTGTGAGCGATAGCTCCTTTTTATGTAAGAACAAGAAAAAAGAACATCTTGACTTTGTTTTAATAATAATTATATAATAACGAAAAGAAAACTAGTCCTTTAAAGTTAGTACAGAGAGACTAATAAGGTTGGTAAATATGGAATAACAGATATATGCAAATATATGTGTATATTTGTTATGCGGACAACCTTTCTATAAATAATAGAAGGGTATTTTTTTTACAAAAGATAAGTACTGGTTTTCCTATCTATATGATTAGGAGGATATAAAATGAAACAAAAGAAGAAAATTTATGATGGAGATTATGAATTAACTAATGTACCAAGTAAAGGGAAAAAAGGCTTCTTTTCTATGTTTGTTGTAATGTTAGGATTTACTTTTTTCTCTGCTAGTATGTTAACAGGAGGAAATTTAGGAACTGGACTTAGCCTCAAAGAATTTTTTATTGCTGTGATTATAGGTAATTTAATATTAGCTTGTTATACAGGAGCATTAGCGTATATAGGATCAGATACAGGATTATCAATGCATTTGCTAGCTAGATATTCATTTGGAGAAAAAGGTTCTTATCTTGCATCTTTTGTAACAAGCATAACGCAAATTGGATGGTTTGGTGTAGGAATTGCTATGTTTGCGATACCAGTATCAAATAGATTAAATATTAATTTGTACTTATTGGTAGCAATAACAGGAATATTAATGACAGCTACTGCTTATTTTGGTATGAAGTCATTAACTATTCTTAGTGCAATAGCTGTTCCAGCTATAGCTATCCTTGGGAGTTCTTCTGCATATATGGCAGCAGATTCAGTAGGGGGACTTCAAGGACTAATGAATATAGAACCGGAAAGTAAAATGGCTTTAGTTACGGCAGTAACATTATGTGTAGGATCATTTATTAGTGGAGGAACTGCTACACCGGACTTTACAAGGTTTGCCAAAAATAGAAAAATAGCAGTTTCAACAACAGTAATAGCATTTTTTATTGGTAATACACTGATGTTCATTTTTGGGGCTATAGGTGCGATGGTAACAGGAAATTCAGATATAGCAGATGTTATGTTTTCACAAGGATTGTTAATACCAGCGATAATAGTTTTAGGTTTAAATATATGGACAACTAATGATAATGCAATTTATACTGCAGGACTTGGTTTATCGAATATTACAAAGCTACCTAAAAAGAAGTTAGTTATAATTTCAGGTGTTGTAGGAACTATAGGCGCAGTATGGTTAAATAATAATTTTACAGGGTTTTTAACATTTTTAAACTCAATGCTCCCACCAGTAGGAGGAATAATTATTGCAGATTATTTTATTATAAAAAAGAGAAAGTATGATGAAATTCAAAAAGCAGAATTCAAAAATATAAATTGGATAGCAATAGTATCATTTATAATAGGATTTTTAGTTTCAAATATTATTAATGTAGGTGTTATAGCAATAAACGCTTTAGTTGCAACAATAATATCGTATATTATTGGAACAAAATTATTTCATAAATAAAGGACGGTGCATTTATGTTAATTAGAAATGTAAGAATATTTGATAATGATGAAGGTTTAGTTGATATAAGAATAGAAGATGGTAAGTTTACAGAAATAAGTACAAAATCTCTTTCAATAAAAGAAAATGAAGAAGTAATCGAAGGAAATGGATTGTTAGCTTCAGCACCATTTATTGAGCCACATATTCATCTTGACACTACATTAACAGCAGGAGAACCAAAATGGAATAAAAGTGGTACGTTATTTGAGGGAATAGAAAGATGGTCTGAAAGAAAAGAATTGCTTACTTTGGATGATGTTAAAAAGAGAGCGAAGAAGGCTATAGAATGGCAAGTGGCAAATGGAATACAATATATAAGAACCCATGTAGATGTAACTGACGAGAATTTAACAGCATTAAAGGCAATGATAGAAGTAAGAGAGGAAATGAAGGATTATGTAACTTTACAAATTGTTGCATTTCCACAAGAAGGTATACTTTCATATCCTGATGGTCTTAATTTATTAGAAGAAGCATTAAAGCTTGGTGCTGATGTAATAGGAGCAATTCCACATTTTGAATTTACAAGAGAGTATGGCGTTGAATCAATAAATAAAATGTTCGAGTTAGCATTAAAATATAATGTTCTGGTAGACGTACATTGTGATGAAATTGATGATGAACAGTCAAGATTTTTAGAAACTGTAGCTACGAGGGCTCTAGAAACAGGATTGAAGAATAAAGTTACAGCTAGTCATACTACAGCAATGCATTCATATAATAATGCATATACTTATAAGCTATTTAGATTATTAAAGATGTCAGAAATAAATTTTGTATCAAATCCACTAGTAAATACTCATCTTCAAGGAAGATTTGATTCTTATCCAAAAAGAAGAGGAATAACAAGAGTTAAAGAATTGAATGAGGCTGGTATTAATGTATGTTTTGGCCATGATGATATATTTGATCCATGGTATCCTATGGGAACTGGTAATATGTTAGAAGTAGTACATTTTGGATTACATGTATGTCAAATGATGGGGTATGATGATATAAATGAATCTTTAAAGTTAATTTCTAGTAATAGTGCTAGAACATTAAATATTGAAAATGAATATGGTATTGAAGTTGGTAATGATGGAAATTTAATATTGCTTAATGCTGACAGTGGATATGACGCAGTGAGAAGAAGAGCTGAGGTACTATATTCTATTAGAAAAGGTAAAGTAATTGCTAAAACAAATCCAAAAGAAACTAAGGTATATTTACAAGAAGAAAAAGAAGTTGACTATAAAAAATAAGAGATAAAAAAGTGTTGCTCTAGATAAGATTATTTTGGGCAACACTTTTCATTTAACAAATTAATAACAAATTGTTAGTGGTATTTACAGTAATAAAATATATTGATACTATAGAAATGAAATGCTTAAAAATGTTAGGAGGTACGTATAGTGATAATAGAACCAAAAGTAAGAGGATTCATTTGTACTACTGCTCACCCTGATGGTTGTATGGAAAATGTTAAAAGACAGATTGAGTATACAAAAAATAAGGGAAAAGTAAATGGTGCTAAAAAAGTCTTAATAATAGGTTCATCTACTGGATATGGACTGGCTTCAAGAATTGCTGTTACATATGGAGAGGGAGCGTCAACGCTAGGAGTTATGTTTGAAAAAGAAGCTACAGAACGTAAACCAGCATCAGCAGGATGGTATAATACTGTCGCTTTTGAAAAATTCGCTAAGGGAGATGGATATTATGCAAAATCTATAAATGGTGATGCTTTTTCAAAAGAAGTGAAAGATAAGGTTATTGAAACAATAAAGAATGATCTAGGAAAAGTTGATATGGTTATTTATAGTTTAGCAGCTCCTAAAAGAAAAACAGAAGATGGAACTATTTATAATTCAACTTTAAAGACTACAGAAGGAAATTTTACTAATAAGTCATTAGATTTAAGAAATAATATAGTAGTAGAAGCGACAATACCGATGGCTAATGAAAAAGAAATACATGATACTATTAAAGTTATGGGGGGAGAGGATTGGAAACAGTGGATAAAATGTTTAGCTGATGCAGATGTGTTAGAAGATGGTGCAATTACTATGGCTTATTCATATATAGGACCAGAACTTACATATCCAGTATATTACAATGGAACCATTGGCATGGCTAAGAAGGATTTATATAATACATCAGTAGATATTAATAATGAGTTTCATGATAAAGGAATTAAAGCATATATTTCTATAAATAAAGCTATAGTGACACAAGCAAGTTCAGCAATTCCAATTGTTCCTCTTTATATGTCTATTTTATATAAAGTTATGAAAGAGAAGAACATACATGAAGGATCTATTGAACAAATGAACAGGTTATTCCGTGAAAAGTTAAATAAAGGCAATGTTATAGTAGATGAGAAGAATAGAATTCGTTTAGATGATTATGAAATGAGAAAAGATGTGCAAGAACAAGTTATGGAATATTGGGAAAAGGTTAATTCAGAAAACATAAATAATTTTGCAGATATAGATGGATATTGGAATGATTTTTATAATATGTTTGGATTTAAATTTGATAATGTAGATTATTCTAGAGATATTAATTTAGTATAAAATAGCAATTTATATTAAAGCATACTTTTTAAAATGAGATATACTTATTATAAGAGGAGGTGCTTATAATATGGAGGATAATCAAAAAATTATATATGGTGTCATAGATTTTATTGAAAAAAATTTATCTGAAAAATTAAGTTTAGAAGATATAGCCAAAATAGCTGGATATTCAAAATATCATTTGCATAGAATGTTTCTAAGTAAAGTTGGATGTACAATTCATCAATATATTCGAAAAAGAAGATTAACAGAAGCTGCAAGGAAACTTGTTACTACAGAGAAAACAATATTCGAAATTGCTTTAGATTGTGGATATGAGACACAACAATCGTTTACTTTTGCATTTACTAATTTTTATGGTATTTCACCGCTTATATATAGAAAAATAGGTGAATTTAAACCTTTAGAGTTAAATTATATTAAATCGAAGGAACAACGTAATATGTTTAAGTGTTATGGGGAGATGGTAGCATGAGTTTAGTTCCTAATGTAATAGAGCAAACAAATAGTGGAGAAAGAAGTTATGATATATACTCTAGATTATTAAAAGATAGAATTATTTTTTTATCTGGAGAAGTAAATGACGAAATGGCATCTTTGATTGTGGCACAGTTACTTTTTTTAGAGTCAGAAGATCCTGATAGAGACATACAATTGTATATAAATAGTCCAGGAGGATCAGTAACAGCAGGATTTGCAATTTATGATACGATGAAATATGTTAAGTGTAATATAGCAACTATATGTATTGGATTGGCAGCTAGTATGGGAGCATTTCTTCTTGCTGGTGGAACAAAGGGAAAGAGATATGCCCTTTTAAATTCTGAAATTATGATTCATCAGCCATCCGGAGGAAGCAAAGGGCAAGCAACTGATATAAAGATTATGGCTGATTATATATTAAATAATAAAAGAAAATTAAATAAAATTTTAGCTGAGAATACAGGAAAGTCTATTGAAGAAATTGAAAGAGATACAGATAGAGACAATTTTATGAATGCTGAAGAAGCAAAAAAATATGGAATTATAGATGAAGTAATAAGTAAAAAAAATAAGTAAATAATTATTATAAAATAACTATGTAAATGTGAATTTAAAATGCTATCGCAAAAATGAATTTCATTCGTTTTTGCGATAGTTTTTTTATATATAAATATCTTTATACAATCTTAACATTCTTATAAAATTTCCTAACACTATCATAATTCTTACCATGCTATACTGATTACAGTAAATTCAAAGGAGGAATATTAATGGGAACAGTTATAGTAATTATATGAATAGATAATGTATGTTAATACAATGTAAAGAACTTACAATTGAGACAATAAAACAAATTATTTTAATTAAAATAGTGAAAAAATAATACAGATATTATATAATATAGTATTATGAGATAATTTATAGCTCATTTTATTATAAATTAGAAAAAATTAAAGGAAAGTGGGTAAATATATTTGGTGGCTAAGAAGGATTGTGAAAATAGAAGGAGTTTCTTTAGAGTAAATTTAGATATACCAATGTGTAGTAAGTTAACTATACTATATGTTAATGGTAAAGAAGTTAGCAAAGGTTATACACCTATATGTATTGAAGATATTGGTGCTGGTGGAGTAAAATTTAAATCTAGATTAGATATACCGATAAATAATACAATAACTCTTGGAATAGATTTTTCTATATATGAAGAAGATCATTTAGTGCCAGCATTGGTAGTCTGGAAAAAAGAATTATATGATGGACTTTTTGAATATGGATGTAAGTTTGATATATTAGAAGCAGAAAGGGAAAAATATATAGCTATATTTAACAAGTTTTCTGTTTCATGTAGTAAAAGTGTACAAAGTCCATATAAAGAATGTAATCCAAAGAGGTGCAAATTAGGGATTTAGTTAATGGTGAGAATTTATGTTGATGGCTATTATATATTGATTAAAGTGATAAAATGTAATATGATAAATTAAAGAATTTGCAATATGACTTTAATTTATGAATGGAGTAACAATTTATGAAAAAACTTATTGATCAAATATTTAAATTTGGAATTATAGGAGCATTAGCTTTTGTTATTGATTACGGAATTATGATTTTACTTACAGAAGTATTTAATGTAAATTACTTAATTTCTTCTGGAATTTCATTTACTATATCAGTTATATTCAATTACATATGCAGCATGAAATATGTATTCGTTGGTCGTGACGATATGAGTAGAGAAAAGGAATTTATTATTTTTGTTATACTTAGTGTTATAGGATTAGGTATTAATCAAATAATAATGTGGTTGATGGTAGATAAATTAGGAATATTCTATGCTATTGTTAAATTATTTGCAACAGCAGTAGTAATGGTGTGGAATTTTGTTACGAGAAAGATTTTTTTAGAAAAAAAATAATTTTATAGTGATATTTTTTATAAGAGGGTTATGTGATTAAATCAATAGCCCTCTTTAATTATAGTTATCATTAGGATAGATTGGTATAATTAAGAAGATAATATGTTATAATGTAATTATAACAAGCTAGAATTATATTCAGGAGAGTAGATAAAATGACAAAGAAAAATTTAAAAGAATACTTCTTAATAACTATTGGTATTATCTTAGTCGCTATATCAATAGAATATTTTTTTGCACCTAATAATTTAGCGGCTGGTGGAGTTACAGGATTAGCCATAGTTTTAAATTATTTATTTCCGTATATTGGAGTAGGAATACTAACATTAATAATTAATTTATTATTGTTTGCAGTGGCATTTGTAATTTTAGGAGGCAATTTTGGTAAAAAAAGCATATTTGCTACTATAGAGTTATCTGTAGTGATGTGGATAATAGAAGAGTTTTTAAATCCTTTCGCTATTACTTCAGATCTAATAATAGCGACAATCTTTGGAACGATAATTTCCGCTTTTGGAATGGCTATTGTGTTTAATAACAATTCTTCCACAGGAGGAACAGATATATTAGCTAAAGTCATGAATAAATTTTTACATATTAATATTGGAATATCATTGTTAATTATAGACATTATAATTACTTTTTTTGCAGCAATAGTATTTGGATTGGATATAGGATTTTATTCTATGTTAAGTGTGATAATATTAGGTATAACAATTGATAGATTTATAGATGGTTTTAATACTTCAAAAGAGATTATTGTAATGACTAAAAAGGAAAATGAAGTGAAAGATTTTATTATTAATGATCTTTCAAGAGGTTGTACATATTTAAAAGGAACTGGTTGTTATTCAGGGAAAGATATAAATGTAATTTATGCTATTTTAAGTAGAAATGAATTTATTAAATTAAAAAGATATATAAAAGATATTGATCATAAGGCATTTATAAGTGTTAGAGAGTCCCATGAAGTTCTAGGAGAAGGATTTAAGGAAATAGAGTAAAGCTTATAAAAAAGGGCTGTTATGTGAATTAAAAAGAGGCTATCGTTCACAAATTCTTATTTGTTATTGTAATAGCCTCTTTTTATTAAAGGAGGGTGTAAGATGCAAAAAACTAATGCCATGAGGTTTTTAGATAAGAATAAAATAAAGTATGATGTTCATCAATATAAGAGTGATGATGGACATATAGATGGTATTGCGGTGGCGAACAAATTAAATCAAAATCCTAAGCAAGTGTTTAAAACTTTAGTGTCACAAGGAACCTCGAAGGAATTATATGTGTTTGTAATACCAGTGAATAATGAGTTAAATTTAAAAAAGGCAGCTCTAATTTCATCTGAAAAGAAAATAGAAATGTTACATGTGAAAGATATAAATAGATATACAGGGTATATAAGAGGTGGCTGTTCTCCTTTAGCAATGAAAAAGCAATATAAAACCTTTATTGATAATTCAGCAACAGAATTTGATACAATAATTTTTAGTGGTGGAAAGATAGGCATGCAAATAGAGGCTAATGCGTTAGAAGTTGCAAAAGTTATAAATGCTGAATTTGCAGATCTAACTTCTAATTAATCCTATAAAAAAATGTTATATTAAATGGATAATAATTATTATAAAATATCTATTGTATGTGATATTATTTTTGTAGTATCATTTTATATACAAAGGAACAATTAGTATTATAGGAGGATAAAATGCTAAAAATAGGATGTCATTTATCAACTACTAAGGGATTTACGAACATGGGAAAAGAGGCTCTAGAAATAGGGGCCAATACTTTTCAATTTTTTACACGCAATCCTAGAGGTGGTAAGGCGAAAGCGATAGAAGAGAAAGATATACAAGGTCTTATTAAGATAATAAATGAAAATAATTTTGCAAAAATATTAGCTCATGCACCATATACATTAAATGGATGTTCAGCTGATGAAAACACTAGAAGATTTGCTATTGAAATGATGGCGGATGATTTAAAAAGAATGGAGTATTTACCAAATAATCTATATAATTTTCATCCAGGATCTCATGTTAAGCAAGGGGTAGATGTAGGAATTAGTTATATAGTAGATATGCTTAATGAAGTTTTAATGCCAAATCAAACTACAAAAGTATTATTAGAAACTATGGCTGGAAAAGGAACTGAAGTAGGAAGAAATTTTGAAGAAATAGCCGAAATAATCAATAGAGTAGAATTGAAAAATCATATGGGAGTATGTTTAGATACATGTCATATATATGATGCTGGATATGATATTGTTAATGATTTAGATAAGGTTTTGGAAGAATTTGATAAAATAATTGGATTAGATAGATTATATGCAATTCATTTAAATGATAGTAAGAATCCTTTTAAAAGTCATAAAGATAGACATGAAAAAATTGGAGCTGGATTTATAGGAATTGATGCAGTAAAGAATATAATAAATCATCCTAAATTAAAGCATCTTCCATTTTTTTTAGAAACACCTAATGAGTTAGATGGTTATGCAAAAGAGATAGATTTATTAAAAAGCATTTATGAAGAGTAAAAGGTTGGGGGCTGTCGCAAGAACGAATGAATTTTCGTGAGCGATGGCTTCTTTTATTATGGCACGTATAGAAAGCACAGAGAGTAAGTGAAAATTTCTGGCGTCATCTACTTGTGTCTTGAGTTTTGTTATAGCAAACTTACTGAAGAAAGCTGCCACACTCTTCGTGTAACAGCTCATTTTAAATTTACTATTTAGTTTATACTAGAGTCATAGCTTTTATTATGTTAATAACGGATATTAATATATCTTTAAAGTCTTCATGAAAGTGGCTAGGTATGCTAGTTATCGATATAGGATTTTCATTAATAATAATGTTTTTTTCATCTACATCAAAAGAATTAATATCTTTATAAAAAATAAAGTTACAACTTGACCATGGGTTCTTCCAATATATCGCTTTATTAGTTAAAAAGATGTTTTCTCTAGAACCATTCAATTTGATATTATCAAATAAAAAATATCCTTGTTCTTCGATGCTATCATCTATATATAATTCAGTGGCAGCAGCAAATTTCTTTTTGCTATGTTCATTTTCATTAAAAGTAAATATCATGGCACGAATTTTAGTATTACAAATATCATTAAGAAGTTTTGATATATTTAAGTCTATAGATTTAGTATAATCAATTTCGAATTTGTAAGAGCTATCAATATCATAATTAAATAACTTGTTCAATTTTAATTGATTTATAAGTGGTTTTCGTACATGAGGATCTATTCCAATTTCAATACGCAATCTATAAAGCAATAATTCTAATGAGTTTTTAAAATTAAATCTATCACTTATAGGAATAGAGTTATATTCTATTTCTATATCATTAACTAATAATTTATCATTAATAAAGCTTATTTTATTTATTGAGTTTATATCGATTTTTATAAAGTTTTTCATAAAAGGTTTGTAGTATAAGGCTTTATTAGTAACGACAAATCCATCTTTTCCAGTATTAAATGCAGTGCTGTCATAAAGAATTAGAGGAATTTCATCTTTTATATTAGCGTAACAGTTAATAGCATTTTCAAGTTTGATTTTATTGGAATCGTCAATTGATGGAAACATTTTTATTAGTTTATTTGAATTAAATGTAGATATAATTGCTTCTAGATCTTTATTTAAATTTCCAGTCAAAGATCCTTTTATCTTATGATATAATCTGTTCTTAAATAATTTATTTTCTAATATTAATGTTGTTTCACCAAAACAAGGATTTAGATTATTGCCATTACCTAAATATTGATATCTTAAATTAAGTATATCTTTTAGATTATATCCGTTATACAATTTTATATATTTTATCATATAAATAATATATTCTACAAATTGCAGAAATAAATCTCTTTCATTTACTGGAATCATTGAGATAACAGTACTTTCATTGTTGAAGTATATTTCATTGTTATCTATCTTTATATTGGTGATATTCATAATATTCATTGCTATGTTCTCTTTATAATTATTAGTAAAATATATATATTCTGTTGATATCAACAATCCTTCTAATATTTGACAATTTGAATTTTCTTCATAAAGTATTAGTGGAATATCACTATTAAAATATGCAAAGTTTTCAAATGCCTGAAAAACTTTTTCTTTTATACTGTCAGTTATTGATTCATATATATAAAAAGTATTGTTAAATGGGTGAAAATCTAAAGAAGATTTAATATTTTTAAATAAATGTTTACTGAACTTGAATTTTAATTCGTTGTAAAAGACATTATTTTTAAGGTCTTTTTCAAAAATTTTAGCAGCGTTTTCATAAATAGAAAAAATTTCATTATTATAATTAATTTTTATTAATGCTTTTTCTCGAGCTTTATGATAGTCTATAAAGAAATATTCAGCATAATTTTTTAGATTGTATATTCCATCAAGACTATGAATCATAGCCAAAGTATAATAATCTTCGTTTAGTGGGTATTCAATAAGCATTTCCACTATCTTATCTAAAATAATATTTTCAGTATAATAATCATTTTTTAAATTTTTATATATTTCAATTGAATGTTTTTTATTATTTTCATTAAAAAGGCAAGGGATTTTTTCTCCGTATATTTCAAAAGATACTTTTCTAATTGCTAATTTAAAGTTCAAAATATCTTGAGATATATTATCACATAAATTATTTATAAAATCTGGATTTGAGTAGAGTTTCTTTAATTCCCATTCACCTTGAGTTACTGTTTTTATATTATCTATAGCTATAGCTACATTATTCATTCTACGTGAAATAGCTTTTTTTGTAACAGTAGTTATTGTTCCATTATTTAAGCTATTTTTAAGAGTATTAGTTAAACTATTAAATCTTTGTTGTAAAAGATTTAATTTTTTAAATTTATCCAAATCTATTATATTTTTGGTAGCCTTTTCTACTTCTAGATATTTATCCTTTAATTCAAGTATTTCTGTTAAGAATGATGTGCAATTTTCTTTTATAACAGGCATTATACAATCATAAAAATTATTATATTTAAAGTTTTTACCAAAAATTTCAGCTGTCTTAATAGCATCATTAATGAAAGGCATTATACTATTTTCGCAAAAATTTATTAATCCTAAAATATCTGTATAATCTTTATTGTAGCTGTTCATAAGGAGGTTTTTAGCATCATCTGCTAATTTATCATAATACATTTCAAAGTATAGATATTCTTTAGTAAAAGGGTGTAAGAGAACTTTTTTGTTTCCAATGGGAAATATAATGTGGTTATGTGCAACATCAAGTATATATCCATTAGAGTCAGTAATTTCATTGTTATCATATGGATATTCTTTTGTTTTTTCTAATTGTAATAAATCTTGTTTATCGAATGCCATTTTGATCCTCCATTTTGAAAATATAAACTCACACTATATATTATATATAAAAATACATAAAATGGTACAATATTTTGTAAAAAAATAGATTTTTATGTAGAAAAGTATAAATAATATAAATTCTCAATGATATATTAACAAAATGTAAAGAAAATGAATAAATTGAAATTAGTTCTTGTAATTTTCACTGAAAGATATGTATAATAGTAATAAGTAAATGTTTTCATTTGTTTAAAGGGGGATAAATTATGAGGAATATTAGAATTTTATATGTATGTACAGAAGATGAAATAAAGAAGGTGGAAGATATAGCAACAAATGTTTGGAATGAACATTATATATCTATAATTGAAAAAGAACAAATTGAATATATGGTTAGTAAATTTCAATCTCGTGATGCTATAAAAAGACAAATAAAAAATGATGGTTATAAATATTGTATATTAAATTTTAAAGGATCCAATGTTGGATATATAGCTTTTAAAAAAGAAGGAAATCAAATATATCTTAGTAAATTATATGTTGAGAAAGAGTATCGTAACAATGGTATAGCTGAGATTGCTATAAAGCATTTATTGCATATATGTGATAGAGATGGACTAGAAAAAATATGGTTGAATGTGAATAAGAAAAATTGTAAATCTATAGAAATTTATGAGAAGATGGGATTTGTTAAGACAGCAGAGAAAGTAACAAATATAGGTTCTGGGTATATAATGGATGATTATATAATGGAGAAAGCTGTATAGGTTAGTGAAAATAGTGAATATATTACTTCTTACTTAATTCATTATAAAAATAGGTTTGATGCACAATGATAATTTAATTTATTGTGCATCATTTTTTATGGAATAAAATATTGTTGATGATGAGTAATAAATTTTATATAATTTTCATAGAATTGCTTTGTAAGGTGGAATAGATTATGAATGATATTCAATTTAGAAGTGTAAAATTAGAAGATTTACATAGATTAAAAAATATATATACATATTATATAGAAAATTCTACTGCTACTTTTCATATTAATAAAATTTCTGATGATGAAATGAAGAAGATATTGTTCAGTGAAGATAATCTATATGAGAGTTTTGTAATAATGGATGGGAATAAGATCATAGGATATGTACTGCTAGCTCCATATAGTAAAAGGGAGGCATTTAGAATAAGTGCAGAGGTAACTATTTATTTAGATAATAATGTAACTAGTAAAGGCATAGGATATATAGCATTAGAATTTATTGAAGAAGTTGCTAGGAAGAAAGGAATAAGAACACTTTTATCTCTTATATGTGGTGAAAATTATAAAAGTGTAAAATTGTTTGAAAAAGCGGGATTTTACAAGTGTGCTCATATGAAGAATGTTGGTAAAAAGTTTGATAGAATATTAGATTTACTTATTTATGAAAAAGAATTACTATAATAGTTTATTAAATTGACAATTTAATTTTACATTGTTATATTTAAATATAACTAAATTAAAATTAAAGGAGATTTACATATGATAAAAATTTATTCTACATCTTGGTGTCCAGCATGTATAAAGGCAAAAAAATTCTTTGATATGAAAGGATGGGAATATACAGAAATAAACGTGGCAGATGCTCATGAGGATAGAGAAGAGGTAATGAAGGTATCAGGGCAAAGGACTGTACCAGTTATTGATATAGATGGAGAAATAATTGTAGGATTTGATAAAACAGCTATAGAAACTGCAATGAATAAATAGAAAACGAGGCTCTCGCAATAACAAATGAAAGTTTGTAGGCGAGAGCCTTTTTTTATTCATAATTTGTAATTAAGGTGGGGGTTGTCGTAATAACCAATGAATTTTCGTGAGAGATAGTTCATTTTATCATGGCACAGGTTAGAAGGAACAGGGCAAAAATAAGGTGAAAATTCTTATTTGGGAAGAATTTTATTATAGTCCCGCGGACGGCAAAGTGCTTTAATATTTATTATAAATACAAAAACTATAGTATAATTCGTAATCTACGATTCATGAAAGTGCAACCTTCATAAGCTTTCTTTAACGACTTTTATATTAACTATAATCTAAGTAAAAGAAATAGTATAACTTATAATATTCAACTTAACACTTAAAATTTCATCTATACCTTGTTCTTTGTGCTTTACTTTTTATCCATCAAACTTAATGAGAAAAGCTAACAAACTCTTCGGGTAATATCTCTTTGAATTATAGATATCATTGAGATTTATTTTACAATTGAAATTATAATGCTGTTTTACATGGAGTAACAAAATTGATTTTTTATTACGTTTAAGAATAAAAAACAGCCTTTTACGACGATACTTCAATACGTTACGACAAAAAACTATACATTTACGACAAAAATAGAGACATTCTCCTAAAAAATTAATATAATTTAAGAAAAAGTAAATTGTAAAATTTATAATTCTATTTGGATGAGTTATGTGTTGCATTATGTAAAATGAGAAAAAAATATGACGACGTATTTTCCAATTACAACATGAAATTTAAGACTCATTTGGTGTAATATCATAATTAATAGGGGGAAAGTTTATGAAAAAGGTAATAGCGGGGTTTGTTAGTATAGTATTTATGATGACAATGATTCTAAATATTATACCTGCAGAAGTAGTTCTAGCTGAATCTTTAGATTCAATATTAGTAATGAAAGTTGATGGTAAAGAAGTAGATATCAATTCGAAAGTTGAGTTAAAGGAAGGACAAACTGTAGAATTTCATTTAGATTATGCTACGAAGGACCAGAAACCTAATGATGGAGATGAATTTATATTTAAGCTACCTGAAGTGTTTAAAGATATAATTCCATCTTATCCTGAACATCATTTTAAAGATATGAATATAAGTGAGTCAAATGGAAGTAAAATAGTGACATTAATTTGTGGTAATCAAATAGATACTGCAATACGTGGTGAATTAGGTATGTCTGCCACAGTAGGATCTATAGAGAAAGAAGAAGAAAAGAAGATATCTATAGATATAGCAGGAGAGAAAATAGATATTAACATAAATTTAGTTCCTCAAGACACTACAGGAACATTAATAAGTAAGAAAATAACTAATCAACCGGGTACAAAACCAAATTATACAATTTTATCAAATGAAGAAGGTATAGTTGTAGGTGAAGAAGTAGACTATAGTGTATTAATTAATGAAAAGGCTACTTCATTAAAAGATGCTGCCTTTGAAGATGCAATACCTACAGGAATGACTTTAATTGAAGATTCAGTAAAATTAGAGAAATTATCTGAAGATGGTACAGGGAAAGAAGTAAAATGTGATCCAAAGGTAAAAAATAATATTTTATCAATAGATCTTGGTGATATAAGTAATACATATGTAATAACTTATAAAACTAAAGTGGAAGAAGGAAGAGCAAAATATGTAAATTCAGCTAAGGTTACATCAAGTAATAAAAAAGATGCTGAAGATTCTGTTACAGCTACTCCTGAAATAGTAGATAAACCAGGAGATAGCAATGTTGTAAAAACTGTTAATACAATGGATAATCCATATTATACTCCAAATGCTTTAACAATAACTCCTGATGAAAATGGATCAGTAAAAGGTCAAAAGTATCATCATACAATTAAGATTAATGATAAAGAAGGAAAATATGGACAATATGAAGAGAAATCTGACGTAGTATTAAAAGATGAGATTCCAGAAGGAACTGAGATTATAAAGGATTCAGTGAAAGTTTACAAATATGTAAAAGGAAATAAAGTAGATGTAACTAAGGAATTTTATAGTCAATCTAAAAATATTACATCAAAAGGTAATTTAGAAATTGAATTTGAAGATATAGCTCATAAGTATACAGTTGAATATGATATAAAAATAACAGAAGATAAAGAAAAATATGAAAACATAGCAAATTTAACTTGGGATGGAGGAAATGATTCTGATAAAACAACATTAACTCCTAATTATTCTGTTCCAGGGAATAATGATTTGTTAAAACAAGCTAATGGACAAAGTAATACTGCTGTTGTAAAACCAAATGAAACAACAGGAGAAGTAGTTGGACAAACAGTTGATTATAGCATATTGGTTAATGATAAATTAGAAAAGAAAGAGGATGCAAAATTAACTGATAGTATTCCTGATGGAATGGAATTAGATTTAAACTCAATAGTAATAAAGAAAGAAACAAGCAGATATAATTGGGTTAATATGGATGAAGAATTTTTAAGTAAAGTAAAGGCTTCATCAAGTAAGAATAAGTTAGTTATAGATTTTGGAACTATTAAAGAAAGATATAAAGTAGAATATAAAACTAAGATAGTAGAAAAAGAGGATAGTTATAAGAATACAGCAATACTTACTTATGGAAAAGATAAGGAAGAATCTTCAGTCGTTGTAAAACCAGGAGGAAATCCTAAACCAATTGATAAGTCATTAGATAAAGTAGTACTACAATGGGGAGAACAACAAGGACCTATAAAGGAATATTTAAATAATGATGCAATTGGAATAGGAACAAAAGTAGAGTATAGAATTTGGGTAAACAGTAGATTAGAGAATAAGAAAAATACTACTTTAACTGATACAATTCCAGAAGGAATGATGTTATTAGAGGATACAGTAAAAATATATAAAGACTTAGGTGATGATGTATATAAAGATGTTACTGAAGAATTTAAAACAGTAACAGGAGATAATTTATTAAAAGTAACATTTGGAACTATAAGTGATAGATATAAGGTAGAATATACTGCACAAATTATTAATCTTAAGGAACAGTATACTAATGATGCAGAACTTAAATTTAATAGTAGTGAAGTGGAAAAAGATTCAGTAACTGTAATTCCAAGTAAAAATGCTGATTCAGAAGATAACCCTATAGAAAAGTATGTGTTACAAGATGGATGGAAAGAAGCAAAAGAAATAACTATCAAGAGAGACAACTGGTTAATAAATACTATAGGAAAAGAAATTGCTTATAAGATAAAATTAAATCAAAAGAGTCTTTACAAAGAAGATGCTACATTAACTGATGTGATTCCAGATGGTATGAAGTTGGCAGAAGGATCTGTAAAGATATATAAGCAAGGAAAATATAGTAATGTAGATGTTACAGATAAATTCCAAGTTAGTTATGAAAATAATAAGTTAATAATTAATTTTGGTGAAATATCTGATAAGTATATTGTAGAGTATAAGACAAGAATAACTGACCTAAAAGGAAGATTTGAAAATACAGCTACATTTACTTATAAGGCTAATACAAAAGGAGATAGTTCTAGTGCTGTAGTAACAGAAGAGTCTGATATAAATTTTGACGATAATATTAGTAAGTTTATTAAAGCGGATGATGGATTATTAGTAAATAATTTATCATTAAAGCCTAATGGTATTAATGAGGTTATAAATAAGAATATTAATTATTTAGTTATGGTTAATAATGGACTTAATTTAACAGGAAAAGCTGTTTTTGAAGATACAATACCAGAAGGTATGGAGCTAAATAAATATTATATACCAGTTACTAAACAATTAGAAAATGGTGAATGGGTTGGACTTACAGAGGGTAAGGATTATACAATTACGGTTTCTGAAGATGGAAATCAAGACAAGTTAAAAATTGTTATTAAAGATGTAACAAATGCTAGATATAAAATTGAATATAATACAAATATAAAAAAATATATTAAAGATGGATATAAGAATTTAGCAGTAGTTACAACAAATAAAGAGTATGAATCAAGTACTAAATTAGATGTTGATATAGCAAATATAGTAGGTATAACAAAAGAATTAGTTAGTATTAGTGATGTAAAAAATAGTCCATTACCAATAGGTACTTTAGCTAATTATAAAGTAATTCTTAATCCAGAGGAAAATGAATTAAGTAATGTAAAATTTAAAGATGCTGTACCAGAGGGAATGGAAATAGTGCCATCAAGTATTAAGATAAAAAATCTTACTAAAGGTATTGATGTAACTGATGATTTAAAAGGTAACATAGTAGCTAGTGGAAGAAACTTCAGTATTAATATAGCTAAAGTAGCAAGTAAGTATGAAATAACATATTCATGTAAGATAGTTGAGCAATTAGATTCATATGCAAATAGTGCTACAATGGATGCAGAGGAATATAGTAGAGAAGCATCACATACATTAGATCAATATGTAGATAGTTTTGGATTGAATGCTATAAAAGAAGCTGATAAATCAATAGTAACTAATAATTCAGATGATCAAAATGTTACTTATACTATAAAAACATGGGCTAATGGTGCTATTAAGAAAGGAACATTAAATATTAAAGATAAGTTAGATCCAAGACTTGAATATTTAGGTTTTGAAGATGAAGCTGGATTATTTGATGTAAACTATGATAAGAATACAAACACTGTAAGTGTAGTAAACAAACAGGATATACATGGATTTACTACAGAAGAAGAAGGCAGAATGGTTTATTCTAGAATAAAAATAAAAGTAAGCTTCAAAAATGTTAAAGGTGGAGAAACTATAAGTAATATTGCTGTTGTAAATGATCGTACAACAAATGAAGTAGAAGTGGAAAAAGAAGAAGAAAAGATAGAATATGGTTTTACAGCAGAAAAAGTAGATTCAGTAGATAATACTAAAAAATTAGCTGGTGCAGAATTTAAGCTATATAAAGTTAATAATGGAAAAGCAGAATTTATAAAAGATCTTATAAGCGGTAATGATGGAGTTATTTCATCAAAACTTGATAGTGCTGGAACATATATATTAGAAGAGGTTAAAGCACCAACAGGATATGTTACACCACAATATAAAGAGCAATTTGTTGTTAGCGATACAAATAATCAAGTTAATTTAGGAAAGATTTTAAATAAAAAGAAAGAATATAGTTTTACAGCCACTAAAGTAGATGGAGAGACTAATAAGCCATTAGCGGGGGCAGAATTTAAGCTATATAAGATAACTAATAATAAGTCAGAACTTATTGATACAATAACTACAACAGATACAGGGGTTATAACTTCTAAGGTAGATGGAGTTGGAACATATGTATTAGAAGAAGTTAAGGCTCCAACAGGTTATGTAACTCCAACTTATAAAGAAAAATTTGAAATAACTGAAGATAATAATATAGTTGATCTTGGAAATATAGAAAATATTAAAGAAGTAGTAGTTAAAAAAGAATATAGTTTTACAGCAACAAAGGTAGATTCAAATGATAAGACTAAGGTTTTACCTGGAGCTGAGTTTAAGCTATATAAAGTTGTAGATAAAAAAGAAGTATTTATAAAAGATCTTATAAGTGGTAATGATGGTACTATAACATCAACTTTAGATGAAGCAGGAACATATGTATTAGAAGAAGTGAAAGCACCTGAAGGATATGAAGAACCAAACTTTAAAAAGACATTTGAAGTAACTGATGATAAAAATGTTGTTAATTTAGGTAAGATAGAGAATAAGGAAAAAGAGAAAGAAAAGATAGAATATAGTTTCACTGCAACAAAAGTGGATTCTATAGATAAGAATACAGTTCTTGCTGGAGCTGAATTTAAACTATATAAAGTTACAGATGGAAAGGCTAAATTGATAGATACAATAACTAGTGATAAAAAAGGAATAGTATCATCAACATTAAACGAAGCAGGAACATATATACTAGAAGAAACTAAAGCGCCAAGTGGATATTTAACTCCTGAGTATAAAGAAAAGTTTGAAGTAACTGATGAAGTAAATAAAGTAGATTTAGGAGCAATCTTAAATGAGAAAGAAAAGATAGTAATTGAGGAAGAAGATAAGTTACCAGAAGAAGAGATAGAAGAAGGAACAAAAGCTGAACAAGATTTTGTAGATGAAGAAGAAGCTGCAGATTCAGAAGAAGTTGAAGAAGAAGAAGCAGATGAAATACAAAATGGAATAAGCACTGGAGATGTAGGAATAGGAGTAGCAGTTATAGTGGTAATTGGAGCAGGTGTCGGATTATTTGTAAATAATAAAATGAAAAAGAAAAAGAAATAGAAATAAAAAATATTAAATAAAAATATCCTGTTAGGTAGTATAGTTTATACAACTAGTATAAAATCTACTTAATGGGATATTTTTTTAAGGAGAATACGAATATGAAGTTTATATTAGCACCTGATTCATTTAAGGAATGTATGACGGCTAAAGAAGTATGTATATCAATGGAGAAAGGAATAAAGAATATAATTAGAGATGCTCAATGCATACATGTGCCAATGGCAGATGGAGGGGAAGGCACTTTAGAAACATTAATTAATATAACTAATGGTAAAATAGTAAAGACATATGTTATAGGACCTCTAGGCAAAAAAATAGAGAGTAGATTTGGGATATTAGGGGATGGAGAAACAGCAGTTATTGAGATGGCAGAAGCTAGCGGATTACAGCTAGTAGATAGAAAAGATAGAAATCCGCTTATAACGACATCTTATGGTACTGGAGAATTATTAGTAAAAGCATTAGATATTGGTGTTAAAAACATCATTATAGGGATAGGTGGAAGTATTACAAATGATGCTGGGGTAGGTATATTGCAGGCTATGGGGATGAGTTTTTTAGATCAAAAAGGAAAAGAAATTTCATATGGTGGCGGAGAAGTTGGAAAAATTTCAAAAATTGATGATAGTAATTTTGATAGAAGAATATTAGATGTTAATTTAGAAGTTGCATGTGATGTAAAAAATACATTAACTGGCGTGAATGGAGCTAGTTATGTTTTTGGACCACAAAAAGGTGCAACAGAATCGATGGTAAGAATTTTGGATAATAATTTAAAACATTATAGTGCTATAGTAAGAAACACCTTAGGTATTGAGATAGAAAATATTAAGGGTGCTGGTGCAGGTGGTGGTGCAGCATCAGCTTTATTGGGATTTTGTAATGGTAGTTTTAAAAGTGGAGTAGATATTATAATGAAATACAGTAGATTAGATGAAAAAATTAAAGATTCAGACTATGTATTTACTGGTGAAGGAAGTATTGATTTTCAAACAAAAGAAGGTAAAACTATAACAGGAATTATTAATATTGCTAGAAAATACGACATACCTGTTATTGCGCTAGGTGGAAAAGTTAATTATGAAGTCAATAAATTTTATAACTACTCTAAGTTATCGATGTTTAGTATATTGTCAGAGGTTACATCTATGGAAGATGCTTTGAAATGTGGAAAGTATAATGTAGAAAAGACTTGCGAAAATATAGCTACACTTATTAAATGTATAAAATATAAAAAATAAACTTTTCCATAAAAAAAAGGCTGTGTAATATTTTGGTTCACAGCCTTTTTTATATTAAAATTCACGATTATTTTGATAATCAAATATTATTTGAGAAGTTTCAGCAATAATTTCCTTAGCGTTTACTACATTATTGGTATAGATAGTAAGTATATATGGAGCATTTGCATATACAATGGCGATATCATTAACATAAGTTTCGTAATCTCCAATTTTATGAGCTACTAATGATTGATCAATATACTTATCTATTCTATCGTGATATACAGTATTTTTCATATTATTAAGTAGAGAATCATAATAAGGGTTATCATCTTTATTGAAGTAAAGAACCTTAAGATATTGAGCAGCATCGTTAGCGGTAATAGCATTATCAGTGTGATCGGCTTCATATCCAAGGATATCATCGTATTGCTTGTAAACTATATCTTTACCTCCCATAAGATTTGAAATCATTTTAGTTGCTATATTATCTGAATAAATAATGGAATATTTAGATAGAGTAAATATATCTATTGGTGACGATAAATCTTGACTTTGGAGTATACCAGCACCTCCTTCGTAATCTTCATCAGTGTATTTGACGGTAGTATCTTCCTTTATCTCACCGGATGCTACTTTGTTAAGAAGAAGCATATTTAAAGGAACTTTACTAGTACTTGCAGCAATAAAGGTTTTATCACCATTAAAAGATATTGTACGTTTAGTTTTTATATCATAAAAAGTTAATCCTATACTATCACCGTATTCTGAAATTTTAGAGGATATAGCTATTTCTAAGTTGCCGAAATATTCATTTAAAATAATTTCATTAATATCTACTTCATCTTTACTTTTATTTGTATTACTTAAAATTTTTTTTGCATTATTAATGGAAGAGTCTAAAGGTATATTGTATAGTATGATAGAAATAATGGTTGTTAATATTAATACTATTGATAAAAGAACTATTTTCTTTTTATTCATACTTTACACCGTAGATTCGCTTTTTTCAAAAACAACCATTACAGAATATTGTATTGATTTAGTGATAAAGTTTATTGTTGTAGTGTCGTATTGTAAACTATGAATTTTAATTTTATTGTTACAAATAAAATCATTAACTTCTTGAGATAATTGCAATTTATCTAAATTACTAAAAATTCTAATTTCTTTCATTTGAGCCTCCTTCTATCATAATCAACAAATTGAAATTGCATTCTACAATATAATACAATATTATAACATAAAATGTAATAAATTTGAATAATTTCTAACAAAAATAGACTTATTTTTTAAAGTGGTTAATTAAATATATATTTGTATGAAATAAATGTTAAAAGTGAGGATATATTCATAGATATATGTTAATATATTGTAAGAATGTTTGTTAATTAAAGAGATAAAAGAGGTGAAAGATTTAATATATTAATCAATATATTAAATAGTATATGAATAAAGAGGTAAAAATACAAAAACCCAAATATATAAATGAACTAGAGAGCATCGAAGATTATTATGAGGATATATTTTTATCATATAAAATAAAGGATAAAATTGTAGATAATATTGAAATAGGAGAAAAAGAGGATAAAGGTATTCTTATTGACTCATGTATATTTAGAAACACAAGATTTGTTAATTGTAATTTAAAAAATATAGATTTGACGGATACAAGATTTGAAAACTGTGATTTATCAAATATAGATTTTAGCAATAGTTCAATACAAAGAGTAGAATTTATAAATTGTAAGCTTGTAGGTGCCAAATTTGATGATAGTCATTTAAAAGATGTAGTTTTTGATGAATGTATAGGTAAATATAGTAACTTTTCATTTGGAGAATTAAAAAAGGTAGAATTTAACCTTTGTAATTTTCAAGAAGCAGTATTTCAACAAGTGTATATAAAGAATGTTTATTTTATAAAAACTAATTTAAGCAACACATACTTTAATAAAACATCTTTATATAACGTTGATTTGACTACTTGTAATATTGATGGCATAGATAGTGAGATAAATGATGTTGCTGGAGTTAAGGTTACTGCTCTTCAGGCATTAGAATTAAGTAAATTATTAAGAATAACAATAATTTAAAAGTAATAATAGCACTCTTAATTGTGATAGTTTTTTATATAAAATGACATAGAATATTTTTATCTCTATTAATAAATAATAGTAATATAGAGATAAAATAAAGGAGTTGATTTATTATATGGCAAATTTAAATCAATTGGAATTACAAAATTTGAGACATTTAATAGGTGCTCATTGTACTATTGAAAAAAAGTTGCAATTTTATTCTAGTCAATGTACAGATGCTGAATTAAAGCAAATGTTACAAAAAGATGCTGAAGATGCTAAAATCAGTAAAGATAAATTAATGTCATTTTTAAATTAGGAGGAAATACATATGCAAGAAAAAGAGATGATAAATGATTATCTTGCTGGATTAAATGCCAGTTTAGCAGGGTATGGAGGTATAATAGCACAAACAGAGAATGAAGAGTTACGTCAAACTATTCAGCTAATGAGAAATCAAGATGAAATAAGACAATATGCTCTATTTAAAAAAGCAAAAGAAAAGGGGTATTATATTCCTGCGCAACAAGCCACAGAAACAGAAGTTACTAAAGTAAAAAATGAGTTATCACAAGGATAAATTAATAAGAATAAATACATGCTATACAAAATGTTTTATTTATGTATAGCATGTATTTATAATTTGATTTAAAATAAAATATTGTATATAATGTAGATGCTTAAGAGAGGAGAAGTGTAAGATGATAAATGTAGAAAAAATTGTAGAAAACTTAATTCATTGGGCATCTACAAAGGGAATTAAACTAGTAATAGGGATTATAATTCTGATTGTTGGATGGAAGTTAGTAAAGAAGTTACTAAAAATAATGAATGCAGTTTTAGAAAAAAGAGAAGTAGATCGTACCTTGGCTTCGTTTCTTGATGCAGTTTTAAATATTTCGCTAAAAATCCTATTATGTATAGTGGTAATGGAGTATGTTGGTATTGCTACAGCTGGATTGGCGGCTCTATTAGCTTCAGCTGGATTAGCAGTTGGACTAGCTTTGCAAGGAAGTTTGTCTAATTTTGGTGGAGGTGTGATAATACTTCTTATACGACCTTTTAATGTAGGAGATTTCATTGAGGGAGATGGTAAGTCTGGAGTCGTTGAGAGAATAGGAATATTTTATACTCATTTATTAACGCCAGATAATAAAGAAATAATGATTCCTAATGGTACCTTAGCCAATACTACAGTTACAAATTATACATCAAAAGATTTAAGAAGGGTAGATCTTACTTTTGCTGCAGCTTATGAAGAAGATGTACTAAAAGTTAAGAAGGTTATTGAAAATGTAATAAATGCTGAAAACTTTATTTTAAAAGATCCAGAGCCATTTATATCTATTTCTGAACATGGTGATAATGCTGTAGGATTTGTTGTAAAGGTTTGGTGTAAGACAGAAAATTACTGGACAGTATATTATAATTTATTAGAAAAAGTTAAAATTAGATTTGATGAAGAAAATATATCTATACCATATCCACAAATGGATGTCCATATAAAAGATAAATAAACATAAATTTATATAAAACGATGGTTAACATGCTACCATCGTTTTATTTTTGCTGTGTATCAGAGTATATATCTAACACATATAGTATATATAGTAAAGTTTATTATTCGAAAGCATTAAGGAGAAGATAAATATAATGAAAAAGTTTGTTTTATACTCATCAGGAATATGTAATGAAGTTTTTACTAAGGATATATGCTTAATTCCTTTTGTTATGCAGAAATACTATGGTTATGAATCTAGTATATTAACTTATACAAAAGAACAAAACTTTCCTGATAATGATAAGTATTTAGGGCATATGAAAATAACGTCAATAGAAAATGATGAACATTTAGATAGAGAATTAGAAAGTTCAGACGTTATTATGATGTTTGGTATTTATGATGATGTTATAGATTTGATTTATAGATATAAAAGATTAAATGAAAATGGCAAAATATATCTTAAATTAGATATAAATTCATACTGGTTAAATAGTTTACATGTTAATATGAATAATTATATTATGGGAGCATTAAAAAAATGTGACCTAATTACTGCTGAAAATAGGAATAGTCAAGAATTTATAAATAATAATTGGGGTGTTAGAGTAGAGTATATACCTAATGGATATTATGAGTTTGTAAGTGATGATTATATTAATTATAAAGAAAAGAAAAATGTCATACTTTTTGTAGGTAGAGTAGGATCTCCAGATAAAGCAAATCATATTCTTCTGGAGGCCTTTGCTAGGATAGAAAATGAAATTGAGGATTGGAGTATTGAATTAGTAGGAAATGTAGATCCTGGTTTTATGGGATATATCAATGAATATTATTATAATAATCCCAAAAGAAGAGAACGGGTAAGATTAGTTGGCTTTTTAGGTAAAAAAGAACTTAAAGAGAAATATAAACAATCTAAGATTTTTTGTTTAACATCACCAAGTGAAGCTTGTGCAAATGTATTTTCACAAGCAATATCAAATGGATGTTATTTAATATCAACAGATGTAGATGGCGCAAGGGATATAACTAATAATGAAGAATTTGGATGTATTGTTCCTGTTTATGATATAGATAGACTTTCTATAGCATTAAAAGAGACATGTTTAAATGAAAAGTTACTAGAAGAGAATTGTATAGTAGCTCAAAAGTATGCTAAAGAAAGTTTGAATTGGATAAAATTATGTGACAAAATTAATAATTTTTTATTTCATAAAAGTAGTTAACTTCAATAAAAAATAAAATTTTTCTATGTAAATGATATGAGTATTGTAAAAAGGCTGATTTCTTAAAGTAAAGAGAATCAGCTTTTTTAAATTCTAGTGATAATATTAGTTATTTATAATTAAAAAATACTACAGTGAATAATATATTATTTTCTTATTGAAGATTTCAATGTACTTAATACAAAATTTTTGTTTATTGTGAAATGATTTATTAAATAGAGTATGTCTTCAGTAAATTCTTCTAAATCTTCATATTGAAAATTTGAAATATAAGATATGCTGTTTTCTATATCTAATTTATTGTCTATTCGCATTAATTTATATTTTAAGTTAGTCATATCAATAGAATCATACTTTGATGGATCAAATTGTTTTTGAGATTTTATGAAATACTCATAAGTAGAATAGTCTAATTTGGAACTGGAATCATTAATAGATAGTAGTTTTTCAATTAAATCTTCATCTTGTGCTATTGTATAATAATTAATTACATAAGGGTCATTAAAATTGTTTTCTAAAAGAAGTTTTTTTATTTCTTTAAGGGTAAAAAATCGTATAGTATCTTTATTAAAAAATTGAGAGTTTATATAAGAAAAATTACCGTTTAAAAGATCTTTTAATATACTTATATGCATTACATTTGTAAAACTACAGATAAGATCGCCGGATTCTTTTAGGTATTTTGATATTTTAGGAAAAGTATTCCAAGGATCTATTAGGTTTTCTAATGCGTGATCTAAAATTATATAGTCAAAAAATTTCTTTTTAAAATCAAGAGTTATTGCTTCTATATTACCAACAATAATATTTATATCATTATATAAAGAGTCATCAATGTTTTCATTAGTGATAATATATATTTTTGAATTCTTATATTTACTTTTTATGTCTGATAGTAAATTTATATTATTACAACTTAAAATTAATATGTTTAGTGGTTTTTTTGGAGATTTGTCCATTAAGCTTATAAAACTCATAATTTTCACCTAACTTTCAATAATATATTTATATAAAGTTAAAATATTCATATATTTTGATTTGTGTTACTAATAACAATGTATCAATTAATGTTATTATTCATATATTGTCAATAGTAGCAATAATGGATAAGGAAATAATGTATGGATAAGAACAGTGTTTGCGTTATAACATATGTTAAAAATAAAAATATATATGAGGAGTGCCTTTATTATCTCAAAAACTTAAAGGTGCCAAAAAAAATGAGTTTAGAATTTTTGGGTATAACAGAAGCAAAATCCATAGCAGAAGCATATAATAAGGCAATTGTGCTGTCTAAAGCTAAATATAAAATTTATGTTGATGAAAATGCATTTATTATAAATAGAGATCTTATAAAAGATATTGTAGAGATTTTTGATAAAGATGATAAAATTGGGATAATAGGAGTTGAAGGAAGAAAATTAACATTAAATTCTGGAGTATGCGTAGGAGAAAAAGTTAATATAAGAAATAAATATATTATAGAAAATGGAAATATACATTTAGATTTGATAGGAGAAGTTAATGACTATTATGAAGAAGTTGAAACAGTAAATGGAGTAGTTATGGCAACACAATATGATATTAAGTGGAGAGAGGATTTATTTAACGGAGATTATTTTTATGATGAGGCTCAATGCAAAGAATTTCAACGTCATAGATATAAAGTTGTTGTCTTACTACAAGAAAAGCCATGGGGAACATTTACAAAAAGAAAATTAACTGATGACTATTATAAATATGAAAATATATATTTAAAAGAGTATACCAGTGTCGAGGATAAAAAAATATCTTTATTTTTTCCAGAATTAGAAGATCAACATTTAACAAAAGATATATGTTTAATACCATATGTAATGAAAGAATACTTTGGTTATAATGCTAGTTTCATTACTACAGGTGGATATAGAGAGTTCCCTTCTAATAAAAAATATCTAGGAGACATGTCTATTTATGTTGGTGAAGATATGGAAGAATGCATGAGAGAAATATCAAAGTCAGGAGTATTAATGTTAATATGGGTATATCAATTTAATATTGACTTAATAAATAGATATAAAGAGATTAATCCAGAAGGAAAAGTATATGTAAAGTTAGATGCAAAAATGGAATCTATGGGATATCTTAATGGATATATGAATGATTATATATTAAATACATTAAAGAAGTGTGACCTAATTTCTGTAGAAAATAGGAATGTGCAAAGATATATCAATAGTGTATGGAATTTAGATGTAAAATATATACCTAATGGATATTATGATTTTATAAGTAATGATTATATTGATTATGAAGAGAAGAAAAATATAATACTTTTTGTAGGGAGAGTAGGTTCACCAGAAAAAGCAAATCATATTCTTTTAGAGGCCTTTTCTAAGATAGAGGATGAAATTGAAGATTGGAGTATTGAATTAGTAGGAAATGTAGAAAATAATTTTTTATCCTATATGGAGCAGTACTATCTTAATAATTCTAAGCTAAAAGAAAGAGTAAGGCTAATTGGAGTATTAGATAAGAAGGAACTTAAAGAAAAATATAAAAGTGCTAAGGTATTTTGTTTAACCTCACCTAGTGAAGCTTGTGCTAATGTGTTTTCGCAGGCAATATCAAATGGATGTTATTTAATATCAACGGATGTAGATGGTGCAAGAGATATAACCAACAATGAAGAATTTGGCTACATTGTTCCTGTTAATGATACAGAGAAACTTTCTATAGTATTAAAGGAAATTTGTTTAAATGAAAGTATATTAGAGAAGAACTGTATAGAAGCTCAAAAATATGCTAGAAAAAATCTAAGTTGGATAAAGCTATGTAGAGAAATTGATAATTATTTATTTAATAAAGGGGAATTTTATTCTGAAAATGAATATGAATAAAGTATGTTTTATAACAGCAGTTAATGATGAAGTTAAATATGAAGAGTGTAAGTTTTATATTAATAATTTAGAAATACCAGAAGATATAAAAATTGAGTTTGTAGCTATAAGAAAAGCTGAGTCAATAGCAAGTGCATATAATGATGCTATGAATAAAAGTGATGCTAAATATAAAGTTTATCTTCATCAAGATACCTTTATAATAAATAAAAAATTTATATATCTTATTTTAGACTTATTTAAAAATAATAAGATAGGTATGATTGGTGTTGCAGGAGGAAGAGGAATAGATGATACTGGTATATGGTCCAAGTTTTCCGAAGTAATAACGAGAGTTTATGATACTGGAGATCCTGGATATATTCATTTATTATCCTACGGAAAGATTGATGGGCAATATGAAAAAGTTGATATAATAGATGGATTAATAATGATAACTCAATATGATATAAAATGGAGAGAAGATATATTTAAAGGTTGGCACTTTTATGATGCTTCTCAAAGTAGAGAATTTAAAAATAGGGGATACGAAGTAATTGTTCCTAGACAAGATAATGTATGGTGTATACATGATTGCGGAAATGTAGATATGAATATGTATGAAGAAAATAGAAAGATATTTGTTGGAGAATATATAAAGGAGAATATGTAAACTTATGGCTTATAATATATCAATTAATGATAGAACATCAGAATATATAAAAAATTATAATTTTGAGCCTACAAAAGATTTTATGAAGTTTACAAGTATAGTTATATTATCTTTTAATGAATTGGAAAATACTAAACTTTGTATAGAGAGTGTAAAAAAATTTACTTTAAAAAGTATTTCTGAAATAATAGTTGTAGATAATGGTTCAACTGATGGAACAGTAGAATGGTTGAGAAACCAAGATGATATAAAAACAATTTTTCTAAAAATTAATGTTGGAATAGCACCTGGGTTTAATATAGGATATAAAGAAGCTAAAGGGGATACAGTAGTTTTTTTAGCTAATGATACTATTGTTACACCTAATTGGATAAATAATATAAGCAATGCTTTATATAGTGATGAAAGTATAGCGGCAGTAACAGCTGTAGTAAATAAAGGATTAGAGTCAATAACAATTCCTGTTAGTTATAATAATATTGAAGAAATGATTAGCTTTGCAATAAGGAATAATATAAGTGATCCAAGTAGATGGAAAAACAAAATATTATTAGGTTTGTATTGTATTGTAGTTAAGAAAAAAGTGTTAGATAAAGTAGGTGCTTTTGATGAACGATTTGCACCGGCTTATTTTGAAGATTTTGATTTAGGATTAAATTTAATAAGCAATGGATATAAGATAATTCAATGTGATGATGCATTTATTCATCATTTTTCTGATGTTACTATTAGAAAAAATCCACAAAGATATGAAATAATGAATAAAGGACAAATTAAATTTAATAATAAGTGGAAATTTGATATGGTACGGTTTAATAAAATACGAGAAGACTTAATAGGATTCATTAATGATGATTATGAAACGCCAATTAATGTTTTAGAAATAGGCTGTGGTATTGGGTTAACATTATTAGAAGTAAAAAATAAATATAAAAAAAGTAATTTATTTGGTATAGAAAAGGATGCTAATGCAGTTGCTATTTCTAAGGGCATAGCTGAGGTAGAAATAGAAGATGTTGAATTTGCACAGTTTAATTACGATAAAGAAATTTTTGATTATATAATATTAGGAAGTGCATTGGAAAAGATTAGAAATCCAGTAGCACTTCTTAATAAATTAACTTCATATCTGAAAGAGGATGGATATATATTATTTAGTGCTAATAATATTATGAATATTAATAGTATAAAGGATATTATTAATGGAAAATTTCTTAATAATTCAAAGGACACTTTAAGATGTTTTAGTATTGATGAAATATATACCTTGATTGAGGGAAAATTTATAATAGAAGAACTTTTTTATAGATATTATTTAGAGGAAGATAGGGATAAAGAATTAATAGATGTGCTGTGTAAATATGGGAAAAGTGATAGGATAAACTATAGTATTAAAAAATATTATATTAAAGCAAAATTAAAGAAATAAACGTAGTGAAGCTATATAAAACTTATTTTATATAGCTTTTCTTATTTTATTAAGAGGAGTTTATATTGTATCAAATATGTTGGTAAAACATATATTATGTATAGGAAGTTACTGGTACTTTTAATATTTATAGGAGAAGCAATAAATTATGATAATTGATATAGTATTGTATTATGGCCAGGGAAGAGGCGGACTAGAAGATGTTATTACAAAGGTTTCAAGAGGATTAAGAAACAAAGGCCATAGGGTTAGAGTATTTCAAGCATATAGACCCCAATATATAGAATGGGAAGAGAAATTGGATGAAATATATTATTATGGAGAAGATATTCCATGGGGATCATATTTGGAGCAATATGGAAATGGGTATAAAAAGCTTCTAGAAACGATGGATAAACCAGATATTGTGTTAGCAACACATGCACCATTGCAAAGTTATATATGCTATATTGGCGTTAATGAAGGATCTGATAAAAAGACTCCAATAATTTCATGGATACATGGTCCTATAGATTTTTATGGTGGACGTAATTTGTTACAGTATAGTAATGCACATTTAGCAATATGTGAAAATGTTATGGAGGATCTTTCTAAAACTATTGAAAGAGAGAAAATATATGTAGTTGGAAATCCTGTAGAGGTAAAGAATCAAAAAGTATGTAAAAGACCGAAGGAAACTCTAAAATTACTTTTTGTAGGAAGGTTTTCTAATGTGGAAAAACGATTAGATATATTATTTAAAGCTTTAGCATTGGTAAAAGAGCCATGGAGTATTCAGATTATTGGAGATGGAATTGATCACGACATGATTGTAAATTTGTCAAAAGATTTAGGTATATATGACCATATAGAATGGATGGGGTGGAAAGAGAATCCATGGGATTATGTACAGGAGGTATCAGTTTTAATACTTACCTCTGATCTAGAAGGATTTGGACTTGTAGTAGTTGAAGCTTTATCCAGAGGAATACCAGTGATTTCAACAAGTTGTGGTGGGCCAACCTATATGATTAAAAATGATATAAATGGGTGGCTAATAGAAAAGAAAGATTATGTAAAATTAGCGGAATTGCTTAACAAGTTACAAGAAAAAGGCTTAAACTTACCTGATGCTAAAAATTGTATTGATTCTGTTCTAAAATATGATGTGGATAATGTTATTGATAATATAGAAAAAGTATTACTGAAAGAATGCAGTAAGGAGGAATAGGAAGTGGAATCTAAAGATTTACTAAATGATTTAAAAACTATTAGTGATTTTAAATATATTCCTTCAAATAAAGATAGTAAATTTACTAGTATCATCATAGTTACATTCAATGGTTTAGAATATACAAAGTTATGTATAGAAAGTATTAGGAAATTTACAGAAAAAGAGTCATACGAGATTATTGTTGTAGATAATAATTCTACTGATGGTACTAAGGAATGGATTAGTAATGAAAGTGATTTAAAAGTAATAATTAACAAAGATAATTTAGGTTTTACAACTGCTTGTAATGAAGGAATAAGAATTGCTAGAGGCGATATTTTGTTGCTTAATAATGATGTTATAGTGACACCTAGATGGTTAGATAATCTTAGAGAAGCACTGTATAGTGCCCCTAATATAGGCGCTGTAGGTCCTGTATCAAATTATGTATCAAATAATCAACAGATAGATGTAAGTTACAACAATGTATATGAAATGTTGAAATTTGCAGATGAATTTAATGTTTCTAATAGTATGTTATGGGAATATAAAATTAAGTTGATAGGGTATTGTTATTTAATTAAAAAAGAAGTTATCGATAAAGTAGGACTTTTAGATGAAAGGTTTACTCCTGGTCATTATGAAGATGATGATATCTCTATAAGAATAATATATAGTGGATATAATTTACTGATGTGTAAAGATACTTTTATACATCACTTTGGTAGTGCTAGCTTTAAGAAAAAAGATGACTTAGGTATTTTAATAAGCACAAATTATTATAAATTTATTGAAAAGTGGGGATTTGAAATAGCATTTGGAGCTCCAGTGAAATGGGATTCAATTAATAAAATTAATGTACGAAATAATGAAGAAATAAATATCTTAGAAGTAGGGTGTGGTTTAGGTGGAACATTATTGGAATTAAAGAATAGATATAAAAATCTGAATTTATATGGGATAGAAGAAAATTTAGTTATAGGTAAAGTTTCTAAAGGAGTGTTCAACGTTATTATTGATGATGTAAGAACTGCTGAATTACCATACCCAAAAAGATTTTTTGATTATATTTTGTTGGGAGATAAAATCAATGATAAAGAAATAAAAGATAAATTTACTATGTATTTAAAAGTTGGTGGTGAAATTATATAGTAATAATCAATTTGAGGAGAATATTTATGGAAAATCGTAATGATATTAAAAATAATATGTTTTTATTTGATATAAATGAAGGTGAAAAGATAATTAAAGAAAATAGGATTTATACTGAAGGACTTATAAAAAATATTAATAATTGTGCAACTAATATTGATATTGAAGGAGTAGCTAATTTATCACTTCAATATGCAGATTATGTCCAATATAATGCAACGGGAGAATATTGTAATGAAGATATAGAAAAAGCTCTTTTGCTATGTGGAAAAAACATTAATATGGATAAAAATAATTTTGAGGATGTAGAGCTAATGGTAAAAAATTATAGTACATCTAAAAGAAAAATACTCCATGTAATGAGTGAGGGATATAAAATAGGGGGGCATACTAAACTAGTTAAGAACTGGATAAAGAAGGATAAAGATTCGCTTAGTTCACTTATTACAACATGGCAAATGGACACATTACCAGAAGATTTGATTGAAGAGGTAAAAAGTCAAGGCGGATTTGTATATTCACTGAATAACTTTTATGGAACCTATGAGAAAAGTGCAGCATTATTAAGAAAGATTGCATATTCTTGGGCAGATATTGTTATATTACATTGTCATATGCAAGATCCAATTCCAGCATTAGCTTTTGCTGTTGAAGGTGGACCACCGGTTTTTATTCTAAATCATGCAGATCATAGATTCTGGATAGGGTCAAGTATTGCGGACATTATTGTTGATTGTCGTGAAGAGTCTAAAAAGTTGTCACTTGAAAGAAGAGGTGCTAGAGAATCATTTATATTACCTGTTCCATTAAATGATAAAGAAAAATTTGATAAAGAAAAGTGTAGGGATAAATATGGAATTGATATAAAAACAAAGGTTATTTTAACTATATCTGAAGAGTATAAGTTTAAAAGTATTAATGAAAATAGTTACATTGATATCTTAAAGAGAATAATTCTTGAGACTGAAGATACAATAGCATATATTGTAGGCCCTAAAAGGGAAGGAAAGTGGGAAAAATTATGTGTAGATACAAATGAGAGAGTTAAGGTAATAGGTAGAATTGAGAATATTGAAGAATTATATATGATTTCGGATATGTATTTAGATTCATTTATGTTTAGTAGTTTTACAGCTTTATTAGATGCTGCAATGTATGGACTACAAATAATAAAATTTAAAAATTATATGGCACCATTATTTAGTAATACTGGTGAAGAAATAGAGCAATGTTGTTTTAATAATGTAGATGAAGCTATTAATTATATAAATAATGAATTCAACAGTAATAAAAAGAATATACAAATGGAGATAAGGAAGAAACATTGTAGTGATATACCTAAAAAAATAAATGAATTATATAGTAAGATAAAAAATCATAGGGTTAATGAAAATATCAAAATAAATAATGTTATTAGTAACAATGATTTATTTTGGGCATTATTTTTAAAGCAATAATTTAAGGAAGGCAAATATGATTAATTTTAATGAACCTATTGTTACAGGAAAAGAAATAGACAATATTAAATCTGCTATAAATTTGAAAAAAATTTCAGGTGATGGTGTCTTTACAAAAAAGTGTTCTAGTTGGTTTGAAAAGAAGTTTAATGTTAAAAAGGTGCTTTTTACTACTTCATGTACCCATGCATTAGAGATGTCAGCATTATTATGTGATATAAAGCCTGGAGATGAAGTAATTGCTCCTTCATATACTTTTGTATCAACTGTTAATGCATTTGTTCTAAGAGGTGCAAAAATAGTATTTGTAGATATTAGACCTGATACTATGAATATAGATGAAGATATTATTGAAAAAGCAATAACTGAAAAAACAAAAGTTATATTACCTGTTCACTATGCAGGTGTTAGTTGTGATATGGATAAGATTATGAAAATAGCAAAAAAGTATAATTTATATGTGGTAGAGGATGCTGCACAAGGAATGATGAGTAAATACAACAATATGTATTTAGGAACTATAGGTAATCTTGGATGCTATAGTTTTCATGAAACCAAGAATTATTCTATGGGAGAGGGAGGGCTACTATTAATAAACGATGAAAGATTTATTGAAAGGGCTGAAATAATTAGAGAAAAGGGTACTGATAGAAGTAAATTTTTTAGAGGAGAAGTAGACAAGTATTCATGGGTAGATATAGGTTCCTCATATTTACCTAGTGAAATAAATGTAGCATATTTGTATCCACAGTTAGAAATTGTTGATAAAATAAATTTTGATAGAGTTAATAGTTGGAAATGTTATTATAAGAATCTAAAGGAATTAGAAAAACAATCTTTAATAGAATTACCTTTTGTTCCTGATGAATGTGAGATTAATGGTCATATATTTTATATAAAGGTTAAGGATATACAGGAAAGAGATCGGTTAATCAATTATTTAAAAATTAATGGAGTGTTGACAGTATTTCATTATATACCACTACATTCATCAAAGATTGGAAAAAAGTACGGAAGGTTTTATGGAGAGGATAATTATACTACAAAAGAAAGCGAAAGAATATTACGGTTACCAATGTATTATGGATTAAAAGAAAAAGAAATTATTTATATTACAAGTAAAATTACAGAATTTTTTGCTAAAAAAAATGGAGAAAAATGATATGACAAATAAAATTATTATGGAGAAGTTTTTAGATGGATATAGCGAAAATTTAGATATACCAGAAGAATATAGTTTAGGAATAATTGAAAGTATAGAAGATGAAAAGCAATGGGAAAAGTTGATTTCAGAGGTTTTTAATTTTCAATGCGATATAAATGAAAATTTAAAAAATGAAGGTGTATATTCTAGAGATAGAGTTTTTATTTTGAAATATAAGGGGAAAGTTATAGCCACTGCTACAGCTTGGTATAGACCTGAATATGGCGAGAAAACAGGATATTTGCATATGGTGGCTGTAGATAGTAAATTTAGAGGAAGAGGGTTATCTAAAATTGTAGTTATAGCTGCTATGCTATATATGGTAGATAAAGGGGAAAAGAGAGTGGTATTAAAAACAGATGCTTTTAGAATAGAGGCTATATGTTTATATAAGAAATTGGGGTTTAAAATAATAAAATAGTTTAATAACCTATAGATGTTTTATATAGTTAATACTATATTGATATTTTTAGAAATTAAAAAAGATGATTTCTATACAACAGAGAGATCATCTTTTTAATGATAATTACAATAAATTTTAATGTCTTATTGTAAATTAAGAAATATGGTAAAATTTACATAGAGCATTTTTATTAAGAATTATTATTTATACAAACGTGATTTAAATAATTTAGATTATTATTTAAATAATCTAAAGCATTAGAATTTAGCCAGTCAATAAGAAGGGTATAATCTTCTTTAGAAACTTTTGAAGAAGCAAAATACCATGGAATACTAGTATTTAGAAGTCTAAAGTGCAAATTTTTTACTACATTTTCATCAATGTTATAGTCATTAATTGCAGAATGTAGGATTTCTAATCTTGAATCAAATGAATTTAATAAAGCTGATATAGGATAATTAAAACTACTATTATTTCCATGAACTCTATAGACAGATACAAAATTACTTAGCATTATAGCATCCCCTGTTAATAATGCTTTCATATATAATTCTACATCATCAAGAGATATACTATTGCCGGGGTTTGTTTTATCTAAAAGCTTTTTGTTGAATATAGTAGGAATTGAGCAATTAGGAAGTTGATATTGATTTAGTAATAAGTTTTCAAAGTATTCTTTACCATTAGTAATAAAAGGTAAGTTTACTTTTGCTTTTTCTATAGAATGATATTTTGTATTAGATATAAGCACACCACCACATATAAAAGATATATTTTCATGATCATTATATAGTTTTATAGCATTTTTAAAAAAGTCCATATCTATATAAAAGTCATCATGACCCATTACGACAAAGTAATCACCTTTTATTAGATTATAACCTTTTACTATAGTTTTACCAGTTCCTAAATTACTGCTATTTTTATAATAAGAAACTTTATCATTATCACCATATTTTGATGTTACTATTTCTTCAGTACCATCGTTAGATGCATCATCTATTATTATTAATTCTATATTTTTATAAGATTGTGATAGAACACTATTAATAGCTTCTTGTAGAAATCCTTTTTGATTATAGGTAGGTATAACTACACTTATTAATTTATTTTCATCTATTATAGTGTTGTCTTTTGGTATAAAACATAATATTTCTTTGAAATAATCTAATAAAGTATTATATTGATTTTCGGATAAGCCTGTATAGTTCTTTAGATAAAATTCAATTCCATCTAAGGAGAGATTACCCTCTAAAGATTTTTGAAAAAAATCGACAGTTCTATATAATATAGGCATATCTGTGATATAATTGTTTAGTAGATTGTTAAATTCATCTATTTTTTCAGTAGGAATCATTTAAACTCTCCTTAATATAATTAATTCATTTATATATTATACAAATCATATTAAGGTTGTTACTATAAGAAAAACAGAAAAACTATATATTTTTAAGCTCGTGATATGTTATTATATATAATATAAGTTATTTTAAAGATGAGTATATAATATTATGAAAAAATTGTGGTGAATATAAAAAATCTTTTACATTATTAAGATAAATTAATTAGTAAGAAGGTGTTTAATATGAATTTAGATTTGATAATTGCAGGTATTGTTGGAATTTTATTATTATATATGGTATTAAAAATATTGAAGTTACCGATTAAGATTCTTATTAATGGTATTGTTGGAATGGTTACCTTAAATATAATTAATTATTTTGGATCATATATAGGAATAACTCTTGTAGTAAATATTTGGACATCATTAATAAGTGGATTCTTGGGATTACCAGGGGTTATATTAGTGTTTATATATAGTATTTTCATATAATAAAATTTTATTTTGTTGTATTTAAATAGTTTTAAATTGTAGCATATAGGTATAAAAAAAATTGCGACAGTAAACTCTGACGCAATTTTTTTTATATAATTAAGCCTTATTAACAGAACCGAATAATTCCATTTTTTCTTTAACTGTAGCTTTGATTGCTTCAAAACCAGGAGCTAATAACTTACGTGGGTCAAATCCTTTTCCTTGTAAGTCTTTACCAGCTTCTATATATTCACGAGTAGCAGCTGCAAAGCTTAATTGACATTCAGTATTAACGTTGATTTTAGCAACTCCTAAAGATATAGCTTTTTTGATCATATCTTCTGGAATTCCAGTACCACCGTGTAAAACTAATGGCATATCACCAGTAAGTTTTTGGATGTTATCTAAAGCTTCGAAGCTTAATCCAGCCCAATTTTCTGGGTATTGTCCGTGAATATTACCGATACCAGCAGCTAACATAGTAACTCCTAAATCAGCAATTGCTTTACATTCTTGTGGATCAGCGATTTCACCAGCACCAACAACACCGTCTTCTTCTCCACCGATTGAACCAACTTCTGCTTCTAAAGAAATTCCTTTTTCAGAAGTTATTTTTACTAATTCCTTAGTTTTTTCAATATTTTCTTCGATTGAGTAGTGAGAACCATCAAACATAACTGAAGAGAATCCAGCTTCAATTGTTTTTAAAGCTCCTTCATAACTACCATGATCTAAGTGAAGAGCAACAGGAACAGTGATGTTTAATCCTTTGATTAATCCGTTAACCATTCCAACGATAGCGTCATATCCTCCCATGTACTTACCAGCACCTTCAGATACACCTAAGATTACTGGAGAGTTGTTTTCTTGAGCAGTTAATAATATTGCTTTTGTCCATTCTAAGTTATTGATATTGAATTGACCAACAGCATATTTACCTGCTTTTGCCTTTGTTAACATTTCTTTAGCTGAAACTAACATTATGTAACCTCCATATTATTAAATTTAATTTATTGATATATTAAAGAAAAATATTTTATTGTAATATTATTTTTCTTCCTATGAGGTATTATAACTTTAAATTGTAGAAAAGTGAATACTTTTTTAATTGTGAATAAAAGAGTAAACGGTTACTTGTTTCTGTAGTAAATTTTTCAAATTTTTGCATTAGGATAGATAAACAATATATGGCTACGTATTACAGTATATTTTTAAAAGAAAAACCTTTACAAGAAGAAAAAGTCATGATATCATGTAGAAGTCGTAAGACGAGCGTTGTTACTGATTATGCAGGCAAAGGCTAATTTTAGATATACATTGATTTTCTATGTATATATCTATTATTAGCCTTTTTTTGTTGTAATAATTAGAATAGCAAAGGACTTAATAGGGAAACTTAACAAGAGAGAAAACTATTAAGAAACTAAAGATTATTTATAGGAGGAATTATTTATGCTAAAATTTTTACAAAGAATTGGTAAAGCTATTATGTTACCAATAGCAGCATTACCGATAGCTGGTATTTTACTAGGTGTTGGTGGAGCTTTTCTTGGAATTGCTGGATTAGATAATCCACCAGCTGTTTATGAACCATTAATAAAGTTTGTAAACATTGATGCTGTAAATGCAATTTTAACAGTAATGAAAAATATAGGAGATATAGTATTTGGTAACTTACCTATACTATTCGCAGTTGGAGTAGCAGTAGGACTTGCAAATAAGGAAAAAGGAACTGCAGCATTAGCATCAGTTTTTGGTTTCCTTGTAATGAATCAAGTTATTTCAACACTTTTAGGATTAGGAGTGACTCAACTAGGAGTTTTAACAGCAGATAATGTTGGAAATTATTCAACATACGTTACAACATCAGTAGGTATATTTACACTTAACATGTCAGTATTTGGTGGTATTATTACAGGTTTAGTAACATCATTACTTCACAATAGATTTTATAATATTCAATTACCACAAGTTATAGGATTCTTCTCAGGATCAAGATTTGTACCTATAGTAACATCTTTAGCAATGGCAGTAGTAGGTTCAGTACTTGCTTTTGCATGGCCAGTAGTTCAAGATGGAATATCTATAGTAGCAGAATTAGTTAAAAATGCAGGATTTATTGGAACATTCTTATATGGAACAATAGAAAGAGCGTTAATTCCATTTGGATTACATCACGTATTCTATACACCATTCTGGTTCAGTAACTTTGTTGAAGGTAATATATTAGTTAATGGTGCATGGCAAGTAGTTGATGGTGCAAATACTGCTTATTTTGCTCAATTATCAAGTATGGGAAGTTTAGTTGGTGCTGATACTGAGACAATGAAAACAATTGTATCAGGAACTACAAGATTTATGGCAGGTAAATTCCCATTCATGATGTTTGGTTTACCAGCAGCAGCTTTTGCAATGTATAGATGTGCTGCTCCATCAAAGAGAAAAGTAGTAGGTTCATTATTAGTTGGTGCTGGGGTTACAGCTTTCTTAACTGGTATTACTGAACCATTAGAATTTACATTTATATTCGTTGCTCCAGCTTTATATGGAGTACACTGTGTTCTTGCAGGTTTATCATTTATGTTAATGGATATATTCAATGTATTCATTGGTATGACTTTCTCAGGTGGTGTAATCGACTTTACATTATTCGGATTACTTCCAGCTGGTGCAGGTGTTAAAACTAACTGGTATATGGTTCTTTTAATTGGTGCAATATATGCAGTAGTATACTATGTATTATTCTCATTCATAATTAAGAAGTTTGATTTAAAAACTCCTGGTAGAGATGAAGATGAAGAAGATGTAAAATTATATAGTAAAGCAGATTATCAAGCAGCTAAAGGTGGAAATGCTGACACTACTAACAATGGTGGAAGTGGAAAAGGTGAGATTGCTGAAAAAGCTCCAGCAGTATTAGAAGCTTTAGGTGGCGGAGAAAATATAGTTGGTGTTGATGCATGTATCACAAGATTAAGAGTAGAAGTTAAAGATAAATCTAAAGTAAATAAGGCAGAACTTAAGAGATTAGGAGCATCTGGTGTAGTTGAAGTAGGAAACGGAATTCAAGCTATTTTTGGTGCTAAGGCTGATCCTTATAAAAATGAAATTAAAAATATTTTAGGTATAGATTAGTAAAGTTAGAGGCTTTCGCAATAACAAATGAAAATTTGTAGGCGAAAGCCTTTTTTAGTGCACAGTAATGGTAGAAATTCCTGCGGAATTTCTGGGATTGTAAATGCGAAGTCACAGCTCATAATTTGGTCTGAGTTTCTTAATAAGTTTAAGTTTTCTAAATAGGTTGTTACAGAGGGCTTATGCCAGTTGTACTGGCATGTCGCTTGAATTATGGATTCTTAAAATGATCATGTAAGTTGCAGCATAATTTTCTTATCTATAGTAAAAATGGAGACATTCTGCTGTCCGCAGGACTATAATATTTTCCCCACAGGGGAAAATTAACCTTCACTGTGCACTATTTTTAATTCATTATATGAAGGTCCTTCTTAATTTTTATATATAATATTGGACATATATACAAAAATCAAAAAATTACCAAGAAAACATTTACAACACTATTTAAAAGTATTATGATAATATTATAAGATATAAGTAGCGTTGTTACTGTTTGGCAGGCAAAGGCTAAAATATATAAATGCAATAGTATGTGCATTTTTATATTTTAGCCTTTTTATTTTGATTATGCATAGCAAAATTGCTATTATAATAAATTTTTATTAGGGGGAATCATTTATGTTAAAGTTTTTACAAAGAATTGGTAAAGCTATTATGTTACCAATAGCTGCATTACCAATAGCTGGTATATTGTTAGGGATAGGTGGAGCTTTTCTTGGAATTGCTGGATTAGATAATCCACCAGCTATTTATGAACCATTAATAAAGTTTGTAAACATAGGTTTCGTTAAAGCGTTATTAACTGTAATGAATGATATTGGTAATATTATATTTGGTAATTTACCTATATTATTTGCAGTAGGGGTTGCAGTGGGACTTGCGAATAAGGAAAAAGGAACAGCTGCTTTGGCTTCAGTTTTTGGGTTCATTGTAATGAATCAAGTTATTTCAACACTTTTAGGATTAGGAGTAACTCAATTAGGAGTTGTAACAGCAGATAAAGTTGGAGATTATTCAACATATGTTACAACGTCAGTAGGTATTTTTACACTTAATATGTCAGTGTTTGGTGGTATTATAACAGGAATTGTAACAGCAACACTTCATAATAAATTTTATAATATTCAGTTACCACAAGTTATAGGATTTTTCTCAGGATCAAGATTTGTACCGATTATTACATCTTTAGCTATGGCAGTTATGGGAGCGATACTAGCATTTTTATGGCCAATAATACAAGATGGTATAGCTATAGTAGCAGAATTAGTTAAAAATGCAGGGTTTATTGGTACATTCTTATATGGAGTAATAGAAAGGGCATTAATTCCATTTGGACTACATCATGTATTCTACACACCATTCTGGTTTAGTAATTTTGTTGAAGGAAATATTTTAGTTGATGGTGCATGGAAAGTTGTAGATGGAGCAAATACAGCATATTTTGCTCAATTATCAAGCATGGGAAGTTTAGTTGGTGCAGATTCAAGTACAATGTCTACAATTGTAGGAGGAACTACAAGATTTATGTCAGGTAAATTCCCATTTATGATGTTTGGTTTACCAGCAGCAGCTTTTGCAATGTATAAAAATGCTAGACCAGAAAAGAAAAAAGTGGTAGGTTCTTTATTAGCATCAGCAGCGCTAACTGCTTTTTTAACTGGAATTACTGAACCGATAGAATTTACATTTTTATTTGTAGCTCCAGCTTTATATGGAGTGCATTGTATACTTGCGGGATTATCATTTATGTTGATGGATATATTAAATGTATTTGTAGGAATGACTTTTTCAGGTGGTGTAATAGATTATATATTATTTGGATTACTTCCAGCAGGGGCAGGAGTTCCTACTCATTGGTATATGGTACTTTTAGTGGGAGTTATATATGCTGTTATATATTATTTTCTATTCTCATTTATTATTAAGAAATTCAATTTAAAAACACCAGGTAGAGAAGAAGATGATGAAGAAACTAAGCTATATACAAAGGAAGACTATAAGTTAGCTAAAGAGGGGAAAAATGAGATTGTAGAAAAAGCTCCAGCAGTATTAGAAGCTTTAGGTGGAAAAGATAATATAGTTGGTGTAGATGCATGTATTACAAGATTAAGAGTGGAAGTTAGGGATAAATCTAAAGTAAATAAAGTAGAACTTAAAAGATTAGGAGCATCTGGTGTAGTTGAAGTAGGAAACGGAATTCAAGCTATCTTTGGAGCTAAGGCTGATCCTTACAAAAATGAAATTAAGAGTATACTAGGAATAGATTAGAGTTAAGAAAAGAGCTGATGTACAATATGTTAATATTGTGCATCAGCTCTTTTTTAGAGTATGGATATAATAATGAATAGTTAAAGTTAAATATTGATATTATGATTCTTTTAAATGATTCAGTGCGATTAATAAGTCAAATAGTAGCATGCAATTATATGTTTTCATTTATTACTGTGATAACCATATTTTTTATAGGTAAATTTTAAATATATATATATTTAAGTTAATATGTTAAAATAGGTTGGGGCTATTACACAATAATATTTTAAGTTTTTGTGTAATAGCCTTCTATATTAGTAAATTTAATACATAAGAGGAGGGTATATGAAAAGAACAATAGCAGTAGTATTAGTAGCAATTGTAATAGCAAATAATAATGTTTATGCTACTTCAGTAAATGATTTAGAAAATAAGAAAAGTAGTATTGAGAACACATTAGAGGAAAAAAAAGGTGAGATTAATGAAAAAAGAAATCAAATAAAAGATACATCTAAAGAGCTTTCAGATACAGAAAAGGAGCTTGCAGATTTAGATAGTAGTTTAAATGAAATTCAAAATAAGATTAGTAATATAAATACAGAAATAAAAAATATAGAAAAAGAAATGATAGATTTAGAATCTGAGATGGAAGAAAATCATGAAAAAATAGAAGAAAACTATGAAATAATGAGTGAGATAATAAGAATAGATTATGAACAGCAAATAGGTGGATACCTCAATCTTTTATTAGGGGCAAAGAATTTTCAGAACTTTCTTATGAGATTTGAAATTATATCTAATCTTATAAAAAGTGGTGATAGGGCGGTAGAAGAAATTAAAGTATTGCAGGTAGAGTTGGAGTCTAAAGAAAAAGTATTAGCAGAAAAAAAGATTGATTTAAATAATAAGAAGATAGAAGTTGAAAAAGAAGAAGGAAATTTAACTGCATTATTAGAAAAGAAGCAAGGAGAAGTCACTGCATATATAGCATCTAGACAAGCTTTAGAAAATGAAATAAAGTTAACTGAAAATGAAATCAAAGAACTGGAATTACGTGGTAATGCTATTGAAGAAGAAATTAAGAATATAATAGCAAGTAGTAATAGTAGCAACAACAATAGCAGCAATAGTGGTAACAGTAATAATAGTGGTAACAATAATAACAACAATAATAACAACAATAATAACGGAGTTGTAGACAGTACAAGCTTTTTATGGCCAGTACCAGGATACTCGTATATTTCATCCTACTATGGAAGTAGAATAGATCCTATAACTGGAAAACCAGGAGCTTTTCATAAAGGAATAGATATACCAGCGCCAGAAGGCACACCTGTAGTTGCAGCAAGATCTGGAAAGGTTATAATTTCTAGGTTCGACAGTTCATATGGATATTTTGTTGTAATTGATCATGGTGATGGTCTGTCTACTTTATATGCACATAACTCTCAATTAGTTGCTAGTGTTGGACAAACAGTGGAAAAGGGCCAAGTTATTGCTAAAGTTGGTACCACAGGTAGTTCTACTGGAAATCATCTTCATTTTGAGGTGAAAGTAAATGGTACTGCAGTAGATCCAATGAATTATTTAAACTAAATATAATAATTGTAGGAGATATTAAAAATGATAAGTTTTAAAAATGTTAATTTAATATATGATAATGATGTACAAGCACTCAATAATATCAATTTTAGAATAAATAAAGGAGAATTCGTATTTCTTGTAGGTACATCTGGTTCAGGAAAATCATCACTAATAAAAACAATATTAAAAGAAATAGATTGTACAAGTGGTGATATAAATGTAAATAGTCAGTCAATAAAAGAATTAAAAAATAAAGATATTCCTTATTTTAGAAGAAGACTTGGAGTGATATTTCAAGATTTTAGGCTTTTAAATGAAAAGACAGTATATGAAAACGTGGCCACTGCTATGAGAGTAGTAGAAGCAGATGAAAATAATATAAAGAAAAGGGTACCAATTGTTCTTGAAAAAGTAGGGCTTAAGAATAAGTTAAATTGCTATCCTAGAGAATTATCGGGGGGAGAGCAACAAAGAGTTGCTATAGCTAGAGCTATTGTAAATGATCCATTACTTATTTTAGCAGACGAACCGACAGGTAATTTAGATCCTGAAACTACATTAGAAATTTTAAAAATTTTAAATGAAGTAAATAAAAGTGGAACAACTATATTAATGGCTACTCATGATAAAGAAGTTGTAAATAATATGAGAAAAAGAGTAATATCAATGAAAAATGGTAAGATTATTCATGATAATATTGAAGGAGGATATAAGCTTTGAAATTAAAAACAATAAGAAGACTTGTAAAAGAAGGTGCTAAAAATATTATTACTCATAGATTAATGGCATTTGCATCTATTGTCACTGTAATGATTTCATTAATAATTTTTGGAGCTTTCTATATCACTATAAACTTAACAGATAAATTAGTTGAAAATATGAAAGATTCTGTTGAGATAATGGCGTTTATAAAGGATGATGTTTCAGAAGGTGATATTGATACTATAAAGAATTCTATTAGTAAGATAGATGGAGTAGAAAATGTTATTTATATTTCACCAGAAGAAGGTTTAGAGAGCTATAAAACTTCATTGGACAATGATAATGATGAAGAAATGAAAAGAATTGTTGAAGTAGTATCTGAGAATAAAGAAAATCCAATTCCAGGTAGTTTCTCAATAAAAGTAAGAGGAGCGGACTTTATAAAAAAAGTAAGCAACGAAGTATCTAAATATGAGCAAATATATAAAATAGATAATGGAAATTTAATAACAAAATTTTTAACTAAAACAAGTAGTATTGTTAAAGTAATAGGAATAGGAATAATGAGTTTTCTGTTAGTAGCTGCAGTATTTCTAATTGCAAACTCTATAAAGATTTCAGTATTTGTGAGGAAACAAGAAATTAGTATAATAAAATATATAGGGGCAACCAATAGTTATGTAAGATTACCATTTATAATAGAAGGTGTTATAATGGGTATAATTGGTGCTGTTATTAGTGTTATAGTTATTTCAATAGGATATTCTTTAATAGAAGACAATATTATTAATTATATTGGAAGTACAAATTATAATATTATTGTACCTAGTATTAGTAATATGATTTTAAAATTGATGTCTATAGAGGTACTAATAGCTTCACTAATTGGAGTAATAGGAAGTTGTATATCTATAAGAAAGTATCTAAATGTTTAAGTATACAATATTGTTAGATATAATGAATTTAATATATAATTACTATAGAAGCTAGGAAATTCTTCCTAGCTTCTATAGTAATTTTCTTATATAGGAATGGAGGCTATAGATATGGAGACTAGTGGAAATGTAGCAGAAAAATCTAAGATTAAAGTGAAGAAACCTAGTTTATATAAAGTGATAATGCATAATGACGATTACACGACAATGGAATTTGTTTTATCAGTTTTAGTAAATATATTTAAAAAAGATGTAGGAGAAGCGAATAAAATAATGATGGATGTCCATAAAAAAGGTATAGGAATAGCTGGTATATATACTTATGATATAGCTGTTACTAAAGTTAGTAGGGCTATGGATCTTGCAAAAGAGGAAGGATTTCCATTTAAATTGACTATAGAAAAGGAGTAGGGTATGAATATAACAGAGGGTGTAAATGAAATTATTCTTAATGCTTATGAAAAGTGTAAGAATAGTAATAGTGAATATATAACGCCAGAGCATTTATTATATGCGGCAACTTTTAATGAAGATATTAGTAGTTCTATTGAAGAATGTGGTGGAGATGTAAAGTTATTAAGAGATAATCTTGAAAATTATATTGATAATTATGTTACTAAACTAGATGAAGGTGAACCTGAAGAAAGTTTGGCATTTCAAGAATTATTATTTATATCTAGTAGCCAAGTGGTAAGTTCAGGTAAGCATATTGTTGATATAGAACATATAATTGCTGCTATATTTGATTTAGAAGAGAGTTTTGCGAAATTTTATTTGGAAGAACAGGGTATAAGTAAAAGAGATATATTGTATAGTTTGTGTCATAGAGATAGGGAAGAATATTTTATTGAAGAGTATGAAGAGGAAGAATCTAATGATAGATTACCGATTTTAACCAAGTACACTACTAATCTTAATGAATTAGTTAAAGATAGTGACGAAAATATATTGATAGGAAGAGAAGATATACTAGGAAGAACTATAGAGATACTCTGTAGAAAAACTAAAAATAATCCTATTCATGTAGGAGAACCAGGAGTAGGTAAGACTGCCATAGCTTTAGGATTAGCAAGATTGATTCAAGATGGAAAAGTACCAGAAAAACTTAAGGGTGCAGAAATATTTTCTTTAGATATTGGAGGAATTCTTGCTGGTACAAAATATAGAGGCGATTTTGAAGAAAGAATGAAAAAGATTTTAGATGAAATTAGTGATTATGATAATCCTATTGTATATATAGATGAAATACATAATATAGTTGGAGCTGGTTCCTTAAATTCTGGTTCTTTAGATGCTTCAAATCTTTTAAAGCCATATTTACTTCAAGGAAAAATTAAGTTTATTGGTGCTACTACTTTTGAAGAATACAAGAAGTATTTTGAGAAGGATAAAGGATTAAGTAGAAGGTTTCAAGTTGTAGAAGTCAATGAAACTTCTGTTGAAGAAACAATAAAAATTTTGATGGGTTTAAAAAAATCCTATGAAAAATATCATAATGTTAAATACTCAGAAGAAGCTATTAGATCAGCCGTCGTTTTAAGTGATAAGTATATAAATGATAGATTTTTACCAGATAAAGCTATAGATATAATAGATGAAGCTGGAGCTTATATGAATATACAAAATGATATTAATAAAGATGAAAATAATGTAAGTGAAGAAATAGTAGAAGAGATTATATCAAGAGTGTGCAAAATTCCTAAAAAGACAGTTGAAAGTAATGAGTTAGAGAGTTTAAGAAATCTTGATAAGTCTTTGAGGAAAAATATATATGGACAAGAAAATGCCATTAGAGAAGTATCTAGATGTATAAAATTATCTAGAGCCGGCTTAAGTGATGAGAATAAACCAGTAGCATCAATGTTATTTGTAGGACCTACAGGTGTAGGTAAGACAGAAATAGCTAAAACTATAGCTAAGGAATTAGGCATAGAATTAGTTAGATTTGATATGAGTGAATATGGAGAAAAGCATGCAGCATCTAAGCTTATAGGAGCTCCTCCTGGTTATGTGGGATATGAAGAAGGCGGATTACTTACTGATGCAATTAGAAAAAAACCACATTGTGTTTTATTACTAGATGAAATAGAAAAAGCGCATGAAGATATTTTTAATGTTTTATTACAAGTTATGGATTATGCTACTCTTACTGATAATCAAGGAAGAAAAGCTGATTTTAGAAATGTAATAATAATTATGACATCTAATGCTGGTGCAAAAAATGTAGGCAAGAATCTATTAGGGTTTGGAGAACGAAAGGTGCTTGATACAGTAATTGAAGAAGAGGTTAAAAAGACATTTACTCCAGAATTCAGAAATAGGTTAGATAATATAATTGTTTTTAATAATGTAGATAAGGATATGGCTTTAATGATCACTAAAAGGGAATTAGACAAATTTAAGGAAAAACTTGTTAAAAAGAATATAGATATCGAATTTACAGAAAAAAGTATATTTGAAATTTCTGAAAAAGGAGTATCAAAAGAATTCGGAGCAAGAGAAATAATAAGAGTTATAAATTCAGATATTAAAACATTGTTAGTAGAGGAGATACTATTTGGATTTTTAAAAGATGGTGGAAAGTGTATAGTAGATTTTGATGAAAATAAGTTTCTTCTTTTAAATAAGTGTAACCCTATCTAGGTGATAATAACTATAATATATAGAAAGAAATATTATAGAGGGAAGTAAAATGAGTAAAATCATTTCAGGGTATGTAGCGGATTGGGGTGCAGATTCATTAATTGCATCTGATGCTAAGAAAATGGATATAGTAAATTATGCATTTGCTACTATATCTAATGGAAAAGCTGTTGAAAGTTGGATTCATGTAGATAAGTTATTGGCTTTTAGAAGTAATAATCCAGATCTTAAAGTATTAGTATCTATAGGAGGTTGGGCAGCTGATGGCTTTTCTCAATTAGCAGCTACAGCAAGTGGACGTGAGGTTTTTGCAAATTCGGCTATACAACTTATGTTGAAATATGATTTTGATGGAATAGATATTGATTGGGAGTATCCAGGATTATCAGTTTCAGGTATAGCTTCTTCACCAGAGGATAAGTATAATTTTACCCTTATGATGGAAGAGATACGGGCACAATTAGATGTATTAGGAACGCAAAATGACAAAAAGTATCTTCTTACTATGGCAGTAGGATCTGATGATAGTGTATTACGAAATTTAGAAGTTGCGAAACTATCTAATATTGTAGATTATGCTAATTTAATGACTTACGATTTTGCAATGGGGCTAGAGTTATTAACACAAAGATACCAAACTAATTTATATAGTGAACCTGTTATAGCAAAAAGAAGTGTAGATAATACAGTAAAAAGATATATGGCGGCAGGAATGCATAAGAAAAAAATAATGATAGGTGCGGCATTTTATGGTTATGGACTAACTAATGTTAATATATGGGAAAACAATATGGCTGTTATGTTAGGACAGACTGCAAGATCATTGCAATATACCTATACAAGAATATATAATGAGTTAATTGTAGAAAAGGGATATACAAGGTATTGGGATAGTATTGCTAAAGCTCCATGGTTATATAATGGTAATACCTATTTTACTTATGATGATCCAGAATCAATAAAATATAAAGGAAAATATGTTTGGTCAAAAGATATCGCTGGAATGATGTTCTGGGAATATAGCCAAGATAAAACTCATACTTTATTAGAGGCTATGTATAGGGAATTAAAGTAATAAAAACCAACACCTAAAGTGTTGGTTTTATTACTTTAAAATTCTTTGTCTATCATTTTATGTTTAAAAGTTTTTATATTGTTTGAATAATCAGAAACAATGTTTCCGTGACCGATAAGCTTATATTTATATATTAATAGTCCATCAAGTCCCACAGGTCCTCTTGCATGAATTTTATTTGTACTGATACCTACTTCTGCTCCAAATCCATAGCGGAATCCATCACTGAATCTAGTAGAGCAATTCCAAAATACGTTTCCAGAGTCTACAAGATCCATGAAAATTTTAGCCTTTGATTCATTTTTAGTGATTATAGCATCAGTATGGCCAGAGCCGTAAGTATTTATATGTTCGATAGCATCTTCTAATGAATTTACAATTTTTATAGAAAGTTTATAATCTAAATATTCTGTTTTCCAATCTTCTTCAGTGGCTAAATCTACATCAATTATTTTAGTAGTTTCGGTGCATCCTAGCAAAGAAACGTTCTTTTTATCTAATTCCTTTTTTAGTAGAGGAAGATATTCTTTAGCTATATCTTTATGTACTAGTAAAGTTTCTGTTGCATTACATACAGAAACATATTGAGTTTTTGAGTCAGTAACTATGTCTACGGCCATTTTTATATCAGCATCACTATCTACATAACAATGACAAATTCCATCGGCATGGCCCATTACAGGTATTGTTGAATTATTCATGATGTATTGTACAAATTCATTAGAACCTCTAGGTATTAGTAAATCAATATACTTATCTAATTTAAGCATTCCATTTACATCATCTCTACTTTCAAGAAGATGAACCCATCCAGAAGGAATTCCAGCATTAGTAGAAGCTTCAACAATAATTTCTGTAAGTATTTTATTTGTATTAAGAGCTTCGCTACCGCCCTTTAATAAAGCAGCATTACCACTTTTTAAGCAAAGGGAGGAAATTTGTACTAAAGCATCTGGTCGAGATTCAAATATAACACCAATAACACCAATTGGACAACTTACCTTATATAATTCTAAATCTTCATCTAGTTGCTTACACCATAGTGTTTCACCAACAGGATCTGGTAAAGATATTAAGCTGTTAATGCCAGCTATGACTTCATTTAATTTATTGTCATCAAATTTTAGTCTTTTTAGTAGAGGAAGTGCTAAGTTACTTTTTTCACCAGCTTCAATATCTTTTTTATTTGCATCAAAAATTTCTACTTTTCTCTTTTCTAGCGCTTCAGCAATTGCTTTAAGAGCATTATTTTTTGTTGCAGTATCACAAGCAGCTAAATTAATAGAAGTTTTTTTAGCTATTTTAGCTAGTTCCATTATATTCATTTATAATACACCTACTTTATATATTTTATTACTTTAACTTGTTAATATATAATATCATATTATAGTATTTAGTACTACTCAATAATTTATATTTTAATTGTATATATTATAGTTATATGAATAAATATTGTTATATGGATGCATAATAAAATTGTTAGGATATATTTAAGGAGGAATAATAATGCCAGATAAGACTATAGTATGTAAAGAGTGTGGAAAAGAGTTCGTTTTTACAGAAGGCGAACAAGAATTTTATAAAGAAAAAGGATTTGAAAATGATCCAGTAAGATGTCCGGATTGTAGAAGAGCAAGAAAACAACAAAATAATAGAAGATAGATATTATTTTTAATAAGCCTATATTCACTAGTGAATATAGGCTTAAATTAATTATTCTTCCAAAATTGAGGTAATAGAAGAATAATGATAGGATATATTTCAATTCTTCCTATTATCATTATTATAGAAAACGTAATTTTACTTAGTGACGAAAAGGCAGCGTAGTTACCTGCAGGGCCGACTAATTCTATACCAGGTCCAATATTACTAAGTGTAGCTAGAACAGAACTAACAGTAGTTCCTATATCCATACCATTGAAAGAAATTATAATAACACCTATAGTAAAAACAGTCATATAAATATAGAAATAAACTAAAACATCGGAAACTGTTTTTCCATCCATAGGTTTATCGTTAATTCGTACAGTATATACTCCACGAGGATGGATAATACGTAAAAGTGAGTTTTTCATACTTTTGAAAAATATTAAAAATCTTATATTTTTAATACCACCACCAGTAGAGCCGGCACATCCACCAATAAACATAAGAAGTAAAAGTATAACCTTACTAAAAATAGACCATGTATTATAGTCTGCCGTTGCATAACCAGTACTACTCATGATAGAGGCAACTTGGAAAGAAGAATATCTAAGTGCAGTTCCAAATGATTTATATGTATTTTTCATTAATAAATCAAATGTTATAAGCAAAATTGCTATAGAAAGAATGCTTATATATAATCTGAATTCTTCATTTTTCCAAAAGCTCTTGAATTTTCCTTTTAAAATAAGATAATATAAGGAAAAATTAATACCACTTAATATCATAAAAATTGTAATTATTATATCTATAGATACACTATCATAATGAGCAATACTAGAATTCATTATAGAGAATCCTCCGGTACCTACAGTACCTAATGAGTGTACTATAGAATCATAAAGAGGCATTCCAGCTATGCACAGAAGAAATATTTCTAACATTGTCATACAAAAATAGATTGAATATAATATTTTTGCTGTTTTACCCAATCTAGGCACTAACTTATCTACTACAGGACCAGGACTTTCAGCTTTCATTATTTGCATAGAGCCTATACCCATAGACGGAAGTAAAGCTATAGTTAATACTAATATTCCCATTCCGCCAACCCAATGAGTGAAACTTCTCCAAAACAATATACCGTGAGGTAATCCTTCAATTTGTGAAAGAATTGAGGCTCCAGTAGTAGTAAAACCAGAACTAGATTCAAAAAATGCATCTACAAAAGATGGAATTGATTTACTTAAGTAAAATGGAAGAGCTCCCAAAAGGGATATTAAAATCCAACCAAAAGCAACAATAGCAAAGCCATCTCGTGGATATATGTTTTTTGAATCAGGCTTAATAGATAATAGTATAAGTGACAATATGGATATTATTATTATTGTAATAAGAAATGAAGAAAAGTCTCCATCTCTATATATTGCTGATATTATTAATGAGGGAATAAGAGAGATGGCCTCACATACTAATAATATTCCCAAGTTTCTTAATACTAGTTTTAAGTTCACTATGAAGTCCTCCTGAATTAATGTTAACAATATCATTTAATGAAGATATATTGTTTCTACTTGTAATTAATATAACCCTATCTTCAGGGAAAATCATGTCCTTACCAGTTGGAATAACTACTTCATTTTTTCTTACAATAGTCCCAATTAAAACTCCATCTACTAAACTAATTTTAGACAATGGCTTTTTTATTATATGATCAGTATTTTTTGCAATAATCTCTAAGATTTGACCTTGACCATCTACTATGCGATGTAGTGTTTCTACAGAGTTACCACGGATATATTTTATAATTTCATCTGTTATAATTTCTTTAGGGGTTATAACATTATCAATTTCTAAATTATTTATTATAGACGAATAATTGCTACGACTTATTTTAGTTATAACTTGTTCTACATTATTTTTTTTAGCTATTAATGATGCAATTATGTTTTCTTCATCATGTCCTGTGAGAGCTATAAATGTATCAATATTGGTTATGTGTTCTGAGTATAGTAAATCTGGGTCTGTTCCATCACCGTTTAAGATTAATGTGTGAGGAAGGGACTCAGAAAGTTCTTCACATAAATTTTTGTCAATTTCAATTATTTTAACATTTATATACATTTCATTTAGTAACTTTGAGAGATAATATGTTATTTTTCCTCCACCGACAATCATAACATTTTTAGTTTTTAGCGATGTATTTTTAATAAATTTACAAAAGTTATATACTTGTGATGATTTTCCAATTACATAAATATGATCATTTTGATGAATTTCAAAATCACCATAAGGGATTATAAGCTCATTATCTCTAATTACTACAGCAATTAAAACAGATGTAGCAGTAATTTTATGAATATTTTTTATTTTTACATTACAAATATTCATAGTATTTTTTACAATAATTTTAGTTAATCTTACACGTCCATTAGCAAAGCTCTCAAATTTTAAAGCTCCAGGAAATGTTAAAATACGAGCTATTTCATCAGCAGCAGCTTCTTCTGGATTTATTACCATATCTAATCCTAAGTCTTCTTTAAAAAGAGATAATTCTTTTGCATATTTAGGATCTCTTATACGTGCTATAGTGGATTTTACACCTAATTTTTTACCAGTTAGACAACATAGCATATTTATTTCATCGCTTCCAGTTACTGCTATAAGCAAGTCTACATTTTTTATTCCTGCCTCTATTAAGGTATTTGCACTAACACCATTACCTTTGAGAGTCATTACATCTAGTGAATTTTCAGCCTTGGATAAGTTTTCGCTATTTATATCAATTAAAATAATATCATTATATTCTAATGATAGATTTGAAGCTAAAGTATAACCAACTTTACCAGCACCAACAATAATTATTTTCATTTTGAAGCCTCCAAAATATGTTAATAAATAAAGGGAAAAGTCATATTACAAAATAATAATAATAATATAACTAGAATAAATCAAGGAAAATAAATTTTTAACATATACTTCTATTATTTAATATAGTAGAATAATAAAAGTATATGTTTTATATTATATAGTAATATCAAGGTAGGGAGTTAGAAAATCAAATGAAAAAATTTTTATATAAACATATGTTATATATTAAAGTGATTTGTGTTGTTATAATAACGTATATTCTTATGAATCTAATAGATAACATAGGATATTTTACTGGTGTATTTGAAAAATTTTATGGAGTGATTCAACCTTTTGTATTTGGATTAATAATTGCATATGTATTAACTCCAATTGTTAAATTATTCGAAAAAAAATTAAATTTTAATAGAGCTATTAGCATACTATGTACTTATTTCATTGTGATAGGAGTTATAGCAATTACTTCTATTTATTTATTTCCAAAGTTATACTATAGTGTTGAAGATTTTATTGAGAAGATACCTTATATGTCAATAGAGCTTCAAGAATGGATTAATGAATTTATGAAGAATGATGCGATAAGGAGTATTTTGGATTCTGGAGTACTAGAGTTTAATCCACATACACTAATTCCTAAAATAAGTGAAATTAGTGCAGCTACATTAAATATGTTATTGACATCAACAGTAGCTTTTGCAAACTCTTTTGTTAAATTCTTTTTTGGCTTTTTAGTAGCTATATATATTTTATATGATAAGGAAAAAATAATATATTTATTCAAAAAGATTTTATTTATAATTGTAAAAGAGGAAAGAGGAATTTCCTTCATTGGTGTTATCAATAATTTACATAAGATGATAGGAACTTATTTAGGAATAAAGGCAATAGATTCTTTAATTATTGCTATTATGGCATTTGTTGGGCTTAATGTATTAGGATCGCAATATGTACTATTATTATCTGTTATAGTAGGAATTACAAATATGATACCGTATTTCGGACCGTTTATTGGTATTGTAACTGGTTTTGTGATTAATGTATTCTCTAGTCCAATAGTAGCTTTAATAATTTTAGTATTTTTATTATTATTACAACAGTTTGACGCATGGTTCTTAGATCCAAAGCTTATTGGAAATAAAGTTGGATTATCACCTTTATTAGTTATATTAGCAGTAACTATTGGTGGAGGATTTTATGGTATAGTTGGCATGATTTTAGCAGCACCAGTAATGTCTGTAATAAAAATTTATGCAGGTAAGGCTATAAATAAATATAATTTTAAGTCATTAGGCGACAAGTAAATTGTTATTTTAAGGGGATGTTTAGATGGGAACAGAAGAAAGATTATTAAAAAAAACAAAGATGAAAATTAAATCTTTATGTATTTTCAATTCTATAAGAGAAGATGAAGTAATAAAAAAGTTATATAGAATGATAGATATTTTAGATAATAAAGATAAAGATATAGAAGCAATATTGGATTGTTATAATGATTTTGCATACGAACTTATAAGTAATAGTAGTGATTCACTTAAAAAGTATTTGATAGATAAACTAGTTTCAGAAGATAACTTATTAAGCAAAATGGTTGAAAAAAGAAATACAGAAAAAATAAGCTATGTTAAAGAGGTAGCTAGTAAAGAGTTAGACTACATCAAAGAAATATCTGAAATTAACTCTAGAAAGATTAAAGAAATTATAATTGATAGCTATAATTTAGATGAAGAAGAATCATTAATTATAGGAAGTATGATGGAATGGAATATGAATATGGAGGCTGGATATAAAAACACATATTCTGATATTTATAAATTTAAAGAAAAGATATTTAAAAAGAAGTGTTGGAATGATGTATTAGAGATGTTAATTGACTTTTATAAAAGCTATGGTTGTGGTGAATTTGCGAAATATAGAGCTTTTGTGTGGGAAAACTGTGATAAAGAAGGAAAGCTTAAGGGGATTGATAAACCTGATCCAATTACACTATCTGAATTAATAGGATATGAAAGTCAGCAAGATGAGATCATTAAAAACACATTAAGATTTTTAAAGGGATATTCAGCTAATAATATATTACTTTATGGAGATAGAGGAACTGGTAAATCTTCTACTGTAAAAGCAATAATTAATGAATATTATTCTATGGGGTTAAGGCTTATAGAATTAAAAAAAGAGAATTTAAAAGATTTTACTAAGATAATTAGGTTATTAAAAAATAAGCCACAGAAGTTTATTATATTCATAGATGATTTAGTATTTGAAGAAAATGAAGATAGTTACTCTGCTATGAAGACAATATTGGATGGTGGCGTAGAGAATAGACCAGATAATATGATAATATATGCTACAACTAATAGAAGGCATTTAGTGAAAGAAACTTTTGCCGATAGAGCTGGACTTGGGTCTAGTAATAGTAGTGATGAGATATATGCCAATGATACTATTCAAGAGAAACTTTCTCTTTCAGATAGATTTGGAATAACTATATCTTTTATGGCTCCAGATCAAAACAAATTTTTGGAGATTGTACAAGGACTAGTTAAGTCTAGGGGACTTGAAGTAGAAGAAGAATATTTATTTAGAGAAGCTAAAAAGTGGGAACTTTGGTATAATGGAAGATCAGCAAGAACTGCAAAACAATTTGTAGATTGGATTGAAGGGGAAATACTAGATAATAAGAAAGATGAAGAATAGATTTCTAAATTATTAGCAAAGTTATAAGTCAGTGTACAGTTTTTTAATTAACAATTATGAAAAAAGTAAATTAGTTGTTACTGAAGATACATAAAGAAACAGGCTGTTAAAAAGAATTAGTTAAGCTCTTTTTAGCAGCCTAGTATTTTAACCATAATTTTTATTTCTATAGTCTGATGGAGACATACCAGTAAAGGATTTAAAAGTTTTATAAAAGTGGCTTTGATCATGGAATCCTAATGCTAGTCCAATATCTAATATACTTTCATTAGTGCTTAAGAGTAGAACTTTAGCACGTTCTATTCTTATTTTTTTTGCATATTTCATTACAGTAATTCCCATGTGTTTTTTAAAACATTGAGATATATATCCTTCTGATAGGTTAAGATCTCGAGAAAGTTTTTTTAAGGAAATCTGACTCTCAATATTTAGATGTAGGTGCTTTAATATTCTATTAATAACAAAATTATCTGTAACTTCTATATCATTTATTAGTAAGTCAAGATATGTAGAAATCATATCTAGTTCTAATTTTTGTAGAGATTCTAATGTATTTAATTTAGGTATTAAGTCATAAAAGTTGTTATAAATAGGATGAAGATATTTAGTTGATATTCCATGTTTTATTATTTCTTTAGTATAGATAGCATTCCAAATTAGTAAATCGGTACGTTTATTTTCAATTGGAAGTTGGTCTATAAGTTCTCCTTTATGTTTGTCTATAGCTATTTCAAGAATTTGAGGTTTAGCTTTTAAATCTATTAAAAATAAGATATCATTACTAAAAATGTGGACATCTGATTTAAAATGTTCATACATAATGATTTTCCCCCCTAAGTATAAAATTATTAAATTACATATAATATATACATATTATATAATTTATATACAAGTAAAAGCAAATTAATTTGTTATAATACAAGTGTAAAGAATACTTGGGGGGATGAAACATGAACAAATATGCAATTTATCATTCAACAGAAGCACCATATGCTTATGCTAAGGATATGGATACTTTAACTTTAAGAGTTAGAACTGCTAAGGGAGAAGTAAAAAAATGTGAAGTTTATTATAAAGATAAATATATGGAAAAATTACCTTTTGAAATTAAAGAAATGAAAGTTGTTGCAGAAGCGGGGTTATTTGATTATTTTCAAGCAAATATATCTGTAAAAAGAAATAGATATATGTATTATTTTAAATTAACAGATAAGGATAACAATGTAACATATTTAAATGAAAGAGGAGCAAAAAGTGATAATATAGAAGCATATAGTTATATATATCCATATATAGCTAAAGAAGATTTATATGAAGAAGTTCCATGGCTTCAAGAAGCGATAGCTTATCAAATATTTCCGGATAGATTTTGTAATGGGGATCCTACTATAAACCCAGAAGGTGTACTGCCATGGGGAGGAAAAGTTACTTTAAATACAATGTTTGGTGGAGATCTTAGAGGAGTTATAGAAAAACTTGATTATTTAGAAGAGTTGGGTGTAAATTTAGTATATTTAACGCCAATATTTAAATCAAATACAGCGCATAAATATAATACATCAGATTATTTTAATATAGATCCTCAATTTGGAACAGTAGAAGTAGCAAAAGAATTAGTAGATAAATGTCATGAAAAAGGAATGAAGATAGTTTTAGATGCAGTATTTAATCATTCAGGAGATGATTTCTTTGCTTTTGAAGATGTTTTAGAAAATCAAGAAGACTCAAAATATAAAGATTGGTACTTTATAGATAGTTTTCCGGTAAGTAAAGAGAAAATTAACTACTATACTTTTGGACCAAATCATTCAAATATGCCAAAATTGAATACAAATAACAAAGAACTTAGAGAATACTTATTAAATGTTGGTGAGTATTGGATAAAAGAAATTGGTATTGATGGATGGAGATTGGATGTATGTGATGAAATAGGTCACGATTTTTGGAGAGATTTTAAGAAGAGAATAAAGAGTGTAAATAGTGATGCTGTTATAATTGGAGAAATAATGCATGAAGCTAATTCATTTTTAAAAGGAGATCAATTAGATGGTATTATGAATTATCCTTTTAAGAATGCAGTAGGTGATTTCTTTGGGCATAGATATATAAATGCTAATGAGTTTTCTAATATATTAGGATTAAATAGAATGCTCTATATGGATTCAATTACAAAACAAATGTGGAACCTTATAGATAGTCATGATACAAAAAGATTTCTTACAGAAGCAGGTAATGATGTTGGAGCAATGAAGCTGGCGGTAGCTTTTCAATTCACATATTTAGGTATACCATATATATATTATGGAGATGAAGTTGGAATGGACGGAGGAGATGATCCTCAAAACAGAAAATGTATGGTATGGGATAAAGAAGAACAAAACTTAGAAATGTTAGATTATTATAAAAAATTTATAAAATTAAGAAAAGAAAATAAAGTTTTAGTTTATGGTGATTATAAAGAAATCTATTGTGAAGATAATGTTATAGCTTTTTCAAGAAGATATAATGATGATATTTGTATAGCGATTTTTAATAATAACAAGAGTCCAGAAACAATAAAATTACCACTGATAGGTAAAGTTCAAGATTTATTAAATGATAAATCATTAATTATAGATGGAGAGATCACTTTAGAGTCAATGGAAGTAAAAATATTAAAAGTTAACTAATGAAAAAAGGGGCTAAAGTTGAAGTTTAGTCTCTTTTTTAGTTATTAAATTCATAGTTATAGATATCTTCAAAAATTCTTAGATGATGTTCTTCATCTATTATAATTCTTTCGATAATTTCTTTTATATAGGTATCATCAATTTGTGATAAATTTCTATTATAGATAGCAATTGCATCCTTTTCAGATTTAATATCTGCACAAATCATAGATTTTAGAGAGTTTTCGTAATATATATTTTTCGAGGACCAATAAGTGAATTTATTCTTTTTAATTGATCCGTATTTTGGTGAAACGCCTAATTCTATAAGAAGCTTTCCAAGAATGTCAAGATGATGCATCTCGACAATAGATATTTTGTTTATCACTTTCGATATATATGGATATTCCTTGGATAAATATATGCTATGGTAAACATATTGAGTTACTGCAGATAGTTCTGATATTATACCAGCATAATCTTTTAATATAAGTTTAGCATATTGATGATTTTTACAATGAACTCTTATTTTAGGATAAGGCAGTGGAGAAGAATAGGTGAAATTTTCAGTATCAATATCATTCATATGAAATTCTCCTTAAAAAAACATAGTATATTAAATACTATGTTTTTTTTAAATAGATATTCATAAATTTTAATTATATGACATTAGTATAGTTATTATACAGTACATAATTTTTGATAAGACCTTCATATATGAACTCTTTATTTTTTATAGATAATAAATCCATAGGTTTATGAAATTCAGATTTTTTATTACTAGAATAAATGGATGATTTCATAAGAATCTCTGATACAAATTGTGAGCAAAAATAAAAGTTTTTACGTATAAAAGATTTATTAATAAGGACAAAAAATAAACCTAACAAATTATAACGATACTTATTTTTATTTAGAAGAAAATAATCAAGTTCTTTTACTAGAGCTTCATATTGTTTTTCAGTTATAGGAACTCTATATATAAGGCATGTACTATTTTTAAATTTACTATAAACACCGGAGTATAAATCCTCTACGACGAATCCACCACAAAAAGGATTATTAGGATTTGTTCTCCCAAAGGAATACATTTTTCTTAGGGAACTATCTAAACTTAATGAGACATGTATATATTTATCTTGTGTTGTAAATTTTATTATTTTAGATAGCCAAGTTCCTGTTTTTGAAAAAACTAAATATATATATCTATTGTTCATAAGTTCTGTAATACTCCTTAAATAATAATAATTTCTTCTAATTATACTATATAAATAGTAAAATTAAAAATGGAATAGCAAAATATATTATAAAAGTAGACAAACTATGATATAATATACGAAAATTAATATAAAACTGATTTTATAGGGGGAAGAAAGTATTATGAAATTATCAGATTTATTAGAGCAAAAAAGGAAAGAAAAAGCAAAAAAAGAGAAAGTTAAAAATACAAAAATAGCAACTACAAGTGTTGTGCTTGGAGCAACTGTTGGAGCGATAGGAGCATTATTGCTTGCACCAAAGAGTGGAAAGGATACTAGAAAAGTAATAAGTGAAAAATCTAAAAAGGTTGCTAATACTGTAAGCGAGAAAGTAAAAGAAACTAAAGGTGCTCTTGATAATAAAATTATTAATAGTAAAGAGAATATAAAGAAGAGTTTATTAAAAAAAGAAGAAAATAATGAAAACATACTTTTAGAAGAAAACAATTTAGATTCTGAAGAAAGAAAGGATGTAGAATAATATGTATATAGATCTTTCTGCAGTTTATTTTGTTTTTGGAACAATATTATCTATATTAGGTATAGCATTATTAATATTGTTAATAATTCTTGTAGTAAAATTAATAAAGATAGCTTCTAATGTAGGTACTATTATTAATAAAAATAAAGAAAATATAGATTCTGCTCTAGAAGGTTTACCTACTATTACTGAAAATGTAGTAGAGATTTCAGAAGGATTAAAGGATGTTTCAGAAGTAGTTACAGAGACTACTGCAGATTTAATTGTAGCTAAAGAAAATTTTACATCACAAATAGAATTTATTAAAGAGATACTAGGTATAATAAGTAGAGTATTTTTTAATAAAGATAAAAACTAATAAAATTTATTAGTATAAATAATTATATGATAAAAAACTATTGACAATATATTAAAGTGTAAATATAATGTTTATATAGTAAAAAATACTTGTTGACAATGAGGTCAAAAAAGTTTGTAAGAACTTTTTTGACCTTTTTTATTTTCTAAATATGATTTTCTGCAGAAATATTATTGAAAGAAAAAGAACTCATAACATTTCGATTATTTTCAGAGGGGGTTTTATTTATGGATTTTGATTTAAAAATGACATTGGATACCTTATGGGTAATACTTGGAGGTATATTAGTATTTTGGATGCAAGCAGGGTTTGCTATGGTAGAAACAGGTTTTACTAGAGCAAAAAATGCAGGGAATATAATAATGAAGAATCTTATGGATTTTGCTTTAGGATCAATAATATATTGGATTCTTGGATTTGGTCTTATGTTTGGAGATTCATTCCATGGTATTATAGGAACATCAATGTTTTTAGGTGGGGGAGATTTAGGAAATGGAATAGAGCCTAATGCATTTATGTTTTTCCAAGTTGTATTCTGTGCTACAGCAGCAACTATAGTTTCAGGAGCTATGGCTGAAAGAACTAAGTTTAGTGCATATCTTATCTATAGTTTTATAATTAGTGCAGTTATTTATCCAATATCAGGTCACTGGATTTGGGGAGGCGGCTGGCTTTCAGATTTAGGATTCCATGATTTTGCAGGTTCAACAGCAGTTCATTCAGTTGGTGGTTGGTGTGCTTTAATTGGAGCAACTATCTTAGGGCCAAGGATAGGAAAGTATGGTAAAGATGGAAAACCGAATGCAATACCAGGACATAGTTTAACATTAGGAGCATTAGGAGTATTCATATTATTCATGGGATGGTTTGGATTTAATCCAGGTTCATCTTTAAGTGCTACAGATACAAAATTAAATGCTCTTGTTATTATGACAACTGCTTTAGCAGCTTCAGCAGCAGCAGTTTCTACAATGTTTATTACATGGGTTCGTTATAAAAAACCTGATGTTAGTATGACATTAAATGGTGTACTTGCAGGATTAGTTGGAATAACAGCGGGATGTGATGCAGTATCAATACCAGGGGCAATCATAATAGGTGTTATTGCAGGATTTGTTGTAGTATTTGGTATAGAATTTGTAGATAAAGTACTAAAGGTTGATGATCCTGTTGGAGCTGTTGGAGTTCATTGCTTATGTGGTGTTTGGGGAACATTAGCTGTAGGATTATTTGCAACAGATGGTGGATTATTTTATGGAGGAGGATTTAAATATTTCTTCATTCAATTATTAGGAGTTATTGCAGTAGCTGCATGGTCAATTTGCACATCTTTTATTTTATTTAAGACAATAAAAGCAACAATAGGATTAAGAGTTAGTAGAGAAGAAGAAATAAGAGGACTTGATATCGAAGAGCATGGTCTTGAAAGCAGTTATGCAGATTTCTTAAGTTCAGATATTAATATATAATTTTATTGGTGAGATATTATAAAGGGGTGTATAAGATGGATAAAATTACTAAGATTGATATAGTTACTAGAAAAAATAACTTTGAAGAACTAAAAGAAGAATTAGGCAAAATTGGAGTTACAGGTATGACTGTAACACAAGTTTTGGGATGTGGAGTACAAAAAGGTGACATGCAATATTATAGAGGGGTACCAATGGAAACAAAGCTAATACCTAAATTAAAAGTTGAAATTGTAGTTTCAGAAGTACCGGTAGAAAAAGTTGTTGAAGTAGCTCAAAAAGTTTTAAAAACCGGAAAAATTGGTGATGGTAAGATATTTATATATGATGTTTTAAATGTAATAAAGATCAGAACTGGTGAGACCGGTAAAGCAGCGTTACAGGATAAATAATAAATTAAACAACTTATTGAATAAAAAACTATTTTTAGTTATAATCATAGTAATATAGGAATGAATAAAGGAGTCAATAGTATAAGGTTTCTATTGGCGCCTTTTTATTATAATTTTAAGGGGGCTTAGTAAGTATGTCTAAATATAGTAAAGAAGATATATTAAAATTAGTTGAAGAAAATGGTGTGAAATTTATAAGATTACAATTTACAGATATTTTTGGAGTATTAAAAAATATAGCAATAACTAACAGCCAATTAGAGAAAGCATTAAATAACCAATGTATGTTTGATGGATCTTCTATAGAAGGATTTGTAAGAATTGAAGAATCTGATATGTATTTAAGACCAGATTTAGATAGCTTTCAAATATTTCCTTGGAGACCACAACAAGGGAAAGTTGCGAGATTAATTTGTGATATTTATAGACCAGATGGAACTCCTTTTGAAGGTGATCCTAGAAATATTCTTAAAAAGGTTTTAAAAGAAGCTGCAGATCTTGGATATACAATGAATGTAGGTCCAGAGTGTGAATTTTTCTTATTTAAGACAGATGAGAATGGAAATCCTACATTAGAAACACAAGATGAAGCAGGATACTTTGATTTAGGACCTACTGATATGGGGGAAAATGCAAGAAGAGATATGACACTTGTGTTAGAAGAAATGGGATTTGATATTGAAGCATCTCATCATGAAGTTGCAGAAGGTCAAAATGAAATAGATTTTAAATATGATGATGCTTTAGTTACCGCTGATAATATAATGACATTTAAGTTAGTTGTTAAAACTATAGCACAAAGACATGGTTTACATGCTACCTTTATGCCTAAACCTGTGTTTGGAATAAATGGATCAGGAATGCATGTAAATATGTCATTAAATAAAGATGGTAAAAATGCTTTTGTTGATGAAAATGATGAGAATGGTTTAAGTAAAACAGCATATAGTTTTATAGCTGGAATTATGAAGAACATTAAAGGAATTGCAGCTATAACTAATCCTTTAGTTAATTCATATAAGAGATTAGTGCCAGGCTATGAAGCACCTGTTTATATAGCTTGGTCAGGAAAAAATAGAAGCCCACTTATAAGAGTTCCAGCATCTAGAGGTGCAGGTACAAGAGTAGAACTTAGATGTCCGGACCCAAGTTCAAATCCGTATTTAGTTCTTGCATGTTTACTATCAGCAGGATTAGATGGAATAAAAAATGGATTAGTACCACCAACTAGTATTGAGCAAAATATATTTGAAATGACTCAAACTGAGAGGGAAGAAAAAGGTATCGAAAGTTTACCAGGAAGTCTTGAAGAAGCTATTAAATATATGAAAGAAAATGAACTTGTTAAAAATGTATTAGGAGATCATACTTTTAATCAATATATAAAAGCAAAAGAGTTTGAATGGGATAATTATAGAACAATGGTGCACCAATGGGAAATTGATAGTTATTTAAAGAAATATTAATGTGGCAGGGGTGTTGCTATGAGTGTTCAAAAAGGGGTAATAGTAGCATTAAGCAATGTTGAAACAAGCAAAAAGGTTAAAAAAATCTTAAGCGATAGTGGATATAATGTTTTGGCTGTATGTATTTCGGGAAACGAACTTATAAGGTGTGCCCATCAGTATTGTCCTGATTTAATCATACTTGGTTATAAATTACCTGATATGACAATAATTGATATATATGACTCTTTGATGGAGATTAGTAGCTTTTTAGCTGTTGTAAATGAACCTTATCGTTCATATGTACAAGAAGATATGGATATATTTTGTATAAGCAACCCTATAACACCTACTATACTATTGAATGCTGTAGATTTAGTTTTACAGACTAGAAGAACAATATTAAAACTTAGAGAGCAGGTTGAAAAACTAGAACATACAATTGAAGATAGAAAAGTGATAGAAAAAGCTAAAGGAAAATTGATGAGTATTAATGGATATACAGAACAAGAGGCTTTTAAGCATATACAAAAATGCAGTATGGATACAGGAAGAAAAATGGTTGTAGTAGCTAATGAAATTTTAGAGGGTTAAAAACCAAGGAAAAAAGTGAATTGATAAATATTAAGGAGCTGTTGCACAAAAGAGTGTGGCAGCTTTTTCAGCAAAATAGAGCAAATGAAAGGTATAGTGCAGGGCACAAGTATCAGGGCACAAGGCACAGGGATGGATGAAATCCCTGCGGAATTTCTGAAATTTTAATTGTTTAGTTGAATGATATAAGTTAGTCTATTCTCTTATTTATATCACAGCTAATATAAAGTCATTACAGGGGGCTAATGAAGGTTGCACCTTCATATAGCTTGGTGAATATATGGATTTATAGTAAATATGAGAATACTTTGCTATTCGCATGACTATAATAAAATTCCTCCTAAAGAGGAATTTTCACCTTACTTGTGCTCTGTGCATTCTAACCTGTGCCATGATTAAAGGAGCTATCGCTAACAACTTCTCATTTGTTAATGCGACATCCCCTTTTTTATTAATAAATAACAAATATATAATAAATGTATTGCATAAAGATTAAGATATTTAGTAAGCTATAAATATGAGTATTTATTGAAAGGGGAGAATAGAGTGACAGATATTATTGATTTTAATGAGGTAAAAAATAAGGCTCGAGATCAAGATGTTAATCAATTCGAAAATTATATTTATGAATTATATTATTCTTTATCACAAGGAACTATTAGTATGTCAGATTTATACAGTAAAATAAATGAGTATATGGAAAAGAATAATATATCACAAGAAAAATTTTTAAATATTCAAAATGAAATGTTATCAAGGTATGGAATAGATAGTGAAGAAATAAAAAATCAACTTAAAACTATGGGAGTGGATATATCATCTTTAGATAAAAATGTTGATTATGAGATGGCTAGAAAGAATTTAGGCTTTACAGAGAAATATAAAGCAGGAATAGGTAATGCCGTGTACATTACGTACAAAATATCTAATGAAAGAAATGTTTTAGATATTTTATTAAAAGACACAGAAATAATAATTAAATCTGAAGGAAAAATAGATTTAGGAGATAATGAATTAAATGAATTTATATGCTCATATAAGAAACTTTACTCTGATAAGAAAATAAAAGTATCTATATTTGAAGACGTTAAAACATATGAGTATTAGTATTTGATATTTAAAATAAGACAAATGATTAGAGATATAATCATTTGTCTTTAAAATTATAAATTTATTTGGAGGGGCAATGTGTAAGGTAATAGGGGAATTAGTTGAGAAATTATATAAATATAATAGTTTAAGTAAAGAAGAACTCATATACTTAATAAAGGGAATAAATGATGATAATAAAGAACTTTTAATAGAAGCAGCGAATAGAACACGAATAGAACATTATGGCAATAAGGTATATATGAGAGGATTAATTGAATTTACGAATTATTGCAAAAGAAATTGTAAATATTGTGGAATAAGAGTTGCTAATAAAAATTTAGATAGATATAGATTAACAAAGGAAGAGATAATTCAATGTGTTAAAAATGGAAAAACACTTGGATATAGCACCTATGTACTACAAGGTGGAGAAGATTCGTATTTTGATGATGAAAAAATGGTAGAAATAATAAAAGCTATTAAAAGTATGTATCCTCAGGATGCTGTTACTTTATCAATAGGGGAACGAAGTTATGAATCTTATAAAAAAATGTATGAAGCAGGAGCAGATAGATACTTACTTAGACATGAAACAGCATCGAGAAAATTATATGAAAGATTACATCCTGATGGAGATTATGATAATAGAGTTAGATGCCTATGGAATTTAAAAGAAATTGGATATCAAGTAGGAGCTGGATTTATGGTAGGACTTCCAGGTCAGACCACAGAAGATCTTGTAGAAGATTTGTTATTTATAAAAAAGTTAGAACCACATATGTGTGGTATAGGACCTTTTATTCCTCATAAAGATACTCCATATAGATTAGAGAAACATGGCAGGTTAGATGATGTCATAATTATGTTAGCTATCACAAGATTATTGTTACCTAACGTTCTTTTACCAGCTACTACAGCATTAGGAAGTATCAGTGATAAAGGAAGAGAGAAGGGAATAAAAGCAGGAGCTAATGTAGTTATGCCTAATTTATCACCTATAAATGTTAGAGATAAATATTCATTATATAATAATAAAATATGTACTGGAGACGAAGCAGCTGAGTGCAGGAGATGCATAGAAAATAGAATAAATAATATAGGATTTGATATAGATTTAGGACGAGGAGATAACTTGAATTGGACAAGGGGTTAAGGGAGGTATACAATGAATAAAACACCAAATGCTAACAGAAAACATATTGTTATTTATGGTAAAACTAATGCTGGAAAATCATCGGTTATAAATGCATTGCTTGATCAGAGTGTATCATTAGTTTCTAATGAAGAAGGTACTACTACAGACCCGGTTTTAAAAGCTACTGAGTTAATTCCGGTAGGACCTGTACTTTTTGTAGATACAGCAGGATTAGGAGATAATAGTAATTTGGGAGGTATACGGGAAAAAAGAACATTAGAGATATTACATAGAACTGATATAGCTATTTATATTATGGATATTAATGATATGGACTTAGATTATTATAATAAAATGAAAGCTAAGTTTATTAGCTTAGATATACCATGTATACTAGTTATAAATAAAATAGACAGTGTTGATGATGAAGTTGTAAAAGAAATTAAAAATAAATATAAAGAACCTAAGTTAATTTCTACATATACTGGGGAAGGAATAGAGGAATTAAGAGAAGAAATTATAGCAAATATGATGGATAAGGAGGATGATGAAGTATCTTTGTTAGCTGGATTAGTTCCTGAAGGTGGTACTATAATAATGGTGGTTCCAGTAGATTCAGAAGCACCGAAGGGACGACTTATTTTGCCTCAGGTACAATGTATAAGAGATGCGTTAGATAATGGAATAAAGAGTTATGTTGTTAGAGATAGTGAGCTAGAAAGTGCAATTAAAGATATAACAAATGTTGATTTAGTTATTACAGATTCACAAGCTTTTGCGAAGGTAAGTGATATTGTACCTAAAGAGATAAAATTAACTAGTTTTTCTATATTATTTGCTAGGCAAAAAGGAGACATTAAGTCGTATATAGAGGGAACAAAAGCTATAAAAAATCTTCATAAAAATTCTAAGATTTTGATATGTGAAAGTTGTACTCATAATATATCTCATGAAGATATAGGAAGGGTTAAAATACCTAAACTACTTAATAATTTTATAGGGGGAAAGTTGCATTATGATATAAGTATATTTCATGATTTTCCAGAAAATATAGAAGAATATGATCTTATAATTCATTGTGGTGGTTGTATGATAAATAGAAAGACTATCTTAAATAGAATTAAGAGATGTAATAGAGAAAATGTACCTATAACTAATTATGGATTAATCTTAGCATATTTAACAGGCATATTAGATAGATCTATAGAGATTTTTAAATAAGACCTGCATTTTGCAGGTTTTTATTATTTAATATATTTTGAATTCTATATTAGGGAGTAATTTATATGATTCAGCTTATTGGTTTAAAGAAGAAAACGTCAATAGATATTAGGGAAATGTTTGTATTAGAAGAAGAAAAGAGAAGAAAAGCGTTGGCGATATTAAGAAGAAGATTTAATGAAGTTGTTATATTAAATACATGTAATAGATTAGAATTTTATATTGAAGGAAGTATAAGTAGATGTGAAGCTATTGATATAATTTTTGAAGCATTTAATTGGAATAAAGAATTAAAAAGCTATTGGTTTTATATAGAAGAAAAAGATGCAATACGTCATTTGATGGAGGTGGTCTGTGGATTTCATTCTAAAATTTGTGGTGAGGATCAGATATTATCTCAAGTTAGAAAGGCTTATTTAGAGTCGAGAGAAATTGGATCAATTGGAGAAAGGTTAAATAAACTTTTTCAAGAGGCATTAGGTTGTGGTAAAAAATTTAGATCTGAAGGAAAGTTATATGAGATACCAGTATCAATTGCATCGATAGTTGCAAATGAAATATTTAGTTTGGGATTAAAAAATATTTTAATAATAGGATATGGAGAAATTGGAAAGCTTTTAGCTAAATATTTATTAAAAAAAGATGTAGATAAAATATTTATTTTAGTTAGAAATAAGGAGAAAATAAGAGAAAGATTGGATCCTAAAATTAATATTATTTCTTATAATGAAGAGTTACCGTCGAACTTAGATATTGAAACGATAATAACATGTACAACATCTAATGAGATATTAATTGGAAAAGATGATATTAAAGAAGAAGGAAAAAACTTAGTGGTATTCGATTTATCAATTCCTAGAAATATTGATAAAGATTTAGGAAACTATAGAAGAGTAAATTTGTATGATGTAGATATGATAAGCAATGTGAATGATAAGAATAAAAAGTTAAGAATAGATAGAATGAATTCTAATAAGTATATAGTAGAAAACTATATAAACGACTATATAAATTGGAATAGTATAAGAAATATTAAAGAGTACATAGTTAGTATAAAAAATAAAAAGGATGAAGTAGTAAATGAAAGGTATAAGAAGTTTTCTTCAAGGTGTGATGATAGAAGAGAATTAGAATTAGTAAAGGTGCTGATGGATAGTGTCGGTAATGCCTATGCAAATAAAGCTATAGAAGTATTGAAGGAAGAAACTCTAAGGGGACGTGAAGAAGAATGTCTAAAAATTCTAACGAAGATATTCATGAAATAAGTAATGTATATAATATGATTGGTATTATGTCAAACAAAATAAAAGTAGGGATAATTGGTGGAGGAAAAGTTGGATTTTTAAAAGCTAGGAAGTTTATAAATAAGGGGAGTAAAGTAGAAGTAATTAGTAAAAGTTTTTATAGTGAATTTTATAGTATAAAAAGTAATAATGTTATTTTGATAGAAGATGAATATAAAGAAGATTTTATAAAAGATAAGCATATAATTATTATCGCTATAAATAATATAGAAGATATAAATAGAATAGTAGAAGATTGTAATAAAAGGTATAAGTTATTTATAAATTGCTATAATTATAGAAATGGACTTGCTGTAATGACTACTGAAAGAGAAACAAAGAACTTATGTGTATCGATAAATTCTAAATTAGGTAATCCAATAGGTACAATGATGGTAGCAAATTCTGTGAAAGGATTTATAGAAGAATATGATGAATTTATAGAATATACATCATTAATAAGAAAAAGACTAAAAAATAATCAAAGATATAAGGATTCTATCTTAACTTTTATTAATACTGAAGACTTTAAAGAAATATATTCTATTCATAAAGATAGATTAGTTTTAACATTATTTTACGGTGAAGATATTATTAAAGCTTTGTATAAAAAAGGGGATTAAATATATGTATTTTACAATTGCTACAAGGAAGAGTATGCTAGCACAGAAGCAAACTGAAATTATTATGAATAAGTTAAAGAATTTGGGGATTAATTCAGAAAAACTTCTTGTGTTAACTGAAGGAGATAAAAAATTAGATGTAACATTAGATAAAATAGGTGGGAAAGGTGTTTTTATTAAAGAAATAGAGTTGGCTTTGATTAATAAAGAAGCCCATTGTGCCGTTCATAGTATGAAGGATGTGCCTTATGATTTAATAGATGGATTTGAGATAATAGCTATACCTGAAAGAGAAGATGCTAGAGATGTTTTTATATCTAGAGAAGGTTTAAAAATAGATGAACTTAAAAAAGGAGCTACAATAGGAACAGGAAGTATACGTAGAGCGTTTCAATTAAAACAAATTAGAGAAGATTTAAATATAGTACCTATAAGAGGAAATATACAAACACGAATAGAAAAGATGAAAAATGAAAATTTAGATGGAATAGTTTTAGCAGCAGCAGGATTAAAAAGAGTAAATGAAGAATCACTGATCACAGAATATTTAAAGCCAGATATATTTGTACCTGCTATTGCGCAAGGAGCATTAGGAATTGAAATATTATCATCTAGTGATAATAAGGATATACTTAAAAAATTGGATGATAATGATGCGAGAACAACAGTAGAAGCAGAAAGAAGTTTTATGAGAAGACTTAATGGAGGATGTCATACTTTAATTGGTGCTTATTCGAAGATAGAAGGTAAAGATTTATATATTATTGGAATTTATAAAATAGGTGATAAAATTATTAAGAAAGACATTTTTGGACCAAAGGAAAAAAGTATAGAGTTAGGGATAACATTGGCAGAGAAGATAATTAATTCATAAGAGGTGAATAAGAGATTATGGCAAAGGTTTATATAATTGGAGCAGGACCAGGGGACGAAGGATTACTAACATTAAGAGCTATAGAATCTATAAAAAAATGTGATGTAATTTTATATGATAGATTGATTTCAAATAATATTTTTAGATATGTAAAAGATGGATGTGAAACTTATTATTGCGGAAAAGAACCGGGGTGTCATTATAAAACGCAAGATGAGATAAATGAAATTATAGTAAAGCTTGCCAAAGAAGGAAAAATAGTAGGTAGAATAAAAGGTGGAGATCCATATGTATTTGGAAGAGGTGGAGAAGAAGTATTAGCCTTAGAAGAAAATAATATTGAATTTGAAGTTATTCCAGGAATAACTTCGCCTATAGCAGTACTAAATTATGCAGGGATACCAATTACCCATAGAAATATATCTCAAGGATTTCATGTAGTAACGGCTACTACTGCAGGAGAATCAAAAATTAATTGGGATGCCTTGAGCAAAGAAAGTGGAACGTTAGTATTTATGATGGGGTTAGAGAATTTATCTACTATTATAAATAATTTAATTAAGTTTGGTAAAAATGAAGATGCTTCAATTGCAGTGATTATGAGAGGAACTACGGCTAAACAGAAAGTTGTTATTGGTACTTTGAAGAATATAAAAAAGAAGGTTGAAAAAGAAAAATTACAATCTCCATGTATTATTGTAGTAGGGGAAGTTATTAAGTTAAGAGATAAGTTGAATTGGTATGAAAATAAACCACTTTTTGGTGCTAATATATGTATTACTAGGTCTAAAAGCCAAAGTGAAAATTTAAGTAATAAACTTAGAGATTTAGGGGCAGAGGTTACAGAGATAAACTCAATAAGGTTTAATAATACAGCTAGTAATTTAAAGCCATATATTGAAGAATTGCAAGATTTTAATCATATTATTTTTACATCAGTAAATTCAGTAAACTTCTTTTTTAACTATTTGAAAGAACAACGATATGATATAAGAAATTTAAAGGCAAAGTTTTCTGTAATAGGTAAAGCAACAGGAAGAGTTTTAGAGGATAAAGGAATAATTCCTTTTATTATATCAAGTGAATTTTTGTCTAAAGGTTTAGTGAAGGAACTAAAGGTATATATAAGTAGTGGTGATAGAATACTTATACCGACATCGGCATCAGCTAAATCATATATAGAAGATAACTTAAAAAGTGCAAATGTATATATAAAAAGAATTAATATATATGAAACTTTATGTGGAAAAGTAAAAAATCTAAAAGTTTTTGATGATGTAGATATAGTACTTTATAGTAGCCCTAGTACTGTGAAGAATATGGTTAATATATTTGGTATAGATACCCTTAAAGAAAAATGTTCTATAGCAATTGGACCGGTAACAAATGAAGAATTGAAAGAAAATGGTATAGATGCGAAAGTATGCAAGACTCATTGTGATGATGGATTTATATCTGAAATTGAGCATATCTACAAAAAATATAAGGAAGGTAAAAGTTATGTTTAGAAGAGGAAGAAGACTTAGGGAGAATGAAAAAATAAGATCTTTAGTAAGAGAAACTAATATAAGTAAAAGGGATTTAATATTTCCGATTTTTGTTGTAGAAGGAGAAAACATAAAGAAAGAGATATCATCATTAGCAGGAAATTATCATTGGTCTATAGATAGATTACCAGAAGTAATAGAAGAAGTAAAAGAGAAAGAAATCGGAGGAATTATTTTATTTGGAATACCAAGTAGTAAAGATTTGTGTGGATCTGAAGCTTATAATGATAATGGAGTTATTCAAAGAGCAATAAAGAAAATAAGGGAAATAGATAAGGATATATATATAATAACAGATGTTTGTATGTGCGAATATACAAGTCATGGACACTGTGGTATCGTTGAAGGCAGTGAAGTAAATAATGATAAGACTTTAGAGTATTTAGGGAAGATAGCTTTGTCTCATGCAAAAGCAGGTGCAAATATGGTAGCACCTTCAGATATGATGGATGGGAGAGTAGGATATATAAGAAATATCTTGGACGAAAATGGATATTATAAAGTTGCTATTATGAGTTATTCGGCAAAATATTGTTCCGCATTTTATGGTCCCTTTAGAGAAGCTGCAAATTCTGCACCACAATTTGGAGATAGAAGAGGATATCAAATGGATCCAGCTAATAGAAGGGAAGCTCTTGTAGAAGTAGAAGAAGATATTAATGAGGGAGCAGATATTGTTATGATAAAACCAGCATTATCATATTTAGATATTGTAAGGGATGTAAGAGAACGTGTAAACATACCTATATGTGTTTATAATGTAAGTGGAGAGTTTGCAATGATTAAATCAGCAGCAAAGAATGGGCTTATAGATGAAAAAAGGGTTACTATGGAAGCTTTAATTTCAATGAAGAGAGCTGGAGCGGATATGATAATAACTTACCATGCCTTAGAAGTTAGCAAGTGGTTAGAGGAGGAATAATATTGAAGAACACTGAAATATTTGAAGAATCTATGCTTTATATGCCAGGAGGAGTAAATTCACCTGTCAGAGCCTTTGGGGATATAGGAATAAATCCACCTATTATAAAGTCAGGTAAAGGTTCAATTATTAGAGATGAAGATGACAAAGAATATGTGGATTTTGTTTTAGCTTGGGGACCACTTATCTTAGGTCATTGCGATGATGATGTTGTTGAAGCTATAAAAAATACTGCTATGTCTTCATTAGCTTTTGGAGCCCCAACTAACTTAGAATTAGAAATGTCAAAATTTCTATGCAATAATTTGGAAAATGTAGATATGGTTAGGATGGTTAATTCAGGAACAGAAGCTACTATGAGCGCTGTTAAGTTAGCTAGAGGTTATACTAAAAGAGATAAAATTGTTAAATTTGCAGGGTGTTATCATGGTCATTTTGACGGCTTTTTAGTAGAAGCTGGCTCAGGGGTGTTGACACATGGGATTCCCGGTAGCCAAGGAGTGCCAGAAGATAGTATAAAGAATACTCTTATTGGAATATATAATGATGAGGAACAAATAAAAGAGCTATTCAGTATTTATGGAAGTGAAATTGCGGCAGTAATTATTGAACCAGTGGCAGGTAATATGGGTGCTATAAAAGCAGAGGATAATTTTATGAATACATTAAGAAGTCTCTGTGATGAATATGGATCATTACTTATTTTTGATGAAGTTATGACTGGATTCAGGGTAGATTTTAATGGTGCTCAATCTTTATTTAAAGTTAAACCTGATCTTATAACATATGCAAAAATAATTGGTGGTGGATTACCTTGTGGAGCATATGGTGGAAAAAGAGAAGTAATGGAACAGTTGGCACCACTTGGACCAGTATATCAAGCAGGAACTATGTCTGGAAATCCAATAGTTATGTCTGCTGGATTAGCAACTTTAAATAAGTTAAAAAGTAACTTATGTTATTATAATCATATAAATAATATAGGGAATCAACTAGAAGAAGGACTATATTCTATAGCCAAAGAAAAAGGAATACCTATTGTAATAAATAGATATGGAGGAATGATGACTATATTTTTTACTGATAACGAATCAGTGTCAAGATATGAAGATGTGAAGAAATGCGATAAAGATATTTTTAAAAAATATTTTATACATATGATAAAACATGGAATTTATTTACCGCCATCACAATTTGAGTCGTTATTTTTATCAGTAAAACATAGTGAAAAAGATATAGATAGATTTTTAGAAGCATTTAAATTATTATAAAAATACCTATAAGAAGATTACTTCTTATAGGTATTTTTATTTTCTCTTAAAATCTATCTTGCTTTTTTTTATTATTTTTAATAGATTATGCTAAATATAAAAAATACATAAAAACCTAATAAATGATAAAATTTTATATATTCGACACAAATATACATAAGAAAAATGTAATATGTTGTATAATCATAAAAGTAAAAAGTTTTAGGAGGAAAGTTATGAATCTTATTGGAAAGGTGCTAAAAGACAGATATCAGATAGTGTTGCAACTAGGTAAAGGTGGAATGAGTACTGTTTATTTAGCAAAAGATTTAACTTTAGATTCATATTGGGCAATAAAAAGGATAGATAAAAGATCAAGCATAGATTTAGAAGTATTTAAAAAAGAGGTTGAACTTTTAGCATCATTAAATCATCCTGATGTTCCTCGTATAGTGGATAGAATAGAAAATAGTAGATATTATTTTGTGTGTATGGATTTTATAGATGGAATATCTTTAGGAAAGAAAGTTAAGGTAGAAGGTGCACAAAATGAAAAAGATGTAGTTAGATGGGCAAAACTTTTAACAGATATACTTGAATATTTACATGATGCTAGAGAAAATCCTATAGTTTATAGAGATATGAAGCCAGATAATATAATGTTGACTCAGAATGGAAGAGTGAAGCTTATAGATTTTGGTATAGCTAAAGAATGTATTAGGGGGGAAAAGGAATCTGGTCCTAAAGTAGGTACGCGAGGATATGCAGCTCCAGAACAATACAAAGGAGGATGCTTAGATGAAAGAACTGATATATATAGTTTAGGTATTACAATATTTCATCTAATTACAGGGATACAACCTACAGGAAGTACAGATCAAGTTAATTCAATTAGAGAAATTAATCCAAAGATATCTGAAGGACTAGAATATATAATAAAAAAATGTGTTAAGGAAGATCCTGTAGAAAGATATCAGAATTGCAGAGAATTAAGAGAAGATTTAAACAAGATAGATACATTAAATAAAGCATACAATAAAAAAATTAATAAGAAGTTAATAGCTTTTATGATTGTATGTATACTTTTTATTTTATCTTTAGTTTCTGTGTTTATAGGTAATTATGGTATGAAGAAAAATGCAATAGACAGCTATTATACTGCTTTAAGTAATGGTATTGAATATGAACGTAATAACAATACTGATTTAGCTAAAGAAGAATATAAGAAAGCAATAGAGTATAAACCTTCAGAATTGGAACCGTATTTAAAGTTATTTTATTTGTTATTACCATATGATAATAATGATTACATAGATAAAACAAAATATGCCATTGATACAATAAAACAATATATAGATAACGAATACTCTCCAATAAAAGATAATGGCAAGTTGTTGTATGTAATATCACAAAAGTGTATAGAGGTAAATGATCCTATTTATTCAGGATATGCCAACGATTATATAAGAATTATTAAAGATAGTAAAGAGTATAAGGAAGGAGACATAAGTAAAAGTGAGCTTAAAACATTAGGTATTATAGCATTAAATAAATCAAGAGATATAGGAACACAGGATTTTCAAGAGTTGAATAATGCACTATTAGAACTTGAAAGTTATACTAGTAATGCTACTGCAATATCAATAGAAGATAAACTTAATAATTATAATACAATAATAAATATATACAATACATATCCTGATAAACTAGAGAATTCATATAGAAAAATTTTTGATTTAGGTTCTAAAGCAAAGGAAATAATAGATATGAGCTCACAAGGAGAAGAATTGAAATTTAATTCTATATTAACAATGTATGAGACTGTTGCATCTAACTTGTATAATTGGGCATTATGTACTGAAGATATAGATAGTAAAAGAGAAATTTTAAATAATACAAAGTTATGGTTCCAATATTTAGATGATCTTAATGATGAGTTATCTCAAGGAATGATATTAAAGAAAGGAAATGTATATAAGGCATTATTTGATACTTATAATATACCAGAAGAAAATAATGATATAGATGAAGAAGTATTAGGTTATATAAATACTGCAGCTAATATATATGAAGATGGTTTATCAAAATATCCATCTAATTTTCAAATTGCTATGGGTTTAACGCAAAGTTATATAGATATAGAATTTGCAAAATCCAATTCAACAAAAAGAAATTTTACAAAAATAAAAGAAGCGTATGAAAAAGTTTTAAATATTAAAGGGGAAAGTAAAGAAATATCAAATTCAGCATTATCTCAGTTTAGTGCATTAAAAAAACGCATGGAATTATTAGGAATTGAGGGGTAAGGTATGTATGAAATTTTATTTTATGGTGGCATTGTATTTTCAACAATATTTTTAATAATAAGTATAAGTATATTTTTTAAGTTTAATATTATAGAGGCTATTAAGTATAAAATTACTAAAATTAGTAGAAAGAGAATAAGTGAAAAAAATTACAAAAAAGATGAAATTGTTGAGATGAATATAGAAAATGAAAATACTATAATAATCAAAAATAATAATAGTGTGGATAATACCGAATTACTTACTATTGCAGAAAATTATGCTACAGCGTTGATAGCTGCAGAAGCTACTACTAATATTTTAGATGAAATATAGGGTTATTATGGGAGGAAAAGATGAGAAAAGTATATTTAAGTAGAAATAAGATAATAATGGTTTCTTTATTTATTTTATTCAATAGTATTTTTATATTAGGTTTTAGTACTAAATATGCAAAAGGTACTGAATTTAGCAGTATAAAAGGATATAGAGGAATCACTGGAGATGTAGTTTTAGTAGTGGGAGAAGAATTTAATGAAAATGATGTAATTGCTTTATATAATAAAACTTCTGACAATAGCTATTCGTATATTAATAGTTATAAAATTAGCAATGAGAAATGTAAGGTGAATGAGATAAATAATATAAACAACGAAATATATTATTTAGTGATGCCATCTACAGAGAAAGTACCAGATACAGTAGATCAACGTAGTGAAATTAGTAAATTAGAAATAAGAAATGATTATGATAAACCAGTATTATTAAATCATAAGATAGATACAACTAGTATTAAGAATGAGAATGAAATTAATGAAGCGTCGGTAAATGATAATGAAAATTTAAAGATAACATTCAATATAAGTGATGGAGATAATGGAGCTGGCGTAGATGATGAGTCGATAATAGTAACTTTTAATGATCAATATGCAAGAAAAGCAAAGAAAAATGATAGCAATGAATATGAAGCAGTTTTCAGCATAGGAGATATAAAAAATGATAGTGTTAAAGATGGATTTTTAAATGGAGTTTTCAAAATAGCTTATAGTGATAATGTATCAAATGAAGGTGAAATTGAATTAATAGATATAAATTATAAATATGAAAGTGTTGGAGATTCAGTAAAAACTCAAATTAAAAATCTAAAATGCAATTCTAATAATGCAAATAAAAATAATATATCAAAAGTAAATGATACAATATCAATAAAATTAACTATGAATAAAGCAGTTAAGTTAACAGAAGCTAAATTATTAGATAAACAAGCTACTATTAGTAAGAAAACAGAAAAAGAATTTAGTAAAGTATGGTATATAACATACACAATAGAAGAGATTAAGGATAGTGTAGAGAATATACCTTTAAATATAATATATGAAGATAAAAATAAGACAACTTTTAATGAAACGGTGAAAACAGGTATAGAATATTATTCTCCAATAGTTATTGAGGAATTATTATTAGATAATACTAAGAAAAATGACAATGGAGAGAGTATTTTAAGAGATGATGATGAAGTACAACTATTAATTAAGACAAATAATAAGGTTAGTATTGAAGGTGGAATAGTATCTATAGGTGGAAATAATGTTAATGTTAGTAATAAATCATTGAATAAATGGGATATTAAAACAAAATTTATAGGAGATAAAAATCTAGAAGGACAATATGTAGATGTTATTTTTAAGTTAAAGGATTTAGCTGGCAATATTTTAAATATTGACAAAGATAAATGGAATGAATTAATAAATAATGAAGATTACAACGTAAAATTAAAATATTATTCACCTCTAGATTTTGAAGATAATATAGTTAAATCTAATAACAGTAACAATAACCTTATAGGAAGAAATGGAGATAATATCATATGGACTTTTAATACTATAAGACCTGTTGAGATAGAAGAGATAAGTGTAAATGGAAAGACTATGGATAGGGATAAAGTTAAAAATGATAAGGATAATAAAAATTGGATAATTGAGTATAAAATAGAGGAAAATACTTATTTGGATCAAGAGGATATTAAATTATCAGTAATAATAAGTGATGCATTAGGAGATAAAAAAACTTTTAGTTCAAATTCCATTAGATATTATGGACCTATAGATATCAGTGAGGTAAAGTTTCAATCTAGTAATAATAAAAATGGGAATTTGGCAATAAATGGTGATGAACTATTGCTTGAATTAGAAACAAATCATAGTGTAAAAGTTTTAGATAATACTACAATTGCTAATGAAACAAATATTGATAAAAAAGAAAATAATAATTCTTGGATAATTACATATAGTAATCCCACTATAGATATAGAAGATAATACTAAAGTGCCATTTGAAGTGAATCTAAGTGATGATGCTGGAAATACCATAAGTATAGATGAGACATCTATTGATTCAGTTATTTATTATGCACCAATTGTTATAAATAACTTGAAATTTTCAACAGATAATGAGGATGATACAAAAGCTAAAGATAATGATGTAGTGGAAGTTACATTTAATACTACGCATCCTGTAAATATAATGGAAAGTACAATAGCTAGCAAAGATATAGAGATGAAAAGTGATGATGGATTTCATTGGCGTGGAGAATATAGAATACAAAATGGTGATATTAAAGATAATGAAGAAATAACTATGAAGTTAGAAGTGAATGATGTTGCTGGCAATGAACCTGTCATTAGAAATCAATTAGATACAACAAAAATAAAATACTTTGCACCAATTATAGTATCAGATTTTTCAATTTCATCTAGCAATAAAGAAAATAAATATGCAAAAAATGGTGATGTTATAACTATAAATTTTACTACAAATCATAAAACTTATTTAAGTAACTCTACTATTGCAGGAAAGAATATAAAATTTACTAGTAATAAGGATAAAACTAAATGGAGTGGTGAGTATTATGTTAAAAATGGAGATATATCAGATTTAGATATAGTTGATTTTAATATAACCATAGAAGATGAAGCGGCTAATACATCTATAACTAAGAATGTTTACGATGATGATGACTATAAAATTACATATTATGCTCCTATAAAAACTGACCAATCTATAGAATCAACTGGTAAAAATAGTGGTTATGCAAAAAATGGTGATGATATAAAAATAGATATAGCTACAAATCATGAAGTAGAAATACAATCAGCATTAATTTTTAATAGAGATATATATGATAAGACTAGTGGAAAAAGTAATAAATTATATGTAAAATATACAATTCCTAAAAAAGAGAAAGAAGCTATGGAAGGAGAAATTCCTGTAGAAATTATAGTTAAGGATATAGCTGGAAATACAACAAAAATAGAATCTTTTAATGATATAGAAAAAAATAGAGTTATATATGATAGAACTTTACCTACTATAAAATTAGAAACCAGTTTTGATGGATTTGTAAATAAGGATATAACATATAAAGTTAATTTAAAAGATGAAAATATAGATTTAAATGGCATATCTATTGTTAATAATGGTGTAGATATCGTAGATAGCGATATTAAATTAATAACTGTTGATAAAGATAAAATGGTAAAAGAGATAACTTTATCAGAGGAAGGGGAATATGAGATAAATGGAAGCATAACAGATTTGGCAGGCAATAAGTGTTCAGAAGATTTGAAGATAAAGTTAATAATTGATAAAACAAAACCTAATATAACTTCTACTAAGATAGACATAAATAAACCAATGGCATTTAAAAAGGGATTTATTATTAGTGACTATTTTAATATAGAAGATAAATATATTGATGAAGTTATATGTAGACTTACTGATGATAATGGAACAAAAGAGTGGAATGTTGATGATCCTATAGAAGAAGATGGAAAGAAGACAATATATCTTATGGCAAAAGATATGGCTAAAAATGTATCAAATGAATTTACGTATGATATATACATAGATGGTACGGCTCCTAGACCTTTATTAATTGATAATAAGTCAGAGAGGACATTAGAAAAAGGAAAAAATTTATTACCCTTTATATTAAATATGAAATTAAATATAGATTTAGAAAAGCTAAATATGGGAAATGAAGATGAGGATAAATTTACAAAGCTTCAATTATTAGATGGTGACAATAATGTATTAGTTGATTTCTTAAAAGAAAATGAAAAGTATCCTTATGCAATAGATAAAGTAGGAAATTATAAATTAATAGTTAATGCTATAGATGATGTGGGAAATGAAACTGGTGATTTAGAATATATCTTTACTATAAAAGAGAGTTCTGTAGGGATAATAGCAAGAACATGTATTATATCAGGTATTATTATTTTCATAATAGGAATAACAATATATTTCTTAAGGAGTAGAAAAAATAAATTAGGTTAAGTAAGGGGTGTAGAAAATGAGTGATATAATATCAGCAGATTTTGATAAATTTGAAGAGGCTATATCATCTATTAGTAATATTATTACAGATATTGAAGGTATAAGAGCTAAGATTAATCAGGCTGATGAAAGTTTAAGAGATGTATGGACAGGAAAGAGTAGTGATGCATATTTTGAAAATAGTGAAATTATAAAAAATTCTTTTAATGAATATGTAAATGGACTACATGAATTGCTTGATAATTTAAATAGTGTTAAAAGTACATTTTTAGAGGCCGATTATAGTGGTACTAATAGTATATTAAAAGAATAAAGGAGGTGACTTATTGCAGTGAGTGTTATAGATAAGAGTTATTTCACACAATCTATCAATGAAGGTAAAGCAGAAATAGTTAATGCATTAAATTTTAGTAGAGAAGTGGAAAGGCATAAGGAAAAAGCTGTAAAAGACTTGTTGAATGGAATGTATTTTTCTAATATTAATAGCTTAGAGGAAGGTATTAATAAGATTAATATAAATTTAAGCGATGATTTAGATAAAATACAAAAGTCATTGGAAAGTATATTAAATAATGAATTAGAAATGAATAGTGGTATTATTAACAAGGTGTTTTAGTAAAAAATTGAAGAAATAAAATGAATGTAGAGGTAATGGTGGTTATTATGGATGAAAAAATGGAAATAGTAGATTTGTTTATTCAATTTAATAAATATGATTTAGCATTAGAAACCTTGCAAGATATAAGTGAATATCAACCCACTAAAGAAGTATTTTTAAAAATATCTAAAGTATATGAATATATGAAAAAATACGATGAAAGTTTATACATATTAAAGTCTTTGATAAAAAGAGGAGAAGATGATCCATTAATATACTTCAAGATAGCAACTTTATATCAAAAAAAGAAAGATATAAGCACATGTTTTGAATATTTAAGTCTAGCAATTGAAAAAGGATATAATAGTGAATATATTTTTTACTATAAAGGATTAATATATGAAGATCAAAATAAATTGGGACATGCACTTAATTATTATGATCGTAGTCTTAGAAAGAATAAGAGTTTTATTAGTTCCAGGTACAGAAAATATCTAATATATCTAAAAACAAATAGATATAATGAATGTGAAGAAGAATTAAGAAAAATGATTAAATACAATGGTGATGAATATGATGGATATCATCTTTTATTTACATTTTTGATGAATATGAAGAGAAGCAATGAGGCTATAGATATTTTAAACAGTGCCATAGAGGTATTGGGTAAAGATACTATTATTATGTTGGATTATGCTAAGTATTATATGTATATAAATGAATATGATAAGTCTATTAATATTATTAATAGCATACCTAAAGATAATATATATTATAGTGATTTTTCTATAGTTAGAGCGAAAATTATGGCTTTAAAAGAAGATTATGATGAAGCAATTAAAATACTTATGGAAGATAGTGTATATAATGAAGAAAACTCAGAAATAGTATATCTTGTTGGAATGTATAGTATTAAATTAAAAAATTATTCCATGGCAGAAAGATTTTTAGGATTCTTAAATGAAGTAGAAAATAGTAACAGTGAATTTGTATGGTTTGGTTTATACATATTAGGCTATGCTATAAAAGCTCAAGATAAAGAGAAAAGTATAAAATACTTCAACAAGCTTGAAGAAAAATATAAATTACTATCAATAAGTAATCCTTATGAGATAAGAATAATGATTTTAAGGATAATGGTAATGATAGAATTACAACAATATGATGAAGCAATCACCTATAGTGAAGGTATTATAAAGATAACTACAGTAGATGAAGTAAAAGAGTTAAATACATTAGCAAAAGAATTAAAAAACAAAAGAGATACAGTAGAAGATGAAAAAATAATTGATGTTGTAAATAGCATATTAGAGAGGTGATATAAGTGGATTTTTCAGTAGATCCTTGTAAGCTTAGAGAAGCTGAAGCTTTATATAAAGAAAGTATTGATACTTTAGAAGATGCACGTATAGCTATAAATAATAGTTTGAAAGAATTAAGAGAGGAAAGTTGGGAAGGAAAGACAAAAGATAGATTTTTTGATGTGGTGTACTTAGATTGGGATAAAGGATTAGGTGAACATATCAAAAAAATAGAATTTTTAAGATGTATTTTATCAAAAGTTGCAGATAAAATGGAAACTATAGAAAGTCAGGGGGAAGCCTTTGGCGATAGGCTATAATTATATGGGAAGAATAGAGATAAATTATAGTGAGTGTGGAAATCTTGCAAAAAATTTAGAATTTGTATTAGATAATATATCTAGAGAAAAGAATAGTATAAATAATGCAATATATAAATTAAATACTCTTAAAGATAAAAATTCTGATATAAGATTATTAAATCAATGTTTAGAAGATAAAATAGTAAATTTAAGTTCAGAAGAGGAAAAAGTAAGAAATTTTATTATAGATTTTAAGAAATATATACAAGAAATTTCAGATACTGATGATGAATTGGCAAATGAGATACGAAAAGAAAGTAAGTTATATATTAATAATGTGATAGATATTAATAAGCTTAATACGGATAAGTTACTCAATGTAGAAGAGAGTAATGAAAATATCATTGCAAAAGATTCAAATATAACACAGGGGATTGATGGTATGTTATATTTGTTCAAAGGTGATGAAGATAGTGCATTAAGATCTTTAACTTCAATTATGCCATTTATGGGATTAATGAGTAATGGAAATCATAGCATAAGTAAATGTGATAAAGCAGCAGATATATTAAATAGTGTAGATGAAAATGAAATTTATGAAAAGGAAATGTCTAAACTAAATTTATATAAAGAGAATGCTAAAATAACAAGAGAAATTAATTCTATGATAAGAGAAGGGGATATTGAGAACTTGAAAAATAGAATTTCTAAGGTTGTAGATATAGGTGAGGAATATGTTTTGAAAACTTTAGAAGGTATCAACATTCTTTGTGATAAGAAAGAGTGTGAATTAGATTTAACAAAGGAATTATGACATTATATCTTTGATATGAGATTGAATATAAAAAGGACTGGTGCACAAAGTTGATTTTATTTTTATTGTGTAACAGCCCTTTTTATATATAAAAAATCGAATAAAAAGGAAAAAGCTTGAAAAATGTTGAAAAAATACATAAAATATATTTATAAGAATTAAATTATAAAAATGGATATTAAAGAAAATTTTATATATAAAAGGGACTAAGGAGTATATAATGAAGAAATATAAAATAGCTACTAGGGCTATTTCAGATGTAGGAGTAATAAAAAAAGTAAATGAAGATAGTATTATTACAAAGCTAGCAATAGGACCTAAAGGAAATCATGGAATTTTTGCAATTTTTGATGGATTAGGAGGATTAAAAAGAGGAGATAAAGCTAGTGGAATATGTAAAAGTACATTTGAAGAGTGGTGGAACAAGCAAATGAAGTTATTACCATCGCTGACTGATAAGGAAATAATTAATTCTATTAATGAAATATTATACGATTGCAATAATAAGGTATCTATGTATGGAGAAGAAAATGACATAAGTTTAGGATCTACTGCATCAATCTTATTAATAGTAAAAGGAAAATATTACATAGCTCATGTTGGAGATTCAAGGATTTATAAGTTTGAAAAGGAATTAGAGCAATTAACGGAGGATCATTCTTTGGTTGCTTTAAAAGTAAAAAATGGAGAAATGACTTTAGAGGAATCAAGGGTTAGTAAAGAAAAAAATATTTTGTTGCAATGTATAGGAATAAGAGAAGAAATAGAAATATATAACAAAATAGGTTCAATAAAAGATGGAGATAAGTTTATATTATGTAGTGATGGATTTAGTAATAGATTAGAAGATACTGAAATTTGTAATATATTTAATGATACTAATAAAGAAGAAAGGTTAAAAGAAACTATAGACATCGTTAAGAGCAGAGGGGAAAGAGATAACATATCTGCGATAATCTTAGATATAGAGAAAGATATAAATGGTGTAATAGGAAGAATTATTAAATTTATAAAAAGGTAAGGGGTTAAAAGATGGATAGTCAGTTAATTGATATAGAGAAATATATCGAAAAGGATGGTAATAAGGGTTTTTTCGTAGCACTAATTGGGCCAACATACAAATTAGTAAGTTATGAAGTAAAAATGATAGAAAACAATTCATCCAATAGTTCATTAATAATGAGTATAAGTCAATTTAATGAAAAAATAAAATTACGTTATGATATAGGAAATAAAATATCATTAGAGAGTTATTTAAAAGGCAAAAATATTACTAAAAGTGAATTTATCTTGATAGCGAAAAATATGGTAAAAGTTCTGAATAGCTATGAGGAGTTGATATTAGAAAATGGTATAGAATTTCTTGATTTAGAAGACATATATATAGATATTGATACCAAAGAAATAGTGATTATATATATACCAATAAACTATACAGGTGAAAAGGAAATTGTAGAAGATAGATTAAAAGAAATTATTAAATCTTTATATGTTGAGTATGTTGATGTTGATTTTGAAGATTATACAGGTAAGTGTGATAAATTAATACAATTAGTAAGAGATAAGGATTCCACAATAAGTGATTTATATAATTTATTATCAGATAAGGTAGAAGAAAAGGATTTAAGCAAAATTAGCAATGCAAAAACAATTACAAATTTAGCAGTTAGAGAAAAAATGAATACTTTATATAATAAAGAGTCTGATAGTAATGCATTAACAGAAAAATTGGAAGAAGATATTGGGGCTATAGAAAATATAAAAAAAGATAAAAAAGTCAATTTTAAAAATATAATAGCAGCTCAAATAATTATAGGTTTAGTTATTTCGTTAATGTACATAACAGGTTTGTTAGATAAGCCATATATAAAACTATTTATTTATATCTTAATACTTTTGTATATGTTAATTATAATAACTTCATTTGGAGTAAAGAAAGATACTAAGGAAGTAAAGGAGAAAAATGAAATTAAAGAAGTAGATATAAGTAATGATACTATCTTATTAAGTAGTAACTTATCAGAAGAATTTAAGTGTGGATATATAACATTAAATCAGGGTGGAATTAGTGAAAGAGTGGTAGTAAATAAGGCAAGTTTTAAGATTGGACGAATGATAGGTGAAGTTGACTTAATTACAGAAAGTAAAGCTATAGGAAAAATTCATTGTGAAATAATAAAAGATGATGAAAAGTATTACTTAGTTGATTTGAATTCTAAAAATGGGACTTATTTAAATGGAGCAAGATTAAAGAGTAATAATAGATACCTTTTAAATGACGGAGATAGCATAAGACTAGCTAATGTTGATGGTAAATTTGAAATAAAATAGGAGGATGGTACATAAATTATGTACTGATGTATATATGTATGTTTATAGTTTAGTTGTAGTTGATGAAGATGAAGATTTTATCAACAGTTTTGAAAGATATATTCATAAGAAGAGAGAAGAATATAAAATTATGTGTTTTACAACAAAAGAGTTTTTTACTACTTATGCTCCAAAGGATGCTGATATTCTTATTATTTCTTCAAAGCTTTATTTTCAAGAGATAAAAGATTATCAATTTAAGAACATAATTATATTACAAGATGATGAAGAAGAAAGATCATATAACTTACCAGTAGTAAAAAAATTTCAACCGATAACTTTAATTTTAAGAGATATAAAAATAATTTGTAGTGAGAAAAAAATTAGTGGAATAAATAAAAATAATATAGAACGAAGTAAGATTATAACCTTTTATTCACCTATAGGAGGAAGCGGAACAACAACTATATCATTAGGAACAGCAGTAGTTCTTTCAAGAGTAAATTATAAAGTATTATATTTGAATCTTGAAGATATACAATCTACAAAGGCTTTTTTTCAATGTGAAAACTCAAGAAAGAATATAGCATATTTATCTTGCTATGCAAAAGAAGATTTTTTGAAGTTTAGAGAAAGGTTATCTTTGATTGTTAGAAGAGATGAGATTACTGGTATAGATTATTTTTTACCATTTGAGAACATTTTAGATATGGAAACAGTAGTAAATAATATAGATGATTTGTTGAAAAAAATAAAAGAAATAAATCTATATGATTATATAATTGTTGATTTAGGATTAAACACTATGACAGCGTGTACATCGGTATTTAATAACTCAGACAATATTTTTCTTATACTTCTTCAGAATATGATAGGAAAAATTAAAGGAGATATTGTTTTGAGACAAATGGAACAGAAGGATAGGATGAAACTTCTTATTAATAAGTTTGAAGAGGGAATGAGTAATTATGCTATTGATTTAGTTAAAGAATATTCAATACCTTTAGTTAGTAGAATACCTATAATTAAAGAGATTTCAGAAAGTAGCAGTATTAATCATTGGGTAAAGAATAATGAATTTAATAATAATATAAAACAAGTAATATTTAAAAATATAATTGAATAGGAGAATTTATGGAAAGGGCTATAGTGACAATATCAATAGAAAACTTAAAAGATAAATTTGAATTAGAGATACCTGTGGATATTACAGTGAAGGAAATCTGTAGTGCTTTAAATAAAGCATTGCATCTTGAAGAAAAGGGAATAGAAATTTCAGGATATTATATAAAGACTAAAAATCCTACTTGCTTTTTAAAAGGAAAAGATGTGTTACAAAATTTCAATATTTCTCATGGAAGCGAGATAATATTAATATAGGAGGATATAATAGTGGTAAATTCAAATTTTACAAATATCTTGATAATCAGAAATAAAAACTTTTATAGAGAAGTAGATTTAAATTTGCTACATGAAGAACACATTAAAATAGGAAACACTGATGAATGTAGTATAAAAGTTAAGTTACCATTTAGAGAATCAATAACAATTCAGTTAAATAAAGTTAATAAATCATGGCAAGTAGAAGAATTAGAAAATGCACATCTTACTTTTAATGGTATACATGGTGCATCCAAGATATTAAATAATGGTGACCAAATTATTATAAAAGATAAAATAAATAAAATTGAATTGTTTAGGATGAATCTTTTTATAGATTTTTTAGTTAGCGATGAAAATTATGATAAAGTGATACCGATGAATAATATTGAAGAAATAAGAGTAGGTAGCGATGCTGATAATGAAATTATTATAAGTGATACTTTTGTTGATAAGGCTCATTGTAAAATAGCATTAGATAGTAGTCATAATTTCTATATAACAGATTTAAATTCAAGGTTTGGCGTTTTTATAAATGGAAAAAAGGTTGAAGGACGTACTTATTTATGTGAGAATGACTTTATTATAATATGTGGTTATAAGTTTTTATTTAAAAATAGTTGTTTATGTATATCTAAGAATAATGAAAATATAGAAATTAGGGGATTGAATATATACATAAAGGATATAAAAGACTCATTACTTAAATATCCTTGTTTACAAAGAAGTCCAAGAATTATAGAACGATTACCTCAGGATGATATTGAAGTTTGTGAACCACCAGAAAAACCATCAAAGCCTTCAAATATGATAATAACCTCGGTTATTCCATTAATAGGTAGTGTTTTTATGTTTCTGATATTAAATGGACAAGGAGTTAAATATAGGGTATATTCCATGGGAATTATGGGTATATCGGCAGTGGTATCGTTAATTGTTTATTTTATACAAAATAATGAATACAAGAAAAATTGTATGATGAGAGAAATGAAATATAATGAATATCTTGAAAAATGTAATACAGATATATCGATACTTAAAAGTGAACAAATAAGAATTACTAATAATATGAATCCTGGAGAAAGTCTTTGTATAGAGAGAGTCAATGAATTTGCAAGAGAGTTATGGGAGAGGATAAAAAGCGATCCTGACTATTTAAAAATATCACTTGGAAAAGGAAAGGTACCAATTTCATTTTCTATAAATGGACCGAAAGATATGGATAATTTTGATGAGGATCAGTTAAGAAAAAAAGCAAATAATTTAGTTAGGAATAATACTTTTGTAGATCCTTGTAATATTACTATAGATTTGAAAGAGGATGCTCCTATTGGAGTAATAGGAAAAAGAGAGTATACTACAAGTTTTTTAACATCTTTACTTATAAAATTAACAGCACAATACAGTTATGAGGATATAAAGATAGCATTTATTTTTCCAGTAGATGAGTTAAATAAGTGGAATTGGCTAAGGTGGTTGCCTCATGTTTGGGATGATAAAAGAGATGTAAGATTTTTAGCTTATGATAAAAATAGCACTCACAGAGTTTTAAATAGTATTTATTCTTTAATTAAAGATAAAAATAGTGCTCATTATGTTATATTTTTTACAGATCCATCACTAATTGAAAATGAGCCTATAATGCCTCTAATAGAGAGTAATAATTCCATTGGTGTATCAGGAATTTTTTTATATGATTATATAGAATTAATTCCTAAGGAGTGTAAATATATCATTGAAGTTAATACTCCTAATGAAGGCGTATTAAGAAATGTTAAAGATGATGCTCAGAAGATAAAATTTACCCATGAAAATATAGAAGAATATGATATGGAGGAGTATGCTAAGCATCTTGCACCGGTATATGTAAAAAATAGCTTTAATCACAATTTATTACCAAGTAATTATACATTATTTGATTTGTACAATATTAATAATGTAAATGAGTTAAATATAGATAGATTATGGAATGAAAATAAAATATATGAGTCTATGGCTGTACCACTTGGAATAAACGCTAGTGGAGAAATTATAAATTTAGATATACATGAAAAATCTCATGGCCCACATGGGTTAGTTGCCGGTACAACTGGTTCAGGGAAAAGTGAAATGTTACAAACTTTTCTATTGTCAATGGCTATTAATTTTCATCCTCATGATGTCACTTTCATTATTATTGATTATAAAGGTGGAGGAATGGCTAATCAGCTTAAAGATTTACCACATCTTGTAGGTACAATTACTAATTTAGATGGCAATAAAATAGCGAGATCATTAATTTCTATAAAAAGTGAACTAAAAAAGAGACAACGTCTTTTTGATAAATTTGACGTTAATCATATAAATTCATATATGAAGTTATATAAAGCTGGTATTGCAAAAGAACCAATGCCTCATTTAGTTATAGTAGCTGATGAATTTGCAGAATTAAAACATGATCAACCAGATTTTATGAATGAATTGGTTACTACAGCGAGAATTGGAAGAAGTTTGGGTGTTCACTTGATTTTGGCAACTCAAAAACCAGCTGGAGTAGTAGATAATCAAATATGGTCAAATTCTAAATTTAAATTGTGTTTAAAAGTACAAGATGCTAGCGATAGTAATGAAATAATTAAATCACCATTAGCAGCAAATATAGTGGAATCTGGAAGATGCTATTTTCAAGTTGGAAATAATGAGGTGTTTGAATTATTTCAATCAGCTTGGAGTGGAGCTAAGAAGTATGAGGATAACGATTTAAATAAAAAAGAAATAGATATATACGAGATTGGTATAGATGGAACGAGAAAAAGTTTATATTCAACAAATGAAGAAAACGAAAATAAGTTTAGTAAAACTCAACTAGAGATAATAGTTGAAGAAATAAAGAAAGTTTGTTCAAAAAGAAATATAACAGAAATACCATGTCCATGGATGCCACCATTACCTACAAGTATTACTTATGATGAATTAGAAAAGTTTGATAGAAGTATAAAAAGTAATATATCTGCAGTAATAGGAATAATTGATATGCCTAAAAGTCAAACGCAAAAGCCTTTGCTGTTGAAATTAGAAGAAGGTCATACAATATTTTTTGGAGCACCAACCACTGGTAAAACAACATTATTACAAACTATCATTATTTCTCTTATTAAAAGATATTCACCAGAGGACATTAATATATACATTTTAGATTTTGGAACAATGGCTCTTAAGATATTTGAAGACAGTAATATAGTTGGTGGGGTAGTAACTGCAAATAATGAAGAGATGATGAATAATTTTATAAAATTTATTAGAAAAGAAGTTAATAGAAGAAAAGAAATATTATCAGATATGGGGGTAAGTTCTTATGCTGCATATAAAGAAGCTGGATATAAGGATTTGCCTAATATAATTATAATTGTAGATAACTTCTCAGCTTGCCAAGAATTATATCCTAACAATGAAGATGACTTTATAGTTTTGTCTAGGGAAGGTGCAAACTTGGGAATAGTATTGCTTATAACAGCTACAAATAGTAGTAGTATAAGATATAAGATGAGTGTTAATTTTAAAACAAGTTTCTCATTGAATTGTGTAGAGAAGTCTGAATATAGTAATATATTTGGAAGAATTCCAGAAATATTACCAGAGAGTTCAAAAGGAAGAGGTTTGTTTAAAGAAGATGAAATTTATGAATTTCAAGGAGCACTTCCTGTTAAAGGAGAAACGGAAATAGAAAGAGTTTCTAATATGAAAAAAGTTATCGCTAATAGAAATATTAAATATCCAGTAAAATCTACTAAAATACCGTCAGTACCTAAAATACTAATGCTTAGTGATATTTATAATGATGCTAAATTTAAGAAAATTGATAGAGATGGAATAATTCCAATTGGAATTGATATAGAGGAAATTCAATTATCATTTGTAGATATTTTTCAAAATGCTACACTACCTATTATAGGAAAGAATGGTATGGGAAAAAGAAATATAATGAAAGTAATTATGGATGTATTAAGTAGAAGAGATAATATATCTATGATAGTTTTAAACTCATCAGGATATGGTCTTGCAGGAATTAACAGATTCAATAATACATCTAAAGTTATAAAAAATGAAGAGGAAATAATAGATTTATTTTTTGATATTGATGAAGAATTAAATAGGAGAAGAAGTAGTTTAAATGATTTTATAAAAGAAAATTCGAAAGAAACACCAATATTTAAAAACATAGTTATTTTTATTGATGATTTTGAAGAATTTATTAAAATAACAGAAAAAAATATAGAAATAAAAAATATAATTAATAGGATTGTTACAAAAGATTATGTATTAGGTATTAATATAGTATTTGCTTGTGATGAAAATACTATTAGTCAGCATAGTTATAATCTTGACTATATTTCAAATATACGAAAAAATAATTTTGGAATTTACTTAGATAAGTTAGAGAATAGAAGATTTTTTGATGTTAAATTAAAATTTGGATACAATGAAAAATATTTATCTAAAGGAGAAGGATATATTATATCTAATGGATCCTATAGTAGAGTTAAATTTGCAAAATTATAATAGGAGGATGATTAGATGTCAGTTATTAAAGTTACACCGGAGGAATTAGAAAGATGCGCCAATGCTTTTAAGAATGCTGGAGATACTACAGATAGTGTAATAAATGATCTTGATGTACAAATAGATATGCTTTTAAGTTCTTGGGAAGGTGGTTCTAGAAATTCTTTTTTACTTCAATATGAGGAACTAAGACCACAGATTAAGAAATTTGTGGAGTTAACACATTCTATAGAATATAAGCTAAGGAATGTATCAGAGATGATGCAAGATACTGATGAAAAAATGGCAAACAGATTTAGATAGAGAATGTATACACATAAATATTAGCTTTTAGGAAAAAATAAAGATGTTAAGAACTGTTATATATAAAGAGGAGGAAATAACGTGAAAAGAAATTCTTTAAAAGCTAAGATTTTAACAGGTATAGTTACTAGTTTTGTATTTATATCATCATCTTCTATTGCTTTTGCTGAAGAAATGAATAAAGAAAAATCTATGTCAGTTACTGAAAATTCCAATGAAATTGTTCAAAAGGATAATACAAGACATCATTGTAATGATGATAAAGAAAAACATAAAGATAATATGAAATATTCTCTAGAAAGTGCTATGAAGGATAAAATAATAACAGCAGAAGAATATGATAAGATTATGAAGCATATTAGTGATAAATGTGACAAAAAACTGGAGATAAATAAAAATAAAGATATATATGATGATTTAGTTGACAATAAGATTTTAAGTAAAGATAAAGCAAAAGATTTAAAGAAATATATTGGGAAAAATATGAAATTAAAAATAGACTCAACATTGGATCAGTTAATCAAAGATGGAATTATAAATAAAAAAGAGGCAAAAGAAGTTAAAAAAGCTATAAAAGAAAGAAAGCCATTAGAAGAATTGATTCAAAAAGGAATTATAACACAAGAACAGTATGATAAAATAATAGCAAAATTACATAATCATTCTGAAAAATGTAGTTGTAATGAGTAAAAGAGTAAGTAAAATAGCTATGTCAATTAATATAATGACATAGCTATTTTCTTTTATAATAAAGTTGAAGAAAAAAAATATGGTGTTAAAATATAGAGTGTTAATTATAAAATATATAAATTATATTTATAGTATGATATATATAAATATTTATTAGAATAAATAAGGGGGGTATTATGAATTATTATTTAAATAGAATAAATGAAGTAATTGAAGGTATAGAAGAGCTAAATAGAAGTGCAATGATAAAAGCTGAAGAAAGGTTAAATTCACTTGCAAAACCAATAGGTAGTCTTGGTAAGTTAGAAGATATAGCGGTGCAATTATCAGGTATTACAGGTAAAATAAAAAATAAAGTTGAAAAAAAAGCTATAATAATAATGTGTGCTGATAATGGAGTGGTAGAAGAGGGAGTAGCTTCAGGTCCACAGTCATTGACAGTAGCACAAACTATAAATTTTACAAGGGGATTAACAGGGGTAGCAGTATTAGCAGAAAAAAATAATTCAGATTTAATAGTTGTGGATGTTGGTATAAATAGTGATGAAAAAATCCAATCAGTAAAGGAGAGAAAAATAAGAAAATCTACAGATAATATTGCAAAAGGTCCTGCAATGACATATGAAGAATGTTTAAGAGCAATAGTTGTTGGTATAGATATGGTAGAAGAAGCTAAGAAAAGTGGATATGATTTGATAGGGGTAGGTGAAATGGGAATAGGAAATACTACTACAAGTAGTGCTGTTCTTTCAGTAATTACAGGATGTGAAGTAGAAAAGGTAGTAGGAAAAGGTGCAGGATTAACTAAGGATGCTTTTGAAAAAAAGAAAAAAGTTATAAGAGATGCTATAAAGATAAATAACCCTGATAAAAATAATATTATAGATGTATTATCAAAAGTTGGAGGTTTTGATTTAGCAGCTATGACAGGGGTGTTTTTAGGTGCAGCCTTTTATAAAATACCTGTGGTAATAGATGGATTTATATCTGTAGTAGCAGCATTAGCAGCTTTTAAGATAAATAGTTTAGCTAAAGAATATTTTATACCATCTCATAAGTCATGGGAAGTTGGTTATAATATTGCAATTGAAAATATGCATTTGGAGCCAATGCTAGATTTAAATATGAGATTAGGTGAAGGAAGTGGATGTCCAATAGCATTTTCTATAGTAGAATATTCTTGTGCTATTATGAACAACATGGCAACATTTGATGAAGCAGAAATAGATGATAGTTATTTAGAAGAAGTAAGAGAAAAAGAAAATTATATTGTTTAAAGGAGAGAAATTAGAAATGGATCAGGGATTAATTCATATATATTGTGGTGATGGAAAAGGAAAAACTACTGCTGCAATGGGACTTGGAATGAGAGCAGCAGGAAGAAAGAAAAAAGTATTATTGACTCAATTTTTGAAAAGTGGAAGAACGGGAGAGTTAGCATCAATAGAAAAATTAGACGAGTATTTTCATATTTTTGAAGGTAAACCTGTTAATAAGTTTGTATGGAATATGAATTATGAAGAAAAAGCGGTTACCAAAGATGAACATGGAAGTAGATTTAGAAAAGTAGTAGATAAAGCTATAGACGAAGACTATGATATGTTAATATTAGATGAGAGTATAGCATCTATAAATTTAGAATTTATAGATTTAAATGAAGTTATAAGCTTTCTAAAAAACAAACCTTATGGATTAGAAGTTATAATGACTGGTAGAAATCCTAAAGAAGAATTGATAGATTTAGCTGACTATGTGTCAGAGATAAAGTGTGTAAAACATCCTTATGAAAAAGGTATACCATCTAGAATAGGAATAGAAAAGTGATTTACTTTATAGTGGGAGGATCCAAAAGCGGGAAATCATTTTATGGAGAGAAAGAGGCAATTAAGTTATGTAAGAATAGTGAGTTATATTATATAGCAACAATGAATCCATATGATAAAGAAGATGAGAAAAGAATTGAAACCCATCGAAGGCAGAGAGATGGTTTGGGATTTAAAACAATTGAACAGTATAGAGATATAGAAGAAATATTACTTAAGGTAAATTATTCTTCTACCATATTTATTGATAGCATTACATCTTTATTAACAAATGAAATGTTTTTAGAAAATGAAATTATAGAAAAACCAAGTAGAAAAATAATAGATGGTATAAAAAAAGTTGTTGAATCTGCTAGTAATGTTGTTATTATATCTGACTATATATTTAGTGATAGTATAATATATGACAAGTATACAGAGGAATTTAAAAAAGAGTTAGGATATATAAATATTAAGATAGCTAATATGGCAGATAAAGTAGTAGAATGTTTTTTTGGAAACGTATATGTACATAAAGATATAGAGGAGAATAAATGAAAAGATATTTAAAAGGATTATTGATGGCGTTAGGAATGTTTACTATAATTCCTATGCCTAAAACTTATTGGGATGATGAAAGTTCAAGGCACATTATGAAATCTTATCCTGTAATAGGATTAGTAATAGGAGCGTTATGGACTATTCTTTATAAATTACTATTATATTTAAACACATCAAATATGATAAGAACTGCAATACTAATGATTTTTCCATTTTTTATTACAGGAATGTTACATTTAGATGGGTTTATGGATGTATGTGATGCTTTATTATCTAGAAGAGATAAAGAAGAGAAAGTAAGGATACTTAAAGATCCTAATACCGGTGCTTTTGCGGTTATATCTTTAGCTATGATTTTTATTATTAATTTTTCGGCAATGTATACATTTATTGAAAAAGGTATTCCTTTCTACATTTTATTAGTAATTCCTATAATATCAAGAAGTATAATTGCAATAATGCTTTTGATAAAACCTACTATGAAGGAAAGTTCATTTGGAGCTTATTTTAAAAAAGGGACAGGAAAGTTTGATATTATTGTACTAATGATTTTTCTTTTAATTTCTATATCATGTAGCTTTATTTTATTAAAGATAAAAGGAATTCTATTAGCAATATTAATGATAATAACGGTAGTTTTAACAGTGAATAATTCTTGCAAAGAGCTTGGAGGTATCAATGGTGATATTGCTGGACATGGATTAGTATTAGCGGAGTCTATTGCTCTTTTATTTTTATCATTAGTGTAGAGGTGAGAAAGTGATTTTAGTAGTTGGTGGAGCTTATAATGGAAAATTAAGCTTTGTACAGGAACAATTCAATATATCTAAAGAAAATATATGTTTTTGTAATGAAGAAAACATTGATTTTTCAAAACAAGTTATATATAAATTTCATAAAAAAATATATATGCAAAGGATAAGTGGAAATAATCCAGTTGATGAATTACATAAGATTAAAGAAAAACTAAAAGATAAAATAATAATTTGTGATGATATTTCTTCTGGAATAGTTCCATTAAAGAAAGAAGAAAGACTTTGGAGAGAGGATACTGGTAGATGTCTACAAATATTAAGTAAAGAGGCTAATATTATATATAGAGTTTTTTGTGGAATACCTACATTAATTAAAAATGAAGAGTTATAATTTATATTTTATAAGACATGGAAAAACGAAGGCAAATGAATTATCAAAATATTGTGGTAGTACAGATATTTCATTAAGTAAGATAGGGATTAAAGAACTTGAAGCATTTAAGGAAGTAAATAATTATCCTGAGGGAGAGATATATTTTACTACAGGAATGAACAGAACAAATGAAACTATGAAAATCATATATCCCAATATTCAATATGAAGTAATAGATGGATTTAAGGAATATAATTTTGGAATATTTGAGATGAAATCTTATGAAGAGTTGAAATTTAATAAAAGTTATTTATCATGGATAAATGATGAAATGGGAGAAGTAGTTTGTCCTAATGGGGAAAGTAAAAAAGACTATAGAAAAAGGATTCAAGAAACATTTATAAATATAACAAAAGATATTATTGCTAAAAATATATCAAATGCAGTATTTATTTGCCATGGTGGAACTATAGGAACTATACTAGAATTATTCTATGATAATTCTAAAAACTTTTATCAGTGGCAACCTAGATGTGGAGAGGGTTATAAGATAGTAGTAACTGGTAAAGAAAAAATTGAAATTATTGATGTAGAAAGAATATTTGAGGTTTGATTTATGATATGTTTAACAATAGGTGTTTTATTAGATTTTATAATAGGAGATCCACAAAATCCTATTCATCCCGTTAGAATTATAGCAATGCTGGCTAAAAATTTAGAAGAAAGATTACGTAAAATTATGAATAATAACTTGAAATTAGCAGGAGCTATTATGTGGTTTCTAGTTATTGCTATAACATTTTTTGTTTCTAGTGTTGTTGTTATAATTTTTAATAGAATTAATAATTATTTAGGAATTTTAGTTTCATCAGTTATGATTTATTTCTGCATTTCTTCTAAGGGACTTATAGTTGAGGGATTAAAAGTTGTTAAGTTTATACTAAATAATGATATTATAGGAGCAAGAAAACAGCTTTCATATATAGTGGGAAGAGATACAAGTAGTTTAGAGAAAGATGGAATTTTAAAAGCTGTTGTAGAAACTTTAGCAGAAAATTTATCTGATGGAGTAGTAGCACCATTATTTTATATAGGGATAGGTGGAGCACCACTTGGGATTATGTATAAGGCTGTAAATACTATGGATTCTATGTTCGGATATAAAAATGAAAGATATAGGGAATTCGGATATTTTTCAGCTAAAGCCGATGATATATTTAATTATATTCCTGCTCGTTTAACAGCTATTCTAATAATATTAGTATCTTTTATTTTGAGGTTAAATACTAAAAATTCCTTTAAGGTTTATAAGAGAGATAGGAATAAACATCTTAGTCCTAATAGTGCACATCCTGAAGCTGCTGTAGCAGGAGCGTTAAATCTTAGATTAGGAGGTCCAAATTATTATTTTGGAAAATTAGTGGAGAAACCTTATATAGGTGACTATCTAAAGGACATAGAAGTGGAAGATGTATATATAACTAATAAAATAATATATAGTGTTACAATTTTATCATATATAATAGCTATAGTACTTATATTTATAATAGGGAGGTAGAGTGGTTTGTATTTAGGAATGCATGGTGGAGATGTGGAAGAAGTTGCAAGACGATATAATATAGATAAGAAAAATATTATAGATTTTTCTGCCAATATAAATCCATTGGGAATAAGTGAAAAATGTAAAGAAGCCATGATAGATTCACTTAATAATATAAATGTATATCCTGATATAACTTATTTTAGGTTAAAGAAGTCAATATCAAGATTTGAAAATATTAATTCTAATAATATTTTTTTAGGTAATGGAGCAGCAGAATGTATATTTAATGTGGTTAGAGCTATTAATCCTAAAAAAGCATTAATACCAGCACCAAGTTTTTCAGAATATAAACAAGCTGTTGACAGTGTTGATGGAGAAATAAAATATCATGTTTTAAAAGAGAACAATAATTTTAATTTTGATGAAGATTTTATATGTGATATTACTGAAGATGTTGATCTAGTGTTTATATGCAATCCTAATAACCCTACAGGAACGTTAACATCAAGAGAATTCATTTTAAAAGTAATTGAAAAGGCCAAGATTGTTGATGCTATTATAGTCATAGATGAATCGTTTTTAGATTTTGTTTTTGAAGAGGAAAGATATACTTTAAAAAATTTAATAAATAGTTTCGATAGGTTAGTAATAATAAAATCCTTAACAAAATTTTTTGCACTACCAGGGGTAAGGGTAGGATATGGTATTACATCAAATACGAAAATTATGAAAGCAATTAAAAAAATATCTATTCCATGGAATATAAATACCGTAGCTGTTGAAGGAAGTATAGCATCTCTTAATGATACGGAGTACATAAAAAAGACCAGAGAATATATGGAAAAAGAAAGAGAAAATCTTTATAAAGAAATAAAATCACATAAGGGGATAAAAGTTTTTAATCCATCTGTAAATTATATATTTTTTAAATTAGAATCTAATATAGACTTAAGGGGAAAATTATTAGAAAAGAATATACTAATAAGAAGTTGTGAAAACTATTATGGATTGGATAATAGATATTATAGGGTTGCGGTAAAAAGTAATAGTGATAATAAAATTCTAGTTAAATTATTAGAAGAAGTGTTAAATGAGTAAAAAGAAAGTATTAATAATTATAGATGGATTAGAGGAAAATGAAAATGAATTTTTGGTAGATGTATTGAAAAAAGATGTAAAAAATACATCTATTGGTATTGATGAAAAGATAGTCGATACTGGAGTTAATGGATTTAAATCAGAAAGCTTAATTTGTATATTAAACATACTTGGATATCCAGCTAATATATATAAAATTTATGAAAGAGCATATTTTGAATCTATAGCTAGAGGTTATAGTAAATTAGAAAAAAAGACTATATTACGTTGCAATATAGTTAAAATATCAGATAATAGATTAATAGATTTCACCGGAGGTATATCAAAAGAAATTGGGAAAATGCTTATTGATAGAATACAAGAAACTATTCCTTATATTCAGCATTGTAGTTCTTATAAAAATTTAATTTTTTTAGATGAGCCATACCAATATATAAAGTCAATTCAATTGCCACCACCGCATTTTAGCATAGGTAAAGTTATTGATAATAGAAATGATAGAAATATTATTACGGAGATTATGGATAAATCTAGAAAAATATTTAGTGATTTAGGATACACAAATCTTCTATTATGGCCATGGGGAGCATCAAAAAAAACTACGTTGCCCAGCTTTTATATAAAGCATGGATTAAAAGCTGCTGTTGTATCAGGTATCGACTTAGTTAAAGGAATAGGAAAGGTGTTAGATATGGTAGTCCCTAATATAGATGATGCTACTGGAGATATAGATACAAATTTAGAAAATAAGTTAGAGATGACTTTAAAACTTTTAAAGGAAAAAGATTTTATATTATTACATATAAATGGGTGTGATGAAGCTGCACATCGTAAAGAATATGATAAAAAAATCATGTTTTTTAATAGAATAATTAAAGTTGTAATAGAGCCTCTATTGAGTGAAGTTGATAATAACTTTGAAGTAATAGTAGGAAGTGATCATATTACAAATTCAGTTACAGGAGAGCATGCTGATGGAAAAGTGAAATTTATTGGTTTTAAAGTTAAGTGAAGAGTTTGTATTGACAATAATAGCTTAAAATAATATAATCAATAAGAAAATTGACATAGAATGTGTTATAGACTTAATAGGGAATAAAGTGAAAATCTTTAACTACCCCAGTAACCGTGAAACTGACGAAATCTTTATTATAGCCACTGCGAAAGCGGGAAGGTAAGAGAGAGTAGGATGAAGTAAAGTCGGGAGACCTGCATTTTATGATGAATTATTATCTTCTGAGGGTGGGATAATAATATATACTATTTTTGAACATAAAGATAAAATAACCCCTGGGTTATTTTTATTTTTTTGTGCAAAATATGTATACATATATGTAAATTCCTTCAATAAAAACGTGAGGAGAATAAAAATGAAAAAAACAAAAAAATTTTTATCACTAATATTGCTAATAGCAATGTTAACACTTTCATTAATTGGATGTGGAAGTGAAAAATCTATTACTATGGAAGATAGGGAAGGAACTAAGTTTACTTTACCTTCTAAAGTAGAAAAAATTATTTCGACAGCACCATCAAATACAGAGGTATTAGTAGAATTAGGATTATCGGATAAACTAGTTGCCATAGATAAATATTCTACAGACATAGAAGGTATAGATAAGGATTTACCTACAATTGATTTTAGAAATCCCGATGCTGAAACAATTATATCTTTAGAGCCTGACATTATAATAGCTTCAGGACATAATAAAACTGGAAATGAAGATCCATTTGCAGCAATAAAAGAAGCTGGTATTACAGTTGTATATATTCCAAGTAGTGATAGTATTGAAGGTGTATATAAAGATATAAGCTTTATTGCTGATATAACTGGTACTGAAGAAAAAGGTGAAAAAATTATAGATGATATGAAGAAGGAGATTTCAAAAATTGCTGATATAGGTAAAACTATTACTGATAAGAAAAAAGTATATTTTGAAATAGGTTCTTCATCAAGTTTATTTAGCTTTGGTAAAAATACATTTTTAAATGAAATGATAGAATTAATAGGTGCTGAAAATATTTTAGGCAATGAAGAAGGTTGGGTATCTCCAAGTGAAGAAATTATTATTAAAGACAACCCAGATGTTATTTTGACAAATGAGCCTGTAGACAATATTATAGATACTATTAAAAATAGAGAAGGATGGGGAGAAATAAATGCAGTAAAGAATAACAATGTTTATCTTATTGATAAAAATGCATCATCTAGACCTTCTCAAAATATAATTAAAGCATTAAAGGAAATGGCTAAAGCCATTTATCCAGAGAAATATGAATAGGAATAGAAAAATATTATTGATATCTATATTTATAGCTATTTTAGTAATTTGTATTGGAACTTCCATTGGAAGTTCCAATATTAATATACAAGATGTTATATCAATAATATTAAATAAAATGTTTAAAATTCCTCTTTTAGAGGGAATAGAAGAAAGATATGTATCAATAATATGGAAACTTAGGTTACCAAGGGTATTGTTAGCTTTCCTTGTTGGAGCGGCTTTATCTGTAAGTGGAGTTGTTATACAATCAATTTTAAAAAATTCATTGGCATCACCATATACTCTAGGAATATCTTCTGGAGCATCATTAGGAGTTGGTATAGTAATTGTAACTGGCATAACTATTCCTATATTAGGAGTATTAATGTTACCAATAGTAGGTTTCTTATGTGGCCTTATTACAGTTTTTGCTGTGGTGTTATTTGCATCAAGAGTAGATAAAACTATGGGAAATAATACATTAATTTTATCTGGAATGGTATTTTCATTATTTGCAAATGCAATATTAACAACAATAACTGCTTTATGTAGTGAAAATATTGAAAGTATAAGTCTTTGGCAAATGGGCTCTTTTTCTTTAAAAGGATGGTCTTATGTAAAAGGTGGTAGTATATTTTTTATAATAGGTTTTATTGGTGTTATGTTATATGCTAGAGAAATGGATATTTTATCTTTTGGAGAAGATCAAGCAAAATCTATTGGAGTAGAGACGGAGAGGGTAAAAAAGAAATTATTATTTTTAGTAGCAATTTTAACAGGAACATCTGTAGCTTTAAGTGGTGTTATCGGTTTTGTAGATCTTATAATACCTCATCTAGTTAGGAAGGTTGTAGGTTCAAAACATATTTATGTTGTGCCTATGGCATTACTTTTTGGAGGATCATTTATGGTAATAACAGATTTAATTGCAAGAACAGTGGTAGTACCATCGGAGCTACCAGTAGGTGCAATAACTGCATTGATAGGAGCACCGTTTTTTGCTTATATTTATTTTAAAAAGTCTAAGTAGGTGTATATATGTTAGAAGTTACTTCGCTATATTGCGGTTATGATAAAGAGATGATTATAAAGAACGTTAGTTTCGTTGCAAATAGAAAAGAAAATCTTTGTATAGTGGGACCAAATGGATCGGGTAAAAGCACATTATTGAAGTCTATTGGTAATCTTTTAGGATATAAAGGAAGAATAACATTGGATAACACTGATATTAATACTTTTACAAGAAGTGATCTTGCAAAAAGAATAGCGATATTAAGTCAGATAAGCACAATACATTTTCCGTATACTATTTATGAAACAGTGGCATTAGGAAGATATGCACATATGAAAAATTCTAGATTATCTTTAAATAAAGAGGATAAGGATATAATATTTGAAAGTCTTAGAATGGTAGGACTTTTAGAAATAAAAGATACATATATAAATAATCTTTCTGGAGGACAATTGCAAAGGGTATTTTTAGCAAGAACTTTTGCGCAAAATCCCGAAGTAATATTATTAGATGAGCCTACTAACCATTTAGATTTAAAATATCAAATAGAAATATTGGAATACTTAAAGAAATGGTCTGAAGAAAATGATAAGATTTTAATAAGTGTGTTACATGATTTAAATTTAGTTAATATATTTAGTGATAAAGTAATAGTTTTAAATAATGGTGAAATTGCTGAAATTGGTGATACAAAAAAAGTACTTAGTAGTAAAATGTTAAATGAAGCCTATAATATGGATATAAGAAATTTTATGATAAATTCCTTAAAAAAATGGGAGGGAAATAAATGAAAAAGTTTGTGATGTCTTATAGTACTGGAAAGGATAGCACATTATCGCTGTTTAGGATGATTAATAAAGGATATATTCCTTATGGATTGTTAGTAACCATTAATAAGGATGAGGAAAAGAGTTGGTTTCATGACATTGATAGAGATCTTTTATTAAAGGTTAGTGAAGAATTAAATATTGATCTTATAGAGGTACAATGTAGTGGTAATAAATATGAAGAATATTTTGAAGATAAGTTAGTGCAATGTAAAAGAGATGGTGTAGACTATTGTGTATTTGGAGATATAGATATTGAAAGTCATAAAAGATGGGGAATAGATATATGCAACAAAGCTAATATGGAGGCAATATTTCCAATTTGGAATGAAGATAGAGAAAAGTTGGTTTATGAGTTTATTGATTCAGGATTTAAGGCTGTAATAAAGAAAGTAGAAAACAAATTTTTAGGTAAGGAATTTTTGGGGAAGGTACTTACTAAAGAAGTTGTAGAAGAAATTAAAAAATCAGGAGCAGATCCTTGTGGTGAGAATGGAGAATACCATACTTTTGTCTTTGATGGATCTATATTTAAAAATAAAGTAGATATAATATTTGGTGATATATATGTAGGTGAAAGAACTTCCTCTATATCAATAAGGAGTGGAAAGTAAAAAATGAATGCTAATATAATGTTATTAGGAACAGCATCTTCAGTTGGTAAAAGCACAATAGCTACAGGAATATGTAGATATTTTAAAAATAAAGGGATAAAAGTGGCACCATTTAAGGCTATGAATATATCATTGAACTCTTATGTGACAGAAGATGGATTGGAAATGGGGAGGGCTCAGGTAGTACAAGCTGATGCTTGTGATATTAAACCATCGGCTTATATGAATCCATTATTATTAAAGCCTTGTGGAGATTGTAAAACCCAAGTTATTGTAAATGGTCTTGTATATAAAGTTATGGACTCTTATAAATATAAAAATTTAAATAAAGAACTAAAAGTTAAAGTTAAAGAGAGTTATAATATATTATCTAAAGATTATGATTTAATTATTTTAGAGGGATCAGGCAGTTGTGCAGAAATAAATTTAAAAGATTCTGATATTGCCAATATGTCAATGGCTAAGATGGTTAATGCACCAGTAATTTTAGTAGCAGATATTGATAGGGGTGGAGTTTTTGCATCGATAGTTGGAACTCTTATGCTTCTTGATGAAGATGAAAGAAACCTTGTAAAAGGTGTTATAATAAATAAGTTTAGAGGTAATAGTGAATATTTTGATTCTGCAAAAAAACAACTAGAAGATATTATAAAGATTCCTGTATTAGGGGTAATGCCCTATGTTGATTTAGATATAGAAGATGAAGATAGTGTCACAGAAAGAATAAATAACAAAGAAGTAAAAGGTATAATAGATATAGCTGTTATAAGATTGCCACATATGTCTAACTTTACTGATTTTAATCCTTTAGATATGGAGGAAAATATTACTATTAGGTATGTTTCAGAGGTAAGCGAGATTGGAAATCCACATGTTATTATTTTACCAGGGACGAAGACGACTATAGAAGATTTAAGATATATAAAAGAAAATGGAATCTACGATGAAATAGTTAGTAGGAAAAATAAAGGTACTATAATCTTTGGTATATGTGGTGGATATCAAATGTTGGGTGAAGTATTATGTGATGAATATGGTGTAGAAGGTAATATTAAAGAAGAAGTAGGATTTAATCTATTAAGATCTAGAACTATATTCAAAGAAAATAAGACGACAATTCAAAGGGAAGGAAAAATTACTTGTTCGGGCAGAATATTTAACAAAATTTTGGATTGTGAGGTTACAGGTTATGAAATACATAATGGAGTAACAGTAGGAAATAAAAATGACATTTTTATAGAAGATCCAGCTGGGGAACCTTTAGGAATGATAAATAAAGAAGGAAATGTATTAGGTACATACCTTCATGGAATATTTGATAATGATGAATTTCGTAGATTATTTATACAATCACTAATAGACTATTTGAATATATATGATACAGTAACAGATAATGTATCTTACAAAAGTTATAAAAAGTTGCAATTCGATAAGTTAGTTGAAGTTATGAAAGAAAATTTAGATATGAAGAAAATTGAAGAAATAATTAATAAAGCCTAAACCTATTTGAGGCTTTATTTTTTTATGGATAAATTTATTATGATTGTAGAAAATAAAATAGGAAGATTAATTAAAAATGAAATTTATAAGAGGTAATATTATGAGCTATATAAATTTTAAAGAAGAAATAAGTGTTGCAAACGATCAACTTAATAAGAGAAGAGAGAATAATAAAAAGTTATGTGATGATATGTTTAAGGATAAAAGTAAAGCCAGCAAATTTCAAATTGATAATCAATATAGTTTTAAAACTATAACTAATATATTATTTGGTGAAAAAGGGGTAAAAAAAGAAGACGAATTTATAGAGATAGCAAATAGAGATATTATATGTAGTAAATTTGTAGAATGTAAGTTTTATAATGTAAAGTTTAAAGACTGTAAATTTATAGGGTGTTTATTCGATAAATGTGATTTTGGTGGAGGAGGTGTAATTTTTGAAGGATGCTGTTTTTTAAAGAAAGAAAGTGAAGAAATACCATCATTAAACTGTACAGATAATTTTTCAACAGAGTTTAGAAAAAGTAAACTGTATTGTAAATTCTTAGATTGCAATCTTGGTTTTGCCATCTTTGATAATGATGAACTTTCTAATATATGTTTTGAAAATAATAATTTAAATAGTGTAATTATAAAAGATAGTACAACAGATGGAATAAAAATTCAAGATAGTAATATGAGAGGATTTAAAACAATAAATACTTACATAAAAGATTTAGATTTTTTAGATGAAGGAAGAAGTAGTTTTGATGAAAAGACTTTTTTTGATAAGATTCCATTAAGAGAAAAGACTCGTGATGAATATGAAGGAATTTATCATGTATATGAAACTTTAGCAGATAAGTTTAAAGAAAATAATTTAAATAATAATTTTGGTGAGTATTATTTTTTATGTAAGACAGTTCAAAGAAAAACATTAAAACCTATTCCGAAATTATTGTCATATATATATTGGTTTTCATGTGGATATGGAGAGAGACCAGAAAATGCAGCGATTTCTTCTTTAGTTATTATAATAATTTTTTCAATACTTTTTTTGATTTTTGGATTAGATATAAATGGAGAAACAGTTAAATATACCGTTAATTATATAAGGAATTGTTCTATAATGAAGTTTTGGAATGATTTAAAAATAGCTTTTGATTCTAGTGTTGGAGCCTTTACTGGTGTTGGATATAATGCTGGAGAACCTTTAGAAAATACATATTTTTTAGGTGATATTGAAATGCTACTGGGTGTAATAATGATGGGTATTGGTATAGGAACTATAACTAGAAAAATAGTAAGGTAGTAGTAATGTTTATTATATAAATTATAAAAACACTATTTTATACTTTGGAAAGTTAAATTGATTATTGATAAAATATATAGAAAAATACTGCCGATGAAGAATTTATTTGAATTCTCCATCGGCAGTATTTCTTTACTATTCATATATTTGTTATAATGTTATATAAAGAATTATAAGATATATAATGAAGTGAAATAATTAGGAGATAAATATGGATTTTAAAGAATTATTATTAAAAAGAGAAAGTACTAGAAATTATATAGATAAAAAGGTGGAAAGAGAAAAAATTATAGAGTGTATAGAAGCAGGTAGAGTTGCACCATCTGCTTGTAATGCACAGCCATGGAAGTTTATAATTGTTGATGAAGATTCTAAGGTAAAGGAATTAAGTAAATGCATTTATGATCCAGTTATTGGAATGAATAAATTTGCATTACAAGCACCAGCATTCATTATAGCTGTAAGAGAAAAGAGAAATCTTACATCTAAAATAGGAGAAATAGTAAAGAAAAAAGATTTTACATCTCTTGACATGGGGATGGCGATAGAGAATATATGTCTTTATGCAACGTATATAGGATTAGGTACTTGTATAATTGGATGGTTTAAGGAAAAAGGGATTAGAAAAATTTTAAATATACCAAAAGATAAAGAGGTAGATCTAATAATTTCTATTGGTTATAGTGGTGATGAAAAACCAAGGAAAAAAGTGAGAAAGAATATAAATGATATAATGGGAGTTAATGAATATTAATGAATAAAATGATTTTATTAGAGAGTTGCAAGCTATGCCCAAGAGAATGTGGTATAAATAGACTTGAAGGAAAGGTTGGGTTTTGCAAGTCTGGAAGAGATATCAAGATTTCTAGAGCTGCACTTCATAGGTGGGAAGAGCCGTGCATATCAGGAACTAATGGGTCAGGAGCAGTATTTTTTTCTAATTGTACTCTTGGATGTGTATTTTGTCAGAACCATCTTATAAGTCAAGAAGGCGTTGGAAAGGAAGTATCTATATTAAGACTTAGTGAGATATTTTTAGAGTTACAAGAGAAAGGTGCACATAATATAAATCTTGTAACTGCAACACAATATGTTCCTCAAATAATATCTGCATTGGATATCGCTAAGAACAAAGGGCTAAATATTCCTATAGTATATAATACAAGTGGATATGAAAAGATAGAAACTTTAAAACTGCTAGATGGTTACATTGATATATACATACCTGACTTTAAGTATTTAAATAACAAATTTTCTATTAGATATTCTAATGCAAAAGAATATAGTATTTTTGCAACAAAGGCTATTGAAGAAATGGTATCACAAGTAGGAAATCCAACATTTGATGAAAATAATATATTGCAAAAGGGTGTTATAGTGAGGCACTTAATGTTACCAGGACTATTGTTTGATTCTAAGAAAATAATAGATTATTTATATAAGCAATATGGAGATAAAATATATATCAGTATAATGAATCAATATATTCCATTAAATAATGCTAGTAAATATGATGAAATAAATAGATATTTAGATAACAGACATTATGATAGTCTTATAAATTACGCTATAAAATTAGGAATAACAAATGCTTTTATACAAGATGAAGGAACTAATATAGAAAGTTATATACCAGAATTTAATGGAGAAGGAGTATAGGAACAAATATTGTTCTTATACTCCTTCTATGTTAATTAATATGAAGAAAAAATTCTTCTGTTTTATTAATCATATAATTAGATATATTAATAGATTTATGTATTTTATAGAAAGATTCAGCACTGATAAAGCCTCCAGCTTTATGATTATGTCCGCCGCTAGAACCATAATTTTTAGAGATAAATTCAGCTAATTCAGTAGCTTTTAGTTTATTATTGCAACTTCTTATAGAAAATTTAATACCATCTTTATTTTCATAATAAACGATACAAGTATCAATGGTATCAACTTGGATTGCTAAATCGCTTATAAATCCTAGTATATTTGGGTCACAAGGATCCGATTTAAAAGTAGCAAATCTATTCTTTTTATTCATTTTGCAGTTTAGTAAAGCCAACCCTGCAGTTGTCAAATCATTTAATGACAAATTTGAATTAATAAGTTGCTTTATAATATAAATATCAAAAGTGAGAGAATCTTTCATAGTTCTATCATTTTCATTATATAGCTCTGAAAAGTTATTAGAGTCAGTTAATAATCCGTAATACAGAGCTGTAGATAAAGAAATATTATTGTTTAGAGAAAAATTTTCTTTATTTAGAAGCATCCATATAAGAGTGGAACAGCTTGCTAAATTAGGATGAATACAATTAAAATCTGAAGTAGTATTATTAGTTATATGATGATCAAAAATACAAATATTCTCTCCAGGAAATTTTGTAACATTTGATTGAGCATATTGACAATCAACTGTTATTAGAAGATCAGGATTTTTTAAAGTAGTAACATGCTCTATAGGTATTTTTAATAAATCTATCATAAGTATAATATTAGGTTTCGTAATAATATTTCCAGAATAAATTAATTTTACAGATTTATTGTGTGATTTGAAGTAACAATATAATCCGTAACCGGAGGCTATAGTATCAGCATCTGGGTTATCATGGCACTGAATAATAATATTATTAAATTTTAGCAATGTCGAAAGCTTAAGCATAGAAAATATACCCCCTTAAATATATTACAATTATAACAAAAAATAATACAATTAAAAAGATAAAGTAATAATGAAATAATAAGATAATAAATGAGAAATAATAGATATTAAATATGAAGAAATATATTGAAAGTAATTATATATAAATGCTTGTTTTGAATAAGAAATAATAATATAATTTACAAGAAATAAAAAGTGTTCGGATGAAGATTGCGGGAGAGGGTTAGTCCGCCGAAGATGAAAAAACTTTCAGGCATCGTTAAGATATGGACCGTAATTGGACGAGCCCTTGGAGAGACTCATTGATAGAATGAGCACCGAAGGAGCAAGATAGATTAAACTATCGAAACTCTCAGGTAAAAGGACAGGGGAGAGGAGTAAAAAAGAATATAATAAACTCCAATCTTCTCAAAAGATACGTTGAGGAGGAAAATTTATGGAGATACTAACAGAAGTCTTTGAAAAAATTAACAATATAGTATGGGGGCCACCGTTACTCATACTATTAGTAGGAACAGGAGTATATTTGACTATAAGGTTAAATTTACTTCAGGTGTTCAAATTGCCATTAGCATTAAAATATGTTTTTGGAAAAGATGAAGAGAAAACAGATGATAAAGCCAAAGGAGATATATCTTCATTTGCAGCTTTATGTACAGCTTTATCTGCTACTATTGGTACCGGTAATATTGTAGGAGTAGCTACAGCAATACAATATGGAGGACCAGGAGCATTATTTTGGATGTGGATTGCAGCTTTTTTTGGAATGGCTACAAAATACGCAGAGGGAGTTTTAGCCATAAAGTATAGAGTAGTAGATAAAAATGGAGAAATGTCTGGTGGTCCTATGTATTATATAGAAAAAGGATTAGGACTAAAGTGGTTAGGAAAGATTTTTGCACTTTTTGGAATTGGTGTTGCATTTTTTGGGATTGGTACATTTGCACAGGTAAATGCTATATCCAATTCAACAAAAATATTGTTTAATGTACCATTAGTAATAACAGCTACTATTATAACTATTCTTGTTGCAATTGTTATATTAGGTGGAGTAAAAAGGATATCTAAGGTAGCAGAAAGTGCTGTGCCATTTATGGCTATATTCTATATATTAGGAGTAATTCTTTTATTAATATGTAACATTAAAGAGATTCCACATGCCATATCGCTTATAATAACTAGTGCATTTAATCCTAAGGCAGCTTTAGGTGGAGGTGCAGGAATAACAGTTGCTATTGCAATGCAAAGAGGTGTAGGAAGAGGAGTTTTTTCAAATGAAGCAGGTCTTGGAAGTGCACCAATTGCTGCAGCAGCTGCAAAGACGAATTCACCAGTAAAGCAAGGATTGATAACTATGACCGGTACCTTTTTTGATACAATAATAATTTGTACAATGACTGGACTAGCATTAGTAGTTACAAATGTGTGGAGTAATGGTGCATTAGAAGGAGCAGAATTAACTACAGAAGCATTTATGATAGGAATACCGATATCATATATAGGAAAATATATTGTTAATATTGGATTAATTTTCTTTGCTTTCACAACTATTTTAGGATGGAATTATTATGGAGAAAGATGTACAGAATATATTTTTGGGATAAATGGAATTAAGCCATATAGATATATTTATATAGCATTAGTAGCGATAGGTGCATTTTTACCACTAAATTTAATATTTATAATGGCAGATATAGTAAATGGATTAATGGCTATACCAAATTTAATAGCGTTAATAGGCTTGAGTGGAGTAGTTGCTTATGAAACAAAGAAATATTTTGAAGATATAAAGGAAGAGAAGGTTAATATAGAATAAATTAAGGCTATTGTAGAACATAGATTGTTGTTTTACAATAGCTCTTTTTATTAATTTATGAAAGTTTGAAAATTACTTTTAAAGGATTCTAAAGACATTGGAGATATCCTAACTCTTTTTAATGAAGTTAATCCTTGACTTATATTAGCCAAACCTGGTTCAGTTGTTACTGCTAATTTAATCCCTAAAGAAGATACAATATTTTTAGTAGATTCATCATATCTACCAACTGGATAGCAAATAAATTTACTATCTATATTTAAATTTTCTTTAAGAAAGTTTTGAGCATTTTTTATAGATGATATTTTAGCATCATCACTAATATTTTTTAGTTCTTGATGATTTGAAGTGTGGCTTTCGATTATCATTCCATTAGAATACATTTCTTTCAACATATCAATATTCATAAATCCAGGTTTTGTACCGATATAATCAGTGATAACAAAGAAATTGCCTATTAGTCCATATTTCTGTAAAATTGGATATGCGTTAATATAATTATCATCATATCCATCATCAAAAGTAATTACTACAGGTTTTGCAGGAACATTACCAGTAGTTAATGAATAATACAATTCATCTAAAGATAATGAAGTAAAACCATTGTCGTGAAGCCAAGCCATTTCACTTTCAAATTCAGAAGGAGATACTAATAATGTATTAGATGGATCTCTATCTGAAATTGAGTGATACATTAAAATAGGTATAAAAGTATCAGAAATAGGCTTAGATACATAATTCAAAGATTTTTTTAATTCAATCCTTGAAGATACTATATTATTAACATTCAAGTTATCATAAGATAATTTTGAATCTAAATTTGAATACTTTATATATGAAGTAGAAAGCAATATACAAAGTATTAATGAAATTACAGTTGAGATAATAAAAATATATTTTTTCATAAAACCCCCAAATTTATAAAGATAATTCTTCCCAACTAGAATATAAAGATTCTAATTTTTCTTCATTAAGTTTAATTTCATTATTTACTTCAATAGATTTTTCTGGGTTGCTGTAAATTTCTTCTAAGCATAATTGCTCGTTTAGGGTCTTTAAAATATCTTCAACATTAGATATTTCTTCTTCAATCTTTTTTAATGTTTTCTTTTTTTCTCGCTGAGCTCTTTCTTCTTCACGTTTCTTTTTCTTTTCAGCTATTATTTTTGTTTTAGTTTTTCCATCAAAAGTATCTTCTAGTTCAAATCTCGTTGGATTTGTTTTCTTTTCTATATAGTATGAATAATTCCCCAGATATTCTTTCATTTGAAATTCTTCTAATTCATAAATTCTATCAACGACTTTATTTAAGAAATATCTGTCATGAGAAATTACCAATATAGTGCCATCATATCCTAAAATGGCATCTTCTAGAGCTTCTCTAGAAGGAATATCTAAGTGATTAGTAGGCTCATCTAATAATAAAAAATTGCTTTGAGATAGCATAAGTTTTAATAGATTAATTCTACATTTTTCTCCTCCACTAAGATATTTTATCTCTTTAAAAACATCATCGCCTCTAAATAAAAATGCAGCTAGGGCACTACGAATTTCTGTAGTAGTAAGTTCAGGAAAATCATCCCAAACCTCATCAATAATAGTCTTATCTAAGCATAAGTTCTTTTGCTCTTGATCATAATATCCAATATTAACATTTTTACCTAATACAGCAATTCCAGAGTCTTTAGGTATTACACCTCTTATTATGTTAAATAGGGTAGTTTTACCACGACCATTTTCACCGATAATTGCAGTTTTATATCCTTTTTTTATCTCAAAACTGATATTAGAAAATAAATTTTTAGTTTCAAATTTCTTACTAAGATTTTCAACATGAAGAACATCGTTACCACTTTTAACAGAGGTTAAGAAAGTAATTCTAGCAGAAGGTCCTTCTTTAACAGGTGCCTTTATACGTTCAATTTTATCTAAAGATTTTTGTCTACTTTCTGCAGCTTTAATAGATTTTTCCCTATTAAAAGATCTATATTTTTTAATAATTTCTTCTTGCCTTTTTATTTCTTCTTGTTGAAGATTATACGCCTTTAAATCAGCTTCATATGCTTTTTTCTTTTCTTCTAAAGAGTTTGTATAATTTCCATTATATATTCTACAGGTACCATTGAATACTTCCATAGTTTTATTTGTTATAGCATCTAAGAAATATCTATCATGAGAAATTATAATAAGAGTACCTTTATAATCTTTTAAATAATTTTCAAGCCAATTAATAGCATCTAAATCTAAATGATTTGTAGGTTCATCTAAAAGAAGGATATCTGGATTTGTTAATAATAATTTACAAAGAGCTACACGAGTTTTTTGTCCTCCACTTAATATAGATATATTTTTATTAAAATCAGCTTCATTAAAGCCAAGCCCTTTAAGTACTTTTGATATATCACCTTTATAAGTATATCCACCTTTTATTGAATATAGTTCAGTAAGTGTGGTAAATTTGCTAATAAGTTTATCATGATAATCTGAATTACTTTCATCATAAGGTTCTTTTAATTTTTCTTCCAAATCAAGTAGTTGCTTTTCTATTGATAGCAATTCATCGAAGACAGAAAGCAATTCACTGTAAATAGTATTATCACTATGTAACGAGAGATGTTGAGATAGATATCCCACTTTTTTATTTTTATCTATAAAACATTCACCGGAATCATAGGACAATTCACCAGAGATTATTTTAAACAAAGTAGATTTACCAGCACCATTGGCACCTATTAATCCTAATTTTTCCCCTTCATTTAAGGAAAAAGTTATATTTTCTAGTATTACATTTATTCCATAGCTTTTATGGATGTCTTTACAACTAATGACAAACAAAATAATCACCTCTAAGATATTGTACTATTATAAAGAGTTTTTTTGTAGATGTTTTTAAATTATAGTATAAATTTATATTTTAAAATTGTATAATTAAAAGATGTAGATAATTATTTAACAATCTAGTGATTTATATAAGTCATTTAATATAGGGAGTGAAAACATGGATAAAAAAAAGATTTCTATGGCAGTAGTGAGGAGATTGCCAAAATATCAAAGATATTTAAAAGAATTGATGGTGAATGATGTTGATAGAATCTCTTCTAAGGAGCTTTCGGAAAAAATTGGTTTTACTGCATCGCAGATAAGACAAGATTTAAACTGTTTTGGAGATTTTGGTCAACAAGGATATGGATATAATGTAAAGGATCTATATAATAAAATATGTGAAATTTTAGGATTAAATAGAGAATATAGCACTATAATTATCGGAGCTGGTAATATTGGTCAGGCTGTGGCCAATTATATGAATTTTGATAAATTAGGATTTAAGTTAACGGGGATTTTTGATATTAATCCTAAATTAATCGGGCTAAAAATTAGAGATATAGAAATAATGGATACTGATTATTTAGATAAATTTTTAAAAGAATCAAAAGTGGATATAGCAATTTTATGTGTACCTAAAAATAGTGCTCAGAGAATTACTAATGTATTAATCGATGGTGGAGTTCAAGGTTTATGGAATTTCGCTCCTGTAGATTTAGTGGTTCCTGAAAACATAATTGTAGAAAATGTACATTTAAGTGAAAGTTTATTAACAATATCTTATCTTATGAACAGGAGATAAAAATTGTATTGAAATCTATATCATTGGAAGATATAATATAATATGTAAGTATTATATATACTTTGGGGGTAAATTTTTTTAATTATATTTGTTATTTGTTTAACAAATTTTAAGTAGGAGGATTAGTCATGGAGTTAAAGAATGTAATCCTTGAGAAAGAGGATAATATTGCTGTTGTAACTATCAATAGACCTAAGGCATTAAATGCATTAAATAGTGAAACATTAAAAGAATTAGACTTAGTGTTTACAACTATAGAAAATGATGATGATGTTTTAGCCGTTGTTTTAACAGGAGCAGGTGAAAAAGCATTTGTTGCTGGAGCAGACATATCTGAGATGAAAGATATGACAGTTCTTCAAGGAAGAAATTTTGGGAAACTTGGGAATAATGTATTTAGAAAAATCGAAACATTATCAAAACCTGTTATTGCAGCAGTAAATGGTTTTGCGTTAGGCGGTGGTTGTGAACTTTCAATGGCATGTGATATAAGAATCGCATCAAATAAAGCTAAATTTGGGCAACCAGAAGTTGGGTTAGGTATTACACCAGGATTTGGTGGAACTCAAAGATTATCTAGATTAGTTGGTATGGGGATGGCTAAAGAGCTAGTATATACTGCAAAAGTAATAAAAGCAGATGAAGCATTAAGAATAGGTCTTGTAAATTCTATTCATGAGCCAGAAGAATTACTTAATAATGCAAAAGCTTTAGCTAAGACAATAGCTAGTAATGCACCAATAGCGGTTAAGTTATGTAAAGAAGCTATTAATAGAGGTATGCAAGTAGATATAGATACAGCATTAGCTTTTGAATCAGAAGCATTTGGTGAATGTTTCTCAACAGAAGATCAAACTGATGCAATGACAGCATTTGTAGAAAAAAGAAAATTAGATAGATTTAAAAATAAATAATAGGGGGTAAGGGACAATATGGATTTCGCATTGACAAAGGAACAAAAGTTCATTCAAAAGATGGTAAGGGAATTTGCTGAAAATGAAGTAAAACCATTAGCAGCGGAAATAGATGAAACAGAAAGATTCCCTATGGAAACTGTAGAAAAAATGGCTAAATTAAATATGATGGGAATTCCGTTTGCTACAGATTATGAAGGAGCAGGTGGAGATACATTATCTTATATTATAGCTGTTGAAGAATTATCAAAAGTATGTGGTACAACAGGGGTTATTTTGTCAGCTCATACTTCATTATGTGCATCATTAATCAATCAACACGGAAATAAAGATCAAAAAGCTAAGTACTTACCAGATTTAGCTTCCGGAAGAAAAATTGGTGCTTTTGGATTAACAGAGCCAAATGCTGGAACTGATGCGGCAGGTCAACAAACTACAGCTGTATTAGAAGGAGATCATTATGTTTTAAATGGATCAAAAATATTTATAACAAATGGTGGAGTTGCTGATACTTTTGTTGTATTTGCTATGACTGATAAGAGCAAAGGAACTAAGGGAATATCTGCATTTATAATAGAAAAAGGATTCAAAGGTTTTTCTATAGGAAAAGTTGAAAATAAATTAGGTATAAGAGCATCATCAACTACTGAACTTATTTTTGAAGATTGTATAGTTCCAAAGGAAAATTTAGTTGGACAAGAAGGTAAGGGATTTGGAATAGCAATGAAGACTCTTGATGGAGGAAGAATTGGTATTGCTGCTCAAGCTTTAGGAATTGCAGAAGGAGCATTTAATGAAGCAAAGGCTTATATGAAGGAAAGAAAGCAATTTGGTAGGAGCTTAGATAAATTCCAAGGATTACAATGGATGATGGCTGATATGGATGTAGCTATTGAATCAGCTAGACATTTAGTATACTTAGCAGCATGGAAAAAAGACCAAGGACTTCCATATACAGTTGATGCTGCAAGAGCTAAGCTTTTAGCTGCAAATGTAGCTATGGATGTAACAACAAAAGCTGTTCAAATGTTTGGTGGATATGGATATACAAAAGAGTATCCAGTTGAAAGAATGATGAGAGATGCTAAGATAACTGAAATTTATGAAGGTACTTCTCAAGTACAACAAATGGTTATCGCTGGAAGCATTTTTAGATAATGAGGGGGTATATAAATGAAGATAGTAGTTTGCATAAAGCAAGTTCCAGATACAACAGCTGTTAAAATAGACCCAGTTAAGGGAACATTAATTAGAGATGGTGTTGCATCAATAATGAACCCAGAAGATAAACATGCTTTAGAAGAAGCATTAGCATTAAAAGATAGCTTAGGCGCTCATGTTACTGTTATTACTATGGGATTACCACAAGCAGAAGAAATATTAAGAGAAGCAATGGCTATGGGAGCAGATGAAGCTATTTTACTTACTGATAGAGTACTTGGCGGTGCAGATACTCTTGCTACATCAAGTGCACTTGCAGGAGCTTTAAGAAAGCTTGAATATGATATCATATTCTGTGGAAGACAAGCTATTGATGGAGATACAGCTCAAGTTGGACCTGAAATTGCAGAACACTTAGGAATTCCTCAAATAACATATGTTCAAGATGTTAAGGTGAAAGGAGATAAATTAATAGTAAATAGAGCTTTAGAAGATGGTTATGAAATTATCGAAGTAAAAACTCCAGTGCTATTAACTGCAATAAAAGAATTAAATGAGCCAAGATATATGAATGCAAAGTTAATATTTGAAACATTTGGCAAGGAAGTTAAGGTATGGAGTGCCGATGATATAGATGTAGATAAGGCTTCATTAGGATTAAAGGGTTCTCCTACAAAAGTTAAGAAGAGTTCTACTAAGGAAGTTAAAGGTGCTGGAGAGATTAAAAATTTACCAGCAAAAGAAGCTGCAGCATATGCAGTAGAAAAATTAGTAGAGAAACATTACATCTAAATTATGGGAGGTATTGAATGATGAATATAGCAGATTATAAGGGTGGCGTTTGGGTATTTGCTGAACAAAGAGACGGCGTACTTCAAAAAGTATCATTAGAGCTTGTTGGAAAAGGTACAGAAATTGCAAAAAAATTAGACACTAAAGTAGTAGCAGTATTACTTGGTGAAAATATAAAATCGCTTGCAGATGAATTAGTAGCACATGGTGCTGACGAAGTTTTAGTTTGTGAAAGTCCATTATTAAAAGATTTTACAACAGATGGATATACTAAAGTAATCTGTGATTTAGTAAATGAAAAGAAACCAGAAGTATTTTTAGTTGGAGCTTCTTTCATAGGAAGAGACTTAGGACCAAGAATAGCTGGAAGATTAAAAACTGGATTAACTGCTGACTGTACAGGATTAGATATTGATGCTGAAGGTGGATATCTTTTAGCTACTAGACCTGCATTTGGTGGTAACTTAATTGCTACAATCGTTTGTGAAAATCACAGGCCACAAATGGCTACAGTAAGACCAGGAGTTTTTGATAAGCTTCCTGAAAGTGATAGAAAAGGTGAGATTGTAGATGTAGAAGTTGCTTTAACAGAAAGTGATATAAGAACTAAGGTTATAGAAAAAGTTAAAGTTGAAAGGAATGTTGCTGATATCTCTGAAGCTAACTTTATAGTTGCTGGTGGAAGAGGAATAGGTTCAGCTGAAGGATTTGAACTTTTAAAAGAATTGGCAGATGTTTTAGGTGGAGAAATTGCTGGTTCAAGAGCTGCGATAGAAAAAGGCTGGATTGATAAAGAACTTCAAGTTGGACAAACTGGTAAAACTGTTAAACCAACAATTTATATTGCAGTTGGAATATCTGGAGCTATTCAACATACAAGTGGTATGGCTGATTCAGAATATATAATTGCTATTAATAAAGATGAATCAGCACCTATAATGAAATTAGCTGATCTTGCTTTAGTAGGTGATTATAAGAATGTTGTTAAAGAACTTATTGAGCAAGTAAAAGCTAAAAAAATGGAAGATTAGATATTAGAAACAAGAAAGAACAGCTGACTTATTAAATTTTCAGTTGATTCTTTCTTCTAAATTAAAATATATAGCTAGAAAGGGGATTTTAGTATGAAGAAGGTATGTGTAATTGGTGCAGGTACTATGGGGTCTGGAATTGCTCAAGTATTTGCAGTAAAAGGATATGAAGTTGTATTAAGAGATGTAAAAGATGAATTTATTGAAAGAGGATTAAATGGGATAACTAAAACTTTTGATAAATTAGTTTCAAAAGGAAAAATGACAGAAGAAGATAGGGTTGCTGCGTTGACTAGAATAACAGGATCTACTAATATAAATGATGTAGCAGATTGTGATTTAGTTATAGAAGCTGCTGTTGAAAATATGAATATTAAGAAGCAAATTTTTGCTGAACTTGATGAGGTATGTAAAGCTGAGACAATTTTAGCTACTAATACTTCTTCACTTTCAATTACTGAAGTTGCAGCAGCTACTAAGAGACCAGGAAAGGTTATTGGAATGCACTTCTTTAATCCAGCTCCAGTAATGAAGCTTGTTGAAATAATAAGAGGTATGGCTACTGAACAAGAAACTTTTGATGCAGTTAAGGAGCTTACAGAAGCTATAGGAAAGCAAGGTGTTGAAGTTGCTGAAGCACCTGGATTTGTTGTGAATAGAATTTTAATTCCAATGATCAATGAGGCAGTAGGTATTCTATCAGAAGGAATAGCATCTGTTGAAGATATTGATACAGCTATGAAACTTGGTGCTAATCATCCAATGGGACCATTAGCACTTGGAGATCTTATTGGATTAGATGTATGTCTTGCTATTATGGATGTATTATTTAAAGAAACTGGAGATTCTAAATACAGAGCTAATTCATTACTTAGAAAATATGTAAGAGCTGGATGGCTTGGAAGAAAGAGTGGAAAAGGATTCTACGATTATTCAAAATAGAAATTAATAAAAATGTTGCAAAGTTACTTTGCAACATTTTTTATTGATTTATATTAAATTATGAGAAAAATAGCTTTTAGCAATATCTCTAAAACCTAATTTTATTAATGATTTTATTGTTATACCAACTAATTCGTATGTTGAAGTATTATCTTTTCTTATTTTATTCAATACAGTGATAATTTCGTTGCTAATATCTTTAATGTCTGATGAATTTAAAGAGAAATTTATATCATTTGAAGCATTTATTATTGAAGTTTGAATTTTTTCGATATTTAGGTTTTGTATAGATCCATCCTTTTTTATTACGTTCATTATAGTCACCCCTATGTGATACTTATTAATATATTGATATAAAATATATCGGATAAATTATGATAATATTTATAGGGATTTTAATATATTTATCTTTTACTATTTGATAAAAGGATATTATATATGTATAATAAATTTTGAAACAGAAAAGATGGAGTGAATTATTATGAGAATTAGAAGAAAACCATGGGCGAGACCAGAGCTTGAAAGTTGTGATTTTTTTATAACAAACCCTAGAGAATATAAAGGGAAATGGCAACAATTATTTAATAATGATAATCCGATTTATTTAGAGCTTGGATGTGGTAAAGGAACTTTTGTCTCAGTTCATGGATCAAAAAATAAAAATATTAATTATATAGCTATAGATATAAAAGATGAAGTATTAGTATTAGCAAAGAGAAATATAGAAAAAGAGTATATTGATAATGGTGTTGATTTAGATAATGTAAAACTAATGGCATTTGAGATTGCACTTATTAATGAAATTTTTGATAAGGATGAAATAAGTAGAATATATATTAACTTTTGTAATCCTTGGCCAAAAGAAAGACATAAGAAAAGAAGGTTAACCCATACAAGGCAATTATTACAGTACAAAAATTTCTCAAAGCCAGGAACGGAGATATGGTTTAAGACTGATGATGATAATCTATTTGAAGAATCATTAGAGTATTTTAAAGAATGTGATATGGATATTAAATACATAACCTATGATTTACACAATAGCGACTTCGAAGGTAATGTAGAAACAGAACATGAAAAAATGTTTTCAGATATGGGTATTAAGATAAAGTGCTTAAAAGCAATTATATAGTATGATATTAAGATTAACTCAGTTAAGATGCTGAGTTATTTTTAGATAGAGGTGAAAAAAGTGAAACTTGATGGAAAAGTAGCATTAATTACAGGAGCATCTAAGGGGATAGGAAAAGAAATCTCAAAAGAGTTCATAAAGAATGGTGCTACAGTTATTATAAATTATAAAAATGATACAGAATATGGTGATATAACTTTCAATGAATTGCAGCAATATGGTATTGTAGAGAGGTTTATTGGTGATGTATCTAATGAAGAATTTGTTGTTTCAATGATAGATTCAATAATAAGTAAATATGGTAAGATTGATGTGTTGGTAAATAATGCCGGAATATCTTCTTTTAATATGTTAGTTGATACTACTATAAGTGATTTTAATAATATAATGGATATTAATTTTAAGTCAGTTTATCTGTTATCTAGGGAAGTTTTGAGATCAATGATGTATGCGAAAGGTGTTATTCTTAATATATCATCTATGTGGGGGGAACATGGATCTTCTTGTGAAACAATCTATTCTGCTTCTAAAGGCGCTATAAATGCATTTACAAAAGCATTATCAAAAGAAGTATCATCTATGGGAGTAAGAGTTAATGCTATTGCACCAGGAGCCATTGATACAGATATGAATAAACACTTTACGGAAGAGGAAAAAAAAGATATAGAAGAGATGTGTTCACTTGGAAGATTGGGAACAGCAAAAGAGATTGCTAAGGTTGCATTATTTTTATGTAGTGATGATAGTTCATTTATTACTGGAGAAATAATAAACGTAACTGGTGGAAAAATCTAAACATATTTTATGAATAAAATATATATTTAAACATAATAATATAGATAGTTAATATAAAATGTTTAAAAGGTATGGAGGTACGAAATGAAAGCTATTGTAAATAAAGATACTTGCATAGGATGTGGTTTGTGTGCATCAATGTGTCCTGAAGTTTATAATTTAGATGATGAAGAAGGTAAAGCAGAAGCGATTGAAGAAGAAATAGATGAAGCTTTAATAGATGAAGCGATGGAAGCTAGAGATAGTTGTCCTGTTGAGGCTATTGATATTAAAGAAGATTAATATATGTATGATTTAGTAAACCTAATATAAAAGGTACACATCTTATGATAGAAGATAATAAGATGTGTACCTTTTATTTTGCAAAATAGGTTATAAATGATAAGAAAATAATGTAACTAATAAAGTGTTGTAGAAAAAATAATTATAGTAATTTATAATGAAAACTACGTTCTTCTTACAAATACATTAAACACATAGCTTGCAAAAATATTCAACAAAATGTAATATATTATGTAAGAAATAATTTTATTACAGAGGGGGCAATCAGAAACATGGGGTTAACTGTGGCAGAAAAAATAATTAAAGCTCATTTAGTTAAAGGTGAAATGAAAACAGGAAAAGAAATTGCAATAAAAATTGATCAAACACTAACTCAAGATTCAACAGGAACAATGGCTTATTTACAATTTGAAGCTTTAGGAGTAGATAGAGTAAAAACTAAAAAATCAATTGCATATATAGATCATAATATGTTGCAAAGTGGTCCTGAAAATGCAGATGATCATGCATATATACAAACTGTAACAAAAAAACATGGAATATATTTTTCAAAACCAGGTAATGGTATATGTCATCAGGTTCAATTAGAAAGAATTGGTGTTCCTGGATATACATTATTAGGATCAGATTCGCACACACCTACTGGTGGTGGAATTGGAATGTTGGCCATTGGAGCAGGTGGACTAGATGTTGCTGTGGCAATGGGCGGTGGTGAATACTACTTAACAATGCCAGAAATAGTAAAAGTTAATTTAAAAGGTAAATTAAATAAAGGTGTTGCAGCAAAAGATGTAATACTAGAAGTATTAAGACAATTAACTGTAAAAGGTGGAGTTAATAGAATAATAGAATATACAGGAGAAGGAGTTAAGTACTTGACTGTTCCTGAAAGAGCTACCATTACAAATATGGGTGCAGAGCTTGGAGCAACTACTTCAGTATTTCCAAGTGATGATACAACAAAAGAATTCTTAAAAGCACAAGGAAGGGAAGATGATTTTACAGAAATTCTTCCAGACAAAGATGCTATTTATGGAAAAGAAATTGAGGTTAATTTAAGTGAATTAACACCACTTGTTGCAAAACCACATATGCCTGATAAAGTAGTATCAGTTGAAGAAGTAAAAGGAATTAAAGTAAATCAAGTAGCTATAGGAAGTTGTACAAATTCATCTTATGCTGATATGATGAAGGTTGCTAAAATATTAAAAGGTAAAACAGTAGCAGAAAATGTATCACTTGTAATAGCACCAGGTTCAAGACAAGTGTTAACTATGCTTGCAGAAAATGGGGCTTTAGCTGATATGGTTGCTGCTGGAGCAAGAATTTTGGAATCAGCATGTGGACCATGTATTGGTATGGGACAATCTCCATGTACTGATGCTGTATCACTTAGAACATTTAATAGAAACTTTGAAGGAAGAAGTGGAACAAAGTCTGCTAATGTATACTTAGTAAGTCCTGAAATAGCAGCCGTATCTGCAATTGAAGGGGTAATATCAAATCCATGTGATTTTGATTTAGATTTAGATGTTGAAATGCCTAAGGAATTTTTAATCAATGATAATATGATTATGGAACCAGCAGAACATTCTTCAGAGGTAGAAGTTGTAAGAGGTCCAAATATAAAACCATTCCCTAAGAATGATGCACTTACAGATGTAATTGAAAAGAATGTATTAATTAAAGTAGAAGATAATATAACTACAGATCATATAATGCCTTCTAATGCTAAGCTTTTACCATATAGATCAAATATACCATATCTAAGTGAATATTGCTTAACTCCTTGCGATGAAGAGTTCCCTAAGAGATGTAAGGAACAAGGTGGTGGATTTATAGTTGCAGGAGAAAATTATGGACAAGGTTCATCAAGAGAACATGCTGCATTAGCACCAGTATATTTAGGTATAAAGGCTGTAATGGCAAAGTCTTTTGCAAGAATTCATAGAGATAATTTGGTTAATAATGGTATTTTACCATTAACATTTGATAATGCAAGTGACTATGATACTATAGATTTAAATGATATATTGGTTATTGATAATGCTATTGAATCAGTTAAAGAAGGAAAAGTAACTGTTTGTAATAAGACAAAATCACTAACATATAGTTTATCTTTAACTGTAACAGATAGGCAAAAAGATATGCTTATGGCTGGTGGATTATTGAATATGATAAGAGAAAAAAATAACAAATAACAAATAATAAATAATATAAATAAAAGCTACTATAAAGATTTGTTTTTATAGTAGCTTTTAATATATAAATATTTATACATAAATATTGCATAAATATAAAATGTGATGTATAATCGTACTATAGAAAAGGAAAAAGATAGGAGATATCTATTTTGACTATATATATTATTGTTAGGGGGATTAATAATGAAGGAGAAAGTAGTATTAGCTTATTCAGGGGGACTAGATACATCAATTATTATTGCATGGCTTAAAGAAAATTATGATTATGATGTTATAGCAGTTTGTTTAAATGTAGGACAAAATGATGATATGGAAGCTGTAGAGAAAAAGGCATATGCTTCAGGGGCTAGTAAAGTATATATAGAAGATTTGAGAGAAGAATTTGTAACAGAAAGTTTATATATGGCAGTTAAGGCGGAAGCTAAGTATGAAGGTAAATATATGCTTGGAACTTCACTTGCAAGACCTATAATGGCTAAGAGATTAGTAGAAGTAGCAAAAAAAGAAAATGCATCAGCTATTTGTCATGGTTGTACAGGTAAAGGTAATGATCAAGTACGTTTTGAATCATCAATTTGGGCTTTTGATCCGTTTATGAAAATAATAGCTCCATGGAGAATTTGGGATATAAAATCAAGGGAAGATGCTATAGATTATGCTAATGCTCATAATATTGAGATATCAGTAACTAAGGCAAAAATATACTCAAGAGATGAAAATTTATGGCATATATCTCATGAAGGTGGAGATATAGAAGATTTAAAAAATGAGCATAAAGATGAAATATATATGAAAGGTGTTTCACCTATAGAAGCAAAAGATGAACCAACATATGTAGAAATATATTTTGAACAAGGAATTCCTAAAAAAATTGATGGTGTTGAACTTTCTCCCGTTGAATTAATGATGAAATTAAATGAATTAGGCGGAGAAAATGGTATAGGAGTAGAAGATCTTATAGAAAATAGACTTGTTGGAATGAAATCTAGAGGAGTATACGAAACACCAGGTGGAACAATTCTATATAAGGCTCATTCTATATTAGAAAGTGCTACTTTAGAAAAAGATGCTATGCATTATAAACAATTAATTTCAATTAAATATGCAGAAATGATTTATGAAGGAAAATGGTTTACTGATTTGAAACATGCACTAGATGCATTTATAAATGAAACTCAAAAGAATGTTACTGGAACTGTTAAAGTTAAGTTATATAAAGGTAATATAAAACCAGCTGGTATATTTACTGAACACGCTTTATATGATGATGAAATATCTTCTTTTGGTGCTTCTGATATGTATGATCATAAGGATGCTGAAGGATTTATTAAATTATTCTCTCTTCCAACAAAAATTTCAGCTATGAAAGGGAATAAATAACTATGAAACTTTGGGGTGGACGTTTTAAAAAAGGTGAAAGTAAACTTATGGAGGATTTTAATTCCTCCCTTCCTTTTGATAAAAGGCTTTATTATGAAGATATAACAGGAAGTATAGCTCATGTTACTATGCTTAAGAATTGTAATATAATATCAGAAGAAGAGGGAAATGCTATAAAAAAAGGCTTGGAAGATTTACTTAGTGATATTGAAGCTGGAAAGGTATTAATTGAAGGAACTTATGAGGATATTCATTCTTTTGTAGAGATAAACCTTATAGAAAGAATTGGGGATGTAGCTAAAAAGCTTCATACATCTAGAAGTAGAAATGATCAAGTAGCTTTAGACATGAGATTATATACAAAAAAATCCGCTATAGTTATTAAGGAATATTTAGAGAAATTAGTGAATACATTAAATAAGGTAGGAGAGGAAAATCCATATATTATGCCAGGATATACTCATCTACAAAGGGCACAAGTTGTAACATTCACACATCATATGAAAGCTTATGTATCGATGTTTAGTAGAGATATAAAGAGAATAGAAAATGCTATAGATATATTAGATGAGTCACCACTAGGGTGTTGTGCATTAGCTGGTACTACTTATAATATAGATAGAGAATTTACAGCAAAGGAATTAGGTTTTAAAAAGCCTGTAGATAATTTCTTGGATGGTGTATCAGATAGAGATTATTTAATTGAACTTAGTGGAGATTTTTCAATAATAATGATGCACTTATCACGTTTATCAGAAGAACTTATTTTATGGAGTTCAAAAGAGTTTGATTTCATATTAATTGATGATGAGTTTGCTACTGGTAGTTCTATCATGCCTCAAAAGAAGAATCCTGATGGACCTGAACTTATAAGAGGTAAAAGTGGTAGAGTATATGGAACTCTTATATCTTTATTAACAACAATGAAATCTTTACCACTTGCTTATAATAAAGATATGCAAGAAGACAAAGAAATGTTTTTTGATAGTTTAGATACTGTTTCAAAATGTCTTATTGTTATGGAAAGAATTATTGCAACAATGAAGATAAAAAAAGAGTCTATGAAAAAAGCTGTAAAAGCTGGATTTTTAAATGCTACAGAAGTTGCTGATTATTTAGTAAATAAGGGTATGGCCTTTAGAGATGCACATAAGGTAGTAGGGGAAATAGTATTGTATTGTGAAGAATCTTCCAAGGCTATAGAAGATTTATCATTAGATGAAATTATAAAGTTTTCAAATTTATTCTCACAAGATATTTATGAATTTATAAATTACGAAAATTCAATTAAAAGAGGAATAAAGAAAAATATGTAAGGTGGCAAATTTGCCACCTTTTAAATTTATTTAATGCAGATTTAATAGAAAAGTTTTAAAAATTAATTGAATTTTGCAATATTCACACTATACAAATTTCATAAATGTGATATAATAGAGAATAGTTATGGTAGAAAAATATATGAAATAGGGGGGCTTCCAGTGAAGAAAGAATTTTCTATTAGTAGAGAAAAAGCTATGATAAATTTCACTGCTAAGTATTGTAAGACACCAGCTCAATTACTAGAGAGTGAAGGATTTGAAAGGGTATTAGTAAGTTATTTAACATCTATTGAAAAAAAGAAAGATACTTTATATACATTTTTAATAGAAGGATTTAAAACTGATAATATTAAAGTACTTCAAGATAAGATTACAGGCATGTTAAAGCTTCTTGTGGTAATGAGTGCTGAAGAAATTGCAAAGTTGAATAAGGAGTTTGAAGGGTTAGTAGAATCAAGAGAATTATGTGTAAAATTAGTAGAAGGTATATATGGATATTGGAGAAGATTAGAAAGATATACAATAGTACAACATTCTAAGATAAATGAAGGATTAGAAAATGTATCCTTCATTGAAGCGAATACTGAGTTTTCAGCATTAGTACTTAGCACCTATAGAAAAATTGAGAAGAATATTGTTGGAGTTAAGCCTAAGGTATATAGACAATTACCAGCAGGTGGAAATGTAGGATTAATAACAAGCAACTTTAAGTGGAATCTTCCAGAAGAATATGCTGTACTTAAAGATATAGCATTTATTGATGCAATAGTTATAGATGCACCATTTATAATATATCCTAAAAGGAATACAAGAGATGGAGTTTTCAAAGAAGTTTATGAAAACCCATTAAATTATTGTAAGCTTACAAAAGAACATTGGTTTTGTTATAGAGCAAAGGTTGGAGAGTTGTTAGCGTACGTATATTTCCATAGAGATTTTATGGCACATGGAGTAACAATGTGTAACCTTTTTGAGATGGCAGACCCAGAAGAAGTTAAGGGTAAAAAACCAGATATCGTATATGTTTTTGGGGCTAAAGACGAAGTAGGAGATAAAACTGTATTTTATCATGATAAAGAAAATGATATTATGCTTGGATACGTTTCATACAATGAAAATATAGATTATTTTGGTTATATGAAAAAAATGACATTAACTCTTCACAATGTAAAGATGATTGAAGAAGGATATTTACCTATTCATGGAGCTATGGTTAATTTAAAATTAAAAAATGGATCAGAAGCAAATGTTGTAATAATGGGAGATAGTGGAGCAGGTAAATCTGAATCTTTAGAAGCATTTAGATCATTAAGTGAGGATTATATAAGTGAGATGACAATAATATTTGATGATATGGGTGTTGTTAAGATTAAAGACGGAAAAGCAATGGGATATGGTACAGAAACTGGTGCATTTGTAAGACTAGATGATTTAGATCCTGGTTATGCATTTAAAGAAATGGATAGAAGTATATTTATGAATCCTGATAAAATAAATGCTCGACTTGTTATGCCAGTAGCTACTTATGAAGAAATCACTAGAGGATATAAGATAGATATGTTCTTATATGCAAATAATTATGATGATGGAGAAGAGCTTGAATATTTTAATAGCAAGGAAGAGGCTCTACCAACATTTAGAGATGGAGCCAGAATGGCAAAAGGAACTACTACTGAAAAGGGATTAGTGAAATCATTCTTTGCAAATCCTTTTGGCCCTGTTCAAAAGCAAAAAGAAACTGAAGTATTATTAGATAAGTATTTTTCTAATTTCTTTGAGACAGGCGTTAAGGTTGGACAATTAAGGACAAGACTTGGAATAAAAGGAAAAGAAAAAAATGGGCCATTAAAAGCAGCTGAAAAATTACTAGAAGCAATTAAAACAATAAAATAAAAAAGAGTAGCATTGCTACTCTTTTTTAATTTCTATACTCTTCTCGGCCTAAGAAGGAAATAGCGTATATACCTGCTAATCCAACTAATCCGTATATGATTCTAGAAAACATAGATGTAATACCAAAAAGAGAACCAATTAAGTTATAATTAAAAAAACCAATTAATCCCCAATTTAATGCACCAATTACGATTAATATAAGTGCAATAGCATCTAATACTTTCATATAAAAACCTCCTAAAAGTTTTATATGATTAGTATTCTCAAATAATCATAAAATATAATACTTTATTTTATAATTCTATATTTCTATCAATAGGTTGAGATAAAGAGATAAGTGTATCAGTTCTTTGTATGCCTTCAATAGCTTGAATTTTATTAAGAAGAAGGTCTTGTAAATCAGATATATTTTTACAAATTACCTTCATAAATATAGAATATTCTCCAGTAGTATAATGTAATTCAACTATCTCTTTTATGTTATTTAATGATTCCAAAACATTAGGATATGAAGCAGCTTTGTCAAGATAAATACCCATAAAGCAAGTAACATCATAGCCTAATTTTGAGTTATCAATCATAAGCTTAGTACCTTTAATTATGCCCATATCCTCCATTTTTTTCATTCTGACATGGATAGTTCCACCGCTAACATGACATTTTCTTGCGATTTCTAGAAATGGAGTTCTAGAATCCTTTATTAAAATATCAAGAATTTGTAGATCTAACTCATCTAGACCATTTATATTTAAATTCATATAATCACTCCTAAGTATCTTTTGAATTAATATTATTATATCGAGCCATTAATAATTTATCAAAAACAATGTAAAAAATCAATAGAAATATTTCAATATATTAATGATTTCAATAGATTAATAATAATATGTTAAAAAAATCACTTATAAATTAAAAGTATTGAAATAAGTAAAAAATGGTATTATTATATTATTAAGACATGTTTGGGGGTAATTTTATGAAAGATGTTATTAATAATGAAGAAATTGAAGCGTTAGAAAAAGTTGTAAAGAAAGTTAAGAGACCAGAACTTAAAGAAATTTTATCAGTACAACAACAAATATTAAGAGCAATAGATGAGTTTATGATTAAAGAAGATGTAACTAGAGTAATGCCATTAATGATGGCACCTATAACTGATACATTAAATCATGATGTTGAAGAAACTGAATTAAATTATTGTGGTCAAAAATTTGATGTTATGAAATCTATGATATTTCATAAACAATTAATTTTGATGAATGAGGGGTTAGAAAAAATATATATAGTATCTCCTAATATAAGATTAGAGAGACCAGAAAGAAATGATACAAGACATTTATTTGAATTTTCTCAAGTAGATTTCGAATTTAAAAATGCAAAAATGGATGACGTATTGTCATTTATAGAAAAATTAGTATCATATGTATTTAGTGATTTGAAGGAAAAATGTTCTAAAGAAATAATTAATATAGCTGGATCTTTAGATCATTTAAATATTAGCAAATCTTTTGATAGATATAGAACAGAAGATTTATATGAAAAATATGGAGAAGATTTTGAAAAGATAGCATCAGAAAAAGCTGTGGAACCTTTCTTTTTAATAAATCATAAGAGAGAATTTTATGATAAAGAAGATTTAAATAATCCAGGAACGTATTTAAATTATGACTTAATCTGGCCTAGAGGATATGTTGAAGGATTAAGTGGTGGAGAAAGAGAATTTGAATATGAAAGAATATTAGTTAGAATGGATGAAATAGGCCAATCTAGAGAATTGTTTAGAAACTATATTGAAATTGCTAAGAGAGGGTTGTTGCCTCAAACGGCTGGTGCAGGATTAGGGGTGGAAAGAATAACTAGATATGTATTGCAATTAGATGGTATAGATGATGTTACTATTTTTAATAGAAAACCTGGTGAAACACCATATATATTCTAGTAGATATATTTTAAAAATTAATTTTATTTGCTATAATAGTTCTAGTAAAGCTAGAACTATATTTATTTGAAAGGGGAATCTTTATGTTTTCAACTATATTGCAAATAGTAGCAATAATTTTATTATCTGTTGTAGGAAGAAATATTATTAGAATATTTTTTTATGAAAAGTTATCAAAAATAAATAAATGGATATTTTTAGTACTTGGTGTGGTTATAGTATTATTACCTTTTGTTGGGGGATGGAATTTTAAGAGTTTTGCATCTCTAATAGTATTATCTTTAGGAGTAATTTCATTAATATTATTTTTCGATAGATTAGGTATATTAGGAGATAAATTAATAGCAGAAGAAAAAGAAGAAAAGAAAGTTATTAAACCTAAAGCTAAACCTAATAGAGTTAAGAATATGAGTGAAGAAGAAAAGAAAAATCAATTATTAAAATAAAATTAAATTAATTAGGGGGTAAAATAATGGATTGGTTAAAGTTTATGTATGACCTTATAGCTGTATTTGGATTTTCTTTATTAGGAATTATACTTATGGCATTAGGATATAAGATTCTTGATTGGGTAGTACCAGCAGATTTTAACAAGGAATTAGAAAAAGGTAATTTAGCTGTTGGTGTAGTCGTTGCAGGTTTACTTATTGGAATAGCTTTAATAATTGCAAGAGTTGTTGGGGTATAGAAATAAAAGAGTTTCAATTATGAAACTCTTTTAAATTTTTTACAGAAAATTAAAGGAAATTACAATTTAGTGTAGAATTATAATAGTAATAGATAGTTTTGAAGAAAATGGAGGGGGAATAATGAACAAAACTATAAAAAAAGTTGTAACACTATTAATTGTAAGTATTATCAGTTTGAATTTTAATTATATCAATGTATATGCTGAACCTAGTTTGCAAGATAAAAAGGCTGAAAAAGAAAATCAATATAGTGATATCATGGCGCAAATAGAGGAATCTAGGACAAAGGCAAGTGCGCTAGATAATGAAATAGGAAGTATTATGTCTAGAAAATCCGAGATAGAAAGTTTAATTAGTGAGAAAGAAGAACTTATATCTGAGAAGGAAAGAGAAATAGAAGAAAAAGAAGCTGAACTTAAAGATAGGGAATATGATTTTCAAGAAAGAGTAAAAAGTGTATACAAAAATGGAAGTGAACCTATAATCGACCTTTTAGTATCATCAAAAAGTATTGGAGATTTGATAGATAGATCTGAAATTGTAAAAGGGGTAAGTAAGTATGACCGTAGGTTAATTTCAGGATTAAAGGAAAGTAAAGTGTCACTTTCGAAGGTAAAGGATGATTTAGAGAATGATAGAGAATCATTAAAAATGTTAAAAGGTTCTTTAGATACTGAGGCGGCACAGTTAGAGGTCAAGTTATCAGAGCAAGAAAAAACTCAAGAAGAATTAAATAATATAAAGAATACATATAGTGCGGAATTGGATAAAATAAATGAAGAAATTAGATTAGAAGCTGAAGCTGTTTTAAAAAGAAACGAAGAAAAGACAGCACAAATAGCTCAAAATACTGCTGGAAATTCTAATAATACCAATAATAGTGGAAGTCAACAAAGTAATAACAATAATAATATAGTAACACCAGAACAACCTGAGGTGACCCCGCCAGCTACTAATACTAACTTAGCTAATGCAGTGTTAGAAGAGGCAAGAAAGCACTTAGGAAAGCCATATGTATGGGGTGCAAAGGGGCCAGATACATTTGATTGCTCTGGATTTGTACAATATGTATTTAAACAAGTAGGAATTAATGCACCAGCACCAACATATACTCAAGTTAACTTAGGAAAACAAGTTCCAATAGGACAAGAACAACCGGGAGATTTAGTGTTCTTTGGATCAATAAGTGCTCCACATCATGTAGGTATATATGTTGGAGATGGCATATATATTCATGCGCCGCAAACTGGAGATTATGTAAAATATTCAAAATTAATGTATGCTAAAGACTATAGTCAAGCAAGAAGGTTAATTAATTAAAGAAAAGGAGGAGAAGTCTATCTCATCCTTTTCTTATTTCTTTTAAATATTTTTACTATTTCGTTAAGGATAAGGGGCGTGATACTTAAAGTAATAACTAATAACCAGTCTTTTGAAGTTAGATTAATAACTTTAAATATTGAGGCTAAAAATGGTACCATAGTCACTATATCTTGAATAACTATACCTAAAATAATAGATAAAATTAAGTATTTATTAGAGAAAATACCTACTTGGAAAATGGACTTTTTATCACTACGTAAATTTAGTGAATGGACTAGTTGAGAGACTGATAGTACAATAAAAGCCATTGTTTGAGGGTAATATATATTACCTGTATTATTTAAATGATTAAATCCTAATATAACACCAGAAATATCAAAATGTTGAAGTGAATACGCTATTTCATTGGAGTGAATTGCTCCACCAAGTATAAATGCAGATATAGATAATAATCCTATTAGTATTCCGTTAAGAATTAAATTAGTAATAGATCCCGTAAAAAGGCTATCATTAGGATTACGAGGTGGTTCATTCATTATATCGGTTTCTTCTTCATCAATACCTAATGAAAGTGCAGGTAAAGAGTCTGTTATTAAATTTACCCAAAGTAAATGTATTGGTCTAAGTGGTGTTGGTAAATTAAATAGTATTGAAATAAGAATTGTAACTATTTCACCAAGATTACAAGAAATTAAAAATATAATTGATTTTTTAATATTTTTAAATATACTTCTACCTTTCTTTACAGCTTCAACAATTGTGGAAAAGTTATCATCTAATAAAATTATATCTGCTGCGCCTTTTGAAACGTCAGTTCCTGTTATACCCATGGCTACGCCAATATCAGCTGCTTTTAGTGATGGAGCATCATTAACACCATCTCCAGTCATTGATACGATATTACCATTACTTTTAAAAGCTTTTACTATTTTTACTTTGTGTTCTGGTGACACTCTGGCAAAAATTCTATAATTATCTATATTTTTATTCAATTCTGAATCACTTATTTTATCTAATTCTGATCCAGAGATTGCTTCATTAATAGAATCTGCAATGCCTAAATCTTTACCTATAGCAAAAGCAGTATCTTTATGATCTCCTGTAATCATTATTGTTTTAATACCAGCTAATGTAGCTGTGTTTATTGAATCTTTTACTTCGGTTCTAGGAGGATCAATCATGCCAACCATACCAATGAATATTAAGTCGCTTTCAAGAGTAGAAATTGTCATATTAGAAGATTTAATTTTTTTAAACGCTAAGCCTAAGACTCTTAATGCATCAGAAGACATAGACGTCGCTTTATTAAGAATGGTTTCTTTTAAGTTATCTGTTAAATCAACTTCTGTATTTTTGATAAGTACTTTATTACATATTTTCAATAGATTATCGATGGCACCCTTGGTAAAAGAATAATATACATCATTATATTTATTAACAGTAGTCATTAGTTTTCTGTCAGAGTCAAAAGGTATTTCCTCAACTCTTGGATGAAGAATAGAAAGCTCATCTTTTATAATATTATATTTATATCCAATCTCTAATAAAGCAATTTCTGTTGGATCACCAGTTTTAGTATCATCTGTGAATGTTGCGTCGTTGCAAAGTATATTTCCTTCTAGAAGAAGTTTAGAAACAGTATCATTAATATCTAATTTATCAGCAGTATCATAAATTTCATTACAATAAAATTTTGTTACAGTCATTTTGTTTTGAGTAAGTGTACCAGTTTTATCAGAACAAATTATGTTTACAGATCCCAATGTTTCAACAGCAGGTAATTTTTTTACTATTGCATTTTCTTTACTCATTTTGGTAACACCAAGAGCTAAGACTATTGTAACTATAGCGGGTAAACCTTCAGGAATAGCAGCTACAGCTAAAGATATAGAAGTCATAAATATCTCTAGAAAAGGTCTTTTTTGAAATAAACCTATTATAAATATCAATATGCATATGCCTATAGCAGCAAAACCTAAGAATTTACCAAGTTCAGCTAATTTTTTTTGCAATGGAGTAGTTGAATCTGTATTTTCTTTAATCATCTCTGCTATATGGCCTATTTCTGTATTCATACCGGTAGAAGTTGCGATGCCAACACCTCTACCATAAGTAACTAGGGTAGACATAAATGCCATATTTCTTCTATCACCGAGAGGTACATTTTCATTATCTAGTGCCAAAGAAGAGTCTTTTGTCACTGGCTCAGATTCACCAGTCAAAGCAGATTCATCTATTTTTAAGTTTACATCTTCTAATAATCGTATATCACAGGGAACATATCTCCCAGCATCTAAAATAACTATATCTCCTATAACTATGTCTTCAGAAGAAATTTCAGATAATGTTCCGTCTCTTTTTACTAATGCTTTAGGCGTAGATAATTGCTTTAGAGCTTCTAGGGAATGTTCAGCTTTTGCTTCTTGTATAACACCAATTACTGCATTTAGCAATATTACTAAAATGATTATTGCTGCATCTGTAATTTCGCCTAAGAAACCAGAAATAATGGCAGCAATTATTAAAATATATATCATAAAGTCTTTAAATTGATTGAAGAAGGCTTTTATCATAGACTTTTTTTCTGATGATTCCAAAATATTTTTGCCGTTTTTAGCTAGTCTTTCTGTAGACTCTTTGGTAGTAAGACCTAATTTCTCATTAGAATTTAGAGTTTGTAGCACTTCTTTTTTAGATTTGTTATAAAACATCTATATCACCTCACTAATTTAGTTTATACATTATTAAGGGAAAATATTAAAAAAAATATTATTCTGTGATATAATTTATTAAATAAGGGAATATGTTTATTTGATGTAGGGAGAGGTAAGTGTGGAAATCCAAAGAATTAATAGTAATACTCCTGTAAAAAGAGACAAACCTAGCATAGGAGAAAAGAAAAGTTTTGCACAAAGTTTTTCTTTTGCAAAAGAGAAAAAAAATGATGAGCAATTAAAAAGAATGCTGGATGACATTAAGAAAAAGGGGAATAGGCTTGCAATAACAAAATGTTATGCAGATGTAAAAAGCTATAAGAATATGATTAAAGAGTATCTTGAATCTGTTTTAAGCTATATGTATGATGTTAAAAAGGACATATCATTTTGGCAAACTCAATATTTTATAACTGTTGATGTTATAGATAATAAGTTAGAGGAATTAACGCAAGCTTTACTTGAAAATCAGGGAGAGAATATAGATATTGCTTCAACTATTGATGAGATTTCAGGTTTAATAGTAGATATATATAAATAGAGGCTGTCGCATTTACAAATGAAAATTTCTAGGTCAGTGTATAGGTTTCGGGGCACATGGCACAGGTCTCTGGATGAAATTCCTACGGAATTTCTTAGATTATAAGTGCGGTGATATCAGAGCTTGATATCACCGCACTTATTTTATAATTAAGCTCATTTGCTACAGAAGTTACAAATGAAGTTAAGGAAAGCGGATTTTTAAGGGGGAAAGTTTGCCCTTATTGTGGTCATGATGAAGTATTCAGAAATGGGAAATATAAAGAAAAACAAAGATATATCTGCAAGTTCTGCCGAAAGACTTTTACCGACTTTACACTCTCTCCAAAGCATAATAGCAAGAAAGATGTTAAGCAATGGATACAATATGCCAAGTGCATGATAAATGGCTATTCCATAAGAAAATGTGCAGAGGAAGTTAAAATAAGCATATCCATATCATTTTACTGGAGGCATAAAATATTGGACAATTAGAGCCTTTATGGGTATCGGAAGTATGGGTGGTGTTATAGAAGTTGACGAGGCGTTCTTCAGGGAGTCCTTTAAAGGAAAACATAGGAAAAACACTACTTTTATAATTCCCCGAAAAGTCCATAAAAGAGGTGGTAAGGGTAGTTATAGCAGTAAAGATGAAAAGAGAAAAAGAACTATCTCAAAGGAACAGGTATGCGTTTTATGTGCTATGGATAGAACAGGAAATCTTATTACTGAACTTATATGTAAAGGAAGAATGAAGCATACAGATTTAGAAAGGTTCTTTACAGGTAGAATTGAGGATGAAGCCATACCTCTCATACTGACATAAAATTAAAGGGTTTTAGGATTAGAGAAAAAATCTATGTATAATGTGTAAAATATCTGAAATTATACCTCTGCATGTTATATAATGAAGTAAATAGAGAATTGTAGATTTTTGTGGCGCGATGGTAAGAAATATGAAGTGAAGAAAGTTTATACAATATACATGATGAGGAGGATTTTTATGAAAAACCCATATGAAATATGCCCCACTTTTGAAACAGAAAGTTTTATTTTAAGACTCGTTTCAGAAGAAGATTTCGAAGGTCTACTTAAATGTTATTCTGATAGTAAGGCACAAAAAATTTTTAACTCTGATAGGTGTACAGGTGATTTTTGTATTTACACAATTGAGGATATGTTACAATGTATTAAAGCTTGGCTTTGTGCATATTCTCAACAAGAATTTATACGCTTTGCAATTATAGATAAATTACTATCTAAAGCTATTGGAACAGTAGAAATGTTTGGTTATGCTGGTAAATATAAAATTAAAACGGGAATACTCCGAGTTGATGTTTCTTCTGAATACGAAAATGCAGATTACTTAAACGAAATATTTAGTGTTTGTAACGAGAACTTTTTTGATTTGTTTGAGGTTGATATGATTGCAACTAAGGCAATACCTCAAGCTGTTGAAAGGCGGAATACATTATTAAAAATTGACTTCTGTGAAGGCAATGTATATGAAGGAGAGCACTATTTTTTGCGTTCAAAATAAACATAGTCTACAGCAAACTTAATACATAATATTCTTAAAATGTGCATTAAGGGAACTTTTAACAAGTTCCCTTAAAAAATTGCATATTATCAACACTGTTCTTAAACATAGCCTATAATTAAAATTGGCATTGTAATGATGTATTATAGGGGGCTAATGAAAGTTGCACTTTCATGGAGCTTCGGTTACGAATTATAATATAATTTTTGTATCTATAGTAAATATGAAAATACTTTGCTGTCCGCAGGTCTATGATAAAATTTCTCCTAAAGAGGAATTTTAACCTTATCTATGCCTTGTGCCCTATTACTTGTGAACTGTCAAACATAAATTTATATAATTAATCATGCAACAGTTCCTATCTATTATTCAAACAATCTATCTATTTTTATTCCACCTAAGATCATAGAAGAAAATGCAACCAAAATGACTATTAAAGTTTTTAGAAAGCAATTGAAATTGATAAGCAAATTATTTAAAATAGCTACAATTAATGCAGTAAGTATAGTTATAATACATGTAGAAATTAGTTGATATTTCCCAAATCTGATTTTTGTAAATGAACGTATACTAATAATATTCAATATAACACCAACTAGGCTAGTGAGGAATAGAGTTATAGCATAAGCATATATGTTTATCCAGCTTATACCTCCAAATATGTAGAGAATGATTATATCTAATATTGATATAATTAGTGAATTAAGGAGTATATCTTTTTGTTTTCCGATACCGCTCATTACTCCGTATGTAGTATAAAGAGTAAAGTATAAAGGGCAACATAATGCAGCTGTAAATATGTATTTATAAATAGATGCTTTATTAAAAAATAGTATACCAAGATCTTTTGGAATTATCGAGCATATTATTAAGGTGGCTATTCCCAAATATAAAGAAACTCGTATAACATCACCTATTCTTTTTTCTACTTTAAAGAAATTTTTTGTAGCTAATGAACCTGATATTTCAGGAACTATAATAGTAGATATAGCACTAATTATTACAGATGGAAAAAGTATTATGCTTACTGCCATTCCTGAAAATTCTCCTATCATAGATAAAGCTGTTTCATAAGGTATTCCAGATGATACTAGTCTTCTTGGTAATATTAATGTTGATGCTGTACCTAGTATCGAAGATAGAAAACCATTTAAAGCTAATGGTATTGCTATTATAAGAACTTGTATTAATAATTGAGGCATTGATTCACTTTTTACATTATAGTTAATTATTATTTTTTTTCTTGTTGTTTTATAAAATATTATTAACATCAATAATGAAAAACCCTCACCCATGCACAGTGCGAAAAAAACCAGTGTTACAGCAGTAGGTATATCTACTACTTTAATAAGATGAAATGTAAGAAGAACCATTGAAATTCTAACAACCTTCTCGAAGATATCTATAAAAGCTGGAATAGAAGCTTTCGAAAGTGATAGAAAATATCCTTTTAATACATTTGACAGTGATATGAAAATTATAGCAATAGAGATCATTCTTAAAGAAGTAATAGATCTAATATCTTTTAATATGTAAATTGATATAGCTGAAGAATTAAAAAACATTAATAACGCTATTATAAGTGACCAGATAAAATCAAAAATAGCTGTAACCCTGATAGTTTTTATTAAGTTGAGATTATTTCCTTTTGTAACAAACTCTGCACCTCTTGATGATATAGCAGATACTAAACCACCACAAGATAAACAGCAAAACAAATCATATATAGGTAATATTATTGAATATAGTCCTAACCCTTCAGAACCAAGTTTTTTTGATAGTATTATTGAAAAAACAAATCTAAATAATCCCATTGTTATATTAGAAATTGAAAGTACGATAGTTTCTTTGTAAAATTTGTCTATCTTCATTAATTCACCTCCTTGATTTAATAATATGAATTAAGTTTTCAATTTATAATAAGTTTTATATTAATAATTTTTTATATTAAAGATAAAAGTTAGAGCATATATTTTACAAAGAGAAATAATAAGTGGGGGAGAATATGAATAAAAAAATAGGAATATTTTTAGTAGTATCTTTAATATTAGGAAGTTTAGTTGGGTATAAGTATTCCGCTGGCTATGATATACAAAAGGAAAGTGATCATGGAGAAGTAAATCTAAAAGGTAAGGATATAAAAGGAGCTGTAGATTTTGTATTCGATGATAAAGAGAATATATACATTGCTTTTCCTCATGAAATTAAGAAAATAACTAGTTCAGGGGATTCTAAAAGAGTATATGGTGATGAAGATGAAATATATTCTATTGAATACTCAAAGGGTATAATATATGCATATATAGGTAATGAAGTGAAAAGTGTAGATTTAGATTCCTATGAAGTAAAATCACTTGTAAAGGGTATACCGAATATTGGCGACTACAAGGAAGGGGAAATAAAGTTAAATAGGAATAAATTATACATATCAGTAGGAGCAAATACTAATTCAGGAATAGTAGGAGAAGATAATATATGGAGCAGTGCATATGAAGAAAGTTGTGATTTACCAACATATGGAGTAACTTTAAGAGGTATTAATTACGGTGATACAGGAGCATTTGTACCTAAAGGATCTATTACTAAAAAAAATCAGAAAGTAAAGGGAAACAATATTGGAAATGCTAGCGTAATAACATATGATTTAACAAATAAAGAAATATCTACATATGGTTATGGTATAAGAAATGTTAAAGGTATGGATTTTGATAAAGGTGGAAATTTATATGCTGGCGTCGGTGGTATGGAAGATAGAGGCTCTAGACCAGTTAAAGGTGATTATGATTATATTTATAAAATAGAAAAAGGGGGGTGGTATGGATGGCCAGATTATTCAGGAGGAGATTCATTAGATTCTCCAAGATTTAACTGTAGTTTATTGTTAAACGAAGTACCTACAATAAATCCACCGTCACCTTTGTATGCTAATAAAAATGTAAGTAGTATTGAGAGTTTATCAATTAAAGATAATATAATTTATTTTATAGATAATAAGGATAAGGTTTTAAAGTCTCTAAATCTGTTTGGTGCAACTACGGGGGAATTAAAGTTTCCGGACGATTTTAATTTAAAGAAAGTTAAGATACATAATAATAATATATATATATTGGAAAATGGAGAAGGGATGATTTTTAAATATGATATTGATAGTATTGGCAAAAAGTATGATAATATAATAGTATTATTATTAATAATAATATTAATAATAATAGTGGCAATGATTATATTATTGAAGAGATCATTAGTTAAATCAAAAGAGTTGAGGATGAAGAAATGTGAAAAATAATAAGGTAGAAGTAGGATATGGAAAGACAATGGCTATAGTAATGAATGTAGCTAATCCTGTGAAGAAAAAAGTAATAAAAACCACATGTGTAATACATAAATTTATAAATATAAAGGCGTTAGAGCTTATCAAAGAATTAGGATATTCTAAAGAATATATGTTTTTTTCTAAATATATTGGAGAATTAAACTATGGAGCTTTTTGGATAGATCAAGATTTTAGAAGTAGAAATCATCTTTACTATTTGAACTATGAGAAAGGTATGTATGGATTTTCTAATGCTTTCACAGAATCAGAAAAGTATTTTGAAGAAGCTATTAAAACAATGCATAAAGAAGGAATTGGGAAATCAGTTTTTTATTTAGGGACAGTGTGTCACCTAATACAGGATATGACTGTACCTCATCATGTTATAAGAGGAAAGCTTAAAGAACATAGAGCTTATGAACAATTTATTAGAAGAAAATATAGAAATAATGAATTTGCTAAAATAAAAGGAAAAAGGATAATAAAATTTGAAACAATAGGGGAGTTTATAAAAGAGAACGCTGAAAATTCGTATCAATTGTATCATAAATTAAATTGCTACGAAAAAAATGAAAAATTTGATATCATGTGTAATATATTATTAGAGAGAGCTATAGAAACAACTGCCGGATTGTTAATAAGTTATTATGAAATGATTTTTGAAAATAGAATTTAGGTAAATAACCTGAATTCTATTTTTATTATAATTTAGAAGGTGAGGAAATAGAAAAATGAAAGTTGTATTAGTAGGAATTAATAGTCAATATTTTCACTCGAATTTGGCTATAAGATATCTAAAAGCATTTAATAAGGATTTAAATTGTGAAATTATTTTAAAGGAATTTACTATAAATGATAGGAAAGATAATATAGTAAAAGAATTGTATAAAGAAGAAGCTGATATTATTGGGTTTTCTACATACATATGGAATGTAACTTTAATTAAAGAAATATCAGAAATTTTAAAAATTATTAATGGAAATATAGAAATATTTTATGGAGGTCCAGAGGTATCGTACAGTCCTATGGATATTTTAAAAGAATTTTCAGGAGACTATATTATAGAGGGAGAAGGAGAAGAAACTTTTAGGGAATTTCTAATAGAAAAATTGAAGAGTAATGGTAAAGAAAATTTATTTGACATAAAAGGACTATATGTTAAAGAGGAAGAAGAAATTATTTATGGTGGTAGAAGACCATTGATGGATATGGAAAAATTAATATTTCCATATGAAGAAGATGAAGATTTAAGAAATAAAATTGCATATTATGAAGGAAGTCGCGGATGCCCGTTTATGTGCAGTTATTGTTTATCATCAACAACTCATGGGGTGAGATTTTTAAATATAGATAGAGTAAAAAAGGAATTAAAATATTTTATTGATAAGGATGTATCATTAGTTAAATTTGTAGATAGAACTTTTAATTGTAATCATAAATTTGCTAAAGAAATATGGAGTTATTTGATAGAATGTGGTGGAAATACTACTTTTCATTTTGAAATATCTGCTGATCTTTTAACAAAAGAAGAAATTGAGATATTATCTAAAGCACCTAAAGATAAATTTCAATTTGAAGTTGGAGTACAAACTACAAATAATGAAGTGCTTAGAAATATAAATAGATTTGTTAATTATGAAAATATAAAAGAAAAAGTAGATGAAATAAAAAAATATAAAAATATTAAACAACATCTGGATTTAATAGCAGGACTTCCAGGAGAGGATTTGGAGTCATTTGTAAAATCTTTTAATGATGTATATGCTATAGAACCAGAAGAAATACAATTAGGTTTTTTAAAGTTATTAAAGGGCTCTAAAATGAGAGAAGAATCAGAAAAATGGGGAATGAAATCATCTCCTTATCCACCATATGAAATATTATATAATAATAAAATTTCATATAAAAATATATTACTACTTAAAAAAGTAGAAGAAATGGTCGATAAATATTATAATGCTGGTAAATTTGATATATCTATTAAATTTCTAATAAAGTATTTTGATACGCCATTCGAATTTTATAAGGCACTTGGGGAATTTTATGATGAGAAAGGTTATTTTAAAAGAAATATTTCAAATACTGATTATTATAAGGTATTACTTGACTTTAGTTTACAAATAATAAAAAAGGATGTAGATATATTTTTAAATTTATTGAAGCATGAATATTTACTATACAATAAGAAGAAGTGGATACCAGATTTTCTAGATAGAATTTATTTAGATAAAAAGGTTGAAAAAGATTTAAAGAAAGGTCTTGCTAAGCAGGACCATATAGAATTATATAATTATGATGTGTTGAGGTTTATCCAGGAAGATATTATCGATATGGAAAAAAATGTGTTGATATATTATCAAAATGGCAAAGTGAAATCAATTCCGTTAATAAATTATTAATATAAAAATAATTAAATTAAGAATTTAAATCTTGATAAACCTTTGTATTGTATAGTATAATATGTATGTGGTATTTAATACCCTTTAATTGGCGCTTTTTAGAAAGGTGGTGAAAGTTTGGCTAAGGAGGCATTACTACAAATTAAGGAAGCTGAAGATGAAGTAAAAAAAATGATATCGTCAGCACAGCAGGAGAATCAAGAGAAAATTAATAATGCTGAAATTGAAGGCAAGAACATCTATGATTCTTTAGTTCAACAAGGGAAAGAGGAAGCTAATTCAGTTATGGAAGCAGCAGAGAATAAAGGAAATGACGAAGCGGCACCGATAATTGAAAAAGGTATGGCAGAAGTCGAAGCTTTGAGAAATGTGGATAAACAAAAATTCGACAATGTTGTAAAATTGGTGATTGAAAGGATTGTGAATAATAATGGCAATTGTTAAAATGAGTAAATTCACTCTACTTTCCTTTGAATCTCACAAAGAAGAAATTTTAAAAAAGCTTCATTTGTTTGGAAACGTTGAATTTGAAAATTTGAATGATTCTAAAGAAGAATTAACTTTTTTAAAATCTATGGCGGCTTTAGATGAAGTAAGCAAATATGAAGGTGAAGTTGCAAAGGCAAATTACTGCATTCAAAGATTGAAACCTTATACTTCAAAAGTTTCTATGATAACAGCAATGAAGGAAGGAAAGAAGACTTTATCATTTAATGAACTTGAAAGTAGAGTTTTATCTTTCAATCATAATGAAGTTTATACATCATTAAAGAAGCTAGATAGTGAACTTAATGATATAAACAATAAAAGAGGGAAAATAGAGAGTGAAATAGAAGCTATTATACCTTTTAAAAATATAGAAATTCCTTTAAAGGATGTTAAAGATTTTAAATTAGTAAGGACTTTTATAGGATATATTCCTATAACACTTAAATCTGAGTCATTAGAAAAGCTAAATAGTTCGCTTGAAACAATATCAGTAGAAGTTTTAAGTGAAGATAAAGATAATGTGTATTTAGTTATCGCTATAGAGAATAGCAACGCTGATCAATGTGAAGAGATTTTAAGAACTTTCAATTTCAACAAGATGACATTAAATTATCAAGGAACTATAAAGGAAGAGATTAATTCACTAAGAAATAGTCTTGATACTTTAAATGAAAGAGAAGGAAAAGTTAAAGAGGAAATTGTAAAATTAGCAATACATTTTGAAAAATTAGAAGAGGTACATGAATACTATTCTAATCTTGTAATAAAAAGTAGAGCCAATGAAAATTTCTTAAAAAGCGACAATGTGGTAGTTATTAATGGATGGATACCTACAGAATTAATAAGTAAACTTGAAAAAATAGTTAAGGAATGTACTAATGACAATTATTACATTGAGACTGTAGAAGCTGAAAAGGATGATACAAAAGTGCCAATAAAGTTAAAGAATAATAAATTTGTATCAGCTTTTGAAAGTATTACTTCTATGTATGCATTGCCAATGTACAATGAAATAGATCCTACTCCACTACTAAGTATATTTTATGCAATATTCTTTGGTATGATGGTAGCAGACTTTGGATATGGATTCCTTATGTTAATTGGTACAGCTATAGTATTAAAAGCATTTAATTTAGAAGATGGTACTAAGCAGTTTATTAAGTTTTTATTCTATTTGAGTTTTCCAACAATAATATTTGGGTTTATTTATGGTGCTGGTTTTGGAGATGCTATCAAAACACCGCCACTTATAAATCCTAATGAAGATTTTAATACTATATTAATTTTATCATTAGGCCTAGGTATATTGCAAATATTTACAGGGTTAGCTATGAAGGCAATAACTCTTGTTAAAAATGGAAAGCCACTAGATGCTTTTTATGATTCAGGATCATGGATAATAACTTTAGTAGGTATAGGTTTATGGGTTGCATCTGTTCCAGGAGGAATGTGGATAGCAATCATAGGTATGGTTCTTGTAGTATTAACTCAAGGAAGACAGGCGCCTTCAATAGGAGGAAAGCTTGGAGGAGGAGCATATGCGTTATATGGTATAACAGGATACGTATCAGATCTTGTTTCATATACAAGACTTATGGCCTTAGGATTATCAGGTGGTTCTATAGCAGGAGCTATAAATGTAATTCTAAGTGGACTTACAGGAAATATTTTCGGCTTAATAATAGCAATAATATTATTCATAGCTCTTCAATTATTTAACTTAGGTCTTGGCGCATTAGGTGCTTATGTTCACTCAATTAGACTTCAATATGTAGAATATTTTTCTAAGTTCTACGAAGGTGGAGGAAGAGAATTTAAGCCATTTACAACTAAAAATGAATATTTAAATGTAAAGAATGATTAGGAGGAAGTAATTATGACATTCATGGATTTTTTTAGTCAATATGGAGGACCAATTTTAGCTGGTCTTGGAGTAGCATTAGCAGTAGGATTAGCTGGTATCGGATCTGCAAAAGGTGTTGGTATTGCAGGTGAAGCAGCAGCAGGATTAGTTTCAGAAGAACCTGAAAAGTTTGGTAAAGCATTAGTACTTCAATTATTACCAGGTACTCAAGGTTTATATGGATTCGTTATAGGTTTCTTAGTATCTAATAAAATTGGAGCAGATTTATCATTAACTAATGGATTCTATTTATTAATGGCATGTTTACCAATAGCTTTAGCAGGTTTATTTTCAGGAATAGCTCAAGGTAAGGCAGCAGCTGCTGGTGTAGCTATCTTAGCTAAAAACCCAGAACACACTACAAAAGGTATCATTTTCGCAGCGATGGTTGAAACTTATGCATTATTAGGATTCGTTATTTCATTCTTAATGATGAATGCAGCAAATTTTTAAGGGTGTGAAGATATATGTCTAATTTAAATAATTTAATCTCTAAGATTAAAGAAGAGGGAAATGCACAAGTTAAGGCTATTAAAGCTGAAGGTGATGCTAAAAGAGATGCTATCATTTCAAAATATACTAAGGAAGGAGAAGAAGTAAAATCTTCCCTAGTAGAAAAAGCTAAGAGAGAAGGGGCTACAAGAAAAGAAAGAATTTTATCTAATGCCGCTCTTAAAGTAAGAAATGAGAAGCTTAAGGTAAAAGGTGAATTAATTGATAAAGTTTTTATTGAAGCAACTAAGTCATTAAAACACTTAAATGGTGAACATTACAAAAATTTTATAGTATCATCATTAAGAGATGTTAAGTTAGAGGGTGGAGAAGAAATTCTTTTCTCTGAAGCTATAATTGATGGTGATTCTTTATTAAAAGAAGTAAATTCAACTTTAAATACGAGTTTTAAATTATCTGATGAAAAGGTATCTTCAGGGTTTATGGTTAGAAATAACGGAATTGATATGAATTTTTCTTTTGAAAATATTGTTTCATTCCAAAGAGATACCCTTGAAGGAGAAATAGTTTCATTATTATTTTAGGGAGGATAGCCAATGAATAGAATGGATTTCACTCAGGCTGTGGCTAGAATAAGAGTTCTAGAAAAGAGACTCCTTAACAAAAACACTTTTGATAGAATGTTAGAGGCATCATCTAAGGATGAGGCATTAAAAGTTCTTCAAGATACTGAGTATAGTGAACTTTTAGCTAATATTTCAAGAAGTGAAGATTTTGATGAGGTATTAAAAGAAGAACTAAATAGAGTTTATAATAATGCATATAATATTTCACCTGATAAAAGGATAGTAGATATATTCGCAATGAAATATATTTATCATAATATAAAAGTCCTTTTGAAAGCAAAATATCTAAAAAAAGATTTAGGTTATATGCTAGTAAATATAAGTGATGTTAACTTTGAAAAAGTAGAGTTAGCTATAAACACAAGAGATTTTAAAGCAATACCTAATTATATAAAAGATGCTATTATTAGAGCTGAGAAAGTTTTTGAAGATGATAATGATCCTCAAAAAATCGATATTGTTCTTGATAAGCTTATGTTTGAACATATGATGAATTTAGCTAAAGATCTAAAAATAGATTTTATAACAGAATATGTTAAGTTAAATATTGATTATACAAATATAAAAGCTATGTTAAGACTTAAAAAACAAGGAAAAACTTCTAAAGCATTAAAAGATGTTTATGCAAGTGGTGGGGATGTAGATATTAAATTATTAAATAGATCTATTGATGAACCAATGGATTCTATTATATCGAAATTCCAAACTACTAGTTATAAAGAAGTTATGAAAAATGGAGTCGAACATTATGTAACTACTGGTAGATTTTCAGAATTTGAAAAATTATTTGAAGATTATATAATGGCTAAAACAAAAAAAGCAAAATATGTTACATTTGGACCAGAACCAATCGCAACATATATTAATGCAAAAGAGACAGAAATTAAAATAATAAGAATTATAATGGTTGGTAAAATTAATGGTATAAGTGAGGAAGTTATTAGAGAAAGGCTGCGTGATAGTTATGTATAAGATTGGAGTTGTAGGAGATAAGGATTCTGTTTTAGCATTCAAAGCTATTGGAATTGAAGTTTTCCCAGTTTTCAATGAAGATGAAGCTAGAAAAGCAGTAGATAAAATGGCGGCTAATAATTATGGCGTTATATTCTTAACTGAAGAATATGCAGCAAAAATCCCAGATACTGTTGAAAGATATAATAATGAAATAGTACCAGCAGTAATTCTTATACCAAGTAATAGAGGAAGCTTAAATATAGGAATTGAAAGAATACACGCTAACGTTGAGAAAGCAGTAGGAGTAAATATCCTTTAGAATAAGATTCGTCCTAATTGAGGAAGGTAGGCGGTAACTTGAAAACAGGAAAAATAATTAAGGTATCCGGACCTTTGGTTATTGCTGAAGGAATGGAAGAAGCAAATATATATGACGTTTGTAAAGTTGGAGAAAATGGACTTATTGGTGAAATCATCGAAATGAGAGGCGATAAGGCATCAATTCAGGTTTATGAAGAAACAAGTGGTCTTGGACCTGGGGATCCAGTAGTTTCTACAGGAGAACCATTATCAGTAGAACTTGGACCAGGACTTATGGAATCAATGTTTGATGGTATTCAAAGACCATTAGATAAGTTCTTTAAAGCTGCTAACAGTGCATTCTTAAAGAAAGGTGTTCATGTTTTAGCTTTAGATAGAGAGAAAAAATGGACATTTAAGCCAACAGTAGAAGTTGGAGCTGAAGTTAAAGAAGGTTACGTTCTTGGAACAGTTCAAGAAACTGCAGTTGTAAACCATAAGATAATGGTTCCTCATGGAATCGAAGGTAAAGTTGTAGAAATTAAATCAGGCGACTTTACAATCGAAGAAGTAGTAGCTGTTATTGAAACTAAGGAAGGTAATAAAGATATTACTATGCTTAGAAAATGGTCAGTAAGAACAGGAAGACCATATGCTAAAAAATTAAACCCAGTTGAACCTATGCTTACAGGTCAAAGAGTTATTGATACATTTTTCCCTGTAACTACTGGTGGTGCTGCTGCGGTACCAGGACCATTCGGAGCTGGTAAGACAGTTGTTCAACACCAAGTTGCTAAGTGGGGAGATGCTGAAATAGTTGTTTACGTTGGTTGTGGTGAACGTGGTAATGAGATGACAGACGTTCTTAACGAATTCCCAGAACTTAAAGACCCTAAGACTGGTGAAAGCTTAATGAAGAGAACTGTACTTATTGCTAATACATCAAACATGCCAGTTGCAGCTAGAGAAGCATGTATATATACAGGTATAACAATAGCTGAGTATTACAGAGATATGGGTTACTCTGTTGCTATAATGGCTGACTCAACTTCAAGATGGGCAGAAGCATTAAGAGAAATGTCTGGTAGACTTGAAGAAATGCCAGGGGATGAAGGATATCCAGCTTACCTTGGATCAAGACTTGCTGAGTATTATGAAAGAGCTGGTAAAGTTGTATGTTTAGGTGAAGATGAAAGAGTTGGATCTATAACTGCAATTTCAGCGGTATCACCTCCAGGAGGAGATATTTCAGAACCAGTTACTCAATCAACATTAAGAATAGTAAAAGTTTTCTGGGGACTTGATGCACAACTTGCATATAAGAGACACTTCCCATCAATTAACTGGTTAAATTCTTATTCATTATATGTTGATAAGATTGACAAATACTTAGATGAGACAGTTGCTCCAGATTGGTCTTCTTTAAGACTTAGAGCGATGACATTACTTCAAGAAGAAGCAAGCTTAGAAGAAATAGTAAGACTTGTAGGTCTTGATGCATTATCTGAAAAAGATAGATTAAAACTTGAAGTAGCAAAATCAATAAGAGAAGATTATCTTCAACAAAATGCGTTCCATGAAGAAGATACTTATACTCCGCTTGCAAAGCAATATAGAATGTTAAAAGCAATCTTAGCTTTCCAAGATGAAGCATTAAGAGCTCTTGATGCAGGAGTTTACTTAGATAAGGTATTAGCTCTTGAAGTTAGAGATAGAATTGCAAGAACTAAATATATATCTAAGAACGAATTAGAAAAAATCGACGATGTAATTGTTGAGTTAAAGCAAGCCGTAGATAAATTAATAAGTGAAGGAGGGCTAGCTGATGCTTAAAGAATATAGAACTATAACTGAGGTAGTTGGTCCTTTAATGGCTGTTGAAGGTGTTGAAGGTGTAAAATACGACGAATTAGTTGAAATTGAATTACAAAATGGTGAACTAAGAAGAGGTAAAGTTCTTGAAGTTAATGGTTCAAAAGCTATGGTACAATTATTTGAAGGATCTTCAGGAATTAACCTTAAAGGATCAAAAGCTAAATTCTTAGCTCATCCACTAGAACTAGGTGTATCAGAAGATATGCTTGGTAGAGTATTTGATGGGATGGGAAGACCAATTGATAATGGTCCAAATATAATTGCTGAAAAAAGATTAGATATCAATGGTGAAGCAATTAACCCAGTAGCAAGAGAATTCCCAGATGAATTTATTCAAACTGGAATTTCAGCTATTGACCACTTAAACACATTAGTTAGAGGTCAAAAGCTACCAATATTCTCAGCTTCAGGTCTTCCACATGCTGAACTTGCAGCTCAGATCGCAAGACAAGCGAAAGTTTTAAATTCAGATTCTAAGTTTGCCGTTGTATTTGCTGCGATAGGTATTACTTTCGAAGAATCACAATTTTTCGTAGAAGACTTTAAGAAAACTGGAGCTATTGATAGATCAGTTCTATTTATGAACTTAGCAAATGACCCAGCTATCGAAAGAATAGCTACACCAAGAATGGCTCTTACTGCAGCAGAATATCTTGCTTATGAAAAAGGAATGCACGTTCTTGTAATCATGACTGATATTACAAACTATGCAGAAGCATTAAGAGAAGTTTCAGCAGCTAGAAAAGAAGTTCCAGGAAGAAGAGGTTACCCAGGATATCTTTATACTGACCTTTCTACTTTATATGAAAGAGCAGGAAGAATTAAAGGTTCCGAAGGATCAGTTACTCAAATTCCAATACTTACAATGCCTGAAGAAGATAAAACACACCCAATTCCTGATTTAACAGGATATATTACTGAAGGACAAATAATTCTTTCAAGAGAATTATATAAAAAAGGTGTAATGCCTCCAATAGATGTATTACCATCTCTTTCAAGACTTAAAGATAAGGGTATAGGTAAAGGTAAGACTAGAGAAGACCATGCTGATACAATGAACCAATTATTTGCAGCTTATGCACAAGGTAAGCAAGCTAAAGAATTAGCTGTTATCTTAGGGGAATCTGCATTATCAGATGCTGATAAACAATATGCAAAGTTTGCAGAAGCTTTTGAAGAAGAATATGTTTCTCAAGGATTTGAAACAAACAGAACTATTGAAGAAACATTAGAACTTGGATGGAAACTTCTAAAAATATTACCTAAGACTGAACTTAAGAGAATTAGAGATGAGTATTTAGAAAAGTATATGCCTAGAGAGGAAGTATAGTTATGGCTAGACTTAATGTGAATCCAACAAGAATGGAACTCACTAAGCTTAAAAAGCGTTTAGCTACTTCTACAAGGGGTCATAAACTTTTAAAAGATAAGCAAGATGAGCTTATGAGAAGATTTATAGATCTTGTAAAATATAATAATGTTTTAAGAAAAGAAGTAGAAGAGATGCTTGGTGGAGCTTTTAAAGATTTCGTTATGGCTAGAGCTGTAATGAGTTCAGAGTTCCTTGAGGAAGCAATTGCTTATCCTAAAGAAAGCATTTCTCTTGAAGTTGATGTTAAGAATATTATGAGTGTTAATGTTCCAGTAATGGAATTTAAAAGATCCATGGAAGATGATGCAGGAAGTATTTATCCTTATGGTTTTGGTAATACTTCTACTGAATTAGATGGAGCTATAGAAAAGTTATACTCTATACTTCCTAAGCTTTTAGAACTTGCTGAAGTAGAGAAATCATGCCAACTTATGGCTGATGAAATTGAAAAGACAAGAAGAAGAGTTAATGCTCTAGAATACATGACAATACCAAGTCTTCAAGAAACAATTAAGTTTATCAAGATGAAACTTGATGAAAATGAAAGAAGTTCTATAACTAGATTAATGAAAGTTAAGAGTATGATAGAATAAAAAAGGGAGCTGTCACACAAATTGTGTGGCAGCTTTTTTACTAAGTAATGTATTCTTAAATGACCTTGTATATTTAAAGCTGTAGCTACGCAAATCTGTTTCGATTATTTTATCAATATGGTAAGTCCTTAAAAAATAAATTATACAATTAAGTATTTCGTGACTTCATAGGATATACTTTTATACAGCTTAAGTATTAAGCTTAGAAATTGTCTATTTTAATAGTAATTTTATCTACAAATAATATTTAGTTTACATAATCCTAATTATGTTATTGTAAATTAAATTTTAAAACACTATTCTTATATAAATAAATATATGATAAAATAAAACTATTTGACAAAGAAAAAATAAAGGGGAAAATATATGGCAATAACACTTAATGAACTAACCTATGAAGTAAAGGTATTAAAAGAAAAGAAAGATTTGATAAATAACGAAATTAATATAAAAATTAAAAAAAATGAAGAATTAGAATTGAAAATATCTTCTCTTAAAAAAGATGCAAAAGGAAAATATAATGAAGAATTAGATACTATGGAAAAGTTATATAATGTAACAAGTAGTTCAATAGTGAATTATAAAGAAGCAATAGATAAGCCTTATTTTGGAAGAGTAGATTTCAGAGAGAGAAAAAAAGATTGTGAAAGTTTTTATATAGGAAAGATAGGTATAATGGATTCAGTAGAAGCTGAAGAAGTTGTTGTTGATTGGAGAGCGCCTATTGCAGATTTATATTATAGCGGAATAATTGGAGATGTTTCTTATGAGGCTCCAGATGGATGGATAGATGGTGAATTAAAGGCTAAAAGAAAGTTTATTATTGAAAATGGAGAGATAAGAGATGCTTTTGATGAAGGTAATGAGCTCATTATTAAGGGAAGTAATGGTGATGAGAATCTTATTGATGAATTTTTAAAAATTAATTTAGAAGAGTCTTCATCAACTAAATTAAAAGAAGTCGTAGCTACAATACAAAAGGAACAAAATGATATAATAAGAGCTCCACTTAATAGTGCACTTATTATTCAAGGTTCTGCTGGATCAGGTAAAACTACTGTAGCATTACATAGACTGGCATATTTATTGTATAAATATCGAAGAAACCTATGTGGAAATGATATTTTAGTAGTCGCACCAAATAAAATGTTTTTAGATTATATTTCAAATATATTGCCATCATTAGGAGTAGATAAAGTTAAGCAATATACTATGGAGCAAGTAGCCTTAAATATCTTAAAAATGAAAACTAAATATATTTCCAAAGAAGAAAAGCTTAGTGAATTTATAAATGAGAACGAAGATAAAGATCTTTTAATTGAAGCATCAAGGTTTAAAGGATCTATAGAATTTAGAGATATATTAGATAATTATATTGAGTTTCTTGAAAAACGAGAATATGAGAATATATATGACATTAAGTGTGAAGGGTTTGTTCTTTTTAAAGCAACAGAAATAAGAAAGCTTTATGGAGAGGATATGAAAAATCTATCCCTAAATAGAAGAAAAGAAGAAATACGAAAATATTTTTTAAAAAAGAAAAAAATCGTTTTAAGTCAAGTATTCGAAAAATTAGATATGTTTTATGATTTAAGAGTTAAAAAAATAAAAAGAGATTTTGAAGATAGTGAAGACAGACGTCAAATGTTAACACTAGTATATAATGAAAGAGATGAGAAAAAAGCTTCATTATTAAATAAGTATAAATCTATAATTGAAGAAAATATTAAAGTTTATAATGTTAAAAATATATATGATGTTTATAAAGAAATGTTTTTTAATGAAGAAATCGCAGAGAAAGTACAGATTAATAAAATTCCATCTGAATTATTAGATTATATAAAAGAATCTTTTAATATCAATGATAACCAAAAAGTCATTGATGGTGATGATATTATAGCAATGGCATATCTAATATCTAAAATTAATGGCATAGATGATAAAAATAAATTTAGACATATTGTTATAGACGAGGCTCAAGACTATTCACCATTAGCTTTTAGTATGATAAAAGAGATATGTTCAATGGAATCTTTTACTGTGGTTGGTGATTTAGCTCAAGGAATTTACTTTTTTAAAGGGATAACGGATTGGAATGTTCTTAAAGAAAAGATATTTGATGAGAGTGAATTTATTTATCTTAAGCAATCCTATAGATCAACAGTTGAAATAATAGATTATGCAAATAAAATATTTAGAAGACAAAATTTAGACTTTGAACCATCAAGAGCAGTTTTGAGACATGGAAAAGAAGTAAAACATATAGATGTAGAAACTCAAAAAGAAATGACAATGAAAATCGATGATATATGTGAAGATGTATTAAGTAATGGAAAAAGGATAGTGGCTGTAATATGTAAAAGTTCTGATGAATGTAAAAAAGTTTATTCATATTTACGTAGAAATTCAAATTATTCGTGGACTTTAGTAAAAGATAGAATGGATGATTTTGAGTTTAACTTTATGGTAATACCATCTTATATGACTAAAGGATTAGAATTTGATTGTTCTATTGTTATTAATGAAAATAGTTATGAAGATAATATTTTTGATAATAAACTATTATATGTCGTACTTACAAGAGCACTTCATTTTCAATATATTATAAATATTAAATATTAATTGAATATCCAATTTTTATGTGATAAAATATATTTAATAAGAATTATTATTTATAGGAGCAGTTATGGAGTGTTTAGAATTAAGTAAAAATATTTACTGGGTCGGTACAAAAGACAAAAACTTAAGGGTTTTTGATATAATAATGACAACAGATAAAGGGACTACCTATAATTCATATTTAATAAATGATGATAAGGTAGCGCTTATAGATACAGTAAAGAATAAGTTTTTTCAGGAATCTGTAGAAAAAGTTAAAGAAATTCTTGGAGAAAAGTCTATCGATTATATAATTGTAAATCATACAGAGTTAGATCATTCCGGTAGTATAAAGGATTTCCTAAAGGTGTATCCTGATGCTACTATCATTGCTACTAAAGCTGCGATAATGTACTTAAGAGAAATTATAAATGCTAGTTTTAAATCAATAGATATATCATCTATTAAAGAATTGAATCTTGGTGAACATACTTTAGAGTTTATTTCTGCACCTAATTTACATTGGCCAGATACAATGTTTACTTATGTGAAGAATAAGGAAATTCTATTTACTTGTGATTTTTTAGGTTGTCATTATTGTCCAGATGATAGTATATTTACAACATATGATGATGCATATATTAAAGAAATGAAGTACTATTATCAAACTATTATGTCACCTTTTAGTAAGTTTGTTAAGAACGGTTTAGATAAAATAGATAATCTATCTCTAAAAATGATATGTCCTTCACATGGACCTATTCATACTGAAACATATATCAATAAAATTAAAGATGCATATTATGAAATGGCTAAAAAAGATGATGTAGTAAATAATAAAATATCTATTTTTTATATAAGTGCCTATGGAAATACTGAAAAGATGTCTAATTATATAAAAGAAAGATTAGAACAAAAAGGGTTTCAAGTAGAAACATATGAGATTACATCTTATGATATTTCATACCTTGTTAAGGTTGTGGAAACATCAAAAGGAATATTAGTTGGTACACCTACTATTAATCAGGACGCTGTAAGACCAGCATGGGATTTACTTAATTCTTTATGTCCAATTAATGTAAGAGGAAAAATTGCATCTGCCTTTGGGTCTTTTGGATGGAGTGGAGAAGGGGTACCTATGATTCTATCTAGAATGAAAGATTTAAAGTTTAACGTTTTAAATGATGGATTAAGATTTAAATTTGTACCTGATACAAAAGAATATGATGAAGCTAATGAATTTGTAGAAAAATATATAAGCTTATTAAAATGAAAAAGTTAAAAAAGTACTATAGTTGATTTTACTATAGTACTTTTTTTATAAAATTGGTGATATTAATCTGATTATAGACTCCATAAATTTTTTTATTACACCTCTATTATTAAACTTTGACTTATCCAAAGGTATACATACTTTTTCATCTTCTCTAAAAATTTCTTCGTATTTTTTAGCCATCTCTTCATCATATATTATTGCATTAACTTCAAAATTTAATTTAAAACTTCTTATATCAAAGTTTGCAGTACCGATACTAGCAACAGAACTATCGGCAACAATAGTTTTTGCATGAATAAAACCATTGTTGTATTGATAAAATTTTATACCTGAATTTAAAAGTAAATCTATATTAGCATGTAATATCCAAGGCATATAAAAGTGATCTGGTTTATAAGGAACCATTATTCTTACATCAACTCCAGATAATGCAGATATCTTTAATGCCTCTATCATTGGTTCATCTAAAACTAGATAAGGAGTTTGAATATAAATATGATCTTTAGCGTTATTTATTATTTTTAAATAAGAATTTTTAATAAATTCTTCAATATGATCTGGGCCAGATGAAACTATCTGAATACCTATATTTCCTACATTGCGAGAAGATGGAAAATACTTAGGATTTTTTGTTGTAGAAGATTTATTAGCATAATCCCAATCCATTAAAAATCTTGTATTCAGCTCTGTTACAGCATCACCTTCTATACGTAAATGAGTATCTCTCCAAAATGAGAATTTTTTTCCTTTATTTACATATTCGTCTCCAACATTAAATCCACCGACATATCCAATGACCCCGTCAATTACTGCTATTTTTCGGTGATTTCTATAATTGATTCTAAGATTTATTAGTGGAAGAATTCCGGGGAAAAATAATGCAAATTCAATACCTAAATTTTTAATATATTCTTGTTCTTTTCGTCTGATGCTCTTTGAACCCATAGCATCAATCAGTAACCTAACCTCCACACCTTCATTTACTTTCTTCTTCAATAGTTCTAAGATGGTATTACCTAGATTATCTAATTTAAAAATATAATATTCTATATGAACAAATTCCTTTGCATTTTCTATATCTTTCAATAAATTTTTAAATTTCTCTTCACCATTTATATAAGTAGTTATTGAATTATTATTAGTATATAAAGCACCACAGTGATTAAAATTCATTTTAATTAAATCAGAAAATCGTGGAGAAGCGTTAATTGTATTTATATGTTCTTTTCTATCAATGTTATCTAACTTAATTTTATCGATAATATTTTTTTCATTAAAAATCTTTCTTTTACTTAAATCTTGACCAAAACATAGATATAGCACAAATCCGACACCAGGGAGTAAAGTTATAATTAGTAACCACCCCCAAGTTGTAGATGGCTCTCTTCTTTCTATAAAGATAAGAGAAAATATTGAAATTGTATTAATAATAATCATTACAGAAAATATGATAATGTTAATGCTCATTAATATTTCCTTTCCTTTTGTTTTAAACTTTTATTGTTATTATTTTCTTTATAATATTTATTTTTATTCTTCTTTTTTGCAACTGAATAACCAAAGGTACCTAATGATTTTGAATTTATACCAAAATATTCTCCATGACAATAAGTAATAAGATTAGCTTTATTAAATTCAATTTTACCATTATTATTTATCAAGGAGTCTTCTACTTTTACACCGACTACTTCACATAAGAACATATCGTGAGTTCCTAGTTTTGATATATCTGTAACTTTGCATTCAAGAGCAACTGGTGATTTTTTTAAAGAAGGGGTTCCTATTTTCTCACCAGGTTCTAGTTCTAAATTAAAATGCTTAATTTTATCTTCTACTTTACCAGATCGTACTCCACAATAATCTACTATTTTAACCATATCTCTAGATGGTAAATTTATGACACATTCCATAGATTCTTTTATATATTCATGAGATAATCTTTCTGGACGAATTCCCATAGCAATCATTGGTGGTTTTGTACAAACAGTACTAATCCAGCCAACGGTAAATACATTTACTTTATTTTCTTTATTTTTAGATGTAATTAAAACAACAGGGGTAGGGTTTAGCATTACACTACCTTTAAAAAACTTCTTTGACATATAAATATTCTCCCTTGAAACATTAATTTTAGCTTAGTTTACTATAACAATAATATTAGTTATTGTAAATATTATATGTTGTAAATACAAAGAGAAATTATTAAAATATATTAATAGGTAGGTGATATTTTGGAAGAAAGATTACAAAAATATATGGCTAGTTGTGGAGTAGCTTCAAGAAGAAAATGTGAAGAGTTTATTTTAGAAGGAAGAGTAAAAGTTAATGGTATTATAGTAAATGAATTAGGAAAAAAAGTGTTAGTAGATAAAGATATTATAGAATTTGATGGAGTTAAAATAGATAAAGAAGATAAAAAGGTATATTATATTTTAAATAAGCCTACTGGTGTTATAACTAGTGCTTCTGATGAAAGAGGAAGAAAGACAGTTATAGATATAGTAAAATCAAAAGAACGTATATTTCCAATTGGAAGATTAGATTATAATACATCAGGATTATTATTATTAACTAATGATGGAGAAATTTTTAATAAAATAATGCATCCTAGAGTAGAACTTTTTAAGACTTATATTGCTGATGTTAAAGGATATATAACCGATAAAGATATTGAACAATTAAAGAATGGTATAGATATAGGTGGTTATATAACAGCTAAAGCAAAAGTTTTTATTCAAAAAAGAGATGATAATAGATCAACAATAAGAATATCAATTTCTGAAGGAAAAAATAGACAAATAAGAAGAATGTGTTCTAAAATCAATCATGATGTTATTAATTTAAAAAGGATTTCCATAGGAGATATAAAATTAGGTGAATTGAAGATCGGTGAATATCGAAAATTAAATGATAAAGAATTAAATTTTTTATTTAGATTATAATATGCAATATTTAGATTAAGATTAGTCATATTGAGAAAGTTTTATTGAATAATATTGCAAAATTATCGTAAAATATCTTCAATATACATTGAAAATGAAATTTATATTGATTAGTTTTTCATATAATGGTAAAATTAAATACACATCAACCATAAAGGTGGGGATAATATGATCGATTCAAGCAAGCAAGATTTAATGAGAACTATTCAAGTAAAGTTTCCTCGACTAAGTAAAGGGCAAAAACTTATAGCTGAATATATATTAAAACAATATGATAAAGCTGCGTTTATGACAGCGGCTAAATTAGGTGATAGTGTTGGAGTAAGTGAATCAACTGTTGTAAGGTTTGCTAATGAATTAGGATTTAGTGGATATCCTAAACTACAGAAAGCGTTACAAGAATTGATAAAAAATAAACTTACTACTGTTCAGAGAATAGAGTTGTCCAATAATTACATAACTATGGAGAATGCTTTAAAAGGTGTCCTTAAATCAGATATGGAGAATATAAGAGTTACTTTAGAGAAAATTAATCCGAAAATTTTTGATGAAGTAGTGAATTGTATATTTAATGCTAAGCGAATATATATTATTGGATTAAGGAGCTCAACAGCTCTTGCTGAATTTTTAGGGTTTTATCTTAATTTAATTTTAGATAATGTTAAAGTAGTTGCATATGGTGTATCAGATATATTTGAACAAATGATAAATATTTCAAAAGATGATTTAGTAATAGGTATAGGATTTCCAAGATATGCAGCAAGAACTATTGAAGCATTAAACTATGCACATGGCAAAGGAACAAAAGTCGTAGCCATTACAGACTCATTATTGTCTCCTTTAGCAACTAAGTCTGATTATACATTGATTGCTCAGAGTAATATGGCTTCATTTGTTGATTCATTAGTAGCTCCATTATCAGTGATCAATGCTTTAATAATAGCAGTAGGACTTAGGGAAAAAGAAAAGATATCATCAATATTTACAGGGTTAGAAGATATCTGGGAAGAATATAAAGTTTATTCATTTAAAAATGATACTTTATTTTAAAAATATAATTGAAAAAAATTTAAAATCGTATTAATATAAGCTAAGAAGCATATTGCTTTTTGGCTTTTTTAATAAATACATATATAGTAGGTGAGTAAATGTCATCTGTAATTGTTATAGGTGGAGGACCGGCAGGAATGATGTCTGCTATAAAAGCAGCAGAAGAAGGTAACGCAGTTACTTTAATAGAAAAGAATGAAAAATTAGGGAAAAAATTATATATAACAGGAAAAGGTAGATGTAATGTAACAAATTATAAAGATATAAGTGATTTCTTTGATAACATACCAGGGAATCCTTCATTTTTATATTCTTCATTATATACTTATACTAATTTAGATGTAATGAATTTTTTTCAATCTGAAGGAGTAGACTTAAAAGTTGAACGTGGTGATCGTGTATTTCCAAAGTCGGATAAATCTTCTGATATTATCAGAGTATTTGAGAAGAAACTTAAAAAAAACAATGTAAAAATATTACTTAATACTGTTGTAGATGATATAGAATATAATGATGGAATTGTGAAATCAGTAATTTTAAAAGGTGGAAAAAAAATTAAGGGTGACTACTATATAATTGCAACAGGAGGTATTTCATATCCTCAGACTGGTTCTACAGGCGACGGATATAAGTTTGCTAAAAAAGCAGGTCATACCATAATATCTCCAAGAGCAGCACTTACATCAATAACTGTAGAAGAACAGTGGGTTAAGGAATTATCAGGATTAAGTTTAAAAAATGTAGAATTAAGCCTTAAACATAAAAATAAAGTTATATATAAAGGCTTTGGAGAGATGTTATTTACTCATTTTGGAATTTCAGGACCTATTGTATTAACTGCTTCTAGATTAGTTCATGATTTTGATGAATTAACAGCTAGTATAAACTTAAAACCTGCATTAGATAGAAATAATTTGGATAAAAGAATTCAAAAAGACTTTGCTAAATATGTAAATAAGGATTTTAAAAATTCATTATGTGATTTATTACCAAAAAAAATCATAGATATAGTTATACGATTATCTAACATAGATGAAAATAAAAAAGTAAATTCTATCACTAAAAATGAAAGAAATAATATTATTGATGTAATACAAAACTTTACTTTAAAAGTCTCTGGTGTTAGACCTATTGCAGAAGCAATAATAACAGCCGGAGGAGTCAACACTAAAGAAATTGATCCTTCTACGATGCAATCTAAATTTATTAGCAATTTGTATTTTGCTGGAGAAGTTATAGATGTGGATGCTAATACAGGAGGATTTAATTTACAAATAGCATACTCTACAGGATTTTTAGCCGGTAGTAATATAGAAAAGAGGTAAATAAATGAACTTTAATATAGCAATAGATGGTCCCGCAGGATCAGGGAAAAGTACTATAGCAAATTTGTTAGCAAATAAGTATGATTTAATGTATATAAATACTGGTGCAATGTATAGAGCTGTTACACTATTTGCTAAGGAAAATAATATAAGACCTGAAGATACAGAAAAACTATCTAAGTTAATTAATGATTTGCAAATGCATTTTGAAAAAGAAAAATTAATTGTTAATGGTGAATATGTTAATGATAGGATTACTATGCCTGAAATTAGCAATTCTGTATCTGATTATGCAAAAGTACAAGTTGTAAGAGAGTTATTAGTAAAGGCGCAAAAAAAACTTGGAAAAGAATATAATGTAATAATGGATGGAAGAGATATAGGCACTAATGTTCTTACAGACGCTAAGTATAAGTTCTTTTTAACAGCAAATCCAGAAGAAAGAGCAAAGAGAAGATATTTAGAATTAACTAGTAAAGGTATAGAAGTAAATTATGAAGATATATTAAATGATATAATTAAGAGAGATCTAATAGATTCAACGAGAGAAATTAGTCCTCTTAAAAAGGCTGATGATGCTATTGAGATAGATACATCAAAATTAAATATAGATGACGTTGTTAACTATATATGTGAGTATATAGAGTAGGTGGGATATATAATGGGAAAGAAAATAATATTAGCAGAAAATGCAGGGTTTTGTTTTGGTGTTCAAAGAGCAGTAGATTTATCACTTAATAATAGTGAAGATACTAATAACATTTATACTTTAGGGCCATTGATACATAATAATGATGTGGTGAAAAAGTTAAGAAAAAATAATATACATGAAGTAGATGTAGATAAAATTTCACAACTTACACCTGGAACAAAAGTAATTTTAAGATCTCATGGTGTTGAAAAATCTGTTATTTCTAATTTGAAGGGAAAAGGATTAGATATTGTGGATGCTACATGTCCATATGTTACTAACATTCATAAAAAGGTTGAGAAATATCATAATAATGGATATGCTATAGCTATAGTAGGAGATTGCAATCATCCGGAAGTAATAGGTATAAATGGATGGTGTGATAATTCTGCTATTATAACTAAAGACGGTAGCGATTTTAATACAATGGATAATTTTCCTAAAAAGTTATGCATTGTAACTCAAACTACGAATAAAATAAGCAATTTTGTTAAAGCAGTAGAAGAAGCTACGAAGCTTACAAAAGAATTAGTTGTTTTTAATACTATTTGTAGCGCTACAGAAGTAAGACAAAAGAATGCAGAGGAATTATCTAAAAGAGTTGATATAATGATTGTAATAGGTGGAAGACATTCGTCTAATACAAATAAATTATATGAAATTTGCAAAAAAAATTGTGAACACACAATTCTTATTGAAAATTCTTCCGAAATACCGGATAATATAATTAGTTGTAATGAAAATATATCTATAGGTATAACAGCTGGTGCATCAACACCAGATTGGGTAATAAAGGAGGCTATTAATAAAATGAATAACGATAACGAATTAACAATGAATGATGTTTTGAATCAAATGGATTCAGCTGAATCTATAAGAGTAGGATCAAAAGTAAAAGGAAAAGTTATATCAATAAATGATAAGGAAGCATATTTAGATATCAATAATAAAGCTGAGGCATTTTTACCAGTTACAGAGGTATCATTACCAGAGAATACTAGTCTTGATGAATATTTAAAAACTGGAGACGAAGTAGAAGTAAAAATAATAAAATTAAAAAATGATGATGGATATGTAGTGGTGTCACTGTTAGAATTACAAAGAGAACTTATAGTTAAAGAATTAAGCGATGCTTTTCAAAATAAAACTATAATAAATGTAAAAGTAGTTGAAGTAGTAAAAGGTGGAGTGATTTGCTTATTCAAAAATGCTGCAAGAGTATTTTTACCTGCATCACAAATTGAACTTAATCATGTAGAGGATTTATCTATCTATGTTGGTAAAGAATTAGAAGTTAATGTTATAGAATATGAAAAGAAAAATAGATTATCAAAGATAGTTGTTTCAAGAAGAGTTTTACTTGAAGATAAAAAATCAAAAGAAGAGGCTAAAGTATTTGAAACAATAAAAGTTGGAGATATAGTAGAAGGTGAAGTAAAGAGAATAACTGATTTTGGTGCATTTATTGAAATCCAAGGAGTGGATGGACTTGCACATATTTCAGAATTATCATGGGGAAAAGTAAGTAAAATAACAGATGTTTTATCAATTGGACAAAAAGTGAAAGTAGTTGTTTTATCAGTTGATCCTGAAACAAAGAAATTATCATTATCTATCAAGAGAACTACTAATGATCCATGGTTAAATGTTGAAGAAAAATATCCTGTGGGATCAGTTGTATTAGGAAAAGTAGTTAGATTTACATCATTTGGAGCTTTTGTAGAATTAGAAGTAGGTATAGATGGTTTAATTCATATATCTCAAATAAGTGAAAAGAGAATTTCTAAACCAGATGAAGTGTTAAGTTTAGGTGAAGAAGTTAAGGCTAAAATAATTGTTGTAGATGCAGCTAAGAAGAGAATAGAGCTTTCAATTAAAGAAGTAGATTATATGCTATAAATAAAAAGTCAACAGTTTACTGTTGACTTTTTATTTAAATCTTAGGGGAATAAAATCATATGTATGTTTTAGAAAGAATAAATAAAAAAAATTTTAAGTACTTGAAAGATCTTAATTTAAGATCCAAAGGTTTAAATAATTTAAATGAGGATATACTTATAGAAATTAAGCGCGATAGATTCTTAAAAAAATTTAAGTTATTAAGTAAATTAAGAATTATATCATTTAAAGGGAAATATGTTGGATTTATATGGTTTGAAAGATCAAAATATGAGTACAGTGTTTACAATATAAAATCTATATATGCTGAGGGGGATAACCTAGTAAATGTATATAATAAGCTGTTGTCTATTATACCTGATTCATATAGTGGTATATACTATTCATCTATAGATAATTGTATTTATAATAATGTATTAGAAGCTTTAAAGTTTAGACGGTTATCGGGCGCCTGTGAAATGAAAATGGATTTATGCAAAATAACTACTAAATGTGAGAGTGTTGATAATCTAGCTTTTAAAATGTTTAAATGTAATAGAGATGAAGATTTAAGATGTAGATTACAAAATATTATTTTTTATAATAGTAATCGGATCCCTTTAACTGTAGATGACATCAAATATGATTTGACACAAAAGTATTCCATAAGAAATGGAGGAGTCTTTTTATACTATGAAAATGAACCTATAGGTTATGGGCAAATAATCTATGATAAAAGACGATATTATATAGTCAATTTTGGAATAATTCCAGCATATCGAGGAAAAGGATACAGTAAAAATTTGTTATATAAATTATGTTCTCTTGCACAAAAATTTAATGCAGATGAATTATATTTAAAAGTTGATGTTAATAATAAAGTGGCTATAGATTTATACAAAAAATTTGGATTTGAAATTGTAGAAAAATATTATAGATGGATTAAAGTAGGCTAGAATTATTCTAGCCTATTTTTAAGAAAAAGATTTGGGTGAGTACGGTACAGATGAGGTCTTTGATTGATAAATATAAGATGAGTTTAAATTTTTAAAATAGGACTTTTCACTTATACAATCACATTTTAAAGATTCATTAGGATTATTAAATTCGTTTAGTTTTTCTTTAGCATCATACATAGATATTCCTCCTTACTCTAATAATAGTTTTTCCTAAATTTCTAAAGAATATAATTTATTTATATAAAATTTATTAAAGTTTATATAAGTTGAATGATTTTAATTCATTTTCTTTATTTATGAATAAAATATTGTTATAATACTGAAAGTGATATTTTTAGATTAGGAGTGTAAAATTTAATGAAAGAAAATAATTTAAGATATATAATTGAAACTTGGGGCTGCCAAATGAATGAAGAAGATTCAGAAAAGATATCTGGTATGTTAAAATCTTTAGGGTATTCACCTACTGATCAAAGAGAAGAGGCAGATATTATTATCTTTAATACTTGTTGTGTTAGAGAAAATGCCGAACAAAAAGTTTATGGTAACTTAGGTATGTTAAAGAAGCTAAAAGAAAAAAATCCTAATTTAATTATTTCTATATGTGGATGTATGATGCAACAAGAAGGAATGGCTGAAGAAATTATAAAAAGATTTCCACACGTAGATATAATTTTTGGTACCCATAATGCTCATAAGTTCCCAGAATATTTAAATAGAGCTAGACAAGAGGGAAAATCTATTGTTGAAATAAAACAAAAAGATGAAGGGATAATCGAAGGTATACCTATAGACAGAAAAAGTGATGTAAAGGCATTTGTAACAATAATGTATGGATGTAATAACTTCTGTACTTATTGTATTGTTCCTTATGTTAGAGGAAGGGAAAGAAGTAGAAAGCCAGAAGATATTATTAATGAAATTAAAGGATTAGTTAATGAAGGATATAAAGAGGTAACTTTATTAGGTCAAAATGTTAACTCTTATGGTAAGGGGTTAGAAGAAGATATTAATTTTGCAAAACTTCTTAGGTTAGTAAATGAAATAGAGGGATTAGAAAGAGTAAGATTTATGACATCTCATCCTAAGGATTTAACTTCTGATGTTATTGATGCTATTGCAGAATGTGATAAATTATGTGAACAAATTCATTTACCTGTCCAAGCAGGATCTAATACATTGTTAAGACGTATGAATAGAAATTATACAAGAGAAAAATATCTAGAGTTAATGAAGGAAATTAAAGCAAAAATACCAGATGTATCAATAACTACTGATATAATCATTGGATTCCCTGGAGAGACAGAAGAAGAATTTGAAGATACATTAGCTCTTGTAAAGGAAGTTGAATATGATTCTGCATTTACCTTCTTATATTCTATAAGACAAGGTACTCCTGCTGCTAAACTTGAAAATCAAGTTGATGAAGAAACTAAACATAGAAGATTTAATATTTTGATTGATGAAGTAAACAAAATAATAGCTGAGAAAAATAAGAAATATGAAGGCAGAATTTTAGAGGTTTTAGTAGAAGGTTTAAGTAAGAATGATGATACAAAAGTTTCAGGAAGAACTAGAAATGGTAGACTTGTTAACTTTGAAGGAAGTAAAGATTTGATTGGAAAATTAGTTAATGTAGAGATAACAAAAGCTCAATCTTTCTCATTAATAGGAAAAATAGTAGAATAATATTTTGTATTTATATAAAAAAGCAAGGATTTATCTTGCTTTTTTATTTTTATATTTTAATTTATTAAATAAATTTACAAATATCGATAAATTGCGATTGTAAATTTACTTTATTTAGTGTAAAATTAAATAAAATGTAAAATAAATATATAATGTTATTTAGAAACAATATATGTAATATACAAACGGGGGTTCTGGAATGGAGAGTAAAATGTATAAAGTAGATGTACAGAAGGTATATGATATTATTAATAATATTAGAAAAGAAATTTCTGATTTTGCAGAAAATGATGATATGTTAATGAGTATATATAACTCATTTGATGATTATATGGATTTTGATGTTGTAGAATTTAATTATATAAAAAAGGCATTACAAGTTTCTAATGATGAAATACTTTATGGTAGTGAAAATTCTAAAGAGAACAGCTCTACTTTATATGAAGTGGATGTAAAAAAAATATGTGATATCATTGATTCTATAAAATATGATATACCTAATTTTGCTGAAAATGATACGTTATTAATGAACATATATAATTCTTATAATGATTTTGTTGAAGTTACAGAAACAGAACTTGAATGTATCTCATTATCACTGCAAGTTTCTAGTGATAAAATTTTATATGATGAATCATCATATAGTAATGTGGAAGAAAAGGTATATAAAGTTGATGTCAACAGAATAAAACGTTTTGCTGATGAGATAAAACAAGAAATACCAGGTTTTATTGATAATGATAAGTTATTATATGAAGTATATAATTCATTAAATGCTTATACTGAAGTTAGAGATAAAGATTTAAAACATTTATCTAATTATCTGCAAATTCCTGTAGAGGATATACTTTATGATGAAATAAAGGCAAATACTAAAGTAAAAGAAGTAGAGCCTACTGAAAAAAAGGTATCCTATAATAATACACTATCAAACGAAGAGTTTATATTAGATTCTAAGTTATGTAGAGAGAGATTAAAAGAATTAAAATCTAAGGATTGTGTAATAACTATGTCTTCTAAAGATTTAGCTTCTATTATTGATAGTAGTGTTGAATCTTTTAAGAGTGATAATTATAAAGATATCGCAAGTCAATTATTATGTAGCCCAAGAAGGATAGAAAGTTGTACAGATGGTGACGATGTATTTTTACTTGATACTGTTAAGTATCAACATAAAGTATATTTGTCAGGAAAAGCATTAATTGATGTTCTTAAAGATAGTTATATTAATCCTAAATTTTTAGAAAGAATAGAGAATAATGACTTTATTTCACTTAAGAGAAGAAATGCTAAGATTTTATCTGATTCAGTAAATTGTTCATTAGAAGAAATTAAATACTTAGGAACAGATGATAATAATATGTTCTAAATATAGTATATAAGGGGCTGTCGCACAAATGAATGTGGCAGCTTTTTTAGCAAAATAAAGCAAATGAAAGGTATAGTGCATGGTACAAGTATGAGGGCACAAGGCACAGGTATGGATGAAATTCCTGCAGAATTTCTGAAATTTTAAGTGTTTAATTGAATGATATAAGTTAGGCTATGTCTCTTACTTATATCACAGCTAATATAAAAGTCATTACAGAGGGCTAATAAAGGTTGCACATTCATATAACTTGATAAATATATGGATTTATAGTAAATATAAGAAAATCTTACTTGTGACCTGTGCCTTACCTTGTGTCATAATAAAAGGAGGTATCACTAACAACTTTTTATTTGTTAATGCGCCCCCTTATTTATCATACTATTTTTTCATTAAATATATTGTACAAATTTAACTTCTTAATATTTTTAACTATTTTATCTACATCGGTAGTGTATAGCCCTACATCTTGCATTCGTTTGAAGTATTCAGATCCAGCAAATGTATATCTATTTTTTCGTCCTTCTTTTGTTGACATCTTATAGTTTGCATATGATATTATATCGCCGATTGCTATACTTCTAGGTAAAATAAGAAGAGGCATACCTAAAACAAATCTTACTGCATTGTATCCAGCTAAAGCACCGGTGCAGATTGCCTCTGTATGACCAACAAATAATCCACCTTTTTCTCCTGCACAGAATAGATTATCTAAACCTTTTACTTTCATATCATCATATCTAGGAGCTACAGATAAATATCTTATAGAGTTCCCAATTCCACCTGAATAAGGATCGCAATATCTAGCTTCTTCTAAACCTTTAATTTTTCTTAATTTTTCCAAGGGGTAATAAGTTGTCATTAATTTTGCATGTCCAGTATCTAATAGGATGATGTTCTCTGCAAATTCTTTTAATGCATATTGTTGACATACTTTACTTTTTAGTTTATCCATATTTATATCTTCTTTCGGAATTTCAATAACTACAACACCTTTTTCATCTAATTCTTCTACAATATCTTTGGAGAGGGTTTCTTTTAAAATTTTACAGGAGCCAGACATAGCGCCAGGATTCTCATCGCTTCTCATACCTTGTAAATCTTCTATACCAGCACGAGCACTTATAGAAACCCTTGGTCCAAATGATGGACATCTTAATATACACATTGAGCATCCATTTCCGTATTTTAAACAATTACCCATAGGTCCAGTAGAACCTGTTGTTTCGATAAATACATCTCCACTGACTTCACTTCCATCACTTAAAATGATTGACTCTATAGTATCTTCCTTCTTTTTTACGTCTATAACTCTAGTTTTAAAGTGTATATTGATTCCCATATCTATTATTTTATTCCTTACTGCTGGTTCTATTTTATTTACATCATAAAGCCAAGCATGTTTGTGGCCTGGAAAGTCAATATTTTTATGACGACTCAAGTTATCACATATATCTATTAATTCTCCTGCGCCTAGTGCTTTTAACTCTTCAGCAGCGGTAAATCTACCGTTATTTCTCATTATTCCACCTACATTACCTAAACCCAAAAGTAAATCTGTTTTTTCATATAAATGTACTTCCGCACCTGCTTTACTAGCAGTTATTGCAGCGGATACACCAGACCAACCACCACCGATTATAACTACTTTCATATTAAACGTCTCCCTTCGAAAATAAATTTAGGATCTACTTGTACTTTGCAAAGACGTTTTACAACATGACCTTTATAACGTGATGTACAAGCACCGCAGATTCCTTCGCCGCAACACATTTTCGCATTATTGCAACAAGAATATGATGTAGAATCATCATTGTAAGTTATTATATTACTTATTAATATATCAGGACCATCTATGTGAATTAGGTCAAATTTATTTATCGTTAAGTAGTCTTTAAGTGCTTTAGGGAGTTCGCCTTTATCTATTGTATTCATATATATTGGAGTTATATTATATTTATTTATAAGTTCATCAATGTAATCAGTTTTAAATGCACCTTTATCTAATATTAAAGAAATGTTGTTTCCTCTAGTATATAATTTTTTTAAGACAGGCATCATTGGTGCAAAACCAATACCGCGAGATATTATAAGGACATTTTTATCATGAGTTTTATTTAAATTTTTTAATCCAAGGACTCCATTCCAATAAGGAGCTCTCAATAATATATCATCATGTTCATTTAAATTAGAAATAGATTTTGTCTTTATACCTTTTAATTCTATAACAAAGGATACAATATTATTTTCATCATCAACATCCATAATTGATATTGGAGTATCATAATATAAATTATCATTAGGCGCTCTCATGAAAACATAAGAACCAGGAACATTTAAACTTTCAGCTAGTGCTTTAGAAACTAATATCCTTAACTCTAATAAATTCTCTTCAAGAAGGGTCTTGTTTAATATTTTACATTTATAGGTTTTGCGACCTTCTTTTGCTTTAAAACCATTATCAAATAGTTCTTTATAAATACATACTCCATGCCAATTCTTACAATCACAGAATTCGTTACCTTGTAAGTGAGAGCAAAGTATACAATCTCCTGATAATGCAAGATGGCATGGACAATATTCAGTGCCACAATCGATACAGTCTATAATCTCGTAATCCATAGCATTCCTCCGAAAAAAACTATATTATTATAATATAATTTACATTCAGGAATGTTACTAGAAAATAAAAATGGCCTATACAAGATTATATAAATATTAAAAAAAACTGTTGCAGACTAACCAGAGTTAGATGCAACAGTTTTTTTATTCATACTTGAATTTTATTAGTATTTCTTTGATACTTCCCTTAGAATTTTTTCTTATAATAAAGTTTTTAATATCAACAAACTCATTATCAAGTTGATAATTTAATTCGTTAATAGTAGCTTTACACTTTTTGGCTAAATCTCCATCTTCTATAATTACAAATCTACTTTTTTTACATGTAGTTTCATTATGTAGATCATCTAATATAACATAATATTCTGGCCCTTCTTCTAATACAAAATACTCTTTATTGAGAGTAAGAGTAGAACATAAATCATTATCAATACATTTAACTATCATACCTAATCCCCCTTATAATTACCTTAAGTAAATTATATAATAAAAATTCGTAAATTAATATTGGTCAGTTATATATATTTTTATAAGTAGTTTTGTAAAAATAGATAAATTTATGTTTTAGATGAATCAGAAATAAGATTATTTATACATTTAAGCTCATCTTCGGTTAAATATCTCCATTTTCCTAAAGGAAGTTTATCTAATTTGACATTCATAATCCTTATTCTTTCTAATTTTGTTACATTATAATTAAAATGAGAACACATTCTGCGAATTTGTCTATTTAAGCCTTGCGTTAAAATTATATTGAACTTATAATCACTAATTTTTTTTACTTTACACTTTTTAGTAACTGTATCTAAAATAGGTACACCATTACTCATTTTATTTATAAAGTTTGTAGTTATACGTTTATCTACTGTAACAATATATTCTTTTTCGTGATTATTGCCAGCACGTAGAATTTTGTTAACAATATCACCATCATTAGTTAAAAAAATTAATCCTTGTGAATCTTTATCAAGACGGCCAATTGGAAAAATCCTCTTATCATGATTAATGAAATCAACAATATTTCCTTTCACTGATTTTTCAGTTGTGCATGTTATACCAACAGGTTTATTCAATGCAATATAAATAAGGTTATTAGTATTTTTTATAATTTTATTGTCAATTGTAACTACATTTGATTTAGATACTTTCATTCCTGTCTCTGCGATAACACCATCTATTTTAACACGTCTGTTTTCTATTAACTTATCAGCTTCTCTTCTAGAACAAAATCCAGTTTCACTTATAAACTTATTTAATCGAATTTCATCAGATTTGTCATTATGAGTTATTAAGTTATTTTTATTCTTCATTTATGCCTCCGTGTAGAATGTTATATAAAATAAATATGAAAAGAACGGCAAAGAAATTAACCGTTCTTCATAAGTAAACATTTATTTATTCATATTTAAATTTAATTATTATTTCTTTTATATCTCCTTTTGAATTCTTTCGTATAGTAAAATTCTTGATGTCTTTAAAATCACTTTGAAGTTGGTAAGATAACTCATTTATAGTAGCTTTACATTTTTTTGTTAAATCACTATCCATTATGATTTCAAAACGAGATTTTTTACAAGTAGTTTCATTTCTTGTATCATCAAGAATAACGTAATATTCTGGACCCTCTTCAATAACAGTGTATTCTTTATTCAATGTCAGTGTAGAGCATAAATTATTATCGATACATTTTATTATCATGAAATAAACCTCCTAGGTTATTAATTATCAATATTTTTATTAACAGTATAATAAATAAATATAAAAAGTGTTACACTAAGTTTAGCTATATTTACTATATCAAAAAAATGAGAATAAATCAAAGAGTTTAGTTATAGTTAAAATATCAATATGCCGAATTATATATATATAAAAGATAAATTTATTCGTCTCTTGACGAATTATATCAAAGCTTTTATAATTAACTAAGATTAATAGCTCATATAATTTTGGCGATAGGGGTCATAAGTTTCTACCAAGATACCGTAAACATCTTGACTATGAGTATATATAATTGAAGATAAATCGATTATATATGGCCCGTTATGAGTGAAAAAATTTCAACTTATAACGGGTTTTTGACTTTAACATTTAGGAGGAATAATAATGGAAAACTTATCACCTAAAGAAAGAATTTTACCTATTCTTTCGAACAAAAAAGTGGATTACAAGAAAGAGGTAGTAGCTGGTATTACAACATTTTTAACAATGGCTTATATTATAGCAGTTAATCCTCAAATTCTTGGAGCAACTGGTATGGATCAAGGTGCTCTTGTTACTGCTACATGTTTAACAGCAGCTATAGGATGTATATTGATGGGTATATTTGCTAACTTACCATTTGCATTAGCATCAGGTATGGGATTAAATGCTTACTTTGCTTATTCGGTTGTTATTGGTAAAGGAATTTCTTGGGAAGTAGCATTAACAGCAGTTTTTGTTGAAGGAATTATATTTATATTACTATCACTTTTCAAAGTGCGTGAAGCAGTAGTAAATGCAATACCTAAAAATTTAAAGTTAGCTGTTACAGGAGGAATAGGTCTTTTTATCGCTTTCGTTGGTGTTCAAGGATCTGGATTAGTTGTAAATGATGATTCAACTTTAGTTGCTATGGGAAGTTTCACTCCAGCAGTTGTTATAAGTTTAGTTGGATTAATTATAATAGCTGTATTAGACAAGAAAAAGGTAAAAGGTGCAATATTATATGGTATAGCAGTATCATCTATATTAGCATGGGGAATAGCAATTATTGATGCAGATTATGCTGCAAAGCTATCAATTTATTTACCAAATGGATTATTTAAGTTTGAAAGTATATCACCGATAGCAGGAAAATTAGATTTTGGATATGCTTTTCACAAGGATACTATTGCAACATTTATTACAATAGTATGTACATTCTTATTTGTAGATTTCTTTGATACTGTAGGTACATTAGTAGGTGTTGCATCTAAGGCAAAAATGCTTGATAAAGATGGAAAGTTACCAGGTGTCGGTAGAGCTTTATTAGTTGATGCAGTTTCAACTACAGCTGGAGCAGCTATGGGAGTTTCAACTGTTACAACTTACGTTGAAAGTTCTACAGGAGTCGCTGCTGGTGGAAGAACAGGATATACAGCGATAACTACAGGTGTATTATTCTTTTTAGCAATGTTCTTTTCCCCAATATTTGTTGCTATTCCTAGTTGTGCTACAGCTCCAGCACTTATGTATGTTGGTTACTTAATGCTTGGTGTGGTTAAGGATATAGACTTTGATAATATAACTGAAGGAGTTCCAGCATTTTTAACAATAGCTGCTATGCCTTTAACATATAGCATAGGTGATGGATTAACACTAGGTGTATTATCATATGTTATCATAAATATACTTTATAATATATTTGCTAAGAAAGATGAGAAAAAAGCAAATGTATCATGGGTTATGATTATATTAGCAGTATTATTTATTTTTAAGATTGCATTTCTATAAAGAATTGAGTCACTAGAAGTTTTCTAGTGACTTGTTTTTTTTATCATATATAATATACTTATAATAAAAAATCTATTAGGAGAATCCAATGATAAAAATCAAAATTGAAGAAAAGAGAAATTCAAACTTTATTTTCAAAGTTGCTATAACAGATGATAATATCAGTAATGACAAGTTACTTAAAAGATTATTAATAGAAGGAAAAAAGATAAGAGGTGAATATACATATGAAATTCCTTTAAGGTTTTTGTTACCAATATTAAATAACTATAATAAAGATAATATTGATATTGATAAAGATAGTATTGTTGAATTTTTTCAATTCTCAGATTTATATGATGAGAAATATTATTATACAGCAAGAGTAAATGATAAATATATGAAATTATGGATAAGTGAGCAATGTCCTCCTATATATAAGATATCAATAAATAGAGAAAGTAAAGAAGTAAATTATAGAATAGCATTTAAAAGCAAAAGTATTAAATAAGCAACAAATACTTTTGCTTTTGTTTTGTAATGAGATAAAAAATTATTTATATGTATACGATATAATAAATATTGACAAAAACAAACAGGGGGATGACATATGCAAAGGGATAAAACTATTAAAAGGAAGTTATTTAATTACACATGGCCTATATTCATAGAATCAGTATTACTTTCTTTTTTAGGAAGTATGGATGTATTTATGCTTGGAAAATTTTCAGATAATGCTGTTGCAGCAGTGGGCGTTTCTAATCAGATTATATGGATGTTTAGTTTAATGTTCGGGATAATAACCTCGGGGACTTCAATTTTAACAGCACAATATATTGGAGCAAATAAAAAAAATAAAAGTAGTAATAATGATAATATTATTAGGTTATGTGGTGTTTCTATATGTTTTAATACTTTGATAGGTATATTTTGTAGTGGTCTAGTTGTAGTTGGAAGTACTGTAATGCTTAAGATGTTAAATACCTCAGAAGAGATTCTAGGAATAGGTAAAGAATATCTTGTTATTGTTGGTGGTTTTATTTTTACACAGTCTATACTACAAACGTTTACTGCAATTTTGAGACCACATGGGTACACAAAGGTTTGTATGTATGTTACTTTAATAATGAATATAACAAATGTAATTTGTAACTACATCTTTATATTTGGTAAATTTGGAGTTCCGGAATTAGGTGCCGTTGGTGCTGCTATAGGAACTAGTACCAGTAGAATAATTGGTATGATAATACTTGGTATTGTTTTATATGTAAAGATATTAAGAGGAAATTCCTTAAAATGTATAAAGGTTTCACCTGAAGATGATTTAAAAAATATATTAGCAATAGGTATACCAGCTGCTGGAGAACAAATATCATATAATTTATCACAATTAGTAATTACATCTTTTATAAATATGATTAGTATAAATGCTATGGCTACAAAAAGCTATGCTATGAATCTAATAAGTTTTGCATATATATTTTCTACTTCATTAGGACAAGGGACTAGTATATTAGTAGGGCAATTAGTTGGTGAGGATAAAAATGATGAGGCATTAAATATAGGAATTAATTCAATAAAAAAATCAATTTTAGTAAGTGTATTAATTAGTGGAGTATTTGCACTTTTTGGTAGTAGACTAATGTCTTTATTCTCTAATAATGCTGTAATAATTGAAATGGGAGCTTTAGTATTAATTATAGATGTATTTTTAGAACCAGGCAGATCTATAAATCTAGTTGGTATTAATTCCTTAAGAGCAGCTGGGGATGTTAAATTCCCCGTTTATATAGGTATAATATCAATGTGGATATTTGGAGTTGGACTTGCATACATACTAGGTATACAATTTAAACTTGGATTAATCGGTATGTGGATAGCATTTGCTATTGACGAATGGTTTAGAGGAATTTTAGTCTATAATAGATGGAAAAAGAGAAGGTGGCAAGGTAAGGCCTTTACTAATGAAGTAGAGGCAGATGCATGTTAAGTTGAAAACTTAAAATATATTATGAAACGAAGAAAGTTTTAAAGAATTTAGATGAATTTTTAAAGCTTTCTTTTTTATATATGGATGCGTTTATAAAAATATGTGTTAAAATAGGTGTATATTAATAAAAAGATGACATTTTATGGAGGAATGTATATGGCACTTACCCCGATGATGAAGCAATATGTTGAAATAAAGGAGACTTGTAAGGATTGTATTATTTTTTATAGATTAGGCGATTTTTATGAAATGTTTTTTGAGGATGCAGAAATAGCAGCGCGAGAATTAGAGTTAGTGCTTACAGGAAGAGATTGTGGCTTAGAAAAAAGAGCACCAATGTGTGGTGTACCATTTCATGCATCTTCAATGTATATTGGAAGATTAGTTTCTAGAGGATATAAAGTAGCTATTGTTGAACAATTAGAAGATCCATCAAAAGCTAAAGGATTAGTTAAAAGAGGAGTTGTAAAAATATATACTCCAGGGACTTATTCTGATACTTCTTTTCTAGAGGAATCAAAAAATAATTATATACTTACACTAGGAGTAAATAATAATAAGTGTACATTAGTATTTGCAGATGTATCAACAGGAGAATTTAATGTTACTTCTTTTGATTATGATGAAAGTATACTTATATCAGAGGCATCTAAATATTCACCAAAAGAATTATTGGTAATGGATAGTATTGATGATAAGGTTATTAATATAATTAAAGAGAGAATAGAGCTTACATTAACAAAAAGAACTTCAGACATATTTAACATAAATGAAGAAAAGCTTATAAAACATTTTGGACAATCGGTTTTAGAAGGAATTGATTCTACAGCTAAACTAATTATTTGTGGAGCTCTAAATTATATAATAGAGACTCAAAAAGAATCTTTAAATCATATTAACAAAATTAATTTTTATAGTGTTGATAATTATTTATCAATTGATATTAATAGTAGAAGAAATTTAGAGCTTACAGAGACATTAAAAGATAAGTCTAAAAAAGGATCGCTACTTTGGGTTTTAGATAAAACATCTACTGCTATGGGTGCAAGACAGCTTAGAAAGTGGATTGAAAGGCCTCTTATTAATAAAGATTCTATCAATAGAAGATTAGATGCTGTGGAGGAACTCTATAATAATCTAGCAGTGAGGGAAGATTTAAGAGAAGCTCTAAAAGACATATATGATATAGAAAGATTAGTTGGAAAAATTTCATCAAAAAATGTAAATGCTAAAGAGTTAATTTCCTTGAAAAACTCATTAGGAAGAATACCAGAAATTAAGAACTTACTTAAAGATATAAATAGTGAATTACTAAAAGATCTGTATAGCAACTTAGATGAATTAAAAGATGTTTATGATCTTTTAGATAAGTCTATAAGTAACTCACCAGCAATAACTTTAAAAGAAGGTAATATAATCAAAGCTGGATATAATGAAGATATAGATACTTTACGTGAAGCAAAAGAAAATGGTCGTATATGGATTGCAAACTTAGAGAGTAAAGAAAGAGAAGAAACTGGGATAAAATCACTTAAGGTTAGCTATAATAAAGTATTTGGATATTATATAGAGGTAACTAAAACAAATTTACAATTAGTACCTACAGATAGATATATAAGAAAACAAACTTTAGCAAATGCAGAAAGATATATTACAGAAGAATTAAAAGTAATGGAAGAAAAAATCTTAGGAGCTGAAGAAAAATTAATAAGTTTAGAATATGATACCTTTATTTATATACGAGAGAAAGTTGAGCATGAAATAGAGAGAATGCAAAAAAGTGCATTAGTATTGTCAACATTAGATGTTCTAGCTTCGCTTGCAACAGTGGCATTAGAAAATAATTATGTTAAACCAGTGGTAACAGGTGATTATGAAATTGATATTATTGAAGGACGACATCCTGTTATTGAAAAACTTCTTTCAAATGGACAGTTTGTATCTAACAATACAATATTAGATGAAAAGCAAAGTTTTATGCTTATTACTGGACCTAATATGGGTGGTAAATCAACATATATGAGGCAGATAGCATTAATTTCAGTGATGGCACAGATGGGATCTTTTATACCTGCTAGTTCAGGTAAAATTGGAATATGCGATAAGATATTTACACGTATAGGTGCCTCTGATGACTTGGCTTCTGGTAAATCTACTTTTATGGTGGAGATGTGGGAAGTTGCCAATATATTAAATAATGTTACAGATAAGAGTCTTGTTTTATTAGATGAAGTTGGAAGAGGTACTTCTACATTTGATGGATTATCTATCGCATGGGCTGTTATAGAACATTTAACTAAGAATAAAAATGCTAAATGTAAAACTCTATTTGCAACTCATTATCATGAATTAACACAATTAGAACAAAGCTTAGATGGATTTAAAAATTATTATGTAGGTGTAAAGAAAATAGATGATGAGCTAATATTTATGCACAAGATCCTAGAAGGTAAAGAGGATCAATCTTATGGTATTGAGGTAGCAAAACTTGCAGGACTTCCGAAATCAGTTGTAGAGCGTTCAAGAGAAATATTAGAGTCATTAGAAGGTAAGAAATCTGTTAATGCTTATAATGTATCTTATGATGAAGTATCTGTAACAGAGGATGAAACTAAAGAAGTTGAAGAAAGTAAGGAAAGTAGTTATTTAAGTGATAATAATTCAATGACACAAATTACTTTTGAATCTTTAGAAAAAGATAACTTAATATCAACTTTAAAAGAAATAGATATAGTAAGTATGACACCGATGGATAGTATGAATATGCTTTATAAATTAGTAAATGAAGCTAGAAAATTATAAAAGGGGGATATATGGATAATAGAATTAATGTATTAGATAATGAAACCTCCAATAAGATAGCGGCGGGAGAAGTAGTTGAGAGGCCTCTCTCTGTAGTTAAAGAATTAATTGAAAATTCTATTGATGCAAAGGCAAAAAATATTACCATTGAAATAGAAGACGGTGGTCAAAAGCTTATTAGAGTAATAGATGATGGAATAGGCATACATTTTGATGATATAAGAAAAGCATTTATGGAACATGGTACTAGTAAAATAAACTCAATAGAAGATGTTTATAAGATAAATACACTAGGGTTTAGAGGTGAAGCATTACCTTCTATTGCATCAATATCAAAATTAACCCTTACTACTTATAGAGAAGGGTCTAATGGAGGTAGTATTACTTTTGAAGGTGGAATAGAAAAGACATTCTCTATTGCAGGAACTAATAAAGGAACTATGATAGAAGTAAGAGATTTATTTTATAATGTACCAGCTAGACTAAAATTTATGAAAACTCCTCAAAGAGAAGGTTCATTAATTGCTGATATAGTTAATAGGATAGCACTTTCGCATCCGGATATATCATTTAAATTTTATAATAATGGAAAACGAATATTATTAACATTAGGAAATGATAATTTAAAAGATGTAATAAGATCTGTATATGGAAAGTCAACTATAGATAATTTGATTTACTTTGAAAATATAACTGATACAGTATCTGTTTATGGTTATGTAGGAAACATGGAGTTAGCTAGGGGAAGTAGAAATAATCAAAGCGTATTTATAAATAAAAGGTATATAAAAAATAAACTTATTGGAACAGCTGTGGAGAATGCAGTAAAATCATTTTTTACAATTAATAAATTTCCGTTTTTTATACTATTTTTAGATATATATTCTGAATTAATAGATGTTAATGTACATCCAACAAAATCAGAAGTTAAATTTAATGATGATAAAGTTATATTCAGCACTGTTTTTCATGGGGTGCATAATGCATTAAAAGAATATGTGAAAAGTGATTTTTTAGAAGAAGAGGTTAATGACCGAGAAGAAACAACTAATATTGTAGTAGAAAAAATAGAAATGCCTTTAGATTTTAAACGAACTGAAGTAAAATATAATACCTTTGAGATGGAAGTACCTAAAAAAGAAGTAGTTTATGATTCAGGTGAAATTTATAGTAGAAACATAAAAAGTATAAATGAAGAGACTAAACCATTATATAATAATGTGGTAGAAAAAGAAGTATACAATGAAAAAACTGAATATATTCCAATTATCAGTAGAGAACCAAAATTCCCAAAGTTTAAAGTTATAGGTCAAATACTTAAAACTTATATTGTACTTGAAGGTGCAGATTCATTAATACTATTAGATCAACATGCTGCTCATGAAAAAATACTATTTGAAAAATATTTTTCTGAAATTAAAAGTAGAAAGGTACATTCTCAAATATTGTTAAGTCCAGAAGTTATACAGTTGCCATATGATGATTTTATAATATATACTGAGAATAATCTTGTTTTTAAAGAGGCAGGTTTCTTAATTGAGGAATTTGGAGGAAATTCAATAGTAATAAAAGAGGTACCTATTTTTCTTGGTAAACCTGAAGTAAAAGATTTATTTTTATCTATACTAGATAATATTAAGAAAATGGCTTCCACAGATACTATAGATATAAAATACAATAAAATTGCGACATTAGCTTGTAGAAGTGCGGTAAAAGCTAATGATAAACTAACATACGAAGAGATGGACTCTTTAGTTGAGCAGTTACGGTATATAGAAGATCCGTTTAACTGCCCTCACGGAAGGCCGACTATGATTAAAATAACAAATACTGAACTTGAAAAACGATTCAAAAGAATACAATAAGGAGGACATTTTGAAACAGGATTTAATTATAATTGCAGGACCTACTGCTGTAGGTAAAACAGATATATCTATAAATCTAGCAAGAGAGATAAATGGTGAAATTATATCTGCGGATTCTATGCAAATATATAGATATATGGATATAGGTTCTGCTAAGATAAGTGAAACAGAAATGAAGGGTATAAAACATCATTTAATAGATGTTATTGACCCAAGTGAGGAATTTTCAGTATCTGATTTTTATGAAAAAGCTACTGAAGCTATAAAAGATATATCATCTAGAGGGAAAACCCCTATTTTAGCTGGAGGTACTGGACTGTATATTAATTCTTTAATTTATAACTATGCTTTTGCAAAAGCGGATAAAGATGAAGAATATAGAAATTACTTAGTTAATTTAGCAGAAGAAAAAGGTAATGAATATGTACATTCTTTACTAAAAGATAAAGATAAAGAAGCATATAATAGACTATATCCGAATGACTTAAAAAGGGTTATTAGAGCTCTAGAGGTGTATAAAACAACAGGAAAAACATTAAGTGAAATAAATAGCGAAGTTGATGTATATGATATTCCTTATAATATAACTTATTTTGTATTAAATATGGATAGAGAAAAATTATATGATAGGATAAATCTTCGTGTAGATATTATGTTAGAAAAAGGATTATTAAATGAAGTTATAAATTTACGTAAAATGGGGTATAATTCAAGTATGCAATCTATGAAAGGAATAGGTTATAAAGAAATACTTCAATATTTAGAAGGTGATATAACTTTAGAAGATGCAATATACTTAATTAAGAAGGGAAGTAGAAATTACGCTAAGCGTCAGTTGACATGGTTTAGAAAAGATAAGAGAACCATCTGGATCAACAAAGATGAATTTAAAAGCGACAATGAAATTCTCGACTTTATGATAGATAGTATTAATGGAAAAAATATTATCAAATAGTGTATAGTTACTATTAATTTTTTTGGGAGGGAGAAAAATGAATAAATCAACTAATAATCTTCAAGACATATTTCTAAATAGCGCGAGAAAAGGTAAGATACCTGTTACAATACATTTAACTAATGGATTTCAACTTAAGGGCTATGTTAAGGGATTTGATAGTTTTACTGTTATTCTTGAGAGCGATGGTAAGCAGTTAATGGTATATAAACATGCTATTTCTACCATAACCCCGGGAAAACCAATTTTATTTAATAATAATTATGAAAATGGAGAGGAGAGAGAATAGGAATATCCTGTTCTCTTTTATACTGTATATATTTTAAGGAGGAATTTATTGTGTTACAACAAACTAAAGAATATTTAAAAAAGGAATTTAAAATAAAAGATGAAGTATTATCTCTTAGCGAAAAAGCTTTATCAGAAATAGAGCATGTATTTAATAGATATGATGAAATAAGAGAATTTAATCAATTGAAAGTCTTAAAAGCATTACAAGAAGAAAGAATTTCAGAATCACATTTTACTAATTCTTCAGGATATGGTTACGGCGATATTGGAAGAGATTCTTTGGACAAGGTATATGCTAGAGTATTTGGAGCAGAAGCAGCTTTAGTTAGACCTCATTTTGTAAATGGTACTCATGCAATAGGTGCAGCTTTATTTGGAAACCTTAGAACTGGCGATACTATGATGAGTATATGTGGATCTCCTTACGACACTTTACATAATATAATAGGTATTGGTAACAAAGGTAAGATCGGTTCTATGAAGGAATATGGAATCAATTATGAACAGGTAGATTTAACAGATGACGGTAAAATAAATTTAGAAGAGGTTAAAAATAAACTTGAAAGTATACCATCTATTAAGTTAGTACATATTCAACGTTCTACAGGATATGGATGGAGAAAAGCTTTATTAATTGAAGATATAGAAAAAGTAATTAAGTTTATAAAATCAATTAAAGAAGATGTTATAGTATTTGTAGATAATTGCTACGGTGAATTTCTAGATTTAAAAGAACCTACAGAAGTAGGGGCAGATTTAGTAGCAGGATCTCTTATTAAGAATATAGGGGGAGGAATAGCACCTACTGGAGGATATATTGCAGGAAAAGAGGAATATGTTACACAAGCTTCATACAGATTAACAACACCTGGAATAGGAGGAGAATGTGGATCAACATTTGGAGTCGTTCGCTCAATGTACCAAGGATTATTTTTAGCACCACATATAACGATAGAAGCGGTAAAAACAGCTATCTTTACATCTAAGATAATGGAATTAGCAGGCTTTGAAGTTTTACCTAAATATGATGATGAAAGAAGCGATATAATTCAAGCTATAAAGTTTAATGATAAGGATAAGTTAATAAAATTCTGTAAGGGTATTCAAAAGGGGTCACCTATAGATTCTTTTGTTGAATGTGAACCTTGGGATATGCCAGGCTATGAAGATGAAGTTATAATGGCTGCAGGTGCTTTTATTCAAGGATCATCAATTGAGCTTTCAGCTGATGCACCGATAAGAGAACCTTATATAGCATATTTACAAGGTGGACTTACATTTGATCATGGTAAGATAGGGGTATTAATTTCACTTTCTAATATTTTATAATAAGATAACGTATTAATAAAAGGGGTTTGTTTTGAGAATAATAAAGAAAAAAATAGATTACAATTTAAGTAGAGAAGACTTTCTAAAGTTACTAGCTAATTTAAATGATAATGATAAAGAAAAAATACTTAGGTATAAGAAATATGAGGATTCTTTAAGAAGTTTATATGGGAAATTGTTATTAAAAGATGCTCTTAATATAGTAGAACTTAACTTATCATATAATGAATATGGTAAGCCATATTTACAATCACCCTATGACGATATTCATTTTAATATATCACATTCAGGAGAGTGGGTTGTTGTTGCTATAGATACTGTGCCTATTGGGATAGATATTCAAGAGATAACAAATACAGATATAAAAATTGCGAAGAGATTTTTTAGCAAAGAGGAAAGTGAATATATATTTTCTCTTAGTGAGGATAATCAAATAGAGGCTTTTTTTAAGCTATGGTCTTTAAAGGAAGCTTATGTAAAGGCCAAGGGAAAAGGGTTATCTATACCTTTGAATTCATTTACTATTGACATAAGTAGAGATACTCCTATTTTAGGACAAGGTTCAGATTCAAAAATATGTGAATTTTACAGTGATAAAGTAGGAGAGAATTACTTTATGTCAGTATGCAGGATGATTTAAGATTAATAATAAATAATAGACTATTGAAAAATGTTTTCAATAGTCTATTATTTATATAATACTATTTGTAATTTCTAAAGATACCGATAAGTTTTCCTAATATGGAGCAATCATCTACAATGATAGGTTCCATAGTTGAATTTTCAGGTTGTAATCTTATATGATCTTTTTCTTTATAAAAAGTTTTAAGTGTGGCTTCATTTTCTATAAGTGCTATTACTTTATCGCCGTTTGAAGCAACATTTGTTTTCTCAATAATGGCATAGTCTCCATCGTTTATACCAGCTTCAATCATTGACGTACCAGATACTTTAAGCATAAATAATTCTTTGTTAGAATGTATGAATTGAAGCGGAAGAGAAAATGTATCTTCTATATTTTCTACAGCTAAAATAGGCATTCCAGCTGTTACTTTTCCTACTACAGGAATTCTAACCATTTCTTTAGGAACCACTTCTTCTTTTGTGAACTCAATAGCTCTAGGCTTAGTTGGATCACGTCTTATATATCCTTTCTTTTCTAGTCTAGAAAGATGTCCATGTACAGTAGAAGTAGACCTTAAGCCAACAGCTTCACAGATTTCTCTAACAGAAGGTGGATATCCTTTCTCAAGAGTAGTTTTCTTCAAAAAGTTATAAACTTCCATTTGCATATTTTTCTTTTCACTCATTTTACCTACTCCTTTCAATAGTATTATAGCATATTAAATATTCAACTTCAAACTTATGTTCGATTCTATAATAATTATATACTTTATTTGAAATAAGTATTCATATTTGATATAATGTTTAGATGCTAAAAACAAAATATAAACGAGAGGAGCATTGCTATGAGTTTAGATAAAAAAGAAAAGTATGAGAATGAAGATGACTTATGTGATCTTTATGAAGGAAAAATATGCAATAGCTGCGGAGATTGTTTAGGTTTAAATAACTTGGATACCAGAGCTGTAAAAGTAGCGTCTATAATTGAGGATGAAGAGAATGCAAAGGTTATTGAAAATACATCTGGTGAGTTAATTGATTCTGTATTAGAAGATGATTGTGATGAAGACTTAGAAATGGATATGGAAATAGATGATTCTTATACAAATGAGGATCTTGAAAAAGAATATGTTGAAAATCTAATAGATGGTGTAGATATTGAATATATAGATGATATAGAAGGTCTTAACGATATTTTAGATGATGAACTTAAGAAGGGGAGTTATATGGAAGAAGTATTCCCTGGATTTTTTACAATTAAAAAATAAGATTAATATAAGGGAGACATATATCTCCCTTATATTTTTTATAAATTATTTATTGTATCTAATAATTGTTCTTTAGTTTTTCTTGTATATATTCTAGTGGTATTTATATCACTATGACCAGCTAAATCAGCTACTGTATCAATAGATATTCCTTTTTCAATTAGAGACATACAATATAAATGCCTAAAATTGTGGGCATGTGCCTTTTCTTTATCAATACCAGCTAAATTTGCATACTTTTTTATTATAGTATCTACAGTTTTTCTACTTAGGTTTCCTGTTTTGCCAGTTTTACTTGTAAAAAGATATGGTGTATCCCTGTTTATTCTAACGTTAAGGTAATTTAAAAGGATATCTCTCAATCTTTTTGGCATAAATACCTCTCTATGTTTAGAACCTTTTCCTTTTATAGAAATATTATTTTTATTAACATCACTAACTTTTAGTGACAAAGCTTCGCTGACACGCATTCCAGTTAAATATAGAGTATAAAATATAGCAATAGCTCTTAAGTCATTCTTAGACTCAGCTGCTTCAACTAAAGCTTGAAAATCATATTTACTTAAACTGTGTTCTAGATAATTTTGTTTTTGTGTTTTCTCTACCTTTATAACTACATCTATATTTCTTGCTTCTTCATCTTTTAAGTATCTAAAAAAAGAATTTATTGATGAAAGTTTTCTATTTAATGTCTTAATAGTAAGTTCCTTATCCTTTATGTAATTTTTATAATTATCAATATCTGTTTTATTAATGTCTTCTACCTCTTTTTGTGTAAAATCCATAAACTCAATAACATCATTTTCGTATGAAACAATAGTATTTATACTTTTATCATCATCTTTTAGTGAATTAAGCCACTTTTCTACATCTGTCATCACTTTTCACCTCCACATTTATTATATCATATCCCTCTTTTACAAACAAGACATAATCCGCATTATGTCTTGTTAGAGAATTTTTATACAAATTATATTCAAATAACCTATGTAAACCGATGGTTTACTTGTATTTATATAAGTAAACTTAAGCATAACCAAAATGGTTAACTTGAAGTGTTTATTAATATAGTATATAATAATGAAGAGATATTATTTGTAGGAGGAGTACATATGAGTACAAATGAGATAACAACGTGGGCAGCTAAGATTCCAGTAGAGTTAAAAGAGAAAATAACGGCGATTATAAGAGAAGAAGATGTTAGTAGTAAGGAATTTTTAAGCAATGTAGTTAATTTATACGAATTAGAGAAACTAAAAAGTGGATCAGGAATGGAAAAAGATATAGAAGAATTCCAGATCAATTTAGAGAGAATTTTTGAAATTTTTAAAACTATAGTCGATAGAAACAACAATCTAGGAAAAAGTATTGAAGAAAAATTCAACAGAATCGTTGCTGAAAAAGATCAAGAAATTTCTAATTTAAATGAAGAAAACTTAAAGTTAAAGGAAAAAATAGATAAGCTGAAAGAAGAACAAAAAGAGGGAGAGCAAACTCTTAAGGATATGAAAATAAAGGAAGAAGAACTTTTAAAGAAAGTAAATACTTCAGAAGATCTTGTTTCATCCTTTAAAAGAGAAATTGCTCATTTAGAAGAATCAAAAGTTAAATTAGAAGATGAAATCAAGAAAAACTCTATTTTAGAAGAAAGTAATAAAGTATTAAGAGAAAAGATTATAGACTTAAATAATAAGATAAATGATTTAGATAAAGAAGTATTAACTATAAAAGCCTCCTCCTCTACTGCTATAGAAAAAGTAACTATAGAAAAAGATAGAGAAAAGATGTCATTAGAAAGTACATATAGTGAAAAAATAAATGAAGTAAATAATAAGCTTATGTTAAAAGAGCAAGAGTTAAACGCTATACAGAAGAATTTCTATGAGGAGAAAATTGCTTTACTTAATGAAATATCTGAGTTAAAGAATAAATTGAAACTAGAAAAGGAATAGGTTATCCCCCTACTCCTTTTCTAATTTTGAGTATATATACGATATTTAAATACCTATAAAAACTGTTCTAGTTTATAAACTCTCTTACTTAAAGACTATTTGCAATATCTAAGATCTTTACATCTTCCATTGTTGCAAGCCAAGAAGTACTAGGCAAATTTAATATTTTACGCTTAATTCCCTTTATTAAATTTGTATTTTCTTTATAATCTAAAGCATCTATTGATTCCACATTAAATTCTGCTATAATTGATCCTGTTTTCTTTTCTACAGTATATTTTATTTCATATTTCATAAAGAAGTGACCCCCTAATTTATAATTATTTTTACGTAGTTCCTATCTACATTTTCTATTATATTGATTCTAAATTAATATACAATATTTTCTACAAATCTTGGTTTTTTATATATAAATGAGTAGTTTAAAGTGCAAATAATAAAGTTTATAGAAATGAAACTTAATAAAATTAATCACAATAATATTTAAGTATACTATGAGGAAGGTGAATTTATAAAAATAAAAAAGCTATAGCACTTAAAGGCTACAGCTTTTTTACTTGAAAGTATGAGTTTTGTTATGTATTTAAAACGTATTCCACAGATTAATATTAAACTATTATTGTTTCTATATCAATAAAGCAAATAGATAATTATATAAAACATATAAAATGTTATTAATTAATTTGCTTTGTAAAGTTTAGCTAATGATTTTCTTAAAATAAATAATTTTAAATCAGCCATTTTGTTGTATTGAGTCATTTTTGATATCACTAATGCCCTTTGAAGCAGAATCTTCAATTAAAATAATTCTTTGAACGGATTCAGAGGTATAGAATACATCTAGATTAGCTACTTCACTATTCTCCTCTTTTATACCTTTATGGTATATACTCTTTATTAGAGATTCAATACTTTTATTACTTGAAGTAATTTTATCAATATTATAACCTTCTTGATAACTCCATATAGCAATTTGAGTAGCAAAATATACTTCATCATCAGTTAATCCTAATAATTGTCCTTTTATATTAGGATATCCATTAGCAATAATTCCTTTCAAAGCTTTATCTTTAACAGTTGCAATTTCTATAAACTCCTCACCTTTAGGATAAGCCCTATGAATATCTAGACAATAACCTATGTAGTTTTTGTTATCCCTTATTTTCTTTGAGGATATAATGCTATTATTATATTTTACATAATCGATTTTTTTACTTTCTGTTGATATTACCACCTTATCATTATTAATACCTAAACATATCGAATTTGTTATAGTAGTAAGTAAAATAATTATAACTGCGCATGTTAAGAAAATCTTTCTGAAATAGTTCATTGTAAACAACTCCTTTAGTATTATTATTTTATAAATACTTTTAGTTATTCATATTCTGTTTTCAAAAATATATCTTAATAAAATAATAAACATAAGGAAGCTAATGTACATATCAATAATACTATAGATGAAATACCTAAGATTTTTAATAATACTGACATTATACTTTCCTTTTTTACTCTAATTCATAAGGGAAAACGATTCTAGCAATCTGATTAAAGACAATACCTAAACATATCATAATAGCCATTAACCAAAATCCCATTCTATAAACAACTCTATTACCATATATTAGGGCCATTGGACTTAAAAGAAATAAGACTACAGCAAAAATATTCATTACTCTATTTGCTCGATAGTTGTGAAGAGGTATAACTTTATTTTTGGGAAATTTCATACGAATAAGTTGATCACACACAACACCGATAGAAAGTAAAATAAACATTACTAAAATTCCATATCCGCTATAAAACCAATCTACTATTATTAGAGCAGGGATAGAAAGTATAAATGCAAGTAAGGAAAGTATTTTTAAATTAGATTTCATTATTAATCATCTCCTAAAAATATATTTAGCTGAATGTCGAGAAAATCTTGTAGTTGTTGTGTATTAAAAATATCTATTCCTGAATACTTTTGAAAGTCATCTGCACGATAAAAAATTAATTGAAGCATATAGACTATTTGAAATGCTATTACTTTACATTCTGTATCACTCTTTGTATCTTCAAAATGTGTTTTTATAAAAGGTAATATATCAAAAGGAAGCGAAATTTCATCATTTAGAATTAAGTATGGAATAGATAACTTAGTTAGCTCTCTATATTTTATAATTACAGTAGAAATATGAAGTAACAATTCTTTCAATTGTTCCTTGGCAGGCTTACTTAAATCGATTTTCGAATATTGATAAAATTCTTCAGAAATAATTTCATCTACTGAAATCTTTACTAGTTCCTCTTTAGATTTAAAATAATAATTTATCATAGCAAGATTTGTTCCTGCATCTTTTGAAATTTGCCGTGCAGTAAGGTTTTTATATGGAATACCATTTATCAGCATGCGTTTAGTAGTTTCAATTAGCTTTTTTCTTGTATCGGGCTTTACCATTACTTTAATTCCTCCTTATTTATTAAACATGTTTAATACACGTTTAATTATAAAACGAACAAATTAAAATGTCAATTTATTACATAAATAATTTTCCTTAAATTACAAAAAATAAAGCAAGAGTATTCTTAGATAAAGTACTCTTGCTTTATTTTTTGTATTATATTAAGTTAATGACAATTCTTACAAGCATCAAAACCTCTTAATTGGGTTTCACTTAATGAAACATGTTGAATTTTCATTTGAATATATGTATATAGCCATAATTCCTTTTAGTCCTCTATCTTTAATAGTTGCAATCTTTGTGAAATACTCCCCTACTGGATAATATCTTTAATATCTAGATAGTGTATTTTTTTATTAATATGATATAATTAAAAGGTAAGTAAAAAAGTGGATGTTCACTATCACCTGTCATATTTACTTGCAACCACGAAGAGGTGCGTTTCTTGTGTTAATGCTGAAAGGCAGGTGATAGTTATGTTATATCTTATTGGTATTGGAATGTTTTGTTTGACATTAATAGCTCTGGTAGCAATGTGTCTTGGGAAAGAACTTAAAAGTGATTTTACATCTGAAAAGATTAAACATAGACTAGATATAAAAGACAAAAAATAATTGTTACTTATGCATTTGCATAAGTAACAATTATACCACTCAATAACATTGACACAAGAGGCGGCCCAACGCCTCTTCTTTAATTTTACTATAACATATTTTTACTAAGTACACAACTTAATAATAAAAAACCTATTAATATTATATACATTAGCTAAAAGTTTATACTAATATTATTAGGAATATCGCATTAATAAATAAAAACTTATAGGCGATAGTTTCTTTTATAATTTTATCTTATGCTGTATAAACTTTATCAATTAAATAAAAAAAGCTATAGAATAACAGATATTATTCTATAGCATATGTATCTTTAATTTAATGACAATTCTTACAAGCATCTAGTTTATTATTACCGCTAAATACTGCACCACCAATAAAAAAAGAAATAACAGCAATAAATATTTTTGATTTACAGATGCTTCTAAACTTTTCCAATATCATCACTTCCTTATGTAAATGTTATCATTTTACATAATATATGCAAATTATACTAATATATATAAAATATTAATCATAATTTAACCTATTTTGCAGATATATTGGAAAAGCATAGACATGGATATTATCTCTTCTAACTTATTATGCATTACTTCTATCTTGTAAACTACAGATAATTATATGTCCATAAGTACATATAATAAACTATTTTATTACTCCAAATTGTTTAACTTTTTCTAATAAAGTTGGTTGAATCAAAGGATATGTTAAATTTGATGGTATGGAATCAAAAAGTTTAATCTTTTCAATTTCATAATCTGGAAGATTCCCAAAACAATATACATCTGCATAATATAATTGACCATATGATTTGTCATTCTCTCTATCAACAGAATATATACATATAGGATATAAATCGAATTTTTTAGCTCCTGTTTCTTCATATAATTCTCTTTTAGCTGCTGTATCAATATTTTCATTTGTTTCTTTATGTCCTCCGGGAATTTCCCATGTATTACGTTTCTTATGCTTGACATAGATCCACTTTTTATTGTACCTACATGCAATTACCGCAAAATCTAGCTTATTATCATCTATTGTATTTAATTCGTAAAAACTTAATTTTAACAATACATTACACCTCTTTGATTATCATCTCACTTAAATATGCATATATGTAAAACATATACACATAATATTATATAAGCAATATCTCATTACTTCAAATTTATTATTATATATATCCTCTGTTTATATAAAGGAATAATTAATGACTTTCGGTTCTTATATATAAATTTTCTTATTGCATTTTTAAAACATAAAAAATAGCACATGTAAATTAGATTATCTCTAATAAACATGTGCTTATTCCATTCTCGTTATCTTTTCTTATTATCTACTTTATTCATGTGTATTAAGAGAGCTAATCTATAATTCATATTTCATATACACATAATCAGATTTACTATCCTTAAATCCCATCTTCTTATAAAGTTCATATCCTTCATCTGTTGATTCTAGTTCAACATAATCTAAATTCTTCTCTTTAGAAAATTCTAATAACATACTGATAAGTTTAGAAGCTATCCCTTGTTTTCTATATTCCTTTTTTGTATATACATTAAGTACTTCTCCTACCCTTCCGTTAATAAAATGAGGATTAGAGGGCTTAGTAATAATATTCAACATAACAATTGAAACTATACGTTCATTATCTTTAGCAACAAAAACAAATATGCTTTTACCGATATTTTCTGTAAAGTAACCTGGTAATTTCTCTTTCATTGCTTTTATATATTCTGTTTTTATAGCACCTTGATCACTAGCGATATATTCTAATCTCATTTCGATAATTTGTTCTAAATCATCTATTGAAGCTTCTATATAATTCATATTATCCACCTCTACCAATTTCTCTTTTCATTTTTAAAATTGTGATGTTTTTTTACGTTCCTCAACCATATTTACAAACCATTCTACCATTGCCGGATCTTGATGTGAGAAGAAGGCACTTTCTTTTTTATCTAAGTCAGCAATTAAATTCATGTCTTCTTGTGATAATGTAAAATCAAATACATTAAAATTTTCTTTCATACGTTCTATATGGGTAGTCTTTGGAATGACTACTACACCTCTTTGGATATGCCATCTTAAGATGACTTGTGCTACTGATTTTCCATACTTTTCACCAATCTTTGCGAGAACAGGGTTATTAAATATATCTCCTCTTCCTTCACCAAATGGTGCCCATGCTTCTATCTGAATATTATATTTATCCATCCACTGCTTAGCCTCTTCTTGTTGATGCAGAGGGTGTACTTCTACTTGATTTACCATTGGTTTGATTTTAGAAAATGAGGCTATATCAATCATTCTGTCTGGATAGAAATTAGAAATACCTATAGCCTTTACTTTTCCTGCCTCATATAGCTCTTCTAATGCACGATAGGCTCCATATATATCTGCAAATGGTTGATGGAGTAAAAGTAAATCTAGATAGTTTGTTTGAAGTTTTTCCATTGATTCCTTTACGGAAGCCAATGTTTCTTCATAACTGTAATGCTCAATCCAAACCTTAGTTGTTAAAAAAATATCTTCTCTTGGTATTCCTGATTTTACAATGGCATTTCCAACTTGCTCTTCATTAAAGTAGCTTTGTGCCGTATCTATGGAACGATAACCAACTTTTAATGCATCCATCACACATTGCTGACATTCCTCCTTGGATACCTGATATACACCATATCCTAAAATAGGCATCTTTAAACCATTATTTAATGTTATATATTCCATTTTATATTCCTCCATCTCTATATTGATTCTATTTACAAATTTATGCTATAATTTGATTGTAACAATCGGTAGTAACTACCGGTCAAGAATTTTTTTAGGAGGTTTTCCTATGTATTCTATGAAGCAAGCTTGTGAGGCGACAAATCTTACCTATGAAACATTAAAATACTATTGTAATGAAGGTCTTGTGCCAAACGTAAAACGTGATAAAAATAATCATCGTATTTTTGATGATAGTGATATTGCTTGGATTAAAAGTTTAAGCTGCCTTAAAAAATGCAATATGAGCATCAGGGAAATGAAAGAATATCTTGCTCTTTGCCTTCAAGGACAATCTACAATTCCAGAACGTAAAATTATACTAGAAATGAAACGTAAGCAACTTCTTACGGCAATGGATGAGCTACAAAAAAGTATAGATTATATTGACTGGAAACAGGGATTCTATGATGATGTTCTTTCTGGGAAAATAAAATATTATAGTAATTTGATAAAGGTAGATGAATAATGAATTGGAGTTTACTTATTTTTTAAACTATAAGTTTATCTAGAATTGGAAGTTGCTCTATTTCTAGCTTTTTCCCTTTAACTGATTTCATTGTTCTGACTGTAATCTTTGCATCTTCTCTAACTTTACCTATAAGTAAAGGATAATTCTTATCATGGATTTCATAATTTTCTTCAACTTGTTTACCATTGAAATTTGCATAACAATATAAACAATGATGTTATCTGCTATTCTTAATTCGCTTATTAACAGCAATATAAGCGTTAAACCTTGGAATAATGTATTATTTTATAGAGTTACTAGCCTATTTCTGTATAATGAGGCAGTTCTCAAAAAAATAATGCCTCTGAGATATGAAAATAAACAGAGGCAAAATATTTATAATTTGCGATATCAGATTCATTTTCTAATATGTTGTCATATTATGATCTTCAAATGTAGTAGAATTTCATATATAATTTCTTCTAACTTTAGAATCTATTTTGGATAAATTAACAACCGTCAATAGTATTAGTTCTTTATTTCTATCTTTCTTGTGCCTCTACTACCAGTTAAAATATTATGAATAAACGGAATATACTTTATTAAAACTTTACTTACTATTATAGCTAAGATAATTGTTATTGTTGGATATACAAAATATGATATTAAACTGAAAGGAATACTAGTACTAATATTATTTATGCTGTATTGAATAACAAAGTCTAATAGTGGTTCATGGAAACAGAATATAAAGAAGGTATGTGGTGTTAAACTTAGTATTTTATTAGTAAACTTCTCATTCTTCATAAGATGATCTAGTCCGAACCAAACTGAGAAAATACCAATAAGTACACTTAATTTGTAAAGAACTAATATTATTGTAGTATCAGCATCAAGGTTAAAAGTAGCACACATAAATGTTTTTATGATTAGTATAGCAATCCATATTACTGTAGTGGTTATAATTGTGTTTTTTTGTTTATCTTTTAAAATTATATCTTTTTTATTCGTAATAGCAAGATATGCTCCTATTGAGTAAAAGAATATAGCTTCTGTAACAATGGTTACTCCACCTATACCTGGAATACTTTTATCTATAAACCACATAACAAATAATCCAAGTAAATATATTATTCTAGTTGGTTTAAACTTTATTATTAAATAAATTATTGGTGAAATAATAACATATAGCATTAACTGTAACATAAACCAAAATTGAAAATTTGGAGGATTCAAAAATACTTGTAGCAATCCACCAGCTTCCAAATTTAATTTCATATTATCTACAGGCATTATATCTACTCCCCAAAATATAAGACAAATTCCCATACTTATAAGAGACCATAAAATATATGGTATTGCAAGAGATACAAATCTACTTTTTATTTTTGAGAAATATCCGTATGTGGTAAACTTAAATGATAAAAAGAACAAATATCCAGAAATCATAAAGAAAATTGGTACGGCGACTCTGTTTAAGCCATTACATAGAAAATATTCTACGAAAGTCGCAAGGTTTAATCCTTCAGTAATAATTGTTGTTGAAACTAAAAAGTTATCTTGAAAATTGTAGCAATGTAGAAATACAACCATAATGATAGCGATAAAGGAGATGACTTTAATTTTTGAACTTAAATACTTATTCATAATTTCCCTCCTAATAATTTACTATTATTTCATATTCATATAGTAAATTACATTTTTATTTTTTACAATGCTTTAAATACATTTTTGTAAATGATTACAAATAGTTTTGGAACATTTTACTTTGTTAAAAATATTAAAGTAGAGTCTTAGCAAAGACAATTCCTTATATCTATTAAAGATATAAGGAAATCCTAAATAGATAATATATAAAGAGAATTTATGATATTATTATTCTTAAGACTGTATCTTACTTATTAATAGAATTATTCTTTAAACTAGTTACTGGTCCCAATAAATTTACTTTTTTTATTATTCTTGCTAACTTAACAGTATCAATATCTCGCTTATTTTCTATCCACTTTGTAATAATTCCAACTTGAGCACTTGAAATATACTCTAAAATATATTTATCTTCATTAGATAAGTTATTATTGTTTATTCCAAGTATCATTAATATCTTAGATTTTGCAGCTTCTTTAAGTCTTCTAATTAATATATAATTTGGCTTGTCTACAAAAAATAGTGTCATAATTTCTTCATATTTTTTAAAATGATCTGTTATCTCTACTGCTCTCTTTTCAATATCACCAGATAAAATTCCTTCTATTACTCCAAATACATCTTCGATGACTTCCTTAAAGAATCTTCCTTCGATTTGTTCAAGTAAATCATATATATCCTTATAATAATAATAGAAAGTACCTCTATATACTTTTGCTTCCTTTGTTAATTGAGATATAGTTATCTTTTCAATTCTGTTTTCTTTATATAATTTTATAAATGCCTTTTTTATTCTTTCTTTAGTTTCCTCTGAATTTTTATTCATCTCTATACCTCTTTTTCCAACAAATTTGATGAAATTGACTATTTTATTCTAAATTAATATATCTATAATTAATAATATAATACTAGCTAGTTATATTCAAACTACTATTATGAAAGGAACTTTATTTATGAAAAATGAATTCTATATATCTATTAAAGATATAAATAAATCCTATGAAAAAAAGCAAATTTTATTTGATATATCATTAAACATTCCAAAGGGAACTATATATGGGCTTTTAGGCCCTTCTGGATGTGGTAAAACGACTTTAGTAAAAACTATAGCTGGGATATCTAATGCAGACTTTGGTGATATACGTATATTAGGCGAAAAGGTTCCTAATATAAAAGTTTTATCTTATATAGGATATATGGCTCAATCAGCAGCTCTTTATCCAACAATTTCTGCTTATGAAAATCTAAAATTCTTTGGAAGACTTTATAATATAAAAAAGAATGATTTAGAGAAAAGAATATCTTATGTTGCTAATATAGTTAATTTATTTGATCATTTAAGTAAAAAAGTAGATTCTTTTTCTGGTGGTATGAAGCAAAGACTTTCTCTAGCTATTGCTTTATTACCTAATCCAAAGATTCTAATATTAGATGAACCTACCGTTGGTATAGATCCTGTTTTAAGAAAAAGTATTTGGAAGGAATTAAAATTACTTTCTCAATCAGGTGTTACAATATTAATTACTACTCACATTATGGATGAAGCAATAAAGTGTGATTATCTAGCAATGATGAGAGCAGGACATATTATAGCAACAGGTACCCCTAAAGAAATTCAGGAGCAATCTGGAACAACTAATATAGAAGATGCTTTCATTTACTATGGGGAAAATAATAAGACTGTTAAGGGTGGTGATGATAATGAGAATTAGAGCATTAACTTCTAGAATTATAAAACAAATTCTTAATGACAAGAGAACTATCGCCCTTGTTCTTTTAGCACCTCTTCTAATGCTTACTTTAGTATATTATATACTTGATTATGATGGTATTACATATAATATCGGAATAATAAATGCACCAAATGAATTTATTAAGGATCTAGAGGATAATGATAATTATAATGTAGAGGTTATTAACATAGGTAAAGATGAAGCTGAAGATCTTATTAAAGAAGATAAAGTTATTGCTGCAATAGAATTTAGTGATGATTCATCTACAATAAATATTGATATTAATGGTAGTAATGCTTCTGATGCAAAAAAGGTATTGTCTATAATTAAAGGTGGTGGATTATCAAACTTAGAATCAATGGTAAAAGAGAAAAATATAGCATTTATGCAACCAGAATATAAGACAAACTATATATATGGTAATGAGGACTCATCTGAATTTGATAACTTTGGTGCACCACTTATAGGTGTAATTGTGTTCTTCTTCGTTTTTCTTATAGCAGGAATTAATTTTTTAACTGAACGAACATCAGGTACTCTTGAAAAATTGTTGTCAACACCAATTCGTCGTAATGAAATAATTATCGGATATGTATTAGGCTTTAGTATTTTAGCTATTCTACAAACATCATTAATTACATTCTTCGTTGTATATATATTAAAGTTAACTGTGGTAGGTAGCATATGGTATGTATTCTTAATTTGCTTATTAACTGCAATATCAGCGTTAACATTAGGAATTCTTTTATCTACTTTAGCTAATAGTGAATTTCAAATGGTCCAATTTATACCGATAATTATACTTCCTCAAATATTCTTATGTGGATTATTTACATTATCTGAGGGTTGGAACATGGTTGGACACGCGGTGCCTTTATACTATACAACAAATGCATTAACAGAGGTAATGATTAAAGGAAATGGCTTCTCTTCAATATGGCTAGATTGTCTAGTATTAATATTATTCTCAACAGTTTTTATGATATTAAATGCTCAATTATTACGTAAGCAAAGAAGTATATAAAAGTATATCCTTTAGAATTAATAGTAAAGATAAAATTTCTTTATTATTAATTCTAAAGGATCATTAATTTTCAAAGCATATTTCTACGTCTCCATAAGGCATTTTTTTCTTAAAATATTCATGAATTGCACTATCTTCTTCAATATAAATCTTTGTATCATAAAGACCTTCTTCAGTATCCATTATTAACTCCCCTATCTCTTCTATACTAGAGGGAAAATGTATTTCTTTAATATATGAATCTTGAAATGCATTTGAACCAATCTCTTTAACGCCTTCCTCTATATAAATATATTTTGCATTAGTAAAAGCAAAGGCATGGTCATCAATTCTTTCCACTGTTCCTGGTATCGTAACTTTTTTTAGATTAATCCCATGATTATAATCCCCAGATAATGCATTACTATAAATTTCTGTTACATTTGAAGGTATGATGATTTCTTCGTTTTTTCCAACATAAGCGTAAAGTACTCCATTTTCAATACAGAATCCATTTTTATCTTTTATAACCATGGAGCTTTCTTCAGAATCTTTATAATAATTTATACCGTAAAATACTGAAGGTATTAGAATTAACACTAATACGGCTATTAATATTATATAGCGCTTTTTATTAATATATTTTTTCATAAATTATCCTTTCAAGGTAGATTTAATATCACTTCATAGTAAGGTATTCTATTCCTATTTAGTTTTGTTTTCTTATAGACACCTATAAAACTAGCACATGTCCATCTAACTGATACATAATAAGCTCCTAATTAATATAAATAAATTATGTATTTTAAATCTACGATTCATAAAAATAACTAGATGTTTATCATAAAAATTAAGCTTTCGATATCAATTTTCTAAAATTATATTTTGACCTTTTCTTGATTGTGTCTATATTTTTATTATATATTATTGCTTTATATTCATAAATAGCATCATTAAATATAATAGTATATTTCTTATCTATATTATATCTCTACTCTATTAAGTTTTGTTCTACTTTCATCTTCTATATATAAATTGTTCTTATCTGGAACGACATAAAGCTTTTAATTTTCTTTCTTGAATGTTTTACTTTCAACTATATTGAGCTTTATTATTTTAACATTAGAATCTCTATTTAAACGCAAAAAAGATAACTCTCATCATATCAATAGAATTTAATATATTATCTTATATACCGAGAACTGTCCTTAGATAAGAATTTTCTTATCTATACCTTTTAAAATATAAAAAATAGCACACGTCAATTAGATTATCTCTAATAAACGTGTGCTATATCTTAACGAACTAACTTAATGCTAGTCCAATATAGTCAAATATATAAATGCTCTAAAGCCTTTAAATGTTTCCTCAAAAAAAAGTCCCCCACACCATTCTCAATTCACTATCCAAGTAAAAATCACGCCTTAGCCCCAATTCCAAAAAAAGTATAAAAAAATAATCCCCACGCAAAAATCGCCCTTTTTCCCGACTTATCCACAGGTTAAAAATCAGATAAAATTTCAGAATAATAATAAAGCTCCCCAAAAATATCAGGCATAAAACAGTCTTACAACATCTTTTCTTTTTCCAATTTTATATCAAACTTATGTTTCACTTTCAATACAATCCGTCCAATTTATTGCGCTTATTCTTACACTAATTCTATCAAGCCTCTTCTTTTTCTTGCTCTTGCTCCCCTCTCTTTCCACTCTACCTTAATCCTTATATTTCAAGGCTTCGCGTCGGTTTTCTCTCTTCTTTCTCTTGCCTCGAATCTATATTTTCTGAGGCAAATGAATAAAAACATGAATAGCTACAGGAATAAATCCTTGCAAGCTTTTCATGCTTTTAACTTGAAATTTCATTTGATTTTTATCTTGATTTAGACGCAAAAAAGCCCCGCATTTTGTTCTTAAGAACTCCCTGCGGGGCGTATTCCCTATCTATTTTTCCCGAACTTTTTTATGACGTTGGGGAGGTTTTTTATTAGATGGGGATTTTTTTTATTATCATACATAGATTCGATTTAATATTCATATCTAAATTAATAATCTTTTATAATGTATTGGATTTATACCTTGCTCAATTCCCAATTCCTTCGTTACGCCAATTCCATAATAACCATAATAATTAATATGATTGTTAATTTTTAATAACGAAATATAACAAAAACATACTTAACAGTATACTTTATAAAATTTCAATATATATACCTATTAAAGTACCCTCTCATATCTTCCTTGACCTTGAAAATTATAATTACATATTGGAATATTAAAACTTTTGATTTTATGCATTATCAATTTTTCTAAATCATTGTCACAAGTAGAAATAATTAATTGATCAATAAATCTCTCATCTTCATCATTTTCTAATTCAAACCTAATTAAATCAATAAATGATATTATATTTAAATCGTCCATTGTTTGTATTGGTTCATCCATTAAATAACACTTCAAGTTACCATCATTTAACAACGCCTTAGATAAAAAAATAGATATTGAAAGTGTTGAAAGTTGACCTGCACTTAAAATATTTCCAAATGGAAGTGGTTTATCGTTTGAATCTATAATTTCCAACTCAGATAATTTTTGTCCATTCCCTCTCTTTAATCTTATTTCTTTTATATTTGTATTTCTCGTAATTTTACGATATATCTTATCCAATGGTTCTGCTATTCTTTCTATTTCTTTCTTTTCATTATCTTTGATTGTTTTATTAACTTCCTTTATAATACTCTTTAATTTAGTCACTTGCTTTTCTATATCACCAATTTCTTTTTGTTTCTCTTTCTCAATTTTTTGAAATTCAATAATTTGCTGATAAACATTATTTTTATTAATTAAACAATTAATGAACTTACATATATTCAGTTTAGTTTCTATATTTTTCAAATCCTCCTCTTCAATATTTACTTCTGATATGTTTTCTAACTTTATATTTTGATTTTCAAATTCTTTAATGATCTTAGTTAATAATTTTACCTGCTCATCTATATTGAGTGTAGCATATCCCTTTAATCTTTCTTTAAATTTTTCTATAGAAGGTAAATCAAGCATTTCTAAACTGTTTATTGTTTGTTCCTCGCAAGAACTATCAATTTTCAACCCTTTAATTTCTTGCTCATAGAATAATTTTTGTATTAAAATTTTCTCTTTATTAATATCACTCATATTTAGTAACATACATATACTGTATATATTATCCAATTCTTTATTTAACTCCAAAATGTCGTCATAATATTTAATCAACTCTTGAAATTTTGATGTTAATAAACCACTAACTTTTTTTAATATATTGTTATTTTCCATTTCTATAGTTTTAATTTTTTTTATAATTTCTTGTCTTTCTATATCTTTTTCACCTAAAAAAGTTTTTGCAATAGTACCTATTTCACTATTTTTGAATTCTTCACTTCCACATACAGGGCATTTATTGTTTGCATTTCTATACTCTTTTAATGTATCAGTATTATCTATTATATACCTCATTACGAGCATAACAGGGCTATTTGTATCATATAATGATTTTCTTTCATTGTACAAACTTTTCTTATCTAAATTACTTTTTATATTGTTTTTATATTCTAATAAGATCTTTATATTACCCTTACCTATAAACTCCTTTATTTTGTCTTCTTGAATTATTTCATCTAAAATAATCTCTATATTATCTAATGATAATGAATTCTTTACCTTATTATAAAGGATTTCACTTTTATCTTTTTCTTCTTTAATTTCTCGAATGTTTATTCCTTTCATTTTTTCAATTATATGCAACTTCGAATTATATTCATTTTCTAATTGCTCTAATAATATTAAATTATATTCATACTTTAATTTTGAATTTAATTTTTCTGTATTATCTTTAATTTTCAAATAATATATGCTCTGTAAAATTGCTATCTGATTGTTTAAATTTTTCTGCGAATCAATATTAGTGTTCTCAATAAATTCATAAGGTGTAACAACTTCTTCATTAAATACTCTATTCTTAGGGTATTCTTCTCTTAAATCAGAATTTATCCCTTCCATTTCTTTACTTAAATTCTCATATTTATTCCTTTCAGAAATAATTTTCTCCATTTCTTTTTCTGAATTCAATTTTTCTTCCAATAAATTTTCCTTAATAGTAACTAATCTATCTTTAATAATATTTGCTTCTTTAAATTCTGTGTACAAACAAGAAAATATTTCATATATCTCTTTTCTTCCTTTTGAATAAAGTTCGACATTTTTATCGTATGAGCATATAAAATTATCATAGAAATTTTCTATCGTATCAATTAGATATGATCTCAATTCTTCTCTAATATCTCCATCTTCGCTTTCAATGTCTGGCATGAAATTAAGTTTTAATCCTTCAACTTCACTATCAACTACAATATACTCTCTTTTTAAATTCATTTCTTTTTCCTTATAAAGTATATTAAGTTTCACATAAATTTCATTGTCTATGCTATTTGTATTTTTAATTAATCCTTTGTCTGAATCCTGGATTTGTTGTTCTTTTGAAGTAGGACATCTCTTTATGTAATCATTATAAACTCTTTTTACTGTTCCAGTTAAACACCATTCTATAGCCTCTAATAATGAAGTCTTTCCATACCCATTTGCACCAGATAATAAAATTAAGTTATTGGGTTTATTATTACTTGTAAAATCGAACTGTTTCTCGCCTTCATATCCCCTAAAATTTTTAATATAAACCTTCTTAATATATAAATTCTTCATATCAAAGCACCTACTTACTTAACAATTCTTTTTTTATTAATTCTAAATCAAAATCTTCTTTTATAAGCTCTTGATAAATATTATCTGTATGTAAAACTTTTACAAGTTCTTTTTTTAAACTATTAGAATTCACATCACTTTTGCTCAAATTAATCTTATTAAACGGTAATAAGTCAATGCAGTTCTCATTATCTAAATCTAAGAATATTTTCCTACAAATATGTGAATCTCTTTCAAATTTAAATATATATTTATTAACTTCATCTCTATTAACTTGTGAAGATTTATATGGAATTAAGAGATTTATATTATATCTTAGAATTTCGTTATCACTCCAATTTTGAAACCAAAGAATTTTTTTTTGATACTTATCTATTAATTCTACATTGATTAATCCTTCAAATAGTATGTATGCTTCTTTATTATCTTTGATAAACACTTCACTAAATACTTCGGTATCTCTTCCTATTATTAGTTTAGATTTATTGAAACCATAACTAACCAAAAGTTTTTCTATTTTTATCTTGTCCATTTTTATTACACCTCTCACAAAATATGCAATTAACCTTACTATTATCAAAAGGATTATTTTGATTAAGACATTCCATACATTCTATATAATAATGATTATTATATGGTTCTTTTATATCTACATCCATTTGTTCTGGCTTACATATATCTAAATCATATACAGTATCTCCAATATCCAAATTATCAAAATACCATACTTTAGGCTTTATATTTGATTTTATTATTCTATCTAAAATAACTCCATGCTCATATTCAGGATTATCATATGTTTTGGGTAATAACACACACTTTCTTTTTTCATTTGGATGTTCAAATAATATTATTTCAGTTTGAAAATTCAGCATAATATCAATATTATTTATATCATAAACTTTGTTTTTAACATTATCATCAATAAACTTTAATATTCTTTTAACATATGATTTTAAATAAGGTTGTTTCGTAGACAAATACCCATATTCTTCAATTAAGTTGAATTTATAGTATTCTTCCTCACTTACAGTATCCTCCATAGATATAGTATTTACCAACTTATACCTATTTGATTTATCCTTTAGCATTAATCCAAGTTCTTCAAATAATTTATCAGCATATTTATAGTAACTATCTTTCAACAACTCCTCTATCTCATTATCATCTTTTCCTTCACGTTTTAACTTTGATATGAACTCTTCTATTACCTTTTCTATTGCTTTTATAATATTGGATTTGATTAAATTATAAGCAATGTTATTTTCATTATTACAAATTTCCTTTATATGAGTTATCACATCACTTATAGTTATCCTTCTAATATCTTTTTTCTTCTTTTTGCTTTGCCACTCATTTATTATAAAATTTATTGCAACTGAATAAAGAATATCTGTTTTCTCTTTTTCTGGGAATATTGAAAACTCATCCTTAAACACATCATCTAATCTTTTTTTTATAAGGTTGATTAAATTTAATCTATTTTCAGTCCAAGAAATAATTAAGCTATTTTTCAAAAAAAATTCTAAATCTTCATCAGAATGATATTTATTTATAACCTCTATCACTCTTTTTAAATGATTCTCACTATTCTCGCCATCTGATTTATCATCCTCTAATTCACTTATGGCAGCTGTATTTATTGTTTCTATAAAATTATTTATTACTTTTCTACCTTCTATCTCAATATCTTTTTTACTAAAATCAATTTTTTTAGCAGTACTAAAAAAGATGCCACATTTTATATCTACTTTTTCTGTTGAACAATTTGATAAATATAAGTAATCATAGTATAAATCAAGAATTACGTCCCAATATTTAAATTCTTTAGTAGTTGATGAATATTTAACTTGTGCTAATCGAACATATTTTTTATCTAATAAAGTAAAATTCTTTATATAATCTTCAATAACTTCAACTTGATATATTACTTGTATATCTTTATACAATTCATTAAATAAATCATCATTTGTACCATGACATAACATATCATATAACGTTAAATCAAACTGATATAAATATCCCCAAATTGAATAATCTGCTTTTCTTTTTATTTCTAATTTATCTAAGCTTTCTATACATTCATCAACATTCATCTTTTTTTCTCCCTGCATGTAAAATACTATAGTCAACATTATAGCATTTTTTATGTTATTTTGTAAATTTTTACTTAACATCCATAATAAAATTTACCTAATTCCTGCCTTTCTCATTACAATCCATTCACTTTCTCCATTGATAGTCACATTTTCTCTTACCCACTTAACTCTTCTATCCTGAAATTGCTTAACTGATTCACACTTTTTCTGCAAATACTCTTTTGTCATAGGCATTTTATCTAAGGATTTTTGTAATAAATATATCTTTCCTATTTTCCTTCCAACGGCTCCAACAGTAACTCTCTCTGGTTTTTCCTTGCTATTATAAATAGATTTTACTGCTTTCCTAACTTTACTTAATATTTCTTCATCTCTCTTTTGCCAATCAATTCTTTTACTATTCATACAACCATTCTTTTTAGGAGAATTATCAGTAAGCCATTTTCTATCGTATTTGTTCAACCATCTATAAGTAGAAAAATCAAGTTTTCTTACAAAACTTATATTCTTATTAGGATATTTTTTTCTTAATTCCAACCACTTTTCTCTAAATATTTTTTTCTCTTCATCATTTTTATCAGAACGCTTATTATCTTTTCTAACTTCCATATATTCAGAATCAAACAGTTCATCAATATCAATATTTAAATATTCAATCATTAGCAAATGTTGTATTGGATGAAAACTCTTTCGATGCTTTCTTGTAATAGTTGTTACCCAATTATATTTATCATTTAAGTCAAAACTACAACCTAAAAGAGATAAATAATCTTCACTATAGTAACCCTTAAAATCTCTTAATAAATCTTGTTGATAAATTTTTACTCTACTTTCAGCCATTCCTTTTTCTATTAATGATTTTAAGTAATATTCCCTAAAAAAATTCATTTCTTTAAACTGATATTTTTCATTCATAATTTTATTTAAATTCATAATAAATCTCTCTTGATGCTCTATCATCATATTATTAAATCCAACGATGCTTTCATCGTTATTTCCTATGCTAAATTCTAAATTTAAATATTCTTGCCTATTCTTTACTTCAGTAGATTTTTTACAAATATATAATTTACACATATGATTTGGGCATATAAAAATTCCTGGAATCTGATGATTTAAATGCCAGAATGCCTCTCCAAATACACTTCTATCGCTTTTAACACATTCTGGGCAATATTTTAACGAGAAATCATTTTTCATTTTATTTCCACACATTCCTAATGAAGCAAATATCAACGATCCGTTCCCATTAGCCATTAAATTATATATATAATCTGCCTTTTCCTTTGTTAAAAAGCAAGTATAGTATTTATATAAAGTATTATTAAAAATGATATCATTTGTTGTAAATGAATGATTATTAGGTATATTTTTTAATAATAAATCAATATTAGCAGGTAGTTCTCTACCTGCTGTTACTGATGTAGTATTAAATAAATCTCTCAATGTATCTTTAGAATTTAAATTTGCACTATAAATATGATATCGTGAAATAGTGCTATAGAAAGTTTCTCCCTCATATGGTGTAGGAAAAAATGTAGCCATAATTAAATAACCTCCGCTAATAAACTATCAAAATCACTTATATAATTATTATTTTTTAATCCACTATATATTGATTGCCCTTCTTTTTTACACTTTTGGGCTATATATCTTATATCATTTTCATCACTAATTCTACTTTTAACTTTTTTCAGTCTTGTAGTTTCTTTTATAAATTTCTTCTCTGGCTTCATAAGTAAATTTAACATTGTTCGTGTAAGCTTATTAATATCTTTTTCTCCTATATCAATAACCTGCTCCAGATACACATTTATTTCATCTTCTTCAAATCCCAATTCTAAAAGCTTAATTGTTACTTCTTTTTTTAAATCAAAACTTTGTATGTTATTTTTTTCTTCTTTTACCTTTTTAAATTGTTCTATTGTGTTATTTAGATTAATCTGATTTTGTTCATTATTAATAAAATTAGATACATCTAATACCATAATATCATTATATAAAGATAACCCTTTACCTCCATTTTTTAATGATTGTAGCATAGGCCTTACCAATTTTAAATTTTCATCAGCTACTTTTTTTATTAGCTTAGAAGTAATAGTCTCTTTCCTTGAAGATATGGCTCTTACTTGAGCCATAAAAAATAGTTTAATACAAATATCTATTATTCCTTGGCATTCATCAAACAATACATTACTTATTTCTTCTGTTAATGGTTGTGGATTTCTAACCCACTGATAGTCCCATAATCCCTCAATTAATAATTGCCACTGACTATCTTTTTTTAATCTATCCCATACAAAATCTCCTTGACCTCTACGAGCTTGTCTAAATTCTCCTTGCAATATTGGCATTGCTTTAGGTGTACCGACCAATATAACTGGAATTGATAAATTAATTAGAGAAACAAAATAATTTAGCATCTTCTCTGAGCCCCCACTTTTGGCCAAACTTAAGTTTTGTATTTCATCAACGACAAGTAAACCCAATCCAATATTTCTTGCTATTTGATTTATTATAGGCAACATTGCATTTGCTGACAATCTGGCCATACTATATTTTTCAAAATAATTTGTTGATAATATTCTATCTACACTTGAAAAAAACTCTAAACAAAGTGCTTTAAGTGACCCATCAAATGGACAATCAATCTTTAAATAAGTTAATTGTGTCATACAAAATGGTTTTTCTTTATATTTTGTATGTAAAATCACTTGAGGTATAGTATTCAATATTTTTGATAACACAGTAGATTTACCCATCCCACTTACCCCTATAAGTGAAAAACCATTCGAAGTTGTTACATAATTATTTGTTGTAATTTGTTTATTTAAAATATCTTTATAACCATTATTTAATTCTTTAATATAATTGGACTTAAGCGGATTTCTCATTACATATCCAGTTCTTATAATTCGTGATATTCTGCTCTCTAATTCCAAATGTACTGGTAATGGTTGAAAATATTGAAATACCCTCTGAATTAAATGTAATCTAATATGATCATCATAGTTTCTTTCTTCTGTATTAAACTCTGGATAACACGCTATTTTATTTATAACATCTATTTTATTAAATATTGGTGGAAGGGCTTCTATAAAAGGATTCCCTCTATATTCATTAACTAACTGTTCATTATAGTAAGCATCAACAGTAAAATTATTATTCATTTAATTTTTCTCCTTTTTGTTTATTTCTTAATAACATCATATCTTCATCTTCTCCATCTTCTAATTTGGGATATTGTATTATATTTGCAGATTCCATTGTTACACTATCTTCTATAACAAAAGCGTCTTCTTTTCTACATACAATTTTCTCTGCATTTCTATTTGCTCTTATTCCTATAAGGTTAGAACTATTTAATTTAATATCTTTTGCTTCTTCCCTTGCTTTATTCACTACCATTTCTATTTCTTCAATTAAATTTATTCTCTTCTCAACTTCATCAACTTCTATATTTTTAAGCATCAATAATTCTTTTTTCCTAAGATATTCAATTTCTTCAATTGTTTTATCTAAATATCTATATTCTTTTTTTAATAAAAAGCATTTTTCATACTTTTCTCCACTCCTATCTAACCAGTAAATATTATTAAGATTTCGTGGATCATAAGCTACATCTATTCTAATTCTCCCACTTTTCTTTGAACGAGCAATTTCAAATAATCCTTCCTTTATTGCAGTTACTGAGCTATAAAAAATTCCTTTAAATTTAATTCCTTTTTCTGTTATAGTTGCTTTATCTCTTGGCATTAAACTAAGTTTAATAAAGTCTTCAGATGCAGTTTTCAATGTACCACTCTTATTTTTTATTCCCCAATTCCACAAATTGATTGGTATTGGAAGAACATCCTCCTGAATCATTCCTTTTTCTCTTCTATATCCCTTTAATACATTATGGTTATTATGATATAAGATGGATAAAATAACTACCTTAGTAAACTCTTTTATATTTAAAATAGCATCATACCTATAATCTTTTGCACCACGCAATCTAAAGTCTGGATTTATAGCACCTGGCATTAATGGTTTAGTTTTTAAGTTTAATAATCGAAAATGCTGTTCTACAATAGGTTTCCATTGGGCAAAATATGGAGGTGTATTAGATACTTTAATTCCTAAATTATCTGTTAAATAATCTGCATTAAAACCAGCTATTTCTCCTCTATCTCCTATAATTGAATAAGGAATATACTTACATGGCCATTCATCTTCCTCTATCTCAATATCATATTCCTTACAAAATTGAACTTTTCCAGTCATAGCATTTGCTAATGCTCCCATTGCTCCAACCCATGATGGTCCTTCTAATGTAACATTAATTCCAGTAACTAAACGAGAATATGTATCTATAACAATATAAATTACAGGTCTACCTATTATCCATTCTTTATTAAACCTTGAAACTAAATATACATCACCAATAGTAGCATCAATTTGATATTCCATGCCTGGCCCTACTACTAAATCATTAACAGTATTAAGTACAGCACTATGTTTTTGAAAAAATACCCTTCCACCATTTCTACTTGTAATTTCTTTCTTCAAATCTCGCTCCTTATGAAACCAATATCTAAATTGAGCTAATGATGGTATATTTTTTCTATCCTTAATAATTAATTCACTATTTTCTTTTCCATTTATTATTTTTTCACTGAAATACTCTTTTAACATTAAATAATAAGCAGTAGTAAGTGAGTTTTTGTTTTGATTATTATAAAATCTGTTAATTGATGTTCTAAAAATCTTTTTAATATTTTCATCTACATTAATTCCGTTATTTTCACCATGTACCCTCGGTCTACCTCTCTTTAATTCTCCTGCTGCTTTATTTTTATCTTTACCCCCACATTTATAAGTATCAGGAAGTAATGAATTTGGAGTCATCCCACGCTTCCAATATCTTTTTATGTAATCTTCTGCTGTTCTTCTACTAATTTCATGTTTCTCTATAACTTTATTCATATATTTATTACGTTCAGATGTTATAAATATATTTGGTTCTCCTATATATTGATAAAATTCCATAATAACATTAAAAGCCTTATTTCTCTTATTTATATCCTTTTGACTTAACTCATTTGCATTAATTACTCTATTATAAATTTCATTTGTAATGAATTTAACCCTATTTTCCTTTATATCTATAGCAAAGTCAGATAACTTAACTTCATGGGGCCACGATTTATCAAATATATTTATTAAAAAAACCGCATCTGCATCTTCTGAAACCCATAAAATTCTATGTATCTCCTTCTCATCTTCATTTATTTTTATCAGACTATTTACGTTTAAGCTACAATACATGCTTTTCTACCTCTCCATCTTTATAATTAATCTGTAATTTATCTGATAACATATCAATGTTAATTGGCTTGTATAAATCTATAGTAATTTCATTATTAATTATCATTCTTTTAAATATTGCTAATGATGTTCCTAAAGATAATGATAATTCCTTATCAACATTATCCAATATTTCTTTTATAGGACATTTATTGGATATTATCTTATTCGATATTACATTTTTAATGTAATTTTCCTCATTGCCTCTAATATCTACCCCTCCTAAATATAACCACTTTATATTGTTTATCTTAACAATAGGAATATCTTTATTAGTAATGACAGACCATCGTATATTCTTTTTATTCCAATATCTTCTCTCTACTTCAAGCTTCTCTAACAATAAATCTCTATATAATTCTGTCTCGTTTCTAACTGATATAGCTATGTATTTTTCTTTACAACCACCCTTTAATGTAACAACAAAAGTAGTTGTAAATATATACTCTTCTCCCGTCTTTTTATCAGTGAACTTTTTCAGTTTAATATCTGATAGGTCCTCAACTACTTCATGAAGATCTATCAATGGATAATGTTCTTTTATATCTATTATTCTCTCTTCAAAGTCAAGCAAATAAAATATATTTGTCTCTAAATCACTTAAAAGATGGTGTACTCTATTAGTTGTTCTCCCTTTTATTCGAGAAACACGTCCTCGAGATGCAAAATCTTGAATTTTTATACCTGGAACATATTCTCTACCATTAACTTCTAATAACTTATTTTCCATAACTATTCCCCCTGTTTCCTAAAAAATCAAAATAAAAAAGCTATATACTGTAGTCAACATTACTCATTTTTTTTAAGTAATTATTGTGTATATAGCTTAAATATTCTTAATATCACATCTATTTTCTTCAAATTCCCTTTTCAATTTATAAAAAGTAGTTCTTTTTAATTTCAACATTTTCATAGCTTTTGTTGCTGTAATTTCTCTTAATTTATATTTACTATAAATATCATTCCATTCATTAGGAAAATCAATTTTTTTTCTTCCTTTATATATACCTTTTTCTTTAGCTATTCTTATCCCTTCTTTTTGACGCTCTAATAAACATTCTCTCTCAAATTGATATATACTACCAATTATCCCCAGCATCATTCTTCCAGATGGAGTTTGCGTGTCTATGTTCTCTTTAAGAGATATCAAGTTAGCTTTTTTTATTGTTGTAATATGTTCTACTAAATCCAATAAATCTTTTGTGCTCCTTGCAAGTCTACTAAAACTTTCAATATAAAGATTATCTCCTTCTCTTATAAATTCAAGCATATTCTTTAATTCTGGTCTATTGGTATTCTTCCCACTACATTTATCCAAAAATATTTTTTCTATTCCTCTATCCTCCATCGCTTTTATTTGTCTTGCTTCATTTTGGGTTGAATCTGATATTCTTATATAAGCAACATCCATAATCATACTTCCTCCTAACATTTTTATTCGTTTAAGTTCTTAAAATATCAAAATACTTGTTCATTTATTAATATTAAAGGTCTAATTGAACAAATATCTTAATTTATAAATAATTTAAATATGGTATACCCTATTCAAACTATATATTTAAAATTTTACACGATGAAGTAAAAACTCTCTATTGAACATAGTCTATTACTATTTTTAAATCTTCATTTGGTCAATATTTAAATCGTATATTTTTATTTACACTACCAATTCTTACTTTTTCGTACTCGTTAAACATATATAGTGCTCTTTTGTAGTAATATTTCGCATAAATAAATCTATAATATATAAAACATAATTTTTTATAACATATGGAGGAAAAACAAATGAAAAATTTATATATTGCAATAGATACAGGAAAGCATACCACAAAAGCAATTACAAAAATAAATGGAGAAATAATAAAAGTAAAATTTAGAACTAAAGTAAAAAAAGTCAACAATTTAGGCGTTGATATAACACCTGGATCATTTTTGGTTAAATTCTTAGGTGAGACATTTTTAATTGGTGACATGTTATCAGAATCTGCTTGCAATTTTGATATAACCAAATGTAATGAAGAACATATTATATCTATTTATACTGCAATATGCAGAATAATAGATAAATTAAAAATTGACTCTGAAATTCCTCAAATTTATTTAGTTGTTAATACACCTATAAATATTTATAAGAATAAGGAATTAAAAAATGAATATAAATACTTTATAGAGTCACCTGATAAAGTACTTAACTTATTAGTAAATTCAAAGCCTTATTCATTCAAAATAATTTCAGTAACACTATGTCCTGAGGCGATAGGTCCAATATATAGCAATTCAAGTATTTATAAAGAAAAAAAAGTAACAATCATTGATATTGGTTCACTTAATACAACATTTTGTACATATAAAAAATTGATTCCCATGCTGGATTCTATGGTTATAGCAAACTCAGGTGTAAATATATTGCGAGCTAAAATATCTGAAAAATTAACTTCTACTTTTGGAATTATGATTAGTGATGATGATGTTGAACAAATATTGAAGGATGGTCATTTAAAGATAAACGGTCAAATAATCTCACAAAGTAAAACTAAAATTGAATCTATGCTTTCAGGTCATGTAAGCTCCATAATTAATTATGGAAAGAGTAGAGATATATCTTACAATAATACTGATTTAATTTTTATTGGTGGTGGATCTATATTGCTTAAAAAGTATATATTATCATTGTATCCAAATGCTCTTATTGCAGAAGATGCACAATTTTCTAATTGCTTATCTTATTTAAAAATTTTAGAGATAAAAAATGTCCAAAAATAAAATTTCTATCAGCTTCAGTAGATCAAAACAAAGTATTTATGAGTATTTAAAAACAAAAGATAATATTAGTAATTATATTTGTAACTTAGTTGAAAAGGATATGCATTCATCTAAGAATAATGATGATGACTTAGAAAGTAGAATTGAAATTATCTTACAACGACTCTTAACAAAAGATGGATTAACATTATCGCTATCACAGCCTGCTACTTCTAATGCTGAAGATGAAGATGTAATTTCACTGATAAATGAATTATTTTAGGACAAGATTTATTCTTGTCCTTTTAATTTTTTCTATTTAATTATTTTCTTAATCTTACCACTTATTTTATTTCCTTGCATATCTACTGCAAATGAAACTTGAAAGCCAAATTTTTTGTAGAAATGTTCTAATCTTTCAAAATGATCAGCGTCTTGTTGTGATAAAAATCCTGTTATAATTCTAATATCTGTTTCTGTACATAAATAATTAATCGCATATTTCATTAAAATAGATCCTTGTCCTTTACATTTTTCATAAACTTGAATATCAGCTATTTTCATTACCTTATCATTTAATCTTTCATGATCAAGAATAAAATTTAACTTTGAATCAGAACCTCTTTCTTCTAAATTCTTCATTAAAATCATCGAATAATACTTTTCATCCTTCAATGCACAAATATAATATTTTCTATCTTCAACAGTTTCACTTCCAAGCAATTTATATTGATTTGCTTTATATCCAAATAACTTTTCTAAAATTTCTTGGTTATCCATATGTCCTCCATAAATAAAAAATTTTTTTAAGGTATTAACTCATTTTCTAACTTATTAGTTAACATTGAATTTCTTATTTTATCATTTGTTGTAATTACTTTTCTAAATACCTCCATATCCCCTACAAATATAACTTTCTTTTTTGCTCTTGTTATAGCAGTATACATAAAGTTTCGTGTTGCATTGAACATATTTTCATTTAAAACTGGTATAATAACTATGTTATATTCACTCCCTTGACATTTATGTATAGTAAGAGCATATGCAGGTTTTAATTGATCAATCATAAACTGATCATATTGAATTTGTTTATATCCAAAATCTAAATTATAAATTGTTCCCTCGTCATTTTTTATAATACTCTTTACAAATGCAGTTTCACCATTCATAACATTTTTTTCATAATCGTTAATACATTGAATAACTCTATCACCTTTATTAATTTGCTTTATATTATCATTAAAATCTTCTTGATACCATTTTTGAATTACTTTATTTAAGTCATTACTACCTAAAAGATTATAATTAATAGTAGTTAATAACATAATATCTTCTATATAGTACTTACAGTCAGACATTATATCTTCATATATTCCTACAATATCTGATATTATGTTTTCAATATCACTTTGTATAAATACACATTCATTATCATCAAATACTACTTCTTCATTATTAAGAATTGCTTGTGAATTTCTTAATATTAAGCTATCTCTTACTTGCCTGTGAACTTCTGACAAATTAAATTGGGAAATTATATCTGTTTTTACCAAATCTTTTAGAATCTGCCCAGCACCTATACTTGATAATTGATTAATATCACCAACTAATACTATTTGTGTGCATATATCTGTATTACTTAATATTTTATAAAATATTTCTTCATCTAACATTGATGCTTCATCTACTATTAAAAAATCTGCAATAACTTTATTATTTTCTTCACTTTTACTACCTATTTTAAATAATTTATGAATTGTTTTTGCATTAATATCATTCACTTCATTAATTCTACTAACAGCTTTCCCTGTAGGCGCACATATTTCTACTACTAAACTTTCATTTATTTCTTTTATTATTGAATATAGTGCAGTTATAACTTGCGTTTTTCCTACTCCTGCCCCACCTGTTATTATGCTAATTGAATTATTTAAAGCCAATAACACAGCTCCTTCTTGCTGTTCTGTCAAATTATATTTTTTTATACAAACACTTGCGATCTCATTTATAGAATTCTTAGTATAAGAGAAATTTAATCTTTCTTTTATATTATTTGCTATATAATTCTCGATGTCATAATACTTTTTTAAATAAATAATCCCTTCTTTATTTTCATTTATATCTTCAATAAATATCTCTTCATCTATTAGAATATCAATATACTCTTCAATATATTGTTCACTTATTGGATTGTAATTGTTAAATCCATTATTTTTGTTTATGTAATAACATACTCCTGGAATCATATAATCTCGTTTTATATACATATGCCCTTTTTTACTCACAATATCTTTCTTAAAAAAGCACAATATACCAGATTTAATTCTTAATTCACTTCCTTCTTCAAACTCTAAATAATAAGCCAACTTATCCGCCACTTTAAAATCTTCTTCTAAAAATTCGCATAAAATATAAGGATTTTTTAACAACTGATTATATGAATCTTCTTTAAATATTCTATATATGTCAATAATCGTTTTTTCTAAAGAAATATTAAATTCACAAACATTATTCAATAATTCTTTTAAATTTATATACAAGCTTATTATATTATGTATTTGATCAACTTCACTGTTATTAATGCTTTCATTTACATAGCTATTATCAAGTTCTTCAATTAATTTACAAACACTATTCTTACTTTTTCCCAAAAATATATTTTCAAAAAAATATTCTAATTCTTTTCTATTATTTCTTAAATACTCATAAACTTTCAATTCATTATCTCCATGCACTTAATCTCAATATCTTCTATATTACTTTCTAAAAACCATATTCGTTACTTCTTCTCCAAATAATTTCATACAACTCTTCTCACCAAATTTCGTAAGTGATATTTTATTTTCTTTAAGTACTAAGACTCTCTTTTCTGCATTTTCAAATAACTTATGATTATATTTGTACACAATGTAATAATTTAAACCTTTTTTATATTCATAATTATTTTTCTGCATTTTTATCGGTACATCTTCTTTTTTTAATTTTTCTATAAATCCCAAAGTGCAGAAAACGTTAATTGCTCGTGTAACCTTATCTTGCTCAATTTTACGTATCATTTTATTATTTTCATTCTTTTTGTTTAATATATCTCTAATATACTCAGAGCCAGCAAAAAAAACATTTTCTCCTTTAAAACTATATTCATCCATATAAATATTTTTTTCACCTTGCTCTAAAAGTTCATCTAAAACAAATCTATATTTATTTATATATTTACTTAATATCTTATATTCTGTTTCTAAATAAGTTGATAAAAATAACTTATTGCTATAATACTTGTCTTTTTGCTGTTCAACATATTTAATTTTTATATTCAATATATCACACAATTCATTTATAGCTGTAATAGTATTGGGGGTTGTCATTATTATTTCATACAAATTAATTAAATCAAATTTTTCTTCTTCTTCATTTTTCAGTCTTTTGAAAAACATATAATACTTATCATTTATTTTATTTATATAAGTATTATTTTTGTTAACTTTATACTTTGCATAATACGTGAATCTATTAAATCTCATATTTATTATTTTTACATTAAGAATTTCTTTTCCATAGCCATTTATTGCCCGTTTCATTTTATCTTCATCAGTATATATTTCTCCGTCAACTTCTTCTACTCCATAGAAAACTTTATTTTGGAAAATCATGTTTAAATCTACATCAATATCAAAAAATTTTCGTATGTCTACTGCTCCTATTAAAGATATAGCTTCTTTGTAATTACTAACTTCAAGACTATAACTACACATAGCTGAAATTACAGATTTATTCTTAACTATATATTTTCTATAATAATTATCAACTTCTATGTTTTCTTTCATTCTATTAATATTATTTTTTATAATAATTCCAATCTTTTTTTTAATATCACTACCATTATTTTTATTTTTTAAATCTCTAAGTTCTTCTCTACTCGTTTTATCCATATCAGCTGTATTTTTTTGTAAAAATGCATATATAATCTAACTGACTATATTCGTAGGTTTTATGTAAAATTATAATTTAGCTTTTATAATTAAGTTTTTTACTTATGCCTACAAGTTTATATCGAATCATTAATTTTTTATGTTAACCACAATTTATTGTTCTTTTATCAATTATTAATTAGACTTATATATAAATTTTAGTTTTTACTCCTTATTTCACTATTTTACATATGGTAGCAAAATTTTTTACTATAGTAAATATTACTTTTATCCTTATTTTGAAATTATTGCAAATTTAACATTATTTATATACAACACTTTGTTGATAACAAGAATTAATTTTTAATAAATAACAACTAAATTTTTTATTTTTTTAATACATAAGAAATAAAAAAATAGCTTTAATACACAAATAATCAAATTTCATAATATTTCTATATTACCAAATAGTAATTATAAAATTATTGCTTATATCTTTAAGCATATTCTTTATTTAACTTAAAATTCTTTTCATACAATATAAATATATAGACATAAGAAATAAAAAATAATATATGCATAAATAAAGACTTCATAATATGCTTAGTCAGTAGCATTTATTATAATAAAGATTTAATTATATATAAATAAAAGCTTAACATTAAAATGCTAAGCTACCTTTTTCATTTTTTCTGTTTTTAATTTTAGAAGATCATTATAATCTTTTATGTTATATTTAATTAGTTCCTCTCTATTATCAATAACTAATTTGTTATTATAAATATCCTTTATTTTCTGTAATGCTATGTTTCCAGCATCATCGTTATCAACTGCTACATATATTGTACTGATATTATCATATTTATTTAAATATGTTGCTATCTTATTTATTTTTTGACTACCACCAGTTGACAATAATAAGCAATCATTTAAATTACTTTTATATAGTTGATAATAACTAAGCATATCTATACCTGCTTCAAAAATATAAATTTTGTCTATATTTTCACCTATTTTAAATGAAAATCCATAATCTCTATTAGAATTTTTAATTACTCCTTTAAATTTTTTATAACTATTTGTACCTTGCAGATCTGCTCCTACTATTTTGTTATCAAAATTAAGGTGGACTAATACAGCATTATTCCTTAAATCTTGTTTAATAAGGCCTTTAGCTATAAATTCGTTTATTATGCTTATATCAATTAGTCTTGATTTATGCAGATAAGCATATGTCTGTCTCGTATTTGAAGAATATTCAATATCTATAGTATTATTGCATTCTTTTTCTATTATTTCGTTATTATTAGTAAAAGTATTATCATATCTTTCAGTATCTATATTCATATATTTTAATAAATAATCTATTGTATTTTTAAAACTGTCGCCTATTATATTTTCTCTTACATACTGTATTATATCACCACATTGCTGAACACTTGACCATGCATATACATATTGACCTGGTGTTCTTTCTTTTAGTATCAATGAAGTATGCTCATGGCATCTATAATAATTATTACCTTCTTTTTTGAATGTATATCCTTCAATTTTTTCTAAAAAGCTCTTGAAATTTATTGTTTTAACTAACTCTATTTTTTCTTTAAATATCATAATTTTATTTCTCCTCTTTTGTTTTCTTTAGTTTACAAAAAAGTAAAAATTAAAAGAATACTTAAAGTGTCTTAGCATGTTCGAGCATAAAAAAAGGTCTGTATTTTAATTTTACAAACCATTTTTACTATTATTTCATATATATTTCACATCATCTTGTACTTTCTTCTCATATAGATAAAATAATTCACACAAATTATTTATAGTCTTTTTATCACTTTTAGCTATATTACCTAAGAATTCATTGTATTTATTATAATTTAAGTCTTGAATAAAAAAATTATTCTTATGCTCTATTACATCTAATATCTGCAATATCTTATAATTTTCATTCTTAAATAATAATTTTAGGTACAATTAGCTTTACTCTTAAATCATTGTCTTTATGATTTACATTTACTTTATTAGATATTATACATCTCTTATTCCAAATTTGTGTTGTTAACCTATAATAATTCCATAGTGTTGGGCCAGTTACATAACCTATAATTTCATCGTTCTGCTTTAAATAGAGTCTTTTAATAAGCTTTTCTTTATTATTCCCAATTCTCCAAATGGGGTATTTAGAGGCTTATAATAAATATTAGAACTATATTCACTTAAAACCAAATATTCTTACAGCTTATTAATTATTGTTTCTATAACATTTATGTTTGTATCATCTTTATAAAGGTCCTAAAAAAAATTGGATCTCTTTCTACAAAATTATTAATACATAATAATACTCTCTTCTCAACATCCATGATTATATTATTATTAATTTCATTTCTTTATTTTATCTATATCCATCAAGCATACTTAGTGCCTTATCACATAATATTTCACTTTCAAACTTAATATCATCTGAAATTGTAGTTTTAAATCGTTTGATTTTGGGTGTAGTGTCTTTTATTATTAATAACTGTTGTTGCCTCTTTTCTGCTCTTCTCTTTATAGCATGATTTCTCAATAATTGATAAACATATACTACACCAAATACATCCAATATTACCATTAAGCTTAATATTATTTCATATACCATAATGCATCTAACTCCTCCATGTAATAATATATAACTATTATACTTTCAATTATTTTGAATTTCCATTGCACAGAAGTCAAATTTACTTAGTATTTTTACTGTAGTAAAAATAGTCACTTATATATCTCATGATAAATTATAATTTATCATATTTCCTATTGATTTATCATTCAATACTTTATCTTCTCATAAAAAATAAGAATCAATCATATTTAATGATTAACTCTTATTAATCGTCTGTAATAAGTTTTGTTAGTTATTCAATTAGACTTTCTTCTATAAAGCTTGGAAATTTAATTAAATATTCTTTTATATCTCTGCATAATCTGTTGACCATATTATCATTTTTAAATTCACTTTTATGATAATATGTACCTATTTTATTATGTTCTAAGTCCCAACTTAATATATAATTAAATGCATCATCTATTTTATCTTTAATAATTATAAATTTATCTAATAACTTTAAATTCTTTGTTCCATTGAAGATAAGTTCCACACCAATACGACCTTTCTTATCTACACTGGTTACTTTTAAAACTAAAGAATCTATTCCTAATCCTATCACAAAAAATTTTCTTCCAATAATTGCTTTATGATAGTGTAAATTTAATGATACATCTCCACAATCTTCTCTCAATCTTATTAAAATGTTCTTCAGTATTTGTTCTTCATAATTAAAATGAGATTCTTTATATAAACTTTTAACCTTATTTATTCTATTGTTATCTTGAATTTTCAGAAATCGCTTCTCAGTAAATAATTTATTTATATTATCTAACTTCTTTAAAGCTCTTACTTTTTCTGTAGATTTATAATTATCTATTTCTTCTAATATATTCACAACTTCTTTATTTATTGTTAGAAACATCAATTCTATATTTTTCTTATCAAAATTTATAGCATATTGCATCAATTCCTTAACTTCATTCTCTCTAAAATGTGTAGATATATATGCAATTACAGTTTTTTCATCATTAGCTGATATACTAATCAAATCTTTTATCTGTTGTATATGTCTGCTGTATGTCTTATCTATTTGTACTTCTGCATAAAATCTTGAGTTATCATAAAGTATCCCTTCAATATCAACTCTTCTATTATTGCTAATATTTCTTTCTAATTCTAATTCCTTAAATTTTATTTCGCATTCCTTTTCTAATATTTTATTCAATTTCAAATATACATTAAATAATGCTTCCTTTTTACTCATTTTCAAAAATCCTTTCTAAAAAAGGAGAAGTTTAAACACCTCTCCCTACCTTTACTACAAGCTTTGTGTATTAAGCTTTAAGCTATCTATTGTCTTTAAAATATTACTTTCGATATCTCTATCTATAGTTTTATTATTAACATATACACTTATGTAATTTATTAAATTATTTAATAGTAGCTTAGTTTTACCATCTGCGATTCTGTCTGCAAAAATATATTTACTATTCAATAGAAGTGTTTTTAAATCATCTGTTCTATCTACTTCATTAATTCCAAAAAATTTTGCAACTTCATTCAAACTTAAATTATATGCCTTACAAATAGCGGCTACTGTATCCATGGTCGGATTAAGCCTTACATTACTTTCCAACTTGCTTAAGTAGCTATTAGATACATACTGTTCATTATCCATCATATCGCTTACTTCACTTAGTGTAAGCCCTTTTGATTGTCTTATATTTCTTATGTAATCTCCAAATGTTAATTCATTATTCTGCATAATTCATACTCTCCTTTTTTATTAAATTACCTCATGTGTAATACCTAATTTCATTGTTATATTACATTTTAGTTATCTGATGAAGTATTTATAATTTCTATATCTTAGTAAATTATTATTTACTAATTAATTTGAATCATAAATAAAGAGCTGAGAAATTTCTTTCTTAGCTCTTAACATAGTTTAATTGTAAGCGTCAAAGTTTTGGTACCTTTTATCAATTAAAAAAATATATTAAAATATCCCGGTAGGGCAATTTATATAAGCCCTATCGGGATTTGTTTATTTCTTTATTTTAATTTTTAAATTATCAGGAATACTACTTGACCAAGGCATTAGATTTTCTAAAGCTTCGCTATTATTAGAATCAATATTTAGTAAATTGTTAAAAAGATAAACCAAATATTTTTCTACAACAACTTTATTAGCTTTAGCTGTTTCTATAATGCTGTATAACTTAGCACTAGATGTTGCACCTTTAGCAGTATTAGCAAATAAGAAGTTTTTTCTTCCAATAACAAAAGGTTTGATAGCTCTTTCAGCAGCATTATTATCAATTTCTAGTGATCCATCTAATAATACATTTTTCAGTCCAGGTAAATGTTTTTTAGCATAGTCTAACGCTTTACCTAACGGACTTCTTGGAAGTGCATTTTTTATTTCAGTTTCAACATATTCAATAAAGTTATCTAGAATAGGTTCTAATTTTTCTTTTCTTATATTAAACCTAATATCATAATAATCTTCATTAGAAGAATATGTTTCTCTAAGCTCTTTTTCAAGTTTATAAATTTGCTCACAATAATTAAACCCTATTACACCACGAGATTTTTTTAGGGCTTCTTTATCAAGATTTTCTACTATTTCATAGAATTTTCTTCTTATGTGAGCTAAGCAATATAGCCGAGTAGCTTCGCTAACGGAGTTGTATCCGGAATATCCATCAGTTTGTAGATATCCACTATATTCTCCAAGAAAAGCTTTAGGACACGAGCTAGATCTAGTATTTTGATAATCATAAAGGATTATCGGTTTAGCATTAGTTTCACTCATATATAGCCACATATATTTCTTAGACTTAGAACTCTTACCATTATCATTGATTACCTTCAATGTAGTTTCATCAGCATGAATGTAATTTCTATTAAGAAGTTCTTTTTTCATGTAATTATATATCGGCTCTAATGCTTTAGCAGCTGACATGGTCCAGTTACATAAAGTCTGACGACTAAGAGTAGCCCCCATCATGTCAAAATAAGACTGTTGCCTATATAATGGCATAGCATGAAGATATTTAAGTGCAATAGTATGAGCAATTAATTCATTAGAAGCCATGCTATTATAGAAAATAGTTTTAGGCATTTCTGGTGAAACAATCTTACTATCTTCATTTTCCTTCTCGCATGTTTTACAAGCATAGCTGTACAATACGTGTTCTTCTACTATTAATTTACCAGGAATATATATTAAAATTTCTTTTCTAGATTTAACTCCAATTTCAACTAGTTCACTGCCACATTTATCACAGATTAAATCATCGCCTTCTAATTTATGTTCTATGATTTTTCTCTCTAAATTAGCAAGGTTATCTTTCTTACCAATATTATTGCTTTTCTTAGCTCTCTTATATGTAATTTCTTCTACCGTAGGTTCTTCTACTTTTGAATCACTATGTTTTTCTGCTTCATTAAAAAAGCATAATTGATTAGCATCTACTTTCTCACTAGATGCTCCAAATATTTTTTTATTTTTATTTGAAATAATTCCTTTTAAAAACTCTAATTCATTTTTGAGATTTTCTATTTCTTTATTTTTAGAATCTATTTCTTTTTCCATTTCTTCGACTTTTTCAATTAATACTTGGCTTCTTTCATCAAGTTCATTGCTAATAATTTCGTGATTCATAAGTACCTCTTTTAACATTTATTTATATATATATTATACCACAAAAACCCTTGAAAATAAAGGATTCTCAAGGGTTCTTATATATCTATTTTTAATAATAATTACCTTCTTTTACTGGTTTAAATTTAGACTTTATTCTCACTTCATATCCTTTCAAAAGCCAACGTAATTCTTCTATATTTACACTTACTGCTTCCTCCTGCGTAGCAGGCCATTTAAAGCGATTTCCTTCTAAACGATGATAATATAACCAAAATCCTTCATCAAAATGGAGTATCTTTAACTTATCCATCTGTTTATTACAAAAAACAAATAATGCTTTATCAAAAGGATTGAGCTGCAGTTGATTTTTTACTATCATTACTAATCCATCTATACTTTTTCTTAAGTCTGTTGGGCCGCAGGCTATATATACTGTTTCAACCTTATCTATATTTAACACTTTAATAATAGCTCCTTAATTAAAGAATTTATCAAAGCAGTCTCCGATGTCGGAATAGCTACGCTAATATTACCAATTGAAATCTTCACCTCAGATGAAGCTCCAATATCTTTTCTAACGATATTTGCTTCCGTATTAATTTTTATAGGATGAAATACTGGCGTAGCCTTTTCTTCAATTTTTCTTTTATGATAGTAAAATTGACTTTTATTAATATTATTTTCTTCACAATAATCTTTTACAGTTAAATTTTCATCACTAGCATAATAACGATTTATATATTCTCTCCATTCATCATTACTTAACTTTTTATACATACCTAACCTCCTGATAAAATGTTATTTCCTTAATTTTATCAATTGGAAATTTTAGTATCTAGGTACTTAATTTTTGACATTTACGTTTAATTCTATTTTAATTTACCCCTAATGCTTTAAATACTGCATCTATAGGATCACTATAAAATATAGGTTGAACTTTAACTAATAATTCAGAAGGTACTGTTTGAAAATCTACGATAGATGTTGCAGGTACTAATACTTTCTTAGCCCCTGCATCCACACATACTTGTATGCTGTCTGCAAACTCATCTACTTTCATCAGTGTACCTCCGAAATTCATATTACCAAGCACAACAAGACTTTCCTGAACTGGCTTCTCCAATGATGCTGAGCAAAGTGCAATAAATTCAGCTACTGCCAATTCATTTGTTAATCCAATACCTTGAAGATCACTTATATGCATAAGGAAATCCTTAGTTTTGATTGCAATAGAACCACTTATACTCTTACTATTAGCAGTAAAATATCTAAATGCAGTATCCAAACTTTCTTTTGCCTCTCTATCAGAACCAACTCCAGATTTTTCGAATTTACCGCTCCCTGAGACAACTTGATTTTCTATCTTATATACTCCTATCATTCCGCTTCCAGCATGACCTACTGTATATATATGACCTGCTTTACCAAGTCCTTCTGGTATTAACTTTCCGCCACCTTGTTCTGGAACAGAAACATATTCTTCATCCATTGTCTCTCTATCTATATAAGAAAAGTTAACATCATAAAACTCCATTCCACCGATTTTCTTTAGTTGCTCTTTGACTCTTCGTCTTCCAATTAAAGCATATTGTAATATTTCTTCTAAATCCGCTTTTGTAAACTCTCCATTTGGATATATTAATTTTATTAACCCAGAAACTGTTTTCTTTACTGCTATAACATCTCTCTGATTTAGATTATTCCCTAACTTAAAGTATTTATTTAAGCTGTCTGTAAAAGTATGTTTTCTCATTTCTCTAAAGAATTCTGAAATATAATCACTTATAAATCCATATCTATCTGTTAATAATTCTGGTCTCATTTTAGGTATCTCCCAGCCTGGCAAGTAATAGTGCATCCTATCAAAAAATGCGGAATCATTTGCCATTTCTTCTGGAAATGGAGCAAATAAATGAGATGTTTTTAATAAGTTATCAACGCTTTGATTTATATTTCCTACAAATACAAAAGATGCAGAAGCATTTTTTTCCTCTTTTCCCCTTGCAAATGATCCAGATGCCATATAATCTTTCATTATTTGTATTCCATCTTTATCTTTGAATTTTATTCCTGCAACTTCATCAAAAGCTACAACATCCCACATTCCAACAAGGCCAACTTTTCTTGTAGACATATTATAAAATAGATTAGCAACAGTACTCTGACCACCTGATATCAAAATTGTGTTTGGAGATAACTCTTTATATACATGAGACTTACCTGTTCCCCTTGGCCCTAATTCACACAGATTATAATTATTTTCTACCAAAGGTATTAGTCTTGTAAGCATATGCCATTTTACTTCATATGAAAGCTGTGTAGGCTCCATTCCCGTACTTCTTATTAATAAATCAATCCATTCTTCTTTTGTAAAATGCCTTCTACCTTCCATGATTTCACACATATCCATATTAGGCATTTGAATCGGCTTTAAATTCGATATATTAAAAGGACTTGCTCCCTTTACTTCTTCATCGAAGAAATAATCCATTTTTAAAATACACCATATACCGCCTTCTAATAATTTTTCATATTCCTTTACATAAAATGGAGCTATCGGAACTCCCTTAAGACCTAAATTAGAAAATTCAGATTCATATATATCTTTCTTTTCATTCAATTTAACACTTATTTTATCAATAACTGTATACTGACCTAATTCTCTTATTTTAGATTTAACTTTCTCTGCCTCATCAGGTCGTACGTAATTTTCAGTTAATATATTCTTAACTCGTTCTATTCCCTCTTCTAAGCAATCATCATCATCCGTAGCGCAATACATCCCCAACAAATATTCAAGAACATATATGGGTACGTTAAAGCCTTCTTTCATAGATTTAGTCAAATCTTTTCTTACAGCTCTCCCTGCAAAATGTCTATTTATTTTCTTATCTAAATCCTTATCCTCTATATTATCTTCATCTATCATCTTTAATTACCCCTCATACTAAAAATCAAATTCACTTGCTATTCCCAGACTGATTATAAATGGTATTTCCTCAATTATTACACCCGTTTCATTGTCTTTAATCACCAATTTATATTCATCATTTTTGTTATATGTCATAGATTTTAAATGTAATTTTATTTTAAGCATTCTCTCCTCAGGTCTCTCGCTCGTAGAATCTGCAATTATACTTTTTATATCAGAAATAATTGCATCATCTTTATCTACCATAAATAATTCTAAGCTTGTTGGCAATATCTTTTCCCCTATTTTTTCGGTTTGGAAAAATTCAAGTTTGAAAGTATTCATAGTAATTTTTCTACTCTCATTTGTTAATTTTACATCTACCTTCCTTGCTTTAACGCTCTTTTTAGAATTACTTCTAATATTTTTAAAAGCGACAACTGGTACTATGATTTCTTGTAGCGTTGCTCCTCCATGAACAAATTTGCTTCCTTCTCCCTGTACTTTAAATCTTATATTAGATTTCGGCATATATGAATAAATAGTTTCATTATTACCTAACCACGACATTTTAATCTTCAATAGTTCTTCATTTTCAATACTTTCTTTTGATATTAGGCATCTTCTATTTTTATCTATTGTAGTAATAGCTTCTTTGTTTACTTTATCACTTTCTTTTAAGTCACTTCTTTGATAAATAAAACCATGATCTGCTGTAACAAATACATTTGCTCCACCAATCCATCCTACAATTTTACGATTTATTAGGTCTTCTATTTCATTTACAGCCTTTTCAGTTGCTTCAAATGTATTTATCTCCGTTGCTCCCTTATCTGCTGTTGCATCAATAGTATCATGATAAATATATATTAGTTTATAACCCTTTAATTGTTCTATAAAATCTACTTTATTATTAGGTATCTTGTGATAATCAATGGCTATGCTATTATTAAATTCATTTTTTAGAATCTTATCCCTATTCTCTATTCCTGAACTATCCATATCATCTACAAATACTCTGCCATTATCATTTATTACTATACTTTTATTAGGTAGCAAACTTGCCATGCCAAGCTTTGTTATAGATGGAACAACTGATAACATTGATGTTATACTTGTAGAATTAATTACTTTTTCATTTAATCTCTCTCCTAAATCTACACCTACTTCATATCTAAAAGCATCAGAAATTATTACAAACACTCTTTCTCCATTAGATACCATATTTTTAATATATGTTGAGTAGAAATCTTTCTGATTAATTATATTAGGTATTAACCATTCTCTTTTCATATTATCATCTATACTTGATGTAAAGTTAGTGCATATATCATTAAGATACCAATTACAATACAAATTTTCAATCAAATCCTTTACTTGATTCATTATATTAGTATTTTGTTTATCGAAATAATAATAGAACTTTCTATAGAAAGTATCCATTTTATATAATTCTTTTACATAAAGATTATACAATTTGTCAGCTGAACCTTTTGGTAATCCCTCTCCATAAATTTTGTATATCTTAAACATTCCTATTGCATTAATTAAAGCTTCATACATATTCTTGTAGTCCTCATAGAAGTGTGTTACTCTTCGGCCTTTTATTATATCTATATATAAATCGTAATCCTCAAGCCTATCTTTCAATGATTCTACAATAGTTTTTATTATTGCCCTATCAAAACATTTTAATAATTCAATATCTTTATACTCTTCAAGTTCAAGTTCATCTATTATATCAGCTATGTTCGTTTCATATTCATAAAATTCTGTCAGTCTATCATATTGCTCATAATCTGCTCTATTTAGCATCCAATGGTTAATAAACAACTTACAATTTGGTTTATTATTACCTATATACTCTTTAATTTTTCTCAGTCTATCATTGTCAATATCAATAGATAATGCTGTCGTTAAAATAAATATGAACAACTTCTTTATGCTTTTATCATTTTGATTATATCCATATTTTAAATCAGCATAATTCCAAAACTCATCTATAACATTATATTTTTTAAACTCCTCAATAAATTTATTATCATTTTCATTTATTGATTCCATAAAAATATTTTTTACCACTTCTTCAAAATCAATAGATTTTGCATTAGTTATTGAAGATAAAATACCAATTATTAATTGATCTTCGTTCTTGATATGTTCCTCAAATTTTAAGAATCTATTTCGCCTACTAATTGCACCAAAGTATGATTTATATTTAACAAATCTTTTTCTCAAACTACTATCTATATTTAATTCTTTCATCATAAGAGAAATATTATCAGCAAAAAACTCTCTTGAATATATCATAGTATCCAATAACCAGTTATCTCTCTCATCATCAATTTGTTCGGTATTATATACTAATAAATTCTTATCATCTAATTCTATTTCTATTAAATATTTAGTGATAAAATTATTATTTTCATTTAATTTTATCACTTCAACATCTGGCATTTTTATGTCATCAATAATATCAATAAATTCCTTTTCAAAATCATTCCAAAATATAATTTTTCTTTTTTCACCACTTCTTAATGGTTCATCAAATTCTTTCTTTAATGATTCTATCACCTTATCTGTAATAGCCATTATTTTCACTCCCTATGTTCTTTTCAATTTTGACTGCTTATATACTACTTTAATTATAATATAGCCTTTTATTATAGTAAATGTAATATAAAAAGTGTGAGTTTCTTAATACCCACACTTTCAAATACTATTATATTTTTGCTAAAAGTCCTTTAAATAAATCATAATTATGCAAAACTCCATCATCTAAATCAATATCAAACGGTTTATCTGCCATATGATGTAATTTTTCTTCAAACCTCTTTATCTCATCAATTTTTTTCTCAAGTACATTTAATTCTTTCTTTGCATCGTTTTTTTCCTTTTGGGGGTAATCTCCATTAATTATTTCGAGTTGTGATTCCCTTTGTGAATCCATTCTATCCTGTACTACATGAACATACTCTGTTCTAATTCTTGCAAGCAGTGATTTATCATATCTATGCATATATATCAAGCAATTGAATGCCTTCTGTTTTCCTGAAGTAAACATCCAGTATATTGGTCTCTTTTTATAAGTCTGTACATGATCTTTATAAAAATCAGTTAAGAAATATCTTCTAATAGTATCTTCTGGCATTTCATTATTTTTCATCCCTAATGTTTCTGCAATAAATGTTATATTTTCATCCAATGTATCTGCACCAAAAATTACTTCCACAAAATTTGTAAATCTTTCGACAATATCATTTTTAAAGTATTCATTAGATAATATTAGTATATTATCTTCATCAGGTTTAAAAGTTTTATATATACTAATGTCAAAGTTTCCTCCTGCATATGCTAAACCCTCTTTATCTAATGAATATCTTCCAAGCATACATCCAACTGAATATGAAATAAATTCTTTAATTGTATCTATCTTAAAGAAACCTTTCATTTCCTCTAACGAAAAAGCTTCATTTTCATTTTTTTCAAAATAAATATTATCAGTATTTTTCTTCTTTGTTTTTTTCTTATACCTGTAATATCCATTTGCGAATAAAGTTATATCCTTATCACATATACTACTTGATAATTCATTTACAAGATTATATTGATTAATAAATATCTTATTTAATTCTTCTTCATTAGTTTTTAATGTTTGAACATTCTTAGAACATTCTTCTTTCCATAATTCATAACATTTACTAATCTTATTCGACTCTCTTCTATACTTAACTAAATTATTTACCCTATAATCCCAGGATAATTCAGATGAATCCCAATCACGTTTTGCTATACTCTTATTTTCACTACTTAACATATTAATTTTAGATATTGTTTCATCGTTATCAGGTTTAATTACAGGAAATTTAGCAACTTCTCCTGATTGAAAGTTTAATGTAGGATTTATTTCTCCTAAAATATAGTTAAATACCTTCGAATTTAACAATGCTAAATAGAATAATCTTTCATTATTGTTTGTAAATAAACAACATCCTCCATTATCAAAAATGAATCCTTCTTCAAATATCCTCATGCTAAAATTAGTTGAAGTAACAGTAGACCAAGTTAATCCAGGTTTCATAAAATACTCATAATTTGCTATTACAGCTGTAGGTATATTCCTTATTTCTTCGGCATCATTTTTCCAATCTATTACATATTCATTATTACCAAACCATTTTCTATATCCACCACCTTTGTTATACGGGAACCATCTATTTATCATTGTTTCCTCTTTTATAATTTCTTTTTTATTAAAGTTAATTTTTTCAATATCAACTTCAAACCATAATCTTAAAAATCGTTTATTGTCAGATGTTGAATTTCCTTTTCGTGGTGAAGCTATTGTTCCTAATTTAGTATTATTAACAAAAATACTTTTTACATTATCACTGATCCAATAAGCGATTGGGAATCCTTCTATCACACTAAATTCATCACAACAAGTAGTAAATCTATAATTTACATTAGGACATTTAATTGCTTCTAATGTTTTAATAGGTTGATTTTCACTTCCTGTAAAATCAGATAATTTTATATATTCTCCAGGTAATTTAATTTTATAATTTCTAATTGTAAAACAACAAACAGGAACACATGCTTCTGGGAAAGCATTATACTCCAATTGTATCAATGAACTTATATTTTGATTTTCAATTATATATTTTCTTAATTCATAGTATGAAGAAATAAACATCCATACAAATGGCGTTAAAAAACCTAAATGACCAGTATTAATAACCTTACTTCTACAATACTGCATAAATGCTGAAAACAAATCTGCCTTTACACTTTCATATTCTTTTTTAATAAAATTAGTTAGCAAAGGATTCATATACTTACTACCCATATATGGTGGATTAGTAACTAATATATCAAAGCTTTTACTCATAATCTCAGCTTGATTAATTAACTTTTGTAGTTTGTTCGAACTTTCAAATTTATTTTTGCTTTCTTGTTCAAAAGTATTTCTTGCTGGATTATTTTTAATATAAAATAATCTCTCCCAATAGTATCTATAATCAAAAGCATCTATTTTTATTAGTGAACCATATGTTTTAGCATTTTTGAAAGTTTCAACAAATTTCTTAGTACTTTCGTATCTTTCTCCAGAAGATTCATCTGCTAAATAAATAATATCATCCTCATTAAATTCATTTGTTTCTTGTATAGATGCAATATTTAATTTAATCCCTTCACCTGTTCTTTCAACTTGTCTTTCTATATCTCTTAGTAATCTATTATGATAGCTCATACCTTTCATAACTACTGCGAAACATGCAAGCTGATATGCTCTATCATCAATATCTAATCCATATAGATTTTTCTCTATTATGAGCTTTGGGATCTCTTTTCTTACATAACCACATCTCTCATATATTTCATAGAGAACATCAAACATATATACTAAAATATGTCCCGAACCACAAGCTGGATCAAAGCATTTTATGTCTTCAACATTTAATTCTTTATTTATATATGGTGCTAATTTTTCTTCAAACTCATCTTCTTTATTAAGATTTTCAAGATAAAACTCCCAGTTAGCCTTTAATTCTTCATCTTCTGAATGTGATTCAATCCAATAACGCCCTAATGTATTTTGCACCATATATCTTACTATCCAATCTGGTGTAAATAATTGTGTTGCAAATGGTATTTCATCCTTCTTATATTTCTTCTTAGCTTTAATAACTCTATCCTTTTCACTTGCTATATAATATTGATATAGCCATCCTATAATTTCAACATTTGTCCACCATTCTTCTTTTATTAATTCTACATCAGTTAGCCTACTAATAAACGCATCTTTGTTTAATAATCCATCTGGAAATAATAATTGAGTATAATGATCAGTTTTTTCAAACATGAATGGCAATGTAACATTTAAAGCATCACATTGTGATATAATCATATATTTAAATAATCCATCTCGATCACTGTTTATTTTATATTCATATATTACTTGTTTATCTACATCTAAATTAACAGTATTGGCTTCTCTAAGCAAATCAGGTTCTGAACTATCAGGATCTGTAGATGTTAATACCCTTATTTTAGTTGGAAGATAATCATTAACTTCCATAAACCTTAATGCAATAAATCTATTGAACCATGTATATGCAACTTCCTCCATTACATGTTCATATCCATCTTCACCTTGTTCATTTATCGTACTTATTCTATCAATAAGCTTTTGTCTTTGCTTTTTTTCAACTGAACTTAATGCTTTTCCATTAATTACTATTGAATCACTACTAACTATTTTAGATGTTTTTATTTCTTCATCAGTTATACCATACTGATTTGCTTTTAATTTAACCTTATTGATTAACTCTTCTCTTGCTTCTGTTGCAAAAGATTTCAACACTGATTTATCCATCATTTTTTCTCCTTTTAATAACTAATTAAATATGTTAGTAATTCATATATAAGAATTACTAACATATAAATTACTAATCTATCTCTATTTCTTTACCTTCTCTTATCAATGTATCTAATTTATTTTTTAATTCTCTTATATAAACTTCAACATCATTTTCTGTCTTCAAAGTTTTAATTGATATCATTTTTGCTATTTCTACTTTTTCTATTTTCTTCTTAGATACTTCTTGTTTATTAGTTTTATGTTCTACATCTTTCGGCTTAATATCAATTAACTCATGATAAGCTTTAATTTCTCTATCAACAACTCTATCTATTTCTTCTCTTTTATTATTACTTCTTGTAATAGCAGCATCTATTTTAGTTATATCCTTATAATCACTAATATTCTTTATTAGCTCAGTATAATATTTTTCTACTACTAATTTTGTGCTATCGCTTACACCATTTTGATTAACTCTTAACTTTACATAATCATAATCTTTATTAACTTTTTCAATAGCATTACTTATTTTATTCTTCACTATATCATTTAATTCATTTTCGATTTCTTTTGCAATAGTTAAAGTACTTCTTATTTTGTCATATGGCATAGGATCATGTAGTATTTCTTTTAATGTTTCAAATTTTTCCTTTGTTAATTCATCTAAATAATAAATGCTCTCTTCACATTTTTCTAAAATCTCTACTTCCCTATCAAACATCTCTATTTTGTTTGAATTAAAGAAATCTTTTGGTAATTCAACATCTCCGCTCCAATCATATAATTCGTCGCCTTTTTCAGTTAACTCCGTAAAAAAGCTTAAATTATCTTTATGTTCCAGAACTTTATTAAATATTTCAATTCCTTTTTCAAACAAACTTTTTCCTGGATATTTTTTACCTTGATATTTTAAAATATAACTTCTACATTCATCAATTAATTTTAAACTTTCCTCACGTATTTTTTTTGCCATACTATCTTCATCATCAGGTAAATTCAAGCTTCCCCAAACGTCGCTACAAACGCCTTTGACTTTTCTTAATAAGGACTTATCAACTCTAATTTTCTTATTTATTATTACCCTGTCTACTTCAGATAATTTAGTTAATGAATCTACCAATTTTAAAGGTTCCTCAATAGATAAATCATTTCCTGAAAGTCTTGCATTTATCTTCTCATCTTTAATTAGTTTCGCTACTACCCCAGCAATATCCAATAGATTCCATCCATAAGGAATATCCATGTACCTATTTATTAATAATTTCATTCTTATTTGCTCAAAATTTTCTTCTTGTAAGCATATAAAATCAAATATTTCATTTTCAGCTTGTTGATTATTGTAGCCTTCTATTTCATCTAATCCTAACTGTTCAACATTATTGCTAACCAAAGCTACTATTTCTTCTTCTGTAGAGATACTCTTTTTTATATAATTTAATTTATTAAATACATTGCCTATTAAAATACTAAAAGCATTGCTTATTTTATCCTTCGCATTGTTGCCTTTTACTTCAACTTTTTCACCATTTATATAAAAACTTGCATCAATAAGTGCTCTATCAATTAAGTTTTTAGCTCTCTCCGATCTAATCTTTATCTCTCCGCTTTTTAAAATCAATATAGCTTGCTTATTTTCTGGAAGTGCGTTTATATTGTTTTTATCTTTATAAGATTTAATCTGTAAAACCTTTTTAATTTCATCCTTGTATTCGTCATTGCCCCCAAATTTTATTATGATTTTCTTATATGAATTACTTAACAATTCCATATCAGACTTGTAATAATCATCTCCCACTGGTGTTAATACTTCTAATCCAATGTTATGTGCTTTATTTGAAGCTACATAATCATCTACTTTTTTAGTAAATCCAAACAATGAGTTGGTACCCTTCATTTTATATTTTGATGAATCATAAATTCTTTGAAAAATATCATCTGAAATCCATTTACTTATTTTAATATCATCAATTTCAATAGATTCAATAGCTTTATTAACTTCTTGTTCATCATCAGTTAAAAATGTGTATACATCACCATTCTTTTGTATTAAATGTTCTGACTGTAATTTTCTCAATGAAGCTTTTATCTTTTCTTTTAGTTCTTCCATATCTTCATCAATATTATTAACCATTAATGTTGCTATATTATTCAAATTAGCAGGCATTTCATCAGATAAATATTTAATCATAAATAATAATTTTAGTATCTGTAAATTAATAGGTTCATCCCTTAACTCTACGTCATCTGATGCTCTGTCAATTACTCTTGTTATTGATGGATTTAAGAACTCTTCAATAGTTTCATAAAAAGTATACATAGGAATTAAGAATCCTTCACTTTGTTCCTCATATTTCACAACTGATTCTTTAAATGCTGATAACATTGATCTCTCACCTTCAGATAAATGTTTACCAGAATTACCATGCTTTCTAACTTGTTCAAATACATTTTGTAATATTTTAAATTGATATGGTATAAATGGGTATACCTCTATAAATTCATTGCTATCTCTATAACCTAATAAATCTTTTCTTGCGTTTTCAAAACTGATTAAATTATTTAAAACTACACGTTTTTCATCATATAAACTTTTTAATATTAGTTTTGAATCATCATTTTTTTCAAGAATACGTTTTTTGATTACTTCATCTACATCGATTGAAGATAAACTTAATCTTGTATCAAATCTTCCTGTTATTTTAGAGAAATCATTACCTTTCACTTTAGCGACTTCATCTATACTTTCCTGAGAAGTAACCATTACCCACGCCTTACCATTACACTTTGTAGATAATTGTTCCTCTATTGTTTGCAAATTTAACATAAGAGATGAATTGTCTCCAATATATTGACCAACTTCATCAGCTAAAAATATTAAATGAAAATCATCGCCTTTACTTTTTATATAATCATTTATTTCCAATGCAAATTTTTCAATATCAGTCTCATATTTATCTATATCATTATCAACATAGTCTTTTGCATTTTCTATAGAAACATTTAATACTTTTGATATAGCCATAGCAACATAATCTTTATCTATTCTAAAATTACGTCTTCTATCAAGCCACTCTTTTCCTTTAACTTCTTTAAATGCTTTTTTAAAGTCATCATACACTCCATCTTTAATTAAATGCTTCTCCATATAAGCCACTCCAGGAATTTCAGCACATAATCCTCTATGCTCATTGAATACTTTAATAAAAATTCTTAAGATAGCATCTTCTCTTCCTTTATTATTAATAGGATTTTTTGAATCCACATTAAAAAGAATACATTCCGTTTTAACCTTTGATGCTCTTTCCATTTCAGCATATAGTATTGGATCTTCTATTTTATCCTTAAAAAATTCAATTACATCTTTGCCTTCAACATTTTCATTTTCTAACAAATGTGATAGCATTTTTAAAAAATGTGATTTACCGCTTCCAAAGAATCCTGATATCCATACACCTACTTTGTGTGTATTACCACCTATGCTTTTTGCATAAGTATCATAAAACTTACTTAAATGTTTAGCAACTTCTTTAGTAACTACATACTCATCCAGCTCTTGATACAGCCTTTCTCCATCATGTTCATCAACTTTAATAACACCACTTATTTCTCTATTTATGTCTTTAACGAACATATCACTTAGTTTCATATTTAACACTCCTAACCTTACTTATAAACAATCTTATATCAATTGGAAAGCTCTATAATAGTTTTCATCTTCAAATCTATCAAAAAGCTTTAAATCTTGACCACTATAAATACCTGGATAAAACATAATTAATTTCTTATTTTTATTTAAATTTTGCTGAAGCGTATTTAATATATTATGAGCTCTTAAATATGGATATACTTTACCTACTCCAGTTATAAATAATATTCCATACTCTTTTGACATTTTCTCTATTCTCTCAGCATACATTTCCGAAGTTACTACTGTTGTTATAGTCTCCAATGTATACTCTTTTCCCTCTTTTTCTTCCATCCTAATTATTGCTTCAAAATCTTCTTCTTCTTTTAGGAAGTCTATAAGCATCTTATACAAATCAAATTCTATTATTTTTTCATTTGAAGGAACTCTGTTAAAGTCTTTTATAATATATTCTATCTGTTCTCTTACATACATTTCATTCTTAGGATTATATTCAAATATATAAAAACTAATTTCATTTCCAAGTCCACGTCCATTAATGAATTTGTCTGTTTTCATTTTATCTTTTATTGCTTCAAGTCTTTCACCTAAACTGTGCATACACATGATAACTCACCTCCTAATCTAAGTATTCTCCCATTGCTTTTAAATACTTTTTATCCCCTTGGCTCATTAAATAATCTCTTAATTCTGGTTCTATGAATAATCTATTTAATTTTCCACTGATTTTATCTTCGATAATACCAACTTCAAATAAAATTTTAAATATAACTTGTTTCAACTTAGTAACAGTAGTCTCACTCCAATTTTCTACTATTTCATTTTGCTCAGCTTTTTCTGTAAAAAATATGTTTATATCTTTCTTTTCAATAAATCCAATATTCTTTTCAAGCTTTTCCCTGATAACTTCATCCATGAATTCATAAAATATTCTACTTGTTTTCATAATAGTATATAAGTTGATTATTTTTCCTGTATTTATTGGATCTGTCAGCACCATTTCTCTTAATGTATCATCTAAAACATTAGCTCTTTTAATTACGGTTGAAATTACTCTACTACCACCTTTTGCCGATTTATACTCAAATATATTTTTCTCTAATATTATTTTTCTTAAATCCTTATCAGCTATACCATCTTTTTTTAGTTTCAAAACTTGTTTTAATTCAAAATATAAAAAAGCATCACTTGTTAAAGATGCACTATATTTCATTTGTTCCATATATTCACGTCCTTTAGTCAATTTTATCATATTTTTAGTATAATATGTCTTAATTTATAGTAATTTTATATACGCTCTAACCTTTTTAATTTCATTTTTAGTCATATGCAATATTACTGCTTGTTCTTTAAGTTTAAGGCTCATAAAATTATCAATTTCAACAATTGCAACTAAATACTTTACAAATTTATTAAATGGTCCATATTTCATTAAATCAGTATGATTTACCTTATAGACTACTGCCTTAATCCTTTTAACACATTTATCAGAATGTTCTAATCTTATTAGACATTTTGATACTAATGTTTGGCTAATATTCAGTTTGGAAGCAATTTCACTTTGAGTTATTTCACTAATATTATTTTGATTTTTTCTTAGATTAATTACCTCTAAAATATCTTTATATTTTCTAAAATACTTTTCATATATATCTTTCAATTCATACGGAATATTTAAATTTTCCACTCTTATTACCCCTACTTAATTAAATTTAAATAACTATATATTATTCTTCATAAATTTAATATTACCTCTTTATTTTAATATAAAATATTTCTATCCACATCGAATTAAGTAATTATCATAATATATTTTTCAAATAAGTATTACAACTCTTGATAATTCTACAAATCTATTGACATAAAAACGAACTACCATATCAATCATATAATTGACGTAGTAGTTCATTTTAGTATACCCTATAATTTTATTTAGTTACTATTTTCTTTCTTCTCTCAAACTCTTCATGTATATTTTTCACTAAATTACAAGAGTCCTCTTTAATTATACCCGTTCTAACATACGTTAAAAATTCAGCAATATCATCTGAAACCATTTTTGCATTTTCTTCAACATAATCCATATTTAATATTATTTTATATGTCTCATCATCTAAAGTTATTTCTGAGTTCTCTACTGCTCTATTTTCAAAAGTATAAATAGGGAATCCCTTTTTAAAGCAATCAAGTTCACATAAAAATATTATGTAACTCTTTTTATACTCTTTATAGTATTCATTAGCCTCTAAATCTCTAATATCCTGATAATACCTAAACCTCTTACCTAAATCAATAATATTAGTAACTCTATGTATTTCTACATCATACTTTTTCTCATTATCATCTACTAATACTTCAAATCTAATTCTATTATCCATTTCATTTTTGCATATAGATTTTATTCTTACATTAAGAAGTTTCTCAATAAAATTTTTAGCAATTGATTCTTGTCCTATTACTTCATAAAACCAAAAACTATCTGATATTTTTGCTCCTCTTCTCATTTTTATAATATTATTATTCATTTTACGCCTCCTTATTAATAATAAAGTTAACTATTTATATTTATTTCACCTGCCTCTTTTCAATACATTTGTATTACCTATTTTTTAGCTTTTTATATTATAGTTTTTAAATCTAAATTTATTCATCAATATATCATATGAAAATTTATTACTTAAAAACCAAAAACAGACATACCTATTATTATATCTGTTTCTCTCATATATATTTTTCTTCATTCATATCTTGTATGTGCTAAATCTATACAGAAGATTTTCTAAATCATTACACCTTATTGATTTATTATATATTTCTACTTTATAAAAATCTGGTATTATCAAAGGATTAATATTGCATTCAATACACTGCTTTAGTAATTTAATTTATTTCAGTAAAATAGAGCTAAATATCGTGCACTTAGCTCTTCTATTTTTCTTCTAACTATGTTTCCTCAAAAAAAAGTCCCCCACACCATTCTCAATTCACTATCCAAGTAAAAATCACGCCTTAGCCCCAATTCCAAAAAAAGTATAAAAAAATAATCCCCACGCAAAAATCGCCCTTTTTCCCGACTTATCCACAGGTTAAAAATCAGATAAAATTTCAGAATAATAATAAAGCTCCCCAAAAATATCAGGCATAAAACAGTCTTACAACATCTTTTCTTTTTCCAATTTTATATCAAACTTATGTTTCACTTTCAATACAATCCGTCCAATTTATTGCGCTTATTCTTACACTAATTCTATCAAGCCTCTTCTTTTTCTTGCTCTTGCTCCCCTCTCTTTCCACTCTACCTTAATCCTTATATTTCAAGGCTTCGCGTCGGTTTTCTCTCTTCTTTCTCTTGCCTCGAATCTATATTTTCTGAGGCAAATGAATAAAAACATGAATAGCTACAGGAATAAATCCTTGCAAGCTTTTCATGCTTTTAACTTGAAATTTCATTTGATTTTTATCTTGATTTAGACGCAAAAAAGCCCCGCATTTTGTTCTTAAGAACTCCCTGCGGGGCGTATTCCCTATCTATTTTTCCCGAACTTTTTTATGACGTTGGGGAGGTTTTTTATTAGATGGGGATTTTTTTTATTATCATACATTAAAATAGACTATTATTTAGAAGCTTCTTCAACAGCAACAGCAACTGCAACAGTAGCTCCTACCATTGGGTTGTTACCCATACCGATAAGACCCATCATTTCAACGTGAGCTGGAACTGATGATGATCCTGCGAATTGTGCATCTGAGTGCATTCTTCCCATAGTATCAGTCATACCGTATGAAGCAGGACCTGCTGCCATGTTATCTGGGTGAAGAGTTCTTCCTGTACCACCACCTGATGCTACTGAGAAGTATTTCTTACCTTCTTCAACACATTCCTTCTTGTAAGTACCAGCAACTGGGTGTTGGAATCTTGTTGGGTTAGTTGAGTTACCAGTGATTGATACGTCAACACCTTCGTGATGCATGATAGCAACACCTTCTCTAACGTCGTCAGAACCGTAGCATTTAACTTTAGCTCTTGGTCCATCTGAGTATGGAGTTTCTTTAACGATTTCTAACTTACCAGTGTAGTAATCGAATTTAGTTTGAACATAAGTGAATCCGTTGATTCTTGAAATGATGTATGCAGCATCTTTTCCAAGACCGTTTAAGATAACTCTTAATGGTTCTTTTCTTACTTTGTTAGCTTTTTCAGCTATTTTGATAGCACCTTCAGCAGCAGCGAATGATTCGTGTCCTGCTAAGAATGCGAAACATTTAGTTTCTTCTCTTAAAAGCATAGCTCCTAAGTTTCCGTGTCCTAAACCAACTTTTCTATCGTCAGCAACTGATCCAGGGATACAGAATGCTTGTAATCCTTCTCCGATTGCTTCAGCAGCATCAGCAGCTTTTGTGCAACCTTTCTTTAATGCTATAGCAGCACCTAAAGTATAAGCCCAAGCAGCATTTTCAAATGCGATTGGTTGAGTTTCTTTTGTGATTTCATAAGGATCAAATCCTTTTGACTTACAAAGATCTCTAGCAGCTTCTAAAGATTCAATTCCGTACTTTTCAAGTACTGGAGTTATTTGACCGATTCTTCTTTCATAACTTTCAAATAATGCCATTTTTTTACCCTCCTAATATTATTCGTGTCTTGGATTTACATATCTGTCAGCTTCAGCAAATCTACCATATGTACCTTTTGCTTTTTCTAAAGCTTCGTTTGCATCCATACCTTTAGTGATAGATTCCATCATCTTACCAAGGTGAACGAATTCATATCCGATAATTTCAGCATTTTTGTCTACAGCAACTCTTGTTACGTATCCTTCTGCCATTTCTAAGTATCTTGGACCCTTAGCTAAAGTTCCGTACATAGTACCAACTTGGCTTCTTAATCCTTTTCCTAAGTCTTCAAGACCAGCTCCGATAGGTAGTCCACCTTCAGAGAATGCAGTTTGAGTTCTTCCGTATACGATTTGTAGGAATAATTCTCTCATTGCAGTATTTATAGCGTCACATACTAAATCAGTATTTAAAGCTTCTAATATAGTTTTTCCTGGAAGTATTTCTGAAGCCATAGCAGCTGAGTGAGTCATACCAGAACATCCGATAGTTTCAACTAATGCTTCTTGGATTAATCCTTCCTTTACATTTAAAGTTAATTTACAAGCTCCTTGTTGAGGTGCACACCAACCTATACCGTGAGTAAGACCAGATATGTCCTTAACTTCTTTAGCTTGTACCCATTTACCTTCTGCAGGAATTGGGGCTGGACCGTGGTTTGGTCCTTTTGCAAGTACACACATTTCAGTAACTTCTGATGAATACATCATTGTTAATTCTCCTTCCTTGTGAAAAAGTTTATATAACCCTTTAGGGATACGAACAATATTAAGCCATAAGGCTTGTTCTTTCCACTATTGTATTTTAACAAATAAAAGTCTTTTCCTCAACACATTTTTAGCAATATTTCTAGTCTTTTAGGTAAATTTCACAAAAAAATATTATATTGATTTAGGGGAAATGATTACATTTTCCAAATATGTTTTGAATTACAATAACAATTTAAAAAGAAATAGAAGAGGATATAGTATCCTCTTCTATACCACCACCAACAGTTCCTGACATCGCAGAGAATCCTATTATACTTATTAAAGTTACTGTTATCGATCTAATGATTCGCGGTAGAGCTTCTACTAAAAGAACATTAAAAATAATTTTTTTTAAATTTCCTCCCATAGCTATACTTGCTTCTATTATACCTTCATCTATTTCAGATAAACCCAGCTATGGCATTTATGAATTTATTCTTATATAGTAGAGTATTTGATATTATATATAAAATTAGTCCTATTATAGTACCTATCACTAATGCAAATGCAGTTGAGATTCCTATCATTATTAGTGTTTCTTTGCTAGCTAGTAAAAGATAAAATTTAATTCCTATTAAACAAATAGGTTTACAATGATTTAAAACTGATGTATACTACTTATAACAAGAATTATTTGGAATTATATATAAAATAAGTATTTTAATTAAGTTATTGCAATAATTTTAAATTTTATTTTTATAAGAGGAGGAATAACAATGCAATATATAAATGATATAAGAGATATTATTGGCAATACTCCATTACTAAAATTGAATCATATTTCACCTAACGAAAATGTTAATATATTTGCAAAACTTGAATATCTTAATCCAGGTGGTAGCATAAAAGATCGTATTGGTATTGAAATAATAAGAGATGCTGAGGAAAAAGGACTATTAAAACCGGGATATACAATAATAGAAGCTACTGCTGGTAATACTGGTATAGGACTTGCTATGGCTGCCTTTGAAAGAGGATATAAATTAATTATTGTAATCCCTGAAAAATTTTCTATTGAAAAACAAATTTTGATGAGAGCTTTAGGTGCTGAATTAGTTATTACACCAGCTAGTGAAGGAATTGAAGGTGCTGTAAAAAAAGCCAATCAATTAAATGAAGAAATAGAAAATTCATTTATGGCAAAGCAATTTGATAATCCTGCTAATATCAAAGCTCATAGAAAAACAGGTAAAGAAATTTATGACGCTTTAGATGGAAATATTGATGTATTAGTTGCAGGAGCCGGATCTGGTGGTACTATTATAGGAATAGCTTCTTACTTAAAAGAAAAAAATCCTAATATAAAGATAGTACTAAGCGATCCCATTGGTTCTATATTAGGCGGTGGTGATGAAGGTGTTTATAAGGTTGAAGGGATAGGAAACCACTTTATTCCTTCAATATTTGATAGAAGCTATATAGATGAAGTAGAAAAAATACCTGATGACGAATCAATGTATTATGTACGGCTTTTATCGAAAAAAGAAGGTATCTTAGCAGGCTCTTCATCTGGCGCTGCTATAGCAGGTGCTGTAAAACAAGCATATAAAGCTAAAAAGAAAACAAATATTGTAACAATATTACCAGATCGTAGCGATAGATATTTTAGCCAACATCTTTATGATTTTTCTATGAATTTATCTGATTTTAGATTTAATGCTTTATTTGATGATTGGGCAGATGATTATGATGCAACTGTGTCTTTAGAAACTGGTGAATATAAAGATGTATTTAAGAATTATAATGAGATATTAAATGAGACAGTTAAACATGTAGGCAAATTCCAAGGTGCTAAAGTAATAGATATTGGCGCTGGAACTGGAAATCTAACTAATGCTGCATCAAATATCGGATATAATGTAATTGGTATAGAGCCTAATACTAAAATGATAAATATTGCTAAAGATAAGTATCCATTTATTAATTTCTTATCGGGAACTTTTCTATCACTTCCTATAGAGGATAATACTTTAGATGCTGTTATTAGTAGTTACTCATTTCATCACTTAACCGATGAAGAAAAAGATGAAGCTGTAAGTATACTAAAATCAAAATTGAAAAAAGACGGTGTGGTAGTAATAGCTGATACTATGTACGATTCAGAAAGAACAAAATCTGAACTTATCTTAGAAGCTAAGCAAAATGGGTATACAAATTTAATTCATGACCTAAATACTGAATTTTACTCTACCCATGAGACCTTAACTAAAATTTTTGAAAAATATAAATTTCATGTTAGTTACCAACAAATGAATAAATTTCTTTGGATATTAACAGCTAAATTGAAATAATTCATAAAGCACAATTAGCAATTTATGATACCATAATTATAGTGGTGGATTGAAAAAGGGATATCTCAGATACGAATTAATCGTTATCGAGATATCCCTTTTTTGATTTTTACTACGCTACTCTTTTATTCTCTTATCTGTTTATATAATTTTTAAATTACAATTTTAGTACCAAGTAATTTGATAAATTCGCTAATTATAGCTGTATTTCCTGGCCATGCTGGGGATGTTATAAGATTTTTGTCTACGATAGCTTCATCGACACTTGTCTCAATATATTCCCCACCAGCTAATCTTATTTCTGGTGCAACGGTAGGATATGCTGTTAATTTTAAGTTTTTAACAACATTTGCTGCTGCTAAAATTTGAGGACCATGACAAATAGCTGCTACTGGTTTTGTATCATTAAAGAATTCTTGAACGATTTCTACTACTCTTTCATTTAGTCTTAAATATTCAGGTGCGCGACCACCAGTTATAAATAGACCGATATAATTACTAGTATCAATAGTTTCAAAATTAGCATTTATTATAAAGTTATGTCCCCTCTTTTCAGAATAAGTTTGATCACCTTCAAAATCATGAACTGCCGTTCTTACAAAATCCCCAGACTTTTTATTAGGACAAACTGAATCTACATCATATCCTAATACTTGCAATGTCTGAAAAGGTACCATTGTTTCATAATCTTCAGTATAATCTCCTACTAACATTAATATTTTTTTACTCACTCTTCTTCCCCCCCTAATGAAATAAATACATTTAATAGAGTTTATTATGATAAAAGATTATTTATTCTCTAACAAAGCATAAAACTTCTCTATTAAACTTATCTTTTTCATCATAGAAGAGAGCATGTCCGCTGTTTTCAAATTTAATTAGTCTAGAATTATCGATAAGATAATGTTGTTGCATAGCTAAAGGAAATAGACAAACTTTATCATGAACTCCATGGGTTATTAATGTTGGTACAGATATTTCTTTCATATCATCAAATAGTTTTTCTTCTCGAAGCCATGTTTTTGCAATAGCGGCTGTTGACCATCCTGCTGCCTGAAATCCTAATTGTAGGAACCACTCTGAAAAAGGCTCACTTACTTTTTTATAGAAAAAAATCTTTCCAAAATTTTTAAGCATCTTTGGTCTATCAATGTATGTCTCTTTTATTATATTATCAACAACGTCTCTTTTAATTCCATAAGGAAAATATGATCTTCTTATAAGACTGGGAGCAGCAGCGGCACAAAGTACTAGTTTAGATACGCCAAAACCTTTATGCCTAGCCATATATCTTACAGCAATTGCTCCACCAGTTGAATGTCCTATTAATGTAAAGTTTTTTAGATTTAACGTATTAACAACACATCGTAGATCATCACTTAATGTATCATAATCATATCCATGAAGAGGTTTATCGGAATCTCCAAATCCTCTTTGATCTATTCCAATACAACGACAACCTTTTTCGGCTAAATAATTAAATTGATATTCGAAAAGCTTACTACTTCCAGGCCATCCATGGAGAAAGACAACAGTATCTTTTCCTTCTTTATTAAGATCCTCCACATAAACATTTACATCTTCCTCTACATTAATATAATATCCCATAATTATCACTCCACTAAAATATTTATTAATAATTTATTCTTAGAGATGAAAATGTGTGTAGTGTATTTAATTATTACTTTATGGGATGTCACACAATAAATATTGTGACTCAGTTCCTTTTTAGAGTGAAAGTGAAGAAGGGCTCCTGTTTACGAAGTTTAATAGTTAATACGACATCCTCACCCATAAACTATTGCTTCTCCAATCCATCCAATAGAATTATTTATAAAAGTAAAGTTTAACCTAAAAGTTTTATTGGCAACATAGCTAGGCTTACTATTCATTTTGCAAGATGGAATCATTATATTGACATATTTATTAGTAGAAAATATCAATGAGATTTCTGTATATTTACTAACAGATGGTAGCTTTATCAATATTGAGGTTTGAATATCAGCTATTTGTATTCTTGATTGATTTAATTCTAGTATATTATTATTGGGATTACAGTAATAGGTAGAGAATTAAGATTGTCTTTATTTGTTCCTAATAAATGTGCCTTATTCATTCCTTCACTGTCATCATTTACACCATCAAGATGACAACCAAACATTTTATAGTTTACAGAGTCTTTTTTTATTACATTGGCATAAAGACCATTTTCTAAAGAGATAGACCAAGGATTGTTATCATTTGAAATATAGTACTGACACCCACCATTATCAAAGGCATCATTATATCCTAAAGTATCTACCCTCGTTCCTTCTTTTAAATCAGCATCAATAAGTTCACTTACGTTATTAAATATTGCTATATTATTTATAGTTTCAGCCATTTATCACACCTCATTAAATTATAATTTGTTAAAAGATAATTTATTATATGTGACAAGTGTTTTAATAAGTGATTAATACTAAATATCAAATTCTTTATATAACTCCCATGTACTATTTTTCCACGTATAAATAGAAACATTATCAAAAAGGCAGTTAAATTGACAAGGATATTGATTTACATAATCCCATAACTTATTATATATAGGCTGGATTCTTTTAGAGCTTAATGTAACATGGAAAACTTTATCCTTTCCATCACTATTAGTAAATTCAATATATGGAAGTTTACTTATTTCATCAATTATATTATCATGAAGATCTTTACCTTCCTTAGACATTTTAACATCCATATAGATTACCCTATTATCAAAATGGCTATAACCATCTATATTATAAGATGCAGGTTTTCTATTAGTACATATCTTTTCTATAGCTTTTTCTAAGTTACTAATATCGCCATCATATTCAAAAGGTGATTTTATAGTAAAGTGAGCTGGCAATTTTGATGATCTAGCTTTAAATTTATTAAATATATCTTTTCTTAAGTTATTATTGAAATCCCCTGCTTTCCCTTTAACTACACTTACAATTACATATCTCATAATAATTTCCCTTCACTTTTTATTAATATATTTATAAATCTATAAACATCACTTTTTTTCTTTAAGCTTTATTTGCATTGCTCTCACTGATTCTAATGCTTTTACAAAATCATCACTATCAACTAGTTTTGCATACAATAAACAAGAAGGTGAATCAGTTTTTTCGCTTATTCTTGTTGTTACTCTAACATGATCTTCTAACCTTTTTATATTCATCTTATATATAAGATCGAGATGAACGATTTCATCGTTTATTTTTACATTTATATTTTCAGGTTCTATAATTATATTAACGTTACTTTCAGTGATTCCTTCAGATATATTACCGAATTTAGTATAAGTATAGGAAGCACCTTTATAATCAAATCTATTACTTTCTTTTAAATTATCTAATATATATTTACCATCTTCTTTTAATGATATAAATTCATCAGCTTCATAAAAATAATATTTTCCTAAGTAATCTAATGTATATAGTCTAAATATTTTATTATCCATATATCTCTCCTTATTTTTTAATAATAATTAATATTATTATTTGAGAAATATCATATTTTATTTATCTAATAAAGCTTTATAAAATATAAAAAGCATTTAGAATCAATTCTAAATGCTTTTTATGGTGCTGATGGTGGGATTTGAACCCACACGATTTCTCGTTCGATTTTGAGTCGAATGCGTCTGCCGTTCCGCCACACCAGCAAAATAATATTACTTTTTCAGCCGAGTTAAATTATATCATCTTCTAAAGAAAATTGCAATAATATATTTTTAAAGAAGTTATTATCTAAAAAATTCATCCTTTTGCTTTATTATATTTACATTTTTTAGTCAATGTTAATTGTTTTTTTATTATTTAGTATTGTATAGATTTTTATCTTTAGTTTACAATAACATAATTATGATTATGTAAACTAACTTATTATATAATATAAAAGTAAAAGGTTCAGATCAACTCTGAACCCTACTTATTTATATAAAACTATTTAACTTCTTCTAAAGCTTCATCTATTGCTGGTCTATCAAAACCTACAATTATTGTTCCATTTATGTTTACTACAGGAACTCCCATTTGTCCTGAAAGGTTAACCATCTCTTCTCTACCTTCCATATCTTCTGCAACATTAATTTCTTTATATTCTACACCCTTGCTTTTTAAATATTGTTTTGCTTTAACACACCATGGGCATGAATCTGTTGAATATACTTTAACCATTATATTATCTTCCTTTCTCTTCATTTATATATTTTTCAGCCATTAATGATGCTATTGTTCCATCACTAACAGCGGTAGTTATTTGTCTAAACATTTTATCTCTAACATCACCAGCTGCATAAACACCTTTTATGTTAGTTTGCATATTTTCATCAGTAACTATATTTCCACCTTTAGTAAGTTCTATGTACTCTCTAAACAAATCAGTTTTTGGCATTGTTCCTATAGAAACAAAAACACCATCCATCGGTATTTCTTTTATCTCTCCAGTTTTAGTATTTTCTACTACTACTGATTCTACCATGTTATTTCCTTTAACATGTTTAATATCTTCATTCCAAAGAATATTTATTCTATCATTATTTAAAACTTCTTCTAAAGTAGATTTTTCACCATTAAAATAATCATATCTTCTTATTATAGTTACTTCACCAAATTTACTTAAAAATAATGCCTCTTCAAGTGCAGAATTTCCTCCACCTACGATTGCTATCTTCTTCCCTTCATACATTGCACCATCACAAACAGCACAATAATGAATGCCTTTTCCAGAAAATTTTTCTTCTTCTGGTACAGGTAGTTTTCTAGGTGTCGATCCTGTAGCTATAATTACAGCTTTAGGCTTATATATGTAACTTTCAGTTTCAATAATTTTTTCATTATCATTTAATGTTACAGATACTATACTATCAAACTCATCGATAGTAGCTCCTAAGCTTTCAGCTTGCGCCTGCATCTTATCTGCCAATTCATTTCCTGATACAGATTGAAAACCTGGATAATTATCCACAGTGTAAGTAGATCTTATTTGTCCACCAACTAAAGAGTCTTCTAATAATAATAAATCTAATTTTGCTCTTGAACCATATATTGCAGCAGTTAACCCTGCTGGACCTCCTCCAATTATTACAAGATCTAATTCTTTTGTTTGCTTCTCCATATAAATTACCTCTTAAATCTAACCTTTATATTATCATAATATCATTATTCTTCTTTTAAATCAATAATAGTTATTACATAATAGTATGTATGTCATACAAATTTCGTCACTTTTATTTTCTTATTTTCATTGTAATATTATTCATATTAATTAAGTATAATTTAATGAGGTGATAAAATAAATGAAAAAACTTATGAAGCTTTTACCTTTTTTACTGTTTCCTATTCTGTTAATGACATCTTGTACATTTGAAATAAATAAAGATGTTCAAGATCCCTGTAAATATATTGATAAATTAAAAAGTGAATTGGATACATCTAAAATTTCTTCCCTTGAATTATTAGAAGTTAAATTTAATAGAAACTTTTTAATAGATGATTATAAAAATGAAATGCTTAATAATTCAATTGATTATCTATGTATAGATAATATAGAAAACTTAGATGATACTTTTAATGAAACGCCTACATATAAATTATTTATTACATTTGACTCTAATGAGAAGTTTGTAATAGAAGTATTTAAAAATGGACTAGTTTCTGTATTTCCTTGGGATGGTAAAGGTAATAAAGAATATTTTTCAAGCGCCAATATTCCAGAAGGATATAACTTATATAATTACTGTGAATTTATAAATCCTAAAACATATAAATAAAAATAAGGGTTATAACATATCTTAACTTGTTATAATCCTTATTTATTATTTTTATAACTCCTTATAAATCATTGATATCCTTTTATTAAGTATAGGATGTATAGCATTTGGAGCTATTTCATTTAAAGGCTCCATAACAAATGTTCTTTCTTCCATCCTTGGATGTGGCAATGTTACAAATTCATCATCATTTATCAGATTGTCATATAAAAGAATATCTAAATCTATTGTTCTTGGACCATCCTTTATAATCCTTTTTCTCTTTAATTCTTTTTCTATCCTAAGAAGTTCACTCATAAGTTCTTTTGGAGAAAAAATAGTTTCAATTTCAATAGCACCATTTAAAAACTTGTCTTGATCTAAATATCCAACGGGATCTGTTTCAATTAGTGTTGATACCTTCTTTATTTTTACTTCTTCATTTTTATCTAAGATTTCTATGGCATTTCTTATATTTTTTTCTTTATCGCCCACATTTGATCCTACAGCTAAAAATACCTTATGCCACCTTTTTTCCATTTCTACTGCTACATAATCAAAGTTTCTTTTAATTGGAGCCCAAGGTTTTCTTACAGTTATCTTCACTGATACTACGTCATAATTTATAAGAACGAATTTACATAATTCATAAGTAGCTTTTTCTAAAAGATCATAGCTTTGTTTTGTGAATTCTTCTATTATGGCCTCACTAAGTAATCCATAATGAATAGTTTTCTTCAGTTCATCATATCTTCCAGCATCACTTAAGTCTAATTCTAATTCAACATCTATTACAAACTTTTGCCCTAAATTTTTTTCTTCCTTAAAAACTCCATGGTTTGCAAAAACTTCTAGACCTTTTATATATATTTTATCCATTTATACTTCTCCCTAATATTGCCTTAGTCATATCTATAGCTCTTCTATTTTCCTTTACGTCATGAACTCTAATTATAGACATCTTCTTCATAACACCAATAACACTAGTTGCTATAGTTCCTTCTACACGCTCATTAACTGGTAAGTTTAATGTTAACCCTATCATAGATTTTCTTGAGGTTCCAAGTAATACTGGATATCCTAATTCATTAAACTTCTCTAAGTTATTCATAACATCTAAATTATCTTCTAGTGTCTTAGCAAATCCTACACCAGGATCTAAAATTATTTTTTCATCTTTAACACCAGCTTTTTTAGCGATATTTATAGATTCTCTTAAATCATCCATCATATCATCTAGTAGTGAATTATACTCTTTATTATTTCTATTGTGCATAAGACATACTGCTACATCATACTTTGCTGCTACTTTTGCCATATCAGGATCTTTTTTAAATCCCCAAACATCATTAATTAATGATGCTCCAGCTTTTACTGCTTCTTCTGCAACTTTACTTTTATATGTATCGATAGATATTGGAATATCTATTTCCTTAGATAATGCACGGATTACTGGAATTACTCTATTTAATTCTTCTTCTACTGAAACATACTCTGCACCTGGTCTTGTAGATTCTCCGCCAATATCTATTATGTCTACTCCATCTTCCACCATCTTTTTAGCTGCTTCTATTGCACTGTATATAGTATTAAATTTACCGCCATCAGAAAATGAATCTGGCGTTACATTTAATATTCCCATAACATATGTATTATTCTTTAGATCAAATTCCTTGTTACCAATTAACATTTATATCAACTCCTAATACTTAATATTATTATTTTTAATTTCATTATTCCATTTACATTCTAAATAGGCATTACAATTGTAACAACACCTACTTAATTTATCTGCCCTATATAGTAATTCTGATAATGTCATTTCCTTATCCAAGGAACTTTTGTTTTTATATTCTCTATGATTTTTAATAGCCTCATATATAATTTCTATTTCTTTATCTTCAAAATAACACTGTTTTAAAATTATTTTTGCTTTTTCTGCTGAAGCTATATCATGAGAGACACCTAAAGTATATTCATCTACTCTACCAATATCATGCAATAAAGCTGTAGCATATATAATTTCCTTATCAACCTTATATCCTTCCTCTAACGAAAGAATATATGCTATTCTTGCTGTATCTAAGTAATGATTAAAGTCATGATTACAAAATATACGTTCTTTCTCACAATTATCTATTGCCAATTGGCTTTCTTTATATAATTCATTAGATATAATTTTATTAACTCTTTCCATATGGTAGTTGCCCCTTTACATCTCTATAGTAATATTTCTTACTTTATCTATTGTAAAACTACATTCATTAATACTTCTAACAGGCATAACACCAACTATTGAATTTGTTATAAATACTTCTTCATATTCTACTATTTCATCATACTTGATATCTACTTCTTTAACCTCATACTTCTCTAGTATCTTATTACGGATTATCCCATTCAATAACCCATTTTCTATCCTAGGAGTATATATTGTATCATTTTTTATGAAGAATATATTTGATGTTGCTCCTTCGCAAATATAACCCTTTGTATTTAAAAATATAGGCTCATCATAGCCTTTAGCTTTGGCAGCTCTCTTTTCCAAAATATTGTCGCCATAATTAAAAGACTTTATATATGTTAACTTAGATGTCTCATTTCTTAGAACTTCTGAAATACATAACTTAAATCCTTTTAAGTAATCTTCTTTTGTATATTGATTATCTCTAAAAGAAAGTATTATATTTTCATTAGACACCATTATTTTTAAAATTCCGTTTTCGATTTTTCTTTCACTAATATATGATAATACATCACTTTTAGCAATATCATTTTCTATAAATAATGTATCTAACGAATCTCTTAATCTTTTCAAATGATCATTTATAAAAACTGCCTTTGAATCTTTTATAAGAATTGTTTCAAAAGCTCCTATTCCAAACATATATCCCTCATCCAGTTTCATACTTACCCTATCTCCTTTTATTTCATTGCTTCTAAAAGAGCTCTTGCCTTTTGTATAGTTTCCTCAAACTCAAAATCTCTATCAGATTCATAAGTTATTCCACCACCTACACCTATATAACCATAGTCTTCTTTAAATAATATTGTCCTTATAATAATACTTAAATCACAACTATTATCAAATGTAATATAGCCCATAACTCCAGTATAAATTCCTCTTCTTACACCTTCTAATTCTTCTATTATCTCCATTGCTCTAACTTTGGGAGCACCAGTAATAGAACCTCCTGGAAAAGTTGCTTTAATAAGATCTATAACTGTTTTATCTTCTCTAATTTTTCCAGTAACTTTTGTTACTAAATGAAACACTGTTGCATATTCCTCTATTGAAAATAAATCTTTTACTTTTATACTATTTTCCTTACATACTTTACTAAGATCATTTCTTTCTAAATCTATGATCATTAATAATTCACTTTTATCTTTTTCAGAATTTCTTAATTCTTCCCTTAGGATGTTATCCTCTTCTTCATTTCTTCCTCTTCTTCTTGTCCCTTTTATAGGAACTGTTTCAATATATCCATTTTTCATCCTCAAGAACCTTTCCGGAGATGATGATACTATTTTAAAATCATCATAGTCTATATATCCTCCAAAAGGTGATGGATTAATTCTTCTAAGTTTACTAAAAACATCAATAGGTTTTTTATTAGATTTAACTTTTAACCTTTGAGTCAAATTGCATATATAAATATCTCCTTCTTCGATATAATTTTTAACCTTATCTATGGTTTTTAAATATTGATCTCTTTCGAAGTTAGATTTTATCTCTATACAATATTCTTTTTTATCATCTTCTATAATATAATCGCTATAGATTATTTTTTCTATCTTATCAATTGATCTATCACAATCTATTAGCTTACCAACTGCAGTTACATAAATTTCTTTTTCTTTATTATCTATTATAATGAAATTATCATAAAAATTTAATATACATTTAGGTATATTTGTATCATCAATTGCTGTAGTAGGTAAATTTTCAATTTTTCTTCCAAAATCATAAGAAAAATAACCTATTGCCCCTGATATTATCGGCAATTCTGTATCGTTTTTTTCATAATTATCTTTAAATAATTTATTTAGATACTGGAATGAATCTTCCTCTATTATTGTATCATTTACTTTTAAATAATCATCTATTTCAACTTTTAAATAGCTATTTAATCCTATAATAGAATACCTTCCTCTACTATCTTTAAGCGAAGAATCTAAAAAAGCTATATCCTTATATTCATGAAATCTCATAAAGATATCAAATTCATCAACATATTTATTAAGTCTCTTTATCTTAGTCATAGTTTTTCCACCATTCCCTACATAAACATATATAATTCTTCAAAATATCATGTCCGCATTCTGTAAGAACAGCTTCTGGATGAAACTGTACTCCATACAATGGATATTCTTTGTGTGAAATCCCCATAATGACATCATCCTCACTTTTACAATCTATTTGAAAACCTTCTGGTAACGTCGCTTCTTCAACTATTAAAGAATGATATCTAGTAACTTTAAAAGAATCTTTTAATCCTCTAAAAAGTCCTTCTTTATTATGAGTAACTCTCGATATTTTCCCATGTATAGGAATTTTACCTTTGATAACATTTCCTCCTAAAGCATAACAAATAGCTTGGTGTCCTAGGCATATACCCAAAATAGGTATTTTATCTTTAAATTCAGATATTATATCTAAACTTATTTTTGCATCTTTAGGTCTTTTAGGCCCAGGAGATATTATAATTCCTTCTAAGTTCATTTTCTTAATTTCATCTATTGTTATTTCATCATTTCTTTTAACTATAATATCTACCTGTAACTCTTTAAAATACCTAACAAGGTTATATACAAACGAATCATAATTATCTATCATTAAAAACATTTTTTTATCTCCTTTTCTATATAATTATACAAAATTTAATAATATTCTTAAAGTAGAAATACTTGTTTGATAGTAATGGATTTTTAGTGTATCATCTTATTAAAGCATATATAGGAGGTAAGAATGTATACAAAAGGAGATTTTCACAGTCATTCCACTTGTTCAGATGGTACATTAACACCTGAAGAGTTGGTATCACTAGCAAAAGATAGAAATCTTGACATTATGGCACTAACAGATCATGATTCCACTAATGGTGTCGATAGAGCAATAGCTACCGGTGAAAAGTTAGGTATAAAAGTCATTCCTGCTTTTGAGCTCTCAACAGTATATAATGATGAAACAGTTCATGTTTTAGCTTATTTTAATGATTCTTCATATAAGAATTCTGAACTTCAAGATTTTTTAAAAAGATTGGTTGATTATAGAAAGGAACGAGCAAAAAAGATAGTAGCTAATTTAGAAAAATACTTTAATATATCAATTTCTTATGATGATGTGTATAAAAAATCTAAGGGTTCAGTGGCAAGACCACATATTGCACGAACTATAATTGATAGTGGCTATAAATATAGTTATAACTATATTTTTGATAATTTTTTATGCAAAAAAAGTCCAGCTTATGTTCCTAACTTAAAAATATCTACAGAAGAAGGTATTAAAAAAATCCACGAATCCAATGGTATTGCAGTATTAGCTCACCCTATTCTCATAAAGAAAAATCCAGTTGAACAATTATTTAACTTAGATTTTGATGGTATAGAATGTAGATATATTTTAAATACTGATGAAGATACTAAAAGATTTTTAAACTTGGCAAAAAGATTTGGTAAATTCACTACTGCCGGATCTGATTTTCATACAAAAGATAATTCTGACACTAAACATGGTATTATTGGGACTAAATATTTAGAAGGAGAAGAATTATCTACGTTTTTAGAAAAACTTAATATCTATAAGTAAAAAAGAAGAAGGTTAACCTTCTTCTTTTTTATACTGTATAATATGATCCTAAAATTGAAACCTTGTTTGTTTTCATAATTTCATTAATAGACTTTTTAACATTACTATCATTAGGATAATTTCCTTCTATGTCTATATAAAACAAATAACTACCTAGTTTCTTTCTAGTTGGTCTTGATACTATAGATTTTAAATTTATTCCATGACTAGAGAACTGATTAAGTATATAAGATAGTTCTCCTGGCTTATCCTCTCCATGAACAACTATAGATGTTCTATATTGTTTGCTTGTATCGTATTCGCTATTATTTTTAGCTACAACAATAAATCTTGTTACATTGTTTTCAGCATCTGTAACATCACCTATTGTTAAGTCAAAATCACATTTATCTTTTAACATATGTGATGGGATAATAGCTCCTTCACTTTGTTTTCCTTCTTTAAGTTTTTCATAAGATTCCATATTGCTAGATGTAGTAATTATTTTTACATCCTTCATGGAATTTAAGAATTTTAAACACTGTCCTTGAGTTTTAAACTGCCCATATATAGTTTTTATTTCCTCTATATTTTTAGCATTTCCACCAAAAGCAAAATGAACAGGTACTATTAATTCTTTAACAATCTTCAAATTTCCATCTGAGAATAAATCTAATACTTGATCAACATATCCATCAAGAGAATTTTCTATAGGTATTATTGCAATTTTACCTTCACTATCTATTGATCTAAAAACATCATTAATACTTGACTTATATTCTATATCATAATCCTTATTAGAGTTCCCTATGTAAATGCTTGTAGCAACATCTGAAAACGTGCCTTTTGGCCCCAATGTTATTATCTTTGTCATAAAATATTCCCCCAAAACAACTTTTTTTAGGCTTCTCTTAAAAATGCTTCATATCCTCTATATGTTTCATAAATATCAGCCTTACTTGATACTTCCCATGGTGCATGCATATTTTGTAATGCTACACCACAATCAATTACTTCCATTCCATATTGTGCAAGTATATATGCGATAGTTCCACCGCCACCTTGATCTACTTTTCCTAATTCTGAAGTTTGCCAACTAACATTATTATTATTCATAATATTTCTTAGTTCTCCCATAAATTCAGCATTTGCATCATTACATCCGCTTTTTCCTCTACTACCAGTATATTTTGAAAAAACTAACCCTTTTCCAAAATAAGCTGAATTTCTTTTTTCTGCTACTGATGGGAAATTTGGATCAAATGCAGCAGTTACATCTGCAGATAACATCTTTGAATTACTAAGAGCTCTTCTTAAATGTATCTCATTATATTCGCCTTTTAAATTCATTATTTCACATAAAGAATTTTCAAAGAATCTTCCATGCATACCAGTGTTTCCAATAGATCCAACTTCTTCTTTATCTGCAAGAATTAATGTAACTGTCTTTCTTGGTTTATTAATATTACATATTGCTTCAAATCCAGTATATGCACATATTCTATCATCTTGGCCATATGCTATAACCATAGATCTATCTAAACCTAAATCTCTAGCCTTTCCAGATGGAACTAGTTCTATTTCTGATGAAACAAAATCTTCTTCATCTATATCATATTTATCCTTTATAATTTTTAAGATGTTTATCTTAACTCTATTCTTCTCATCTTTATTTTTAATTGGAATAGAACCGACCAATAAGTTCATAGCTTCACCATCGATAACTTTAGATGCTGTTTTTGCCATTTGATCTCCACTTAAATGTATTAGTAAATCAGATATATTAAATACAGGATCATTATCATCTTCACCAATAACTATGTTAACTTTTGATCCATCTTTTTTTATAACAGTACCATGAATAGCCAATGGTATTGCAACCCATTGATATTTTTTTATCCCACCATAATAATGAGTTTCAAATAAAGCTAAGTCACTTTCTTCATATAATGGATTTTGTTTTAAATCTATTCTTGGTGAATCAATATGTGCTCCTAATATATTCAATCCTTTTTCTATAGGCTCATTACCTACTATGTAAAATACTACCGATTTTTCCTTGTTATTATAATATACTTTGTCTCCACTATTTAGTGAAGTATTATTTTTTATTAAATCTTCTAAATTTTTAAATCCATATTCTTCAGCTATACTTATAAATTCAGTAACACATTCTCTTTCTGTTTTACATTGTGACATAAATTTTTTATATCTTTCACTAAAAGAAAATACATCTTTTAAATCACTGTCAGAGTATTTATCCCAAGCATATTCATATTTTTTTACTAAACCTAAATCAATTTTCTCACTCATATATTTCATCCTCCTTGTTACGTCTACTTATATATTTTACATTATTTGTTGTAATTATGCCACTAAATACTAAGCATATATTACATTAGTAAATATATAATCATGAGGCTCTACTGGTATATCATCTATAACCTGCTCTTCATATACAATAACAATTGCTACTGTATTTTCCCCTATATCTTGCAGGAATCTATCATAAAATCCTCCACCATATCCAATTCTATATCCTGTTTTAGTTATTGCTACTGCTGGAGCAATTATTAAATCTAACTGATTTTTATCTCTAATAGTGTTACTTATATCTTTAGGTTCTAATATTCCATAACTGCCACTTTCCAAATCTTCCAAGGATTGAATTTTAACAGCAATCATTCCTTCCTTTTTAGAAATGACATATGGAACAAATACTTCTTTATTATCTCCCAATGCCGCCCTTATCAATTCAATAGTATCAACTTCATCTTTTAAGGAAACATATATAAAAATTTTTTTAGCTTCTTTATATTCTTTCGAAGATATTATATCAGTTAAGATTTTTTTATCCTTTTCTTCTTTTTCATGCTTAGAAATATTTCTTCTCTCTTCTAAAATATGCTTCCTGATAAGTTTTTTACTTTCTACTATCACTAATAGACTCCTCAACTCTTCTTTCAATCTTTTCAACTGAAGATTCTTTCATATTAAATTTATATCTATAATTAGCAGCAGCGGCTTCTATGATTACTGCTATATTTCTTCCTGGTCTTATTGGTATCACTATCTTATCTACATTAATACCTAAGATATCCATAGTCTTATTTTGAATACCAAGTCTATCGTAATCTCTGCCATCTTTCCATTGTTCAATATAAATTACTAAATCAATAGTCTTTTCGTTTAATACTGAACTCAATCCATATAATGCAGGTATATCAATAATACCCATTCCTCTTACTTCTAACATTCCTTCTGTTATGTATGGACTACTTCCATATAGAATTCCATCTATATTCTTTATATCTACAGCATCATCAGTTACTAGTCTATGACCTCTCTTAATAAGCTCTAATGCTGCTTCACTTTTTCCTATACCACTTTCTCCAGTAATTAAAATACCTATACCATAAATATCTACAAGTACTCCATGAATTCGAGTTTCCGGCGCCATTTCTTTATCTAAATAGTTCATTAATTTATTTATACATCTTGTAGTGGACATTTCTGTTTGTAATAACCATGTATTGTTATTTATTGCTTCTTCTAACAACTCTTTATGACACTTTAAATTTCTTGCTATAATTATACATGGCACAGAATATTTAAAAAACTTTTTAAGTCTTTTTACCCTTAGTTCTTCCCTTAAAGTATCTAAAAAACTCCACTCTGCATTACCAACAATTTGAATTCGTTCATTAGCAAAATAATTGTAAAATCCGGAAAATTGTAGACCTGGTCTATTTATGTCACTAACGGATATCTCTACATTTGGATTTCCTTCTACTAAAACTTCTAATTTCATATCTTCAATAAGTTTATTTATTTTTACACTCATAAACATATCCCCATTCCTTAATAGTTAACCTTTACAAATAATTATATATTGTTTCCTATATTTTATAAAGTTATTTTATAAAATATACTATATAATAAATAAAAATCCCAAAATGCCGGTAATCTATTTGTTCACACCCGCACTCTAGCAGGTGGGTTTATCTCAAATTACTTCAGTCAACTTTCTGATACAAAGCTCCACTTCCATAATTATGTCGATAATCCCGGAATTAATCTGTAGGTTGAACAATTATAGATCCATCGAACATTTCAGGATTTATAAACAAATTATATCAAAGAAATATAAAAAATCAATACCTTTATCTATATTAATTAGTGTAAGTTAATTCCAATGAATACTTAATGTAGCTTAAATAGCTATATTCCGTCTTTCTTAACTTACATATTACTCCTAATTCCTCTTCAATTTCCTCTAATATTTCCGTCAAATTATCTTCAGCTAATTCTACAAGAAAGTTCTCTATTTCTTCATCATTTTCACAAAATGATTTTGAACTTGCAATCTCTACATCATCAAATTCATATATTATATTTATAATATTTTCTTCTTCACTTAAAATATCAACATTATTTTTTTCTAAAATCTCACATATATTATCTTTATTCATAGGTTTCTCCTTATTATATATATATTACTTTTTTCAATAAAAAAGTGATAACTCTTTCATAAGCTATCACTTTTATCTCTTACATTTTGTCATGATTACTTTTTATTATATCATAACATTGTTTAGCTAATTCATTTAATTGTTCTTTAGAATAATCTTTTATATATATAGGTTTGTCTATTACAAGCTTAACTTTTGCACTATTTAATCCATTTTTCTCTAATGCATTATAAGTTCCCTCTATAGTTAATGGAACTATTGGTACATCTTTAGCTTTTGTTGCAATCTTTAAACTACCTTTTTTGAATTCTGCTATTTCTCCACCTCTGCTTCTTGTACCTTCTGGGAATATAACCATTGAGTATCCTCTATTTAGCTCTTCAGCTGCTTCATTCATAGTCTTAATTGCTTCTCTTGGGTTTTCTCTATTTAAAAATTTACATCTTATTCTTTCCATCCACTTTCCTGCTATAGGCATTGTTTTAAGCTCCTGCTTAGCAATGAACCCTAAAGGTTTTTCAATTGATGCAAGAATAGTCATAATATCAAAATAGCTTTGATGGTTAGAAACAAAAAAACAATTTCCTTCTGGAAGATTTTCTTTTCCCTCTACAGTAATATCTACTCCGACAATTTTATTAAGTTGTTTTGCCCACTTATTTACTTCAGTATAGATATAATCTTCTATATCTTCACCATTTTTTAATCTCTTATCAACTCTAATACCTAAAAAATAAACTGATATCATTAAAAACGATAATCTAACATACTTTATTAATCTCATAATTATGTCCTTTCTTATTAAATTTATACTTGATTATACCTTTTTCTAACGTTTTTTTCAACATGACTAATTTATATATTATTTGTCTATAATTGCTACTATGAAGAAAGTTTACATTTTACTTTTGATTTTATTTCCATTTTTTATTAGTGATTCTGGAACTTTAGAACCAGAGCTATCAGTAACATTTTTCAATGTAGAATCTGCAGATTCAATACTTATAAAAGCGCCTGATACTACAATACTTATTGATGGAGGTGACGAAGATACAAAAAAATCTCTAGTATATTCTTTAAAAAAACGTGGAGTTAATTCAATAGATCACTTAATACTAACACATCCTCATAAAGATCATTTTGGAGGATTAGATGCTATAGTTACTAATTTTAAAATACACAATTTCTATACTTCTACAATTGACTCAGAAAACGAAGAATTTTTATCATTATTAGAACTTATTAAAAACAAATCAAATAAAACTTTCTTAATTAACTCCCCAACAAATCTTGACTTCTCAAATTATGCAAATATAAAAGTTCTATCACCTAAAAGTGATAACTATAACAATGATAATAATTTTTCTATAGTGATTAAAATTTCTTTTGAAAAATACACTTTTCTATTTATGGGTGATGCAGAAAAAGAAATCGAAAATCAACTTATTTCTGAAAATATTAATTGTAATTTTCTAAAAGTAGGTCATCATGGCAGTAATACTTCTTCTAGTGAAGATTTTGTAAAAAAAGTATCCCCAGACTTTTCTATTATTTCTGTAGGTAAATATAACAATTATAATCATCCTTCTAAAGCTACATTAGCTACTCTTAATAAATATACAGAGAAAAATATTTTTAGAACAGACATTAATGGCACTATAGATGTTATTATAAAGGACAATAAATGTATCATTAATACTGAAAAATAAATAAAGAGCTATTGCACAATATTAATTTATTGAGCAATAACTCTTTTTCTTACTCTAAATATGGATATACATCAGATGCATATGCTCTTAGTACCTCAGCAACACTCCAAGCTTGTGAATAACATCCCCTACTAGTAGATGGAAAGTCACCATCAAAAATTTCTGCTATACCATTAATACATCCATCTCTCATATGATCTTGGAATAAATAACACATTTCTTTAGCCTTTTCAATTGCCTCTTTAGAGTGATTATTAACCTTACAATATGCAGTAATAAACCCACCAATTAAATATGCCCAAGTAGTTCCCATATGATATGCACAATCTCTATCAATTAATTTTCCAATGTATTTCCCTTTATAATCTTTATCCATATATGAAAGACTTCTTAATCCATATGTATTATATAAATACTTATAAACTGTATCTACAACTTTCTTTTCTTTTTCATCATCTAATATAGAGAAAGGAAGTGCTACTGCCCATATTTGATTTGGACGTATTTTATCATCATATTCTTCAATAACATCATATAAACAATTTTTTTCTTCATTCCAAAACTTATCATTAAATGATTTTTTTACTTTTAAAACTAATTCAGAGTATATACTATACTCTTCACCAAACTCAATTGATAGCCTCTCCAATATATGTAATGCATTATACCATAATGCATTTATCTCTACTGGTTTTCCATGCCTTGGCGTTACAACTAAATCTCCTACTCGTACATCCATCCAAGTAACTTGATCCAATCCATCTCCAGCAAATATTAGCCCATCACTATCCATACCAATTGAAAAATCAGTATTAGTAGAATATGCCTTAAAAATTTCTATAAGCTTAGGATATATTTTTTCTCTAACAAAATCATAACTATCTGTGCTTTTAGAATATTTAAGATATTTATAAACAGCTTGAAAATACCACAAAGATGCATCTACTGTATTATATTCCGGTGGTGTGTTTTCTGCTGGAAATAAATTAGGTATCAATCCATTTTTAACATATCTCGCAAATGACTCTAAGATTTCCTCTGCCTCTTTAAATCTTTTAGGTACTAAAACTAATCCCTCAAAAGCAATCATAGTATCTCTTCCCCAATCAGTAAACCATGGATATCCAGCTAGAATAGTTTTTAAACCAGTACTATTTCTATTTACTATAAAATGATCTCCTGATTTTATAAGATTATTTATAAAATTATCATCATAACCAGCTTTTTCCACTATCTTTTCTACTCTATCTTTATATTCTTCTAATATAGTAAAACCATCTTTATCATCAATTTCTTCAATTGTACATTTTATATAAAATCTTTTCTTTTCAAATGACTTAAGTTTTATATTTATTTCATAAGGTGTAAAATGATTGTCTACTCCCAATGATCCTGTTCTATTATCAATCTTATAATAGTTATTTTCTTCAAATAAATAATTTGGAGTAGCCATTGTAGTAGGAATCAAACTCCTATCATAAAATTCACCCTCAGATATATAAAAGCTTATACTTAATTCTTCATTATCTTTAGGTGTCAATTTTAATATTCTATCTTTTAACTCCATATCAAATTTTAATTCTGATTTCTCACTAAGCTCACCAGCTTGTCTATAGTTAAACAATGGCACAATTTTTAATTTAGAATCTTCCATACCATTTTCAATTTCATAACATACTACAACAGTATTATGACCATATTCCATAGCTATGCTCTTTTTTATATATGTATCATCTACTCTATAAGTGTATTCTGGAATAGTATCAAATGTAAATCTTTCCAAATATATTTGTCCATTTTTTGAGCTATTAACATATTGCTGTGAAGTTAAATCTATTATATTATTTCCAATCATTATTTCCTCTTGAGTTCTTGTGAAAAGAGATACTCTATTTACAGGTGGATTTAATGATGCAACAAGATAGCTATGAAATGCTGTAGCTCCTCCACCTATTATAGTGTTATTGGAATATCCCCCAATTCCATTTCCTATCATCCAAGAAAATTCATTTCCTTCTTCAATAGTTCTCCAACTTGATTTCCCTAATTCATATATTTTTTCCATAACGCCCTCTCTTTTATACAACATTTAATGAAAATGATTACGTAAATTATTATATCATTTATCTATACTGTTAACCACCATTAAATTACATATAAAAAAAGAGATTAGTAAAATACTAATCTCTTTTGGCTCCGTAGAGAGGGCTCGAACCTCCAACCTGTCGGTTAACAGCCGAATGCTCCACCATTGAGCTACTACGGATCATTACCTGGCAACATCCTACTCTCCCACACAGTCTCCCGTGCAGTACCATCGGCCCTCTGAGGCTTAACCATCGTGTTCGGTATGGGAACGGGTGTATCCCTTAGAGGCATCATCACCAGATTTGAAAGATATTGTTCTTTCAAAATTGCATGCTACAATAAACTTTTTTATATACATTGGACAAGCCCTCGACCTATTAGTATCAGTCAGCTAAATATGTTACCACACTTACACCTCTGACCTATCAACCTGGTAGTCTTCCAGGGGTCTTACTGACTTAACGTCATGGGAAATCTTATCTTGAGGTGGGCTTCACGCTTAGATGCTTTCAGCGTTTATCCCTTCCCGACATAGCTACCCAGCTGTGCTCCTGGCGGAACAACTGGTACACCAGAGGTCAGTCCATCCCGGTCCTCTCGTACTAAGGACAGCTCCTCTCAAATTTCCTACGCCCGCGACGGATAGGGACCGAACTGTCTCACGACGTTCTGAACCCAGCTCGCGTGCCGCTTTAATGGGCGAACAGCCCAACCCTTGGGACCTACTACAGCCCCAGGATGCGACGAGCCGACATCGAGGTGCCAAACCTCCCCGTCGATGTGGACTCTTGGGGGAGATCAGCCTGTTATCCCCGAGGTAGCTTTTATCCGTTGAGCGATGGCCCTCCCACGAGGAACCACCGGATCACTAAGCCCGACTTTCGTCCCTGCTCCACTTGTAAGTGTCGCAGTCAGGCTCCCTTCTGCCTTTGCACTCTTCGAACGATTTCCGACCGTTCTGAGGGAACCTTTGGGCGCCTCCGTTACTTTTTAGGAGGCGACCGCCCCAGTCAAACTGCCCACCTAACAATGTCCCGTGACCTGATTCAAGGCCTCCGGTTAGAAATTCAGTACTGTCAGGGTGGTATCCCAAGGATGACTCCACACAGGCTGACGCCCATGCTTCCTAGTCTCCCACCTATCCTGTACAGACAATACCAAATCTCAATGCTAAGCTACAGTAAAGCTCTACGGGGTCTTTCCGTCCAATCGCGGGTAACCAGCATCTTCACTGGTACTACAATTTCGCCGGATTTGCAGTTGAGACAGTGCCCAAATCATTACGCCATTCGTGCGGGTCGGAACTTACCCGACAAGGAATTTCGCTACCTTAGGACCGTTATAGTTACGGCCGCCGTTTACTGGGGCTTAAGTTCACACCTTCGCTTGCGCTAAGTGATCCCCTTAACCTTCCAGCACCGGGCAGGCGTCAGCCCCTATACATCAGCTTTCGCTTTAGCAGAGACCTGTGTTTTTGCTAAACAGTTGCTTGGGCCTATTCTCTGCGGCCTACATTTCTGTAGGCACCCCTTCTCCCGAAGTTACGGGGTCAATTTGCCGAGTTCCTTAACTGCAATTCTTCCGCTGGCCTTAGGATTCTCTCCTCATCTACCTGTGTCGGTTTGCGGTACGGGTACCAAACTCCTCCCTAGAAGCTTTTCTTGGCAGCGTGGAATCAGGTACTTCGCTCATACGAGCTCCCCATCACACCTCAACTTAGTCTCCGGATTTGCCTAGAGACATGTCTAAGTGCTTAGACAGACATCCAATAGTCTGCACACCCTATCCTCCTGCGTCACTCCATTGGTAATAACGTCATTTGGTAGTATCGGAATATCAACCGATTGTCCATCACCTACGCCTTTCGGCCTCGGCTTAGGTCCCGACTAACCCTGGGCGGACGAGCCTTCCCCAGGAAACCTTAGATTTTCGGCCATTGAGATTCTCACTCAATTCTCGCTACTTATGCCAACATTCTCACTCCTGTACAGTCCACCGCTCCTTTCGGTACGACTTCAGCCCATACAGGAAGCTCCTCTACCACTCCGTTAGGAGTCCGTAGCTTCGGTAGTAGATTTTAGCCCCGGACATTTTCGGCGCAAGGTCTCTCGACTAGTGAGCTATTACGCACTCTTTAAATGAGTGGCTGCTTCTAAGCCAACATCCTAGTTGTCTTAGAAACCTCACATCCTTTACCACTTAATCTACATTTAGGGACCTTAGCTGACGGTCTGGGCTGTTTCCCTTTTGACTACGGATCTTATCATTCGCAGTCTGACTGCCTGGGTACAAGTGTATGGCATTCGGAGTTTGATAAGGTTCGGTAAGCCTCGCGGCCCCCTAGCCCATTCAGTGCTCTACCTCCATCACTTAATTTACCAGACGCTAGCCCTAAAGCTATTTCGAGGAGAACCAGCTATCTCCGAGTTCGATTGGAATTTCTCCGCTATCCACAGCTCATCCCATGGTTTTTCAACACCAACGTGGTTCGGTCCTCCACGAGGTTTTACCCTCGCTTCAACCTGGCCATGGATAGGTCACCCGGTTTCGGGTCTACAGCATGCAACTAGTCGCCCTATTCAGACTTGGTTTCCCTTCGGCTACGTACCATAAGTACTTAACCTTGCTGCATACCGTAACTCGTTGGCTCGTTCTACAAAAAGCACGTCGTCACACACATAAGGTGCTTCGACCGGTTGTAGGCACAGGGTTTCAGGTTCTATTTCACTCCCCTCCCGGGGTTCTTTTCACCTTTCCCTCACGGTACTGCTTCACTATCGGTCACTAGGTAGTATTTAGCCTTGGGAGGTGGTCCTCCCTGCTTCCCACAAGGTTTCACGTGTCTCGTGGTACTCTGGATCAGTTCTGACTTTTTCGTTCTTTCGCCTACATGACTATTACATTCTGCGGTGCAACTTTCCAGTTGTCTTCGACTAGAATTCCAAAGTATTTATGAACTGTCCGCAACCCCAAGAGCAAGCTCTTGGTTTGGGCTCTTTCCGTTTCGCTCGCCGCTACTCAGAAAATCGATGTTTCTTTCTCTTCCTCCGGGTACTTAGATGTTTCAGTTCCCCGGGTTACCTTCCTTAAGCTATGTATTCACTTAAGGATACATGAGGTTTCTCATGTGGGTTTCCCCATTCGGAAATCTGTGGATCACGGCCTATGTGCGGCTACCCACAGCTTATCGCAGCTTATCACGTCCTTCATCGGCTCCTAGTGCCAAGGCATTCGCCCTGCGCCCTTTGTAGCTTGACCTATCATTTATTCTACTATAAACTGCGCATTACTTCGTCAGCTACGTCGCTCATTTCGTTCACATACAAAAGTATTGTTCACTCATTCGCTCCTTGCTTCCTCGTACTGCTTGTTTCTAGCGAATAAATCTATACAATCTTTACTAGATTAGTATAGGTATATAAATCAGTAAATCTATAATAGATTTTAAAGTCTTTATTGTAACTATGCAATTTTCAAAGAACAATCTGCTCTACTATAAGCTTCGCATTACTTCGTCAGCTACGTCACTCATTTCGCTCATATACATAAGTATTATTCGCTCATTCGTTCCTTGCTTCCTCGTACTGCTCGCTTCTAGCGAACATATAATTTTGAAAGATTCTATGATCTTTCAAAATTGAACAGAAG